>NZ_JBGAME010000008.1:0-167159 GCF_044223235.1 Mycobacterium sp.
ACACCAGCGCCGCGACGATGATCGCGATCCACCGCATGTGCCCAGCCCAGCCGACGAGGACAGTGCATGCCAGGCCGGCGCCGGAAGCTGTGGACGGGGAGCGCTCTGTGGACGGAGCGTTGCCGGGCGGCGTGTAAACTGCTACCCGCAGCTCGCACGCGCGGGCTGACTTCGCGCGCCTGCAGCCGACCGAATGCCGGTAGGTCCCCTCACCCGGGGTCCGGCATTCCGCAGGTGCCAGGGCCCGGCTTCACCCGATGCCGGGCGTCAACCGACAACAAAAGAGGCATAACTCATGGCTGTTGTGACCATGAAGCAGCTGCTTGACAGCGGCACCCACTTCGGGCATCAGACCCGGCGCTGGAATCCCAAGATGAAGCGGTTCATCTTCACCGACCGCAACGGCATCTACATCATCGACCTGCAGCAGACGCTGACCTACATCGACAAGGCGTACGAGTTCGTCAAGGAGACCGTCGCCCACGGTGGTTCGGTCCTGTTCGTCGGCACCAAGAAGCAGGCTCAGGAGTCCATCGCCGACGAGGCGACCCGCGTCGGCATGCCCTATGTGAACCAGCGCTGGCTGGGCGGCATGCTCACCAACTTCTCCACCGTGCACAAGCGTCTGCAGCGCCTCAAGGAGCTCGAGGCGATGGAGCAGACCGGTGGCTTCGAGGGTCGCACCAAGAAGGAAATCCTGATGCTGACCCGCGAGAAGAACAAGCTCGAGCGGTCCCTGGGTGGTATCAGGGACATGCAGAAGGTGCCCTCGGCCATCTGGGTCGTCGACACCAACAAGGAGCACATCGCCGTCGGCGAGGCCCGCAAGCTGGGCATCCCGGTGATCGCGATCCTCGACACCAACTGCGATCCCGATCTGGTCGACTACCCGATCCCGGGCAACGACGACGCGATCCGCTCGGCCGCGCTGCTGACCAAGGTCGTCGCGTCTGCCGTCGCCGAGGGTCTGCAGGCCCGCGCCGGCCTGGGCAGCGGCGATGGCAAGCCCGAGGCCGATGCGGCCGAACCGCTCGCCGAATGGGAGCAGGAGCTGCTCGCCAGCGCATCGACAGGTGCACCGGCGGCCGGCGGCGACGCGACCGACACCACCACCCCAGAAGTTTCCTGACAAAAGGGAAAGGCTGAAATGGCTAACTACACCGCCGCCGACGTCAAACGACTCAGGGAGTTGACCGGCGCCGGCATGCTCGACTCGAAGAACGCGCTGGTGGACGCCGGCGGCGACTTCGACAAGGCCATCGAGCTGCTGCGCATCAAGGGCGCCAAGGACGTCGGAAAGCGCGCCGAGCGCGCGACCGCCGAGGGCCTGGTCGCCGCCAAGGGCGGTGCGCTGATCGAGCTGAACTCCGAGACCGACTTCGTCGCCAAGAATGCCGAGTTCCAGGCGCTGGCCGAGCAGGTCGTCAAGGCCGCGCTGGAGGCCAAGGCCACCGACATCGACAGCCTCAAAGCGGCTCACATCCCCGGGGACCCGGCGACCCGTACGGTCGAGCAGGCCGTCGCGGACCTGTCGGCGAAGATCGGTGAGAAGCTCGAGCTGCGCCGCGTCGCCTACTTCGACGGCGCCGTCGAGCCCTACCTGCACAAGCGTGCGGCCGACCTGCCGCCCGCCGTGGGTGTGCTGGTCGAGTTTGAGGGATCCGACGGAGCGGGCAGGGATGCCGCGCACGCTGTGGCGCTGCAGATCGCCGCGCTGAAGGCCAAGTACCTGACGCGCGACGACGTACCCGAGGACGTGGTGGCCAACGAGCGCCGCATCGCCGAGGAGACCGCCAAGGCCGAGGGTAAGCCGGAGCAGGCGCTGCCCAAGATCGTCGAGGGCCGGGTCAATGGCTACTACAAGGACGTCGTGCTGCTGGAGCAACCGTCGGTGTCCGACAACAAGAAGACCGTCAAGGCGCTTCTCGACGACGCGGGCGTGACCGTGACGCGGTTCGTCCGCTTCGAGGTCGGCCAGGCCTAGTCGTACAGCTCGGTCGTACACCTCGGTCGTACAGCTCGGCGGCCCCGCGGTGTCCCGGTGATCCGGGAAGCCGCGGGGCCGTTTTGCTGCTCATTCACGGTTGTGACAGGGCGAGGGAACCCTCGTCGCCGCGACGGGCGAAGGCCCGACGACCTGATACCAGCCGGCACCCGGTCCCGACAACGGTATTCATAGGCCCGGCACCGCTGCTGGTGGGCAATTTCGAGCGTGAACCCCCACTTTGGACGACGAAATCCGTTGCCTGCTAGACCTTCCTGTGAAGCTGCTGCAGACACGCTATGTTTACAGAAACCCCTGCGAGTTAACCCCGACGACATTCGGGGCTGTGACGGGTGAAATAAGGCGATCTCACCATCGTGACTCGTGGAGACCGTTGCGCCCGTAACCACTCGAGCACCGGCGATAGCTGCGGCTCCCGGAAACACCTTCGTGTGTCTCGTCCGGTTCGCGGTGGCCAACATCCGTCGCCGTCCCGAACGGTTTGTGCTGTCCGTCATCGGCATCGCCCTGGCTATCGCCTGTGTCACCGTCGTTCGCACGATCTCGTCGAGTTTTGCCATCACCGGCGCGGATTCGGTCACCGACGTGCTCGGCGACGCGCAGCTGTGGGCGGTGCCGGCGGCGGGCGTGCAGTATGACGCCGACGCTCAGGCGCTCGTCGCCGGCGGCGCTGCACCCTCGATCACGATCCCGCCGGGGTGGACGGCCACGCGCACCCTGTCCGGGGTGTCCGACGTCGACGGGCATCGGGTGTCGGTGCGGGGCACGGATCAAATACCCAGCGGCCAAACGACTTTGGGATCCGGCCTGGCTGACCGTCTCGGGGTGGATCCGGGCGACCGCGTCGTGGTCGGTGGCCAGAGCGTGGTGGTGTCGGTCGACGGCGCCGGCCAGTCGATGACTGTGAACACCCGCCTGGCGCGAACGGTGGTCGGAGACAACGGCTGGTGGACGATCGTGGCGCCGCCCGGTGCGGAGAACCGCCGCGACCTGGCGCGGATCTTCGCCGACGAGGTCGGGCTACCGTCGACATCGGACCCGTCGACGATGCCCGACCCAGCGGAATCCGGCCTGGTCTATGACACCGTCGGCGGTTCGGGACCGCTCACCTTCGAGCAGAAGTTCTCGGCGCTGTTCTCCGGCAAGGTCACCAGCTCGACGCTCGGGCTGATCTCGACGATCGGTCTTGCCCTCGGATTCGTCATCGCCGTGTCGTCGTTCCTCGCCGCGGTGCAGGAGCGCAAGCGTGAGTTCGGGATCATGTCGAGCATCGGTCTGGCTGACGAAGTGTTGTACTTCTTCCTCGTCGAGTCCGGGATCGTGTTCCTCGCGGCGTATGTGATCGGTGTACTCGGCGCGGGTGTCGCTGTGGCGCTGGTGATTCCCGGCATCGTGACACCGATGGCGTGGCTGCAGGCGTCGGCGATGGTCGCGGCGTTCCTGCCTGCGATGGCGATCGTCGGTGCGCTCGTGCCGGTGCACCGGTTGTTGCAGCAGAGGCCGGTCTCACTCCTGGGGGAACGATAACGATGATGCGCAAAGGCCTGTCCTACGGTTGGCTCGCCGCGCGCAGGCGGGTCCGGGAGATGGTGCTGCCCGCCATCACCACCGCGACCGGCGCGTTCCTGGTGGTCATCGTGTTCGGTATGGCCGACGGAATCCGTGCGCAGTCGGCGTCTTTGGGTCACGCCGACCAGATAAACAGGGCGGTGGTGCTGATCGCCGTCACGGTGCTGCTCGTCGGTGTCGTCGAGGTGGCGGTCGCCACCACCCGTACCGTCGCCCACCGCACCCGTGAACTCGGCGTGCTCGGCGCCAACGGTGTACCGCGTAAACCGGTGGTGACCGCGCTACTCGTCGAACCCGTCATCGCGGCGGTGCTCGGCGCCCTGGGGGGCGTGGTGCTGGCCGCCATCACCGGGATCGTGCTCGGCGCCACCGGATTCGTGCCGACGGGCGTTTCGGTCGGGGGGCTGCTCCTCGGCTCTGGGATCGCCGCGCTTGTCAGCGTCATCGCGGCCGTCGCCACCAGCATCGTGCCCACCTGGAACGCGGCTTCGCGGCCGCCTATCCGATCCCTGACGTCCGGAGGATGACCCGAATGACCGCCTTGGACAAGGAACTCGAGCAACCCGACACCGCGGCCGCACCCGTCATCGAGATCTCCGACGTCTGGAAGCTGCACAAGCTCGGCGACGAAGTGGTCAAGGCCCTGGTTGCCGCCGAACTTACCGTGATGCCAGGCGAATTCGTCTGTCTGATGGGTCCGAGCGGCAGCGGCAAGTCCACACTGCTCAACATTATCGGCGGGCTGGATCGCCCGACCAAGGGCAGCGTGAAGCTGGCCGGCGCCGACACCTCCCGACTGACGGAGAGCCAGTTCGCCGCGCTGCGCCACGACACGATCGGCTTCATCTTCCAGAGCTACAACCTGATCCCGTTCCTGTCGGCCGTGGAGAACGTCGAGCTGCCGCTCATGTTCGAACCCTACGACCGCAAAGCGCTGCGCAAGCGCGCGCTCGAACTGCTCGACCTGGTGGGGCTCAGCCACCGGGTAAACCACCAGCCGACCAAGATGTCTGGCGGCGAGCAGCAGCGCACCGCCATCGCCCGCTCGCTGATCAGCAATCCGACCCTCGTTCTGGCCGACGAACCGACGGCCAACCTCGACCACCGTACGGGGGAGACGGTGGTGCGCATGTTGCGCGACCTGTGTTCGACACTCGGTGTCACGGTGGTCGCCAGCACCCATGACCCCACGGTGGCCGACGAAGCGACCCGTGTCGTCCGGATGAAGGACGGACAAATCGTCAACTGACCAAGTCTGTTGATGCCCAACAATTTTGGGAGACATTCGAATGACGCAAGAAATGGAGGCCGCGCCGCCATCAGATCGTGACAAGCTGATGACGACCGAGCTGGTTCCCGAGCAGATCCTGCCCAAGGTGATGAGCACGTTCGGATTGACGGCGGCGTACGTGTTCATCATCTGCTGGATCACCGGCTCATCGGTGATGGCGGCGGGCGGCTGGACCGCCATCCCGATGTGGGTATTCGGCATCCTGACGTTCCTGGTGCCGGCGGGTATGGCGGTTGTCGAACTCGGCAACCTGTGGCCCGGCCAGGGCGGCGTCTACATCTGGGCGTACCGGACGATGGGGGAAACCTGGGGCTTCATCGGCGGCTACCTGTCGTGGGTGCCGGTGATCCTCAACGCGGCGTCGTCGCCCGCGGTGGTCCTGCAGTTCCTGCTGCTGGCGTTCCACGCCGAACTCGGACTGACCACCAGCATCATCCTGCAGTTGGTGATCCTGTGGACGGTGGTCGCGCTGGCGCTGGCGAAACTCGCGGCCAGTCAACGCATCATGAACATCGTCTTCGTGATCTACGGGGTGCTGGCACTGACGATCTTCGTCTGCGGCCTGCTCTACGCCGGTCAGCACGGATCCGGCACACCGTTCAGCTTGCACGACGCCATCGTCCCCAACTTCGCGGCCGCCGGATTCCTGTACGGCACCGTGCTGCTGTTCCTGCTCGGTGTGGAGACCCCGTACAACATGGGCGCGGAATTCCTGTCGGTCCGCAAGAGCGGGCCGAAGATGATCCTGTGGGGGTCGGCGGCTCTGGTGGCGATCTACCTGCTGACCACCATCGGCACCATGCTGGTGCTGCCCAGTGACGAGATCGATCCGGTGACCGGCGTGATCGCCAATCTGGGGACGTCGGGATTCCCCGGCCTGATGGAGATCGCGGCGGTCGTGCTTGCCGGCATCATCATCGTCGCGTTGATGACCTACCAGGTCGCCTATTCCCGGCTGATCTTCGTCTCCGGGCTCGAGCGTCACCTGCCGCGGCTGTTCACCCACCTCAACCCGCGCACCCGAAACCCGGTGACCGCCATCCTCATCCAAGGTGTCATCACGTCGCTGATCCTGGTCGGGCTGTACTCGCAGAGCAGCATGGCCAATGTGACCATCTATCTGCAGGGCGGCCTGAGCACGGTGTGGCTGATCTCCGGGTTCTTCTTCCTGTTCCCGCTCATCATCGCCCGCAAGAAGTACGCCGATCGCTATGCCAACGAACAGTTCTGGCGTATTCCCGGCGGCATGGTCGGCGTCTGGCTGACCGTGATCGTCGGCACGCTGGGGACCATCGGCGGCATCTACTACTCGTTCGTGACGCCCTGGATCGATGTGCCAGCGGCGACCTGGATGACCTGGGTCGGCGGCATCGGCCTCGGCATGGTCGCGTTGGGGCTGGTCGTCTACATCTTCGGCCGGCGCTCGGCGCACAAGGTGTCGCAGGAAGACGCGCTTGCCCACCTCGCCGTACTCGACCTCACCGAAGGGAAGGACATCAGCAAATGACCACGGACAGCACCCTGGTGAAGACGCCGGGGACCGGCGATTCGGTGCGTTATCCGCTGGATCCGCTGAGCGGCGACGAAATCGAGGCCGCGGCGGCGGTCGTCAAGGAATCCGAATACGGCACGGCGACACTGAAGTTCGTCATGATCCAGCTCGCGGAGCCGGACAAGACGGACACGCTTACGTTCGAAGGCGCGGCAGACCTGCCCCGGCGGGCGTTCCTGACGATGTACGACGCCGCCGTCAAGCTCGTCTACGAGGCCATCGTGGATCTCGGTGCCCGGGTGATCGATTCGTGGACCGAGGTTCCCGGACGCTTTCCGTCCTACCTGGTCGAGCACATGACGGGGGTGGAGGAGAAGGTCCGCGAGGATCCGCGCTGGCAGGAGGCGATGCGCAAGCGGGGGATCACCGACTTCGACCTCGCGATGATCGACCCGTGGCCCGCGGGCTACTACGGCCCCCAGGACCAGTACGACAGCTCGGCGCTGATCTGCCGCCCGCTGACGTTCATGCGTTCTGCGTCAGGCGAACACGGGTACGCCCGGCCGGTCGAGGGCCTGATCGTCACGTTCAGCCTCGACACCATGGAGGTCATCGACGTCGAAGATCACGGTGTGGTGCCGCTGCCGCCCAAGGCGGGCAACTACTCCGAGGAATTCATGTTCGCGGACGGCAACCGCCCAGCCTTCACCCAGTTCCGCGACGACGTGAAGCCCATCGAGATCACCCAGCCCGACGGGCCGAGCTTCACCGTCGAGGGCTGGAACGTGACGTGGCAGAAGTGGTCTCTGCGGGTGGGTTTCAACCCACGTGAGGGCATCGTGCTGCACGAGGTCACCTACACCGACCGCGGCGAGACCCGGCCGATCATCTACCGCGCCTCGCTGGCTGAGATGGTGGTGCCCTACGGCGACACCTCGCCCACCCACTGGAACAAGAACGTGTTCGACATGGGTGAGGTCGGAATGGGGTTCTCGGCCAACCCGCTGACGCTGGGGTGTGACTGTCTCGGCGAGATCTTCTACTTCGACGGCACGGTCAACGACTCCGACGGCAACGCGGTCACCATTCCCAACGCGATCTGCATGCACGAGGAGGACTACGGGATCTCCTGGAAGCACACCGATTTCCGCACCGAAGAGGTGGAGGTGCGCAGGTCACGGCGGCTAGTGGTCTCGATGATCTGCACCGTGGGCAACTATGAGTACGGATTCTTCTGGTACTTCTACAACGACGCCTCCATCGAGGTCGAGGTCAAGCTCACCGGCGTGCTCACCACCGGAGCGGTGCCCGACGGCGAAACCCCGCGCTGGGGCAAGTTGGTCGCCCCCGGCATCTACGGGCCCAACCATCAGCACTTCTTCAACTTCCGCCTGGACATGAGCGTCGACGGACCGGGAAACAGTGTTTACGAAGTGGATTCGATTCCCGAGCCCGATCCGGAGCTCAACCCCCACCACAATGCGTGGATCACCCGCGACACCCTGGTGGCCTCCGAGGCCGACGGCGCGCGGGACTGGGAGTTCTCCACCGGGCGGTACTGGAAGGTCGCCAACCCGTCCAAAATCAACGAGCTCGGCAGCCCGGTCGCCTACAAGCTGGTGCCCCGCGAGGTGGTGCCCGTGATGGTGCAGGAGGGGTCGTACATCTACGACCGCGCCCGCTTCGTCCAGCACAATCTGTGGGTCACCAAATACGATCCGGCCGAACGGTTTCCGGCCGGTGAATACATGTATCAGTGCGCCGACGCGCAGGGTCTGCCAGAGTACATCGCCGACGACGCGCCGCTGGAGGACACCGACGTCGTGCTGTGGTACACCGTCGGCGCACACCACATCGTGCGGCCCGAGGACTGGCCGGTGATGCCGTGTGCGTACATCGGCTTCCACCTCAAGCCGGTGGGCTTCTTCGACGGCAACCCAGCGCTGGACATCCCGCCGTCCCCGCCGGCGGCCTGCCACCACCACTAGCCCGCTGACGCACCACTCAGCCCGCCGAGCAGACGCAAAGGTGCCCATTCCGTAAGTAAATGAGGCACTTTCGCGTCTGCTCGCGGTTGCTAGTCGGGGTGCCGGCGGGCGTGCCTGGCCGTTCGGCTGCCGTACGCGCGCGCGTGGTCCATCAGCGTGGCCGCCGGCGGGGTGAGATGGTTCTGCCGGCTGACGGCGGCGACGTGCAGGTAGGACTCGGGGACGATGCGCTGCACATGCGCCCCGGCGCGGCGGGCGGACTCGGTCCATGCGGAGGGCATGACGGCGCGGCCGAGCCCGTTGAGCACCATCGGAAGGATGGACGTGCGATGGGCGATCTCGGCCGCGATCGTCAGGTCGTTGCCGTCGGCCAGCACGTCGTCGACGAGTGCACGCATCAGTGAACCCCGTTGGGAGACGATGACGCGGTAGCCGTCGAGGTCTTCGCGCCGCACGGTGGGTCCGTCGACGACCGGGTCGTCGGGTCCGGAGATCAGCACCAGCGCTTGGCTTTCCAGTGCGACGACGCTCAGGTCGGGGGCTCGGGTCGGCTCGGGGGAGCCGAGGACGCCGATTTCGCAGACTCCGCTGCGGACGCTGCCCAGGATCTCGTCGGGGGTGAACCCCGCTTCGGCGTTGATGGTGACGTCGGGGTGCCGGCGGGCGAACGCGGTCAAGATGGTCGTCAGTGGCTCCATGCCCGGCGAGGGCATGGTGATCAGGTCGATGCGGCCGCCCCGCAGACCTTTGAGCGCGCGCATCGCCGCCGCCGCCTCGTCGACGTCGCGCAGGACGACCCGGGCCGGACCGACCAGGGCCTTCCCGGCCTCGCTGAGCACGACCCCGCGTCCGACGCGGTGAAACAGCGGGGTGCCCAGTTCGCGTTCGAATCCCGCGATGGCCTGAGACAACGAGGGCTGGGCGACCACCAGATGCTCGGCGGCCCTGCTGAACCCGCCGTGGTCGACCACCGCCAGGAAGAACTTGAGTTGTCGGACGTCCACGGCGCCACCCTTTGACCTCGCTTGATAGGCGCAGGCTATACCCCGGATCGCAACTACGTCTTGGACTCGGTTGCCGCGCGTGGCCGCTAATGAGTGACACACGCACTGTGATGCGGACAACAATCACCCAAGGAGACGGACCATGACCGAGCAGGTTTTCAAGATCGCAGCGATCCCCGCCGACGGGGTTGGCAAGGAGGTCGTCGCCGCCGGGCGCCGGGTGCTCGACACGCTGGCCGAACGGTCCGAGGGCCGGTTCAGGTTCGAATGGACCGAATTCCCTTGGGGCTGTGAGTATCACGCACAGACCGGCCGCATGATGGCCGAGGACGGCCTGGAGACGCTGAAGGCCTTCGACGCCATCTACTTCGGCGCCGTGGGATGGCCCACCGTGCCCGACCACGTCAGCCTGTGGGGGCTGCGACTCAACGTCACCCAGAACTTCGACCAGTGGGCCAATATCCGGCCGGTGAAGTTTCTGCCCGGTGTGACCTCCCCGCTGCGCAAGGCCGACGACACCGAGCTGGACTGGGTGGTCGTGCGGGAGAACAGCGAGGGCGAATACGCCGGCCTGGGCGGACGCAATCTGTCGGGCCGCGGTGTCGGCAACGAGGTCGCCCTGCAGACCGCGCTGTTCACCGAGAAGGGCTGCGAGCGCATCATGCGGTTCGCCTTCGACCTGGCCCGGACCCGCCGGGTCAAGAAGGTGTCCAGCGTGACCAAGTCCAACGCCCAGCAGTACGGCATGGTGCTCTGGGACGAGGTCTTTGCCCGGGTCGCCGCCGACTATCCCGATGTCGCCACCGAAAGCGTGCTCGTCGACGCGATGAGCGCGAAGTTCATCCTGCATCCCGAGGAGCTGTCGGTCGTGGTGGCCTCCAACCTCAACGCCGACATCCTGTCGGATCTGGGCTCGGCGCTGGCCGGCAGCCTGGGCGTGGCGGCCAGCGCGAACCTCAACCCGGAGCGGCGCTTCCCGAGCATGTTCGAGCCGGTACACGGCTCGGCACCCGATATCGCCGGGCAGGGGGTCAGCAACCCCATCGGTGCGATCGCCAGTGCGGCGCTGATGCTGGATCACTTCGGCCTGCACGAGGAGGCCCGCAGTGTGGAGTCCGCCATCGAAACCGCCACCGGCGGCGGTGTGCTCACCCGCGACATCGGCGGCACTGCGGACACCGACGCCATGACCGACGCGATCATCACCGCCCTGACCCCGGCCCTGACGCCGGCCTGACGCCCACCCGTAACGAGAAGGTTCACATCATGATCGACATCGATTCGCCGGCCGACGATCGTCCGGCACCGCAGAAGAAGCGGTGGTTCAAGCAGCTCTACTTCTGGGTTCTGGTCGCCATCGTCCTGGGCGTCCTGGTGGGCTGGCTGGCCCCGTCGGCCGGCGAGGCGCTGGAACCCATCGGGACCACCTTCGTCACCGCCATGAAGATGCTCATCTGCCCGATCGTGTTCCTCACGATCGTCGGGGGCATCGCCAGCGTCGCGGACCTGAAAAAGGTCGGCATGACCGGGATCAAGGCCCTGACCTACTTCCAGGTGGGAACCATCCTCGCGATGGTCACCGGTCTGGTGGCGATCAACCTGTTCCGCCTGGGCGACGGCGTCAACGCCGACGTCAGCACGATGCAGGCCAGTGAGTCCGCGCAGAAACTGATCACCACCGGTGAGGAGAAGCAGTGGTGGGAGTTCATCACCCACCTGGTGCCCAACAGTGTCGTCGGCCCGTTCGTCGAGGGCGACATCCTGCAGGTCATCTTCCTGGCGGTGATCTTCGGGGTGGCGCTCAACGCGGTCGGCCAGATCGGCGGCCCCGTCCTCGGCGCGGTGAACCGCCTGACGGCCATCGTGTTCAAGGTGCTGGGCTACGTCATGAAGCTGGCCCCGCTGGGCGCGTTCGGGGCGATGGCCTACGCCGTCGGCAAGTACGGCGTGTCCACCCTGACCAGCCTGGGCAGCCTGATCCTGTTGTTCTACGCCACCTCCGCACTGTTCGTGTTCGTCGTCCTCGGCTCGGTAATGGCCTACCTGCGACTCAACATCTTCCACATGCTGCGCTACCTGCGTGAGGAACTGCTGCTGATCCTGGGCACCTCGACCGCCGAACCGGCATTGCCCGGGTTGATGCGCAAACTCGAATACGCCGGGGTCAGCAAGCCAACCGTGGGTCTGGTGGTCCCGACCGGGTACAGCTTCAACCTCGACGGGGCCGCGATCTACCTGTCCCTGGCAGCGTTGTACATCGCGCAGGCCACCAACACGCCGCTGACGATCGGCCAACAGCTGGGACTGCTCGCGGTGATGTTGCTGACCTCCAAGGGCGCCGCCGGTGTGGCAGGTGGTGGGTTCATCGCCCTGACCGCCACGCTGAGCACCATCGGTCACATCCCGGCGATCGGCATCATGCTGGTGTTCGGCATCGACAAGTTCATGTCGGAGTGCCGCGCCCTGGTCAACTTCATCGGAAACGCGGTGGCCACCCTGTTCATCGCGAAGTGGAACCGTGAACTCGATGTGGACCGGGCCCGGGATGTGTTCGCCGGCAGGAACGTTCCCGATGTTCCCACACTGCCAGGTGAGAACCCTACTGAGCTCGTGACCGTCTCCGAAGCGCCGCAGCGCACCGGGGATGGGGGCACCCTCGACGCCCGCTCCGGGGGTGGCAACAGGTGCGACGGGGTGCCGGTGCTCGCGAGCACGACTGCGCATTGAACACGACTGCACTGAACACGACGCATTGATCGAACACCCACTAACAGGAGACGACCGTGACCACCGTTCTGATCGCCCCGGACAAGTTCAAGGGCAGCCTGTCGGCCGCAGAAGTCGCCGACACCCTGGCCGGCGGGCTGACCCGGGCCGGGATGGACGTACTCACGCTGCCGCTGGCGGACGGCGGCGACGGCAGCGTCGCCGCCGCCCTGGCGGCGGGCTCCACCGCCCACCTCGTCACCGTGGCGGGCGCAACCGGCAACCCGCACAACGCGACCATCGCGATCGACGGTGACACCGCCGTCGTCGAGGTGGCCAACACCTGTGGGCTGGCCGCCGCGCCCGGCGCCGGAGCTGCGGGCGGGTGTGGCTACGCCGCCGCACTGCTGGGTGCGCGAATCGTATCCGGCGCGGACTTCTTCCTCGACCTACTTGACTTCGAAACACACTGTGCCCAAGCTGATTTCGTGATCCACCGGGGAGGGGCGCCTCGACACCCAGACATTGAGCGGCAAGCTCCCCGCGCCCGTCGCCACGCGTGCGGCGGCCAAACCCGTGATCGCCGTGGTGGGCACCGACCTGCTCGGGTCCCACGCCTCGCCATTCGCCGCCGTCTTCGCGGCGTCGGACCACTCAGCCGTCGACACTGCTCGTGATCCGATTGCCACCCGTGCCGCGCTTCGGGCCATCGCCGCGCGCATCGCCGGGAGCCCGCCGAGCAGACGCAGAAGTACCCATTTCGTAGGGAAATGAGGCACTTCTGCGTTTGCTCGCGGGGAGAACAGAGGGGAGATGGGCGGGGGGCTACCCGAGTTCGCGGCAGACTTGCGCGGTCGCCCGCGTCAGGGACTGCGGGCCCTCGCGCAGTGCCTGCTCGATGGGAGTGCCCGGCGCGGTGATGCCGACGAGCCGGTCCACGCCGTGTTCGAGCAGGACGTCGGCATCCGGTGCGACGCGTCCGGCGAAGATCACCACTCGGGCGCCCGCGCCGGTGGCGACCTCGGTGACGCCGAACGGAGTCTTGCCCATCAGCGTCTGCGCGTCCACGCTTCCTTCGCCGGTGAAGACCCAGTCCGCGTCCCGAACCGCACGTTCCAGCCCGACGGTCGCTGCGACCTCCTCGACACCGGGATTGCTTTCGGCGCTGAGGAATTCGAGGAAGGCGAAGCCGAGACCGCCCGCCGCGCCCGCGCCGGGCACCTCGGAGCGCACCTCCCCGCCGCGGGTGGCGGCGGCGACCGACGCCAGCCGGCCCAACGCGGATTCCAAGCGTTCGACGTCGGCCGGGGTCGCACCCTTCTGCGGGCCGAACACCGCGCTGGCACCCCTCGGGCCGAGTAGCGGCGCGGTGACGTCACAGGCAAGTCGGACACGCACGGCGCCCAATCGGGGATCGAGTCCGCCCAGGTCGATGTGGTCGAGACCCTCGAGGGCGGCGCCACCGGGGGGCAGGGGATTGCCGTCGGCGTCGGCGAACACGGCGCCGAGGGCGGTCAGCATGCCGGTCCCCGCGTCGTTGGTCGCCGATCCGCCCAGGCCGACCAGGAACTCGGTCGCACCGTGGTCGAGCGCGGACAGGATCAGCTGGCCGACGCCAAAACTGCTGGCCCGCAGCACGTCTCGCTCGCCCGGCGCGATCAGTTCGATTCCCGCGGCGGCGGCCACCTCGATCACCGCAAGGTTGCGGTCGGCGACGTAGCCGTATTTGGCGGAGACCGGACGGCCGAGGGCGTCCTGCGCTTCGACGGTGACATAGTCGCCGTCGAGCGCGTCGACCACCGCTTCGACGGTGCCTTCACCGCCGTCGGCCATCGGAACGCCCACGCAGTCGGCGTCGGGGAAGACCGTCAGTACGCCGTCGCGCATCGCCGCCACTGCCTCGGCCGCGCTCATCGACTCCTTGAACGAGTCCGGTGCGAGGACGAACTTCATGCGACCGGGGTCAGCGCCGGGCGGCCCCCGAGGACCGCGGCGGCGTTGTCGATGGCGAGGATGGCCATTGCGTCGCGGGTCGCTTCGCCGGCACTGCCGATGTGGGGGGTGAGGACGAGATTGGGCACGTCCAGCAGTCTAGGGTCGATGTTCGGCTCGTTTTCGAAGACGTCCAGCGCCGCGCCGCCGATCCGCCCTTCTCGCAGCGCCGTGATCAGCGCGGTTTCGTCGACCACCCCGCCGCGGGCGGTGTTGATCAGATACGCGGTCGATTTCATCGTGGCGAGCGCCGCCGCGTCGATCAGATAGTGCGTCTCGGGCGTCAGCGGGGTGAGGACGCAGACGATGTCGCTGTCGGCCAGCAGCGTCGCGGTGTCGACGAACGTGACCGCGTCCTCGGCCGTTCCGGGCCCTCTGCTGCGGGCGGTCGCCAGGACCCGCATATCGAATGCCTGCGCCCGCTTGGCCACGGCCCGCCCGATGCGTCCGTAGCCCAGGATGCCCAGCGTCGCACCCGCGCTGACATCGAGTCCGACCAGCATGCGCGGCCCCCACACCCACGGCGTGCGCGACCGGACGAACCGGTCCGCCTCGGTGATCCGCCGTGTCACGGCCAGGATCAGGGCGAACGTCAGGTCGGCGGTGCAACGGTCGAGCACGCCGGGCGTGTTGGTGACGATGACGCCCGCCGCCGTCGCGGCGGCCACGTCGATGTTGTCGTAGCCGACGGCCACGTTGGCCACCACCCGCAGCCGGTCGCCCGCCGCCGCGAGTAGGTCCGCGTCGACGCGTTCGGTGATCGTCACGACGGCCGCTGCGGCCCCGGAGATGCCCTCCTCGAGTTCGGCGCTGGTCGGTGGCGCCTCTCCGCCCACCCGCAGCGGCACGTCCAGCGAGCGCAGGTGAGCCATCGCGCGTGGCGTGAGCAGCCTTGACACATACAGCGGTCCGGCGGTCATGAGCGTCCTCCTCCGACGGCGGGGGGCCTGCCGCTGGTGATCCTCTCAGTCGGTGCCCAGCGCGGCCAGCACCCGCTTGAACTCGCGGCGCTGCGCCTCGGTGAGGCCGGACATCAGCCGCCGCTCGGCGGACTGCACGCCGGCATCGGTGCGCTTCACCAGGTCCTCGCCCGCCCGGGTGAGGCGGGCGGGCAGCGCGCGTCCCGACTCGACGCTGGCGGGCCGGGCGATCAGCCCACGCTCCTGCAGGTCGCGCACGACCGTGTTCATCGCCTGCGGGGACACCCCTGCGGCGCGTGCCAGTTCGGCGTTGGACCGATCGGGGAACCGCGACACGAACCGCAGACAGATGTATTGCGGGAACGTCAGATTCAGCGGATCGAGGACCGCGGCGGTCACGTCACCGCGCAACGCATTGGCGACCCGGTACATCAGGTACCCCAGCGGCTCATCCTCCAGGCGCACATCCATGTCAGGCATCTTGACATATATCAAGCAGATTGATACGACGGAAGGATGACAACACCACAAGATCTTTTCGAGTCGGCGTACCGCGGTGAAGCTCCCGAGTTCGAGGGCTTCCGGCCACCGTGGAGCATCGGCGAACCCCAACCCGAGATCGCCGCGCTGATCGAGGAGGGACGGTTCCACGGCGACGTGCTCGACGCCGGTTGCGGCGAGGCTGCCGTCTCGCTGTTCCTGGCCGAACGCGGCTTCACCACCGTCGGGCTGGACCTGTCGCCGACCGCCATCGAGCTGGCGCGTGCGGAGGCGGCCCGCCGCGGACTGACCAACACCTCCTTCGAGGTGGCCGACATCAGCTCCTTCACCGGATACGACGGCCGGTTCGGGACCGTCGTCGACAGCACGCTGTTCCATTCCATGCCGGTGGAGGCGCGGGAGGGCTACCAGCGCTCGATCGTGCGCGCGGCCGCTCCTGGCGCGTCGTACTTCGTGCTCGTATTCGACCGCGCGGGAATGCCGGAGAACGGACCGGCCCATCCGGTGTCGCGTGACGAACTTCACGACGTCGTGTCGCGGTACTGGGCGGTCGACGAGATCAGGCCCGCCCGCATCCACGCCTACCTGCCCGAGGGGGTCACCGCCCTGGAGGAATTTGCCGGCCTGGACATCCGCGACGAACCCAACGGCCGCAAGTCGATGGCTGCCTGGCTGCTCTCCGCGCACCTGGCCTGACGAGCGCGAAACCGCGAATTCGTCAGCGGGCGCAGGGCCAACCGGGCGAACCGGCTCGCCCTTTGGGAGGATGGTTGGGTCTGGGAACTGCGCCCCGGAGGCGCTTTGAAGCGAGGAGACCGATGGCGGAGCGAGATGTCGCTGGTGAGGCAGCTTCGGGAACCAACGGCACCGCGTCGCCGGCATCCTCGGAAGACGCGCTGATCAGGCCGATGTATTCACGTGTCCTGCTCAAGCTCGGCGGCGAGATGTTCGGTGGCGGGCAGGTGGGCCTCGACCCCGACGTCGTCGCGCTGGTCGCGCGGCAGATTGCCGAGGTGGTCCGCAGCGGGGTCCAGGTGGCCGTCGTGATCGGCGGCGGCAACTTCTTCCGCGGCGCACAGCTGCAGCAGCGCGGCATGGAGCGCACCCGCAGCGATTACATGGGCATGCTCGGCACGGTCATGAACAGCCTTGCGCTGCAGGACTTCCTGCAGAAGGAAGGCATCGACACCCGGGTTCAGACGGCCATCACCATGGGGCAGGTCGCCGAACCGTACATCCCGCTGCGGGCCAGGCGGCACCTCGAGAAGGGCCGCGTGGTGATCTTCGGGGCGGGCATGGGTTTGCCGTACTTCTCCACGGACACCACCGCCGCGCAACGCGCGCTGGAAATCGGCGCGGAGGTGGTGTTGATGGCCAAGGCCGTCGACGGGGTGTTCACCGCCGATCCCAGGGAGGACCCCGACGCGGAGCTGCTGACCGCGATCACCCACCGCCAGGTCATCGACCGCGGCCTGCGGGTGGCCGACGCCACCGCGTTCAGCCTGTGCATGGACAACGGGATGCCGATCCTGGTGTTCAACCTGCTGACCGACGGCAATATCGCGCGGGCGGTCGCAGGTGAGAAGATCGGAACTCTGGTCACCACGTGACGCGTGGTACGGGAGAATCGTCCCGGGAGAGCGACTGCGACGGGAGTTAGACAGTGATCGACGAAACCCTCTTCGACGCCGAAGAGAAGATGGAGAAGGCGGTGTCGGTGGCGCGCGACGACCTGTCGTCGATCCGCACCGGTCGGGCCAACCCTGGCATGTTCTCCCGCGTCGCGGTCGACTACTACGGATCGTCGACACCCATCACACAGCTGTCGAGCATCAACGTGCCCGAGGCGCGGCTCGTCGTCATCAAGCCCTACGAGCAGGCCCAGCTCAAACCGATCGAGGATGCCATCCGCAACTCCGACCTCGGGCTCAACCCGTCCAACGACGGAAATCTGATCCGGGTCTCGATCCCGCAGCTGACCGAGGAACGCCGCCGCGACCTCGTGAAACAGGCGAAGTCCAAGGGCGAGGATGCGAAGGTCTCGGTGCGCAACATCCGCCGCAAGGCGATGGAGGAGCTCGGCCGCATCAAGAAGGACGGCGAGGCCGGCGAGGACGACGTCAGCCGCGCCGAGAAGGACCTCGACAAATCCACCCACCAGTACACCAACCAGATCGATGAACTGGTGAAACACAAAGAGGGCGAGCTGCTGGAGGTCTAGGTGACCGACCGGCACGCAAGACCCGTGGCTAGTACCGACGCCGACCCGCCGGTCGCGGCTAAGAAGCCGTCCCGCGCGGGACGCAACCTGCCCGCTGCCATCGCGGTGGGCGTCCTGCTCGGCGGTTCGGTGATCGCCATCCTGCTGTTCGCCCGTCACCTGTGGGTCGTCATTGTGGCCGCGGCGATGCTGCTGGCCACCCACGAAGTCGTGCGCCGGCTGCGTGCCGGCGGCTTCGCCATCCCGATCGTGCCGCTACTCGTCGGCGGACAGGCCATGATCTGGCTGACCTGGCCGTTCCGGGAGGCCGGCGCCCTGGGCGCGTTCGGCGGGACCGTTGTCGCGTGCCTGATCTGGCGCCTGCTCTCCGGAGGCCTGAAGAACGCTCCGGTCAACTACCTGCGCGACGTGTCGGTCACCGTCTTCCTGGCCGCCTGGATCCCGCTGTTCGGCGCCTTCGGCGTGTTGCTGGTCTATCCGGAGGACGGTTCGGCACGCGTCTTCTGCCTGATGTTGGGGGTGGTGTTCTCCGATATCGGCGGCTACACGGCCGGCGTGCTGTTCGGCAAGCACCCGATGGTGCCGGCGATCAGCCCGAAGAAGTCCTGGGAGGGATTGGCCGGGTCGCTCGTCTTCGGTGTCGCCGCATCGGTGCTTGCCGTGACGTTCCTGCTGGACAAGCCGGCCTGGGTCGGCATTCCGCTGGGCCTGATGCTGGTCGTCACCGGAACGCTGGGCGACCTGGTCGAGTCGCAGGTCAAGCGCGACCTCGGCATCAAGGACATGGGCACCTTGCTACCCGGACATGGGGGGCTGATGGACCGTATCGACTCGGTGCTGCCGTCGGCCGTCGCTACCTGGATCGTCCTGACGCTCCTGGCCTGAGCCCTTGGCGTTTGTGGCCTGCGCCCTTGGCGCTGTAGAGCCAGCACGCCGCGGCGCCCAGCACCAGCCCGAACACGATGCCGACGTCGGGACGCTGGCCGAGCATCACCCACGAAAGCAGCCCAGCCACCGCCGGTATCACCGCGAACAGCGTCGTCACCGCAGAGGCGCCGAATCGGCCGATGGCGCGCACGTACAACGTCATCGCCAGGACGGCGTTGACGAGGACGACAGCGCCGACCGCCGCCGCGGCCTTCCACGGGTCGGTGACAGTCAACGGCATCAGGGCGGCGAGGACAGCGACGGGAATCAGGCTGACGGCGTTCTGCAGCGCGGCGGTTGCGCGAAAGTCCACGCCGGCACAGAATCGCTGCTGGTAGACGCCGCCGAGCGCCAGGCTGAACAGGGCGACCACCAGCAGGACCACCACCAGGTCGACGCCGCCGACGGCCAGCAGGCGGCCGGCGCAGGCGGCCAGCACCGCGGCCACCCCGAGCGTGAGCGCGCCGACACGCGCCCAATTCAGCCGCTCACCCAGCACCACGGTCGCCAGCAGCGCCGTGATCACCGGGTTCATCGCGATGATCACCGCACCGAGGACCGCGGGTGCGCCGTGCAGCAGCGCCAGATACAGGCAGGTGAACTGCAGTGCCTGCGTCAACAATCCGCTCACGGCGACGTGCGCGAGCGTCCGTCGCGTCGGCCACGCCACCCGGGCGGCCGCGGCCCAGCCGCCCAGGATCGCCCCGGCCAGGCCGAACCGCAGCCCGAGGACCGCCATCGGGGACATCGTCGAAACGGCAAGCGCGCCAACGGGGAAGCCGAGTGCGTAGAAGAACGTGAGGATCGACGCCGCAACGGTGGGCATGGCCGGCATGGGCGCTGCTGCCGGAGATGCTGCCATGTCTCCATGGTGTCCGGTCGCGCTGGCCGACGTCCAACGAATATCGGACGGCGGGGCTGTCCGCCGCCCGCTGACCGTCGACGTATCGCACACGAATCGTCGGCTGGCGTGTCGTGAGCCCGCGTTCACCAACCACTCGGTGGACTTGGCCGCCGTATCGGCCGCGCCGGAGATGCGATACTGGCAGCACTCATGTCTGTGTCATTGCCCCTGGTGTTCGACGCGCCGCGACGTGCCATGCCGCCGCGCCATTTCGCCGACCTTGACGACCCCGGCCGTGCCGCGGCGGTCGCCGAACTCGGGCTGCCCGCCTTCCGGGGCAAGCAGCTGGCCAACCAATACTTCGGACGGCTCATCGCCGACCCACATCAGATGACCGACCTGCCCGCTGCGGTGCGCGATGAGGTCGCCGGTGCGCTGTTCCCGCGGCTGGTCGACGCGCTGCGGGAGATCGAATGCGACTCGGGGGAGACCCGCAAGACGCTGTGGCGCGCGGTGGACGGCACGACGTTCGAGTCGGTGCTGATGCGGTACCCGCAGCGCAACACGGTGTGCATCTCGTCGCAGGCGGGCTGCGGCATGGCCTGCCCGTTCTGCGCGACCGGCCAGGGCGGCCTGAAGCGCAATCTGTCCACGGCAGAGATCCTCGAGCAGGTGCGGTCGGCGGCCGTCGAGCTACGCGACCGCGACTCCGACGCGATCGCGCCGACAGCGCGCGGCGCCCGGCTGTCCAACATCGTGTTCATGGGCATGGGTGAGCCGCTGGCCAACTACAACCGCGTCCTGGCCGCGGTCCGCCGGATCATCCAGGCGCCCCCGGGCGGGTTCGGTATCTCGGCGCGCTCGGTGACGGTGTCGACGGTGGGGCTGGCGCCCGCGATCCGCAAACTCGCCGACGAACGCCTCGGCGTGACGCTGGCGCTGTCGCTGCACGCACCCGACGACGAGCTGCGCGACACGCTCGTCCCGGTCAACAACCGGTGGAAGGTCGCCGAGGCGCTGGATGCCGCGAAGTACTACGCGGAGGTGACCGGCAGGCGTGTGTCGATCGAATACGCGCTGATCCGCGACGTCAACGACCAGGCGTGGCGCGGCGATCTGCTGGGCAAACGCCTGCACGGCGCGCTCGGGCCGCTCGCGCACGTGAACGTGATCCCGCTGAACCCGACCCCCGGAAGTGAATGGGACGCGAGTCCCAAAGCGGCCGAACGTGAGTTCGTCCGGCGGGTAAGGGAGCGCGGGGTGTCGTGCACCGTTCGTGACACGCGCGGCCGTGAGATCGCCGCCGCGTGTGGTCAGCTGGCCGCCGAAGGCTGAGGCCACATCTGGGCCCCTATATCTTGGGCCTGGTTCTTATCTTGGGCCTGGTTCTTCTGCTCCTCGCGTCCGCTGGCGCTAGCGGATCCAGCCCCGGCGCCGTCCCAACCAATTGCGGAACACGACGGCCACGATGACCACGGCGAATCCGATCAGGAACCAGTCCTCGACATGGCCGACATGGTTGCCGTGGAGCATGAACAGCAGGAATGCCGCCGACAGCAGGCCACCGATCTGAAGCAGGGTGTGGTTCTCCTTGGACCAGCCCCACTCGGCGGACGGCACCTCTTCGACATCGACGCCGGTGTGTCGTTCCACCTCGGTGTTCGCCACGACTGCTCCTCACGACATCGGCTCTGACAGGGCTCGGTCAACTGCCCACATTCTGGCATACGACGCAGCGTCGTACGTCGGTATGGCGCCGTACCGGCGCAAAGCCGTGGCGCGTTCGCGTTGGTGATCGACGATCGGCTCCGGATATCCCTGCGGCCGGTCTTCACCGATGCGGTGCACATCGTCGACCTCCGCCAGCTCGGGCACCCACCGGCGGATATACGCGCCGTCGGGATCGAACTTCGCCCCCTGACTGGCCGGGTTGAAGACCCGGAAGTACGGCGCGGCGTCGGTGCCGCAGCCCGCACACCACTGCCAGCCGTGCTGATTGCTGGCCATGTCGCCGTCGACAAGCTGATCCAGGAACCATCGAGCACCCCACTGCCATGGCAGATGCAGGTCCTTCACCAGGAACGACGCCGCGATCATCCGCACCCGGTTGTGCATGAACCCGGTCTGGGCGAGCTGGCGCATCCCCGCGTCGACGATCGGGAACCCCGTCGCACCGGCCTTCCAGGCCTCGAACCGATCCCGCGCGGCGTCGTCGGTGTCCACCTCGATCCCGTCGAACGCCCGGTTCCAGTTCCACCAGGCGCTGTCCGGCCATGCGTACAGCACCGACGCGTAGAAGTCGCGAAACGCCAACTCCCGCAGGTACGCGCGGGCACCTTCGCCGCCGCCGAGGTCGACGGCCATGGACCGGGGGTGGATGGTGCCGAACTTCAGATGGGCCGACATCCGGCTGGTGGTGTCGAGGTCGGGGCGGTCGCGGTTGCGGGCATAACCCTCAAGTCCGTCCGGACCAGAGGTCACGAACGACCTCCACTGCCGCCGTGCCGCGCGCTCGCCCGCGGGCATCTCGAGGTCGGCATCCCCGTCGGGAATCTCCGTGCGAGCGGGCAGACCTGCCGGATCGACCCAGCTCGCGGTGCGCGGGCCGGTGGTCGCGGGCGCTCGCCAGCCGTGGTCGAGCCACGCCCTGAAGTACGGGGTGAACACCTTGTAGGGCGATCCGTCCTTCTTGACGACGCGGTGCGGTGACACCAGGTACGGCGAACCCGACGACTCCAGGGCCACCTCACCCAGCGCGGACCGCACGGCCGCATCGCGGCGCATGCCGAACGGTGAGAAGTCGGCCGAGATGTGCACCGACGTCGCCCCGACCGCCCTGGCCAGCTCGGGTATCCGCACCTCCGGGCGGCCGCGGCTGACGTGCAGACGGCCGTCGAGCCGGTCGTCGAGGTCGCGCAGCGCGTCGTAGAGGTACCGCAGCCGGCGCGCGCCCGACGTCGCGGCCAGCCGCGGATCCAGCACATAGCAGGCCAGCACATTGCCGTCGGGGCGCGCGGCGTCCAGCAGCGGCGGCAGATCGCTCAGCCGCAGATCCCGGCGGAACCACATCAGGGTGGGCACGTCCACCATGCTGCCCGGTGCGAGCGCCGCTCAAACGTCTCACACGTCTCAGACATCGAAGGTCGCCGCCTGCTGCCAGAATGCCTGCATGAGCCCAGGCCCCACCGACGAGTACCCGCGGGACATGATCGGCTACGGACCCCATCCGCCGGACCCGCGCTGGCCCGGCGGGGCCAACGTCGCGGTGCAGTTCGTGCTCAACTACGAGGAAGGCGCCGAGAACTCGGTGCTGCACGGCGACAGCGCCTCCGAGACGTTCCTCTCCGAAGTTGTTGGGGCGCAAGCATTTCCGAACCGGCACATGAGCATGGAGTCGCTCTACGAGTACGGCTCGCGGGCCGGGCTGTGGCGGGTGCTTCGGGTGTTCGACCGCCGTCAACTGCCGTTGACCATCTTCGGGGTGGCGCTGGCACTGGCCCGCAATCCCGAAGCGGTCGCAGCGTTCCAGGCTCGGGGCGACGAGATCGCCTGCCACGGGCTGCGCTGGATCAGCTACCAGTCGGTCGATCCCGAGGTCGAGCGCAAGCACATGGCCGAGGCGGTGCAGCTGATGAAGGAGGTGACCGGCGAGGCCCCGCTGGGCTGGTACACCGGCCGGGACTCGCCGCAGACCCGCTTCCTCGTCGTCGAACACGGCGGGTTCCTCTACGACTCCGACTCCTACGCCGACGATCTGCCCTACTGGACCCGCGTCGATGGCCGGGATCACCTGGTCGTTCCCTACACGCTGGACACCAACGACATGAAGTACGTGTCGATGAGCGGATTCCCCTCCGGCCAGGAGTTCTTCACCTACCTGCGCGACGCGTTCGACGTGCTCTACGCCGAGGGCGAGGCGGGTGCGCCGAAGATGCTGTCGATCGGCCTGCACTGCCGGCTGGTGGGGCGCCCGGCGCGGGTCGCGGCGCTGGAACGGTTCCTCGACCACATTCAGTCCCATGACAAGGTGTGGATCGCGCGGCGGGCGGACATCGCGCGGCACTGGGTGGAGCATTTTCCACCTGGCGCCGTGTAGCGCCGATACGCACCTGGCGCGGATAGTCGCGGATAGTGTGGTCGGCGTGGGCGATTCGCGCGAAGACGAGGTTCGTGAACTGACCGAATGCCTGTATGCGGCGCTGGATCGCCAGGACTGGGCGACGGTGGATCAACTGGTCTCCCGACGGATGGTGGCACATGTGGCGGGTTCGCCGCCGATGGGTTTCGACGAATGGCGCGCGGGCCTGGCGGCGTTTTACCGTGGCTTCCCCAACGGCCGCCACGTCATCGAGGAAGCGTTCGTCGACGGCTCGCACTGCATCACGCGGGGCCGGTTCGTCGGAACCCACCTCGGCGAGTTCAACGACATCGCACCGACCGGCGCGGAGGTGTCGGTGGCGCTCATCCACATCGACCGGTTCCAGGGTGACGAGCTCATCGAGCATCGCGGTCAGCTGGACTTGCACGGCCTGCTGCGGCGGATCGGATCCGCCTGACGGGGTGATCCTGCTCACGGATCCGCCGGCCTCGCTGGCGACGGCGTCGTCCTGATAGTCAAGCCCGGCACCGATCACCCGCGCGAGGCGGCACAATGGGTCGGTGAGCAGTTCCGACGGCCAGCGGCGTTGGGGGCACGATCCGTCCGGTGACGGCGATGTCCCGGACCGGCTGCGCGTGCTGATCCTCGGCAGTACGGGCTCGATCGGCACCCAGGCGCTTGAGGTCATCGCGGCCAACCCCGACCGCTTCGAGGTCGTCGGGCTGGCCGCGGGCGGTGGTAACCCCGACCTGCTGGCCCGCCAGCGCGCCGAAACCGGCGTCACCAACGTCGCCGTCGCCGACGAGTCCGCAGCGCACCAGGTCGGCGACGTCACCTACGTCGGCCCCGACGCCGCCACCCGCATCGTCGAGAACACCGAAACCGATGTCGTGCTCAACGCGCTCGTCGGTGCGCTCGGTTTGCAGCCGACGCTGGCGGCGCTTGCCACCGGGGCGCGGCTGGCGCTTGCCAACAAAGAATCGCTGGTGGCCGGCGGGCCGTTGGTCATCAAGGCCGCCGCGCCCGGGCAGATCGTGCCCGTGGACTCTGAGCACTCCGCGCTGGCGCAGTGCCTGCGCGGCGGCACCGCCGACGAGGTCGCCCGGCTGGTCCTCACCGCGTCGGGCGGACCGTTCCGCGGCTGGTCGGCCGCCGACCTGGAATCCGTCACCCCCGAGCAGGCAGGCGCCCACCCGACCTGGTCGATGGGTCCGATGAACACGCTGAACTCGGCATCGCTGGTCAACAAGGGCCTCGAGCTCATCGAGACGCACCTGCTGTTCGGCATCCCGTATGACCGCATCGACGTGGTCGTCCACCCGCAGTCGATCGTGCATTCGATGGTGACGTTCACCGACGGTTCGACCCTGGCGCAGGCCAGCCCGCCGGATATGAAGCTGCCGATTGCGCTGGCCCTCGGCTGGCCGTCGCGGGTCGCGGGCGCGGCACTGGCCTGCGATTTCACCACGGCCGCCAGCTGGGATTTCGAACCGCTGGACGCCAAGGTGTTCCCGGCCGTGGAGCTGGCCCGGCGCGCCGGCGAGCGCGGCGGCTGCCTGCCCGCGGTGTACAACGCCGCCAACGAGGAGGCCGCAGCGGCCTTCCTGGCCGGCCGCATCGGTTTTCCCGCCATCGTGGCGACGGTCGGCGACGTCCTGCACGCCGCGGACTCATGGGCCGCCGAACCAGCTACCGTGGAGGACGTACTCGACGCGCAGCGCTGGGCCAGGGAGCGGGCACGGCGGGCGATCGAGCGGGGCCCCGAAATCGGTATGGCGAGGGGCGGCGGGAAGGGCCCGGTCACCGGGGCAGGAAAAGGGCTGGTAACAAGATGATGTTCGCGATTGGCATCGTGCTGTTCGCATTGGCCATCCTGCTGTCGGTGGCGTTGCACGAATGCGGGCACATGTGGGTGGCGCGCGCCACCGGCATGAAGGTCCGCCGCTACTTCGTGGGGTTCGGGCCCACGGTGTGGTCGACGTTTCGGCCCAACAAGCTGGGCGAGACCGAATACGGCATCAAGGCTGTCCCGCTGGGCGGCTTCTGCGACATCGCCGGGATGACCTCCGTCGAGGAGCTCAAACCTGGCGAAGAGCGCTACGCGATGTACAAGCAGAAGGTGTGGAAGCGCGTCGCGGTACTTGCCGCGGGCCCCGCGATGAACTTCCTCATCGGCCTGGTGCTGCTGTACGGCATCGCCGTCGTCTGGGGGCTGCCCAACCTGCATCCGCCCACCACCGCGATCGTCGGCGAAACATCCTGTGTGGCCGCCGAGGTCACCCAGGGGGAGCTCGCCCAGTGCACCGGCCCCGGACCCGCGGCGCTGGCGGGGATCCGGGCGGGGGACACCGTGGTCAAGGTCGGCGGCACCGACGTGGCCAACTTCGACGAGCTGGTCACCGCGGTGCGCGGCCTGACCGGCCCGACCGAGTTCACCGTGCGGCGCGACGAGAACGGCCAGCCGCACGAGTTCACCACCGTCGTCGACGTCACCCAGACCCAGCGCTGGACCAGCGCGGGCGAGGGCGCCCAGCCTGCGCCCGCCGAGGTGGGGGCGATCGGCGTCGCCGCGGCCCAGTTCGGGCCGACGCAGTACAACCCGCTCTCGGCAGTGCCCGCGACCGTCGCGTTCACCGGTGACCTGGCCGTCGAGATAGGCAAGTCGCTGGCAAAGATCCCCACGAAGGTCGGGGCGCTGGTGCACGCGATCGGAGGCGGGGAACGTGATCCCGAGACCCCGATCAGCGTCGTCGGCGCCAGCATCATCGGCGGCGACACCGTCGACCACGGCCTGTGGGTGGCGTTCTGGTTCTTCCTCGCACAGCTGAACTTCGTGCTCGGCGCCATCAATCTGGTGCCACTGCTGCCCTTCGACGGCGGCCACATCGCGATCGCGGTATTCGAGAAGATCCGCAATATGATTCGTTCGGCACGCGGCATGGTCGCCGCGGCGCCGGTGAACTACCTCAAACTCATGCCCGCCACCTACCTGATCCTGTTCGTGGTGGTCGGTTACATGCTGCTGACCGTCACCGCCGACCTGGTCAACCCGATCCGACTGTTCCAGTAGGAGAACCATGACGTCCATCGGTCTGGGGATGCCCGCTCCGCCCGCACCGACGCTGGCTCCCCGCCGCAAAACCCGCCAGCTGATGGTTGGCGACGTCGGCGTCGGCAGCGACCACCCGATCTCGGTGCAGTCGATGTGCACCACCAAGACCCACGACATCAACGCCACCCTGCAGCAGATCGCCGAGCTCACCGCGTCGGGCTGCGACATCGTGCGGGTGGCCTGTCCGCGCCAGGAGGACGCCGACGCGCTGACCGCGATCGCCAAGAAGTCCAAGATCCCGGTCATCGCCGACATCCACTTCCAGCCGAAATACATCTTCGCCGCGATCGACGCCGGGTGCGCCGCGGTCCGGGTGAACCCGGGCAACATCAAGGAGTTCGACGGCCGCGTCGGCGAGGTCGCCAGGGCGGCAGGAGCGGCGGGCATCCCGATCCGCATCGGCGTCAACGCCGGATCCCTGGACAAACGGATGATGCAGAAGTACGGCAAGGCCACCCCGGAGGCGCTCGTCGAATCCGCGCTGTGGGAGGCGTCGCTGTTCGAGGAACACGGATTCGGCGACATCAAGATCAGCGTCAAGCACAACGATCCGGTCATCATGGTCGCCGCCTACGAGCAACTCGCCGCGCAGTGCGACTACCCGCTGCACCTCGGCGTCACCGAGGCGGGCCCCGCGTTCCAGGGCACCATCAAGTCCGCGGTCGCGTTCGGTGCGCTGCTCTCCCGTGGCATCGGTGACACCATCCGCGTCTCGCTGAGCGCTCCTCCGGTCGAGGAAGTCAAGGTCGGCAACCAGATCCTGGAGTCGCTGAACCTGCGGCCCCGGTCGCTGGAGATCGTGTCCTGCCCGTCCTGCGGCCGCGCCCAGGTCGACGTCTACACGCTGGCCAACGAGGTGACCGCCGGCCTGGAGGGCATGGACGTGCCGTTGCGCGTCGCGGTCATGGGCTGCGTCGTCAACGGCCCCGGTGAGGCCAGGGAAGCCGACCTCGGCGTCGCGTCCGGAAACGGCAAGGGACAGATCTTCGTCCGCGGCGAGGTGATCAAGACCGTGCCCGAGTCGCAGATCGTGGAAACACTCATCGAAGAGGCGCTGCGAATCGCGGAGGAACGCGGCTCAGATGATGCGAGCGGTTCGCCGATCGTCACCGTAAGCTGAACCGTGGCGCTGTGATCAAGGTCACCCCGGTCCTGCAGAAAGAGTCCCCGATGTCGGCTCCGCCGCTATTCCGCCTCGTCGACGAGGGCCGGGTGTCGGTGGCGCGCGACGCGGCCGCGGTGTGCCGGGTGCTGAGCGAGGACCCCGTCGGTTCCTGCATGGTCGCGTCCCGGGTCGCCGACCACGGCATCGAACCAAGCTCCATCGGCGGTGAGCTGTGGACGCGGCGGCACGTCGACCACTCCCTGTGCTACGCCGGGCCCAACCTGATTCCGGTGCGCGGCCACCTCAACGACATGTACGCATTCGCCGACAAGGCGATGAGCACCGCCCGGCGATGCTCCTCGCTGGTCGGGCGCGCCGAGTTCGTGCTCCCGATGTGGCGCCGGCTCGAGCACGCCTGGGGTCCGGCTCGCGACGTGCGTGAGGACCAGCCCCTGATGGCGCTCGACTCGGCGCCGCTGTGCGCGATCGATCCGACGGTGCGGCAGGTCCGGATGGAGGAGCTGGACGCGTATCTGGTTGCCGCCGTTGACATGTTCATCGGCGAGGTGGGTATCGACCCACGCCTGGGCGACGGCGGCCGGGGGTATCGCCGCCGGGTCGCAGGGCTGATCGCCGCCGGCCGGGCCTGGGCACGGTTCGAACACGGCGAGGTGGTGTTCAAGGCGGAGGTCGGATCGCAGTCGCCGCACGTCGGGCAGATCCAGGGGGTATGGGTGCACCCGGAGTGGCGCGGCCACGGCCTGGGCACCGCAGGGACGGCCACCCTGGCGGCCGCGATCGTGCGCGGCGGGCGGATCGCCAGCCTGTACGTCAACAGCTACAACACGGTGGCGCGGGCGACCTACGCGCGGATCGGCTTTGCGCAGGTGGGGACGTTCGCGACCGTGCTGCTCGACTGACCACTGCGCCGATCGGCGTTGCTCTACGCTTCACGTCATGACGACCGATCACGACCGTAGGGTCACGCGCCGCGAGATCGCCGACGCGCTGGTGAACGCGCTCGAACGGCGGCACGAGGTGCTCGACGCCATTGTGGAATCGCAGAATTTCGATGCCGCCGTCGACGCGATCGCCACGCTGCTCGCAACCTCGCGGGTGGCCGGCGAAGCGGTGATGGCCCTGTCGTTTCAGCGACTGACCAAGGATTCCCGCCGTAAGATCGCCGCCGAACTCGATGACCTGAACAATCAGCTCAGCTTCACCACCCGCGAGCGCCCGGCCAGTGTCGGTGACAACCTGGTGCTGCGGCCGTTCGTCGCGGCGTCGGACCGCGACATCTTCGCCTCCCGCACCGAGGATGTCGGCGCTGCCGGTGACGGTTCGGATACGCCCGCGGGCAGCGTGGACGACGAGATCGCCGCGGCGGCAGCGCGAGTGGCGGCCGAAGAGGCGGTCTGGCTGGTGGCCGTCGACGGTGCCGACAAGGTCGGCATGATCTTCGGCGAGCTGGCCAACGGCGAGGTGAACGTTCGGGTGTGGATCCGTCCCGAACACCGCAAGCGCGGGTACGGCACGGCGGCGCTGCGCAAATGCCGTTCGGAGATGGCGGCCTACTTCCCGGCCGTTCCGCTGGTGGTGCGTACCCCCGCGGCCTCTTGACGTTCAGCGCCCAGCGCTTGAGGAGCGCTTGGGGAGCGCTTGGGGAGCGGTGCGCCGAGAGTGACGCCACGGCGGGAAAACTCGAAGAATCCCGCCGTGCCGTTACCGTCGGCGCGCGGGTGGCGAGAGCCCCGTCAGTGCCCGGGCAGGCGGCGTGCGCCCCGGGCCCCCGGGGGCCGGGCAGCCGGCGAAACTCGACAGATCACGGTTCCGTCTCGGTGCGCCTTCGATAGTTTCCGCGCCGCTGCTCTTAACATCTGCCGCAATGGCAACTTTCGTCACATCTGCATCACGCGTCACGGGCTTGCTCACCGCGGTGCTCGTGGTCGCCGCCACGATCAGCGCGTGCACGCCGCGCCCGGACGGCCCCGAACCCTCGGCTGAGCGATTCTTCGCCGCGCTGGCCACCGGCGACCTCAGCGCCGCGGCCGAACTCAGCGACCGGCCCGCCGACGCCCGCGCCGCCCTCAATGCGGCATGGGCCGGACTGCAGGCCACCCGGCTCGACGCCCAGATCGTGGCATCCAAGTACGCCGAGGACACCGGCAGCATCACCTACCGCTACACCTGGCACCTGCCCAAGGACCGCACCTGGGCCTACGACGGCCAGCTCAACATGGTGCGCGACGAGGGGCGCTGGGAGGTCCGCTGGAGCGCCACCGGGCTGCATCCCAGGCTCGGCGAGCACCAGACGTTCGCACTACGCGCCGACCCGCCGCCGCGGGCCTCGGTCAACGAGCGCAGCGGTTCCGACGTGCTGGTGCCGGGAAACCTGTACCACTACCAGCTGGACGCACAGGCCGCCGGCGCGCAGCTGATGTCCACCGCACGGGCGGTCGCCGACGCGCTGCGGCCGTTCGACAACACCATGGACGCCCAGCGGCTGGCCGAACAGGCTAGCGGCGCAACGGGTCCGCTGAGCCTGATCACGCTGCGTCAGTCCGACCACGACCGGGTGGCACCGGCGATCGCCGCGCTCGCCGGTGTGGTCATCACCCCGCAGGCCGAGCTGCTTCCCACCGACGACACCTTCGCCCCGTCCATCATCCGGCAGGTCAAACAGGAGGTGATGCACGAACTCGACGGGCAGGCCGGCTGGCGGGTGGTCACCGTCAACCAGAACGGCGTCGACGTCGACGTCCTCAACGAGGTGCCGGGCAACCCCGCGCCGTCGGTCACCATCAGCCTGGACCGTGCGGTGCAGAACGCCGCCCAGAACGCCGTGAACACCGCGGGTCTGCAGGCCATGATCGTGGCCATCAAGCCATCGACCGGCGAGATCCTGGCGGTCGCCCAGAACAAGGCCGCCGACGTCGAGGGCCCCGTCGCCACGATGGGCCTCTATCCGCCCGGGTCCACGTTCAAGATCGTGACGGCCGGGGCGGCCATCGACCGCGACATGGCCACGCCCAACACCCTGCTGGGCTGTCCCGGCCGCATGGACATCGGGCAACGGACCGTCCCCAACTACGGCGGCTTCGACCTCGGCACCGTACCCATGTCGCGGGCATTCGCCAGCTCGTGCAACACCACCTTCGCCGAACTGGCCAGCAAATTGCCTCCGCGCGGGCTGACCACGGCTGCCGCGCAGTACGGCATCGGACCGGACTACCGGATCGAGGGAATCTCGACGGTGTCGGGTTCGGTACCCCCGACGGTCAACCTCGCCGAGCGCACCGAGGACGGCTTCGGTCAGGGCAAGGTGCTGGTCAGTCCCTTCGGAATGGCGCTGGTCGCCGCGACGGTTGCGGCTGGCAAAACCCCTGTGCCACAACTCATCGAGGGCCGCCCCACCACCGTCATCGGCGACCGCAGCCCGATCACCCCCAAGATGATCGACGGCCTGCGCCCGATGATGCGGCTGGTGGTGACCAACGGCACAGCCGACGACATCGCCCCGGCGGGCGACGTCCGCGGGAAGACCGGTGAGGCGGAGTTCGCCGGCGGATCGCACTCGTGGTTTGCTGGATACCGCGGCGACCTGGCCTTTGCCGCCCTGATCGTGGGTGGAGGCAGTTCGGAGTACGCGGTGCGGATGAGCAAGGCGATGTTCGACGGTTTGCCTGACGACTATCTGGCATGAGTAGCCTTGTCAGAGGTAACCATGACAAGAAACGACATCGCCATCAATCACGAACACGCGGAACTGCGCATATCCGACGCGGACCGCAACGGAACACTGCGCAGGCTGCACAATGCGGTGGCGCTCGGGCTGATCGACATCGAGGAATTCGAGGAACGATCGGCACGCGTATCGCAGGCCCGGATGCGGTCGGATCTCGACACGCTCGTCGGTGACCTGCCCGGCCCCGGCGCCATCGTCACGTCGGCCGCCGACCGGGTGGAGCTGCGCGGCGTGCTCGGCTCGCTCAAACGGCACGGTGAATGGATCGTGCCCACCCGCCTGGCGCTGGTCCGGCGGATGGGCTCGGTCGAGCTGGACCTGACGCGGGCACGGTTCGCCGGGCCGATCGTGGTCGTCGAACTGGATATGAAGCTCGGCGGGGTCGAGGTTCGGCTGCCCGACGGGGCCAGCGCCTCGATCGACGATGTCGAGGTCATCGTCGGCAGTGCCTCCGACCATCGCAAGGACGCCCCGGCGGAGGGCCGCCCCCACGTGATCTTCACCGGCCGGCTGGTGTGCGGCTCGCTGGACATCTACGGGCCGCGGCGCACCCGGTTCTGGCAGCGCGGCGCCTGACCGCCTGACCGTCGCGGTTCCATCGCGGGCCGCTGCCGGAGCTGGCACCGGTTACGCTGGCACGATGACCGTTCGCTCTGCGTTGCGCGCCGGCGTGGTGTCACCGACGCTGCCGGTGCCCAAGTCGATCCCGCGCCCGGAGTACGCCTGGCAATCGACCGTGCAGGAGGGCTCCGAGCCCTGGGTGCAGACACCCGAGGTGATCGAGAAGATGCGCGTCGCAGGCCGCATCGCCGCCGCAGCGCTGGAGGAGGCGGGTAAGTCCGTCGCCCCGGGTGTGACGACCGACACGCTGGACCGCATCGCCCACGAGTACATGATCGACCACGGGGCCTACCCGTCGACCTTGGGCTACAAGGGTTTTCCGAAGTCCTGCTGCACGTCGCTCAACGAGATCATCTGCCACGGCATCCCCGATTCGACGGTCATCGAGGACGGCGACATCGTCAACATCGACGTGACCGCCTACATCGGCGGCGTGCACGGCGACACCAACGCCACCTTCCTGGCCGGCGATGTCTCGGAGGAGCACCGCCTGCTCGTCGAGCGCACCAGGGAGGCGACCATGCGGGCCATCAAGGCCGTCAAACCCGGACGGTCCCTGTCGGTCATCGGCAGGGTGATCGAGTCGTACGCAAACCGGTTCGGCTACAACGTGGTTCGCGATTTCACCGGCCACGGCATCGGCACCACGTTCCATAACGGGCTGGTGGTGCTGCATTACGACCAGCCTGCCGTCGATACGGTGCTCGAACCGGGCATGACGTTCACCATCGAACCGATGATCAACCTCGGTTCGCTGGACTACGAGATCTGGGACGACGACTGGACCGTGGCCACCAAAGACCGCAAGTGGACCGCGCAGTTCGAGCACACCCTGGTGGTCACCGCCGACGGCGCGGACATCCTGACGGTCGCCTGAATGCGTCTGCTCGCGCAGAAAGGGTGTGCGGGAACAAGGTGAGCGCGGCGCATAGCGAGAGCGGGGCGCTGCTCGTCGCGGGCACCACATCCGACGCGGGTAAATCGATGGTCGTCGCGGGCCTGTGCCGGCTGCTGGCGCGCAAGGGCGTTCGCGTCGCACCGTTCAAGGCGCAGAACATGTCCAACAACTCGGCGGTCACCGTCGAGGGCGGAGAGATCGGCCGCGCGCAGGCGGTGCAAGCCCGCGCCGCCGGTTTGGGCCCCAGCGTCCGGTTCAACCCGATCCTGCTCAAGCCGGGCGGCGATCGCACCTCGCAGCTGGTGGTCCGCGGCACGGTCGCCGGGTCGGTGGCCGCCGCGGACTACATCACCCACCGGGACCGCCTCGCCTCGGTGGTGGCAGACGAATTGGCATCGCTGCGAGCCGAATTCGACGCCGTCATCTGCGAGGGTGCAGGGTCGCCCGCCGAAATCAATTTGCGGGCAACGGATCTGGCGAACATGGGGTTGGCGCGCGCGGCGGGTCTGCCCGTCGTGCTCGTCGGCGACATCGACCGCGGCGGCCTGCTGGCCCACCTGTTCGGCACGGTCGCGATCCTGGAGCCGCGGGATCAGGCGCTGATCGCCGGTTTCGTCGTCAACAAGTTCCGTGGTGATCCAGCGCTGCTGGCGCCTGGGCTCGATCAGCTCAAAGCCCTCACCGGACGCCCGACCTACGGCGTCATCCCGCATTGCGACGGGCTGTGGCTGGACGCCGAGGATTCGGTGTCGGTGCTGTCCGGGCGAGTGGTGGGCGCACCTCAGCCGCCGCGCGGGCGGGACTGGCTGACGGTGGCCGCGATCCGGCTGCCCCGGATCTCCAACTCGACGGACGTCGAGGCGCTCGCCTGCGAACCGGGTGTGTTGGTGCGATGGGTAACCGATACCGCCGGCCTGGCCGACGCAGACGTGGTCGTGTTGCCGGGCAGCAAGGCCACCGTCGACGACTTCGGCTGGCTGCGCGAGCGGGGCCTGGCCGACGGCATCGTCGCGCATGCCCGTGCGGGGCGGCCCGTGCTGGGCATCTGCGGCGGCTTCCAGATGCTGTGCCGCCGCATCGAGGACACCGTGGAATCTTCGGCGGGCACCGTCGAGGGCCTCGGCCTGCTCGACGCCGACATCGTGTTCGCCCGCGACAAGACGCTGCGGCACTGGGACACCCCGCTGCGCGGCTACGAGATCCACCACGGACAGGTCGGCCGGTGCGGCGAGGACACTTGGCTGGGGGTGGGGATCCGCCGCGGTGGCGTGTTCGGCACCCACTGGCACGGTCTGCTCGACAACGACGAAGTGCGCCGCGACTGGTTGACAGAGGCGGCCGACGCCGCGGGACGCGACGGGTTCGTGGTGGCGACCGACGTCGACGTCACCGCCCGCCGCGATGCCCAACTCGACGTGATGGCGGATTTGCTGGCCACCCATGTCGACATGGACGCGTTGCTTGGCCTGCTCGACGGCCCGCCGCCCGCGCGGCCTACTGTCGCGACCCGCCTGCATGAGTAGCCTGGATCCATGAGGCACGGGCCCGCCCGGGCGGTACTGGCCGTTCTGGTGACGTTGCTCGCCGCGTGTACGCACACCGTCGACGGGACGGCCAACTGGCCGGGGGCCAGGCTCTCCAGCGTGCTGCTGACTGCGCGAGACTTTCCCTCCGGTGTGCAGTTCGACCGCATCGTCGACGACGTGGGCAGCGGCCCTGGCGGGGGCGCTCCGCCGCCGATGATGTCGGCGCCTGCCGGTTGCACCGACGCCCTGACCAAGGTCATCGGGGACGACGCCGCGCGCGGACCGGGCGCGGCGGTCAAGTACGTCGTCGCCTACGACGGAGCGAGGATCGTCATGACGGTGCTCACGTCGAACCTGGACATGAAACGACTCTCCGCTGCGGCCGATCGGTGCGCCTGGTATCACACGTTCTTCGACCCGGCCGAACCCGGCATCCCGATCACCACCACCAGAATCGCGACCGACCGCCCCGACGCGCTGGCCTACCGGCAGACGATGACGCTGCGCGGCGTCGACCACAGCGTGTACTTCTCCTTCGAGAACGTCGGCGATTTGGCGGTGTTCGGACTGGCCCTGCCTACCCCGAATCCGACGATTCCCGTCAAAGGCACGCTGCCCCAAACGTTTCTGGATATCGCGGATAAGCAGGCGCAACGCATGCACACCGGATGACGGGCGAGTTATCGACCCGGGTAATCCACGGGAAATCCGGCCCAACGAGGCGTGCAGAAGCTGTAGCGTGGCCGAGTGCTCTCCACCATGGTGACCGTCGACGGGTATCCGGTGCCCGTCGACGTCGCCGTGGTGCTGCTGGGCGCCGCCCAGCACGCGCCGTCCGCCTACGACGCCGTCTGCCAGCGGTTGCACACCGCCTCGCTGCGCACCGTCGTCATCGCCACCGATCCCCGGCTGACTGCGAAGGCGGTGGTCGGCATCCTCGACGCACTCAATGTGCGGTGGGCGTTGCTGGTCGGCGACCGCGCCGGGGCCGAGCTGGCGTGGGAACTGGCGGCCACCCGGCTGGACCGGTTCATCGGGCTGGTGGTGATCGACCGGGGCCACCCGCGGGTGGCCGACCTCACCGGCGTGACCCGCGACGACAACTGCCCGCCGGTGGAGATGAACACCACCGCGCTGGTCAGCACGGCGGCGTCGCGGGCGGTGGCCAACGCCAGCCAGCGCTACGTGTACGGCGATTTCCGCCTCGTCGACATGCTCGGCAGGCGCAACGCCCAGGAGGCGACGGCTCAGCTGGCTGCCGAGATCGTGTTGCGGACCAGTAGCTGGTAGGCCGCCGATCTACGGTGCCGGGCTCCAGGGCTGAGGCAGTCCGGGCTGACCCGGAAACAGGAAGCCGACGAACGCCGCCGCGGTGGGCTGGGGTTCGTGGTTGGCCAGCCCCGGCCGCTCGTTGGCCTCGATGAACACGTAGTCGCTGCCGGACACGTCGGGCACCAGCAGGTCGATACCGGTGACGGGGATGCCGATGGCCTCGGCGGCGGCGACGGCGACCCGGCACAGCTCGGGGTTCACGTCGGCGGTGACGTCGTGGATGGTGCCGCCCTGATGAAGATTCGCCGTACGCCGCACCCGCAAATGCTCGCCTGCCGGCGGCACGCCGTCGAACGACCAGCCCGCCTCCTGGACGGTAGCCTCGGTGACCTCGTCCATCGGGATGCGGGATTCACCGCCGGTGGCCGCGGCGCGGCGCCTGCTCTGGGCCTCGATCAGCTCGCGCACGGTGTGCTTACCCGTGCCGATGACCTCCGCGGGCACCCGCAGCGCGGCGGCGACCACCGCGCCGTCGATCACCACCAGCCGCAGGTCGTCGCCCTGGTAGAGCTGCTCGATAAGCACCTCGGGATGCTGTTCACGGGCCCGGGCCAGCGCGGCGTCGAGTGCGGCGGGCCCGTCGACCCCGACGGTGATGCCCCTGCCCTGTTCGCCCCGCGTCGGTTTCACGACGACGTCGCCCACTTCGGCCAGGAACGCGTGGTCCTCGTCGTCGAACGTCGCCAGCCGGCCCATGGGCACCGCGATGCCCGCTTCGGACACGATGCGGCGGGTCAGCCGTTTGTCGTCGCAGCGGCTCATCGCCACCGCCGAGGTGTACTCCGACAACGATTCGCGGGTGACCACGCTGCGGCCGCCGTGGGACAGCCGCATCTCGCCGGTCTCGGCGTCGAGGACCTCCACCCGGATGCCGCGCCGGGTCGCCTCGTCGGCGATGATGCGCGCGTAGGGGTTCAGATCGTCGACGGTCTCCGGCGGATGGGTGAACAGCGGCTCGTTGATGGCGTTCTTGCGTTTGACGGCCAGCACCGGCACCCGCCGGAACCCCAGCTTCTCGTACAGCGCGATCGCCGCGGTGTTGTCGTGGGCGACCGACAGATCCATGTAGGCCCGGCCGCGTCGGCGGAACATGTCGGCGAGGGCGCGGGTGAGGGCCTCGCCGATGCCCGGCAGCCCGGCGGACGGATCCACCGCCAGCGTCCACAGGCTCGACCCGCTCTCCGGATCGGAGAACAGCCGGTCATGGTCGACGCCCGTGACGGTGCCCACCACCTTCTCGTCGTCGTCGCGGACCGCGACCAGATAGCCGACGGACGCGGCGTGACGGTGGTTGTCCCAGATCACGTCGACGGGTGCGGGCACCATGCCGCAGCGCACATAGACGCGGTTCATCGCGTCGGCGTCGGACGGCTCGGCCAGGCCGCGCACGGTGAAACCGGTCGGGGACGGCACCCGCTCGGTGTGGTCGTCGGTGTCGGCGGTGCCGTTCTGGGCGAACCGCAGCCGGTAGGTGTGGCTCGGATCGATGAACAGCTCGGCGGGGGCGCGTGCCACCAGCACGTGCGATTCGCGCGCGTAGATGCAGATGTCGCGCCTGCCCGCCTCCTCACGGCGCAGCACGTCGGCGAGCTCTTCGGGGTGGGCGAAGGTCTGGCCGAAAATCAGCCGGCCCCAACCCAGTTCGAGGACGACGTTGTCGGCCATGGCGTCCACCAGGTGCGGCGGCGACGCGTCGTGCAGGCCGAGCGTGATGGCTTCGCAGTGGTCGGGATCGACGGGGCGGGCGGCTCTGGTCATGCGCGATCCGCCTTCGGCTTCTCGCTTGGTCATGCGCGATCCGCCTTCGGCTTCTCGCTTGGGTCGACTCACGCCGCTGCCCCCGCGATACCGTGCCGTTGCAGCCACAGCTCAAGCAGCGCGAGCTGCCACAGCTCGTTGCCGCGCAGCGGGGTGAGCCTGCCGTTCGGGTCGGCGAGGAGACGGTCGACGGCCTCGGGGCGGAACAGGCCACGCTCCTTGGCTTCCGGCGCGTAGAGCGCGTCGCGGACGAGGTCCAGGTAGGGCCCTTCGAGGTGGGTCAGTGCCGGGACGGGGAAGTATCCCTTCGGGCGGTCGATGACATCGGCCGGGATCACGCGGCGCGCCGCCTGCTTGAGGACACCCTTGCCGCCCTGGGCGGTCTTCAGCTCGGGTGGGCAGCCGGCGGCCAGCTCGACGAGTTCGTGGTCGAGAAACGGCACGCGGCCCTCCAGCCCCCATACCATCGTCATGTTGTCGACGCGTTTGACCGGGTCGTCGACGAGCATGACGGTGGTGTCCAGTCGCAGCGCGCGGTCCACCCCGGTCTGCGCGCCGGGCCGGGCGAAATGGGCGGCGACGAACTCCCCGCTCGGGTCGGCGTCGACGTCCGATCCGGCCCAGAAACCCTGCGTCACCAGGCCGGCGACCGCCGCGGGTCCGCGGTCGAAGAAGGCCGCGCGGTAGCCGGCGACCGAGCCTGCCAGCGACGCGGCGGCCGGGTCGGCCAGCGGCGGATACCAGTGATAGCCGGCGAAGACCTCGTCGGCGCCCTGGCCGGACTGCACCACCTTGACGTGTTTGGCGACCTCCTGGCTGAGTAGATAGAACGCCACACAGTCGTGGCTGACCATCGGCTCGCTCATGGCGGCGATCGCGCCCTCCAGCGCGGGCAGCATCCGGTCGGTGTCGATGCGGATCTGGTGGTGGTCGGTGTCGAAGCGGCTGGCGATGACGTCGGAGTAGCGGAACTCGTCTCCCTCGACGCCGCCCACCGATTCGAAACCGATGGAGAACGTCGCCAGACCGTGCTGGCCTGCCTCGGCGAGCAGCCCGACGATCAGGCTGGAGTCGACCCCGCCCGACAGCAGGCACCCGACCGGCACGTCGGCCACCAGCCTGCGGTCGACGGCCACCCGCAGCGATTCGAGCACCGCGTCCTCCCAGTCGCGCTCGGACCAGTCGCTGCGGTCGGCGCGGCGGGTGAAATCGGGGGACCAGTACGTCGTGGAGGTCGTGCGCCCGTTGGGTTCCAGCGCGATCAGCGAGGCGGGTGGCACCTTCTTGACGCCGCGCAGGATGGTCAGCGGCGGCGGGACCACCGAGTGGAACGTCAGGTAGTGGTGCAGCGCGACCGCGTCGATGCGGGTGTCTATCGAACCGTCCCTGCCGCCGCCGGCCAGCAATGCGGGCAGCGACGACGCGAACCGGATGCGGTTGGCGTCCTCGGTGAGGTAGAGCGGCTTGATGCCGAGGCGGTCGCGGCCGAGTAGCACCCGCCCGGTGTCACGCTCGACGATCGCGAAGGCGAACATCCCGAACAGGTGCTCGACGAACCGGTCGCCCCAATGGTGGTAGGCCTTCAGCAATACCTCGGTGTCACTGGTGGAGAAGAACCGGTACCCGTGTCCGATGAGCTCACGGCGCAGCTGCCGATAGTTGTAGATGCAGCCGTTCCAGCAGACCGCGAGCCCCAGGTCGGAGTCGACCATCGGCTGAGCGCCCGCCTCGGACAGGTCGATGATCTTCAGCCTGCGGTGTCCCAGCGCGACCCGTCCCTGCGCCCACACACCCGACCCGTCCGGACCGCGGGGCGCCAGCGCCTCCACCATGGCCGACACCGCAGCAACATCGGGTGTTCGGCCGTCGAGTCGCACCTCGCCGGTGGCTCCACACATCGGTTCGACCCTACCCGGGCGCTATCCCGGTGTCCCTACTCGGGCGGAACCCGGGCGGGTCGGGGTCTGCGGCCCGAACTGCGTTCTGCGCGCAGACGCCGCAAACGTCGGATTTGCCAGTTTTGACATGCCGCGGCCACAGAATCAGCGATATCCCAGTTCGGAGTATCTTTCTGACCAATTGACTCCGCATCTTGACGATGCAAATTTCGAGGTTTATCGTCACAAGTTGTCTGACAACTTTGCGCCGAGAGTCGAGGAGGGCGCGATGCCGGAAAACAAGCGAGCGGTCGGATCGGTCACTTACCGAGACGCGGAGCACGGTTACTTCGAACGGCGTCAACTCCGCAGACACGCCGCGTTCTGGTCACTGTGGGCGCTGGGCGTCGGGGCGGTGATCTCGGGTGATTTCTACGGCTGGAACCTCGGCCTGGATGCCGGCGGTTTCGGTGGCCTGCTCATCGCCGGCATCGTCATCACGATCATGTATTACGGCCTGTGCTACAGCATCGCCGAGATGTCGCCCGCGCTGCCGCACACCGGCGGCGCATACTCCTTCGCGCGATCCGCGATGGGGCCGTGGGGCGGATTCATCACCGGCTTGGCCGAGAACATGGAGTACGTCATCACCCCGGCCGTCGTGGTGGGGGCGATGGGCTTCCTATCCCACGACATCGTGTACGACCTGGTCGGGATGGACGGATGGTGGAACAGCCCAGTCGTGTGGTGGGCGATCTTCTACATCATCTTCGTCGGGATCAACATCCTCGGCATCGAGATCACGATGCGGTTCACCGTGGTGATCACGGTGCTGGCGCTGGGGATCCTCGCGTTCTTCTTCCTCGCGGTGCTCGTCACGCGGTCCTTCGACGGCAGCCTGCTCACCAACATCCCGCCGGAGGAGGGCGGCAGCAGCTTCCTCCCGAAGGGCATCGCGGGCATATTCCCCGCGCTTCCGTTCGCGATCTGGTTCTACCTGGCGATCGAGGAGCTGCCGCTGGCCGCCGAGGAATCACACGATCCGAAACGCGACATCCCCCGCGCCACGATCTGGGGTCTGAACACGCTGGTCCTGTTCGCCGTTCTGACCCTGTTCCTCAACACCGGTGTCGGCGGCGGTGCGGCGACGATCGGGACGTCGGCGACCCCGTTGTTCGACGGCTTCAAGGCGGTCTTCGGCGAGGGTACGGCCGCATCTCTGCTCGCGCTGGTCGGGTTGATCGGTCTGATCGCCAGCTTCTTCACCATCATCTACGCCTACGGCCGCAACACGTATTCGCTGTCCCGGGCGGGCTATTTCCCCAAGAGCCTCTCGGTCACGCACCCGACCAGGAACACCCCCTACGTCGCGCTGATCGCCGGGGCGGTCGTCGGATACATCCTCGCGCTGATCATCTACTTCCTCGGCCAGAGCGAGAACGCACTGGCGGGCAAGATCGTCGGCGCGCTGCTGTACATGGCGGTGTTCGGTGCCGTGATCTCGTACTTCATGCAGTGCCTGTCGTTCATCATGCTGCGCCGCAAGCTGCCCCACATCGAGCGGCCCTACCGCAGTCCGCTCGGCGTCGGGGGCGCCGCCGTCGCGGGTGCGATCGCGCTGGTCGCACTGATCTCGCTGTTCCTCAACGAGGACTACCGGCCCGGCGTCGTCGGCACACTCGTCTACTTCCTGATCGGGCTGGCCTACTTCGCGGTCGTGGGCAGGCACAAGCTCGTGCTCTCCCCGGAGGAAGAGTTCGCGCTGTCCCAGGGCCAGCACGGGGCGCACCTGCAGGAGGAGGGCTACGGCTCGGTCTCGGTCACCGAGATCGGCGAGGCATCCGACCGCCAGCCATGACGCGAACCGAAGGGGGACGGCCAGACCGCCCGTCCCGCACCGCCGGCTGAGGAGGGGTCGTGTCTCTGGTCCTGGGAGTCGACGTCGGCTCGCAGAGCATCAAGGTCGTCCTCGTCGACGAGGGTGGCGACGTCGTCGGAACCGGCTCGTCCGCCCTGAGCATGGTCCACGCGCACGACGGCTGGGCCGAGCAGGACCCCCAGGCGTACCGCAGTGCGCTTCGTGACGCCGTCCGGGCAGCGACCGCGGGCGTCGACACCGCCGCGGTGGTGGGAATGGGTCTCGGCAGCCAGGTGGACGGGGTGGTGGCCTGCGACGCAGGCGGGGCCGCGCTGCGCCCGGCGATCATCTGGCTGGACAAACGGGCCACCGACGAATGCGACCGGCTGGTCGCCGCGGTGGGCCCCGACCTGCTCGCCGAACGAACCGGCCTGGTCGCCGACGCGTCCCACAGCGCGCCGAAGATGATGTGGATCCGCGACCACGAACCGCCGGTCTGGCGGCGCGCGGCGACACTGGCGCCGGTGGGGTCCTACCTGCTGCATCACCTGACCGGTGCACACGCCCAGGACGCGGCCAACGCGTCATCGACGATGGTCTTCGACGTCACCCGCGGCGACTTCGATCCCGCCCTGTGCGACGCCGCGGGCCTCGATCCCGCCATGCTGGCACCCGTCCGTCCGTCGACCGAGGTGGTCGGCACGCTGCGGCCCGAGGTCGCCGACGATCTCGGCTTGCCCGCCAGGTGCATGGTCGTCGTCGGGACGGGCGACGAACACGCGGCGTCAGTCGGGGCCGGTGCGATCGAGGCCGGCGTCGTCGTCGACGTCACCGGTACCGCCGAACCCGTCACGACGGTCTCGGCGACGCCCGTGCGGGATCCGCTGTGCCTGGTGGAAACCCACGGCCACGCGGTGCCCGGGTCGTGGCTGATCGAGAACCCAGGATTCGTCAGCGGCGGCAGCACGCTGTGGCTGGCCGGGCTGCTGGGGGTGCGGCAAGCCGAGATCTTCCCGCTCGCCCAGCGCGCCGATCCGGGCAGCGACGGGGTGCTGTTCCTGCCCGCGCTGTCCGGGGCCACGGCGCCGCGCTGGAACGACCGGATGCGTGGCGGTCTGCTCGGCCTGGCCATGAACCACACCCCCGCCCAGGTGGCGCGGGCAGTGCTGGAGGGGTGCGCCTACGCGCTGCGCGACATCGTCGAGCGGCTCGACGCGCTCGGCCTGGGCCGCGGCGAGATACGGATCGTCGGTGGCGGCGCACGCGACGACCTGTGGGCCACCATCAAGGCCAACGTGCTCGGCAGGCCGGTGCGCCGCGTGCTCACCGAGGAGGCGACGGCAGTCGGCGCGGCGATGGTCGCCGGGGTGGGGGCCGGGGTGTTCGGTGACTTCGGTGCAGCGTCGGTGGCCGTGCGGCTCGCCCCGGACGCGATCGAACCCGAGCCCGCGGTCAGCCGCCGCTACGACGCGGCCTACCGGCGCTATCACGCCGCCTTCGACGCGGTCGAGTCCGCGCTCGCCCCCACGCACGTGGAGGCGCTGCCGGCGGGTCCTGATCTGCCGGCTCGGCCGGCCCGTCCTGATTTGCCGGCTCGGCCGGCGTGATCACCATGCCCGACCCGGCCGCCCTTCTCGCCGAGCTGCGCGCGGACGGCGACACCGATCTGCCCGGCGTGGACATTCGCATCGGCGCGTCCGTGCTGGCGGGCGCGATCCGTGACTCCGTCGCGTCGGCTCCCGGCGGCGCGCCGGTGATCCTCAGCGACGGCGGTCCGTACCGAACGGCGGCCGGGCCCGTGGTCGACCGACTCGCGGTGGATCTCGGGGCCTGTCCCGTCATCCAGCTGGGCACGGGAACGGTCCGGGCCGACGAGGCGACCGTCGAGGCCGCGGTCGCGCGGGTCGGCCCGCACCGGCTGCTCATCTCCGTCGGCTCCGGCACGCTCACCGACATCGCCAAGGTCACCGCCCGGCGCACCGGCAGCCGCCATGTCGCCGTCCAAACCGCGTGCAGCATCAACGGATTCGTCGCCGACCGCAGCGTCCTGGTCATCTCCGGGGCCAAGCGCACGGTCGCGTCGAGATGGCCGGACCTGCTGGTGGCCGATACCGACATCCTCATCGGCGCGCCATGGCGGTTGAACCTTGCCGGGGTGGGCGATCTCTCGACGGTGCCCAACGCGGTCGCCGAATGGCAACTCGCGGCGCGGCTCGGCCACGGCCCGTCGTACCGGCCCGCCGTCGTGGAGCCGGTGCTCGCCGCGATGCCGGCACTGCCCGCCCTCGCCCGCGCGGCCCGCGACGCCGACCCGGAGGGGGTCGCCGATCTCGCCCGGCTGCTGGCGGTCAGTGGGCTGTCGATGGGCATCGTCGGATCCACCGCGCCTGCGTCGGGCAGCGAACACGCCGTCTCCCACCTGATGGAGATGGCACTGGGTCTGCAGCGCCTGCCGACCGCCGCACATGGGATGCAGGTCACCGTCGCCACCCGGCTGGCCGTGCGGGTGTGGCGGCTCGTCCACCATGCGATCCGGTCGGGGGCCACGGTCCGGGTGCCGGACGAGGAGGCGTGCCGCGACGCGGTACACCGCGCATTGGCCCGGTTCGGGGACCGAACGGTGCAGGAGTGCTTGACGGCGTACGCGGCGAAGCGGGCGTTCCTGCTGGCCCACCGGCAGGCGATCGAGGCGCTGGTCGGCGCCTGGGATGCGGTCTTCGCGGAACTGGCGGTGCCGTCGCCCGAAGCGTTCGACGAGGTGAGCAGCGCCAGCGGGCTGCCCGCCCGGGCGGGTGACCTCGGCGCGAGCTACGACGAAGGGCTGCTGTTCTGGGCGTTGCGGAACTGTCATTTGTTGCGGGAGCGGATCTCGATCGTCGACCTGGCCGACCTGCTCGGGGTGTGGTCCGACGAGGCGGCGCGGTCGATCGTCACCGACGCACAGAAGGAGGGGTAATGGCCGAGTTCATCTTCATGCTCACCCACGACGACCGAACCGTCGACAACGCGGCGCAGATCGTGCCCGCGCTTGCGGGCACCGGCCTTCGCTACATCGGGTTCAAAGACGTGGGGGCCGATGCCGCCCACCAGCGTGAGCTGACGTCGCTGGCCCACGACGCCGGTTTCGAGGTGATGCTGGAGGTTGTGTCGACCAGCAAGGACGAGGAGATGTCGTCGCTGAGCGGAGCGGCCGCCGCCGGGGTCGACTGGGTACTCGGGGGCACGCACGCGGCCGACGCAGCAGGTGTGCTGCCCGAGGGAGTCCGCTACTGCCCCTTCCCCGGCCGCGTCGTCGACCATCCGAGCGTTCTGCTGGGCGAGATCGAGGAGATCGCCGCCGACGCCGACCGGCTCACGGCGCTCGACCATGTCGCCGGCGTCGACCTGCTGGCCCTGCGACACCCCACCGCCGATCACGACGCGCTGATCCGCGCGGTGGTCCGACGCTCCCGCGGGCCGGTGATCGTGGCGGGATCGATCGCCGACGTCGAGCGGATCAGCGCCGTCGGTCAGGCGGGCGCCTGGGGCTTCACGATCGGCAGCGCCATCTTCGACGGCCTGCTGCCCGGCGCGCCGTCGGTCGCCGACCAGGTCCGCCACGTCCTCGAGGTGACCGCAGCACTGCCGGTGGCGGCCGAGATCGATGCGCCGGTGACGGCCGAGATCGATGCGCCGGTGACGGCCAAGACCGATGCGACGGCGACGACCGGCACGTAGGGTCGGAGCATGCCAGGGCGAACGCCGCTCGCCGACCGGCTGCGCGACGAACTGCTCGAGGAGATCACCAGTTCGCAGCTGGCACCGGGGACGAAGCTGCCGACCGAGGGGGAGCTGGCCAAACGCTTCGGAGTGTCGCGGGCCACCGTCCGCGATGCGGTGCGGGCCCTCGTCGAGGCCGGATATGTCGTCCGCCGTCGCGGTTCGGGCAGCTATGTCGCCGAACGCAGGCGGATGCCGCACGGGCTCGACTCGACCCTCAGTTATCTCGCGATGATCGAGAGCGCGGGTGCCCGCGCCGGGATGCGAATCCTGCGGGCCGGATTCGAACAGGGCGGCAAAGACGCCGGCGCGCTGCAGCTCGACCCGGGTGACACCGTCCTGGCCGTCGAGCGGGTGCGCACCGCCGACGGAGCGCCGGTGATCTACTCGCACGACCGGATCCCCGCGCATCTGCTGCGACCGGATCTCGATCTGCACCAACTGGACCCGTCGCTGTTCGCGCTGCTGAGTTCCTCGGGGCATGCGGCCGACCACGCGACGGCGACGCTGCGGGCGGTGGCCAGCACCGGCCACACGGCATCGGTGCTGGGGATCCGACGGGGCAAGCCGCTGCTCTACATCGAGGAGATCGACTACGACCGCGACGGCGTCCCGGTCATGCTGTCCCGGGAATGGCACGTCTCCGAAGCGTTCGACGTGCGCATCAACCGGAAGGCCAATCCGCTGCGCGACGCGTATGCGGTGCCGGTCGGCGCGTCGCACGCCGTGGGTTGACCAGCCGTGTGACGTGTGTGGACCGGCTTATTGGTCGGATCTCCTACCTTTAGACGCCGCACACTGGTAGATTCACCTGGTCGGATGATGGGAAGGCGGTCATCAATGGTTGAGGTCTCGTCATGACGGGCTTACTGGAGCGGACCGAGCTGGAGCGCCTGGTCGCCGCCGGTGACATCGACACCGTGATCGTCGCGTTCTGCGATATGCAGGGCAGGCTCACCGGCAAACGTGTCGCGGCGCGGCTGTTCGTCGACGACGTCGCCGCCCACGGCGCCGAATGCTGCAACTACCTGCTGGCCGTCGACGTCGACATGAACACCGTCGACGGGTATTCGATCTCCAGCTGGAATACCGGCTACGGCGACATGGTGATGACGCCGGACTTCTCCACCCTGCGGTTGCTGCCCTGGCTGCCCGGCACCGCGCTGGTGATGGCCGACCTGAGCTGGACCGACCACAGCCCGGTCCGGCAGGCGCCGCGCAGCATCCTCAACCGGCAGATCGACCGGCTGACCGAGCGCGGCCTGGTGCCCTACGTCGGCACCGAACTCGAGTTCATGGTCTTCGACGACAGCTACCGCCAGGCCTGGGCGAGCGGCTACCGTAACCTCACCGCCGCCACCGACTACAACGTCGACTACGCCATGCTGGCGTCGACGCGGATGGAACCCCTGCTGCGCGACATCCGGGTCGGGATGGACGGGGCGGGCATGTACTGCGAGGGCGTCAAGGGCGAGTGCAACCTGGGCCAGCAGGAGATCGCGTTCCGCTACGACCACGCCCGGGTCACCTGCGACAACCACACCATCTACAAGAACGGTGCCAAGGAGATCGCCGACCAGCACGGCAAGAGCCTGACCTTCATGGCGAAATACGATGCCCGCGAAGGAAACAGCTGTCACATCCACATCTCGCTGCGGGGCGACGACGGCAGCGCGGTGTTCGCCGATTCCGATGCGCCCGACGGGATGTCGCCGATGTTCCGCAGCTTCATCGCGGGCCAGATCGCCACCCTGCGCGAGCTGACGCTGTTCTACGCGCCGAACATCAACTCCTACAAGCGGTTCGTGGACGGCAGCTTCGCGCCGACCGCAATCGCGTGGGGGATGGACAACCGCACCTGTGCGCTGCGGGTGGTCGGGCACGGGCACGGCATGCGGATGGAGTGCCGGGCGCCCGGCGGTGACGTCAATCAGTACCTGGCCGTCGCGGCGCTCATCGCGGGCGGCCTGCACGGCATCGATCTGCAGCTGGAACTCCCGGAACCGTTGGCGGGCAACGCCTATATCAGCGACGCCGATCGTCTGCCGACCACCCTCGCCGAGGCGGCCGCGTTGTTCGGCGAGTCGAAGGTGGCGCACGAGGCGTTCGGCGACGAGGTCGTGGAGCACTACCTCAACAACGCCCACATCGAGCTGACCGCCTTCAACGCAGCGGTCACGGATTGGGAGAGGGTACGTGGCTTCGAGCGGCTCTAGCAGTCCCGGCGCGAGCGGTCCCGGCGCCAGCAGACGCAAAAGTCCCGAAATCGCCGGCGTGTCGGGTGCATTTGCGTCTGCTCGGCCGGTGATCGGGCTGACCACCTACCTGCAGCAGGCGCAGACGGGCATCTGGGATGTGCACGCCAGCTTCCTTCCCGCCGTGTACTTCGAGGGTGTGCACCTGGCGGGCGGGGTGGCGGTGCTGCTGCCGCCGCAGCCGGTGGACGCAGGCACCGCCGATCGGGTGCTCGACGGGCTGGACGCGCTGGTGATCACCGGCGGCAAGGACGTCGACCCGGCCCGCTACGGTCACGCGGCGCACCCCACCTCCGACGAGCCGGACCGGGTGCGCGACGCCTGGGAGTTCGCGCTGCTGGACGCGGCGCTGCGGCGCGGCATGCCGATCCTCGGGATCTGCCGCGGCGCGCAGGTCCTCAACGTGGCACTGGGCGGCACCCTGCACCAGCACCTGCCCGACGTCATCGGACACACCCACCATCAGCAGGGCAACGCGGTGTTCGGCACGTCGGCGGTGCGCACCGTGCCGGGCACCCTGCTGGCGGGCCTGATCGGCGAATCGTCGGATGCGCAGTGCTATCACCACCAGGCCGTCGACCGGCTCGGCGACGGCCTGATCGTCAGCGCCAGGGACACCGACGGTGTGATCGAGGCGGTGGAGGCCGATCCCGGGGGCTCGCCCAGTGCCTTCCTGCTCGGTGTGCAGTGGCATCCGGAGGAGCGCCTGGACGACTTGCGACTGTTCGCGGGCGTGGTCGGTGCCGCGGCCGACTATCGGAGGGCGGGAGCAACGACACAAGAGACGGGGAGGTTGGGGGCATGACCGACGAGCGCTTGCGCGAGGAGCCGACATGACCGCCGCGACGACAACCGAGGTGATCAACCCGGCCACCGAGGAGGTGCTGCGAACCGTCGAACGGGTGGACACCGCCGGGGTCGACGACGCGGTCGGGCGGGCGGTTGCGGCCCAAAAAGGCTGGGCCAGGCTGGCACCCGCGCACCGGGCCGCCGCGCTGCGGTCCTTCGCCGCCGCCGTCGATGCGCACATCGGCGAGCTCGCAGCGCTGGAGGTCGCCAACTCCGGGCACCCGATCAGCAGCGCCGAAGCCGAGGCCGGGCACGTGCGCAACGTGCTGCAGTTCTACGCCGCCGCCCCGGAACGGCTGTCCGGCAAGCAGATTCCCGTCGCGGGCGGGCTGGATGTCACGTTCAACGAGCCCATCGGGGTGGTCGGCGTCATCACGCCGTGGAACTTCCCGATGACGATCGCGTCGTGGGGTTTCGCGCCCGCCCTCGCGGCGGGCAACGCGGTGCTCGTCAAACCCGCCGAGTGGACCCCGCTGACCACCATCCGGCTGGGCGAACTCGCGGTGGAGGCAGGGCTGCCCGCCGACGTGCTGCAGGTGCTGCCGGGGAAGGGCTCGGTGGTGGGGGAGCGCTTCGTCACCCATCCCGATGTGCGCAAGATCGTGTTCACCGGGTCCACCGAGATCGGCACGCAGGTGATGGCCGGGGCGGCCGCACAGGTCAAACGGGTCACGCTGGAGCTGGGCGGCAAGAGCGCCAACATCGTGTTCGACGACTGCGACCTCGAACGCGCCGCCGCCACCGCCCCCTACGGCGTTTTCGACAACGCCGGGCAGGACTGCTGCGCTCGCAGCCGGATCCTGGTGCAGCGCAGCGTCTATGACCGCTTCATGGAACTGCTGGAGCCCGCCGTCAAGGGGGTGGCGGTGGGGGATCCGCAGGCGCGCGACACTGAGATGGGCCCGCTGGTGTCGCGTGCGCACTGGAATTCGGTGTCCGCCTATGTCCCCGACGACGCGCCGGTCGCCTTCCGCGGTCACGCGCCGTCGGGCCCCGGTTACTGGTTCCCGCCCACCGTATTGACGCCGAACCGCACCGACCGCACCGTCACCGACGAGATCTTCGGCCCGGTGGTCACCGTGCTGCCGTTCGACGACGAGGCCGACGCGATCGCACTGGCCAACGACACCCCGTACGGGCTGTCCGGATCGATCTGGACGGAGAACCTCTCGCGGGCGCTGCGGGTGTCGCGCGCGGTGGAATCGGGCAATCTGTCGGTCAATTCGCATTCCTCGGTGCGCTACAACACCCCGTTCGGGGGATTCAAGCAGTCCGGGCTGGGCCGTGAACTCGGGCCCGACGCGCCGCTGTCCTTCACCGAGACCAAGAACGTGTTCATAGCGATTGGAGAGGCGTAGTGGCCCGGATCGACCTGACGCAGCGGCTGGCAGGCAGGGTCGCGGTGATCACCGGCGCCGGAAGCGGCATCGGCCTGGCCGCGGCCCGGCGCATGCACGCCGAGGGAGCCACGATCGTCGTCGGCGACCTGGACGCCACCGCGGGTGAGACGGCCGCCGACGAAGTCGGCGGACTGTTCGTGCCCGTCGACGTGTCGGATGAGGGCGCCGTCGACAACCTCTTCGATACCGCCGCGGGGACTTACGGATCCGTCGACATCGCGTTCAACAACGCGGGTATCTCACCGCCGGATGACGACCTAATCGAGCACACCGAACTGCCGGCGTGGCAGAAAGTGCAGGACGTCAACCTGAAATCGGTATACCTGTCCTGCCGCGCGGCGCTGCGGCATATGGTGCCCGCAGGCCGCGGGTCGATCATCAACACCGCATCCTTCGTGGCGGTGGTCGGGTCGGCGACCTCCCAGATCAGCTACACCGCATCCAAGGGCGGTGTGCTGGCGATGTCGCGGGAGCTGGGAGTTCAGTTCGCGCGCAGCGGGATTCGCGTGAACGCGTTGTGCCCCGGCCCGGTGAACACCCCGCTGCTGCAAGAACTGTTCGCCAAGGATCCCGAGCGCGCCGCGCGCCGCCTGGTGCATGTGCCGCTCGGGCGGTTCGCCGAGCCGGAGGAACTGGCCGCCGCGGTGGCCTTCCTGGCCAGCGACGACGCCTCGTTCATCACCGCCTCGACCTTCCTCGTCGACGGCGGAATCTGCTCCGCCTACGTCACCCCGTTGTGACGCCCCGCTGATCATGTCGGCCGAACCGGACGCCACCGAGCCCCCCACGGTCGCCGCAGAGGCGGCGGACGCCCTGTTGCGTCCGGTGCGCCCCGGCAACGCCTTCGAGGACACCGTCGGACGGCTGCTGCAGACGATCCGCCTCGGCGTGCTTTCGCCGGGGGAGTCGCTGCCGCCGGAACGCGAGCTCGCGGCCCGGCTCGGGGTCAGCCGCGACACCGTCCGCGAGGCGATCAAATCGCTGGCCGATGCCGGTTACCTGGTGTCGCGCCGGGGCCGATACGGCGGGACATTCCTGGCCGAGCGGCTGCCGATGTCCACCGAGGGGCAGGCGCACGTCAGCCGCGAGGAGATCGACGACGCCTTGCGGCTGCGCGAGATCCTCGAGGTCGGGGCGGCGCGGATGGCCGCCTCCCGCACGCTGACCGCCGCCGAACGCGAGGTGCTGTGGACCCGGCTGACCGACGTGACCGCCGCCGGCCTCGAGGACTACCGCCGCCTGGATTCACGGCTGCACCTGGCGATCGCCGAGGCCGCGGGCGCGCCGTCGCTGGTGCCACTGGTCGCCGAGAACCGGATGCGGCTCAACGGACTGCTCGACCGCATTCCGTTGTTACCGCGCAACATCGCCCACTCCAACGAACAGCATGAGGCGATCGTGATCGCCATCCTGACGGGCGACGATGACGCGGCCGGCGCGGCGATGCGCGCACATGTCGCCGGGTCGGCCGCGCTTCTGCACGGGTTTCTGGACTAGATTCTCTTCATGGACTCCGATGAGGAGCACGTCCACGTGGCGTTGGCGTCCTCGGCGTTGTCGGACGTGGACATCGCCGGCTGGACGCTGCGTTTCGACCTACTCTCCGATCCCAACCGCCTGGAGATCCTGCTCGGCCTGCACCGCGCCCCCGGCATCTGCGTCGGCGACCTGGCCGCCGCGCTCAATCGGTCGGAAAACACTGTCTCGCAGGCACTCCGGGTATTACGCCAGCAGGGCTGGGTGACCTCGACACGCGTCGGCAGGCAGGTGAGCTACCGGCTCGAGGATCACACCGTGCACGATCTGCTGCACTGGATAGGCGCACGGCACGGCTGACGCCCGCGGCCACCGCCCGGGTTGTTAGTATCTGCGTATGAATGCAGAAAGTCGTCCATTGGGGCGGCTGCCCGACGACCAGGTCAACTTGATCGTCGAAGTGTTCCGGATGCTGGCCGACGCCACCCGGGTCCGGATTCTGTGGTTGCTGGCCGAGGGGGAACTGTCCGTCAACGAACTCGCCGAGCAGGTGAGCAAGCCCGCGCCGTCGGTATCTCAGCACCTGGCGAAGTTGCGGATGGCCCGCCTCGTGCGTACCCGCAGGGCGGGGACGGCGATCTACTACAGCCTGGAGAACGATCACGTCCGCCAACTGGTCGTGGACGCGGTGTTCAACGCCGAGCACGCCGGTCCCGGCGTGCCGAGTCACCACCGCGCCGACGGTGCCCTGCGAGAGGCAAGACGGGTTACTGCCCAACCGGGTAGGTAGGCCCAGGGCCGCGGCGGTCTCAACACTCCATCGAATGGAGATGAGACAGGAGTGCCGGCAGTGACCGACGAGCAGACCGATCAGCAGACCGAATGGCATCCCGCACTCGCGCGAGCGTGTTCGCTGCCGGCGTCACGTGCATCAGGCGGGGCTCGAGCAGAGCACGTGCACACCCACCGGTGAGCCGCACTACCCGACTCGACGGGTCCGCCGCGTCCCCCAGGGCAGGTGACCGGGAACCGATTGACGGGGCAATTTCCTGACATCTGTACACCTAGACAGGTGAACAGGTGGACCACTAGGCTCTCCCGTAAGCCCATAGGAGGAGTGCCGTGTCCTCGACTGTTGTGCCCCAAGAGGGCGTTTCGTTTGTCGCGATGCACATGAGCGACGGCATCGTCAATGCCCCGACCTCGCTGCTGTTCGCCGCCGTGGCGATCGCCGCCCTCGGTATCTGCGCCTGGAAGGCCAGGGGTGAACTCGATGAGCGGACGGTGCCGCTGGCCGGGCTCGTCGCCGCGTTCATCTTCGCCGTCCAGATGGTCAACTTCCCGATCCTGCCCGGCGTGAGCGGGCACCTGCTGGGCGGTGCGCTCGCGGCGATCCTCGTGGGCCCCTACACCGGCGCGCTCTGCATCGCGATCGTGCTGGTCGTGCAGTCGCTGTTGTTCGCCGACGGCGGCGTTACCGCACTCGGAACCAACATCACCAACATGGCCGTCATCGGCGTCGCGGCCGGTTACACCACCGCCGTCGTTCTGTACTCGCTGGTGCGCCGGCGCGACACCGTGACCCGGATACCGGTGCTCGGCGTCGTCGCATTCCTGTCGGCGCTCATCGGAACCGTCTGTGCGGCCATGGGTTTCGTCCTCGAATACGCAATCGGCGGTGCGGCGACGACCTCGCTGGGCACCGTGGCCGCATACATGTTCGGCACTCACATCCTCATCGGCGTCGGTGAGGGAGTGATCACCGCGCTGACGGTGATGGCCGTCGCACGATCCCGACCCGATCTGGTCTACCTGCTGCGCACCCGCCGTGCCGAGGCGAAGGTCGCGGCATGACCGGGGTCAAGCGTTCGCGGCTGTTCTTCGTCGGCTTCGCCCTCGTGACGCTGATCGTCGCCGGTGTCGTCTCGTACTTCGCCAGTTCCAGCCCCGACGGCCTCGACTCGGCCACCCTGCAGGGATGTCAGGTCGTGGAGACGCAGGCCGGTGAGGAACTGACGGGGTCCTGCATCGCCCAGCACGCCACCGATCACCACCTGGCCGGCTCGCCGCTGGCCGATTACGCGATCGAGGGCAGGGCGGGCACCGGCGGGCTCGCCGGGATCATCGGCGTGCTGGTGACGGTCGCCATCGCGGGCGGAGCGTTCTGGCTCATCTCGCGCGCCAAGACCAGATCCGGGTCCGGTACCTGACGGTGGGCGCCGGCCACTCTCATCCGCTGTATCGCGATAGCGCCTCCCCGGTGCATCGCGCACCGGCCGAGGTCAAGATCGTCTGCCTGGTGGTGTTCGTCCTCGCCGTCGTGGCGACACCGCGGGAGTTGTTCTGGCCGTTCGGCATCTACGTTCTGATCGTCCTCGCGGTGTGGCGGGTGGCGCAGATCCCGCTGCGGTGGATCCTGCCGCGGATGCTCATCGAGGCGCCTTTCCTCGTGCTCGCAGTGCTGTTGCCGTTCTCCGAGGGTGGGGAGCGGATAGAGGTGGCCGGCATGCACCTTTCGGTGGCGGGCCTGTACGCGGCGTGGGGGATCGTCATCAAGGGGACACTGGGGGTGGCCGCCTCGCTGACAGTGGCCGCCACGACGACCGCCGGGGAGCTACCCCTTGGCCTGAGCAGGCTGGGTGTGCCCGCGATCGTCATCTCAGTGCTGGTCCTGATGATCCGCTACATCGACGTGCTGTCGGCCGAAGCGAGCCGGATGCGGATGGCGCGGGTGTCGCGCGGCGACTCGCCGCGCACCCTGCATCAGGTCGGCGCGATCGCAAAATCTGTTGGGGCGCTGTTTCTGCGCTCGTACGAGCGGGGCGAACGGGTGTACCTGGCGATGTTGTCAAGGGGTTATCAGGGCAAGATTCCACAGTTGGCGATCGGCGCGGGTGGCACCGCGGAAGCCTCTGTACGGCAATGGTTCACGGCCCTGCTGCCCGCCGCCGCCGCCGTCCTCGTCGCATCGTCGGCATGGGTGGTGCGGTGAGTCCGCCGGCGATCCGGGTCAGCGGGCTGCGCTATGCCTATCCTGACGGGCACAAGGCACTGGATGGCATCGACCTGACGGTCGAGACCGGTGAGCGGGTGGCGGTGCTAGGCCCCAACGGCGCGGGCAAGACGACGCTTATGCTGCACCTCAACGGCGTGCTGACGGGCACCTCGGGGTCGATCGAGATCGCCGGTATCCCGGTGAACCGCAAGAACCTTCGCGAAGTGAGGCGACGGGTCGGCCTGGTGTTCCAGGACCCCGACGATCAACTGTTCATGCCCACGGTCGCGCAGGACGTCGCCTTCGGCCCCGCGAACTTCGGGCTGAAGGGTGAGGCGTTGGCCGCCCGGGTGCACCGGGCGCTGGAAACCGTCTCGCTAGCCGACCTGGCCGACCGCAGCCCGGCGCACCTGTCGGGCGGTCAGCGCCGGCGGGCCGCGCTGGCCACGGTGCTGGCCTGCGATGCGGAGGTCCTTGTGCTCGATGAGCCGTCGGCCAACCTCGACCCGGTCGCGCGGCGCGAACTGGCGGAAACCCTTCTGGGGCTTGATGCGACGATGTTGATCGTCACCCATGATCTGCCCTATGCGGCACAGCTGTGCCGGCGTGCCATCGTCGTCGACCACGGGGTTGTGGTGGCCGACGGCGACATTGCGACGATCCTCGGCGATGCCGCGCTGCTTTCTGCGCACCGGCTCGAACTGCCGTGGGGCTTCGACGTGGTGGCCGCGTCGCGAGAGCGGCAGCACGTAGGACGCCGGTAGCGCCGAACCGGTGTCCAGATGACAAGACTTCAGTGTCGGATGTCGCCGAACGTAACGGCACGGCGCTGATCCGGGGCGGTTTCCGCCCTGGCGTTACGTTCGCCGCACACAGCGCACCGGCGATGCCGAGGACGCGAGCGCGACTGCCGTCCAGCGGCGCATCCGCGACGGCCGCGCCTGCCACCGAGGAAGCCGAGACGGCGAGGGCGAGTGTCGGACCATCTGGCAGAGGGCCGCCCGCGGCGGCGTGCGCGCCGATCGTCAGATCGGCCGCGCAGGCTCCCACCAAGGTGCCGCGCCACAAGCGCGCGCGTGACCTCGGTTCATCCACCTGCCGGACACTACCCGGCTACTACACGGGCTAGTAGCCCGGTGGCATGGCGCCAATCTCGGTGCCCGCCCGACAGGATCAGTGCCGCCGGGCGCGAGGCCAGGGCGGCTCTCCACACAGCGCCAGCAGCGCGTTCTCGATCACCTCGGGCAGCGCGGGGTGGATCCAGTACTGGCCGCGCGCCATCTCCTGGGCCGGCAGCCCGAAGCTCATCGCCTGGATGATCGGCTGGAGCAGCGACGACGCCTGATGCCCCATGATGTGTGCACCGAGGATCAGGCCGGTGTCGTCGTCGACCACGATCTTGCAGATCCCGATGGTGTCCTCCATCGCCCAGCCGTAGGCGACGTCGGCGTAGTCCTGGATCTTGGCCTTGGTCCGGTAGCCGGCCGCCCTGGCCTGGTTCTCGGTCAGCCCGACGCTGGCGATCTGCGGTTCGGTGAACACCGCCGACGGCACGTATCGGTGGTCGGAGGGCATCAGCGCGTCGGTGTCGTCCCAGTCGGCGAGCAGGTTGTTGCGGACCACCCGGGCCTCGTGATTGGCGACGTGTTTGAGCTGGTAGGGCGAGGACACGTCGCCCAGCGCGAAGATATTGCGCGCGGTGGTGCGCTGATATTCGTCGACGGCGACGAGCCCGTCCTGGACCTTCACGCCGGCCAATTCGGCGTCGAGTTGGTCGCCGTTGGGGATGCGGCCGGTGGCGACCAGCAGGGTGTCGGCCCGCACCGTTGAGCCGTCGTCGAGCCGAAGCGTCACACCCGAGCCGTCCTGGGTCGCGCCGGCGACGGTGTGCTGGTTGCGGATCTCCCACTTCTTCGACGCCACATCGGTGAAGCGTTCGCAGATGTCGTCGTCACAGTTGGTCAGCAGCGTCGACCCGCGAATAACGAAGGTCACCCGGGAGCCCAGCGAGGAGAAGACGTGCGCGAATTCGGCGGCCACAAACCCACCGCCGACGATCACCAGATGCTCGGGCACCTCGGCGATCCGCATGATCGTGTCGCTGGTGTGATAGCTCACTCCCGACCGGAGGATGTCCTCCGGCACCATGGCACGCGAACCGGCCGCGATCACCACCTGATCCGCGGTGAACTCGTCACCGTCCTCGGTGCGCAGCATGTGCCGCCCGTCAGGCCGGGTCGGCCCGAAACGGGTATGGCTGGCGAACACCGTCACATTCGGCGAAGAACGCCGGTAGCGCTCGCCGCTCAACGCGATCGGGTCGATCCGGCCGAAGACGCGGGACACGATGTCGCCCCAGCGGACGCCGTCGATGTGCGTGTCGACCCCGAACCGGGCGGCGTCGCGCACGGTGTGAGCCACCTCGGCGGCGTAGACGAACATCTTGGTCGGGATGCAGCCGACGTTCAGACAGGTCCCGCCGAACGTGCCCTGCTCGCAGATCGCCACCCGCTTGCTCGTGTAGCGGTCGTCGAGGATGCTGTTGCCCGAGCCGGTGCCGATGATCGCGATATCGAAGTGGTCCATGCCGTCATCTCCGTTCGATTCGGGTCTGCGTGCCGGTGTTCAGCCAATCGACGTACCAATCCAACCAGCGGTCGAGTTCGCGGTATGCGGCGCGCCGCGGTTCGGCCAGTGACAGGAACACGTCGTGTTTGGCGTCGGCGATCGGCACCAGGGTGGTCCGGTTGCCGATGCAGCCCGCCCAGCGCGCGATCTGGGTGACGTCGAGCACCGCATCGCCACGCTGCAGCGCAGCGCCATCGGCGCTTTCGCTCACACTGTGATCTGAGCGGAGTATGAGATTGGGCACACCGACGTCGAGGCCGCGATGCAGCCGGGCCTGACCCCGGCGGATCGCGTTCAGCCAGCCGAAGGTGACCGGGAAACCGCCGATCGGTTTCCACTCCAGGTTGTATTCGAACTCGCCGTAGAAGTCGCGGTGCAACGTGGAGCCGTAACCGCCCTCCGGAACGGGGGCGCGCACCACCAGCCGCTTGCGGATCCGAGAGACCGTCCCGATGGCCGCGGACGCGCCCGCGGTGCGCAACACCGCGGGTCCGTGCAGGTCCAGCCACGGGCTGTTGAGCACAAGTCCGCTGATGTGCTGCGCGGCGCTGCGTCGGTTGCGCCGCACCCGGTCCAGCCACAACGACACGATCAGGCCGCCCGCGGAGTGTCCGTAGATCAGAACGGGCGGTTGACCGCTCTCGGAGGCGATGATCTCGACGGCCCGCTCCAGTTCGGTGTCGTAGCGGGCCAGGTCGGTGGTGAAGTGCGGGGTCTGGCCCTCGCGCCGCGAGCGTCCGCATTTGTGCAGGTCCAGTGCGTATACGGCGAACTCGCGGTCGCCGAAATGGTCGGCCAGCTCGGTGTGGAAGAAGTAGTCGGTGAATCCGTGCACCACCAGCACCGCGCGGGTCGCCCGCGGTTCGGGGTCGCCGCGCCGGACGAGGGTGGCCTCGAGTGCGCCCTCACCGTCCGGATCGGGGCCCAGCGCCATGGTGTGCCGCCAGTAGCCGGGCAGCACATCGGGCTCCCACCCAGGCTCCCAAGGCGTCACACCCGTCACTTTATCGGTTCACCCGCGGGCGTTCCGGTGTCCGTGATACGAGCCGGACTACGGTCGGCACGTTGGCTCCGTCACCCTCGGGATAACCTTGTGCTTCAGTAGCCGTAGGTAAGCCGTGCTGACGGACCGCGCGACCACGAAGGACCAACGATCCGGTGTCTGAGCCTCAGGTAGCCAATATCAAAAGCGACGTAGTGCTTATCGGAGCCGGCGTCATGAGTGCCACCCTGGGGGCACTGCTGCGGCTGCTGGAGCCGGACTGGACGATCACGATGGTGGAGCGTCTCGACGGCGCCGCCGCCGAGAGCAGCGACCCGTGGAACAACGCGGGCACCGGTCACTCCGCGCTGTGCGAGCTCAACTACACGCCCCAGCGCAAGGACGGCACGATCGACATCGCCAAGGCCGTCAACGTCAACGAGCAGTTCCAGGTGTCGCGGCAGTTCTGGGCGTACGCCGTGGAGAACGGGGTGCTGCCCGACGTCCGCAGCTTCCTCAACCCCATCCCGCACGTCAGTTTCGTGCACGGTGAGGGCACGTCCGACTACCTCAAACGCCGCCGCGACACGCTCGCAGCCAACCCACTGTTCGCCACCATGGAGTACATCGACGACAAGGACGAGTTCGCCCGCCGCCTGCCGCTGATGGCCGAGAAGCGCGACTTCTCCGAACCGGTCGCGCTGAACTGGACACAGGACGGCACCGACGTCGACTTCGGTTCGCTGTCACGTCAGCTGATCGCCTACACCGCCGGGCGCGGCATGGACACCCTGTTCGGGCACGAGGTGACCGACCTCGACAAGCAGTCCGACGGTTGGACGGTCAAGTGCGTCAACCGCCGCACCGGTCTCAAGCGCAAGATCCAGACCCGGTTCGTCTTCGTCGGCGCGGGCGGCGGGGCGCTGGCGCTGCTGCAGAAGTCGGGGATCGCGGAGGTCAAGGGATTCGGCGGCTTCCCGGTCGGAGGACAGTTCCTGCGCACCGGCAATCCGAAGCTGACGGCGGCCCACCAGGCCAAGGTGTACGGCGCGCCGCCGCTGGGTGCGCCTCCGATGTCGGTACCCCACCTGGACACCCGCGTGGTCAATGGGAAGTCGGCGCTGCTGTTCGGGCCGTTCGCCGGCTGGTCGCCGAAGTTCCTCAAGCAGGGCAAGGTCACCGATCTGCCGTTCTCGGTAAAACCCGACAACCTGGCGTCGATGCTGGGCGTGGGCCTCTCCGAGATGGGGCTGGTCAAGTATCTGGTCGGCCAGCTGGCGCTCAGCGAGGCCGCCCGTGTCGACGCGCTGCGTGAATTCGCCCCCAGCGCAGTCGATTCGGACTGGGAGATCGAGGTCGCCGGCCAGCGGGTGCAGGTCATCCGGCGCAAGGGCAAGGGCGGCGTGCTCGAGTTCGGCACCACCGTCATCGCCGCCGCCGACGGCAGCATCGCCGGACTGCTCGGCGCGTCACCCGGGGCGTCGACGGCGGTGCCCGCCATGCTCGACGTGATGGAGCGTTGCTTCGGGGACCGCTATCAGTCCTGGCTGCCCAAGCTCAAGGAGATGGTGCCGTCGCTGGGCACAGCGCTGTCGAACGAGCCCGCGTTGTTCAGCGAAGTCTGGGACTGGGGCACCAAGGTGCTGCGGCTGGACGCACCGGCGAACGGCGTCCCTGCGACTCGGGAATCCACGGCTGGGACGGCTCATATCGCCGAGACGTCCTGACGGTTTCTTGCCTATGACGGTCTCATTGCGACGTAGCTGGGCGAAGGATCTCGATGCCGCGACGCTCTACGAATTGCTGAAGTTGCGAATCGAGGTGTTCGTCGTCGAGCAGGCCACGCCTTACCCGGAGCTCGACGGTCGCGACCTGCTGGCCGAGACGCGGCACTTCTGGCTGGAAGGCGATGACGGCGAAGTCATCACGACGCTGCGATTGATGGAGGAACATCCCGGCGGGGAGAAGGAGTTCCGCATCGGGCGGGTCTGCACCAAACGGTCCGCTCGTGGGCAAGGCCACGCCGCGCGGCTGCTGCGGGCGGCGCTGGCCGAGGTGGGCAACTACCCGTGCCGGGTGAACGCGCAGACCTACCTGGCCGACATGTACGCAATCCTCGGATTCACCCCTGACGGCGACGAATTCCTCGACGACGGGATACCGCATGTGCCGATGGTGCGCCGCGCAGGTGACGGCGAGCAGCGGTGACACCCGGCTACCCGTTCAGCGCCATCGTCGGCCACGATCGGCTTCGGCTCGCGCTGGTGCTGTGCGCGGTGCGGCCCGACATCGGCGGGGTGCTGATCCGTGGCGAGAAGGGCACCGCGAAGTCCACCGCGGTGCGCGCGCTGGCCCAGGTGCTGGCCGCCGTCGACAACGCCCGGCTGGTCGAGCTGCCGATCGGCGCGACGGAGGACCGCGTCGTCGGTTCGCTGGACCTGCAGAAGGTGCTGCGCGACGGTGAGCACGCCTTCTCACCCGGCCTGTTGGCCAGGGCGCACGGCGGGGTGCTCTACGTCGACGAGGTCAACCTGCTGCACGACCATCTGGTGGATGTGCTGTTGGATGCCGCGGCGATGGGCCGGGTGCACGTCGAACGCGACGGCATCTCGCACTCTCACGACGCCCGGTTCGTGCTGATCGGCACCATGAACCCGGAGGAGGGCGAGCTTCGGCCCCAGCTGCTGGACCGGTTCGGCCTCACCGTCGACGTGCACGCCTCCCGCGACATCGACGTCCGCGCCGAGGTCATCCGCCAGCGGATGGCCTATGAAGCCGACCCGGCCGGGTTCGCGTCCCGCTACGCCGCCGACGACGCCGAACTCGGCCGCCGCATCGCGGCGGCGCGCGCGCTGCTCGTAGGCGTCGAATTGCCGGACGGCGAGTTGCGTCGCATCGCCGCGTTGTGCGCGGCGTTCGACGTGGACGGGATGCGCGCGGACCTCGTCGTCGCGCGCACAGCGGTCGCCCATGCGGCCTGGCGCGCATCCGAAAGTCGCGCGGGCGCAACGATTTCCGTCACCGAGCAGGACATCCGGGTGGCCGCAGAGCTGGCCCTGCCGCACCGGCGCCGCCGCGACCCCTTCGACGATCCCGGGCTGGACCCCGAGCGACTCGACGACGCGCTGAAGCAGGCGGGCGACGCCACCGAAGCGCCTGACGAGCCCGAGCCCGACCCCGATCCGCCAGGCGGGGGATCGAGCCTTGAATCCGACAGCACCGGCGGTGCTGTCCCAGCTGTCCCAGCTGTCCCACAACGTAATTCGTCATCCCAGACGCGCCAGAGCGCACCGCCGTCGGCGCTGTTTCGGACCAAATCACTGGTGGTGCCCGGGGTCGGCGCGGGCGCGCCCGGCCGGCGGTCGCGGGCGCGCAACCGCACCGGCACCGTCGTGTCGGCCACCGCGCAACCGGAGTCGGGCCATGGCGTGCACGTGTTCGGCACCCTGTTGGCCTCGGCCGCGCGGCAGCGGGTACCGGGCAGGCCGCGACCCGGTATCGACGATGTGCGCCGCGCGGTGCGCGAAGGCCGTGAGGGAAACCTGGTGATCTTCGTGGTCGACGCGTCGGGATCGATGGCCGCGCGGGACAGGATGTCGGCGGTCACCGGTGCCACGCTGTCGCTGCTGCGGGACGCGTACCAGCGCCGCGACAAGGTCGCCGTCATCACGTTCCGCCAGGACCAGGCGCGGCTGCTGCTGCCGCCGACGTCGTCGGTGTATATCGCCAGCCGCAGGCTGGCCCGCTTCGACACCGGCGGCAAAACCCCGCTGGCCCACGGTCTGCAGGCCGCCCGCGATGTCGTCGTCCGGGAGAAGGTCAGGGACCGGGCGCGCCGAAGCCTGGTGGTGGTACTGACGGACGGGCGCGCGACCGGTGGCCCCGATCCGCTCGGCCGCACGCGGGTGGCGGCCGCCCGGCTCGTCGCCGAGGGTGCGGCCGCGGTCGTGGTGGACTGCGAAACGTCGTATGTGCGTTTGGGATTGGCTACGCAGCTGGCCGAACAGCTTGCGGCGCCGTCGATCCAGTTGGCGGCGCTGCGGGCCGACGATCTGACCGCGCTGGTCCGGTCGCAGGCCGACCGCGGCGCTGCGTGAGGGCCCGCCGATGCCGAAGGGTCAACCGCTCATCGTCCCCGAAGACGGGCTGACCACCCGCGCCCGCCGCAACGCACCGTTGCTGGCCGTCCACACTGGTGCCGGCAAGGGGAAGTCGACCGCGGCGTTCGGAATGGCGCTGCGGGCGTGGAATCAGGGATTCGACATCGCGGTGTTCCAGTTCGTCAAGAGCGCCAAGTGGAAGGTGGGCGAGGAGGCCGCCTTCCGCGAACTCGGCAGGTTGTACGACGAGCGCGGGGTCGGTGGCCCCGTCGAGTGGCACAAGATGGGTGCGGGCTGGTCGTGGTCGCGCAAGCACGGCACCGACGTGGACCACGCCGCGGCCGCCGCCGACGGCTGGGCCGAGATCGCCGACCGGCTGGTGGCGCAGCGCCACGATTTCTATGTGCTCGACGAGTTCACCTATCCGCTCAAATGGGGCTGGGTCGACGTGGAGGACGTCATCGCGACGTTGACGGCCCGCCCGGGCGCTCAGCATGTGGTGATCACCGGCCGCGACGCGCCGCCCGCACTGCTCGACGCCGCCGACCTGGTCACCGAGATGACGAAGATCAAGCACCCGATGGATGCGGGCCGTAAGGGCCAGAGGGGAATCGAGTGGTGACCCGTTGGCCGGGCGCGATTGCGAGGGTGGCCGGGTGAGCGCGCCCGCCGTGGTCATCGCCGCGCCCGCATCGGGCAGCGGAAAGACCACCGTGGCGACCGGTTTGATGGGTGCACTGCGGCGCGCGGGCAACGCCGTCGCCCCGTTCAAGGTCGGGCCCGATTTCATCGATCCGGGCTACCACGCGCTGGCGTCGGGCAGACCCGGCCGCAACCTCGATCCGGTGATGGTCGGCGAGGAGCTCATCGGCCCGCTGTACCGGCACGGCAGCGCGGGCGCCGACATCGCGGTGGTCGAGGGTGTGATGGGTCTGTTCGACGGGCGCATCGAACCCGGCGGCGGCGGCACCGCACGGGGATCCACCGCACACGTCGCGGCGCTGCTTGGCGCCGCCGTGATCCTCGTCGTCGACGCGCGCGGCCAGAGCCACAGCATCGCGGCGCTGCTGCACGGGTTCTCGACGTTCGACCCGTCGGTTCGCATCGCGGGTGTCATCCTCAACCGGGTCGGCACGCCGCGCCACGAGGATGTGCTGCGCCAGGCGTGCGCGCACGCGGGTGTGCCCGTCCTCGGTGCGCTGCCGCGCACCGACGTCCTCAGCGTGCCGTCGCGCCATCTCGGGCTCATCACGGCCGTCGAATACGGGGACCGGGCCCGCGTCGCGATCGAGGCGATGACGGACCTCGTCCGACGTCATGTCGACCTCGCCGGTGTGCTGGCGGCGGCGGGGGGACGCGTGACAGCGGCGCCCTGGGATCCGACAGCCACCGAACCCGTGCCGCGCCAGGTGACGGTCGCGATGGCCGCGGGCCCGGCCTTCAGCTTCGGCTATGCCGAGCACGCCGAACTGCTGCATTCGGCAGGCGCCGATGTCGTCGCCTTCGACCCGCTCGTCGATGCCCTGCCCCCCGGGACCGGTGCCGTCGTGCTGCCCGGCGGATTCCCCGAACAGTTCGCGGCCGAGTTGTCCGCCAATGACGGTGTGCGCCGCCAGATCGGCGCATTGGCGGGGGCGGGCGCGCCGGTGCACGCGGAATGCGCGGGACTCACCTATCTCGTCGACGACCTCGACGGCCACCCGATGTGCGGGGTGCTGTCGGGATCTGCCCGGTTCACCGAACGGCTCACCCTCGGCTACCGCGAGGCGATCGCGGTGGCCGACTCGCCGCTGCACACCGTGGGTGAGCGCGCCGTCGGACACGAGTTCCACCGCACCACGGTGGAGTTCACCAAGGTCTACCCGCCTGCCTGGGTCTTCCGCGGTGCCGACGGGAACGTCGTCGAGGACGGCGCCGTCCACGGCGGCGTGCACGCCGGTTATGTCCACACCCACCCGGCGGCGCACCCGCAAGCGGTGGCCCGCTTCGTGAGCGCCGCCGCAGCCTCTAAGCTCGCCGGGTGAGGAGCGGACGCGAGCAACCATGATGTCATCGGAGCCATCGGGGACATCGGGGACATCGGGAACATCGGAGAACGCGTACCTGGTCGGCCTCCGGCTATCGGGCAGGAAGGTCGTGGTCGTCGGGGGAGGCTCCGTCGCACAGCGCCGGCTGCCCCTGCTCATCGCCAGCGGCGCCGACGTTCACGTCATCACCCGCGCCGCGACCCCGGTGGTGGAGGCGATCGCCGGCCTCACCCTCACCCTGCGGGACTACCGCGAGGGGGATCTGACGGGCGCCTGGTACGCCATCGCCGCCACCGACGACCCCGATGTGAACGCCGCCGTCGTCGCCGAGGCGGAATCCAGGGCCATCTTCTGCGTCCGGGCCGACGCCGCCCGCGAGGGCAGCGCCGTCACGCCCGCGTCGTTCGACTACGAGGGTCTGTCGGTCGGTGTGCTGGCCGGGGGTGAGCACCGCCGGTCTGCCGCCATCCGATCCGCGATCCACGAGGCGCTGCAGCGCGGCGTCATCACTGCCGAGGCCGCGGTGACCACGCAACCCGGCGTGGCCCTGGTCGGCGGCGGCCCCGGGGATCCCGAACTGATCACCGTGCGCGGCCGCCGGCTGCTGGCGCAGGCCGACGTCGTGGTCGCCGACCGGTTGGCGCCGCAGGAGCTGCTCGCCGAACTGGCGCCCCACGTCGAGGTCATCGATGCCGCCAAGATCCCCTACGGCCGGGCGATGGCGCAGGACGCGATCAATCAGGTGCTCATCGACCGGGCCCGGGAGGGCAAGTTCGTGGTGCGGCTGAAGGGCGGCGATCCGTTCGTGTTCGCGCGCGGATACGAAGAGGTGCTCGCGTGTGTGGATGCCGGTGTTTCGGTCACCGTCGTGCCGGGTGTGACAAGTGCCATAGCGGTGCCCGCGCTCGCAGGCGTTCCGGTCACCCATCGCGCCGTCACGCATGAGTTTGTGGTGGTCAGCGGCCACGTGGCGCCCGGTCACCCCGAATCGTTAGTGAATTGGAATGCGCTGGCCGCGATGTCGGGGACGATCGTGTTGCTGATGGCCGTCGAGCGGGTCGAACTCTTCACCCAGGCGCTGCTCGATGGGGGACGACCTGCGGATACGCCGGTGCTCGTCGTACAGCACGGGACGACATCGGCCGAGCGAAGTTTGCGGGCAACCCTGCGGGACGCGCCGGAGGCGATCCGATCCGAGGGAATCCGGCCGCCCGCGATCATCGTCATCGGGCCGGTGGCGGCCTTCGGCGGTTAAAGGATTCTTAAGAGTACTGTAAGGTAACTCGCTATGACCGCTCTCAACGACGCGGAGCGAGCCGCTATGTATCGAGACGCCGCAGGCGGAGCGAACGGTTCGCTTCCGGGGCGCGTGGACCGCCCGTCGGTGCCGCGGAATGGCAGGTTCCCCGACTGGCTTCCCTCCCGGCGGTTCATCGCCGCGGTGGTCGCGATCGGCGGCATGCAGTTGCTGGCCACGATGGACAGCACCGTCGCAATCGTCGCGCTCCCCAAGATCCAGGACGAACTCAGTCTGTCGGACGCCGGCCGGAGCTGGGTGATCACCGCCTACGTTCTGACCTTCGGCGGGTTGATGCTGCTGGGTGGACGCCTCGGCGACACCATCGGTCGCAAACGCACCTTCATCGTCGGCGTCGCGCTGTTCACCATCGCCTCGATCCTGTGCGGGGCCGCGTGGGATGAGGCGACGCTGGTGATCGCCAGGTTGCTGCAGGGTGTCGGCGCCGCCATCGCTTCTCCGACCGGGCTGGCCCTGGTCGCGACCACGTTCCCGAAGGGCCCCGCCCGCAACGCGGCAACCGCCGTTTTCGGTGCGATGACCGCCGTCGGTTCGGTGATGGGCCTGGTCGTCGGCGGTGCGCTCACCGAACTGTCGTGGCGGCTGGCGTTCCTGGTCAACGTGCCGATCGGCGTGTTGATGATCTATCTGGCGACCACCACGCTGCGCGAGACGCACCGGGAGCGGATGAAGCTCGACGCCACCGGCGCCATCCTGGCCACCGTGGGCTGCACGGCCGCGGTGTTCGGGTTCTCGATGGGGCCGGAGCACGGCTGGCTGTCGCCGGTCACCCTGGGCTCGGGGCTGGCCGCGATGGTGGCCCTGCTCGCGTTCGTCATGGTCGAGCGCACAGCCGAGAACCCCGTCGTGCCCTTCGATCTGTTCCGCGACCGCAACCGGGTGGCGACGTTCGCGGCCATCTTCCTGGCCGGCGGCGTGCTCTTCACGCTGACCGTGCTGATCGGCCTGTACGTGCAGGACATCATGGGTTACAGCGCGCTGCGCGCCGGTATCGGCTTCATCCCGTTCGTCATCGCGATGGGCATCGGTCTTGGCGTGTCGTCGCAGCTGGTGTCGAACCTTCCGCCGCGGGTGATGGTGATCATCGGCGGCGTGCTGGTGCTCGGCGCGATGATCTACGGCTCCACGCTCAATCGCGGCATCCCTTACTTCCCGAATCTCGTGATCCCGATCGTGGTCGGTGGTATCGGTATCGGGCTGATCGTCGTGCCGCTGATGCTGTCGGCGATCGCGGGCGTCGGGTTCGACCGAATCGGCCCCGTCTCGGCGATCGCGCTCATGCTGCAGAATCTGGGCGGTCCTGTTGTGCTCGCGATCATTCAGGCCGTCATCACCTCGCGCACCCTGTATCTGGGTGGCACCACCGGCCCGGTGAAGAACATGAATGACGCCCAGCTCGCCGCGCTCGACGCCGGCTACACCTACGGGCTGCTGTGGGTCGCCGCAGTGGCGCTGATGGTCGGAGCGGTGGCGCTGTTCATCGGGTACTCCTCGCAGCAGGTGGCGCATGCGCAGGAGGTCAAAGACGCGATGGACGCCGGAGAGCTTTAGCTCGACATTGGGCCCGGAGAGCTTTAGCTCGACATTGGGCCCGGAGAGCTTTAGCTCGACATTGGGCCCGGAGAGCTTTAGCTCGACATTGGGCGGGGGAGAGCGGGCGCGCGCGGCGCAGTCAGCCGATCAGGTCACGAACCTTGCGGAGCAGCACCTCGACGTCGCCGCTCTTGCCCACGTAGCCGCTGTTCGCCGGCAGCGCCTGGTTGTCGCGCTCCAGGTCGCTGCGTTCGAGGATCGTGTACAAGATCACGGGGACCTTGCGTAGCCTCTCGTCCGCCTGTAGGAGATTCGCGCAGCGCAGCCCGGCGCGGTAGTAGCCGCCCTCGGCAACCTCGGGCGGCGGCGCCGGCGCGTTCGGTGCCGGCAACGTCCAGCGCAGCATCACGTCCAGCAGCACCAGGTCGGGAGGCGATTCCCGCATCGTCGTGAGATGCTCGCGGAACTGGTACTCCGAGCTGAGGGTCGTCACCTCGGCGTCGGCGAAGGTCAGTTTCAGGCGGTCCTCCAGCGGACCCTTCTGCAAGTGGTCGTCCTCGACGATCACGAAATGTGGTGCCACGGGAGCCTCCTCGAACTCGGCTAGGACATGGGCAAGATCAGGGCGACGGTGAGGGACTCGCCGGCGGGCTCGAGCTCGACTCGCCCCTTCATCGACTTCATGAGATGGTCCACGATCCACAGACCGATGCCGGAGCCTTCGCCGGTCAGTCTGCGCGCGGCCTCGCCCCGCCAGTTGCGCTCCAGACAGCGCGGTCGGTCGTCCAACGGCAGCGGTACGCCGGTGCTGGCGACCTTGATCGCGAACTGCGGGCCCGTCACCGCGGCCGTCACGATCACTTCGGTCTCGGGGTAGCTGTACTTGTCGGCATTGTCGAGCAGGTTGCCGACGCACTGCTGCAGGAACGAGCTGTCGGCCTGCACGCATTGCCGGCCCAGGCCGTCCACCGAGGCCCGGTCCACGGTGAAACGCCGGTGCAGATCGGGGTCGCTCAGGATCTGGCAGTCAGCCGCGGCCGCGATCAGCATCCGCTGCAGATCGCCGCTGCCGAGCAGTTCGGTCCGCGGGTTCGGCAGTCGACCCTTGCTGAGCGTGGCGAACACGCCCGCGGACATGGCGACCCGACTGGCCTTGCGGCACAGCCCGCGGGCCGCCTCGAGCTCGCGCTGGGTCTTGCTGTCGAACCGCCCGCGACGCAGCACCAGATCTGTCCGATCGGTGGCTGCCCGCAGCGGGCTGACGAGCTGGTGCTTGAGATCCTCCATCGCCCCGGCCTGCTCGGCGAGGTTCGCCTTCAGCTCGCGCTGCGCCGCCTTCAGCTCGTCCATGGTGTGCGCAAGATGGCCGTAGAGGCCGAGCTGGTCGCTGAGGATGTCATAGACCTGCGCGGAATTCGGCGGCGGCACAGCCCCCGGCCCCTCGGCGGCCAACGCGCCGTACGCCTGGTGCCCGACGCAGATCGGCGTGCTCACGATCCAGCCGCTGTCCGACCCGTCGCCGACTTGCGGGGATGTGCCGTCCGTCGTTCGCTGGGTCCGCGACAGGTACGCCGTCTCGGCCTGAGCGCGTGCGGCCGGGCTGACGTCATGACATTCGCCGACGCAGGCCAGGGCCGACGACGGCCGCTCTCCCCGCCCGCTCACGGCTGGTGGGCGGCCCCTCGGCGCGATGTAGACAGCGCTGGCGGTCGCGGCGGGGACGACACTGTTGGCGACCCGCAGGGCTGCGGCGACAACGTCGGCCTGACGGTCCGTGGCCGCCCCGCCCCGCCGCAGCGCGTCTGCCAGCGTCTTGTTGAAGTCGGTGATGCCGTCCGCCAAATGCCGCCAGGACTCGTTCTCCTCGAAGATCGCTCGACGGTTCAGCCAGTTCTCCCAGTAGCGCGCGAGCTGCGCCGCGACCGGCCTCAGCAGGGAGCGTTCGGAGTGGGTGAAGTAGGCGGGCGGTCCGGGCACCGGCCTGCAACCGAGCACTCCCCAGACGTGGTTGCCGTTGATCAGTGGCTCCGAGATCCCCACCGCATCCGGCTTCGGGGAAGGCCGGCGCGCCTCGGTCGCGTCGACCGCTGCCCAGTCGGACCGGCGCTCGGTCGGGCCGCCGACCGCGTACCCGCGGAGCACGTCGAGCTCGCGCTCCCGCAGGTCGAGGGAGATCTGCGCACCGTGCAGCGCCTCGCTCAACTTGGCGCACACCTGGTCGAAGTAGTCGAGCAGTTCCTCGCGGGTCAGCGGCTGACTGGCGGAGGCGAGATCGGCCTGGTGGAGGATGTCGTCGGATGCGTTGACCAGGGCCAGCGTCCGGCGTTCCCGGATCACCGTGAAGACCTCCGGCAGGATCGTGAGCAACTCGGTGGCGGTATCGAAGGCGGCACCCGACAGCTCGCCGGCGCCACACAACGTCACCACTCCTCGGGAGCCGTCGGCATAGTCCACCGGGAGTGCACCGTCCACGCTCAAGCTCATCAGCGAAACTCCGACGCGCTTCGGGAGCGCCAGCGTCCGCCGCAGGTCCGCCTCCCGGGTCACCTGGTCGGGTCGCAGCGTCGTCTCGTTCAGCCTCGGCCCGCCCGCATGCCGCCAGGCGGCGAGCACGCAGAGCTCGCCGGCGTCGTCGGAGGACTGCGGGGACTCCCAGAGGACAGTTCCGCGCGAACCCGTCGCGCGACCGATCAGTTCGGCAGCGTCGGCGACCGAACCCGGCGGGTCTCCGAGCGCGATCTGGCTCAGGCGTCGGAGCCAGTAATGCAGCGGCGGTTTGGCGGTCGCTACGGAGAGCGCGCTCATCCTACGGTGACCTCGGCGAGCCGAAGCAGCGCGCTGCACCGTCGATCCGAGCGCCCGATCAGGCTGGTGTCGTCGCGGGCGCCGTACTCGGCGATCTGCTGCAGCGTGTGCACCGCGGAGCCGATGAGCGCGTTATCGCTGCCGTATGGGCACTGGATCAGATCCTGCTCCAGCCAAGACGCATGGCTGCGGAGCTGATCGGCCGTGTCGGGCGCGGCGACCGCCTCGGTGAGTGTGCCCAGCAGGCGGCTCTTGCTCGCGCGGTACTCGAAGTGTCGGGGCAGCAGCTCCAACAGCTCGGTGTAGACGACTACGTGACGGCAACCCGCGGGCAGCACGTCCAGCTCCTCGAACAGCCCCGGCGACGGTGCGCGGTCGCCGCCGATGCCCTCCACCACCGGGATCAGCCCGTCCAGACCGGTGACGGGGCTCTTGCGGACCTCTGCCCGTACCCGGTGAATCGCCGTGGTGGCGACCAGACGACCCGGCGCTGCCCAGTCCGAGGTCGGCACGGCCAGCGCCAGCACCAGATCGACGAACCGCCCCACCAGGCCGGACATCAGCTGGAGGTCGACGTCGCGAGCACGGACCTGCAGTCGTCTCGCGGACGCGACGATGTCGCGCGGGTCCGGGTCCTGCCCGTACAGACCCTGTTTGGTCAGGCAGGCTACCGCTTCGGCGACCTGCAGGCGGGTCAGCGTGACCGCGTCGACGTCCAGGTTTTCCAGGACCAGGCTGCCCGGCGCGATCTCGACCTTCCACCACACGCGGGGCGTCGAGGACATGCCCGCTGCCGCCTGCTGCAGAGCGTTCGTCGTGGCCATCAACTGCAGCCGGCGCTCCTCGTACGGGCGCTGGTCGTCCCAGCTCAACAGCGACTCCTCCGCGTAACGTAGCCGGGTCTCGGCCAGATCGTCGGTTGGCCGGAAGCGGGGCCGCGCGACGGACGTCTGTTCGGAGGCGCCGAGGGCGCGGCTGCGGCGGCGCAGCCCTTTCTGGTCGATGACTCGCCACCGGTCATCCGCCTCCCCGACCCGCTGGACACAACTCGAAGCCTCGGTGAGGACGGCGACGATGACGTCGTGCGGTTCGTCGCAGAATGCAGCGACCTGGTCGAGGTCGAACTCTCGCAGCGCCGCGGCTGCCGAGAGCACCCGCGACGCGGTCATGTCGCGACCGCTGCCGCGAGCAGAGCCTCGGTGTCACGGTCTGCGTCCCACATCCTCAAGGCGTTCTCCAGGTCGGGCGGCATCGGGTCGCTCAACTTGGTGACGAACACCTCTTTCTCGACCAGTGGTCGATCCACCTGGTTCAACCTGACCGCCAACCACGACACAGTTGCCTTGGCCTCGTCGGCATCACAGCCGACCTCGCATTCGAACCAGGTGCGCAGGGTCTCCGCGCCGGCGTGCCCCAACCGGCGAGCCCGACCCGCTGCGGTCCCGTGCTTGACCAGGAGATCGCGCAGCTTCTGCGCGTGCATCCGAGCCGCCTGTGACAGACCCGGGTCGATTCCGCTGGCCCACATGTCGAGGTAGTAGTAGGCCGCCCAGTCCATCAACCCTTCGGCGAAGACGGAGTCGTTCTTTACCAGGTCCTGCTTGGCGGCAACGTGACAGACGAGCTCGTGGACCAACAGGCTGGGCACCGCGGCGTAGGCCGCCGGGCCGAATTCGTCGCAGCAGATCAGCAACTGAACCGCGGCGATGTCGGCGTCTCCCGACGAGGGCGTGCACATGGCGGTGACGACGTACGGATCATCTTTGGGCGTGGCGCTTCGGGGATGGCCGAGGATGTGCGCGAGCCCCAGCGTCGGCGGGCGCCACCCCTCACCGTAGATCACCCGGGCACGGTCGTTGATCCGCTCGAACATGCGCCGGAACGGGTCGGTGGCGCAGGCGTCGTGAGCCAACGCGCGGGCCGCCGTCAACAACTCGCGGACGTCATCCTCAAGCTGGGCCATTCCCAATCTGTTAGTGAGCACGGCATCCCACGCGGCGACCACCCGCCTCACGGTCTCCTCGTCGTCGAGGTCGCAGGCGGCGCAATCGGCGACGTGCATCGCCAGGTCGATGAACGCACCCTGGACCGGTCCTCCCTGCTCGAGCAGGTCGCCGAGGGCCACCAGCCGCGTACGCAACGCGTGGTAGATCGCTCCCTTGGCCAAGATGTTGCGCCAGCGAACAGGTTCCAGCTCGGCGTACGGCGTCGGAATCGTCATGTCAGGACGCCCCGCTGCCCGACTCGTCACCGCCTGACGGGCTCCCGCCGGAGCCGGAGGTCTGCTCCCTGACCGCTGTCCAGCCCAGGCGGCGCCGGATCCGAGGCCAGAGGACGTCCTTCCATAGGCTCTCGGCCACCTTCGAGCCGATGCTGACAGCGATGCCGACGACAATCGTCGTCGCGATGGGCTCGACGCCTTGTTGTCCCTCTCTCACCTGAACCTGAGCCTCGGACAGATCGCCGACATCGAGCCCGGCGGCTTGGGCGGCCTGCGCGGCTTCGCTGTCCGGCGAGCTCAGCTCGGTGAGCACCTCGTCCACCACGCTCTGCAACTGAGTGGCGCTCGCGTCACCGCGCCGGAACTCCAGCTGCAGGATCTGTCCGTCCATCTCGACCCCCAAAGCGTCGTCTCGCCCCCCCAGACTTGCGATTGTTCGCCGGCTTACGACGTCGCGCCCGAGTAGTCGACTACTCGAATCCGCTCCGGTTCCCACACCGGTGTCCGGCGTAGGCGCCGCAACTCGCGACCCTCCCCATGCCCGGGCCAACCGCTTGGCGGAGCTGGGCTGACACGAGTTCGCGCTGGGCCGAGGTCCTCGCCGTGGAGTTACTGCGGGCGCGCTTGAGCCCACACCTGTCCACCGCGGTCGTGATGGTGACCGCGAGCACGCTGGCGGTATCGGGATTCCTGATCGCCGACAATCGCGCGGAAACCGCCTGAGTGCCGGAGGCTAAGGTGGTCGGCTGTGATCACCCGCATGTCCGAGCTGTTCCTGCGCACCTTGCGCGACGACCCTGCCGATGCCGAGGTCCCCAGCCACAAGCTGCTCATCCGGGCCGGCTACGTCCGTCCCATCGGGCCGGGCCTGTACAGCTGGCTGCCGCTGGGTCTGCGGGTGCTGCAGAAGATCGAGAACATCGTGCGCGCGGAGATGAACGCCATCGGCGGGCAGGAGATTCGGTTCCCGGCATTGCTGCCGCGCGCACCCTATGAGGCCACCGGCCGCTGGACCGAGTACGGCGACAACCTGTTCCGGCTGCAGGACCGGCGCAAGAACGACTACCTGCTCGGGCCCACCCACGAGGAGCTGTTCACACTCACCGTGAAGGGGGAGTACAGCTCCTATAAGGACTTTCCGGTACTTCTGTACCAGATCCAGACCAAGTACCGCGACGAGGCGCGGCCGCGCGCGGGGATCCTGCGTGGGCGTGAGTTCATCATGAAGGACTCGTACTCCTTCGACGTCGACGATGACGGCCTCAAGGCCGTCTACCACGCCCACCGCGAGGCGTATCAAAGGATCTTCGCGAAGCTGGGCGTGAAGTACGTGATCGTCTCGGCGGTGTCGGGCGCGATGGGGGGCAGCGCGTCGGAGGAGTTCCTTGCCGAGAGTGAGGTCGGCGAGGACACCTTCGTGCGGTGCCTGCAGTCCGGCTACGCCGCCAACGTCGAGGCTGTGGTGACGGCGGTGCCCGACGCGTTACCGCTCGACGGCGCACCCGAGGCCACGGTGTACGACACCCCGGGCACGCCGACGATCGCCACGCTGGTGGACTGGGCCAACGGCGCGGACCTGCCCCAGTTCGCGGACAGGCAAGTCACCGCCGCCGACACGCTGAAGAACGTGCTGCTCAAGACCCGGCAGCCGGGTGGGGACTGGGAACTGCTGGCCGTCGGGGTGCCCGGCGATCGCGAGGTCGATGACAAACGTCTCGGCGCCGCGCTCGAACCCGCGGAGTACACGCTGCTCGACGAGGCCGACTTCGCGGCCAACCCGTTCTTGGTCAAGGGCTACATCGGTCCGAAGGCATTGCTGGCCAACGGAGTTCGCTTTCTCCTCGATCCACGGGTGGTGGACGGGACGGCGTGGATCACCGGCGCGGACGAGCCGGGCAGGCATGTCGTCGGCCTGGTCGCCGGTCGGGATTTCACTGCCGACGGAACGATCGAGGCCGCCGAGGTGCGCGACGGCGACCCCTCGCCGGACGGGGCCGGGCCGCTGGTGTCGGCCCGCGGCATCGAGATCGGCCACATCTTCCAGCTGGGCCGCAAGTACACCGACGCGTTCACCGCCGACGTGCTCGGTGAGGACGGCAAGCCGGTGCGCCTGACCATGGGTTCCTACGGCATCGGCGTTTCCCGGATGGTCGCGGTGATCGCCGAGCAGCACCACGACGAGCTCGGGCTGCGCTGGCCGGCGTCGGTGTCGCCGTTCGACGTGCACGTGGTGATCGCCAACAAGGACAGCGGGGCGCGCGCCGGGGCTACCGAGCTGGCCGCCGAACTCGACGCGCTCGGCTTGCAGGTGTTGCTCGACGATCGGCAGGCTTCTCCCGGGGTCAAGTTCAAAGACGCTGAGCTGCTTGGTGTTCCGTGGATCGTCGTGGTCGGCCGCGGCTGGGCGGGCGGTGTGGTCGAGCTCCGCAACCGGTTCTCCGGCGAGACGACGGAGATCCCCGTGGACGCCGCCGCGGCGGACATCGCCGCCGCGCTGACCCCTTAGCCATCCGGGCGCCGAACCTCCCCACCCACTGCCCACCCTTCCCGCCGCGAACAGTCGCAAACTGCCCAAAATCGCCGCGGAAACGGGGAACTTGACGTCTGCTCGCCGAGGAAAGTGTCGAGGAAAGTGTCGAGGAAGGTGGGCCCTCGCGCCGGGAGTATTACTCCGTTCCGCCGGGGAAGGCCACGGTGATCGGCCAGATCTCCAGGACCTGACTCCAGCGGGCCGCGCTGAGCGCACTCGCGGTCAGCGCGGTGAGCGCGAATTTCCGCGTCTCGTCGGTCGCCGCCTGCTCGAGGACGGCCCGCCAAGCCACCGCGGAGTCCTTCTCCATCCGCACCGCCAGCTTGGCGGCGTCGATCGGGGTGACGACCTTGATCGGCAACTGGTAACCCGCGGCGGGCAGCGGCGCGGTGACCCCACGCGCGTCGAGCATCGCGATCGCCTCCTCCCGGCGCGTGCGGTGCTGCGCCAGCGTCGACGAGACCAGCTCGTTGCGGTCGGGTGTGGTGTGCGCCGACACGAAGCCGTAGCCGTAGATGACGGCGTGTTCGGTGACGACGGCGTCGTATAGCGCGGCGTCGTCCGGGTCGGCCGGCCGCGTGGGGCCGGGAGGCTCGGTCGAGGTCATGGCGCCCCCGGCGGGGCCAGCGCCACCAGGTAGGCCGCCGCGCACGCCGCCGATATCGACCCGAGCAGGCCGGCGCGATACCCCGAGTAGCCGACGGCAAGGTCCGCGGCGCTGTCCGCGGACCTGCGCAGGGCCGCGATGACATCCCGAGTGGTCGGGGGAGCGGCGGCCTGAGCCGTGCCGCTCGTGGTCGCAGGCGAGGACCCGGCGGTGGATGTCTCGGTCCCCTCAGACGCTTCCGGCCCGAGGATCCGGGCGAGTTCGTCGGTCAGGGCGCGGGCGTGTGCGGTGCGTTCCGATGCCACCTCCGTCAGTGCCCTGGCCTGCGGGGGACGTGCTCGGGTGGCGGCGTCACTGGCCAACAGGCTGTCGGCACGTGCCCGGTCGACCTGAGCGCGCAGCTCGTCGACCTCCGGGGGCGGTGGTGGCTTGCCGCACGCCAGCGCCCCCGAGCCCACCAGCGCCAAGGTCGCCGTTGCGGCCAGCACGCGTCGCCTGCTCAGGACGGGACGGCTCGGCACGAGCAACATCCTGCCATTGCCACGCCGGGAAGCGCCGGGCGTCGGGCCCGGAGCCGGTTTGCCGTTGACGGCGGCTGGCCTGGCGTATCGTGGATACTCGATTCCGCGGGGCGCACCTGCGGGAATCATGTCAGGACAACTCAAGATGAGGAGCTCGCCGTGGCACCGGATCCCAGCTCGCGGTCTGCGGGATTGCCGTCGCAGCAGCAGGTCATCGAGCTACTTGACGGCGAGTTCACCCGCGCCGGCTATGAGATCGAGGACGTCGTCATCGATGCCTCAGCGCGACCTCCGCGCATCACCGTCGTCGCCGACGGCGAACAGGGCCTTGATCTGGATTCGATCGCTACGCTTTCCCGGTCGGCATCCGACCTGCTCGATGGCGTCGACTCGGCCCCCGGCCGCGGCGTCCCTTATGTCCTGGAGGTCACCAGCCGCGGGGTGGACCGTCCGCTGACAAGTGAGAAGCACTACCGGCGTGCGCGCGGACGCCGGGTCGAGGTGACACTGTCCGACGGATCGCAGTTGACCGGCCGGCTGGGCGAGACCCGCGACGGCACCGTGGCACTCGTCGTTCGCGAAGGTGCGCGTGCCGACTACACACTCCGTGAGCTGCCGCTGAGTGAGATCGCGAAAGCCGTTGTGCAGGTTGAATTTTCGCCTCCGAATCAGCGGGAGCTGGAACTCGCCGGCCAGTTCGGAAAGGAGGCCGGATCGTGAACATCGACATGGCAGCGCTGCACGCCATCGAGGCCGACAAGGGCATCTCGGTGGATGTCGTCGTCGACACCATCAAATCGGCGTTGCTGACCGCCTACCGGCACACAGAGGGCCATGAGGCCGACGCCCGCATCGACATCGACCGCAAGACCGGCGTGGTGAAGGTGCTCGCCCGCCAGACCGACACCGACGGCAACCTCATCCATGAATGGGACGACACCCCAGAGGGCTTCGGCCGTATCGCGGCCACCACCGCTCGACAGGTCATCCTGCAGCGCCTGCGCGACGCCGAGAACGAGAAGAACTATGGCGAGTTCTCGGCGCGGGAGGGCGACATCGTGGGCGGCGTGATCCAGCGCGACGCCCGGGCCAACGCCCGCGGCCTGGTGGTGGTGCGGATGGGCAGCGAGACCAAGGGCTCGGAGGGCGTCATCCCGGCTGCCGAGCAGGTCCCCGGCGAACAGTACGAGCATGGCGACCGCCTGCGCTGCTACGTCGTCGGTGTCACCCGGGGCGCCAGGGAACCGTTGATCACGCTGTCCCGCACGCATCCCAACCTGGTCCGCAAGCTGTTCTCGCTGGAGGTCCCCGAGATCGCCGACGGATCCGTCGAGATCATTGCGGTAGCCCGCGAGGCCGGGCACCGCTCGAAGATCGCGGTCACCTCGCGAGTGCCGGGACTGAACGCCAAGGGTGCCTGTATCGGGCCGATGGGTCAGCGGGTACGCAACGTGATGAGCGAACTGTCCGGCGAGAAGATCGACATCATCGATTACGACGAGGACCCGGCGCGCTTCGTCGCCAACGCGCTGTCCCCGGCCAAGGTGGTGTCGGTGTCGGTCATCGACGAACATGCTCGGGCGGCCCGCGTCGTCGTCCCCGACTTCCAGCTGTCGCTCGCCATCGGCAAGGAGGGCCAGAACGCCCGGCTGGCAGCCAGGTTGACCGGCTGGCGCATCGACATCCGCAGTGACTCGGCACCCGCAGGTCAGGCCCCTTCCGGGCGCGACGCCGCGCACGGGCCGATGCACGATCGACAGGTGAGGTAGCCGAGTTTCAATTCGCGACGGGGGTGACGGTAGACTGAGCCGTGATCCAGCGCGAGACTCCGGCTCCGGAGCATCGACGCACCCCCGGCCCATCGGCCGGACCTGTGCGGACGTGTATCGGGTGCCGGAAGCGAGAGCTGGCCGTCGAACTGCTTCGAGTGGTCGCCGTGTGCGGCGGGAACGGTCAATGCGCCGTTACCGTTGATGTGGCCAGTCGTCTGCCGGGGCGGGGTGCGTGGTTGCATCTCGACCGGCAGTGCCTCCAGGCGGCAGTGCGGCGGCGAGCGTTCGCACGAGCGTTGCGAATCACCGGTTCACCGGACATCTCCGGGGTGACCGACCATATCGAGGTCATCTCGGGCGGTCGGCCCACCGCGGCAAGAGAACAGGTAGCGAAGAACATGAGCACACCGTGAAGTCCCGATGACCATGCGTCATAGCTAACCGAGGCGCGGCGCCGACCACCGCTGTCGCCTCCTAGACAGGAGATGTAGTGGCAGGTAAGGCCCGTGTACACGAGTTAGCCAAGGAACTCGGTGTCACAAGTAAGGAACTTCTCGCAACGCTGAAAGAGCAGGGCGAGTTCGTCAAATCCGCTTCATCGACGGTGGAGGCGCCCGTCGCTCGGCGGTTGCGCGAGACATTCGGGGCGAAATCCTCGTCCGACAAGGTGCGGTCCGGGGGCAACGGCGCGGCTGGCGCCGCCAGGGTGGCCGCCGCAGGCCCGGCGACCGCCGCGCGTCCGGGGCCAAGGCCGTCGGCTCCCAAGCCGACCCCGCCGACCCCGCCGGCCCCGCCGGTGGCTCCCCCCACGCCCGCTGCGCCGGCCGCGCCCGCAGCGCGCACACCGGCCCCGCCCGCTGCGCGCACACCCGCGGCGCCTGCGGCTCCTGCTCCCGCGGCATCCTCGGCCCCGACGCCCGCTCCGGCGCGTCCCGGCCCGACTCCGGGGGCGACTCCCGGCCCGCGGCCGGGACCGGTACCCGGCGGCCCGAAGCCCGCACCGCGCACCCCGCGCGTCGGCAACAACCCGTTCTCCTCGCAGCAGCCCACCGAGCGGCCGATACCCCGGCCACAAGGCCCCCGGCCCGGCGCAGGACCCTCTGGCGCACCCCGGCCCGGTGGCGGACCCCGCCCCGGCGTCACGCCCGGCAACATGCCGCCGCGCCCCGGAGGCCCCCGGCCCCCGCGGCCCGGTGGCGGACCGCGTCCCGGCCCAGGCGGCGGACCCCGTCCCGGTGCAGGCCAGGGCGGTCGTCCCGGTGGGGGTGGCGGTAACTATCGCGGAGGCGCAGGCGGTGGCGGTGGCGCTCCCGCCGGCGGCGGTGCCGGCGGCGGTTACCGCGGCCGTCCCGGTGGCGGTGGTGGCGGCGGTGGCGGTCGTCCCGGTCAGCGCGGTGGCGCGGCAGGCGCGTTCGGCCGGCCCGGTGGCGCCCCGAAGCGGGGCCGCAAGTCCAAGCGGCAGAAGCGCCAGGAATACGACTCGATGCAGGCCCCGGTCGTCGGCGGCGTGCGGTTGCCGCACGGCAACGGCGAGACCATCCGGCTGGCCCGTGGTGCGTCGCTGTCCGACTTCGCCGAGAAGATCGACGCCAATCCGGCCTCGCTGGTCCAGGCGCTGTTCAACCTCGGCGAGATGGTGACCGCCACGCAGTCGGTGGGTGACGAGACCCTCGAGCTGCTCGGCAGCGAGATGAACTACGTCGTGCAGGTCGTGTCCCCGGAGGACGAGGACCGAGAGCTGCTGGAGTCGTTCGACCTGTCCTACGGCGAGGACGAGGGCGGCGAGGAGGACCTCGAGGTCCGCCCGCCCGTCGTCACCGTCATGGGTCACGTCGACCACGGCAAGACGCGACTGTTGGACACCATCCGACAGGCCAACGTTCGCGAGGGCGAGGCCGGCGGCATCACCCAGCACATCGGCGCCTACCAGGTCGGGGTCGACCTGGACGGCGACGAGCGGCCGATCACCTTCATCGACACCCCGGGTCACGAGGCGTTCACCGCTATGCGTGCCCGCGGTGCGAAGGCCACCGACATCGCGATCTTGGTGGTTGCCGCCGATGACGGTGTCATGCCCCAGACGGTGGAGGCCATCAACCACGCGCAGGCCGCCGACGTGCCGATCGTGGTGGCGGTCAACAAGATCGACAAGGAAGGCGCGGATCCGCAGAAGATCCGGGCACAGCTCACCGAGTACAACCTGGTCGCCGAGGACTACGGCGGCGACACGATGTTCGTCGACATCTCGGCCAAGAACGGCACCAACATCGAAGCGCTGCTGGAGGCGGTGCTGCTCACCGCCGACGCGGCTCTGGACCTGCGGGCCAACCCCGACATGGAGGCTCAGGGTGTGGCGATCGAGGCGCACCTGGACCGCGGCCGCGGCCCGGTGGCCACGGTGCTGATCCAGCGCGGCACACTGCGGGTCGGCGACTCGATCGTGGCGGGCGACGCCTACGGCCGTGTCCGCAGGATGGTCGACGAGCACGGCGACGACGTCGAGGCGGCACTGCCGTCGCGGCCCGTCCAGGTCATCGGCTTCACATCCGTCCCCGGCGCAGGCGACAACCTGTTGGTCGTCGACGAGGACCGCATCGCCCGTCAGATCGCCGACCGGCGCAGCGCGCGCAAGCGCAACGCGCTGGCCGCCAGGGCGCGCAAGCGGATCAGCCTGGAGGACCTGGATTCGGCGCTGAAGGAAACCAGCCAGCTGAACCTGATCCTCAAGGGCGACAACGCCGGTACGGTCGAGGCGCTCGAGGAGGCCCTGCTGGGCATTCAGGTCGACGACGAGGTGGAGCTGCGGGTCATCGACCGCGGTGTCGGTGGCGTCACCGAGACCAACGTCAACCTGGCGTCGGCCTCGGACGCGATCATCATCGGGTTCAACGTCCGCGCGGAGGGCAAGGCCACCGAGCTGGCCAACCGCGAGGGTGTGGAGATCCGCTACTACTCGGTGATCTACCAGGCCATCGACGACATCGAGGCCGCGCTGAAGGGCATGCTCAAGCCGGTCTACGAGGAGAAGGAGCTCGGTCGCGCCGAGATCAGGGCGGTGTTCCGCTCGTCGAAGTTCGGCAACATCGCGGGCTGCCTCGTGCAGTCGGGTGTCATCCGCCGCAACGCCAAGGCGCGGCTGCTGCGCGACAACGTCGTCGTCGCCGAGAACCTGTCGGTGCAGTCGCTGCGCCGGGAGAAGGATGACGTCACCGAGGTGCGCGACGGTTACGAGTGCGGCCTGACGGTCGGCTACTCCGACATCAAGGAGGGCGACGTCGTCGAGACGTACGAGCTGGTCGAGAAGGAACGGGTCTAGGCACCCTATGAGCGCTTGCGCGAAGAGCATCTGAGATGGCGGATCCTGCGCGCGCACGCAGGCTGGCCAAGCGCATCTCGACGATCGTCGCCTCGGCGATCGAGTACGAGATCAAGGACCCTCGGCTGGCCGGCGTGACGATCACCGACGCGAAGGTGACCGGCGACCTGCACGACGCCACGCTCTACTACACCGTCATCGGGCGGTCGCTGTCCGACGAGCCCGACTATGCGGGCGCGGCGGCGGCGCTGGAGAGTGCGAAGGGTGTGCTGCGCACGAAGGTCGGCGCGGCGATCGGGGTGCGGTTCACCCCGACCCTGGCGTTCCTGCGCGACACCGTGCCCGACGCGGCCCACCGGATGGAGGAGCTGCTGGCCCGGGCCCGTGCCGCCGACGCGGATCTGGCACGGGTCAGGCAGGGCGCCAAGCATGCCGGCGACGTGGACCCGTACCGTAGCGACGGGGCGGGGGAGCCTGACGACACCGGTGCGCTCGACGGGGACACGGGCACGCTTGACGCTGAGGACACCGGTGACCGCGATCGAACCGACGACTGAGGCGGTTGGAGCGCGGGTCGACGCCCGCGCAGCGGCCGAACTGCTTGCCGCCGCCGACATCGTCGGGGTGGTGTGCCACGTGTATCCCGACGCCGACACCATCGGCGCCGGGCTGGCACTGGCTCTGGTGCTCGACGCCGCGGGCAAGGACGTCCAGGTCGGGTTCGCGGCGCCGGCGACGCTGCCGGAATCGCTGCAGTCGCTGCCGGGCGGGCATCTGCTGGTCGACGTCGACGCGATGCGCCGTGACGTCGACCTGGTGGTGACGGTGGACATTCCCAGCGTCAACCGGTTGGGGTCGCTGCGCGAACTCGCCGAGGCGGGCCGCGCGGTGCTCGTCATCGACCACCACGCGTCCAATCAGCTGTTCGGCAGCGCCAACTACGTCGATCCGTCGGCGGACTCCACCACCATGCTGATCGTCGAGGTGCTCGACGCCTGGAACAAACCCATCGACCCCGCGGTGGCGCACTGCGTGTACGCCGGGCTGACCACCGACACCGGATCGTTCCGGTGGGCCAGCGCACGCGCGCACCGGCTGGCGGCGCGGCTGGTCGAACTCGGTGTGGACAACGCGTCGGTCAGCAGGGCGCTGATGGACAGCCATCCGTTCGCCTGGCTGCCGATGCTGTCGCGCGTGCTGGCCTCCGCGGCCCTGCTGCCGGACGCCGCCGGCGGCAGGGGGCTGGTGTATGCCGTTGTGGGACACCAGGAATGGGCCAATGCCCGGCCCGAAGAGGTGGAGAGCGTCGTCGACATCGTGCGGACCACGCAGCAGGCCGAAGTGGCCGCCGTCTTCAAGGAGATCGAGCCGGGCCACTGGTCGGTGTCGATGCGCTCCAAGTCCCTGAACCTCGCGCCGGTGGCCACCGCATTCGGTGGTGGCGGCCATCCGCACGCGGCCGGCTACTCCGCGTCGGGCGAGGTGGACGAGGTAGTGCACGCGCTGCGCAGCGCCCTTGACTGACGCCCCGGATGATGACGGTGTGCAGGCCCCGGTCACCAGTAGGCGCATCGCGGGTCTGGCCCTGCCGGCGCTGGGGGTGCTGGCCGCCGAACCCATCTATCTGCTGTTCGACATCGCCATCGTGGGCCGGCTCGGTGCGCTCAGCCTGGCCGGGCTCGCCGTCGGTGGGCTGATCCTGAGCGTGGTCAGCTCGCAGCTGACCTTCCTGTCCTACGGCACCACGGCGCGCTCAGCCCGGTACTTCGGGGCGGGTAACCGGGCCGCCGCGGTCGGCGAGGGCGTTCAGGCAACCTGGCTCGCCCTCGGCCTCGGGCTGTTGATCGCCATCGCGGTGCAGGCCGCCGCTGACCCGTTGCTGAAGCTCATCTCCGGTCCTGGTGACATCGCCGACACCGCGCTGCCCTGGCTGCGGATCGCGATCCTGGCCGCGCCGGCCATCCTGGTGTCGTTGGCGGGCAACGGCTGGATGCGCGGCGTCCAGGACACCGTGCGCCCGCTGCGATACGTCGTCACCGGATTCGTGCTGTCGGGGGTGTTGTGCCCGCTGCTCGTCTACGGCCTGCTCGGCATGCCGCGGCTCGGCCTGGAAGGGTCCGCCGTGGCCAACGTGGCCGGCCAGTGGCTGGCCGCGGTGCTGTTCCTGCGGGCGCTGCTGGTCGAGCGGGTGCCGCTGCGGATCCAGCCCGCGGTGCTGCGCGCACAGCTGGTGATGGGCCGGGATCTGCTGCTGCGCACCCTGGCGTTCCAGGCATGCTTCGTCTCCGCGGGTGCCGTCGCCGCCCGGTTCGGCGCCGCGGCGGTCGCCGCCCATCAGGTCGTGCTGCAGCTGTGGAATTTCCTTGCGCTGGTGCTGGATTCGCTGGCGATCGCCGCGCAGTCCCTGGTCGGCGCTGCGCTGGGGGCCGGCGAACTCGCCCACGCCAAGTCGGTGGCCTGGCGGGTCACGGTGTTCTCGACGGTCGCCGCGACAGTGCTGGCCGCGGTGTTCGCCGTTGGGGCGCCGGTGCTTCCCGGTGTCTTCACCAACGACCGGTCCGTGCTCGACGCGATCGGCGTTCCGTGGTGGTTCCTGGTCGCCCAGCTGCCGGTGGCGGGGATCGTGTTCGCACTCGATGGGGTGCTGCTGGGTGCGGGTGACGCGAAGTTCATGCGCAACGCGACGCTGATCAGCGCTCTGGTGGGGTTCCTGCCGCTGATCTGGCTGTCGCTGGCGTTCGGCTGGGGACTGCTGGGGATCTGGTCGGGGCTGAGCACGTTCATGGTGCTGCGGCTGGGGTTCGTCGGCTGGCGGGCGTTCTCGGGTCGCTGGCTGGTGCCCGGGACGGGCTGATCGACGCGTCGATTTCTGCCTGACGGTCGTGACACCGGCGAGTGGAGCGCGCCTCGCGCAGACGTCGGTGGACGGATTGCCGCTCAGAGTCGGGCGACGGCCGCCCAGCCGAACTCGCTGGTCTTCACGTGGACGTCGCCGAAGCCTGCGGCGGCCAGACGGGCCGGCAGTGTCGCGGGATCGACCGGGTTGTATGTGTCGCCCTCGTGGGCTGCGGCCAGTTCGTCGCTGCCGAGGCTGTCGCTGGCGACCAGCGCGGCGCCCGGCCGCAGCACGCGCGCCACCTCGGCGAACAACTTGTCCTGCAGCGCGACCGTCGGGACATGATGCAGCATGGTGAAACATGCTGCGCCGGTGAATCGTCGGGCCGGGTAACCAAGATCGGTGGCGTCACCGTCGACGACGTGAACCGACGGCATGTCGTGGAAGCGCTCGCGCAGCATGGCGGCCAGCGCGCCGTCGATCTCGACAGAGGTCAGCCGCGGGGTCATGGTGCTGAGCACATCGGTGGTCGCGCCGTAGCCGGGGCCGACCTCCAGCACATCGTCGCCGAGGTCGGTGTGGTCCAGCGCCCACGGCAGGATCACCTCGCGGATCAGTGCGCGCCATTCCTCACTGCCGCAGAACGCGTGGGCCTCGTTCACCCGATGCAGCCTACGACGGTGGCCGCCGCGGCCGTCAGCGCCTACATTGGCGCCCATGTGCCGAAACATCACCGAGCTGCGCGGACTGGAACCGCAGGCCACGCCCGAGGAGATCGAGGCCGCTGCTCGGCAGTACGTCAGAAAGGTCAGCGGCATCACCCGGCCCTCCCCGGCCAACGCCGAAGCGTTCGAGGCCGCGGTCGCCGAGGTCACCGCCAGCACGGCCCGGCTGCTGGCGGGTCTGCCGCCCCGTCGTCAACCGCCGAAGACAATCCCGCCGCTGCGCCGCCCCGAGGTGCGAGCACGGATGGCGGCGCGGTGACCACAGGGGACGCAACGCTCCATTCCCGGGCGACCCAGCCCGCCCTCAAGGAATGGAGCGCGGTGGTACACGCCCTGCTCGACGGCGGGCAGACGATCCTGCTGCGTAAGGGCGGCATCCACGAGAAGCGCTTCGACGTCGCCGCGTCGCGCTTTCTGCTCTTCCCGACGGTGGCGCACAGCCACGCCGAACGCGTCCGCCCCGAGTACCGCGATCTGGTGGCCGCCGCCGAGGCCGACAGCACCGACGACGCGGTGGTGGTGCGCGCGGGCGCCCGGGTGATCGACGCGATCGAGGTGAACGACCCGCAGCGCGGCAAGGGCATTGCGGACATTGCGCCGCTTCATATCTGGACGGCGGAGTCGGTGCGGGCCGACCGATTGGACTTCCGGCCCAGGCACCGTTTGACGGTGCTGGTGGTGCAGGTCGTTCCGCTGCTGCAGCCGGTGCGGCTGGCCCGCACCCCCGACTTCGCCGGCTGCAAGAGCTGGGTGAAGTTGCCCATCGAGCCAGTCTGGAGTGTTCCCGTCCACGGCGACAACGTCCTCGCCGGCATCGCCAGGCGGGTGCGCGCGGCGGTCGGCTGAGCCCAATACACTTCGATACACACATGCGGCGCCAGTCCCCGTGCGCGCGCCGGGGGTGGGCGGCGTGTCGGCCAGGCGCACCCTGGCTGCCATCACACCCACTCGCCCTCGTCGGCCGTGTCCTGGAGTGCACAAGCCGCGGGCCCAAACAAGAACGTGTTCCAGTTGTCGGGCGAGCGAACGCGCCCCGCCACAGTAGGCTGGCGGGTTGTGGCGAACCAGCATTACCCCAGGGATCGCAGGCCGATCCTCTGGGCGATCAGCGACCTGCACACGGGTCACACCGGCAACAAGCCGGTCACCGAGTCGCTGCATCCGAACTCGCCGGACGACTGGCTGATCGTCGCCGGGGACGTCGGTGAGCGCACCGACGAGGTCCGTTGGGCGCTGGATCTGCTGCGTAAGCGGTTCGCCAAGGTCATCTGGGTGCCCGGGAACCACGAGCTGTGGACCACCAACCGCGATCCGATGCAGATCTTCGGCAAGGCCCGCTACGACTACTTCGTCGACATGTGCGACCAGATGGGCGTCGTGACCCCCGAACATCCGTACCCGGTGTGGACGGAGGAGGGCGGGCCGGCCACCATCGTCCCGATGTTCCTGCTCTACGACTACACCTTCCTGCCCGCGGGGACGGCCACCAAGGCCGAGGGCATGGCGCTGGCCAGGGAACGCAACGTGGTCGGCACCGACGAGTTCCTGCTGTCGTCGGAGCCCTATGCCACCCGCGACGCGTGGTGCCGCGACCGCGTCGCGTCCACCCGTAAACGGCTCGAGGATCTCGACTGGATGATGCCGACCGTCCAGATCAACCATTTCCCGATGGTGCGCGAACCCTGCGATGCGATGTTCTACCCCGAGTTCTCGCTGTGGTGCGGCACCACGGCCACCAAGGACTGGCACACCAGGTACAACGCGATCTGCTCGGTCTACGGTCATCTGCACATTCCGCGCACCACCTGGTACGACGGCGTGCGCTTCGAAGAGGTGTCGGTGGGCTACCCGCGGGAATGGCGCCGCCGCAAGCCCTACCGGTGGCTGCGGCAGGTCCTGCCCGACCCGAAATATGCGCCGGGATACCTCAACGAGTTCGGCGGTCACTTCGAGATCACCCCGGAGATGCGCGCGAACGTCGAGCGCATCAGGTCGCGCAACCGATGAGCAACGCGCCGTTGTTGTCCGGTGTGCTGCCGAGCGAACCCGCCGATCTCGCCGCCGCCGAGCTGTATGACGATCCGCCGCAGCTGGTCGCGTTCGCAGAGGAGGAGCCGCTGATCGTGCGGGCGGTGGCCAAGCGGCGCAACGAGTTCGTCACCGTCCGGCACTGCGCGCGGGTGGCGCTGGGCGATCTGGGTGTCGCCCCGGCGCCGATCCTCAAGGGGGACAAGGGCGAACCCTGCTGGCCGGACGGGGTCGTCGGCAGCCTGACCCACTGCGCGGGGTTCCGCGGAGCCGCCGTGGCCCGCCGTGGCCTGGTGCGCGCGGTAGGCATCGACGCCGAGCCGCACGACGTTCTGCCCGACGGCGTGCTCGGGGCCATCAGCATCCCCGCCGAACGCCACGAGATCGGCCTGTTGCCCACCGGACTGCACTGGGACCGGATCCTGTTCTGCGCCAAGGAAGCCACGTACAAGGCCTGGTACCCGCTGACCCATCGGTGGCTCGGATTCGAGGATGCGCACATCACCCTGGAGATCGACGGCGAAATCGACGGCAGCGACGGCATCGGCAGCGACGGCAAGGGCAGCGGGAACGGCGCGGCCGGGACGTTCAGCTCGCGGATTCTCGTCGACCCGGCCGCCGAACATGGTCCGCCGCTGCGGACCATGGCAGGGCGGTGGTCGGTGCGCGACGGGCTCGCGCTGACCGCGATCGTGCTGTGAGCGGGCACCCCACACCGCGATGACCTCCCCACCCCCCGGCCCCGTGGCGGGCCTCGTCATCGTCGACAAGCCCCCGGGACTGACCAGCCACGACGTCGTCGGCCGGTGCCGGAGGATCTTTGCGACCCGCAAGGTCGGCCATGCGGGCACGCTGGACCCGATGGCCACCGGTGTGCTCGTCGTCGGCATCGGCAGGGCCACCAAGATCCTGGGCCTGCTCACGCTCACCGACAAGCACTACCGGGCGACGATCCGGCTCGGCCAGAGCACCAGCACCGACGACGCCGAGGGTGAGATCGTCGCGTCGGCACCGGCGGACGAGGTCTCCGACGGCAACCTCGCCGCGGCGGTGGCCGCGCTGCGCGGTGAGATCGACCAGGTGCCGTCGGCGGTGAGCGCGATCAAGGTCGGCGGTCAACGTGCCTATCGCCTGGCCAGGGAGGGGCAGGCGGTCGAGCTTGCGGCGCGCCGGGTCCGCATCGACCGGTTCGACGTGCTGGCCATCCGCCGCCAGCCCGATGTTCTGGACGTGGACGTCGACGTGGCGTGTTCCTCGGGCACCTACATCCGGGCGCTGGCCCGCGACCTCGGATCCGCGCTGGGCGTCGGCGGGCACCTCACCGCGCTGCGCCGCACCCGGGTCGGCCCCTTCGGGCTCGACGAGTCCCACCCGCTCGACGACCTGGCCGCCTGTCCGCGGCTGAGTTACTCCCTCGATCAGGCCTGCCTGCTGGCGTTCGCGCGCCGCGACCTGACCGAGCAGGAGGCCGAGGACACCCGGCACGGCAGGCCGCTGGCGCCTGCGGGCATCGGCGGCACCTATGCGGCAGCGGCGCCCGACGGCAGCGTCATCGCGCTGCTGACCGACGGGCCCGCCCGCACGAAGTCGGTGGTGGTGCTGCGCCCGGCGACGCTGTGAGCCGGCAGTCCACGAACGCGCCGAAAACTGTCAGACGCCTTCGTCGTCCAGCAGATGGATGATGCTCTCCCGCCACTTGGAATCGTTGAGTTCGACCGCGGCGCGGCTGCTGGTGTCTGCGACGTAGCGTCGAACTGCGACGACCCCAGGCACCCCCGCGATGGACTGGGCCACGGCTTCGGCGTCCTGGTCGGACAGATCGGTGCGCAGTGTAACCAGCAATCCGCTATCGCTGGGATCGGGCGGGTCTGGCTGTTCCCCGTCGGTGGCGGCGTTGCCCGGTTGTTGTTCGGTGTCGTCGGCCATGGTGTTTACCGCACTTTCATGGTTGGGCGGAACCGTGGGGTTGCCTAGGCTGGGCGAAGTTTCGCGGCCTCGCGGGCAAGCGTCTCGATCCTGGCCCAGTCGCCGTTGGCCACGGCGTCCTTCGGGGTGATCCACGAGCCCCCGACGCAGGCGACGTTGGGTAGGGCGAGAAAGTCCGGGGCATCGGTCGCGTCGATGCCCCCGGTCGGACAGAACCGGAAGTCCGGTATCGGTCCCGCAAGCGCCTTGAGGTAGGGGATCCCGCCGGCCGGTTTGGCGGGGAAGAACTTGCCGTGTCCCAATCCACGGTCGAGGAACACCATGACCTCCGACGCGGTCGCGGCACCGGGTAAGGGGGCGGCGCCACTGTCGAGCATGGCGTCGAGCACGGCCGGTGTGGAACCGGGGCTCACCAGGAACTCGGCGCCGGCCTCGACGGATGCCGCAACGTCCGCCGGGGTCAATATCGTGCCGGCGCCGACGACCGCGTCCGGCACCTCGTCCGCGATGTGTTTGATCGACGCGAGGGCGCATTTGGTGCGCAGGGTGACCTCGAGGACTGTCAGCCCGCCCGCGACGAGGGCCTGCGCCAGCGGCACCGCGACGGCCTCGTCGTCGATGACGATGACGGGGATCACCGGGGCGCGGTTGAGCAGATCGCCGATGTGATGCCTGGATGCGGCCACGGGTCTAACCTCCGGCGGACGTGGGAACGGAAACCGGCGGCTGCCGGTCCAGGGGTGATGCGGCGGGCAGCCCGAAAACCGCCGCGCCGGTGTCGGCGCCGCCCACCGCATGGCGGAAGACGTTGAACAGTTCCCGGCCGGTGCCGACCCAGTCGTCGTCGCTGAGCGGCGCGCCCGAGCCTGCGCGGCTGAGCAGCTCGGCATCGGTCAGCTCGACGTGAAGTGTCCCGGCCTCGCTGTCGAGGCGGATCCAGTCGCCGTCGCGCACGCGGGTGAGGGGGCCGCCGACGGCGCACTCGGGAGTGAGGTGAATCGCTGCGGGGATCTTGCCGGAGGCGCCGGACATGCGGCCGTCGGTGATCAGCGCGACGCGGTGCCCGCGGTCCTGCAACACGCCCAGCAGCGGCGTGAGCTTGTGTAGCTCGGGCATCCCGTTGGCCCGCGGACCCTGGTAGCGCATGACGACGACGACGTCGCGTTCCAATTCGCCGCTGGCGAACGCCTGCACGACTTGCGCCTGGTCGTCGAACACCCGAGCCGGCGCCGTGACCACCCGATGCGACGGCGCCACCGCCGATACCTTGATGACCGCGCGGCCGAGGTTGCCTCGCAGAACGCACAGGCCGCCGTCGGCGGTGAAGGGGTCGTCGATCGGGCGCAGCACCTGCGAGTCGAGGCTTTCGGCAGGTCCGGGTCGCCAACCCAGTGAACCGTCCGCTCCCAGAAACGGCTCCTGCCGGTAGCGGCTCAGACCGTCGCCGGCCACGGTGTGCACATCTTCGTGCAGCAGGCCGCCGTCGAGCAGCTGACCGATGACGAACGCCATCCCACCGGCCGCCTGAAAGTGGTTCACATCAGCCGTGCCGTTCGGATACACGCGCGCCAGTAGCGGAACCACTTCGGACAGATCCGAGAAGTCGTCCCAGCTGAGCTGGATTCCGGCAGCCGCGGCCACCGCGACGAGGTGCAGGGTGTGATTTGTTGATCCGCCCGTTGCATGCAACCCGACGACGGCATTGACGATCGCTTTCTCGTCGACGATCCGACCCATCGGGGTATAAGCGGGACCGGTGGCGGTCAGCTCGGTGACGCGCCGGGCTGCGGCCGCGGTCAGCGCCGCCCGCAGCGGCGTACCGGGGTTCACAAAACTCGCGCCCGGCAGATGCAGACCCATGATCTCGACGATCATCTGGTTCGAGTTGGCCGTGCCGTAGAACGTGCACGTGCCTGGGCCGTGGTAGGAGGCGGACTCCGCGGCCAGCAGCTCCGCGCGGCCGACCTTGCCCTCGGCGTAGAGCTGGCGGACCCGGCTCTTCTCGCTATTGGACAGTCCCGAGGTCATCGGACCGCCCGGGACGAGCACGATCGGCAGGTGACCGAATGCCAGACCACCCATGAGCAGGCCCGGCACGATCTTGTCGCAGATACCGAGCAACAGCGCGCCATCGAACATCTCGTGCGACAGTGCCACCGCGGTCGCCATGGCGATCACGTCCCGGCTGAAGAGTGACAGCTCCATCCCGGGATGCCCCTGTGTAACCCCGTCACACATGGCCGGCACTCCACCGGCGAACTGCGCCACGCCCCCGGCCGCGGCCACCGTCTCCTTGATCGCGCGCGGGAACGTTTCGTACGGCTGGTGGGCCGAGAGCATGTCGTTGTAGGACGACACGATCGCGACGTTGGGCTTGATGGTGCCGCGCAGATCGTCCTTGGCGATTGGTTCACACGCCGCGAAACCATGGGCGAGGTTGGCGCAGCCCAGGTCCAGCCGGGCGGGCCGGCGGCGGGCGGCCTGGTCGATCCGTTCGAGATACCGTTGCCGCGTCTGGGCGCTCCGTACCCTGATCCGCTCGGTGACGTCGCGGACAACGGGATGCAGTGCGAGTTTGGTCAACGGTTACCTCCCGGATCGGGTCTTTTCGGCCACGGCTGTGGCCATGAGTCCGCGGGCATCGCGATTGTCACCTTCCGGCAACCAGGCCGGAACCCGACGGAACCCGGACTCACGGTTTTGCTGCCCGCCTGACGTCGCCGTTCGACGGGCGCTGGGTTGGGCAGGCTCCCCACAATCTCGAGTCATCAGCCACCAGGACCCCCTCCGACATCGATGGATGTCTCCGAACACCGCGCCTGGCGTGTCCCCAGACCCGCTGTCCAGCGCGGTCTGTTCGTCACGTAATCCGAGCATCATTATGCGTGTAATGCGGCCGGTGAACTGCTGACTTCCCAGTTTTCGTCAAGATCGCGGCCGCACCCGCCGATGTCAGTAGCCAGGATCGACGACAACGGCCGTCCGGGCCATCGGACGCTGATCTCGGTGCGGTCACCGGACCACTGGGTGTGGTAACTGCCTTGCCGGTCGACGCGCTGGTAGCCGTGGGCACCGAAGAAGTCGCGCTGACCTCGGATGATCGAGGCCGGCAACCGGGCGGAACGCAGCCCGTCGTAGTAGGCCACGGCGGCCCCGGCGGCGTCGACGACGACGTCCACGAAGGGCTTCCCGGTGTCGGCATCGACGTGACGGAGCACTTCGGCGGTGATCTCGATGAGGAACGAGTCCAGGTCGCCGCGGTTCCATTTCTGGTAGGCCTCCGCGGATCCGCCCGGCATGATGGATGGACCTTTCAGTGCGCCTTCCTCGCCGCCGGAGATGCCGCAGCCGACGAAGTGGATGCCTTTCTTGCGCAGGGCCGCTTCCCGGCGGCGGGTGTCCTGGAATCTGGCGTTGCCGCCGTCGATGAGGATGTCGCCCGGTTCGAGGAGTCCGGCGAGTTCGTCGATGACCGCGTCGGTGGGAGCGCCGGCCTTGACCATGATGATCACTTTTCGCGGGGTGGCCTCGCAGCCGGGTGGAGGTCGTCGCCTTCGGCGAGGTCCCACCCCAGCTGTCCGGCGAGAATGCCGGCGACGGTGGACTTTCCGGAGCCGGAGACGCCCATGATGACCAGGACCGGCTGTGGTGGTTGTGCTTTCGGGTTCTCATTCACGAGCTCACCTTTGAGGGTTTGCAGGAAATCGCGGGCCCGCACGGCACGAGATGTCAGGGCTCCTCGTGAGGTTCGCGTTGTCGACTCGTGCGTTGCGGGTCGATCGTTTCTCCTCACATCAGCGGATGTGAGACCGCCCGTTGGCGGCCCTTGCCCGATCCAGTTCTTGGCTGACGGATTCGAGTAGTTCGTTCCAGGACGCCTCGAATTTCTCGACGCCCTCGGTTTCCAGGACCCGGAAGACGTCGATGAGGTCGATTCCGAGGGCTCGCAGCGAGTCGAACACGGAAGATCAGGGTGACGTTCACGCTGATGCCCTGCGCGATGACGGCGGTGATCGCGGGCAGCCCGGCCGGGGTGGCCGGGATTTTTATCAGCACGTTTGGGCCGGTCGACGATCTCGGCCAGTTCCCGGGCCTGGGCGACGGTGGCGGCGGTGTCGTGCGCGAGGCGGGGGTCAACCTCGATGGAGACCCGGCCGTCGAGTCTGTCGGTGGCCAGGAAGGTGGCGGTAAACAGGTCACAGGCGTCCCGGACGTCGTCGGTGGTGACTTCGCGGACGATCGCAGTCGTCGGACGGGCGGAGCACGACCTTGCCGGAGATGGCCGGGTCGGCTGCAAGGTCCATCGCCGCGGTCGCGTCGAGCAGGTCGAACGTGTGGGTGATGACCGGGTCCAGTGCGGTGGAGCCCGGCGAGCAGGGCGATCGATTCGTCGAATTCGGTGTCGAATCGGAAGGCGCCGCGATAGTCGATTTCCTTGGCCACCAGGGCGGATAGCTCGGCGGGGCGTGGCCCGGGTGCAAACATGCCCAGTTGCACAACGACGCCGCGGCGTCGCACCGCGGCCAGGGTGGCACCGACCGCGGCCGAGGCGCCGGAGGCCTCGACGGCCACATCGAAGTACTGGTCGGGCAGTGTTTCGGCGTCGATCCGGACGGTGCGGTCAACACCGACGGCCATGGCGATCCGCAGCGGATGATCAAGCAGGTCGGTGGTCCAACACCCAACCGCGGACGCCGGCCCGGCTAGCTGGCGACAACCCAGATCGCTTGTGCCGCAGGGCGTCCCAGCTCAACAGTGGATTCCACCCCGCCGGGTGACCCGGGGTTGTTGACGCTCACCGAGATCATCCCGGCGAAGTCGCGGCGGGCGACCACCCGCACCCGCGAGTCCAGGCTGATCCCGACGCTGTCGAAGTAGCGCAACATCTCGGGGTCGGCGTCGGAGATCCGGGCCACCGTACCCGTCTCCCCGTCGGTGCAGTCGGACAACTGGCGCGCGGGCGGGGTGGGAACTCGACCGTCCGCCGCGGGGATCGGATCGCCGTGCGGGTCGCGGGTGGGGTGGCCCAGCTTGGCGTCGATGGCGTCGAGCATGCGCTGCGAGACCGCGTGTTCGAGCACCTCGGCCTCGTCGTGCACCTCGTCCCAGCCGTAACCCAGTTCCCGCACCAGGAACGTCTCCATCAGCCGGTGCCTGCGCACCATCGCCAGCGCAGCGCGCTGCCCGGCCTCGGTGAGCGTCACCGCACCGTACTTCTCGTGGTTGACCAGCCCCTGCTCGGCCAGCTTGCGGATGGATTCCGACGCGGTGCTCGGGGACACGCCGATGCGCTCGGCCAACATCTTCGTGCTGACCTTCTCCAAGGACCACTCCTGGGCGGTCCAGATGACTTTGAGGTAGTCCTGGGCCACCGCAGACAGTTCCCGGGCGTCCCCGTCTGGACTCACGGTCTCAAAGTTTAGGCAATCGTCATCTGATCCGGTGATCCGGCGCAGACGATGGCCGCCGCGCGCCGTAGGCTTGCGGCTGTGCAGCGCTGGCGGGGCCAGGATGAGATCCCCACGGACTGGGGCAGGTGCGTCGTCACCATCGGCGTGTTCGACGGTGTGCACCGGGGACACGCGGAGCTGATCAGCCACGCCGTCAAGGCAGGCCGGTCGCGCGGTGTGCCGACGGTTCTGATGACCTTCGACCCGCACCCCATGGAGGTGGTGTTCCCAGGCAGCCATCCCGCGCAGCTGACCACCCTGACCCGACGCGCCGAACTGGTCGAGGAGCTGGGCGTCGACGTCTTCCTGGTCATGCCGTTCACGTCGGACTTCATGAAGCTCACCCCCGAGCGCTACGTCCACGAACTGCTTGTCGAACGCCTGCACGTGGTCGAGGTCGTGGTCGGGGAGAACTTCACGTTCGGCAAGAAGGCCGTGGGCAGCGTCGACCTGTTGCGCAAGGCGGGGGAGCGATTCGGCTTCGCGGTCGAGGGCATTTCGCTGGTGGCCGAGCATCACCGCGATGAGACGGTGACGTTCTCGTCCACCTACATCCGGTCCTGCGTGGACGCCGGTGACGTGGTAGCCGCCACCGAGGCACTCGGCCGCCCGCACCGCGTCGAGGGGGTCGTCGTGCGCGGCGACGGCCGGGGCCGTGGGCTGGGGTTCCCGACCGCCAACGTCGCCCCGCCGATGTACTCGGCGATCCCCGCAGACGGGGTGTACGCGGCATGGTTCACGGTGCTGGGCCACGGCCCGGTGATGGGTACCGTCCTCCCCGGCGAGCGCAACCAGGCGGCGGTGTCGGTCGGCACCAATCCGACGTTCTCGGGCCGCACCCGCACCGTCGAGGCGTTCGTCCTGGACACCTCGGCCGACCTCTACGGTCAGCACGTCGCGGTGGACTTCGTCGCGCGGATCAGGGGCCAGGAACGGTTCGACTCGATCGGCGACCTCGTCGTGGCCATGCGGGCCGACACCGAGCGTGCCCGCACGATTCTTTCGGCGCACTGATCGGCTGCTAGACTTCCGGCCGACCCCGGCGTGTGCTGCAGTTCGCGGCGGCCGCTGCCGATGACGACCCTCGCGGACCGACAGATGGAGTAATTCCGTGGCGCTCACCGCCGAACAGAAAAAAGAGATCCTGGGTTCCTATGGCCTGCACGAGACCGACACCGGTTCGCCGGAGGCACAGGTCGCACTGCTGACCAAGCGGATCGCCGACCTCACCGAGCACCTGAAGGTGCACAAGCACGATCACCACTCGCGTCGCGGCCTGCTGCTGCTGGTCGGCCGTCGCCGCCGGCTGCTGAAGTACGTCGCGCAGGTCGACGTCGCGCGCTACCGCGCACTGATCGAACGGCTGGGTCTGCGTCGCTGACGCAGCACCGTGCCGCTGTCGCGCGGCCGTTCCCGCTGTCACGGGTGCGGCCGCGCCGCTCGTTGGCGCGACGGGACGCGCGTTGCTGACGTGTAACATGGGACCGTTCGACTGCCGTTCGAGCACTGGTGCGATGTCCGCAGATCCGCGGATGCCGTTCCTGCGCGTCACGTCAGGGCCGCCTGATCGGACGGTCTTCGGTAGTGGCTGCCGGGTGCCCTGCGTTTGAGCAGAGTCTCCGGCCGCTTCGATCGACGGCCGTAGCCGCATCCAGGCCGGTCGCCTGCGTCCCCGGTCACCGGGCCCGCGGGTGAATCCGCCTGAAGACAGCGCGAAATAGCTGAATGAATCCAGAGAGGCCACACGGACTTCATGTCTGTAGTTGAAATTGAAGACGGCGTGTTCGAGTCCACCGCCGTCATCGACAACGGGAGCTTCGGCACCCGCACCATCCGGTTCGAGACCGGCCGGCTCGCCCAGCAGGCGGCGGGCTCCGCCGCCGCCTACCTCGACGACGAGACGATGCTGCTGAGCGCGACCACCGCCAGCAAGAACCCCAAGGACCACTTCGACTTCTTCCCGCTCACCGTCGACGTCGAGGAGCGGATGTATGCCGCGGGCCGCATCCCCGGCTCGTTCTTCCGCCGCGAGGGCAGGCCGTCCACCGACGCGATCCTGACTTGCCGGCTCATCGACCGCCCGCTGCGCCCGTCGTTCGTCGACGGGCTGCGCAACGAGATCCAGGTCGTCGTGACCGTCCTGAGCCTGGACCCCGCCGAGCTGTACGACGTCCTCGCGATCAACGCGGCGTCCATGTCGACGCAGCTGGCAGGGCTGCCGTTCTCCGGGCCGATCGGCGGCGTGCGCGTCGCCCTGATCGACGGGACCTGGGTCGGGTTGCCCACCGTCGAGCAGCTCGAGGGCGCGGTGTTCGACATGGTGGTGGCCGGGCGGGTTGTCGCGGGGACCGGCGACGACGACGAAGTGGCGATCATGATGGTCGAGGCCGAGGCCACCGAGAACGTGGTCGAGCTGGTCGCAGGCGGTGCGCAGGCGCCGACGGAGGCGATCGTCGCCGAGGGGCTGGAGGCCGCGAAGCCGTTCATCAAGTCGCTGTGTGCCGCCCAGCAGGAACTGGCCGAGCGCGCAGCCAAGCCGGTCGGCGACTACCCGGTGTTCCCCGACTACGCCGACGACGTCTTCGGCGCGGTCGCGTCGGTCGCCTCTGACGCGCTGTCGCAGGCGCTGACGATCGCGGGTAAGACCGAGCGCAACGATCGCACCGACGAGATCAAGGTCGAGGTGCTCCACCGGCTGGCCGAACAGTACAGCGGCCGGGAGAAGGAGATCGGCGCCGCATTCCGTTCGCTGACCAAAAAGCTTGTCCGCCAACGTATTCTGACCGATCACTTCCGTATCGACGGACGCGGCATCACCGACATCCGGGCACTGTCGGCCGAGGTCGCCGTGGTGCCGCGGGCGCACGGCAGCGCGCTGTTCGAGCGGGGCGAGACCCAGATCATGGGTGTCACCACGCTGGACATGATGAAGATGGCCCAGCAGATCGACTCGCTGGGACCCGAGACCACCAAGCGCTACATGCACCACTACAACTTCCCGCCCTATTCGACCGGTGAGACCGGCCGGGTGGGTTCGCCCAAGCGCCGCGAGATCGGTCACGGTGCGCTCGCCGAGCGTGCGCTCGTGCCGGTGTTGCCGTCCGTCGAGGAGTTCCCGTACGCCATCCGACAGGTGTCCGAGGCACTGGGCTCCAACGGTTCGACGTCGATGGGTTCGGTGTGCGCCTCGACGCTGTCGCTGCTGAACGCGGGCGTACCGCTGAAGGCGCCGGTCGCCGGTATCGCGATGGGCCTGGTGTCCGACCTCGTCAACGGTGAGGCTCGCTACGTCGCGCTGACCGACATCCTGGGGGCCGAGGACGCCTTCGGCGACATGGACTTCAAGGTCGCCGGCACCAAGGATTTCGTCACCGCCCTGCAGCTGGACACCAAGCTGGACGGTATTCCCTCCCAGGTCCTGGCTGGTGCGCTGGCCCAGGCCAAAGACGCGCGCCTGACCATCCTCGAGGTGATGGCCGAGGCCATCGACTCACCCGATGAGATGAGCCCCTACGCGCCGCGGATCACCACCATCAAGGTGCCGGTGGACAAGATCGGCGAGGTGATCGGGCCCAAGGGCAAGGTCATCAACGCGATCACCGAGGAGACCGGCGCTCAGATCTCGATCGAGGACGACGGCACGGTGTTCGTCGGTGCGTCCGACGGCCTGTCGGCGCAGGCCGCGATCGACCGGATCAACGCGATCGCCAACCCGCAGCTGCCCAAGATCGGGGAGCGTTTCCTGGGCACCGTCGTCAAGACCACCGATTTCGGTGCGTTCGTGTCGCTGCTCCCCGGGCGCGATGGCCTGGTCCACATCTCCAAGCTGGGCCGCGGCAAGCGGATCGCCAAGGTCGAGGATGTGGTGAAGGTCGGCGAGAAGCTGCGCGTCGAGATCGCCGATATCGACAACCGCGGCAAGATCTCGCTGGTCCTCGTCGAGGAGGAAGAGTCCGCTCTCGCCGAGGCGCCGGCAGCGCCCGTAGATGCCGCAACCGCCAGCAGCTGACCGCGGCGGGGCGCGGGGATTGCGCAGGTCACGCGCCGCCGACCCATCGTCGGCGGCGGTGCACCGCACCACGCTGCCGGGCGGTCTGCGGGTCGTCACCGAATTCATCCCGTCGGTGCGTTCGGCGTCGGTCGGTGTCTGGGTCGGCGTGGGGTCCCGCGACGAAGGCAAGAGCGTCGCGGGTGCCGCGCATTTCCTGGAGCATCTGCTGTTCAAGTCGACGCCGACGCGCACCGCAGTGGAGATCGCCCAGGCGGTCGACGCCGTCGGCGGCGAGCTGAACGCGTTCACCGCGCGCGAGCACACCTGCTACTACGCCCATGTGCTCGACACCGACCTGGAGCTGGCCGTCGACCTGGTCTCCGACGTGGTCCTCAACGGGCGCTGCGCCCATGACGACGTCGAACTCGAGCGGGATGTGGTGCTCGAGGAGATCGCGATGCGCGACGACGATCCCGAGGACACGCTCGGCGACGTCTTCCTGTCGGCGATGTTCGGCTCGCATCCGGTCGGCCGCCCGGTCATCGGCAGCGTGGAGTCGATCACGGCGATGACGCGCGCCCAGCTGCACTCGTTCCACCAGCGCCGCTACACGCCGGACCGGATGGTGGTGGCGGTGGCCGGAAACGTCGACCACGACGAGGTAGTCGCGCTGGTGCGCGAGCACTTCGGCTCCCGGCTGGTGAGCGGCAGGGCGGCGGCGGCGCCCCGGAAGGGCACCGGCCGCGTCGGCGGCAGGCCCGCGCTGTACCTGGTCGACCGCGACGCCGAGCAGACCCACCTGTCGCTGGGCGTACGCACCCCCGGCAGGCACTGGGAACACCGGTGGGCGCTGTCGGTGCTCAACGGCGCCATCGGCGGAGGGCTGAGTTCACGGCTGTTCCAACAGGTTCGGGAAACCCGCGGGCTGGCCTACTCGGTGTACTCGACGGTGGACACGTTCTCCGACAGCGGCGCGCTGTCCATCTACGCGGGCTGCCTGCCCGAGCGGTTCGACGAGGTGGTCCGGGTGACCACCGACGTGCTGGAAGACGTTGCCCGCGACGGCATTACCGAATCGGAGTGCCGCATCGCCAAGGGGTCGCTGCGCGGCGGACTGGTGCTCGGGCTGGAGGACTCCGCGTCGCGGATGAACCGCATCGGGCGAAGCGAACTCAATTACGGGGAGCATCGCAGCATCGAGCACACGCTCGCCCAGATCGACGCGGTGACGCTCGACGGGGTCAACGCGATCGCCCGCAAGCTGCTGACCCGGTCCTACGGTGCGGCGGTGCTCGGTCCACACCAGTCGGCGGACACGCTTCCGGTGCGGTTGCAGGCGATCGCGGGCTGATCGGTCCCGTTGACCACCCTGATCCTCCCCGAACTGCACTAGCGTCGGTGCAATGGTGGAGGGGGGAGGTGCCGAGCACGTGAACGAGGGCTGCGATGTCGTGATCGTCGGCGCCGGGCCGGTGGGCGCGACCGCGGCTCTGCTGCTCGCCGGCCACGGCATCACGAGCACCGTGGTGGAGTCCCGTTCGGTCGTGGGGAGTCATCCCGCCGCGCATGTGCTTTCGACTCGGTCGCTGGAGATCTGGCGCGAGATCGGCCTCGAACGTGACATCCGTCGGCTCAGCGCCCCGATGCGCGAGCTCCGCTGCATCACCTACTGCACCACCCTGGCCGGGCCCGAACTCGGGCGCGTCCCGCTGGCCGACATGCCCGAGACACAATTGGACGCAATCGAATCGATCAGTCCCACCCGCAGCGCGCACCTGCCCCAGACCGCCCTCGAGCCGTTGCTGTGGCGGCACCTGCGGGACAGCAGGTGCGTCGACGTGCGCACCGGTTGGCGTTACCTCGGACACACCGAGGTCGCCGACGGCGTCGCGGTCGAAATCGCCGACACCACGACCGGATCCGGCAGGACGATCACGGCGCGCTATCTGCTCGGCGCCGACGGCGCGGCCAGCGCGGTGCGGCGCGCCCTGGGCGTCACGATGGCGGGTCCGGTCCTCAATCATGTGATCAGCGTGCATTTCTCCGCCGACCTCGAACCATTTCTGCGCGCCCGTCGTGGTCCTGTTATGTGGACGCACACCGGCAAGGGGCTCGGTGTCGTCATCGTGCATCGATCGCCGCACGATCTGGTGTTCCAGATCCCCTATTTTCCGCCGTTCGAGTCGCCCGACGACTTTCCCGCCGAGGTCTGCCGCGACCACATCGTCGACGCGATCGGTGACCCCGGCGTGGACGTCGAGATCAAATCGATTACGTCGTGGGCCATGCACGCTCAGGTCGCAACGCGTTACCGCGCCGGCCCCGTGTTCCTGGCGGGCGATGCGGCGCACCGCTTTCCGCCGACCGGCGGGCTCGGGCTCAATGCGGGCGTCGCCGACGTGCACAACCTCGCGTGGAAGCTGGCGTGGGTCATCTCCGGACGCGCCCGCGACGGGCTGCTGGACACCTATGCGCACGAACGCCGCCCGGTGGCAACGGACACCACCGCCGACTCGGTGGCCAACTATGAGCGCTTGTTCGATGTTGTTGCCGCGCTTGGGATGTCGCGACGCGCCATCCTTACCCTGCCGCGCATGGTCGACGCCGTCCCCGGATGGGTGCCGCGGCGGCCGGTGCGGGCGGCCATCCGCGGGCTCACCGCGCTGGGTTATCGCCCGCTCGGGCTGGCGAAGTCACCCGGTCCGGTGGGCAGGCGGCTGCGTCGGCGGGCCGCCCGGGCGATCGACGGTCAGGGGCCGCACTACCGCAACTGGGGCCGTGACCTCGGGGTGCGCTATCAGGGCGGCGCCGTCATCGCGGACGGGCTGCCGCCGCCGCCGGACGATCCGGAGTTCTACACCCCCTGCGCACGCGCGGGCGGCCGGTTGCCGCACGCCTGGATCGAGGAGGGCGGCAGGCGGATGTCCACACTGGATCTGGTCAGCCGAGATCGACTCACGCTGCTGGTATCCGCCGACGACCACGCGGCGCACGCCGCGTGGTCGTCGGCGGCCGGCGGACTCCCGTTCGCGCTGGTGGCTGTCGGCGACGCGGCGAAGACGGTGTTCGACACCGGTGTCGCGGGGGCCGACGCCGACGCCCTCGTCGTCCGCCCCGACGGCCACATCGTCGCCATCCTGCACTCCCGCCGGCACGGCGCACCGCACCTGCGGCGGGCACTCTTGGTGGTAGGCATCGCACCGCAGACGGCGGGAGAGCTACATGACTGACAGGTCGCCGGACGTCGAATTACGGCTGCTCACATACCGTCCGGAGGAGATGGCGGCCTGGTGGTCGGCCCTGATCGGCGGCGCCCCCCGGTCGCTGAACGCCCGGGCGACCGCCGTGACCGGTGCCGGCCTCGGTGTCGTCATCGAACGATCGCAGATTGCCCTCGACTATCACCCCGAAGCCAGCGGTGTCATCGCCATCCACGTTGCCCCGGGTGACATCGAAGCGGTACGGCAGTCGGTGAATCGGTTGGCGCAGATCAGTTCTCACCCCTACCGGGCAAGCAGGGAGTCCGGTGCGACGGCGTTGTGGTTCCACGATCCCAACGGGACCGACGTGGCGCTGAACTTGCCCCCGGACCTTCCCCCGGCGGTCGGGAACCCGCCCGTCGCTGACGGGTCGCCCGAGGAAATCGATCCCGCAGAAGTGCTCACGTACATCAGCACCACCCACGACCCCGAGGAGCCGGCGCAGTGAAACGCATTCGACAGCCGCGGTGGGCGTTCCTCGCTGCACCGGCAAGTCTTTATGCACGTCGGGACGGCGCACGTGCTGGCGGGTCGCCGGGGGTCGGCGGGCGGTGGAACGCGGTTCCGCCGCCGGCGGTGGCCCGGGTGGTCGAGCGGGGCCGGCAGGGGCTGTCCCGGCTGCATATGCACAGCGCCCCGCCCTATGCGGTGATGCTGGAGTTGATCGTCAACTCCTGGACGTCCCAGGCCATTACAGCGGCGGTGCAACTCGGTGTCGCCGACGCCCTTGCCGACGGCCCGCTGCGGATCGACGAGCTGGCCGAGCGTGTCAATGCCGATCCCGACGCGCTGGGCCGCCTGCTGCGGGCACTGATCGGCCGCGGCATCTTCCGCCGGCGCCGCGACGGTCGCTACGCGCTGAACTCGCTGGCGCGCACGCTACGTTCGGACGCCCCGCTGTCGGCCGCCGGGATGGCCCGGCTGGTGGGGTCGCGCCAGCATCGCGAGTTATGGAGCCACCTGGCCGACGCCATCCGGACCGGCGGCTCGATGACCGTCGCGGTGCACGGAACCGACCCGTTCGACCTGCTCAGGCAGGAACCCGAACTCGCCGACGCCTTTCACCAGGCCATGGCGGACACCACCGAGATGGTGGTCGCTCCGATCACGGCCGCCTTCGCATTCGACGCCTACTCGGTCGTCGTCGATGTCGGTGGAGGGGTGGGCCGGCTGCTGGGCGCCATCCTGGGTGCGGCGCCGAACGCGCAGGGCGTTCTCTACGACCTGCCCGAAGTGGTCGCCGATGCGCCACGGGTGCTGCGGCGCCACCGCGTCGCCGATCGGGTGCGGGTGGAGCCAGGATCGTTCTTCGACGGCGTGCCCAAGGGCGGCGACATCTACGTGCTCAAGCAGGTCATCCACGACTGGCCCGACGACAAGGCGCTCGAGATTCTGCGAAACGTCCGCGCGGCGGCGGCGACGGGCGCGACCATCCTGTTGATCGAATTGGTGATCCCGGATGGCAATCGCGAACATTTCGGTCACTGGAGCGATCTGGAGATGCTGCTGACCCAGGCGGGCCGCGATCGCACCGAGCCGCAGTACCGCCGGCTGCTCGCCGCCGCGGGATTCCAGGTGACGCGCGTGGTTCCGACCGCGTCGCCACTGAGCCTGGTGGAGGCGCGGGCCGTGTAGCCGCTCAGGAGTGCAGCAGGTCGCGGGCCCTGTCCCTGCGCACTTTGCCCGACGGCGTCTTGGGCAACGTGCCGCGCGGAAACAGCCGCACATCGCTCGGGAGGTGTCCCACGTGGCGGCTGACCCGGACGGCGATGTCGCGGCGGATCCGCAGCCGCGCGTCCTCGTCGTCCGGATGGTGCACCTCTGCCAGCACTGCAAAGCCCTCCGGGTCGGCGCCGGGGGCGGCGTCGATGCGCAGGGCTATCACGCAGCCCTTGCGTACCCCCTCGACGTTCTCGGCGGCCCGCTCGATGTCGTGCGGGTAGAGGTTGCGGCCTGCCACCACGATGAGGTCCTTGCTGCGGCCACAGACGTGAACCCGCCCGGCCTCGTCGAGGTAGCCGAGATCCCCGGTGTCGAACCAGCCCTGGTCATTGTCGAGCGGCACGACGCCCTGCGCGGTGAGATAGCTGCGGGCGACGGCGGGACCGCGGAGTTCGATCGTACCGATCTCCCTGGGCGCCAACGAGTTTCCGGCTCTGGTGATGCGTACCCGCATACCGGGCACGGGGCGGCCCAGACACACGATGTGCCGCGCGTCGGGGGCGGCGTCGCCGACCGGACGGGCGCGGTGCTCGTGTGCGAGGGCGAGCCGGGAAATGGTGTCGACGGTCGGTGGCTCATGCGGCGGTCCCAGCGCCACCACCAGTGTCGCCTCCGCGAGCCCGTAGCCGGGCATCGGTGCGGAGGGTTTGAGGCCGAAACGTGCGCCGACGGCGGCGAACTCGGCGAGGTCGGCGTGATTGATGGGCTCGGCCCCGTTCACCGCGATCCGCAGCGAGGAGAGGTCGATCCGGGCCGGGTCGGCCTGGCGGAGGACCCGGGTGAGCACGGAGTACGCGAAGTTCGGTCCCGAGGTGATGGTGCCGCGGTAGGTGCTGATCGATTCCGCCCAGACGATCGGGCGGCGCAGGAAGTGCTCGGGGGTGATGACGACGGCGTCGACACCCAACTGCATGGGGAAGCAGACGAACGCGATCATGCCCATGTCGTGGGACAGCGGCAGCCAGCTGAGCATCACATCGGTCTCGAGGTCGAGGTCGAGGGCCTCGCGCTGGGCGTCGGCGTTGGCGGCGAGATTGCCGTGGGTGATCTCGACGGCCTTCGGATCGCCCGTCGATCCGGACGTCAGCTGACGGATGGCGACATCCGCCTCCTCGGCGTGCTCCGCCTCCGCCAAGCCGACAAGTTCGGTCCCGCAGAGGGATTCGACATCGCAGACCTCCACGCCGCAGGCCGCGAGGTGGTCCCGCACCGCACCGAACGGCTCGCCGAGTACGACCAGGTCGGCGTTGATCATCCGGATGGCCCGCACCGTGTCGGCGAGCCAGACCGTCAGGTCGATGCGCGGTGTGGGTTGCTGCAGCATCGTCAGCGCCGCGCGGCGCAGCCAGATCGCCTGCGCGAGCGGCGCCACCTCCGCTGGGTCGGCGGCCAACACCGCGACCGAACCATGTCGGCCCACCTGTCTTTCCGCCAATCCGGCGGCCATCCGGCACGCCCTGTTGTGCACCTCGCCCCAACTGAGCCGGATCGGATCGGGTCCTGCGACTGCGGTGAAATGACGCGGCGACGAAGCGGCGGCGGCCAGTATGCCGCGGATGAAGTGGCTCACGGGGATCGGCTCCCTTCTAGTGGCATGCCGCAGGTGGATACCGTGCGGGTATCCCGGGCACGTTCGAGTCGCTGCGTCACGAAGTCGACGAGATCGCCGACGCTGTGAATCCTCGGAAGCACATCGGCGACGGTGATGTGCGCCAACGGGGGAAATTCCGTCCGCAGGCGTTCCAGCAGGCGAACTTGCAGCAGCGAGTCGTAGCCGAGATCCTCGGCCAGCCGGCTGGCCGCGGTGAGGGCGGTGGCCGGGTATCCGCCGATCTCGGCGATCAGGTTCAGCACCGCACGGTCGATGGCCGACGTTGTCGCGCTTGCAGTTTCGGTGCCGGTGGCGGTGGCAGTCGGGGTGTCGGTAGGGGCGCGGACGGCGGCGGGTGGCGCCGCCGGCGCGAAGTGATCGACGGTGACACCGGGATCGAACCAGTAGCGGCGGGAGGGGTCGAAGACATACGGCGGCAGCCGGTGCAGGACGCCGGCCGGACGACCGTAGAGCGGCGTCAGATCCGGTGAGAAGCCGTCCCGCAGCAGCGTCGCGGCCACGGTGAACATCTCAGTACCCTTCGGCCCCGTGCCTTTCGACCCTGCGCCTTTCGACCCAGCCGCCTTCGACCCTGTGCCCTGCGATCGTCGACCGTCGCACAGTACGAGCGAAGCGGTGTCCGGCGGCAGCCCGCACCCGCGGGCCAGGGTCAGCAGGGTGGATCCGGGACCGGCTTCGGCGGCGTAGTCGGTAGGCACCGCGGCGACGGCGGCGCGCACGGCGTCGAGGAACCGCACCGGAGCGCAGATCTGGCGCGCCCAGTAGTCGGCGTCCAGCTCGGGGCCCTCGACCCGCGTGCCCAAAACCGTTGAGAACAGCGGGAATTCGGCGCGCCGCGGTTCGAGGCTCGTCAGCTCCCGGCGGAATGCGTCCACCATTGGCTGCATAAGCGGTGAATGGAAGGCGTGGGACACCGACAGGTCCGTTGTCTTGCCACCGTGGCGCTGGACCGCCGCGCGGGCGTGCGCCACGGCATCGGCGGCTCCGGAGATGGTCAGCGACCTCGGCCCGTTGACGGCGGCGATCACACAGCCGGGTGCCTCGGCGAGTGCGGCCCGGGCGGTCGCCGCGTCGAGGTCGGCAGCGATCATTGCCCCACCGGACGGCAATGAGCCCATCAGGCGGCCCCGGATCGCGACGAGGCGGCCCGCATCCTCGACCGACAGCACACCGGCAAGGCAGGCGGCGGCGATCTCCCCGAGGCTGTGGCCGATGCCGAACGCGAACCGGATTCCGCTCTGCAGCAGCGTTTGTCCGAGCGCGTAGGACACCGCGAAGAGCGCGGGTTGCGCCAGGGCGGTGTCGTCGAGGCCTGCCCCGTCCCCGAAGATCACCGCGCGCAGATCCGACCCGACATGCGGGTCGAGTGCTTCCAGCACGGCGTCGAGGTTGCCGCGGTACACCGGATTGACGTCATACAGCGGCCGGGTCATGCCCGGGAAGGGTGTGCCCTGCCCGGAGCACAGCAGCCCGACCCGTGCCGCGGCGGTGCGCGGCGGGGTGGACGACGCAAGGGCGGCGTGCGCGCCCGCGCCGAACTGCCGTAGACCACCGAGGATCGCATCGCGGTCGCCGTCGAGGACGAGGCGTTGGCGCAGTGAGCGTTTGACGGCGTTGGTCGCGCGGCACCAGGCGGCCAGTCGGTTGGCGTCGACAGTGTCCATCGCGCGGGCGACCGCCTCGGCGTTGCGGCGCAGCGCCTGCGGGGACGGTGCCGATATCGTCAGCACCCCGTACTCTCCGGGTGCGGACGGGGATGCGATCGGTGCCGACTGCAGCACCGCGTGGGCGTTGCTGCCGCCCAGGCCGAATGAGCTGACTGCGCCAAGCGCGTCGTCGGACAGGCGCTGTGCCTGGTCGGCGAGCCGAAGACCGTTGTCCTCGAGCCGAAGTCGCGGGTTGGCGGCGGCGCCGAACACCGTCGGCGGCAGAGTGCGATGGTGCAGGGCCAGGCACGCCTTGACGAACGCCGCGATCCCCGCACTGCCCTCGGTGTGTCCGATATTGCCCTTGACCGAACCGAGTAGGCATGGCGTACCGCCCCGGTTTCGGTGGATGTCGCCCAGCGCGTTGGTCTCGATCATGTCGCCGAGCACGGTGCCGGTGCCGTGCGCTTCGACGAAGCCGACCTGACCGGCGTCGACTTCGGCCAGCTGCAGCGCGCGGCGCATCAGCGCGACCTGCGACCGCCGGTTGGGGGCGGTGATCCCGTTGCTGCGGCCGTCGTGGTTTGCGACCGAGCTCTTGACGACCGCATAGATGGGCTGCCCGTCGGCGACGGCGTCGTCGAGGCGGCGCAGCACCACCGCGGCCACGCCCTCACCCCGACCGATGCCGTCGGCGCCCTGCCCGAAGGGTTTGCACCGTCCGTCAGGAGCGGACAGCCGGGCCTGGGTGTAGAAGATCGAAAGCGCCGGTATCAGAAGCAGATTCGCGCCGGCCGCGATGACGGTGTCGGTCTCACCGGCGCGCAGCGCAGAGCACCCCTGGTGGATAGCCATCAACGACGACGAGCAGGCCGAGTCGATTGCCATGCTGGGCCCGGTCAGGCCGAGGTGGTAGGAGATGCGGTTGGCGGCCATGAAGTACCCGCCACCGGTGCCGCGCACCGCCGTCAGGCCGCCGGGATCGACCATCTGCCGGGTGCTCCACTCGCTGGACATCACCCCGACGAACACCCCGGTCGGCGTGCCCGCCAGCGACCGGGGGTCGATGGCCGCGTCCTCGAGAGCACGCCACGAGGACTGCAGCAGCAGGCGCTGCTGCGGGTCGAGCGCGGCCGCCTCGACGGGCGCGATGCCGAAGAAGTCGTTGTCGAAGGCATCAGCGTCGTCGATGAAATGTGCGCGGCGGGTGTTCATCGTGCCGGGGATGCCGTCGGGGTGGTAGTAGGAGTCGATGTCCCACCGCTGCGCAGGCACTTCGGTGTCGGTGACGACACCGTCCATCAACAGCCGCCAGAACGCGTCCTTGTCGGATGCGCCGGGGAATCGGCAGTCGATGCCGACCACCGCGATCGGTGTCACGACGCCGCCTCGTCGGCGACCAGGTGCGCCGCGATGGCCTCGATCGTTGCGTAGTCCCACACGATGGTGGTTTCGACGGCAAATCCCTTCTCGCACTCCAGGTCCGCGCACAACGCCAAACTCGCCGCCGAGTCGATCCCGTAGTCGGCCAACGGGGTGTCCACCGCAATCAGCTCCGGAGCCACGTTGAGATACCCCGCCACCTTGGCCGTGAGCCATTCGGTGAGTTCCTGCCGCTGGCGCGAGCGGTCGTAGGGGGTCATCCCTCACTCCTCGCCCGCGCCGCCGCTACCTCCGGCTGGCCGAACGTGATCCCGTCGCCGACGTACCTGCGCATGCGGGTGGTGAACCGCGCACCGCCGGCCAGCGCGGCGAACGCGATGACCGGCAGCCCGACCACGATCGCGATCCCCAGCGCGAGCACGAAGGCGGCCAGGCCGGCGGCGTTGGCGACCGGGCCGAATCGGTGGGCCGACCGGATCGTGGCGCCCCATCGGCGGAACACCCGGCCGGCGAGCAGATCGGCAGCGGCCAGGGCGGGTACGACGGGTGCGGCGTCGCCGGGCAGCGGTCTCGACTCGGCGATACACCGGCCCACATCGGCGACGCGCTCGAGTTCGTCGGGCCCCACCCCGGCGCGCCCGTACCACAGGAAGGGTTCGCGGTTGCCGGTCAGCAACCACCGCAGCGTCGTCACCAGAGTGGTCGACGACCGTCGTGTGTCGGTCGCGGCGACCACCCGCACACTGCGTGCACCCGCCGATCTCAGCAGCGCCGCGAGTTCGACCGCTGCGGAGTACCACATGTTGCGGCAGGCGATCAACGCCACCACGTCGCGGTCGCGGACGGTTTCGGGGTGCGCGTTGAGCAGCGAGCGGATCGGCAGTGAGGGGGAGAGGTACCACACCTGGGATGTCAGGATCACCAAATCACCTGCGCCCGAACCGAAGCCGCCAGGAGGATCGACGAGTTCCACCAGCGCGTCGGGATCCACCGCCCGGGGGAACACCCCGAAGAACCGTCGAATCGGCCACGGAAACGGAAACGCGACTCGCGGCGTCACCTCGACCCAGCCGACGTCCCACCCCTGAGTACGCAGCGGGGCGGTCAGCGCCTCGGCGACCTCGCGCATCTGCCCGGTCTGCGTATAGAGATATACGACCGCACGACGGCCGCCCCACCCGTTCAAACTGTCCCCGGGTGCCCCCGTCACCAGTGCGATTCCGACGCCGGGCTCGCCGACACCGCGGTCAGGTGCATGAACGAGATCGCGAAGCGGCCGGATTCAGGGACCATGCAGAGCAGCGTGTCGCCGTCCCTGATCAGACCCTCGCTGAGCATCTCGTCGAGGATGAGGTACATCGACGCACTTCCGACGTTGCCCACCGTCGTCAGGTTGCTGTACCACATCTCGGGGCTACCCGCGTTGACCCCGCGGCGGGCGAACTCGCTCAAGACGATGGATTTCATCCGCTCGCTGGAGTAGTGCGCGGGTATCCAGGTCAGGGTCGTCGGATCGAATTTGCCCAGGCCGAGCAGGCGCTCGTACTCGTCGATCCCGACACTGACCAGGTGGGGCAGCAGCGACAGGTCTTGGCGCAGCACCATTGCACCGTCGGCATCGGCGGCGGACGCAGACGGGTAGTCACCCCACGACTTTCCGCGGGCATTGTCGGTGGCGCCCGCGAACATGCAGGCCTTCTCGGTGTTCGCGTACGACGTGAGGGAGATCCAATCGATCCGCAGGCTGATTCCCGATGCGGCCGGCTCGTCGGCGATCACCACGGCTCCCGCGCCGTCGGAGAGCATATAGCGCAGGAACGCCGCTTCCAGCGGAAGCGATCCCTCCTCCGCCGATGTCCCCATCTCGACATAGCGGGTGTTCTTGAAGAACCGGGATGCGAACTCGCTCGCCACGCTGACCGCGGTGCGCTTCTCACCGAGGGCCACCTGCAGGTAGGCGTTCTTCAGCGCCATGATGCCCGAACTGCACACCCCGTGTGCGCTTGCGATCTCCAGCGGGCCGTATCCGAGCTCTCCGTGCACCATGCTGGCGTGTCCGGGCGTCAAGACGTCAGCGATCGTCGTTGCCGCACTGAGCAGTTCGACGTCGGCGGGGTCGATCCCTGCGCGGTCGACCGCGTTGCGGATGGCACCGGCGGCCATCGCCGCATTCGATATGACGGTTCGCTGATCCTTGTCTATCGCGTAGTAGCGGGTTTTGATGCCGCAGTTCGCCAGCGTGATGTCTCGCAGGTCGCTGGTGGCGCGGCCCGCCTTTCCGATGTAGTCCTCGATCTCCTCGTTCGACACCGGCTCACCGGGCAGAAATCTACCGGTGGCTGTGATGTATGCACTCATGATGTCGCTCCGGTCGTTGTCTGGGCAATAAAGTAGATACGAGCAGTATCGGGTTGCGGTTCAATTTCGGTGCGGTCAATTTGAGCGCCCACACCCCGGGGGCCGTGAGATCTCGGAAAGCCCGCGAGGAGCCGTTCGAAGATGCTCAGGGATCACACAGGTGTGGCGGGTCCGGACCCTGGAATGCCTGTGACTGCCCGGGCTGACACAATGCGCCGACCGCGCACTGAGCGGGTCATCGCCCGGGCCGCGCCGCTCAGATCGGGCCCGAAAATGTCATCGCCCGGCCGACGCAATGCGCAGACCGGGCGATGGGGGAGATGTTCTAGATGGCGGCAGGGTCGGTGAACTGGAGTCCCAGATCGGCGGCGACCTGGGCGCTGAGCAGTGCCCCGTCGTGCGTCGACAAGCCCTTCGCCAGCGCGGGATCGGCCTGGCAGGCCGCGCGCCAGCCCTTGTCGGCCAGCTGGAGCACGTAGGGCATGGTCGCGTTGGTCAGCGCGAACGTCGATGTGCGCGGCACCGAGCCCGGCATGTTGGCGACGCAGTAGAACACCGTGTCGTGCACCGGGAAGGTCGGTTCGTCGTGGGTGGTCGGCCGCGAGTCCTCGAAGCAGCCGCCCTGGTCGATGGCGATGTCGACCAGCACCGCACCCGACTTCATCTGTGCCACAGTTGAATTCGTCACGAGCTTGGGAGCCTTGGCGCCGGGGACGAGCACCGCGCCGATGACCAGGTCGGCGTTCTTGACCGCGTCGGACAGGTCGAGCGTCGAGGAGTAGCGGGTGTGGATCCGTCCGCCGAACTCCGCGTCGAGCTCACGTAACCGGTTGATGTTGACATCGAAGATGGTGACCTGCGCGCCCATCCCACAGGCGATACGGGCCGCGTGGTAGCCAGCGGTGCCACCGCCGATCACGACGACCTCGGCGGGTGCGACACCGGGCACGCCGCCCATCAGTGTGCCGCGGCCGCCCTGGGTGCGCATCAGGTGGTAGGCGCCGACCTGGGCGGACAGCCTGCCGGCCACCTCGCTCATCGGTGCGAGCAGGGGCAGCGCACGGTCGGCGGTCTGGACCGTCTCGTAGGCGATCGAGGTGGTCCCCGATGCCAGCAGCGCGTCGGTGCACGGCCTCGACGCGGCCAGGTGCAGGTAGGTGAACAGGGTCTGGCCTTTGCGCATGCGGGCGTATTCGGGCTCGATCGGCTCCTTGACCTTCAGCAGCAGATCGGCCTCGGCCCAAACCCGCTCGGGGCCGTTGATGAGGTGGGCGCCTGCGGCTTTGAAGTCGGCGTCGGTGATCGCCGATCCCTCGCCCGCGCCGGCCTGGACGACCACTTCGTGGCCACGGTTGACCAGTTCGGCGACGCCGGCCGGGGTGATGGCGACGCGGAATTCGTTGTTCTTGATCTCAGTCGGGATGCCGACGCGCATGATCACTCCTCGTATCGTGGTGGGGTACAAGAATTATGAAGAAACTACAGCCAACTAGCAATCTAGTTGGTAATTATTCGATAAAGTGTAGCTGTGACTGAAGGATCGACGAGATACCTGCGTGTAGGGTCGCGGACTCCGAAGGATGTTCAGGCGGTCGAGGTCGATGACACCGACCGGCGGATTCTGAGCGCGCTGCACGCCGACGCCCGGATCTCCAACAGTGCCCTCGCCGAGCTCGTCGGCATCGCCCCGTCGACGTGTCACGGCCGGGTGCGTCGGCTCCAGGAGCTCGGAGTGATCCGGGGGTTCTACACGGATGTCGACCCTGCCGCGATGGGACTTGCGCTGCAGGCGATGGTCTCGGTGACGTTGCAGTCCAATGCCCGCGGCAAGATCCGCAGCTTCATCCAGCAGATCCGGCGCAAGCCCCAGGTGATGGACGTCTATTTCCTGGCAGGTGCCGATGATTTCATCCTGCACGTGGCGGCGCGCGACACCGAACACCTCCGATCGTTCGTGGTGGAAAACCTCAACGCCGACGCCGACGTGGCGGGCACGCAGACGTCGCTGATTTTCGAGCACCTCCGGGGCGCATCGCCGCTGTAAGTCCGTGCCCGGGTCGGTTGGTCCGCCCCTGTGACGCCTTCGTTCGAGCGCCCGTTGAAGCCGCTGGTCTGCGCACCGATCCGTCCCGGGATCTGTAACGAATGGAAGGCAACTGCGCACTGCAGTCCAGAAGCAAAACCACTTTCGGTTCGGGAGGTTCCAATGAAGTCGTTCACTTTCACCGTTCTTGCTGCCGGTGTGATCGCCACTGCCGCTGTGGGTTTGGCGGCCGGGGCGCACGCGGCTCCGTCGGAGCTGGCCAGCGCCCAACAGACCGTCGAGCAGTTGCGCGCCAACGGTTTCCAGGTGATCCTCAACAAGGTCGGCACGCACCCGCTCAGCCAATGCACCATTCGGGGCATTCATCCGCAGACGCTGAGCCGGATGGACTCCGGCTCCGGTGCGCCGGGCGCCCAAGACGACATTGTGACCACAGTGACCTCGATGGTCGCCTACGTCGACGTGGTGTGCTGACGGCGGCCGCGGTGGCCTGTGCGGCATGTGGCGGCATGTAGATGCGCGCCGGTTCGCTGGCCTGGTCGTCCGCTCGCGGGCAGTCGGGCAACACGGCCGCGCGTGATCGTGTGTAGTCGGTGCCACGCTTGCCCTGACTGATGAGCGCGCAGCACGCAACCCCGCTCGCCGGTGGTCCTCGCGCAGGCGGGCGCCCTTACGGCGGTTGTTGATCACCAAAGCGGAGACCGCGGTGGTCCTCGCGCAGGCGGGTGCCCCGGCTTACCCTGTCGGGGCACCCTGCCGGCCGTGTTCGTGGCGTGCATCGCCCTCACCCACTGTCCGGGTCCTCGTCGTTGTCGGGTTTGAGGAGGTGTTCGGGGTGGTGCAGGTTATTGATACGGTCTTGGCCCGTGTCCAACTCCGGGGGTGGAATCCACTCAATGCGGCCGTCGTCGCGGGTGTGGGTGGTCCATGCGGTGGTCTCGATGAGCCGGTTGTCCGGGCCGCAGGCCAGGGTGAGTTCGTCGATGTCGGTCTGCCCCTGTGAGGCCCACCCGTTGACGTGGTGAACCTGGCAGTAGTAGCCGCCGGTGGTGCAGCCGGGTTTGGTGCACCCGCGGTCCCGCGCCAGTAGCACGATGCGTTGTCCGGGCGAGGCCAACCGCTTGGTGCGCCCGAGGTAGAGCGGGATCTGCCGGTGGTTGTCGAACACGGCCAGGTAGTGGTGGGCGTGGCTGGCCAGGCGCAGCACCTCGGCCATGGGCAGCAGGGTGCCCCCGGCGGTGATCGCGTAGCCGGTGACCCCGGCCGGGCGCAGCGCCCCGCTGGACGCTGATTCCAGCTCTTTGAGGGTGGTGGTGACGATGAGGGTGGTGGGCAGCCCGTTGAGCTGCCCTAGCTGTCCCGACGCGAGCAGGGCGCGGCCCATCGCGGTCAGCGCGTCGTGGCGGCGCTGGGCGGGGGTGCGGGTGTCGCGGCGGGCCTGCTCCTCAGAAGCTTCCCCGTCGACCTGGGGGGTGGGGTCCTCGGGGTTGGCCATGCCGGGGGCGGCCAGTCTGGCCCACACGGCCTCCAGGGTCGCCCGTGCGTGCGGATCCAACAAGCCCTTCAGCTCACTCATCCCGTCTGCGCCTTGTTTGCCCAGGGTGATGCCGCGCCGTCGGGCCCGATCTACGTCGTTGGGCAGGGTGCCGTCGGGATCGAGCAAGGCCCGCAGCCGGTCGGCGGCCTTGCGCAGTCCTTCGGGACGCTGCCCGGCGGCGATCTCGGCCAGGCTGGCCTCGGCCTGAGCGCGCGTGTCTTGATCGACCGCGGCGGGCAGGTCGGCGAAGAAGGCCCGGATAATCGCCACGTGTTCGGCGTTGACCGTCCCGGCGGTCTGCGCATCTGCGGTCTGGCTCAGCAGGGGCGCCAACGTCTGTCCAGTCAGGGCCCGCCGCGGCCCCAGATCGTCAGCCTGCCCCAATCGGCGCCGAGCCTCCGACGAGGAGATCCGCAACCGCTCCGCGAGCACCTGCGTCATATTCTTGGCGCCCAACGCGATCGGGGAGGCTTCGGCCTGCAGCCGGGCCAGCGCCCGATGCTCTACGGCGGGCAATTGCCGCCGCACCACCTCGATCTGCTCGAGCACCCCCAACACCTCCCGGTGGGTCAGCCCCTCGAGATCCACCGTCATCACGGCGTCCAGCCCCGCGCGCAACTGCGCCACCGCTGCGTCGACACCGCCCAACCCCATGTATCGAACACTAGTTCGATATACCGACAAATTCGGCTGGAATGTGACGTGTGAAACCACAGTGACGCAAGATGTTTCGCCGCCGCAACGCCCACAAGTCCCGGTGCACCCACGTGCGCGGGGGCGGCCGATGTCGGGACGGTTAGGGTAAGCCCATGCGAGTCGGCGTTCTCGGTGCAAAGGGCAAGGTTGGCGCGACGATCGTGACCGCCGTCGACGCCGCGGACGATCTCACGTTGTCGGCCGCCGTGGACGCCGACGACTCGCTGAGCTTGCTCGTCGACAGTGGCACCGAGGTGGTCATCGACTTCACCCATCCCGACGTTGTGATGGGCAACCTGAAGTTCTTGATCGACAACGGAATTCACGCTGTCGTCGGTACCACGGGATTCACCGACGAGCGCCTGTCGCAGGTACGCGATTGGCTGGCGGACAAGCCGGACGTTGCGATCCTCATCGCGCCCAACTTCGCGATCGGTGCCGTGCTGTCCATGCATTTCGCCAAGCAGGCGGCGCCGTACTTCGAGTCGGTCGAGGTGATCGAACTCCATCATCCGCAGAAGGCCGACGCTCCGTCGGGCACTGCCGCACGCACCGCCCGACTGATCGCCGAAGCGCGAAAAGATCTGCCGCCCAATCCCGACGCCACCAGCACCGGACTCGACGGAGCCCGCGGCGCCGACGTCGACGGCATACCCGTCCACTCGGTGCGGCTTGCGGGTTTGGTGGCTCACCAGGAGATCCTGTTCGGCACCGTGGGGGAAACCCTCACAATCCGACACGACAGCCTCGATCGCACGTCGTTCGTACCCGGGGTGTTGCTCGCCGTTCGTCAGGCGGGCCGGCGCCCCGGGCTCACCGTCGGTATCGAGCCGCTTCTCGATCTGCGCTGAGCCCGGAAGGGATGACGTCATGAGCGACGGGTCGCGTTCGCTGCGCATTCAGGTCGTGATCGGCTTCATGTGCGTGGCGTTGATCCTCTACTTCGTGATGCTGGGTCGGATCGCGATGGCGTTCATCACCTCGGGCAGCCTCGCTGCGGCCGCCCTGGGCGTGGCGTTGCTGGTTTTCCCGATGATCGGGGTCTGGGTCATGGTCAGCACACTTCGGGCAGGGCTCGCACACCAGCGCCTTGCCCGTCTCGCCCGCGAGGAGGGGATGGAACTCGACGTCAGGGATCTGCCGCGCAGGGCATCGGGCCGCATTGAGCGCGATGCCGCCGACGCCCTGTTCATGACGGTCCGTGACGAGCTCGAAGAGGATCCGGACAACTGGCGGCGCTGGTATCGGCTCGCCCGGGCATATGACTATGCCGGCGACCGCAGCCGGGCGCGGGAGGCGATGCGAAAGGCGGTCGAACTCCAGGAGAAGGAGCGATGACGACGCTGCTCGTCGTCCACCACACGCCGTCGCCGCATTGTGAGGAGATGTTCCAAGCGGTGTTGGCCGGTGCGACCGACCCCGATATCGAAGGTGTCGAGGTGGTGCGGCGACCGGCGCTGACCGTCGCGCCCGTCGAGATGCTGGAAGCCGACGGCTACCTGCTGGGGTCGCCGGTCAATCTGGGATACATGAGCGGAGCCCTCAAGCACGCGTTCGACCAGTGTTATTACCCGTGTCTCGACGCAACCCGGGGCCGACCGTTCGGCGTCTACCTCCACGGCAACCAGGGCACCGAGGGAGCCGAACGCGCGCTCGACGGCATCACCGCCGGGCTGGGTTGGGAGCGTGCTGCGCAGACCGTCATCGTGTCGGGCAAGCCGACCAAGGCCGACCTCGAGGCGTGCTGGAACCTCGGCGCGACGGTCGCGGCAACGTTGATGGGGTAGGGCGACGTCGGCCACCGTCGGCTCGAACGGCGCGCGTCGCCGCTACCCTGCAGCGGTACCGAGATCAGCGGCCGAAGGCGATCGACCGATGACGCCGATGGATCGACGAAGGAGACGACAGCATGCCCGGAATTGCCGAATTCGCACTCGCAGGCGCACCGATCGCCGGCGGTGCACTCCTCGGAATCGCCGCCGGAAACCTGAGGGCGCCCGATGTCCGCGCCAGCATCCAAAAGGATATGGATCTGCTGGATCGGATCCCGCCGGAACAGGTCGAGCGGCGCGCCCAGCTGCAACGCGTTATCGACATGCGCATCGACGACATTGTTACGACGGTCGAGAAAAACCGCGAGATCCGCAGGATCGCGGCGTCCTATGAGGGGAACTGGCGCGACATCGTGGTGTTCATCTGCGCGATTCTGTTCACGATCATCTGGTGGAACGTCAGCCACAGTCGCAGCAACTGGTTGCTGATGTTCATCCTGCTCATCGTGCTGTCGATCTTGGCAGGCACCTACGCGGCGCGCGGCATCTTCCGCGGAATCGCCACGTACCTCCATTCACGCGGACGCCACAAGGCCTGACGACATCACTATCAGTAGTGACAGGTGTCCGACGGGGCGGGGATGTGTGCCGGGTCGTCGACGTCGTCGAACACCGACACCTCGATGCCGTAGAGCGCGCCAGATCCAGAATCTTGTTGGCCCGGCGATGCGCGACAGATCGGAGCCGTTGCGGATCTCCCCGCCGTCGCGTTCGAATTCGACGAAAAGCTCCTTCGCCCAGCCGATCTCCTCCTGCGACGGTGACAATCCCTCGTTGACCGTGCCGCACTGTTCCGGCGCAGACAGATCTTGCCGGTCATCCCGAACTCGGCGGACACCGCCGTTGCTTCGCCGAGTTTCAGCGCGCTGGACCACACGGTGGGCCGGGCATGGGTCCGCGTAGCCGAGGTTCTCGCCGAAACCGTTGTTGCGCCCGCTATCTGGCGCCGGATCTGGGTATGTACTGCTGTTCCCTGTTAGGCAGTGAGGGGTGGGATCGGCCTAATGGGAACCGCTGCAGCCCTTAGCGTTCCCGGTTCGGAGTGGACTGATGTTGTGCACGGTCCGCAGCGGGATTGTCAAACGTCATTCAGGTCCGGGTGGCGCCGTCCTGCGTCACCCACCATTTGCAGCTGCCACCCGCACTGCGAGATGACAAACCGGGCCATTGCTGGTGTTGCCGAGGCGGGAGAGCCAGGGTAATTTTGCGGACACGTCACCAATTCTCAAACGTGGCCGTGAAGGGTGGAGTCTGTGAAGATCTTGGTGATCGGGCGTGGCCATGTCGGTGGCGGCTTGGCGCGATTGTGGAGGAGTCGCGGTTACCAGGTCAGCGCGCTCGGCCGCGAGGGCGGCGACGCGTCAGACGCCGACGTGGTTGTCGTTGCTGTTGCGGCAGAGCAGATCCCGGCAGCACTCGGTGCCGTCACCGGGCTGACCGCCCAACCCACGATTGACGCCTGCAACATCTACACCGAACGCCAGGACGCGTTCCCGTCGTTGTCGCATCAGATCAAGTCGATCATCGGCGGCCCGACCGCCAAGGCGTTCTCCACCAATTTCGCCGGCATCTACGAACATATCGGCGAGCAGCGGGTGGCTCCGAGCAACCTGTACGCCGCGGACGGTGAAGCCCGGCGATATGCCGAACAGCTCAGTGTCGACGCCGGTTATGAACCGCTGTACGTGGGTCCGTTAGACCCAGGTGCGCGGCTGCTGGAGGACAGTTCAGGTCTGACGCGGGCGTTGGCCGCCCAGCTCGGGCCGTTCTTCCACCGCTACGCACGGCCGGGCCAGTTGTGATGCGGGCGGTGAGGTTCACCCGATATGGCGGCCCGGACGTCCTTGACGTTGTCGAAGTGCCCTGCCCGGCTGCCGATTCAGGTTGTGTGGTCGTGGCCGTGGTGGCCGCGGCCACTAATCCGGGTGAGATCGGTATTCGGGAAGGGCGTTTCGCCGAACTATGGCCGGCCCATTTCCCCGAGGGACAAGGCAACGACTTCGCCGGGTATGTCGCCGAGATCGGCTCGGCTGCCGATGATTTCGCTGTCGGCGACCAGGTTATAGGCTTCGCGCCCCGCGCCGCGCAGGCCGAATACGTGGCGCTGCGCGTAGATCGGGTCGCCCCTAAACCCGCCCAGCTGTCGTGGGAGGCGGCTGCGACGATCGCCGGAGCAGGAGCCACTGCGTGGGCATCGGTCGCCGCGGTAAACCCACAACCCGGGGAGACGATCGTGGTGTCGGCGGCGGCCGGCGGTGTCGGGATTTATGCGGCCCAGCTGGCCCGGCTGCGGGGCGCCGAGGTCATCGGCACCTGCGGGGAAGCCAACGTCGGCCTGCTGGAATCGATGGGAATCCGGCCGGCGCTGTACGGGCCCGGCCTGGCGCAGCGGCTCCAAAACCTTGCGCCTGACGGAATCAACGGCTTCATCGACACTTTCGGATCAGGCAACGTCTCGCTTGCGATCAGTCTCGGTGTGCAGCCCGACCGCATCAACACGCTCATCGACCACGATGCGGTCCAGCGTTTCGGGGTGCACTCCGATGCCCAGGAACAGGCTGACACGCCGGCGATTTGGGGCGAACTGGCGCAACTGGTCGCACGCAACGACATCTCGGTGCCGATCGCGAAGGTCTATGACTTCACGACCGAACACGTCCGCCAGGCCTACCGTGCCGTGGGCACCCGCCACGTGAGCGGCAAACGCGTTCTGCGGATTATGCCGTCACACCGTCAAGCCTCTTATCCATGATGTTGAATGCCGGTGCGGCGCTTGGCTCGCCCGGAATTTGGACGCCGCTGACCCTCGTCAACCTCGTCGGTGGTGTGTTGGGCCGCGTATTGGCGGACGGCAGCCAGGATCTGGTCCAGCGCGTGGCCCAATGCGTCGAGTTCATCATCGGAGAGCGGATCGAAGAACAGCTGACGAACCTGGCCGACGTGGCGGGGCGCGGCCTTCTCGATAGCCGCCCGGCCCGCCGGGGTGAGTCGCACCATCGTGCCTCGGGCATCATCTTCGCAGAACTCCCGCGCGACAAGGCCGCGTTTGATCATTCGGGTGACTTGATGCGATGTGCGGCTTCGATCCCAGCCAAGAGCGATACCAAGATCCTTGGTCCGCAATTGCCCGTTCGGGGCCTCCGTCAACGGAACCATGACGGCGTAGTCGGCCGCCGACATGCCTTCCTCCCGGTACAACTGCAGATGGAACGCGGCTTGCAACTCGCGGCGCACATCCCGGTAGGACTGCCAGATCGATGCTTCCCGCTTCGTGAGCCATCCAGACCTTCTCGCCACAGAACCCAAGCTAGCAGGCCTTTTCACTTCGGCCCGACTCCGAGTGCTTCGGTCAGGAACGAGCGCAGCGCCCGCAAGACCCCCCGAATCGAGGCAGCTCTCATTCGCGTCTACAGAAAGGTAGGTACACCGTGACCCATCCGGAATCTTCCGAGGCCACTTCACCCGGCGGCGAGGCCGACGCCATCAAGGCGGTGGTGCGCCGCAATACCGAGAAGGTGCAGGGCCGCGGCGACTTCACTCTGTTTGAGGAATTGTTCGCCGACGACTTCGTCGATCACACACCCCAACCCGGCACCACACCCGATAAGGCCGGCGTGCTGGTTCTCTACAAGCGTCTGCGGGACGCGTTTCCTGATTTCCGGCCCGAGATCCATTGGCAGACCGTCGACGGCGACATCGTCACCACCTACAAGGTCTACCACGGCACTCACCATGGCGACTTTCTTGGCATTGCCCCCACCGGCAAGACCATTCACTTCGAAACGGTGGACGCCATGCGTGTACGTGACGGCAAAATCACCGACCACTGGGGGGTCGCCAATCTGTACTCGGCCTTGCAACAACTCGGACATCTCGCCACCTAAGTGCAGGCTTCCCGAGTGGATGAAGGGTGAACGTTGTGATGAAAGATCCAGCACCGGTTTCTGATTCATCCGTGAAGCTGGCGACGGACGGCTAGGATCGGCCGTCGATCGAGCAGCGCTGCCCGGCTCCGTCGTGCCAGTTTGCCAACAGCCGCAACGCGGTTTCGTCGGCCGATCCGGGTTCGGTGGTGTAGACGATGAGGAACTGATCAGGATCCCCAGAGGGGTTGAGCGCCTGGTATTTAACGGTGAGATCACCCACGAGCGGATGGTGGTAGGCCTTGGTTCCGGTGGTGCGGCGCTGCACATTGTGGTTCGACCACCAGCAGCGGAATTCCACCGACCTGATGGACAGCTCGCCCACCAGCGCCGACAGTTTCTCGTCGTCGGGGTAGCGCCCGGCGTCCATACGCAGCATCGCAACCGTGTCGGCGGCCACTTCGTTCCAATCCGCATACAGCTCACGCGCGTGCGGATCGAAGAAGACGAATCGCGCCTGGTTCCGCAGGGGAGCCGGAAGTTCACGAAACTCGGCGATCAATGCCCCGGCCAACCGGTTGTGCGCCAGCACGTCGAGTCGGCGGCCGAGCACGAATGCCGGGGACCACACCTCGTCGAGCAGCTCCAACAGGCGCAGCGTCGCCAAGTCCACCGATTGGGGGCGAGCCCGCCGTTTCCGTTGCGCCGGTTGCGGCTTGGCCAGCAGATGCAGATGCTGACGCTCGGCGTCGGTCAGTTGCAGTGCCGTGGCCAACGCGTCGAGCACATCTGCGGATGCGCTGCGGCTGCGGCCCTGCTCCAACCGCGTGTAGTAATCGACGCTGACTCCGGCCAGCCTGGCCAGTTCCTCGCGGCGCAGACCGGGCACACGCCGGCGTGTGCCCGGCCCCTCCATGCCCACGTCCTGGGGAGTGAGCCGCGCACGGCGCACGCTGAGGAACTCGGCCAGCTCCGTGGGCTTGCGCTCAGTCACGGCACACAGTCTGCCCCGACGGAGTCGTCCGTGTCGGCACGTATCGTGGCCCAACTTGTCCCCCGATACGTCGGGCCACCTTGCGCCCACATTGTCGCCCTTTGCAGCTGTTGTCTCGAAGGCACACACCCAATCAATCTCGAAGGGGAACCAACCGCATGTCCATAGTCATCACCACGGCCCCGCTGGCGGGTCGCGTCGCCTTCGTCACCGGAGCGTCCAGCGGTATAGGTCAAGCCACCGCGATCCGGCTGGCGGCGCTGGGCGCCAAGGTCGCTGTCGCGGCGCGCCGCACGGACAACCTTGAGGCGTTGGCTGCGCGCATCAACGCTGCCGGCGGCACTGCGCTCGCCGTGCCGCTCGACGTCACCGATCGGTCGGCGGTCACGACGGCCGCCCGGCAGATCACCGATCAGTTCGGGCCGGTCGATTTGGTCTTCAACAATGCTGGTGTCCAACTGATCTCACCGATCGAAGACGTGAGATCCGATGACTGGCAACAACAGATCGACCTCAACATCACCGGTGTCATGAACGTCATCGGTGCGTTCGTCCCGCAACTCATCGCCGCGGCCTCAGCGGGTAAGCCCGCTGATCTGATCACCACGTCCTCGATCGCGGCCACCCGCGTCCTGGAGAAATTCTCGGTGTACTCCGGCACCAAGGCATACATCAGCCAGCTGACCAGGCTCTTGCGCGTCGAGCTTGGCCGCAAGATGGTGCGGGTATCGACCATCGAGCCAGGGATGGTCGATACCGAACTGCCCCTTCATGTCACCGATCCCGATGCCACCCGGCTGATGGCCGATCTGATCAACGACATCGACGTGCTCAGCGCGGCCGACGTCGCGGAAACCGTCGCGTTCATCGCCTCGGTACCCCGCCACGTCAACCTCACCGAGATCACCATCCTGCCCACCCAGCAAGCCGTGTAAGGAATGCGAACACCACGATGAGCAAGAACCCGAAAACAATCCTGATCACCGGCGCCAGCAGCGGAATCGGGCAAGCCGCCGCCCTGCGCCTGGCCGACGACGGTCACCAGCTCTTCCTCGGTGCCCGGCGCACCGAGCGACTCGAAGCCTTGGTCGGGCAGATCAATGACGGCGGCGGGACCGCGGACTTCCGCCGGCTGGATGTCACCGATACCGCGGACGTCCACCGCTTCGTCGCCGACGCCACCGCAATCTATGGCCGCGTCGACGTCCTGATCAACAACGCCGGCGTCATGCCGCTGTCGGCGCTGGCCGAAAACAAGGTCGCCGAATGGAACCAGATGATCGACGTGAACATCCGCGGTGTTCTGCACGGGATCAGCGCTGCGCTTCCTGTGATGGAGGCCCAGGGGGGCGGGCACATCATCAACCTGGCCTCCATCGGCGCACACGAGGTCGAACCGACCGCAGCCGTCTACTGTGCCACCAAATTCGCCGTCTGGGCCATATCGGAGGGTTTGCGCAAAGAACACTCCGGCGATATCCGGGTTAGCGTCATCTCACCCGGCGTGACGGAATCGGAACTCGCCGAATCGATCTCAGATAGGCAGGCCCGCGACGCCATGCGGGAATATCGGGCCCTCGCGATTCCTGCCTCGGCCATTGCCGAGGCAATCGCCTTCGCCATCGGCCAGCCCCCCGAGGTGGACGTCAACGAGATCATCGTGCGCCCGGCCGCCAGTACCCATTGATGAACGACGACGCCGCGCCACCCATGTTCACCCACACCGCAGGTGTCGAACGTTCCCTTGGCGGCCGCGATGTCGGTGATGCGCTGCAGGCCGCGCGCGGTCTCGACGTTCTCCCGAGCTACCGCCTTATCCTTCGGCCCGACCGCGTCCTCGATGTCGAGTACGACGATGTCGGCTCGCCATCGTTCCGTGGGTGCGAACCGGTCACACTGGGCGCCGTTGACGAGCGGCCAGCTTCGGGCCAGCACCGGTCGATGCGTGATCGCTGGGAATCGGATTCGGTGAAGGCCTGGTCGTACACGCGTCCCATCGTCGCCTATGCGTGCTGTACGCCCCTGAAAAGGGGTGGCGAGTTCAGGTCAGGTGGACGCCGAAGAAATCCTTCGTCGCCGTCCAGTGGCGCTGCGCGGCGGATTCGTCGTAGGTCGTGTTGTCGGGCACCGCGAACCCGTGTGCGGCGGGATAGAACTCGACCGTGTGGTCGACGCCCGCCGCGGTCAAGGCCTTGTCGAGCGTCTCCGCATGCTCGGAGGTGAACGACTGGTCGTCCTCCGCGCCGGCGACGTGGACGGCCGCCCGTATCCGGTCGGCGAGCAGGTGCGGGCTCCCGGGATCGTCGCTGACCAGGCCGCCGCCGTGAAACGACATCGCCGCCGCCACTCGATCGGGTACCCGACCTGCGACGACCAGCGACGTGCGGCCGCCCATGCAGTAGCCCGTCGTCCCGAAGGCGGTACCGCTGACCTCCGGACGGGATTGGAGGTAGTCGAAGAAGGCGGTGGCGTCGGCGGCCATGACGTCCGGTGTCACGGCGCGCATCATCGCGAACAGCCGCGTCCGTTCGTCGGGATCGGTGAACGCGGTGGTGATGTCGAAGGGCGCCCACTGGCCGTTGCGGTAGTAGATGTCGGGCACCAGCACCGCATAGCCGTATCCCGCGAGCCGCTCCGCCATCTCACGAATGATCGACCGGGCGCCGCCCGCGTCCGGATACATCACCACGCCGGGCCACGGGCCCGTCCCGTCGGGGGTGGACAGCGTCACGGAACAGTCCCCGTCGGGGGTGGTAATGACATCGGAGATCGTCGGCATGACGTCCGTTCTACGCTTCCAACCTGGCACGGCGGCGATCAGACGACGCTCGCCGCGGTGAACTGCCGTGGCGGTGCGCCGAGGATGCGCTTAGATCGGCAATCGGCCGCAGATCTCGATCTGTGTGCACCCTCGGTGGGCGCCGCGCGGGTGAGCGCACCGTCGGGTGGGCGGACGCGCGCGCCGGACGAGGCGGTCGCAACGAAGCGGGTGGCGGTAGGCTGACCGCGTGCCGATCGCCACACCCTACGAGGATCTGCTGCGTCTCGTATTCGACCAGGGCACTCCCAAATCCGACCGTACCGGCACCGGCACCCGCAGTCTGTTCGGCCATCAGATGCGTTACGACCTCAACGCCGGGTTCCCGCTGATCACCACCAAGAAGGTGCATCTGAAGTCGGTAATCTACGAGCTGCTGTGGTTCCTGCGCGGCGAGTCCAACGTCCGCTGGCTGCAGGACCGTGGCGTCACGATCTGGGACGAATGGGCCTCTCCGACAGGCGAACTGGGCCCGGTGTACGGCGTCCAATGGCGGTCATGGCCGACGCCGTCCGGTGACCACGTCGACCAGATCAGCGCGGCCCTGGCGCTGCTGAAGCGCGATCCCGACTCAAGGCGCAACATCGTCTCGGCCTGGAACGTCGGCGAGATCCCGCAGATGGCGTTGCCGCCGTGTCACGCCTTCTTCCAGTTCTATGTCGCCGACGGCAGGCTGTCCTGCCAGCTGTATCAGCGCAGCGCCGACCTGTTCCTCGGGGTGCCGTTCAACGTCGCGAGTTATGCGCTGCTGACCCACATGATGGCGGCGCAGGCGGACCTGGGCGTCGGTGAGTTCATCTGGACCGGCGGGGATTGCCACATCTATGACAACCACGTCGAGCAGGTCGCGCTGCAGCTGAGTCGCGAACCTCGCGCCTACCCGGAATTGGTTCTGGCGCCCCGAGCTTCGATCTTCGACTACACCTACGACGATATCGAAATCAAGAACTACGACCCGCATCCGGGCATCAAGGCCCCGGTGGCGGTGTGAGGACTGCTTGCAGGTCCGAACCGGGTATCCCGAGGACTGCTTGCAGGTCCGAACCGGGTATCCCGAGGACTGCTTGCAGGTCCGAACCAGGTACCCCGAGGACTGCTTGCAGGTCCGAACCAGGTACCCCGAGGACTGCTTGCAGGTCCGAACCATGACGGTGAGCCTGGGTCTGATCTGGGCGCAGTCATCGACGGGAGTCATCGGCCGCAGCGGCACGATCCCGTGGCGGCTGCCCGAGGACCTGGCCCGCTTCAAGAACCTGACCATGGGTCACACGGTGATCATGGGCAGGCTCACCTGGGAGTCGCTGCCCAAGTCGGTGCGGCCGCTGCCGGGTCGCAGAAATGTCGTAGTGACCCGGCAAGCTGAGTACATGGCACAAGGAGCAGACGTCGTCTCGTCCATCGAGGACGCTCCGCTGGACGACGCGTGGGTGATCGGCGGTTCACAGATCTACGGGTTGGCGTTGCCGCTGGCGACGCGCTGTGAGGTCACCGAGGTGGAGATCGACCTGCGCAGGGAGGACGACGACGCGCTCGCGCCGGTTCTCGACGAATCGTGGGTGGGCACTCAGGGGGACTGGCAGGACAGTTCGTCGGGGTTGCGTTACCGGTTCTCCAGCTACACCCGCGCTTAGACATGACCACCAGGACATGACCGCCAGGCTGAGTGCCGCTCAGGCGCGGCGGGTGGCCGTCGCGGCCCAGGGTTTCCACGAGACCAGACCGGTGGGTCCGGTGAACCGCGCCCATCTGCGTCGGCTGCTCACCAGAATCCAGGTGTTGCAGCTGGATTCGGTGTCGGTCGCCGTGCGCGCGCACTACGCGCCGGTGTTCAGCCGGCTGGGGCCCTACGACCGCGACATCCTCGACCGGGCGGCGTGGAGTCATTCGGCACGCTCACCTCGTCTGCTCGTCGAGTACTGGGCGCACGAGGCGGCCCTGATGGCGATCGACGACTGGCCGCTGCTGCGCTGGCGGATGCGCGAATATGAGCACGGCCGGTGGGGCACCGAGATCGTCAGGCGCAACGCCAAGCTGGCCCAGGACATCGTCGCCGCCGTCGCCGAGCTCGGCCCCTCGACGGCGGGCCAGATCGAGGCGCACCTGGAGTCCGAGCCCAAGGGCCGGAAGGGCCCGTGGTGGGACCGCAGCGACACCAAGTGGGTGGCTGAGGCGCTGTGGTCGGCAGGGGTGTTGACGACGGCGACCCGGGTCGGGTTCGCGCGACACTACGACCTCACCGAGCGGGTGCTGCCCGCGGAGGTGCGCAGTCGCCACGTCGACGACGACGAAGCCGTCCGCGAACTCGCGCTTCGGGCCGCGACGGCGCTGGGCGTGGCCACCGAGGCGGATATCCGCGACTATTTCCGGCTGGGCGCGCGACAGATCAAGCCTGCGCTCGCCGAATTGCTGGCGATGGGCGAGCTCGAGCGAGTCGAGGTGGATGGCTGGACGCAGCCCGCGTACCTGCGGGCGGGTCAGATCGTGCCGCGCCGCGACCGCGGGACGGCGCTGCTGTGCCCCTTCGACCCGCTGATCTTCTTCCGGCCCCGGGTCGAGCGGCTCTTCGGAGGGTTTTTCTACCGCATCGAGATCTACACTCCGGCGCCCAAACGGCAGTTCGGTTACTACGTGTGGCCGTTCCTGCTGGACGGCGAGCTCGTCGGCCGCGTCGACCTCAAAGCCGACCGGGCGGAAGGTGCGCTGCAGGTCGTCGGTGCGTTCAGCGAGGACGGGCGGGACCGGTCACGGGTGGTCGATGGGCTGGCGGGCGAACTCAAGTCGATGGCGGGCTGGCTCGGATTGGGGGAGGTGCGTGTGGGCGAGCGCGGCGATCTTGCGGGGGAGCTGGCGCGATGCATTGGCTAGCGACGATTTCTACCCAGCGAGTGGTCGATGTTTACCGTGAGTTGAACCTCAGCACGAAATTGCCGCTGTTCGTCGGCGACGGCCTCATCCACACCGAACTCGAGCCGGCCTGTCCTGACGTGAACGGGCCACGGGGGAGTCGCATGCCCGGCACCGTCGTCGGGTCCGTCATCACTGGCTCAGCGCAGGCACTCCGCGTCCACGAAACACGTTGACGCCGAAGATGATCGCGCCGAAGTTCACCAGCGACGAGATCAACCCGATCTGCCCGACGAAGAACAGCACCAGCTCGATCGCCAGAAACACCCGGTTGAGGATCTTCAGCGAGCCGACTCCGAGCCGGCTGATGGCGGTGTTGACGACCACGAACACGATCGCCCACCCGGCGATGAAGCCGAGACCGGGATGGATACCCCGCCCGACGTAGGAGAACACCCGACCAGCACATCTCGGCGGCGATGCGCCGCGCGGGTGTGCTGACCGACGGGGCCATCAGCGCCCCGCTAATTCAGCGGAATAGCGTTGTCGCCCTTGGATTCCTGGTACTCCGCCGACAGCGCGTCATAGCGGTTGCGGATGCGTCGCTGCTGGTCGCGCAGCTCGGTGCGCAGCGGCTCGGGTTCGGCGTCGGCCAGCGCGGGAATCGAATACGCGGTCCAGAACTCGTTGGCGCGCCGGTACCCGCCGGGATCGAGCCCGAACACCTCCTTGAGGATCTTCAGGTCGTGCGGGATGGCGAAGCTGTCCCGGGAGTCCTCGTGGCTGTAGAAGTAGTAGTAGTTGTCGAATCCGGCCCAGGTGATCGCCGACATGCACAGCGTGCACGGTTCGTGGGTGGTCACGAACAGCAGCTCGCTGGTCGACGGGCGGTCGGAGAACTCGTAGAACTGCTTCAGCGTGTGAACTTCACCGTGCCACAAGGGATTCCGTGTCTCGTCATTAGTTCCCGCGATCACCAGGGACAGATCGGACTTGCGCAGCAGCGCCGCGCCGAACACCTTGTTGCCCGCCGCGACTCCTCGTTCGGTGAGCGGCAGGACGTCGTGTTCGATGACGTCCAGCAGGCGCGACGGGGGAGCGGTGTCGGTCATGTCGGCTCCTCGCGCAAGCGCTCGTCGGTCATGGCAAGACCCTAGCGCCAGGCCGGGTGCTGCGCGCACCGTTAGCCGGCCCGATCGGCCCTCACACACCCTCCCAACCTCTCACACACCCGCGCGCAGCGCGTCTCACACACCCGCGCGCAGCGCGTCGAAGGCCGCGTCGACGAGCGCGACCAGTGCGGCGGGATTCGCGTCGTCCAGGTCGGCCCATGCCGCGAGCGCGGGCAGCATCGCCGCCAGCACCGCCGAAGCCTGGACCTCGATCGCGAAATCCGCCGTCGTCGCGCCCGCGCGACGTGCGAGCGCATCCGCGATCAGCCGGCGGGTGTCGACCTGGGCGTACCAGTTTCGCGCCTGCAGGGCCGGGGTTCGAAGTATCAGCCGGGTCCGCGCCAGCAAGGCGTCGTGGTCGCCGGCCAGGATCTGCTCGAACGCGCACCGGATCGCGCCGTGCACCGCCTCCAGTGGGGTCTCATGCGCAGGCCGCCCCACGATCAGCTCGACGAGCATCGGGTCGTAGTCGTCGTACTCGACCACCACCTCCTTGCGCGGAAAGTGCCGGAAGAAGGTCATGTGCGACACACCGGCGGCCGCCGCGATCTCCTCGACCGTCGTTTGTTCGTAACCCTTTTCGGCGAACAGCCGCAGCGCGTGCTCCTGAATGGTGCGGCGCGTCGTGGCCCTGCGGCGAGACCGCCAGTCGGTGGTCACGGTCTCACGCCGCCGCGGATCGCGGCGCGTCCAGCACGGCGTCGAGGCAGCGCCGCAGCTCCGGGTGTGACGTGCCGTGCCACGCCAGGTGGCCGTCCGGGCGGATCAGCTGCGACTCACCGTCGTGCGGCAGTGCGACGACGTCGCCGAGCCGGTCGGCGGCCACCGGCGCCAGCGCCGCATCGCCCAGCAGCGCCCATGCCGGACCCAGTTCGGCATAGAGTCGAGTCGCGCTCCCGTCGGCGCGTAAGCAGGCCCGGTCGGGGATGCGGTCGCCGATGTGCAAACCCGGCAGCAACCCGTGCAGCGGTGAATCGCCAAGCGGCCCGCGCCGGTAGGTCACCTGCAACTGCGAGGATTTCTCCGCGATCCGCCGCTGCAACCAGGTGGTGTTCATCAGCGGAACGGCGATGCGGTCGCGGACGAAGCGGGCCGCCCTGCTGTCTCCGACCAGGGTCTGGGTCAGGCCGCTGGTGGTCTCCAGCACCGTCTCGGCGATCGGCCTGCGTTCGGCCCCGTAGGTATCCAGCAGCGTGTCATCGGCGCGCCCGCGGATGACCAGTGCCAGCTTCCATGCGAGGTTTTCGGCGTCGCCGATGCCCGTGTTGAGCCCCTGTCCGCCGAGCGGGCTGTGGATGTGCGCGGCGTCCCCGGCCAGCAGCACCCGGCCGCGCCGGTAGGTGTCGGCCAGCCTGCGCTGGATCCGGAAGGTGGACACCCACTTCACCGAGGTGACCCGGCCGCGTGCCTCGTCGGCAAGGCGCCGTCCCAGATAGTCCACGATCTGGTTGGACGTGGCGTCGGCCGGCAGCTCCGGCGGCGCCGGGGCCATCAGCCGCCACACGTCACCGCCGGGCAGCGGGAACGCGGCAAGCAGCCGTGTGCCGCGCAGGTAACCGTGGGTGGAGTTGCGGGGCAGATCCAGTTCGGCGTGCACATCGGCGAGCAGGAAGCGTTCGACGAGCGGTGTCCCGGGGAAGGCGATCCCGGTGGCCTTGCGCACCGCGCTATGAGCGCCGTCGGCGCCGACCAGCCAGCGCGAGCGCAGCACCCCACCGCCGGCGAAGTGCGCGGCCACCGAGCTGTCGGAGTCGGTGCCCAGCGCGAGGTGCGTGAGCTCATGACCCCACTCGACGGCCCCGCCGAGGTCGTGCAGGCGCTCGCGCAGCGCTTCCTCGATGTCGGCCTGCGACATGAGCAGCGGCCGCGGGCCTGCCAGCCGGGTCGAGCGGGTGAGGGGCAGATCCGCCAGCGGATGCCCGTCGACGGTGACCCGGACCCGCTCGACGGGCAGCCCCCGATCGGGCAGGAAGTCCAGGGCGCCGATCCGGTCGAGCACCTCGACCCCGCGCGGCTGCAGGCCGAGTGCCCGGGACGTGACGGCAGGGCCGGTGGCCTTGTCGAGCACCCGCACGCCGATGCCTGCGTGACGCAATGCGCAGGCCAGCGCCAGGCCGGTGGGGCCGGCGCCGATGACGAGGACGTCCTTGTCCATCACCACTCCTTTGAGGTTAGTCACTAACGCGTTAGTCGCTAACATCACGGTACGCCGACGCGCACGCGTTACCCTCAGGCGTGGCTGAGACCGCGCCGCTGCGCGTGCAACTGATCGCCAGGACAGAGTTCCTGGCACCGCCCGACGTGCCGTGGAGCACCGACGCCGACGGCGGCGCCGCGCTGGTGGAGTTCGCCGGGCGGGCGTGCTATCAGAGCTGGTCAAAGCCCAATCCGCGGACGGCCACCAATGCGGCCTACGTGCGGCACATCATCGACGTCGGTCACTTCTCGGTGCTCGAACATGCAACGGTGTCCTTCTACATCACCGGCATCTCGCGCTCATGTACCCACGAGCTGATCCGCCACCGGCACTTGTCCTACTCACAGCTCTCCCAGCGGTTCGTGCCCGAGCACGACGCGCAGATCGTGGTTCCGCCCGGCCTCGAGGACGACCCCGACCTGAGGGAGATCGTCGAGGCCGCCGCCGACGCCAGCCGCGCCACCTACACCGAGCTGCTCACCCGGCTGGAGGCCAAGTTCGCCGATCAGCCCAACGCCATCCTGCGGCGCAAACAGGCACGGCAGGCGGCGCGTGCGGTGCTGCCGAACGCCACCGAGACGCGCATCGTCGTCACCGGGAACTACCGGGCCTGGCGGCACTTCATCGCGATGAGGGCCAGTGAGCACGCCGACGTCGAGATTCGGCGCCTGGCGATCACGTGCCTGCGCCAGCTCGTCGACGTGGCCGGGCCGGTATTCGCCGATTTCGAGATTTCCACGCTGGCCGACGGCACGGAAGTCGCGACGTCACCGCTGGCGACGGAGGTGTGAGCCGGGAAGGTAGGCTTGATGGCCGTGAGCACCAGCGGATTCGACGTGACCGCCCGGCTGGGCACCGTGCTGACCGCGATGGTGACGCCATTCAAACCCGACGGCTCGCTGGACACCGATGCCGCGGTCCGCGTGGCGACTCATCTGGTCGACTCCGGCTGCGATGGCCTCGTCCTCTCCGGCACCACCGGCGAGTCCCCGACCACCACTGACGATGAGAAGCTCACGCTGCTGCGCGTCATCCTCGAGGCGGTCGGCGATCGGGCCCGGATCATCGCCGGTGCCGGTACCTACGACACCGCGCACAGCGTGCGCCTCGCCAAGGCATCAGCGGCCGAAGGTGCACACGGCCTGCTGGTGGTGACGCCCTACTATTCGCGGCCGCCGCAGTCGGGTCTGCTTGCCCACTTCACCGCGGTCGCCGACGCCACCGACCTGCCGATCGTGCTGTATGACATCCCGGCGCGGTCTATGGTGCCGATCGAGTGGGACACGATCCGCCGACTGGCCGGCCACCCCAACATCGTCGCGGTCAAGGATGCCAAGGGCGACCTGCACGGCGGCGGTCAGATCATCGCCGAGACATCGCTGGCGTATTACTCCGGTGACGACGCTCTGAATCTGCCGTGGCTGGCGATGGGGGCGGTCGGCTTCGTCAGCGTGTGGGGGCATGTCGCCGCCGGCGCGCTGCGAGAGATGCTGTCCGCGTTCTCATCCGGCGACATCGCAACGGCGCGCAAGATCGGTGTCGCGCTCGGGCCGCTGAACGCGGCGCAGGCGCGGCTCGGCGGTGTCACCCTGGCCAAGGCCGGTCTGCGGCTGCAGGGCATCGACGCGGGTGAGCCCCGGCTGCCTCAGGTGCCCGCCACCCCGGAGCAGATCGAGACGCTGGCCGTCGACATGCGCGCCGCGGGCGTGCTTCGGTGAATCGGCGCCGGCGGTGACCGCCGTATCAGGGCCGCCCCGGCCCCTGGCTCCGGGCGGCCTTCGCATCACCGCCCTCGGCGGGATCAGCGAAATCGGCCGCAACATGACCGTTTTCGAGCACCTGGGCCGACTGCTCGTCGTCGACTGCGGCGTGCTGTTCCCCGGACACGACGAACCCGGCGTCGACCTCATCCTGCCCGACCTGCGCCACATCGAGGACCGCCTCGACGACGTCGAGGCGCTGATCCTCACCCACGCCCACGAGGACCACATCGGCGCCATCCCGTTCCTGCTCAAACTGCGGCCCGACATCCCCGTCGTCGGGTCGAAGTTCACCGTGGCGCTGGTGGCCGAGAAATGCCGTGAACACCGCATCAAACCGAAGTTCGTGCAGGTCGCCGAGGGACAGCGGAGCACCCACGGCGTCTTCGAGTGCCAGTACTTCGCCGTCAACCACTCCGTGCCGGGATGTCTGGCCGTGGCGCTGCACACCGGCGCGGGCACCGTCCTGCACACCGGCGACATCAAACTCGACCAACTGCCCCTCGACGGGCGGCCCACCGACCTGCCCGGGATGTCGCGGCTGGGCGACGCCGGGGTCGATCTGTTCCTGTGCGATTCGACCAACGCCGAGATCCCCGGTGTCGGGCCGTCGGAGAGCGAGGTCGGGCCGACCCTGCACCGGTTGATCCGCGGCGCCGAGGGCCGGGTCATCGTCGCTTGCTTCGCGTCCAACGTCGACCGAGTGCAGCAGATCATCGACGCCGCCGTAGCCCTCGGCCGGCGGGTCTCCTTCGTCGGGCGCTCGATGGTACGCAACATGGGCATCGCGCGTGAGCTGGGCTATCTGCGGGTCGACGACGCCGACCTGCTCGACATCGGCGCGGCCGAGATGATGCCGCCCGAACGGGTGGTGCTCATCACCACCGGGACTCAGGGCGAGCCGATGTCGGCGCTGTCGCGGATGTCGCGCGGCGAGCACCGCAGCATCACGCTGACCTCGGGCGACCTGATCATCCTGTCGTCGTCGCTGATACCGGGCAACGAGGAAGCCGTCTACGGCGTGATCGACGCACTGTCCAAGATCGGTGCCCGCGTCGTGACGAACGCTCAAGCGCGCGTGCATGTTTCGGGCCATGCCTACGCAGGTGAGCTGCTGTTCCTCTACAACGGGGTGAAGCCGCGCAATGTGATGCCGGTGCACGGCACCTGGCGGCATCTGCGCGCCAACGCCGCGCTGGCCGCCCGTACCGGGGTCCCGCCGGAGTCGATCATGCTGGCAGAGAACGGCGTCAGCGTCGATCTGGTGGGCGGCAAGGCCAGCATCGCGGGTGCGGTTCCGGTCGGCAAGATGTTCGTCGACGGACTGATCACCGGCGACGTCGGCGACGCGACCCTGGGTGAACGCCTGATCCTGTCGTCGGGCTTCGTGGCGGTGACGGTCGTCGTGCGCAGGGGTACGGGCCGTCCCGCCGCACCCGCGCACCTGCATGCACGCGGGTTCTCCGAAGATCCCAAGGCGCTGGAGCAGGTCGCCGTCAAGGTCGAAGCCGAACTGGAAGCGCTTGCGGCCCAGAAGGTCACCGATCCGGTGCGGATCGCGCAGGCGGTGCGGCGGACCGTGGGCAAGTGGGTGGGGGAGACCTACCGTCGCCAGCCGATGATCGTCCCGACCGTGATCGAGATCTAGCTAGCGCTTGTTGACAAAGCCCGCATCCACCGGCAGCGTCACGCCGGTCAGGTAGCGCGCCTCGTCGGAGACCAGCCAGGCGACCGCCGCGGCGATGTCCTCCGGTTCGAGGTGCTCCACGGGCAGCGCGTTGCCGGTGTCCACCGGGTTGCCCGTCTGTTCCTCGAGTGCGGCCAACCAGCCGCGGGTGAACTCGTTGTCGATCATCGGCGTGTTGACCCCGGACGGATGCAGCGAGATCACCCGAATGCTGTGCGGGGCAAGGTGATTGGCGTAGGCCCGCATCAACCCCACGACGCCGTGTTTGGCGGCGGTGTAGCCGAGTGAACCGGCGTCGGCGCCGCCGATTCCGACCAGGCCGGCCACGGAGCTGATCAGCACGATGGCGCCGCCCGAACCCTGCTCGATCATTGTCGGCAGAGCCGCCTCGACGGTGTTGTGGACGCCGGTCAGGTTCACGTCGATCACGTCGCGCCAGCCCTGCGCACCCGACATCATCGGGGCGATACCGGCGTTGGCGACCACGATGTCGAGGCGGCCGAATTCGGCGATACCGGCCGCCAGCGCCGTCCCCAGCGCGGCGGAATCGCGAACGTCGGCGTGCCGCGTCACGATTCGTGCCCCGGTGTCCCGCACCAGTTCGGCTGTGGCAGCGAGATCGTCGGCGGTGGCCAGTGGGTAGGGCACCGAGGCAATCTGATCGCACAGATCGACGGCGATCACGTCGGCGCCGTCGGCGGCCAGCCGCACCGCCTCAGCCCGACCCTGACCACGGGCCGCTCCGGTGATGAACGCGACCTTGCCGTCGAGCGCGCCCATCAGGGGCGCAGCCTGCCCTTCTCGGCGTCGCCGGCGATCACGGGTTCTAGCACCTTGATGTCCGGCGCCCCGTCGAGGAGTTCGCCGACAGTGCCGAACAGCTCCAGCACCGCCGGTGCGGTGCTGTGCGTCTTGAGCGCGTCGGCGTCGGCCCACTGCTCCACGAACACGAACGTGCCGTCCGCCTCGTGCAGTGCGTAGAGTTCGCAGCCCGGTTCTTGGTGGACCGCCGCGATCGCCTTCGCGCAGGCCGCCCGCACCTCGTCAACCGACTCGGGTTTGGCGGTCATGGTCGCCACAACAACAGTTGGCATGAAATCGACTCCTCGGTGAGTGCGACGGTCAAGTGCGAACCGGGCGCGCGAATCAGCCCGCGGATTCGCCGAACGGCCATGTCCCACCCTACTCATCGGGTCGCGGCCGCCCGACAGGGTGACGGGCGGAGCGGCCGTGTACCCGGCCCGGCACTTGACCTGTGGCCCGTGTTGTAAATGGTGCAGATGGGACTATTGGGACTACGCTTGGGGCCATGGCTGGTAAGACCGACACCCGGTCCGGTACCCGTTCGAGCAGGTCAAAGGCCAGTTCACGGAATGGCGGCGCACCCCGCCGGCCCGCGCCGCCCCGGCGCAAACCCGCCCGCAGGCGAGACACGTCCCCGCTGGCGACCGCGGGGGTGGCGGTCGGCCGTGGGGCCCGGGCGGGGTGGTTGATGGTGGCCAAGGGCGCCGGGACGACGGCGCGCTCGGTGGGTCGCGCCCGCGACATCGAGCCAGGACATCGCCGCGACGGCATTGCGCTCGCGCTGTTGGGACTGGCCGTGGTCGTCGCCGCCGGTTCCTGGTTCGACGCCGCGCGCCCGGTCGGGCAGTGGATCGACGTGGCACTGCGGACGATTGTCGGAACGGGCGTACTGCTCGTGCCGATCGTGCTCGCCGGCGCCGCCGTCGCCCTGATGCGGTCCGAACCCGACCCCGACGCGCGGCCGCGGCTCATCCTCGGGGCGAGCATGATCGCGTTGCCCGCCCTGGGGCTCTGGCACCTGTGGTCGGGGTCGCCAGAGTTGCCGGAGGCCCGCAGGCAGGCGGCTGGCTTTGTCGGATTCGCGATCGGCGGTCCGCTCGCCGACGGCTTGACCGAGTGGATCGCCGCGCCGCTGCTGTTCATCGGTGTGCTGTTCGGCGTGCTGCTGGTCACCGGCACGACCCTCCGCGAGGTGCCGTCCACGGTGCGAACGATGTTCTCCACCCGGATGTTCGCCGGGCGGGACAGGTATGTCGATGAGGACGACTACGAGGACTACGAGGACTACGGCGACTACGGCGACCGAGAGGTGGCGCAGCAGCCTCGCTCGCAGGATTTCTCAGACGGCTACCACGACGGCGACGAACAGTACGGCGACGAACCGCAGAGCTGGCCCGGGCAGGCCACACTGACATCGGGGGCGCCGTCGGGCACACCGATGGACAACTACCCGCTCGACGACCCGCCCTTCGACGACGCGCCGACGGTTCCGGAGCCGGCGCGCAAGTCGCGCCGCAAGAAGTCGGTCAAGACCGACACCCTGGCGCTGGACCGCGTCGTCGACGGTTCTTACACCCTGCCCGCGCTCGACCTGCTGATCGCCGGTGACCCGCCGAAGCGGCGCAGCGCCGCCAACGACCAGATGATGGACTCCATCACCTCGGTGCTCGAGCAGTTCAAGGTCGACGCCGCCGTCACCGGCTGCACCCGCGGCCCGACCGTCACCCGTTACGAGGTGGAGCTCGGGCCGGGCGTCAAGGTGGAGAAGATCACCGCGCTGCACCGCAACATCGCCTACGCCGTGGCGACCGAGAGTGTGCGCATGCTCGCCCCTATCCCCGGAAAGTCCGCGGTCGGCATCGAGGTGCCCAACACCGACCGCGAGATGGTCCGGCTGGCCGACGTGCTCACCGATCCAGGCACCCGGCGCGACCACCACCCGCTGGTGATCGGCCTGGGCAAGGACATCGAGGGCGACTTCATCTCGGCCAACCTCGCCAAAATGCCCCACCTGCTGGTGGCGGGCTCCACCGGCTCGGGTAAGTCCAGCTTCGTCAACTCCATGCTGGTGTCGCTGCTGGCCCGCGCCACCCCGGAGGAGGTCAGGATGATCCTGATCGACCCGAAGATGGTGGAGCTGACACCGTATGAGGGCATTCCGCACCTGATCACGCCCATCATCACGCAGCCGAAGAAGGCTGCGGCGGCGCTGGCGTGGCTGGTCGAGGAGATGGAACAGCGCTATCAGGACATGCAGGCGTCCCGGGTACGCCACATCGACGTGTTCAACGAGAAGGTGCGGTCGGGGGAGATCACCACACCGCTCGGCAGTGAACGCGTCTACAAGCCGTATCCCTACATCGTGGCGATCGTCGACGAGCTGGCCGACCTGATGATGACCGCTCCGCGTGACGTCGAGGACGCCATCGTGCGCATCACGCAGAAGGCGCGGGCAGCCGGCATCCATCTGGTCTTGGCCACACAACGGCCCTCGGTGGACGTCGTGACCGGCCTCATCAAGACGAACGTGCCGTCCCGGCTTGCGTTCGCCACGTCGTCGTTGACGGACAGCCGGGTGATCCTCGATCAGGCGGGCGCGGAGAAGCTGATCGGCATGGGTGACGGCCTGTTCCTGCCGATGGGCGCCAACAAGCCGATCCGCCTGCAGGGTGCCTTCATCACCGACGAGGAGATCCACGCCGTCGTGTCGGCCAGCAAGGAGCAGGCCGAGCCGGAGTACACCGACGGTGTCACCGCCGCCAAGCCGACCGGGGATCGCGCCGATGTCGACCCCGACATCGGTGACGACATGGACGTCTTCCTGCAGGCCGTCGAGCTGGTGGTGTCCTCGCAATTCGGGTCGACGTCGATGTTGCAGCGCAAGCTGCGGGTCGGGTTCGCCAAGGCGGGCCGGTTGATGGACCTGATGGAGACCCGCGGGATCGTCGGACCGTCGGAGGGCTCCAAGGCACGCGAGGTGCTGGTCAAGCCCGACGAACTGGCCGGCACGCTGGCGCTGATCCGCGGCGGCTCCGACGCGGCAGGCGGCGGCGAGGACTGACGCCCCGTCTCACCCCGGCCCATGCCGCGAGATCCACCTTTTGCAGGCATCGTGCGAGTGAGTTCCTGCAAAACGTTGATCTCGCGGAGGCGGTCAGAGGAGAAGCAGCATCCGGGTGTTGCCGAGGATGTTGGGCTTGACGTAGGACAGGTCGAGGAACTCGGCGACACCGGTGTCGTAGGAGCGGCACATCTCCTCGTATACCTCGGCCGTCACCGGGGTTCCCTCGATCTCCTCGAACCCGTGCGCGCCAAAGAACTCCACCTCGAACGTGAGCACGAAGATGCGCCCGAGGTGCAGGTCACGGGCCACGTCGAGGAGCCGCTCGACGATGCGGTGGCCTACGCCGCGCCCGCGGACGTCGGGGTGGACGGCGACGGTGCGCACCTCGCCGAGGTCCGACCACAGCACATGCAGGGCGCCGCATCCGATCAGATGACCGTCCAGCTCGGCGATCCAGAACTCCTGGACGGCCTCGTAGAGCGTCACGAGATTCTTCTCGAGCAGAATTCGTCCCGCATAGAGATCGATCAGTGCCTTGATCGCAGGCACGTCCGACGTACGGGCGCGGCGCACCACCACCGGGCCGGCGTCAGGTGCAGCGCTCACGCTGCGAGAGTATCGGCCCGGTCGTCACCTGCCGGCAACCGGATATTCTGTTTCGGTGCCGGGCCAACCTCATACCGATCCGGTGGTGCCGCGCGCGCGGGTAGCCAACCTCGCCAACATCCTCACCGGCATCCGGATGGTCCTGGTTCCCGTCTTCCTGGTCGTGCTGTTCATCGGGGACGGTCACGAGACATTCTGGCGGATAATCGCTTTCACCATCTTCACGGTCGCGGTGATCACGGACCGGCTGGATGGGGCGCTGGCGCGCAGCTACGGCATGGTCACCGAGTTCGGGACGCTGGCCGATCCGATCGCCGACAAGGCCCTCATCGGGTCCGCGCTGATCGGGTTGTCGATGCTCGGGGACCTGCCGTGGTGGGTGACCATCGTGATCCTGGTGCGCGAGATAGGTATCACGCTGCTGCGCCTGGCGGTGCTTCGCCACGGGGTGATACCCGCCAGCCGCGGGGGCAAGCTCAAGACGCTCGTGCAGGCCGTGGCGATCGGGCTGTTCATCCTGCCGCTGTCCGGTCCGTGGCTGTCCGCGGCGTGGGTCATCATGTGGGCCGCCGTCGTGCTGACCGTGCTCACCGGTGTGGACTACGTCGTCTCGGCCATCAGGGATTCGCGTGGACGACCCGCTCGTCACTGACGACGCGCGGGCGCTGGTCGCCGACCTGACCGTGCGCGGCGAGAGCGTGGCCACCGCCGAATCCCTGACCGCCGGGCTGCTGGCCGCCACGCTCGCCGGCGTCCCCGGCGCCAGCGTGGTGCTGCGCGGCGGGCTGATCACCTATCTCGAGGAGACCAAGATCTCGCTGGCCGGGGTGGCGCCGCAGGTGCTCGACGCGGTCGGACCGGTCGCCGGCCCGACGGCGCGGGCGCTGGCCGTGGGAGCGCGTCAGCGCTGCGTGGCCACCTGGGGTATCGGACTGACGGGGGTCGCCGGACCCGACCCGCACGGCGGACGCCCGCCTGGCACGGTGTTCGTCGGCCTGGCCGGGCCGGTCGACACCGAGGTCATCGAGCTGGCGTTGTCCGGCTCACGCTGGGACATCCGTTTGGGGGCGGTCAACGCGGCGATCGCCAGGTTGCGCGTGCTTGTCGAGCAGCGGTGAGCCCGCGGCAACAAATCAGCCGGCCCGGGAACCTGCCGGTGGCGGCGCGCGTTCAGCACATAGCGAATCGGCCGGGCGAGTCAGGGTATGAAGGAGGCCACGATGGCGGCACTGCTGCGCGAGGTGATTGGAGACGTGCTGCGTCGGGCCCGCACCTCGCAGGGACGCACGCTGCGTGAGGTGTCGGACTCCGCACGGGTGAGCCTGGGTTACCTCTCGGAGGTGGAACGCGGACGCAAAGAGGCCTCGAGTGAACTCCTCAGCGCCATCTGCGGGGCGCTGGATGTCCCGCTGTCGCGGGTGCTCGCCGACGCCGGGGAGAAGATGGCCCGTCAGGAACGTGCACGGATCGCGAGCGCGACGCGTATCGACGCGACGACAAAGGTCGTCATCCCCCAGGTCGTCTCGATGGCGGTGGCCTGAGCCCTCACGGCTGGGCGGCCGCAATTCGACTGACAGGGGTGTGGTGACCTTGGCAGAACCGATAAGTTGGCAGTAGCGCCCCCAGCGGCATACAGGTCACAACTCCAAGACATGAAGGCGGAATGAACACATGGCCAATCCGTTCGCCAAAGCGTGGAAGTACCTCATGGCGCTGTTCAGCTCGAAGGTCGACGAATACGCGGATCCCAAGGTGCAGATCCAGCAGGCCATCGAGGAGGCCCAGCGCCAGCATCAGGCGTTGACGCAGCAGGCGGCGCAGGTGATCGGCAATCAGCGTCAGCTGGAGATGCGGCTCAATCGCCAGCTGGCCGATGTGGAGAAGCTCCAGGTCAACGTCCGCCAGGCGCTTACTCTGGCCGACCAGGCCATGGCCTCCGGTGACGCTTCCAAGGCCACCGAATACAACAACGCCGCCGAGGCGTTTGCCGCACAGCTGGTGACCGCCGAGCAGAGCGTGGAGGACCTCAAGGGTCTGCACGATCAAGCGCTCAACGCCGCGGCGCAGGCCAAGAAGGCTGTCGAGCAGAACGCGATGATGCTGCAGCAGAAGATCGCCGAGCGCACCAAGTTGCTCAGCCAGCTCGAGCAGGCCAAGATGCAGGAGCAGGTCAGCGCGTCGCTGCGGTCGATGAGCGAGCTGGCCGCGCCGGGCAATACCCCGAGCCTCGACGAGGTCAGGGACAAGATCGAACGCCGCTACGCCAACGCCATCGGGTCAGCGGAGCTGGCGCAGAACTCGGTGCAGGGCCGGATGATGGAGATCCAGCAGGCCAGCGTCCAGATGGCGGGGCATTCCCGGCTCGAACAGATCCGCGCCTCGATGCGCGGCGATGCGCTGCCCACCGGCGGCTCCACCGCGAAGCCGGCCACCCCCGCGACAAACCCGAACCCGACCCCCGAAAACCCACTGAGCCAATAGTTTCCAGACGATGACAGTGAATCCACGCACCGGCACCTGGCGCTCCCTGATGCAGCGCGGCGTCGACACCGCCGCCGAGATCTCAGACGTCGTCGCCGAAAAGCTCAACGCCGCCGCCGATCCGCGCGCCAAACTGCTGCGGAAGCGACGCTGGGCGGCGCGCATCGGCGTGTTCTTCGCGATCGCGAGCGTGTTCTGGGTGCTGGTCACGGCGCTGCTCGCGGCGTGGAGCACACCGGTGTGGGTGCTGATCATCACCGGGTCGATCGCCGCGGGCGCCGCGTTCCCGGCGACCCTGTTGCTCTTGCGGTACCGCTGGCTGCGGGCCGCGCCGCTGCCACCCGAGCGGTCCAGGGCGGGCCGGCGGCTGCCGCCGTGGGGTTCGGCGGCGCGGGCGCCGATGGCCGCGCTGGTCGCTTCGGAGCGTGGGCTGTTCTCCCTGCTCGGTGTCATGGACCGGGGCCGGATGCTGCCAGCTGACGAACTGCGCGAGCTGACCGTTGCGGCCAACCGCACCGCGGAAACCATGGCCGCGACCGCCAATGAGGTGGTTGCGATGGAACGCGCGATGAGCTCGGCGCCGTATTCACGTTCGCAACTGCGCCCGACCGTCGGCGCGCTGGTCGCGCAAATGGATACCGGGGTACGGCAGTACAACGAAATGGTCACCGCCGCTGCTCAATTGGTGTCGGCCGCCAACGCGTCACCGATCAGTGGCAGGATTAACGGCCAGCGGTACCGCGACGACGTGGTGGATGCGACGGACCGGCTGCTGGGCTGGGCGAGCGCCTTCGACGAACTGGGCCGGTTGCGCGGCGCCTGATCCGCCCCAACGGCGCCGCTCAGATGTCGTGGCTGCTGCGCCGGACCGAATCGGGCCGGGGCCCGTACTTTTCGATGTACGCCTGGTGCACGTGGGCGTTCTTCTCCCGGGAGATGTAGTCGACGAGGTCGGGGTCCAGGTTGTGCTTGCGCAGCATGTGGCGGCGCCACACCTTGTTGAGGGCGTGCGAGAAGAACACGAACGGGATGAGGATGGGGATGGTCATCCCCAGGTGGACGTACAGCGTCGTGGGGATCAGCCAGAACGGCGCGAGCACCAGCACGGCCGGGATGAATACGCGCACCATCATGCGCCGGGTCGCGCCCCTGCCCGCGAGGTCATCGGCCACCCACTGCCGCATGGAATCGGGGAGCCGCCGTCCGTAGCAGTAGGTGATGTACTCCACGAAATTGGGTTTGGTCCGGGATGTGTCCTTGCTCACGTTCGCGCCGCACCTTCCTCAAAACGATGGCCGCAGTGCGGGTACGGCGGTTGCCGCGACTGCCCGCACGACGGTCCTGATGGCCTTGATGGCCTTGACGATGCTCACGAAGTCGAAGTAATCGCGCCACAGCGTGATGCGGCCGTCTCGCACCGCGAAGACGCCGAACCCCCAGAACTGCTCCCGCAGCGGACTCGTCGCGGTCGGCGCGTGCGCACACGTCGGCTCCGTCATGAATGGCAGCCTAACCCCTGGCTGTGGCACTCTGACTCCGATGCGTGTCGCTGTGGTGGCCGGACCCGACCCTGGTCATGCGTTTCCTGCCCTCGCCCTGTGTCTGAGATTCCTGGCCGCCGGTGACGCGCCGACGCTGCTGACCGGTACCCGCTGGCTCGACACCGCACGCGCCGCCGGCATCGCTGCTGTCGAACTTCGGGGTCTTGATCCGACCGACGCCGACGACGACACCGACGCGGGTGCAAAGATCCATCGGCGCGCGGGCCGGATGGCCGTACTCAACGCACCCGTGCTCCACGAGCTCGCACCCGAGCTCGTGGTGTCGGATGTCATCACCGCCTGCGGCGGATTGGCCGCCGAGTTGCTCGGTGTGCCGTGGATCGAGCTGAACCCCCACCCGCTGTACCGGCCGTCGAAGGGGCTGCCACCGCTGGGCAGTGGGCTGGCGCCCGGCGTCGGGATCCGCGGCCGGTTACGTGACACGGTCATGCGCGCGCTGACCGCCCGGTCGTGGCGGGAAGGCCTGCGCCAGCGCTCGGCCGTGCGGGTGGAGATCGGCCTGCCCGGTGAGGACCCCGGTCCGCAGGTGCGGCTGATCGCCACCCTGCCCGCCCTCGAGGTGCCGCGACCGGACTGGCCGCCGGAGGCGGTCGTGGTGGGTCCGCTGCATTTCGAGCCGACGACGGCGGTGCTGGACGTGCCCGCGGGCCCGGGGCCGGTGGTGGTGGTCGCACCGTCGACGGCGGTTACGGGCGCCGCCGGGCTCGTCGATGTGGCGCTGGACACGCTGGCCCCTGGCGCGGGGCTGCCCGACGGCGCCCGGCTGGTGGTGTCACGGCTGGAGGGACCCGATGCGGACCTGCCCCCGTGGGCGGCCGCTGGCCTGGGCCGCCAGGACGAACTCCTGTCCCGCGCGGATCTGGTGATCTGCGGCGGAGGGCATGGCATTGTGTCCAAGACGCTGCTGGCAGGGGTCCCGCTGGTTGTGGTTCCCGGCGGGGGTGACCAGTGGGAGATTGCCAATCGTGTTGTGCGCCAGGGTAGTGCGCGGCTGGTGCGGCCGCTGACGGCGGAGACGCTGGGCGTGGCGGTAAGTGAGGTGCTGTCCTCGCTGAGTTATCGCGACGCGGCGCGACGGGCCGCGGCCACGGCGGCCGATGTGTCCGATCCGGTACGAGTGTGCCAAGAAGCGCTCACCCCGTCGGCGTAGGTTGATCTGGTGCGATTGACGGAATTCAATGAACTCGTCGAGGGGCAGTTCGGCCCCGTCCGGGGTCCGTCGCTGCTCGTCGACCACGTGTTGTCGGCGCTGGGCGGGCGCACCGCCGCGCAGGCGATCGAGGATGGTGCGGAACCGCGCGACGTTTGGCGCGCGCTGTGCGCCGACTTCGACGTCCCGCGCGAACAATGGTGACTCAATCCACCCGCCGAGCAGACGCAAAATTACCGCAACACGCCGTGGCCGAGGCGCGTTTGCGTCTGCTCGCGGGGTGCGGAGCGGGCGGCGTTGACCAGGTCGAGGGTCGCCTGCGTGGCGGTGTCCAGCGCGTGCGCGTCGGCCACACCGAGCGTCGCGCACACCCAGTCCCAATGCGCGGCGACGATCTCACCGGGCGCCGGTGCCGAGGGCATCAGGGCGACGCCGTCCCTACGCCACCGCACGCGCTCGGAACAAGCCTCGCCGACGGCCAATTCGCCGTCTCGGAACCTCAGCGGCCGGCTGGCGATGACCGCATGCTCGGTTTCAACGGATTCAACTGTGCCCCAACGAATCCGGCAATCCTGCAGAACGCGAAGCGGGGTGGCATTGTCGGTGCTGGGACTCAGAAATCGCACCCACGGGTACACCACGAACACGTGAAAGCTGTGGTGCGCCAACACGGGCGCCGAGGTGTCCAGGTCGCCGAGCAGTCCGGTCACCTGGCCGGCGAACGCGCCACGCAACCGGGTCAGTAACTGTTCCGGGTCGACCGACGCCAACTTCGGCCCGCCCACCCAGTATGCGGTGACGACGTCGGGGTCCAGCGGATCGGTGATGCCGCCCGCCGCGGCGATCGCCTCCAGATACGGCCAGGCGCCGTCGAATTCCCGCGCATGCGCCCCGAGCTCCTCGTGGCTGGTACCTCCCGGTCCGCAGTAGCCGAGCTCGTTGGGCGGAAAGGCGTACCGCGCGAACAACCCGCGGCCGGTGAACCGATCGGCCCCCGTCATCAGCAGATCCGGGGCAGCTGCTCGCCGATCGGCAGATCGACGACACGGTTGCCGCCGAGCGCCGTTCGCGCCACCACCATGCCCGGATGCTCGGCCACGCAACGCCCGATTACCGTCGAGCGGGCGCCCTGGGGGTGGGCGCGCATGGCCGCCAGTACCCGTTCGGCGTCGTCGGGCGGGACGAACGCGACCAGCTTGCCCTCGTTGGCGACGTAGAGCGGGTCGAGGCCGAGCAGGCCGCAGGCGTCGCGGACCTCGGTGGGGATCGGCAGGCTCCGCTCATCCAGCGACACACCCACGCGCGCCGATCTGGCGATCTCGTTCAGCGTCGCGGCCATACCGCCGCGCGTCGGATCCCGCAGCGTGTGGATGTCCGCGCCGGTGTCGATCATCGCGGAGACCAGGCCGTGCAGGGGTGCGGTGTCGCTGGTCACGGTGGTGGCGAACTCAAGACCCTCCCGGCAGCTCATCACCGCCACGCCGTGCACGCCGATGTCGCCGCTGACGATCACGACGTCGCCGACTGAGGCGCGCTGCGGCCGGATGTCGGCGCGCGCATCGACCAGGCCGATCCCCGCGGTGTTGATGTACACCCCGTCCCCGTGACCGGCGTCGACCACCTTGGTGTCACCGGTGACGAGCTTCACCCCGGCCGCCAGGGCCGCCGTACCCAGCGCCTGCGCAACCCGAGCCAGCTCGTCGAGAGCGGTGCCTTCCTCGAGGATGAACGCCGTCGACAGCGCCAGCGGCGTCGCACCCGCCATCGCCAGGTCGTTGACGGTCCCGTTGACCGCCAGGTCGCCGATGGTGCCGCCGGGAAACACCATCGGTTTGACGACGAACGAGTCGGTGGAGAACGCCAGCCGGGCGCCACCGACGTCGACAACCGCCGAATCGCCCATCCCCGCCTCGGCGGCCGGGCCGAACGCGGGCAGGAACAGGTGCTCGATCAGCTCAGCGGACATCGCCCCGCCGCCGCCGTGGCCCATCACGATGTTGGGGGCATCCCGCAGCGGCGCCGGGCACACCCAGGCCTCCATGTCGATGTCGGCCTGCCGCGTCGACGGTTCAGGCATGGGAGATCTCGAGACGCCGGTACAGGTAGTAGGCCGCGCACGCACCCTCCGAGGACACCATGGTGGCGCCCAACGGGTTTCGCGGAGTGCATTGCGTACCGAACGCGGCGCACTCGTGCGGTTTGATCAACCCCTGCAGCACCTCACCGGACCGGCACACCGCCGACTCCTCGGTGTGGATATCGGTGACGGCGAACCGGTACTCCGCGTCATAGTCGCGGTAGGCGTGCGAAAGCCGCCAACCGCTGCTCGGGATCATCCCGATTCCGCGCCAGCTGCGGTCGGTGACCTCGAAGACGTCGAGCAGCATGGCCTTCGCGGCCGAGTTCCCGCCGTCCTGTACCGCGCGCGGGTAGGCGTTCTCCAGCTCGTGGCGGTCGGACTCGAGTTGCAGCACCGTGCGGCGAATGCCCTCGAGAATGTCCAGCGGCTCGAAACCCGTGACCACAATGGGTATCCCGTACTTGTCGCACAGTGGGGGATACTCGTCGGTGCCCATCACCGTGCACACATGCCCGGCTGCCAGGAACGCCTGCACGCGGCAGGTCGGAGACTCCATGATCGCCGAGATCGCGGGCGGTACCAACACATGCGACACCAGCAGCGAGAAGTTCTCGATTCCCAGCCGCTTGGCCTGATAGACAGTCATCGCGTTTGCGGGCGCGGTGGTCTCGAAGCCGATACCGAAGAAGACGACCTGCTTGTGGGGGTTGTCCCTGGCGATGGTCAGCGCGTCCAGGGGCGAATAGACGACCCGTACGTCACCGCCCTGGCTCTTGATCCGGAACAGATCCTTCGCACTGCCCGGGACGCGCAGCATGTCGCCGAATGAGCAGAAGATGACGTCGGGCCTCGATGCGATCTCCAGGGCCTTGTCGATGATCTCCAATGGCGTCACGCACACCGGGCAGCCGGGTCCGTGGATCATCTCGATCTCGTCGGGAAGCAGCTGGTCGATGCCGTGGCGTATGATCGAATGCGTTTGTCCGCCACAGACTTCCATGATCGCCCAGCGCCTGCTTGTGGACCGTTTGATCTGCTCGATGAGCTTGCCCGCAAGTGCGGGATCGCTGAATTCGTCGAGATACTTCATCACTTCACCCCGGCACTTCCGTTGTTGCGGCCATCGGCCAGCTCCGCCACGGCGGGGTTGGCCACGCCGGCCTGCCTGGCGGCCAGCTCGAACCCGTCGCCGAACTCCTCCTTGAGCACCCCGAGGTGCTCGAACTCGTCCAGTGTGCGTTTGGCCGACTCCTCATCGAGGCGCTGGATCGCGAAACCCACATGGACAACCACATATTGGCCAATCTCGGCGTCGGGCAGGTACTGCAGGCACACGTCCTTCTGGACGCCGCCGAAGTCGACGATCGACATCAGCGTCCCGTCACACTCCTCGATGCGCACGATCTTCCCCGGTACCGCCAAACACATCAGCGACTCCTTTCTCCTGAAGTCTTGGCCCCCGTCTACCCCGAATTTCCCACCATCAGCTGACCCAGCGCGATGCCGCCGTCGTTGGGCGGTACCAGCCGGTGAGTGATCGCCTCGAAGCCGTTGGCGCGCAATCCGTTCAACGTCATTCCCAGCAGCAGCGCGTTCTGGAACACGCCACCGGAAAGCGCTATCGGGTACGGACCGGCGGGCTCGATCGCGGCGAGTTCGACGATCAGCGCAGCGACCGCATGGTGGAACCGCGCGCCGATCACGCCTGCGGACACACCGGCGCGGACATCGGCGATCACCGCGGCCAGCACAGGAGCCGGGTCGACCACCGCGTATGGCTTCTCGCGGCCGATGGCGAAGGTGTAGCGACCACCGGCGGCGTCTGATCCGCGCGCGAGGCCCTCGAGTTCGATGGCGGCCTGCGCCTCGTAGGCCACCTCCTGGCGGACGCCGGCGAGTGCCGACACGGCGTCGAACAGGCGGCCCATGCTTGAGGTCGGCACGCAGCCCAAGCCGGTCTCGAGCTGATGACGCAGCACCTTTCGCTCATCGGGCGGGCACGCCCGGACCGGCGGAAGGTCGTCGTCCCAGGGCAGTCCGGCCGCCCACAGATGCGCCAGCGCCATGCGGTAGGGGCGCAGCACGCTGACGTCACCGCCCGCAAGAGGCACATACCGCAGGGCGGCGAGCCTGCGGTAGTCCTTGTAGTCGGCGAGCAGCACCTCGCCGCCCCACACGGCACCGTCCGGACCGTAACCTGTTCCGTCGAAGGCGAATCCGAGAACCCGACGCGAGCCGTCCATGCCGTGCTCGGCCATCACGGCCGCGATGTGGGCGTGGTGATGCTGCACCGTGCGCACCGGGCGGTCTGCGGCGTTGCGATGCGCCCACGCCGCCGATCGGTACAGCGGATGGCCGTCGGCGACGAGCACCCCGGCGTCGACGCCGGTCAGGGCGCGCAGATGGCGCTCGGCCGAATCGAACGCCGACAGGGTGGCGAGATCATCCATGTCGCCGATGTGCTGACTGAGCCACGCATAGTTGCCCTCTGCCACCGCCATGGTGTTCTTGAGATCCGCCCCGACCGCCAGGGTGGGCGGCACCGGCACGGGAAGCGCCACGGGCAGCGGTGCGTACCCCCGCGAACGCCGGATCGGCAGCTCGGTGGCACCGTCGGGGGAGATGATCACACGGACGACGGAATCGTCGCACGGCACCAGGATGGGGCGGTCGTGCATCAGCCAGCCGTCGGCCAGGCCGGCCAGGCGATCGGCGGCGTCGTCATCGGTGAAGCAGATCGGCTCGCCGCCCAGGTTGCCCGATGTCATCACCAGCACCTCTGGGCCGGGCGTGTCGCCGGGCAGGCCGAACAGCAGGGTGTGCAGCGGGGTATACGCGAGCATGACGCCGAGGTCCGGGTTGCGCGGCGCGACGGCGTCGGCGACCGAGGCGCCAGGTCGCCTCGGGAGCAGGACGATGGGCCGACGGGGGCCGCACAGCACCCGGGCCGACGCGTCGTCGACTGTCACCAGCCGGCGGGCGGCGCCGAGATCGGTGACCATCACCGCAAAGGGCTTGTCGCCCCGGCGCTTCCGTCTGCGCAACTCGGCGACGGCCGAGTCGTCGGCGGCATCGCAGGCCAGGTGGTATCCGCCGATGCCCTTGACGGCGAGCACACCCCCGTCGCGCAGCAGCTGCCTGGCCAGGCGCAGCGCGTCCCCTTTGACACCGCCCTGCCGGTCGCGGTATTGCAGCGTAGGGCCGCAGGCGGGGCAGCAGATGGGTTGTGCGTGGAACCGGCGGTCGGCGGGATCGGAGTATTCGCGCAGGCACTCGGCGCACATCGGGAAGCCCGCCATCGTCGTGGCCGGGCGGTCGTAGGGCAGCGAGGCGATGATGGTGAAGCGGGGCCCGCAGTTGGTGCAGTTGACGAAGGCGTGCCGGTGGCGTCGGTTGGCCGGATCGCGTTGTTCTGCGGCGCAGTCGGCGCACATGGCGACGTCGGGAGAGGCCAGGGTGCGGCCGCCGGAGCGCGACGAGTCGCCGATGGTGAAGCCGGTGCCGCCGGCGAGCGGGATCGGTTGACTGTCAATCGATTCGATGACCGCCAGCGGCGGAGGACGCTCACGCAGGGTCGCCATGAAGCCCTCGAGGTCGTCGGTGGCGCCCTCGACTTCGATCACGGCGCCCGAACTGTCGTTGCGCACCGATCCGGACAGGCCGAAGGCCGCGGCGGTGGTGTAGACGAACGGCCGGAAGCCCACGCCCTGGACCACACCGCGGACGGTCAGCACCAGCCGGCGGCGCGGGCCCAACGCGCGATTGGCGTCCGCTTCGCGCTGTCCCGTCATGGCGGGCCCTCGGCCTCATCGCCCGACGCCGGACCCGCACCCATCAGCCGCAGGCCCGCCATCGCCGCATCGGCGCCCGTCCTGTCGGTCTTCTCGACGACGAACCCCATGTGGATGATCACCCAGTCGCCGGGGGAGAAGGTCTCTTCCGGCAGCATCCCGACGTTGACCTTGCGCTGCTGGCCCGCGACGTCGACGAGTGCCAGCTGTCCGCCGTAGCCGTTCAGCATGCCGATGACCTGGCCGGGTATGCCCAGACACATGGTTCAGCCCTCCCGCACCGGCGTCGTCAGGAGCTCCACGACCTCGCCGACCGCGCGGACCGCCCCGGGAACGGCCGCGGCCACTTCCTCCGACAGGCCGATGCCCTCCTCGACGGTACGCACCTCACAGCCGATCACGACGGTGTGCGGCGGCGAGCCGCCCAACGCCGCCAGGCTGCCGAACACCGCCGCCGGGTCCATCGCATGCGCGTCGACACCTGTTGTCGTCGTGAGGCTTTCGTGGTCGGCCTCGAAGACATGCAGGGTGCCGGGTGCGCCGCGGTCGGGGAGCGCGTCGACAAGGACGAGCGCGTCGTATCCGTCCAGCAGATCGTAGGCCAGATGCATCCCGCCGATGCCGTAGTCGACGACCCGGACGCACGGGTCACCGGACCGCTCGACATGACGAAGCACCTCGGAGCCGAATCCGTCGTCCCCGAGGAAGATGTTGCCGATCCCGGCTACCAGTATCCGGGTGATGGCCTCTCCATCTGTCGTGTGTCCCGTTGTCTTCGGGTGCTACATCCTGCGCATTCTCATGTAACGCTTGGCATCCGGAATGGAACGAACTCCCACCAGCGCCCCGGCCACGATGACTGCGGCGACAACACCGACCGCCACCCAACCTAGTGTCTCCATTGCGCACTCCTTTCACTGAGTGGTTCGACTTCATCAGGTGCGAAGTACAGGTACCGGCCATACCATTCGTGCAGATCGGCGCCGGGGTCGTCCTCCAGCACCACGCCGACGTGCTGGTCGCCGTCGACGTCCTCGTGCACCGAGGTCACCCGCGCGACGCGGCCCGCGAAGAACAGATCCTGCGCGTCGGCGCGGCGCGACGGCCGCAGCCGGACCCGGCTGCCACGGGTCACCCGAATCCCGTTGACCAGCACGGCGTCGATCTCCGGACGCACCGCATTGTCCGCCAGCGGATCCCACCAGTCGATGCCGTCGGGAATCTCGGGAATGAGCCCAAGGCCCAGGGTTCCGGCATGCGGGTCACGCAGCACCCCGTGCAGGTTCAGCATCGCCTCGGGTGTCATCGAATCGCATCTGTCGATGATCTGCGCGGCGCGGGGGTCGGTGGCGCGGGCTTGCGCCTTCTCCTCGTCGGTCATGGTCATCACCCGCAGGGTGAGAATCTCGTCGATCTCGGTGGAGTCGTAGAGGTCGCCGCCGCTCTGTTCGGCGATCTCGGGATGGTCGTAGAGGATGATCGGCGACACCAGGCACAGGCTGTGGTCGCCGGGCGGGCCGGCAAGGACGGGAAAACAGCGGTGCTGCCGGCATCGCCCCGCGGCTGCGGTGGCCCCGTCCGGCGGTTCGAGCAGCGAGACGAGTTCGCCATCGGTGACCTCGACGATGAGGTGCGTGCCGATCATCGACACCGCGATCGCGTCGTCCTTGTCCGCGGCGGGGGGCGCGGTGTTCTCGACGTCGAGGGTGATGCGGACCAGATCTCCGTCGTGTTCGGCGGACATCGCGAGCCTGCCCCTCAGTTCGCGGCGGGTGCGCACCAGCCTGCCGCCGTCCACCGGATCGATGTCGACGCCCCCTGGGATGGAGATATCCACCCCGTGCGGCAGGGTCGCCACCCGCAAGAGGCCGGTTGTCACCTCGCGGTCGACTGCCTCATCCCAGCTCAACCATGTTTGGGACCCGCACGTCAGCTCCGTGACGGGTTCGAACGAGCCGTTGCCCAGATCCCTTTCGGCACCGCGATGTTGCAGCTGCAGAAAGCGAACCACCACTGACAGCGCCGCGGCGCCGAGTGGGCGTACGAGCAGTTGCGTTGACAGCGTGGCGTTCTCGCCGATACCCACCGACTCCGCACCCGGCGGTCCCAGCACGCCGAATTGCCAACGGGTCTGGTTCTTGCGTGACGTCGCCCGGTACGGGTACAACAGGTACCCCTCGTAGAGGACGGCGTCGGCGACGGCGCGGGCACGCTCCCAGCCGGCGCTCATCGGTGCCTTCTGCTCTTCGCGCAAGCGCTCATCGGTCGGCCCCCGCGGCGGTGATGAGCGCACTGACGGCCTCGTCGAACGACAGCATCCCGTGCGCGGACCGGTACGCACCCAGCGCGGTAACGGTGTCGTGGTTGAGCCGCACCCAACCCGTGCCCGGATAGTGCTGCCGGATGAGGTCGTGCCACACCGACACCGGCATGTCGTAGCGGTCCTCGCGGTCCCACGGCACCTGCTGGACGGAGAATCCGCGCTGACCCTGGACGAAAATCGTTCCGCTGAACAGGAATTGCAGCGGAACCGTCCCGTCACGCAGCGCGTGGAGGTACTTGGCTGCGGCGACCTCGAAGTCGTAGGTGCACTCGAGGGGCAGTTCCACCTGGGTGGCGCTGGTGAACCCAGGCACCATCGCCGCCGCGTGCTGCCAGAGGAAGGTGTGCTGTGTGGTGGCCCAGCGATCCCGCGGCCCGAACAGGTCGGCCAGTCCGTTGGCCTCCGCGTCGGAGTAGGCCCGGCGGCCCGGGTCGATACGGACCTGGCAACGCAGCGCGATCGCGTGAATCGGCGAATCACCCATCGCGGCGATCCCGACCCGCGCTGTGAGCATCGGGGAGACGGCGAACGCCTCCGGCGCCACGTCCAGCACCGCGAAGGTCACCTCCGTCGGATCGGTCATCGGGCCGCCACCTTGCTGCGCTCGTCGAGCGCACCGAAGAACTCGGCGATGAAGGTCCGGGCGTCCTGGCCGCCGTCGAAGCCGCGCCACAGCATCCGCAGGCGGCCGACGAACTCATAGCACGCGTCGATTGGCAGCAGATAGCAGCTCGGCGCGTCGTCGTCAGCGTCGTCCGGGTCTTGTGGCGGCACCCGGATCAGCAGCGCTTCGGTGTCGTCGGCGAGGAGGTCCACCCGCGGGTCGGCGGCCCGGATGTCATTCCAGGCGGCCAGATCCAGCTCCGATTCCGTAGCACCGGCCGGGCCGGGATAGAACGCGACGACCCGGCCGAGCGCCGAATTGCGGAAGAGGAACGCCAGACCCACCGGGATCTGCAGCGCGTCCCACCGGCGGCGGTCCAGGGCGAAGTCGGTCAACGCCAGATACCGGTCGGGTACGGACCGGTAGCGCAGGTCGGCATGCGTATCGGTAAACAGGAGATAGCAGCCGCGGCAGACGCACATCAGTTGGCGCCCTTCGACATTCACCACATGCTGGTGTTCGTCAGCGATGGCCTCCGAGCACATCTCACAGCGTTCGCCCGCGGGCTGGGGACTGCCGCGATTCGCCCGGATACGCGCCAGGACGGCCGAGACATCCGTTGTCCCGGTGAGCTTTTCGCTCCTCACGTCCGCGGTGGCTTTTTCGCTCCTCACGTCCGCGGTGGCTCTTTCGCTCCTCACGTCCGCGGTGGCCCCGCCCATCACGCCACCTCCTCGGGCACGGCCATGGACAGCACGCCGCCGCGGACGAGGACCGGAATCGGCTCGAGATGACCGTCGCGATCGCCGGTCACAGCCGCCCCGGCGTGCACGACGTCGTACCCGGTGCCGCAGCATGGACAGGCCAACACCGCCCCGTCGAGGTGGGTGCCCGCCAGCGAGCCGGTGCAGTTCGGGCATCGGTCGGCATAGGCGTAGACATTGTCACCGACATTGTCACCGACATCGCCACCGACATCGCCACCGACATCGGCACCCACCCGGCAGGCCAGCACCACGGTGCCTGCGACGGAGAACCCACCGACCTCGCCTGGTGCCAGCTCGGCCAGTTCGGGTACCGGTTGCCAGGATGCCTTGTGCCCGTTGGCGTGGACGCGGCCGAGCAGCGAGTCGGGCGGTATGACGCCCGGCTCGGCCTGCGGTGCGGAGATCACCTCGATGGAGCCGATCTCGGGAGCTGCGGCGCGGACCGCATCCTGGACCGCCAACTCGAGCGTGACCGCCGAGGACGGGCAGCTCTTGCAGCTCCCCGCGAACTGCAGGCGTACCACGTAGTCACCGTCGGGCCCTGGGTCGACGCCAAGCAGATGCACATCGCCGCCATGCGATCCGAGGTACGGCCGCACGCTGTCCAGCGCGTCGGCGACGCGCCGTTCGATGTCGTATGGATGCAGACCGTGCACGAGGAGCAGACTGGCCACCAGGTCGTCGGCGGCGAGCCGGTCCGCAAGGCCTGGATCGGCGGAGGTCGCCATCGCGAGAATGCGCTGCAGCCCCGCGCCGTAGAGATCAGTCACCTCGCGGACCAGCTGTTCGGCGCGTTCCCGCGCCGCGACCCCGCCCGACGCACTGGCGTCGAGCAGTGTCTGGATCCGTTCGCCCGCTGCGCGCCACTGGGTGTCGTCCTCGGGTCCGTTGAGGCCTGGGGGATGAGCGGGCGGCATACGCTATTCCCCGGTCGCGGTCTGAGTCGGAGAATGCAGTCTTTCCAAGGTCTTTCCGTCACCGAGATACATGTGCACCCCACACGGAAGGCACGGATCGAAGCTGCGCACCGTGCGCATGATGTCGATGCCCTTGAAGTGCTCCCTGTCGTTCTCCTCGAAGATGGGTTGACCCTGCACGGCATCCTCGTAGGGTCCCGGCGTGCCGTAGCTGTCCCGCGGATTGGCGTTCCATGGCGTCGGCGGATACGGGTGGTAGTTGGCGATCTTGCCGTCTCGAATCACCATGTGGTGGCTCAGCACACCGCGCACCGCCTCGGTGAATCCGCAGCCGATGCCTTCGTCAGGCACCTCGAACTTCTCCCACGTCTTCGTCCGGCCGGCGCGGATCTCTTCCAACGCCTTCTCGGCGAAATGCAGCGCGCAGGCCGCGGAGTACGCCTGGAAGTAGGTCCGCGCCCGGTTGCGCTCGATGGTGTTGCTGCCGTATTGCGGTATCCTCCACTCGAATTCGACCGGGCCCTTCAGCGCGGTCTTCGGAAGATTGATCTGCACGCTGTGACCGGTGGCCTTGACGTAACCGATGTCCACCAGCCCGGCCAGCGCGGTTGCCCACAGCCGTGCCAGCGGACCCCCGCCGGTGTCCAACGCCAGGTGGTCCGTGCCGTCGAACCAGCGCGGTGCCATCACCCAGCTGTACTTGTCGTCGAAGTCGCGCTTCTGCGGCCTCGGGTTGGTGTGCTGATTCCACGGGTGGCGGCGGTCGATCGGGTTGCCGAGCGGGTCGGTCTTGACGAACATCTCCTGGTCGGTCCAGTCGTCATAGTAACTGTGGCCCAACAGGATCCGGATACCGAGGTTGATGTCCACCAACGAGTGCGTGACCAGTTTGCCGTCGACGACCACGCCGGGCGTGACGAACATGGCGTTACCCCAGCGCTCCATGTCCCGGTAGGCGAAGTTGCAGACGGCGGGGTCCTGGAAGGAACCCCAGCAGCCGAGCAGGGTACGCCGCAGCCCGACCTTGTCGTAGCCGGGTAAGGCCTCGTAGAAGAAGTCGAACAGGTCGTCGTGCATGGGCACGACCTTCTTCATGAACTCGACGTAGCGCATCAGCCGGCTCATGTAGTCGGTCATCAGCTGGATCGTCGCGGTGGTGCCGATGCCGCCCGGATACAGCGTGGATGGATGGACGTGCCTGCCCTCCATGAGGCAGAACATCTCTCGGGTCCAGCGGCTGACCTGTAGGGCCTCCCGGTAGAACTCGCCGGTGAACGGGTTGAGGGCCCGCATGATGTCGGCGATCGTGCGGTAACCGTGCGCTTCGGCCCGCGGGGACTGGGTGTTCTCGGCCTTGGCAAGCACGCCGGGATTGGTCTCGGAGACCATCTTCTCGCAGTAGTCCACACCGACCAGGTTCTCCTGGAAGATGTTGTGGTCGAACATGTATTCTGCGGCCTCACCGAGATTTATCAGCCATTCGCCGAGGTGGGGTGGCTTGACGCCGTATGCCATGTTCTGGCAGTAGCACGAACAGGTGGCGTGGTTGTCGCCGCAGATGCCGCAGATGCGGCTGGTGATGAAATGGGCGTCGCGGGGGTCCTTACCCTTCATGAAGATCGAATAGCCACGGAAGATCGACGATGTGCTGTGGCATTCGACGACTTCCTTGTTGTCGAAGTCGATCTTGGTGTAGATGCCGAGGCTGCCGACGATTCTCGTGATCGGATCCCACGCCATCTCCACCAGCTGGCCGGGCTCGCGCTTCGCGTGTGACGGTTCGGGGATGATGGTTGTCATCGAACGTCTTCTCTTTTCAGGTCATGCGCCGCAATGCAAGTGGTTCGTCGACACCTGACGGCGTCGGGCAGCAGCGGGCAGGAAACGATGCGCACCTACCAGGTGCGCGTCGCTCCGGTTTCGAGTGTCGGGCCGCGATGGCGCCACTTAGGCTCTTTGTCGACCGTGCGACCGGTGACGTGGCGCAGGCTGCGGATCACCGAGCCGTAGAGACCCGATGCCGCCGTGGAGACCTTGCCGCCCGGCGGTTCGTCCATGAACGGCATGAACTTGTCGGGGAAGCCGGGCATCGTGCACCCGATGCAGATCCCGCCGACGTTCGGGCAACCGCCGATTCCGTTGATCCAGCCCCGCTTTGGCACGTTGCACTTGACCACTGGGCCCCAGCAGCCAAGCTTGACAATGCATTTCGGTGACCCGTACTCGGTTGCGAAGTCGCCCTGCTCGTAGTAGCCGGCGCGATCACAACCTTCGTGCACCGTGTTGCCGAACAACCACTTCGGACGCAGCGCTTCATCGAGCGGGATCATCGGGGCCTGATCGGTGGCCATGTAGAGCAGATAGGTGAGCGTTTCGGCGAGATTGTCCGGCTGGATCGGGCAGCCCGGCACACAGACGATCGGAATGCCGGCCTTGCTCTTCCATTCCCAGCCGAGGTAGTCTGGTACGCCCATCGCGCCGGTAGGGTTGCCCGCCATCGCGTGAATACCGCCGTAGGTAGCGCAGGTGCCCACGGCCACGACAGCAGTTGCCTTGGGCGTCAGGCGATCCAGCCATTCGCTTGTGGTCATCGGCTGGCCGGTGGCCGGGTTGTTGCCGAACCCGCACCAGTACCCTTCGTTCTTGATCTGTTCGTTGGGGATGGACCCCTCGACGACGAGAACGAACGGCTCGAGTTCGCCGCGGTCGGCCTTGAAGAACCATTCGAGGAAATCGTCGGCGCCCCCGGTCGGTCCGCATTCGAAGTCGATCAGGGGCCAATGGACGGCGATCTTGGGCAGACCGGGAAGCGCGCCTAGCGCGATCTCCTCGATGCTGGGCTGTGTGGCGGCAGTCAGCGCCACGGAATCGCCATCGCAACTCAGTCCGGCGTTGATCCACAGCACATGGATCAACGCGTCTTCTGCTTTGACTGCTGCCTCACTCGGCATGTGTCACAGCTTCCCGGGGTCCGGGCTGGGAACCCCTGCGGCACAGGAGTCGACCTTCGGCCCACTTGCGTGCCGTTAACTTTTCGGTTTACTCCGGTGGGATTGGCTTGTCAACGATTGTTGGGACATCGCCGCATTTGCGCGATCGTCGATCCATTGGTGCCATGCGTCAATGCCATCGCCGCGTGTCGCCGACACTGGCAAAATCTCGACACCCGGGTTGACCGACCGGGCGTGTCGCATCAACACGTCAACATCAAAGTCGACATACGGGAGGAGGTCGACCTTGTTGACGACCACCAGATCCGCTACAGCAAACATGTGGGGGTACTTGAGCGGTTTGTCGGCACCCTCCGTCACCGAGACGACAACTACTTTGCTGTGCTCTCCGAGATCGAAGAGGGCCGGGCACACCAGATTGCCTACGTTTTCGATGAACAGCAGCGACGCGGGTGGGGGGTCAAGTGCGTCGAGCGCGCGATGCACCATGGCGGCATCGAGGTGGCAGCCCGCGCCCGTGTTGACCTGGACCGCGCGGGCGCCGGCCGCGCGAATCCGGTTCGCGTCAAGCAACGTCTCCTGATCGCCCTCGATGACGGACACCGTGTGGGTCCGGCCGAGTTCGCGAATGCTGCGCTCGAGCAGGGTGGTCTTGCCCGCCCCGGGGGAGCTGGTCAGGTTGAGCGCGAGAATGGCGCGGTCGGCGAGCCACTGCCGATTTCGTTCTGCGAGGGCTTCGTTTTTCGCGAGGACCCTTTGCTCGAGCGAGACGGTCTCGAGCGAGACGGTCTCGAGCGTGACGGTGTGGGTGTGCGGGTGGTCGTGATCGTGGTGGTGGTCGTCAACGTGGTCGTGGTCCTCGCCCGCGATCGTGATGACGGCATTGTCCCCGGCGTCTCCGCTGCAGCCGCAGGTTGCGCACATCGTCAACTCACTTCCATCGACAGGATCCGAAGGTCTTTGCCGGCAAGGACTTCGACATCGGCGCTTCCGCAGGGGCACAACAGGATCAGGTCAGGAAGCTCGAAATCCCGGCCGCAGGTTCGGCAGTGCGCTTGGCCGGGCAGCACGTCCAGTTCGAGCCTGGCGCCGTCGGCGACGGTGCCTTCGGTCGCCAGGTCGAAACAGAACTGCATCGAGTCGGGCACGACGGCGCACAGTGCCCCGACCTCGAGCTTGACGCTGTGCACACGGCGACCTGCGGCGTGCTCGCACACCGCATCGACAACACTTTGCGTGATCGCCATCTCGTGCATGTCTGTCTCTACGATAGGCGCGGGAGCAGGCCGTGGCGATGAGTCACGGCGCCCGATCGTTCAGTTGCCTGCTCTGTCCGGGATTGGCAATCCAGGACAGAGCGTGATGTACCCGCGGTCGCGGGGCATCGAGTCGCGCCAGTCATCACGGCTCATGTTGGTTGTGAGTTTGTCGCACACCAGTTCCGGTGACGCGTCGGTCGGCCACAGCCGCACCCCGTCGAGGCTGCCGGTGGCGAGCCGGTGCCCGTCGGGGCTAAACGCCACAGCGACCATCGGACCCGTGTAACCGATGAGCGGGTCCCCGAAGGGCTGGCGGGTATTGATATCCCACTGCCGCGCAGTCAGGTCGAGGCTGGTGGTGGCGAGCCGCTGCCCGTCGGGGCTGAACGCCACCCCGGTCACCGTATCGGTGTGGCCTTTGAGGGCGTCGCCGAGCTGTTGGCCGGTGGCCGGGTCCCACAGCCGCACCGTGCCGTCGGCGCCGGCGCTGGCCAGCAGGTGCCCATTGGGGCTGAACGCCACTTGCCACACCGCACCGGTGTGGCCTTTGAGTTCGCGGAGCTGTTGGCCGGTGTCGGGGTTCCACAGCCGCACGGTGCCGTCGTCGCCAGCCGAGGCCAGCTGCTGCCCGTTGGGGCTGAACGCCACTTGCCACACCGCACCGGAGTGGTCTTTGAGTTCGCGGAGCTGTTGGCCGGTGTCGGGGTTCCACAGCAGCACCCAGCCGCTTCTGCCGGCGCTGGCCAGCAGATGCGCGTCGGGGCTGAACGCCACGTCGTACACCGCGCCGGAGTGGTCTTTGAGTTCGCGGAGCTGTTGGCCGGTGTCGGGGTTGAACAGCCGCACCGTGCCGTCATTGCCGGCCGAGGCCAGCTGCTGCCCGTCGGGGCTGAACGCCACGTCGTGCACCGCGCCGGTGTGGCCTTTGAGTTCGCGGAGCTGTTGATCGGTGTCGGGGTTCCACAGCCGCACCGTGCCGTCATTGCCGGCCGACGCCAGCCGCTGCCCGTCGCGGCTGAACGCCACACCGTATACCCCGCCGATATTGCCGGTGAGGGCGCCGCCGAGGGGCTGGCGGGTGTCGGGGTCCCACAGCCGCACCGTGCCGTCATTGCCGGCCGAGGCGAGCCGCTGCCCGTCGGGGCTGAACGCCATTTCGGACACCGCGCCGGTGTGGCCTCTCAGAGGGTCGCCGAGCTGTTGGCCGGTGTCGGGGTTCCACAGCAGCACCCAGCCGCTTCTGCCGGCGCTGGCCAGCCACTGACCGTCGGGGCTAAACACCACATCGGACACCCCGCCGATGTCGCCAAACATGGTCTCGTCGAGAGATTGGCCGGTGGCCGGATTCCACAGCCGCACCGTGCCGTCGTCGCTGGCCGAGGCCAGCCGCTGCCCGTCGGGACTAAACGCCACCCCGCCCACATCGTCGGTGTGGCCTTTGAGTTCGCCGAGCTGTTGGCCGGTGTCGGGGTTCCACAGCCGCACTGTGTCGTCGTCGCCGGCGCTGGCCAGCAGATGCGCGTCGGGGCTGAACGCCACTTCGTTCACCGCGTCGGTGTGGCCTTTGAGTTCGCGGAGCTGTTGGCCGGTGTCGGGGTTGAACAGCCGCACTGTGTCGTCGTCGCCGGCCGAGGCCAGCTGCTGCCCGTCGGGGCTCAACTCGACGTCGTTCACCGGGCCGCTGTGGCCCATCAGGGGCTCGGGGAGGGGTTGGCCGGTGTCTGGGTTCCACAGCCGCAGCGTGCCGTCGTCGCCGGCCGAGGCGAGCCGCTGCCCGTCGGGGCTGAACGCCACGTCGTACACCGGGCCGTTGTGGCCTCGGAGGGGTTCGCGGAGGGGTTGGCCGGTGGCCGGGTCCCACAGCCGCACCGTGCCGTCGTCGCTGGCGCTGGCCAGCCGCTGCCCGTCGGGGCTGAACGCCACATCGGACACCCGGTCGGTGTGGCCGGTGATGATCTTGACGGTGCTGGCCCGTTGGACGACGGCGGTGTAAAGCACACCATCGTCCGGGGCGGTGAGGGTGCGGGCGGCCAGGATCTGCTGCAGGGCGAGTGCGTCCCCGCCGGGTGCGGTGCCGACCAGCATGTGCAACGCCTCGGCGTTCATCTTCTGCGCGGTCGCCTCCTGCTCTTTGATCTGCGCCTGGTGTTGCGCCTTCTCGGCGGTTCTGGAGGCAGATAAGGCGATGCCGGCCAAGACCACGACGACCACAAGGAGCGCTCCAAGAATCCATGAGAGTCTCCGCAGCTTGGCCGCGCTGCGCATGCTGGCTTGCAGTTCGGCTCGCTGGCGTCGCTGTTCGGCCTCGGCCTGCTTTGCGCGGGCCTGCAGTTCTTCTGCACGCCGCTGGTCACGGTGCTCGCGCACGACCGTTGTGAGCACGTCGTGGGTGAGTTCGATCCGTTGGGCGCCGTAGTAATCCACTATTCGCAATAGCCGCGCGCCGACGAGCCGGTCGAGTTCGTCGTTACTGAGAACCGACGGCACCGCATCCTCGCGCGGGTAATTGTTACGGAACCCCTTTTCGCTGATCAGCTGATCTTCGATAAACATCGCAACCTGCGGCAGGTCGCCTACGCACGACGCATAGAAATTCGACAGGATGCCGCTCTTGGCGCTCTCGACCAACTGCTCCTCGAAGCGCTCTTGGCCAAGGTCCTTCCGCCGCTCGTTGAGTTCATGGCAGAACAGGCTGAGCAAGGCGGGTTCCAAATATAAAGATTTGTGGCCATTGCCATAACCCTCAAGATCCGTGACCGCGGTTTCGTCGTCGCGGTGCAGGTTTTCTCCCGCGACGATGTCCACTACGCGCTTCGCCAGTGCGGCCGTCATCAGGTCCTTGGCCGGCTCATGCACCGCATCAAATGCGTCATCCCTGTTCAACCGAAGCAGTCGCATCCGCGAGCGCCCCAGTACGGGAATCAGCCGGCACCATTCTTCGAGGTCGGGAAGATAGTCTTCGCGCAGGCTGACCATCAGCTTGTAGTTGCGGGAGCGCAAATCGAAGCGCGTAGCCACAGCCTCGTCGGCTTCGATCCGCGCCGACAGATCCGCGGGAATGCGGTTCTCGGCCAAGTCACCGAAGTCGTTTCGAAATGCCTCAACCAGTGCTGGTGCCCGCTCACCTAGGGTGAAGAGTTCTTCGAACTGATCGAGGACAATCACCGGAGTGAGGCGATCGTTCGCAGCGCTCCGAAGCTCGATGTCCCTGCGGTGCAGGTATTCCCAGAGAGACTCGTCATCTGCCGGCTGCACGGCATCGGGCAGTTCGGCCTTAATACAGTCGCGTACCTTTTGGTGTAGCTGGCGGGCCAGCGGTGGCGCGCCCGGCTTGACCTGGAAGCGCACATAGACAGGCAGAAAATGCCGTTCGGGCAGCAGACGCTGTTCGCGCAACCGGGGGAACAGGCCCGCTCGCAGCAGCGACGTCTTACCCAGGCCAGACCGCCCGTATAAGACCGTGACGTAGGCATCGAGCACATGCTGCAGCAGTGCTTTGGCTTCGCGATCTCGTCCGAAGAAGAACGCGCGTTCGCTCTCCTGAAACGACTCCAGTCCGGGCCACGGGTTCTCGCTGTCGAGCTGCGGCCTGGCCATAGTGCTCGTCATGCCGCACCGGGTCGGTTTATCGCATCGATTTCATTGCTCAGCAGCGTGGTTAGCGCGGCATCCGGCTCGCCGGCGGGCGCACTGCCAAAGTGTAAGCGCTTGAAGAACTCTCGACCTTTCGGGTACCGGCTCAGATCACCGTCGTAGTCGTCGACGATCACGGGCATGATGAAGTGTCCGCTCGAAACTCTGAGTTGTTGTTCAAGCGCTTCCCTCCACTCCCGGAAGACGTAGCCTCGGTGCTCTCGTTCGGTGTTCGCCGAGATCACCGGGACGAACAACCGGACAGTTTCGCCGATCGCGGTCAGAATCTCTTTCTCCCAGTCATCGCCCACCTCAAGGCGTTGGGTGTCCAACCAGGCGTTCCCGCCGAGTCGGGTGATCGCACTCTCCAGCCGCCGGGCAGCCTCGAGATCCTCGCGCATGTAGCTGATGAAGATCGACGGTGTAGCCGAGCCGTGAGAACTACGGGAGCCATCCGGAATCCATGGCCGCGCTGTTTGCGGTGCCGCGACATCGTGTTTCGCGCAGCGTGCACGCAACGCCGAAACAAACGCGGTCGGCTCCATCTCCAAATGCTGGACCATTGGCCGACGGCAATAAGTCTCGAAGAAATCGGACAGGGACCGTTCCTGTGTGTTTGACGAGCCGACGAAAAAGAACTGCTTGTGTTCGTCCGATAGCCGCTCGGTGCTTGACAAACGCAGCAGGAATCGCCCGATCCAGTCAGGAATCTCACAGCCGATGAAAAGCATCGGCCGATGCCGCAGTTCATAAGCCAGCCACTCCGGCAGGCGCGCTGCGTCGGGAAGCAATGCGTGCAACCATTCCAACCGGTCCTCCTCGTGGATTGCGTACTCGGGAGTGGAGGTGGCCCGACCGAACAGATTCAGAACGACGGTATCGGCCGGCGCGGTCGATAGTTCGAATTGTTGTGCCTGTCCGCTGGTTGCCCAACTCAGCGAAAAGCTAAGTTCACGCGTCAGTTCTCTACCCCGGAAGCGGACCTCGTTGAGCGCCTTCGCAAGCAGGCGGTCAGGCGTCGTACTCACGAAGAGGCGCAAGTCATCGATGGCCGCGAGATCGAGGAGCGCATCGCACGGTTCCTGATCGACTTCCTTGATGATGCGGTTAATTTGGTTATATAAGGGACCAACCTGATCCCGGCCGTGCTTCTGCAGGATCGCCGCCACCGCCTCCTGCATGGTTCTCATCTCAGACGACGTGCTCAGGTCATATTTGCTTGCGAGGCGCTGGCCTATCAGAGAAGTGAACGTCTGTCTGACATTTCCGTTCCTGACCACCGTCAATTCGGGCCCAACAACCGGCAACAGCCTCTTATCCTCGATATACCCGAGGATGAGATCCCAAAAATTATCGTCTTTTGCGCCCACGCGGTGCCCCTTAGAACCCCGAATCGCAGCAGGCAGCCCCTGTGTTGTCAGGGTAGCGCTGCATAAGCACAGGCAGGATCCAAACCCGTGAGATCCACGACGCGCGGCCTACACGTTGCACCTCAAGCCCTCGCCGCAGTCCGACAGCGTCACGGCCGGTGTAACTCAGAATGGCGACGGACACAAACCGATGGTGCTACCCGATACAGCCGCGGCATAGAGTAGTCAGCCACTCGATCGATGTCCGGTATCGGTTCCGGATACCTACTGCAGATGATCGCGCCACTTGTGGACCTGCTCGCCGCGCGAACACCTTGCCGGTAGTTTCATCCGCTCCGCTCCGCTCCGCTCCGCGGCGTTGCGGCCCTGGTCACCAAAGACCGGGACCACGCGCGTTCGCCCGAGGTCCGTGATGCAGCGTGCCGTAGGCTTCCGGCTGCTCGCCGTGGGAGGGGATGCGGACATCCTCGCGCTGCTTTGCTGCGGCCATCGCACCGCACGGTGTCCGCGCGGGTCTGGGAGTCATCGGCGTGTCCGCTTGAATCGAACACGTGTTCGTCTACTGTGGTCAGTGTTCGACGGCTAGATGCTGGCCTGGGTGAGTGCAGCGGCGGGACGGCGTGAGCCCGACTTGTCGGTGGCGGCCTCTAGCGTCACGGCCAACAGATCGATACCGATCACCCGAACACACGAGGACGGAGACCATCCCATGGCCCAGCAGGCCCCTGATCGCGAGAAAGCGCTCGAACTCGCGATGGCGCAGATCGACAAGAGCTTCGGCAAGGGCTCGGTGATGCGCCTCGGCGAAGAGGTTCGCCAACCCATCACGGTCATCCCGACCGGCTCCATCGCGCTGGACGTCGCACTCGGCATCGGCGGGCTGCCGCGCGGCCGGGTCGTCGAGATCTACGGCCCGGAGTCCTCGGGTAAGACCACCGTCGCGCTGCATGCGGTGGCCAACGCCCAGGCGGCGGGCGGCATCGCGGCGTTCATCGACGCCGAGCACGCGCTGGACCCGGAGTACGCCAAGAAGCTCGGCGTCGACACCGACGCGCTGCTGGTGTCCCAGCCCGACACCGGTGAGCAGGCGCTGGAGATCGCCGACATGCTCGTGCGCTCCGGTGCGCTGGACATCATCGTGATCGACTCGGTGGCCGCGCTGGTGCCCCGCGCCGAGATCGAGGGCGAGATGGGGGACAGCCACGTCGGTCTGCAGGCCCGGTTGATGAGTCAGGCGCTGCGGAAGATGACCGGCGCACTGAACAACTCCGGCACCACCGCGATCTTCATCAACCAGCTGCGGGAAAAGATCGGAGTCATGTTCGGGTGTCTTTCCTATGGCACCCGGGTCCAGTTGGCCGACGGCAGCACCGAGAAGATCGGCAAGATCGTCAACCAGAAGATGGACGTCGAGGTGATGTCCTACGACCCGATCTCCGATCAGATCGTGCCGCGCAAGGTGGTGAACTGGTTCAACAACGGTCCCGCTGAGCGGTTCCTGCAGTTCACGGTCGAGAAGTCCGGTGGCAACGGCCGATCTCAGTTCGCCGCGACACCCAATCACCTAATCCGCACCCCGGGCGGCTGGACCGAAGCCGGCGACGTCATCGCCGGCGACCGCGTGATGGCCACCGAGCCGCACCGGCTGAGCGATCAGCAGTTTCAGGTGATCCTGGGCTCGCTTATGGGCGACGGCAACCTTTCGCCAAATCGCCGGGATCGGAATGGAGTCCGCTTCCGGATGGGCCACGGCGCCAAGCAGGTCGACTACCTGCAATGGAAGGTCGATCTGCTGGACAACATCAAACATTCGCTCCGGGAGAACGAGAAGGGTTGCCGCTTCGCGGACTTCACCCCGCTGCCCGAGCTCGGTGAGCTGCGCCGCGCGGTGTACCTCGGTGACGGCAAGAAGTTCTTGTCCGAAGCCTATTTGAAGGCGTTGACCCCGCTTGCGTTGGCGATCTGGTACATGGATGACGGCGCGTTCACCGTGCGGTCCAAAGGGCTGCAACAGCGCACGGCTGGTGGCAGCGGGCGTATCGAGATCTGCGTCGAGGCTATGAGCGAGGGTTCGAGGGCACGTCTCCGCGATTACCTGCGCGACACACACGGGCTGGATGTCCGGCTGCGTTCATCCGGGGCAGCGGGTAAGGCCGTGTTGGTGTTCTCGACCGCTGCGACCGCGAAGTTCCAAGAGCTGGTGGCGCCGTACATGGCTCCGTCGATGGAGTACAAGCTGCTACCGCGATTCCGTGGGCTCGGGACTGTCGTTCCGCAGTTCGTTGGCCCCACTCAACGGTTGGTCCCAGCGCGGGTGCTCGACGTCCAGGTCAAGCCGCCCACCCGGTCGATGAACCGCTTTGACATCGAGGTCGAGGGTTCGCACAACTACTTCGCCGACGGCGTCATGGTGCACAACTCGCCCGAAACGACCACCGGCGGAAAGGCTTTGAAGTTCTACGCCTCGGTCCGGTTGGATGTCCGGCGCATCGAGACGCTCAAAGACGGCACCGACGCGGTCGGCAACCGCACCCGCGTCAAGGTGGTCAAGAACAAGTGCCTCGCCGAAGGCACCCGTATCTTTGATCCGGCCACCGGTACGACGCATCGGATCGAAGACGTGGTCGATGAGCGCAGGCAGATCCACGTCGTCGCGACGGCCAAGGACGGAACCCTGCACGCGCGCCCGGTGGTGTCCTGGTTCGACCAGGGGGTGCAGGATGTGGTCGGACTGCGGATCGCAGGCGGCACCACCGTGTGGGCCACGCCCGATCACAAGGTCCTCACCGAGTACGGCTGGCGTCAGGCCGGGGAACTCCGCAAGGGGGACCGAGTGGCTCAGCCGCGCCGCTTCGAGGGATTCGGCGGCGGCGTGCCCATCCCTGCGGATCACGCCCGGCTACTGGGCTATCTGATCGGGGACGGTTATGTCGGCGGTAAGACCCCCGTCAACTTCATCAACGTCGAGCAGTCACTTATCGACGACGTGTCGCGAATCGCCGCGACGCTCGGCTGCGCGGCCCATCCGCAGGGGCCGCTATCCCTGGCGATCGCTCACCGGCCCGGTGAACGCAATGGTGTCCTCGATCTTTGCCGGCGGGCAGGCATCCACGGCAAGCTTGCATGGGAGAAGACGATCCCGAGCTGGTTCTTCCAACCGGACATCGCAGCTGATGTGGTCGGTAACCTGCTGTTCGGTCTGTTCGAGACCGATGGCTGGGTGAGCCGGGAGCAGACGGGTGCGCTCCGAGTCGGCTACACGACGACCTCCGAACAGCTTGCACACCAGATCCATTGGCTGCTCATGCGATTCGGCATCGTGAGCACCGTTCGGGATTACGATCCGACGCAGAAGCGCCCGAGTATCGTCAACGGGCGGCGGGTCCAGAGCAAGCGTCAGGTATTCGAGGTCCGCATCTCGGGCATGGAGAACGTCGCGGCATTCGCCGACGCGGTTCCCATGTGGGGACCGCGAGGTATTGCCCTGACGCAGGCCATTCCGGAGGCCGTGCAAGGGCGGTGGCGCGGATCGCAGGCGATGTATCTGTCGGCTGAGACGGCCGATGCCGTGCTCAACTACCTCGGCGAACGTGGCGTCACCGCGCAGGAGGCGGCGGCCATGATCGGCGAAGGCGCCGGGGATCCCCGTGGCGGGATGAGGCAGGTCCTGGGCGCCAGCCGCCTCCGCCGGGATCGCGTGCAGGCACTGGCCGATGCGTTGGACGATAGGTTCCTCCACGAGGTGCTGGTCGAAGAACTCCGGTACTCCGTGATCCGAGAGGTGCTGCCGGCGCGACGGGCGCGGACGTTCGATCTCGAAGTCGAGGAACTGCACAATCTGGTCGCGGAGGGCGTCGTCGTGCACAACTGCTCTCCCCCCTTCAAACAAGCCGAGTTCGACATCCTCTACGGCAGGGGCATCAGCCGCGAGGGCTCACTCATCGACATGGGTGTGGACCAGGGGTTCATCCGCAAGTCCGGCTCCTGGTTCACCTACGACGGTGAGCAGCTCGGCCAGGGCAAGGAGAACGCTCGCAACTTCCTGCTCGGCAACATCGACGTGGCCAACGAGATCGAGAAGAAGATCAAAGAGAAGCTCGGCATCGGTGCCGTGGTGACCGACGATGACGCGCTCCCGGCCCCCGTCGACTTCTGAGGTTTCCGGGGCCGCACGCGAGGAGCAGGCGAAGGCACTGTGCCTTCGCCTGCTCACCGCCAGGGCTAGGACTCGGGCCGAGCTGGAGGGACAGCTCGCCAAGCGCGGTTATCCCGGCGAGGTGAGCGTCCGGGTGCTCGACCGCCTCGGTGAGGTCGGACTCGTCGACGACGCCGACTTCGCCGAGCAGTGGGTGCGGTCCCGCCGCGCCCATGCGGGAAAGGGTAAGCGCGCCCTGGCCACCGAGCTGCGCACCAAGGGCGTGGACGACGACGTGATCAGCGCCGTGCTGGACGACATCGACGCGGGAGACGAGCGCGTCCGAGCAGAGCAACTGGTACACGACAAGCTGCGCAGGGAGCGATTGGCCGATGGGGACGACACCAAGGTGATGCGCAGGCTCGTCGGCATGCTAGCCCGCCGCGGGTACGGCCAGTCCATGGCCATCGACGTGGTGACCGCGGCGCTGGCCGGCGAGCGGGAGAGACGCCGGGTCTAGGTGCGGGTGTCGTCCAATGGCGGGGCGACCTGGACGTGTGCGCCCGGCGCCCCTTCTTGTTCGATCGCCTCGGGGTCCAGGGGGGTCGGTGCACGGCGGGACCGGCGCAGCCGTTTCTCCAGCCAAGTCGCGAGCACCGACAGGGCGAAGTTGACGCTGATCATCAGTAGGGCGATGACGATGAGCGCGGGGATGTAGTTGCCGTAGGAGGAGCCGACGACGGTGCCTTGGCGAACCATTTCGACGAAGGTGATCTGGTAGCCGATTGCGGTGTCC
>NZ_JBGAME010000034.1:0-35832 GCF_044223235.1 Mycobacterium sp.
GGCCCCCCCCCCCACCGCCCGCCCGCGGGACCCCCGCCGTATGGTCCCCCCGCAGGACCCCCGCCCTACGGCCCGCCCGCGGGACCCCCGCCGTATGGTCCCCCCGCAGGTGCTCCGCCGTATCCCTACGCGGCTCCCCCGCCCTACCCACCGCCGCAGGCCAAGACCAACTGGTGGGCCGTCGTCGCGCTGGTGTTCGGCGTGCTGGGCGGTGTGCTGATCAGCGTGGTGTGCGGCATCGTCGCGCTCAACAAGGCCAAGACCGGCGCGCCCGGGCGGGGAATGGCCATCGCCGGGCTGGTGCTCTCAGGGCTGTGGGTGCTGCTGCTCGTCGCGGGACTCGTGTTCTACCTGCTCGTCGGCCGCGGCTCGGTGAGCGCAACGGACGTCACTGTGGGCGACTGCCTGGCTGAGATGCCCGACAGCAGCCTGATCTCCAGCGTGAAGGTCGTGGACTGCGCCGATCCGCACGTCGGGGAGGTGTTCGCGGTGTTCACCATGCCCGACGGCGATTTCCCAGGTCAGGCGGCGATCACCGAGTACCAGAACAGCTGTGAACCCGCACTGCCCGGCTACGCGTCGGCCACCGCGGCCGACCTCGAGCTCGGACTGTTCGTGCTGTACCCGACCGCGGACTCATGGGACACCGGCGATCGGACCGTGACCTGCATCGCGACCACCGAAACCCCACGTACCGGGTCGTTGAGGGGCTGAGCCGGGCTCCCGGTTATCGCGCTGTGGTGCGATTCACCGGCGCGTCGTGACCTGGCGGCCGGACGTCGGTTCACGACACCTGCGGTACCGTCTAGCCATGATTTCGGAGCAGTACGACGTCCTCATCGTGGGTACCGGATTTGCCGGTATCGGGGCGGCGATCCAGCTCAAACGGCTGGGAATCGAGAACTTCGTGCTTGTCGACCGCGAGGACGACCTGGGCGGAACCTGGCACGTCAACCGCTACCCGGGCCTGGCAGTCGACGTGCCGAGCACCACGTACTCCTACTTCTTCGAGCCCAACCCGAACTGGTCGCGGCTGTTCGCGCCCGGCCCGGAGCTCAAGCAATACGCCGTGAACATCGCCGACAAGTACGACGTGCGCAGGCACATGCAGTTCAACACCACGGTGGAGAGTGCCCGCTGGGACGACGACGCCGAGGTCTGGCGCGTCGCGGTGTCCGGTGACCGGACACTGAGCGCCCGGTACCTGATCACCGCGACCGGGTACCTGTCGCAGCCGCGCACACCCGAGATTCCCGGCATCGAGACCTTCGCGGGCAAGATCATCCACACCACCGCGTGGGACGACGAATACGACCTGAAGGGCAAGCGGGTGGGCATCGTCGGCACCGGCGCGACCGCGGTGCAGCTCATCCCCGAGCTCGCCAAGGAGGTGGCCGACCTCACCGTCTACCAGCGCACGCCGATCCATGCCGTGCCCAAGTTCGACCCTCCGATCGGGGACTGGCTCAAGCGGCTGTTCGCACGGGTGCCCGCGACCCAGCGCGCGATCGCGGCGGTGACGTTCGTCATCTACGAGTACTTCCTGTTGTATGCCGTGCTGCACTCCCGACGCCTGCGGCGGCTGGGCATCGCCTACGCCGACCTGTCGAAGATCCACCGGTTCGTGTCGATCCGCGACAAGAAACTGCGCAAGCAACTGACACCGGACTACGACTTCGGCTGCAAGCGGCCCACGTTCTCAACCGACTACTACCGCACCTTCGCTAAACCGCATGTGCACCTGCAGACCAGCGGCATCGCCCGCATCGAGCCGGACGGCATCCGCGCCGAGGACGGCACCAAGGCCGCCATCGACACCCTGGTCCTGGCCACCGGCTTCGACATGTGGGATGCGAACTTCCCGCCGTTCGAGATCGTCGGGCGCGACAGCCGCAACCTCGGCAAGTGGTGGCGTGACACCCGCTTCCAGGCCTACCAAGGGGTGACCATGCCGGGCTTCCCCAACCTCATGAACTTGGCCAGCCCGTACTCGTTCATCGGGCTCAACTACTTCGCCACGGTGGAGTACCAGATGCGGCACATGGACCGGCTCTTCACCGAGGTGAACCGCCGCGGCGCCACCACCTTCGAGGTCACCGAGGACGCCAACACCCGCTACCTGGCCGAGATGGACGAACGGATGGGCGACATGCTGTTCGTCACCGGCGACTGCGCCACCTCGAGGTCCTACTATTTCGACCCCCACGGGGAGGCCACGCTGCTGCGGCCGATGTCGACGGCCGACGCGGTCAAGGAAGCCTCCGAGTTCCCGCTGAGCGACTACCGGATCGCCTGAGCCAGACCCGAGATGATGCGGTCGCACACCGCATACATCTCGTCGCGTGCCCGCTCGGGATCCTCCGCGCGGGAGACGTAGAGCGCGGCTTCGTCGAGCGCCCCGAGCAACACGTGCGCACTGGCCCGGACGGGCTGCTCCGGTATCGCCCCGTCGGCGATCGCCGCGGTGAGCATGGCCTCGATGACGCCGAGACCGTATCTGGCGCCGACCTCGCGCCAGCGCTGCCAGCCCAGCACGGCCGGCGCGTCGACGAGCACGATGCGTTGGACGTCGGGAGCCGCGCACAGATCGAGGAACAGCCGGGCGCCCATCCGCATCGCCTCCACCGGACCCGACGGCTCGCGCTCGCCGAGCGCTTCGGCGACCCTGCCGACCAAGTCGGCCTCGACCTGCTCGTAGACGGCGACGAACAGCTCGGTCTTGTCGGCGAACTGGTGATACAACGCGCCGCGGGTCACCCCGGCCTCCGCCACGATCGCCTGCGTCGACACCTCGGAGAATCCGTCGGCGGCGAACAGTTTCCGCGCCGCCGTCACAAGAATCTCGCGGGTGGCAGCGCTGCGTTCGGCCTGAGTTCGACGCCCCTTGACTTCCATACCGGCTGTACGTAACTTTCATACCATGTGTTTGTAAGTTGCATTCGAGAGGATAGTCCACATGCCCTCCGTTACGCTGCCGCACGCCACCATCGAGTATCGCGAGTCCGGGGACGCGGGCGGTCCTCCCGTCGTCTTCGTCCATGGCGCCCTCGTCGATTCGCGGTTGTGGGACGGTGTCGCGGCCGGGCTCGCCGAGCGGGGATTCCGCTGCATCCTGCCGACACTTCCACTGGGTTCGCACACGATCCCTGTCACCGACCGCTCGATGCTCTCCCCCGCCGGCGTGGCGAAGTTGGTCCACCACCTGCTCGTCGCACTCGACCTGAGCGACGTCACGCTCGTCGGCAACGACACCGGCGGCGGTATCTGCCAGTTTCTGGTCGATGCCCACCCCGACCGCATCGGCCATCTCGTCCTGACCAACTGCGACGCATTCGACAAGTTCCCGCCGTTTCCGTTCGACGTGATCTTCAAGCTCATGCGCTCGACGCTCTCCACGCGCGTACTGATGGCGGGCATGATCCCCACCGTCATGCGGCACTCACCGCTGGGCTACGGGCTGCTCGCCAAGCGACTGGACCCCGACCTGACGGCGTCGTGGCTGCGCCCGTGCCGGACCGACGCCCGGATCGCGGGCGACTTCGCCGCGCTGGCCCGCAGCATCAGCCGCACCGATCTCACGGAGGTGGCGCCGCGCCTGCGCGCGTTCACCAAGCCGGTGTCGGTGGTGTGGGGCGACGCTGATCGCTGCTTCACCCCCGCCCTGGGCCGCCGGTTGGCGGCCGCGTTCCCGGATTCCTCCTTCGTCGAGGTTACGGATGCGAGAACGTTTGTGCCGCTGGATAATCCCGATGCGGTCCGGGACGCGATCGTGGGAGTGAACGGGAGGACGTGACCAACGACCTGCAACGCGGTCTCGGCCTGACCGACGCCGTCGTCATCGGCCTCGGGTCGATGATCGGCGCCGGGGTCTTCGTCGCGCTGGCACCCGCCGCCGCAGCCGCGGGTTCTGGGCTGCTCCTCGGGCTGGCCGTCGCGGCCGTCATCGCCTATTGCAACGCCACGTCGTCCGCACGGCTCGCGGCGCGGTATCCGCAGTCGGGCGGAACGTATGTCTACGGCCGGGAGCGACTCGGCGAGTTCTGGGGTCACACCGCGGGCTGGAGCTTCGTGGTCGGCAAGACCGCGTCCTGCGCCGCGATGGCGCTCACCGTCGGGTTCTACGCCTGGCCCGATCACGCCCATGCGGTGGCGGTCGCGGCGGTGGTGGCGCTGACCGCCGTGAACTACCGCGGAATTCAGAAGTCGGCGCTGCTGACCCGGACCATCGTGGCGGCGGTACTGGCCGTGCTGGCCGCCGTCGTGGTCCTCGTGCTCGGTTTCGGCGGGCCCGACCTCGCCCGGCTGGCGCTCGGCGACGACGTCAGCGTCGGCGGCGTGCTGCAGGCGGCGGGCCTGCTCTTCTTCGCGTTCGCCGGGTACGCGCGAATCGCGACACTGGGCGAAGAGGTCCGCGACCCGGCCCGGGTCATCCCGCGGGCGATCCCGATCGCTCTGGCGATCGCGCTGGTCGTCTACGCGGCCGTCGCGGTGGCGCTGCTGGCCGAACTGGGCAGTGCCGGCCTTGCCGCGGCGACGGCGCCGCTGGCCGATGCCGTCCGCTCGGCGGGGTTCCCCGGATTCGAGCCCGTGGTGCGCGCCGCGGCGGCGATCGCCGCGCTCGGCTCGCTGCTCTCCCTGATCCTCGGGGTGTCGCGCACGACGCTGGCCATGGCCCGCGACGGGCACCTGCCGCGGTGGCTGGGCGCGGTGCATCCGCGCCACCGGATTCCCCACCGTGCCGAGGTGGCGGTCGGGATCGTCGTCGCGGTCGCCGCTGCGTTTCTCGACCTGCGTAACGCGATCGGCTTCTCGTCGTTCGCGATTCTGCTCTACTACGCGATCGCCAACGCCTCGGCATGGACGCTCTCGCCGCGGCGGCGGGTGGTGCCCGCGATCGGGTTGTCGGGATGCCTGCTGCTGGCGTTCCTCCTGCCCGTCGCCTCCGTGGTGGCGGGTTTGGCCGTGACGGCGCTGGGCGCGCTGGCCTACGGCCTGCGCCGGTTGCGGTAGGCCTCGACGGCGGTGGGCAGCGTCATGAAGATGCGGTCCGCACCGATCTTGTCGCCAGACCAGCCGCCTGCAGCGCGTCCCGCAGATCCTGCTTGGGGCTGCGGTCATCATGGTGGTGTGTGCCTCGCGAGAAGCGGTGCGCGGAGGGACCACCAGCAAGGTGAGCCGATCGCGGCCGAGGCCGAGAACTTCGACGGTGTTGGCCGGTTGAAGTCGCTACCCATCGAGGCGCATCGACCGCACCCGGTCGTTGCGACACGCGTTCCTCCGGACCGCCCCCAACGTCATCGCGATTGGCGCGGACAGACGGTCAGTGCCACTCGTCAACTGGGCTTGCTCAACGACGTCCCATTGTTGGTCGCATGGGGCGCCGACGACAAGGCGATTCCACCTCGCCACCACCATGCCTCCCTCGCCGAACACGTCCCTCGCGCAGTGACGGTCGATATCGCCGGCGCGGGGCATTACCCGCACGAAACAGCCCCGCTCAACTCCTGTCGGCAATGCAGACGTTCATGGCCGCCACTCAACCTTTTCGCTACTCCGATGACGATGGCGTCGGCTACTTACCCAGCCCGCCGCCGATACGCAGGAGCCAGCCGAAAGTTCTCGCCCCGACTGCGGTTGAGGCGACGATGACCATCCCCACCAGGAGTGAGAATCGGTTCACTACCAACGCCACCAGCCATGGGCGACCTCACCTGCCGGATACTGGAGTCAAATGATGAGAATTCACGTCGGCTGCGAAATGATCTACGACTGCCCACAGCCCACTCCGATGATATTCAACCTCAACGTCCACTTCACCCGCGTGTCCGAGCTCGTCGGCCGTGACGACCTCGTATTCGATCCGCCGGTCCCGATGGCGGCCTATCGTGACGGCTTCGGCAACTGGTGCACCCGCATCGTCGCGCCCAAGGGGCGCACTCGCATCGTGGCCGATGCGATGGTCAACGATTCAGGACTGCTCGACATCGTTGTTCCTGAGGCGCAACAGATTCCGGTTCCAGAGTTACCCGAGGACACGCTTGTGTTTCTGCTTGGCAGCCGGTACTGCGAGACCGATCGGCTGTCCGATACGGCGTGGGATCTGTTTGGCCAAGCACCAACGGGATGGGGCCGCGTTCAGGCGATCTGCGACTACGTTCATCGACATATCGCCTTCGGCTATGAGCACGCACGCAACACACGGACGGCGGTGGAAGCGTTTTACGACCGAACCGGCGTCTGCCGTGATTTCACGCATCTTGCGGTTGCCTTTTGCCGGTGCATGAACATCCCCGCGCGCTACTGCACCGGGTACCTCGGCGACATCGGTGTACCACCGGTGGACGATCCGATGGACTTCTCCGCATGGTTCGAGGTGTTCCTCGGCGGGCAGTGGCATACCTTCGACGCGCGCCACAACACGCCGCGCATCGGCAGGGTTCTCATAGCCCGTGGCCGCGACGCCGCCGACGTCGCGCTCAACAACGCCTTCGGCCCCGCCACATTGACGAGTTTCAGGGTGTGGACCGACGAAGTATCCACCGGTTGAGAGTCGAGAAGCGTTCTCATGTCGGGCATGACGCAGACGCAGTACGTCGAGAGACCCAAGCCGATATACAGCCTGCGCGGCTCGCTCTGGGCAGGTTATCCGTCACGCGTCCAGCGCGGTAAGTAGGTCATCCAGCCGAACCTTCGCGATACCGATTGCGGTGTCGCCGATGCCGTACGGCAGCACCAAGATTCCCGCGTGCACCAGTCCACCGCATGAATACACGACATTGGGGACGTAGCCATCCCGCTCATCGGGGGCGGGAGTCAGCAGCGGCTCGCGAAGCTGACCCAGAACCCTCGTCGGTTCGTCCAGATCGAGCAGAATCGCTCCGATACAGTACGTGCGCATCGGCCCGACTCCGTGGGTGAGCACCAGCCAGCCGGCCTCGGTCTCGATGGGAGATCCGCAGTTCCCGAGTTGAAGCACCTCCCAGGTTTGCATGGGCCGCTGGCAGCGGACGGATTCGTCCCAGACGAACGGATCATCCGAGTACGCAACCGAGTTCGATTCACGGTCCGCCCTCGACATGGCCGCGAAGCGCCCACGAATCCTGCGTGGAAACAGGGCCAGGCCCTTGTTGGCCGCGGCATCGCCGACCATCGGCTTGGAGGTAAACGAGCGGAAATCGTCTGTCTGCAACAGCTGCTGGCTGATTCGCGTCCCACTGTAAGCCGTGTAGCCGGCGTAATAGGTGCTGGAACCGTCGTCGTCGACGAAACGAACGAACCGCGCGTCCTCGACGCCGGCCACCTCCGCGCTCATCGCCGGGTGCAGAACCCGCTCGGAAAGTCGGCCGCCGTCGGCGAATTCGACACCGTAGGTCCGTTCGGCGATGGCGCGGATCAGCGAAATCGTCTGGTCCGTATGGCCACGAGTCATTCGGTGTGTCTGAAGCCTGTCCAGTTGTCCGTCGAGGTCGGCTCGGGTGAATCGTTCGCCGAGCGCATCCAGGACATATTCGGCGGCCTCACCGGCCTCCCGCAGGCGTGCGAGCTCACTGCGGAAGACCTCAGCGTCGAGCAGCCTGGGCACGATTGCGCCGGCGGTGGCGAATGGTGCGCGTTCGTGTATGGTCACCTCGCCTGCTCCGTCGACGTCGCCGGTCCGGAATCCGATCGACGAACGGTGCCCCTCCCCGATACCCCGCACGCTCATCACAAATCGCATGCTGTCCGCGGCGCTACCCGTCTGATCAGGATGAGCGACCACGCTTGGGTTGCACAACGCCGCACCCTCTATCGCGTACTCACTGGTGAATGTCGCTCCGAGCAACAGCAGTCGCGCCTCGGAGAGTTCACTGCCGGGGTCCAGGCGATCGGCGAGTTCGCGAGCGTGACGCCGGAATGTGCCGACCAGATCGCGGTGTCGCCCGTCGAATCGAGTGCAGACGTCATCCAGCGACGCTCGCACCTCATCCTCGTCGAGGGCCAGGATGCGAGCCAGCACTGCGCCCGCGCGGGAATCCTGACGCTCGAAAGCCTCCTGCCCCGGGACAAACAGTCTGGTGATGACCCGCGAGGGATCTGCCGCGAGCCGCTGTGAGCTGCGCGCGGCGAGACTGGGCCGCGCCGAGGTCACCGCGACGCCGCCGACATGTCCCGGGCGTGCTGCAACGTCGAAAGCACTGCCAGGGTCGACTCCGCGCCCTGGTTGCCGTTCACCCCGTCCGCATGCAGGCCGTCGTATCCGCCGCCAGTGTCCTGGTCCCACATGGGCATTCGGGCATCGTTGTCGCCCATGAACCAGGCCGCCGCGGTTTTGACGCCATCCACCCAGATCGGATTGCTATCGACCGAGGCGGCACGCGCACACGCATCGGCCAGTGTGGACACTTCGATGGGCTGCTGGTCGAACCCGGGCCTGGCGTCCTCGGGGCCTCTGCCCGCAACAGGTGTGGGAGACAGATGGCCGCCGTCGGCGGTTTCCAGTTCGAGCAACCAGGCCAGCAGATCCAGGCCCCGCTGGGTCAGCGAGGCCCGGTCCAGGGTGACGCCCGCGGCGATCATCGCCTCGGGAAAAACGGCGTTGGCGTATGTCAGTCGCGGCTCGGGCCACGGCCACGCGGCGTCCTCGCTCGGATCGGGCAGCGAAGCGGCGTAGGCGGAGATCAATCCTCGAGCCGGTTTGTGCCTCGGGTGGAACGCGAGGAGTTCGGCCGCGCCCAGTGCCGCGAAAGCCATCGCCCGCGGCCACGCCGAACGCTTCTGGGCCGCGCGCTCAAACTGCATCAGCGCCGATTGGCGGGCCCAGGGCACACCGCTGTGGGCGGCCGCGGTACCCAGGCCCCAGATACACCGCCCCCAGGCGTCATCGAGGGCCGGCTCGTCAACCCAATTGCCCTCGCTGTCCATCCGGTTGCGACAGGCGCCGGTGAGCGTCTGCGCGTCGTTCAAGAACCGCAACGCCATTCCCACCAGCGCGTTAAGGGCTCGGCCGCGGCCGTGCTCGCGGGTGGCGACAACAAGCACTCGTGCCACGTCGTCGGTGCAGTAACCGTATTCGGGCCGGGGCTCGGCCAGCCGCGCATGCTCAGTGATGCCGCGGTGGTCGGTCAACCGCAGCAGGTGGTCGAACACCGGACCCGGAAACGTCGCGTTCATATGAGTGCCTACCGCTGCGCAAGGAGTCGGCGTGCCAGCCTCAGATACGCGCCAGCGACGGCCGGCCATGCCATGTCGGGCGCCAGTCGGCGGGCTTCGGCTGCCATCGCACCGGCAAGGCGCGGCTGTGTCAGCACCTGGCGCAGGGCGGCTGCCAGCGCATCCGGGTCGTCATGCCCGACGACGATGCCTGCTCCACTGGCCAGGAGCTCGACTGCATGGGGGAACGCGGTGGCCACGACCGGTCGGCCGTACGCGATCGCGTCGACCAGCACCCCGGAGGTGGCCTGATCGGTCGAGTCGTAGGGCAGTACGACGACGGCCGCTGACTGAGCCAGTGCGGTCAACGCGGCGACGTTGCGATAATCGGCGCTGAAGTACACCGAACCCGCCACTCCGCTGCTTTGTGCCTGCTGCATGCGGGCATCGCGGTATGCCTCCCCCTCGGCGGCCAATACTTTTGGATGCGTTTGGCCGGCAACCAGATACCGCGGGTGCTCGGGTAGATGTTGGAGCGATCTCATCGCCTCGATCACCCGCTCGATGCCTTTTCCCGGTCCCAGCAGACCCCACGTCAGTAACGTACGACGGCCACTCCGCACCGTTGGTCTTTTCCTTGGCACAGTCGCACCGTGCGGGATGATGGTGACTTTGCGCCGGTCGACATGATAGCCACGGCATATCTGGTGCTTTGCCGCCTCCGACATCACAACCAGTTGATCTGCCCGCGCCGCAACCGCTTCAAGGACCGAACGCTGATGTGGCGTAGGGTCTTTCAGGATGGTGTGCGCGATCACGATCGACGGCACACGCAGTCCATCCATGATCTCCAGCAATTCGTCGCCGTCGGCGCCACCAAAGATTCCATACTCATGCTGTATCACCGCGACGTCGTTCTGGTTCAGCAATTCCGCACAGGCTGCCACCGATGCCGGTGAACCGTTGACCAGCTCTCCGACGACACATGGACTCGACGACGGCGATGAATCGGAGAGTCGCACGACGCGCACCGTGGCACCATTGGTACCCAAACCATGGGCCAGAGCCGCGCTGAACGTCGCCAGCCCGCATGGCGTCGGTGGATAGGTACTCAGGATACCGAAGCTCGGATGGCCGGAAAGTCCTTGGTGCACAACAGGAGACGCAAACGGCCGCAATGCAGATAAAGTGCCCACGGTGATCCCAACATCATTGTCACCGGCGTGTCCGGCGTGAGCGGTTGCTCGGCGCGGTCAGCGACCAACGGCTGACACATCCCGGACTGGCTGGGTTTCCCAACTTGTTTCAGCGTACACCGCCGAATCCGCGCGATGAGGCAGGTACTCAGTGACCGTACACCGGCCGGACGAGAGACCGCTGACTCGAACATCTTGGAGTAGGGTCGGGGAATCGGGACTAACCAGGCCCCCTGATGAAGGGGCGAGCAACGCTCTTAGTCTCCCCGCCAGACCCTGAGAAAGAAGTCCGCAAAGGCCTTGAAGGAGAAGCGTGCCGACAAGCACGCAATGGCGACTGACCGGGCCGGTTTCGTCGAGGCATCACATCACGAGAAGAGCACTGAAGGACAAGCATTTTCACTGCGCTTTTACTACACAAGACAGGCCACCGCTGGGCTCCACGGCATTGCATCAGCGCCACACCAGGATGCGTGTCCAAGCAAGAGTGTATGTGCGCCAACCGCATCTACGGCGGTCTTAACGTGGACACGACGGGCTCTCATGAGTAGGCATCGCACTCTGGCCTGGTTCTATCGGCTCAGTCGTGGCACGCAGGCCGTTCTCCTCGCTAACCCCCACGGGTATCTATCTGACGATGTTGCCCGGATCATTCCGGACCATACCGTTTTGACGCATGCAGATGAGCGCCGACAGAAACCGCCGCAGTGGCAGCTACGGCCCGCGGACGCCAACCTGCTCGAGGATGAACGTCTACGGCTCGACGAGTGGTGGGAAGGCTTGCCAGACAGGGCACGCACCGCGCTTATCGGCTGCCGAACCGGCCACGTCCCCCACGAGTACCGGAAAACTGTGCTGGACCTGATCCCCGGTGGTGTGCCACGGGGCGTGGACTTGGACACTGCGTTCGAGTTGACCGGAATTGCCGCTGCTTACATCGAAATGATCATTCGGACCTGATTGCGTCCCATTCGCCTGACTGCTGCGCACAGCAAACAGCCCCAGCGGCGAGGTACGTCCGGCGTTCTACAGACCGCCGCCGACCTCTGGGGGATCTCGGCTGCAGAAAATCGGTGTCCCGGCGATACGGCACCACCGGCGCTACAGCCAGCAAACCAGCCGCCGGCACCTCACGACTTCACCGAGGCTCCGACCGAGGCAACTGGGCACACCCAGCTCGCCCGACAGACCCGCCCCGACGTCTCCGCAAGATATGCGCCGGACGCCGTGCGGAAGGCGTGGTCGCAGGCCGCCCGTCGTCATCGGCCTCGGGTCGAGGATCGGCGCCGGGGGCTTTGTCGCGCCGGCGCCCGCCGTGGCCGCCGCGGTGTTGGCGCTGACTGCGGCCGCCGGCATCGGTGTTGGCCGGTTTGGCCGTGACGGCGCTGGGCACGCTGGCCTACGGCGTGCGCCGGTTGCGGTAGGCCTCGACCGCGGTGGGCAGCGTCATGAAAATGCAGTCCGCACCGATCTTGTCGACCAGACCAGCCGCCTCCAGCGCGTCCCGCAGATCCTGCTTGACCCTGGCCATTGCGAAAACGATTCCGCGACTGGATAATTCGCCCCTCAGCTGGTCGAGTGCGTCCAGCGCCGTCAGGTCGACCTCGACATTGGCCTCGGCGTTGAGCACAAACCATTCGACGGGCACCGCGCTGTCGTCGACGGCGGCCAGCGCCCGCTGATGGAAGTCCTCGGCGTTGGCGAAGAACAGCGGGGCGTCGTAGCGGTAGACCACCAGCCCGGGCACCAGATCTGCGTCCGGATAGTCATCGATGTCGTGCATGCCGGCAACGCCCGGCACGAAACCCTGGATGGCATCGTGCGGGCGCGCCACCCGCCGCAGCAGTTCCAGGATCGACAGGGCGATCGCGACGAGCACGCCGTAGAGCACACCGAACAACAGCACCGACGCGGTGGTGGCCAGCGCGAGCGCCAGTTCGCTGCGCCGAAATCGCGCCAGCCGCTTGAACTCCGGCACGTCCACCAAGCGCAGCGCGGCGTAGACCACCAGGGCCCCCAGCGCCGCCATCGGGAAGTGCGCGAGGATCCCGCGGCCGGCCAGCATCACCGCGAGCACGATCGCCAAGGTCACCAACGAGTACAGCTGGGTGCGGCTGCCGAGCGCATCTCCGAGCGCGGTCCGGCTGCCGCTGGAACTCACCGGGAACCCGTGCACCAGACCCGTCCCGGCGTTGCACACCCCGAGCGCACGCAACTCGGCGTTGGCGTCGATGCGCTCGCCCTTCCTGGCGGCGAATGTGCGTGCGGTCAGCACGTTGTCGGAGAAGGCCACGATCGCGATGCCCACCGCGGGGATCAGCAATGCCGCCAGATCCGTTGCGGTGATGGCGGGGACGCCGGGCGCCGGGAATCCAGCGGGGATGTGGCCGATCACGCGGATTCCCTTGGTGTCCAACGAGAACACCGAGACCACCAGGGCCGAAGCCAGCATCGCGATCAGCGGCCACGGCATGCGTGGGGCGAGCCGGGACAGCACCAGGAGGCCGGCCAGCACCGTGGCCGAGAGGATCACCGTCGGCCAGTGCACCGCGCCGGCCCCTGCCACGAACGAGCGGACCTGATCGAGGAATTCCTCACCCTCGACGGGCACACCGGTGACCTTGCCCAGTTGGCCGCCGATCATGATCACCGCGACACCTGACATGTAGCCGATCAGCACGGGACGAGACAGCAGATCGGCGAGGAACCCGAGCCGGGCCAGTCCGCCGAGCAGGCAGATGCCCCCGACCAACAGTGCCGCCGCTGCGGCCAGCGCCGCGTACCTGGCGGGGTCACCCGAGGCAAGAGGCGCCAGCGCGGTCGCCGTCATCAGCGCCGTGGTCGACTCCGGCCCGACCGACAGTTGGCGCGATGAGCCCAGGACCGCGTAGACCACCAGGGGAACTAGCGCCGCCCACAAGCCCACCACCGGGGGCAGGCCTGCGACGGTCGCATACGCCATCACCTGCGGGACGAGGTACGCAGCGACGGTGAGGCCGCCCAGGATGTCGCCGCGCAGCCACTCCCGCCGGTACCCGCGGAATTGCGCCAGCCCCGGTGCCCACCGCGACCACCGCGAGGTGATCATGCTTTCGCTTATGCCGCCCCGTCGACCAGAACCGCCGCCGCACCGGCCATGTGGCTGCGCACGGCGGCGGCGGCGCGCTCGGCGTCGCCGGACTCGATGGCGTCGACGATATCGTGGTGGCGTTTGGCGTCCATGTTCTTCAGGGCGCGGTCCACACCGGCGTACATGATCGACATCCGGATGCTGCCTTCCAGGGAGGTCCACTGGTGCAGCAGCGTCGTGTTCCCCGTCAGGTGGCACAGGGTGCGGTGGAATCGCAGGTCGGCTTCGATGCGGTCATCGAGATTGGATGCGGCCCAGCGCCCCATGTCGTCGACGGCCGTCCGCAGCTTTCCGACGGCACTCTCGCGGTCCTCGCGGCCCGCGAGAGTGCGCGCCGCGAGGGCCTCCAGCGCGGCCCGGACGGCGAAGATGTCGGTGATCTCCTTGTTGTCGAGATGGCGCACGGAGAGCCGTCCCCGCGCACCCGCGGAGATCAGGCCCTCCTGCTGCAACTGGCGCATGGCCTCGCGCAGCGTGCCACGACTGATCTGCAGCGCCTCGGACAGTTCGGTCTCGACCAGGTGGGTGCCCGGGGTCAGCTGCCCGGTCGTGATGGCCCGCCGCAGAGAGCTCAGAGCCTGCTCGCGCAGGCTGGTCTTCTCCAGCCGCAGCAGCGAGGTCGATTCGACCGACATCGAACACTCCTTGATTGTCAACATTTGGTTGTTGACATCTGATGTTACAGTCGCGCGAGCACGGTCGCGACGATTCGCGCCGTGGACAGCCCATAGCGATCGTGCAGCGTGGGCAGGGCGCCGGCGGCCAGGAACTCGTCGGGCAGTGCCACCGGGGTGATGGTGCGGTGCACCCCGCGCCGGGCCGCCTCGGCGGCGACGGTCTCGAACAGCCCACCGACCACGGTGTGGTTTTCGAGGGTGAGGGCCAGCCGGTCGGTGTCGACCTCGGCGAGGACGGTGTCGGCGTCGAACGGTTTGAGCGTGGGGGTGTGCACCACCGCGGCGTCGACGCGGTGGGCCGCCAGTTCCTCGGCGGCCTGCAGGGCCCGCATGGTCATCAGCCCGCTGGCGACGAACACGACGTCGGTCCCGCCGCGTAGCACCTTGGCCTTGCCGAGCTCGAAGGTGTAGTCGTAGTCGTCGAGCACCGTGGGCACCTGCCCGCGCAGCAGCCTCAGGTAGGTCGGTCCGGGGTGGGCGGCCAGCTGGGGCACGGCCTGTTCGATGTCGACCGAATCGCACGGATCGACGATCGTCAACCCCGGTATGCCGCGGAAGATCGCCACGTCCTCGGTGGCCTGATGTGACGGGCCGTAGCCGGTGGTCAGCCCGGGCAGGCCGCCGACGATGTTGACGTTGAGGCCGGGCTCGGCGATGTCGAGGCAGATGAAATCGTAGGCGCGGCGGGCGGCGAACACGGAGTAGGTGGAGGCGAACGGCACCAGACCGGTCTCGGCCATCCCCGCCGCGGCGCCGAACAGGAGCTGCTCGGCCATGCCCATCTGGAAGTACCGGTCGGGGAATGCCTGGGCGAAGACGTGCATGTCGGTGTACTTGCCCAGATCGGCGGTCAGGCCGACGATGCGCGGATCGGCCTGTGCCGCCGCGACGAGCGCATGCCCGAACGGTGCGGAGGTGGTTTTCTGCCCCGGGTCGGCGAACGAGGCGATCATCGCCGAGGTGCGCAGCTTGGGCGGGGTCGCGGTGGACGTGTGGGTGCTCATGCGTGTGCTCCTTGGTAGCCGGTGGTGAGTTGGTCGCGGCAGATCTGCCATTCGTCGGGATCGATGCGCATGAAGTGCGCCTTCTCGCGGGTCTCCAACAGCGGCACCCCGCGGCCGATCCTGGTGTCGCACAGGATGACCGACGGCGTGCCGACCGGTTCGGCGGTGACGGCGTCGAACGCGGCGAGCAGGGCCGCGATGTCGTTGCCGTCGACGCGCTGGACGAACCAGCCGCACGCCGCCCATTTGTCGGTGACCGGCTCGATACGCAGCACCCCGGCGGTGGGCCCGTCGGCCTGCAGCGCATTGATATCGACCAGCGCCGTCAGATTCCCGAGACGGTGATGGCTGGCGCTCATCGCGGCTTCCCAGGTGGAGCCCTCATCGAGTTCCCCGTCGGAAAGGAAATTGATCACCTTTGACGCCGAACCCTGATGGCGCAGCCCGAGTGCCATGCCGACCGCGACGGTCAACCCGTGGCCCAGCGAGCCGCCGGAGATCTCCATTCCCGGGGTGTAGCTGGCCATTCCCGACATCGGCAGCCGCGATCCGTCGGAGCCGTAGCTGTCCAGTTCGGCGGTGTCGATGATGCCGGCTTCGGCCAGCGCCGCGTAGAGACCGATGGCGTAGTGCCCGGTGGACAGCAGGAACCGGTCGCGGCCTCCCCAGTGCGGGTCCTCGGGCCGGTAGCGCAATTGGTCGGCGTAGACGGCGGCCAGCATGTCGGCGGCGCCCAGGGCCTGCCCCACGTAGCCCTGGCCCTGTGCTTCGCCCATGGTGAGCACGTGGTGGCGGATGCGGTAGGCGGCCGCGGCCACCAGTTGACGGCGATCGGTATCGATAGAGGTGGTCATCGTCGTATGCCTTTCAGATCGACAGGTGAGCGTTGGGCGGGGTTTGGGCGGCGGCGCGTTCGGCGAGTTGGCGCTCGCGCGGCCCCCACGTCTCCCGAGTCAGCAGCGCGGCCACCAGCCCGATCGCGGCGTAGCCGCTGAACAGCAGGGCCGGACCCATCCAGCCGAACGACACGAACAGCAGCGTGGTGATGAACGGGGTGAAGCCCGACACCATCGCCGAGATCTGATAGGCCAGCGAGGCACCCGACGCGCGGGTGTTGGCGGTGAACAACTCGGGGAACCAGGCGCCCTGGGCGCCGGCCAGCGAGTTCTGCACCACGCCGTAGGCCAACACGAAGGTGGCGATGATCAACAGGAACACCCCGGTGTTGACCAGCAGGAACATCAGCACGCCGAACGGCACCGCGAACGCGCAGGTCCACAGGTAGACGGTGCGCCGGCCGATCTTGTCAGTCAGCCGGGCCCAGGCCATGGTGGCGAAGATGCCGATGGCCGACGCGATGCACAGTGCGGTCAGCGTTTCGGACTTGCTGGCCAGCTCTTCGTTCTTCAGATACGAGATCATGTAGGTGATCGACACCGCGTAGCCGGCGGTCTCGGCGACCCGCAGGCCGATGCCGCGCACGATGTTGCGCCAGTCTTCCTTGATCACCGTCACGATCGGGGACTTCACGATATCGCCGTGCTGTTTGACATCCTCGAACACCGGGGACTCGGGCACCTTGGCCCGGATGATCAGCCCGACGATCACCAACACGATGCTGGCCAGGAACGGCAGCCGCCACGCCCAGTCACCGGGCAGATGCACACTGACCAAGAACACCAGGTTGGCCAGTAGCAGCCCGACCGGGAAACCGGCCTGCACGATGCCGGTGTAGCGGCCCTTCTGCTTCCACGGGGCGTGCTCGTAGCTCATCAGGATCGCCCCGCCCCACTCCGCGCCGAACGCGATGCCCTGGATGATGCGCACCGTCACCAACAGGATCGGGGCCAGCACCCCGACCGCGGCGTAGGTCGGCAGCAGACCGATGACGAAGGTGGCCAGACCCATCACGATCAACGACGCCACCAGCACCGGCTTGCGGCCCAGCTTGTCACCGAGGTGACCGCCGATGATGCCGCCCAGCGGGCGCGCCGCGAACCCGACACCGAGTGTGGCGAACGACGCCAACGTGCCGGCGATCGGGCTCGAGTTCGGGAAGAACGCATGCCCGAAATACAGCGCGGCCGCGGTGCCGAACCCGATGAAGTCGTAGGTCTCGATCACCGCCCCGACCCCGGAGCCGATCGCGACCCTCTTCGCATCCTTGGTGCCGTGTACCGGCCCCCGCATCGGCAGAGCGACATCGCTCATGGACAGATCCTTTCAAATGGTGAAGTGAGAGTCACTGTCAACCGTCGACAGTGCTGTACCTCACCCAGTGTGACGCCACCCACAGTCAATGTCAACAGTCAGCATTGATTTATTGTCGGTCGTTGCCTGTTGACAGTCGACTGATGTAGTGTGGGCGCCGTCACTACAGGGAAAGGAGCAGGAATGCCGCACAGCCGGCTGGGGTGCTCGACGATCAGCTTCCGGCACCTGCCTCTCGAGGAGGCGCTGGCACAGATCGCCGCGCTGGGGTTCACCACGATCGACCTGGGCGCGCTGCCCGGCGTGTGCGATCACGTGCCGTATGTGCTCGACGCCGAGGCGGTCAACGCGGTCGCGGCCACCGTGGCCGCGTCGGGCCTGGCGGTGCGCTCGATCAACGGCGACATCGGTGACCTCAACGCGCCGCTGGACGCCGCCGCGCGGGCCGAGCGTGACCGCCATCTCGAGGCGCTGCTTGCCCTGGCCGCCACCGTTGGCTCCCGGGCCCTGGTGCTGCCCTGCGGCGCGCTCGATCACCGCCCGCTGCGGTCGCTCGACGATGACCTCGACCTGGTCGCCGCCGAACTGGCCGTCGCGGCGGACACGGCAGCAAACCACGGCGTCCAGTTGTGGACCGAGTCCCTGCACTACTACCGGTTGTGCTGCAACATCGACCGCGCGCAGGCGCTGACCGACCGCCTGGACGGACGTCGGGTGCGCGTGGTCATGGACTTCAGCCACATCGTGGCCTCCGGCGCCGACCCGGTCGAGTTCGTTGACCTTTTCGGTGACCGGATCGCGCACGTGCACATCCGCGACGCCGTCCCCGGCAACATCAACCTGTCCGTCGGACGCGGCAGCGTCGACTTCGCCAACGGCCTCAAGGCGCTTGCCGATGCGGGCTATCCCGGCCAGTTCGCCCTGGAACTGGAAACCCGCGACCTCACCAACGACCAGCGGCCCGCGGCCACCGCCGCTGCCGCACAACTGATTTCCCACCTCATCTAGAAGGAGCAACACCAATGTCCGGAACCCAACGCACCGCCGTCATCACCGGCGCCACCTCCGAGCGCGGCATCGGCGTCACCGTCGCCCGCCGCTACGCCCGCGAAGGCTGGGCCGTGGTCATCCTCGATCTCGACGCGGAGAAATCGGCGAAGGTCGCCGCCGACATCGGCAACGAATTCGCAGTTCCCACTTTCGGTTACGCGATCGACGTCACCTCCGAGGAGTCCGTCGCCGCGGCCCACGCCGCGGTGGCCGCCGACGTCGCCAACGGGAATCTGCCGCCGGTCGGCGCGCTGGCCAACATCGCAGGCATCACCTCCCCGGTGCCGTTCCTGGAGACCACGCTCGAGCTGTGGAACAAGGTGATCGCCGTCAACGCGACCGGCACCTACCTGGTCACCAAGGCGTTCCTGCCCGACATGCTCGAACAGGGCTGGGGCCGCATCGTCAACATGTCGTCGGTGTCAGCCCAGCGCGGCGGCGGCGTATTCGGCAAGGTGCCCTACTCCTCGGCCAAGGCCGCCGTCCTCGGCTTCACGAAGGCGCTGGCCCGTGAGATCGCCGACACGGGCGTCACCGTCAACGCCGTCACCCCCGGCGCCGTCGACACCAGCATCCGGGTCGGCTCCACCGACGAACAGGAAGCCAAACTCGCCCGCGACATCCCGATCGGCCGGGTGGCCACCACCGACGAGGTCGCCGCCGTCATCACCTTCCTGTCCAGCCCCGACGCCAGCTATCTCACCGGCACCACGGTGGATATCAACGGCGGCAGCCACATCCACTGACCACAACCCAAAGAAACGGTGCCGACATGACACGACTGTTCAACGATCCCGCCAGCTTCAGCGAGGACATGCTCGCCGGCTTCCTCGACGCCAACTCCGGCTACGTCATCGGCGTGCCGGGCGGCGTGGTGCGGGCCACGGAAACACCCGCAGGCAAGGTGGCCGTGGTGGTCGGCGGCGGCTCCGGTCACTACCCGGCGTTCTGCGGCGTCGTCGGGCACGGATTCGCCGACGGCGCCGTGGTCGGCAACATCTTCACCTCGCCGTCCGCCCGCGAGGCGGCATCGGTGGCCCGAGCCGCGCACGGTGACGCCGGGGTGCTGCTGCTCACCGGCAACTACGCGGGCGACGTGATGAACTTCGGCCTCGCCGTGCGACAGCTGCGCGCCGACGGTATCGACGCGCGCTACCTCGCCGTCACCGACGACATCGCCAGCGCTCCAGTGGGCGAGGTCGCCAAGCGGCGCGGCATCGCCGGCGATTTCACCGTATTCCGTTGTGCCAGTGCCGCCGCCGAGGAGGGCGCCGACCTCGACGACGTCGAGCGGGTCGCCGCCAAGGCAAACGCCGTGACCCGCACGCTGGGGGTGGCCTTCGACGGCTGCACTATGCCGGGCGCTGATCGGCCGCTGTTCACCGTCACAGCCGGGACGATGGATCTCGGCCTGGGCATCCACGGCGAGCCCGGGGTATCCAGCCATGCCATGCCGCGCGCGGACGAGCTCGCGCAACTGCTGGTCGACGGTGTGCTCGCCGAAAAGCCCGGTGGGGCATCGGGCAGGGTCGCGGTGATTCTGAACGGGTTGGGCCGCACCAAGTATGAGGAACTGTTCGTGGTGTGGAAGACGGTCTCGGCGCTGCTGGCCGAATCCGGGCACACCGTCGTGCAGCCCGAGGTCGGCGAGCTGGTCACCAGCCTCGACATGGCAGGCTGCTCGCTGACGGTGATGTGGCTGGACGACGAACTCGAACGGCTGTGGACCTCACCGGCGGACACGCCCGCCTACCGCAAAGGTACGGTCGCCCCGCTGACGGGCACCGCGCGCCGCGCCGCAGTCGCCGACCACAGCGAGAGCGCAGCGGTGGCCACGGCCGACGACCGGATCTGCGCCAGTGGATCGATTGTGGCCCAAGCATTGTCGGCGATCGCCGCCCAGCTGGTAAGCGCTGAGGCCGAACTCGGGCGCATCGATGCCGTGGCGGGCGACGGAGACCACGGCCGCGGCATGGTCAAGGGCAGCTCTGCCGCGAGCGCAGCCGCCCGTGCCGCATCGGCGGACGGCGGCGGAACCGCGGCCGTCATGACCGCCGCCGGCAGGGAGTGGGCCGCCAAGGCCGGCGGCACGTCAGGCGTGCTGTGGGGTGCCGCGCTGGAGGCGGCCGCGCGGCGTATCGGAGACCTGGTCGCCCCGGGCGACCGCGACGTCGCGGATGCGCTGCGGGCGGCGCACGATGCGCTCGTCGACCTCGGCGGCGCCCGTCGCGGCGACAAGACCATGCTCGACGCGCTCGGACCGTTCGTCGACGCATTCGGCGCCGCGGTAAGCAACGGAACCGACTGGCGCACAGCATGGTTGGCCACCACCGAGATCGCCCAGAAAGCCGCGGCCGAGACCGCCGGGCTGCGGCCCAACATCGGCAGGGCCCGCCCGCTGGCCGACCGCAGCGTGGGAACCCCCGACGCGGGAGCCGTCTCGCTCGCGCTGTGCATCCACACCATCGCCGAACTGATCGAGGAGAAGCCGTGACATCCCTGACCTCCGCTCGCCTTCGGATCGTCGTCGGCAGCGACGACGCCGGGCTGCAGTACAAGGACATCCTGAGCCGGGACCTGGCCGCCGACCCTCGCGTCGCCTCCGTCGTCGACGTGGGCGTCGGGCCCGGCGAGTCCACCGCCTACCCGCACGTCGCGGTCACCGCCGCGCGCATGGTCGCCGACGGGACGGCCGACCGGGCTCTGCTGGTCTGCGGAACGGGACTGGGGGTGGCCATCGCCGCCAACAAGGTCCCCGGCGTGCGGGCCGTCACCGCCCACGACAGCTTCTCGGTGGAGCGGGCGATCCTGAGCAACAACGCGCAGGTGCTGTGCTTCGGGCAGCGCGTCGTCGGGATCGAACTGGCCCGCCGCCTGGCCGCCGAATGGCTCGGCTACCACTTCGACCCCGACTCGGCCTCGGCTGAGAAGGTGGCCGCGATCTGCGGGTACGAACCACAGCAGACCTGAGCGCTGCGCGGGGCGGGCAGATGGTGTGTAGTCGGAGGCGCACGCGAGGAGCGAAAGGTGTACCGCGCACGCGAGGAGCGAAATATGCACCGCGCACGCGAGGAGCGAAAGGGTAGCCCGTGATCCCACTGACCTGGAAGCATGTCGAATCACGCGCCGACAGCACCTTCGTCGTCGCCCCGGACGAACGTCTGGACTGGCCCCGCACCATCGGGATCGGCGCGCAGCATGTGGTCGCGATGTTCGGCGCCACGTTCCTGGTGCCGGTGCTGACGGGCTTCCCGCCCGCCACCACGCTGCTGTTCTCCGGCGTCGGCACCGTGCTGTTCCTGATCATCACCGGCAACCGGTTGCCCAGCTACCTGGGTTCCAGCTTCTCGGTGATCGCCCCGGTCACCGCGGCGGTCGCGTCGCAGGGCACCGGCAGCGCCCTGGGCGGGATAGTCGCGGTGGGCCTGGCGCTGGTGGTGATCGGCGCCGTCGTGCACATCGTCGGCACGCACTGGATCGACGTGACCCTGCCGCCCGTGGTGACCGGTGCGATCGTCGCACTCATCGGGTTCAACCTCGCCCCCGCCGCGAAGTCCAACTTCGAACAGGGCCCGCTGGTCGGCATCGTCACGCTGGTCCTGCTGGTGGTGACGCTGGCGTTCTTCCGCGGCATCGTCGGCAGGCTGGCGATCTTCCTGTCCGTGGTGGTCGGCTACCTGCTGGCGCTGGCGCTCGGCGACGTCGACACGTCTGCGATCGCGGCGGCGCCGTGGTTCGGCCTGCCCGAGTTCCAGACGCCGACGTTCACGCTGTCGGTGCTGCCGATGTTCCTGCCCGCCGTCATCGCGCTGGTCGCCGAGAACATCGGGCACGTCAAGTCCGTCGGCCAGATGACCGGCAAGGACCTCGACCCCGTGATGGGCCGCGCGCTGGCCGCCGACGGGGTCGCGACGGTGCTGGCCGGGGCCGGCGGCGGTTCGGCGACCACCACCTACGCGGAGAACATCGGCGTCATGGCGGCCACCCGCGTCTACTCGACGGCCGCGTACTGGATCGCCGCGGCGGTTGCCATCACGCTGTCACTGTGCCCGAAGGTGGGCGCCACCATCTCGGCGATCCCGCCGGGTGTGCTCGGCGGCGCGACGATCGTGCTCTACGGGCTGGTGGGTGTGCTCGGTGTGCGTATCTGGCTCACCAACCATGTCGACTTCGCCAAACCCGTCAACCAGATGACGGCGGCCATCCCGCTGATCATCGGCATCGCCGATTTCACCTGGCAGGCAGGCAATCTGACGTTCACCGGTATCGCGCTCGGCTCGATCGCCGCGCTGCTGGTGTACCACGGCATGAATCTGCTCGCCCGCCGCTGACCCCCGCTGACCCCATTGCGCCGAATGTACGGTTGTTTACGCGTCCACTCGGCCGATGTGTACAGCAACCGTACACTCGGCGCTGGTCAGTCGCGCTTGTCCGCTTCCCTGGCCGCCCGACGCCTTCGCTGGGCGTCCTCGTACCGCCGTCGGGCGGCTTCGGTGGCGGGAACGAGCGGCGGAATCGGATGCGGATGGCCGTCGCCGTCGACGGCGACCATGGTGAAGTAGCAGCTGTTCACGTGCCGGGTGACGCCGGTGATTATCTCCTTGGCGTCCACCCGGATCCCGACCTCCATCGAGGTGCGGCCGGTGTAGTTGACCGACGCGGTGAAGGTGACCAGTTCGCCCACCCTGATCGGACCGCGGAAGAGCACGCGGTCCACCGACAGCGTGACCACATACGAACTGGCGTACTGGCTGCCGCAGGCATAGGCGACCTGGTCGAGCAGCCGTAGCAACGCACCTCCGTGCACGTTGCCCGAGAAGTTGCTCATGTCCGGGGTCATGAGCACGGTCATCGACAGGGTCACGAGCGGGACGTCTTGGTCAGTCACACCCATAACCACAGCCCATCGGCACCGATCGGGCAAGCCGGCTGGCCCGGCGGTGAAAGCCGCCGACGTAGGAATCAACCAGTCCCGAACGTCGGCTCGCGTTCCACCGCCGCCACACCCTCGACCTGGCTGAGCTTGGCCAGGTCCTCACGCGCCGCCTTGCCCGCGATCACACCTGAGAATTCGAACAGTTCGCCCTCGATCAGGCCCGCGGCGTGCAGGCGGCGCGACACCTCGGTCAGCCTGTCCCGATAGCCCGCCTCGACGGTCACGAGCACGCCGGTTGACTTCTCATCCTGCGGACTCGACATGGCCTGACTCCTCGACGCGTGCCACAAGTATGCCCGAAGGCACCCGCAAAGGACGGCCCGTGCGTCACACCTGGACGAGCCCGGCGCCGACGTCGCGCACCGGCAGGGGCAACGCTCGCGCGCCCGAGACGAGACGCCGCCAGAGGTCGGCCGCGGCGATCTCGGGTTCGGCTTCGCGCAGCAGGGCGGCGATGCCCGCCACATGCGGCGTCGCCTGACTCGTCCCGTTCACCGAGTCGGTCCTGGCTCGCCACCGATGGAACACGGGCGGCTGCAGCGGAGGCGCGGGGTCGGGCGTACTGGACAGGACGGCGACGCCGGGCCCGCTGATATCGACGCGCCCGTCGGAATTGATCCCGCCGCAGGAGAAGTCGGCGACACGCAGGAAACGGTCGACCGCGGCGACGGCCATGATCGACGGGCAGTTCGCCGGGCTGTTGACCGGGGCGATGACACCGGAGCGGCGCTCGCTGTCGTTGCCCGCGGCGGCGACGACGAGCGCATTCGCGGCCAGCGCAGCCTTTCCAACCTGCTCGAACGCCACCGAGAACGCGGCGCCCGCGGACACCGGTGCGCCGAGCGACATCGAGATCACCCGGCAGCCGTTGCGCAGCGCCCATTCGATCCCGGCCAGGGTCGATCTACCCCGTGCCGAGCCCTGGTTGGACAGCACCTTGCCGACGAACAGCGTGGCGTCCGACGCGATGCCGTATCGGGGTCCGCTGCCCGGCGATTGCGGGCCCGCGGCGGTTCCCGCGCAGTGCGTACCGTGTCCGTTCTCGTCCTGCACGGCCTGTCCCGGGATGAACGACTCCGAGGTGATGGCACGCCCGACGAAGTCCGGGTGGTCCAGGTCGATGCCGGTGTCCAGCACCGCCAGCTTCACCCCGCGGCCGGTGGCCGTCGCATCGATGACCTGCGTCGCGGCCAGTCCCCAGGTGCGCACGGCGTTGTCCCGGTATGCCTCGGCGGTCGCCGCGAGTTCACCGAGGTCCGAGTCGTCACCCGCCAGCCGGTCATAGAGATGGTCGACCGCGTCGCGGTAGCCGCGCAGGTACGCCAACGATTCCGGGGAGAGCGGTGAGCCGGTCGCCCAGAACACCGGCTCCGGTTCGACGTGCACGATTCCCGCGTCATCGGCGACCGCGCGCATGACGCTGCCCAGCTGGTCTGGATCGACCGCGGCCACCCCGATCCCGAGCGCGTCGAACACCACCATGTCGCTGTCGTCGGTCTGTGCGAGATCGACCGCGCCCGACTCGAAGTCACGCGCCAACGCCACGGTGGCGATGCCCGCGGCACTCTTCAGTCCGGCCAGGCTGGCATCCAGCTGCTCGCGACGGAAGGTGATCAGTACGCCGGGTCGGCCGTCGTCACGCGCGACTGGCGGCGACGGCTTGGTGCCGCGGGTCGCGGCGCGGGTACGTCTGCTCTCGGCCATGACGAAACTCCTTACGACACTGGTCCGGATCGTATCGACTCAGTGTCGTGGCCTCGGCGGAATGATCGGTTCGCCAGGCGGCCCAATGGGATTGACGCGGGCAGGCCGCGAGGGCTCAGCTGGGGTCGAGCAGCGCGGCGGTCCCCCGCTTCATCATCTGACCCGCCACGATGAGACGCTGCAATTCGCTGGCGCCCTCCCAGATGCGCTCCACCCGCAGCTCGCGGAACATCCGCTCGGCGACGTTCTCCCGCATGTAGCCGCGACCGCCGAAGATCTGTACGGCCCGGTCGGCGACCCGTCCCGCCATCTCCGAGCAGTACAGCTTGGCCATCGACGCCTGACCGTGCAGGATCTTGCGGTCGGCGCCGCCGTCGATCGAGCGGGCGACCTCGTAGAGCATTGTCCGCGCGGCGAACAGCTCCGTCGCGCTGTCGGCCAGCATGCCCGCCACCAGCTGGTACTCGCCCAGCGGCCGCCCCCCGATGATGCGGGTCCGCGCGAATGCCGTCGTCTCGTCGACCAGTCGCTGGGCCGCTCCCACGCAGCGGGCCGCGACCATCAGCCGTTCGAAGCGGAACCAGTCCTGGGTGAACGTCATGGGTCCGCCTTCGGCGCCGACCAGGTTGGCCGCGGGCACTCGGACGTCGGTGAACGCGACGATCGGGTGCTGGTCGGCGATGTGGTGGGAGTAGTGCGGGGTGCGGATGACCTCGACTCCCGGCCACGGCAGATCGACGACGAGCAGCACGTGGTCACCGGCGTGCTCCCCCTCGGAGAGGACGGCCTCGACGAAGACGTAGTCGGCCAGGTTGAACGAGGTGACGTGCCATTTGGTGCCGTCGATGACGTAATTTTCGCCGTTTTCGCCGTCGCCGTACCGGCGCGCGGTGGTCTGCAGTTCCGAGACGTCGGAGCCGGCGAACTCTTCGGTGATCGCGTACGCCTCATGCTTGTCCCCGCGCACGCTGGGCAGCAGCCAGCGCTCGCGCTGGTAGTCGGTGGCCACCTCGGGCCACCACTGCGGCGGGGTGGCCATCACCCAGGCCAGACCGTTGGTCACCCGGCCGCACTGCTCCTGCACGAGCACCTGCTGTAGCGCGGTACAGCCGGGCCCGCCCACCGACGTCGGCATGTTGGTGGCATAGAGACCCAATTCGATTGCGCGCGCCCGATGCTCGGCCGTCACCTCCTTGGGCAGGACGCCGCCGGCGAGCTCGGCTTCCACCTCGAAGGGCATCAGCGATTCGACGAAGGCGCGCGCTGTTTCCCGGAGCAGCAGATCCTGTTCGCTCAGCGCGTACACCGGCACCCCTAATACTCGTCCAACCACTTGACTGAGCGTTCAGTCTATGCCAGCGTTCCATAGTATGACCAGGTCCCACAATGCCGATGTCATCGTCGTGGGCGGCGGAACGGTCGGCGCGTGGACGGCAGTGCTGCTCGCCGAAAGCGGTGTGCCCCATGTGGTACTGCTCGACGCCGCGACTCTGGGCGAAGGCGCCAGCAGTCGCGCGGCGGGTATGGTGCGCGCCCAGGGCGGAACGGAGACTGCGATCCGGCTGGGCCTGCGCGCCCAGGAGTTCTACCGCGCCAGCGGTGACCGCTTCCCGCTCGACTGCGGCTTCGTCGCCCAGGGTTACCTGATGCCGTGCTTCTCCGATCCCGAGGTGCGCCAGGCCCACGATCGGATCGCGCTGCAGCGCAGCATCGGTCTCGACGTCGAGTGGCTGTCGGGCTCCGACATCGACGCCAGGCACACCGGTGTCGCGAAGGGTGCGACGCTTGGCGCTTCCTACGCACCCGGCGACGGTTACATCGACGCACCCCGCAACGTCCTGGCCTACACCGCTGCGCTGACCGCCCACCGTGTCGACGTCAGGGAACGCTGCGCGTTCACCGGTCTGCGCACCTCGGGCGGCCGGGTCGTCGGTGTGGACACCTCGGCCGGCCCGATCGACACCGACCGGGTGGTGCTCACCGGCGGACCACAACTGGCTGACGTCGGCGCGGCGGCGGGTGGGCGCATACCGGCGGGCGGCACCCGCCACCAGGTTGTCGTGACGGCACCACTACCCGGACTCAACGTGTACGAGCTACCGATGGTCTTCGACATCACCTCCGGAATCTATTGGCGGCCAGGTGAATCCGGCGGCCTACTGTGGGGTATGAGCAATCCGGACGAGCGGCCGGGAGTCGCGATCGACTTCGACGACGTCTACTACCTCAAGGCCCGTGACCGCATCGAGGAGCTCTTCCCCGCCGTCGCCGGGCTCGGCCTGCGCCGGAGCTGGGCGGCGACGATCGACTACACCCCCGACCATCTGCCGATCCTCGGACCGCTGCTCACCGCCGACGGCCCGGTGGACGGTACCGTCGTCGCCAGCGCCGCGGGCCACGGGATGATGTGGGGACCCGCGGTCGCCCAGGTGGCCGCCGACCTCACCACCACCGGCTCCTGCGACTGGCTCGACCTCACCGATCTTGGCCTCGACCGCTTCGACGCCGACGGGCACAGCAGGCTGACGCCCGAACCCATCTCACTTCCGTTCCCGGAAAACGTTGCCAGACAGGACAACGACAGAGTCACCAGGTGATGACACCCGTGCTGGCCGGCGCCGTCGACGCTGAACTCGAGGACTGGGGTCTCCTTTTGCGCCGACTTCTGCACAGCGGTCGTGAAAGGTCGTGTGCGGCCAGCCCACACCCAGAACTCGGCGAAGGCTAGCCGACAAGATCGGCCGTGCGCTGCGCCAGCGGCAGACAGCCGACCGGATCGTCGAGCAGCGCGCGGAACGCCACCTCCGCCGCACCGATCAGCACCGACCGATCTCCCAGTCCGGGTAACACGATCCGCGGCCGCATACCCGAGACCTGCAGCGCGCGTATCGACATCTCTTCCAGCACATCGGATTCCAGCCATGGATACACCGATCGCAGGTAGCCGCCGAGCACGATCATGCTGGGGTTCAGCAGGTTCACCAGGCCGGCAAGACCGCGACCGAGGCGGCGGCCGATCGTCGCGAGTTCGGCAGGCGCGGAATCCAATCCGTCGAGGTGGGCGGCGAAGTCGGTGATCCGGTCCGTCGGGAAGCCGACGGCTTCGGCCAGCGCCGCGGCGCCGATCTCGGTCTCCCAGCACCCCCGCGCGCCGCAGTGGCATGGTCGGGCCCCGTCGCCGAAGGGTAGATGGCCGATCTCCCCTGCATATCCCGATGCCCCGCTGACGGGTCTGCCCCCGGCGATGAGTCCGGCGCCGACGCCCACCTCACCGGAAATGTACACAAGGTCGTCGACGCCCCTCCCCACTCCGCGCAAGTGCTCGGCGAGCGCACCGTGGTCCGCGTCGTTGCCAAGCACGGGCCGCATGCTGGTGTCCAGCGCATGGGCGAGCATGTCGGCGAACGGGACGTCGCGCCACTCGAGATTCGGTGCCAGCCGCACGATTCCGCCGTCCCGGTCGATGATGCCGGGAACGCTCACCCCTACCCCGGCGAGCACCGAGGCGGGTTCGGCATCGCCCAGAACCGAGCGTGCCATCGCGACGGTGGCATCGGCGGCCTCCTGCGGCGAGCAACCGCCGGGGATCGGCGCCGTCACGTGCGAGAGCACCATCCCGCCGAGCCCGACGCGAGCCACCACCAGTCCCGACACCCGCACATCGACGGCAAGGACGTAGACGTGTTCGGTTGCCGCGACGCCGACCGACGGGCGTCCGGCCGCCGGTCGGACCGACGCGCCTGGCGCCTGCTGTTCGACCAGTCCGAGCTGTTCGAGCTCGCCGACCAGTGCGGCGATCGTGCTGCGGTTCAGGCCCATCAGGGTGGTCAGCGACGACCTCGACAGCTGACCCGACAGGTGGAGATGCTGCAGCATCGTGCTCAGGTTGTGTCGGCGGACATTCTCCTGATTGGTCCCCGAGCGGGCACTTGTCGCGCCCACAGTCTTACCTCATCAGCTCAGGCCCGCGGCCGAGCGACGCCTGCGGGAGATCGCGTCCACGCTCGCGGCCAGCAGCAGAACACCGCCGGTGACAAGGAAATTGATGTACGACGATTGGTTCAGCAGGCCAAGGCCGTTGGCGATGGTGGCCACCACCACGCCACCGATGACCGCATCCAGTGCGCGGCCCCGCCCGCCGAACAGGCTGGTGCCACCGATCACCGCCGCACCGACCGCATACAGCAGGGTGTTGCCCGCACCGGAGGACGCCGAAACCTTACCGCCGTAGGAGGCGGCGATGATACCGCTCAACGCGGCAAGCGAGGAACACACCACGAACACCGAGATCCGGATGCGCGCAACCGGAATACCCGCTCGCCGCGCCGCCTCCCGGTTGCCGCCGACGGCGTAGATGTGCCTGCCGTAGGCGGTCCGGTTCAGCACGAACGTCAGCACGATCAGCAGCAGCCCGACGACCGGCAGCACATACGGGATGCCCCGGATCTCGACGTTGGGGTTCACGCTGCGGTTCAGGTTCATCAGGTAGGTGACCCCGAGCGTGACTGCCGCCACCGCCGTGATCCTGGCGGCCACCACGCCCAGCGGCGAATGCGTCAACCCCAGCGTGACCTTGGTGCGGTGCCGGTAGAGCTCCAGTGCGGCGAACCCTACCGAGATGACAAGCGCAAGAACCCATCCCGTCGAGACCGACAAGTTGGAGATGGTGATGCCGCGGATCACCGGATCGTCCACCCGCACCGAGCCGCCCTCACCGATCAGCTTGAGCGTCACCCCCTGAAGGCCGAGGAAGAAGGCCAGTGTCACCACGAACGACGGGATACCGAGTTTGGCGCACAACACGCCGATCGCCAGGCCGATCAACGCTCCGCACACCACGCCCGCCAGGATTCCGGCCCACCACGGCCAGCCCTGGTTGACCATCATCAGCGCCATCACACAGGCCGACACCCCGCCCGCCACGCCTGCCGACAGGTCGATGTCGCCGAGCAGCAGCACGAACACCAGACCCATCGCCAGCACACAGATCGAGCCGGCCTGGGTGACGAGATTGGCCAGGTTGAGCGCGGAGGTGAACCGGCTGTTGGCCAGCCCGAACACCGCGAACAACACCACGAGGCCGAGAACCGCGGGAAGCGAACCCATGTCACCGCCGCGGACCCGCCCCAGATAGCTGCGCACGGCGTCGCCGAACGTGGTGTCGCTGCGGGAATCCGCCGCGAAGTCGGCGTCGGCCAGCTTCGATCCGGTGCGGGCGGCGTTGCGCGGGCTGAGGCCAGCCGCACTGGGCGCGGCGTCGGGCTTGGTCATTTCGGGGTCATTTCGGGGTCATCTCGGATTGTCCTCTACATCGATTGGGCGGCCTCGGCCGGCGCAAGGCCGAGGCTGCCGGAACGACCTGCGGTGATCAGTTCGACGATCTGGCTGTGGCTGACCTCGGAGGCCTTGACCTCCGCGGCCACCCGCCCCAGATACAGCGCACAGACCCGGTCGGCGACCTCGAACACGTCAACCATGTTGTGCGAGATGAACACCACGCCCAGGCCCTGATCGGCCAGCCGCCGCACCAGGTCGAGCACTTGACGGGTCTGTGCCACCCCGAGCGCGGCGGTGGGCTCGTCGAGCAGCACCACCTTGGAGTTCCACAGCACCGATTTGGCGATCGCCACCGTCTGCCGCTGACCGCCCGACAGGCTGGACACCGAGGTGCGCACCGACTTGACCGTCCGCACCGACAGGGAGGTCAGCGCCTCGCGCGCCATCGACTCCATCCTGGCCTCGTCCAGCGTCCCGTGCCGCTTGAGTTCGCGGCCGAGGAACATGTTCTGGACGATGTCGAGGTTGTCGCACAGCGCCAGATCCTGATAGACGACCTCGATACCAAGGGCCGCAACGTCATTGGGCCCGTGCACGGTCACCGGCTTACCTTCGAACAGGTAGCTGCCGGTGTCGATCGGATAGATCCCCGCGATCGCCTTGACCAGGGTCGACTTACCGGCACCGTTGTCGCCGACCAGTGCGGTCACCTCACCCGGGTAAACCTGGAAGTCGACGTCGTGCAGCACGTGCACGACTCCGAAACTCTTGTTCACACCCCGCAGTTCGAGGATCGGCTCGGGGCCGGTACGCGTCGTCCCTGTCATGCCCGTCACCGTCGATCTACAACCCTGCTGCGGTGCAGGCGGCGGCGAACTGCCCGGTGCAGACGTCTTCCTTGGCCTGACCGCCGTCGGTGAACACGACGTCGACGTTGTCCTTGGTGATCGACTTGGGGGTCAGCAGGATGGACGGGACGTCGCGGCCGCCGGTGTCGTCGCGCGAGGTGCCGTTGGTTTCCGGCTGCTCGCCGTTGACCAGTGCGATGGCGGCCTTGGCCAGCGCACCCGCCTCTTCCTTCGCCGACTTGTACACGGTCATGCACTGGGTTCCGGCGAGGATGTTCTGCAGCCCCTCGACGGTCGCGTCCTGGCCGGTCACCGGCACCTGGCCGGCGCGCCCGTTCTTCTCCAGGATCGAGATGACCGAACCGGCGAGCCCGTCGTTGGCGGCATAGACGCCGTCGACCTTGCCGTCGGCCGCGGTGTAGAGCTGCTCGAAGATGGTGACGGCCTTGTCGTTGTCCCAATCGGGCACGGCCTGCTCACCGACGATCGTGATCGTCGGTGTCTTGTCCACCACCGAGTGGGCGCCCGCGGTGAACAGGGTGGCGTTGTTGTCCGTGGGAGATCCGTTGAGGAACACCACATTCGCCGGATTGCCCGCCAGGCAGTCCACCAGGCCCTGGCCCTGCAGCTCGCCGACCTTGGTGTTGTCGAACGAAACGTACACGTCGGCGGACCCGCCCAGGGTGAGCCGGTCGTAGTCGATGGTCTTGACGCCCTGGCTGGCCGCCTTCTCCTGAATGGCGGCACCGCTGTCGGAGTCCAGGTTGACGATGGCGAGCACGGTGACGCCGTCGGCGATCATGCCGTCGGCGATGGTGGCCATGTTGTCCGCGGAGCCCTCGGCGTTCTGGATCGTGTAGTCGATACCCGCGGCCTTGAAGGCGGCCTCCAGCTCGGGCCGGTCCTTGGACTCCCAACGCACCGACGACTTGGTGTCGGGCAGGATCACGCCGACCTTGCCGGCCTGCGCCGACGCGCCGCCGGTGGTCTCGGTGCTACCGCCGCCGCCACCGCTGCCGCAGCCGCTGAGGGCGAATCCGGCTCCGACCACCACGGCAAACATCAGCCCGCTCGCTCGTTTCATGAAGACCGCCTTTCCCATCCTTTTGTTGCCTCGCACAACATATAGCGTGACGTGCATCACGTCCAGAGTGAAATTGAAACGCGTGTCAGCGAGCGCCCATCAGGTGTTCGGTCGCCAACTGGTTGAGCCGGACGAAACCGAAACCCTTTGCCCCGAAATAAGAGTCGGGGTCGAAGTCCTCGTATGCCGACCGGTCGGCCAGCAACTCGACATAGGTTTCCCCCGAGTTGAGGGTGGGCACCCTCAACTCGCCGACCCGGGCCGCCCGCAGCGCCTCGGCGACTTCGGGGTCGGCGCGGAACGCCGCCGCCCGCTGCTTGAGCAACAGGTACATGCGCATGTTCGCCGCGGCCGACTCCCACACACCGACGCTGTCCTCGGTGCGACTCGGCTTGTAGTCGAAGTGCCGCGGGCCGCCGTAGCTGGGCCCGCCGTCCGGGCCGCCGTTCTCCAGCAGGTCGACGAGCGCGAACGCGTTGGCGAGGTCGCCGTGGCCGAACACCAGATCCTGGTCGAACTTGATCCCGCGCTGACCGTTGAGGTCGATATGGAACAGCTTTCCGCGGTAGAGCGCCTGGCTGATCCCGTGCATGAAGTTCAGGCCAGCCATCTGCTCGTGGCCGGTCTCGGGATTGACCCCGACCAGCTCGGGGTGAGCCAGCGTATCGATGAACGCCAGCGCATGCCCGACCGTGGGTAGCAGGATGTCACCACGCGGCTCGTTGGGCTTGGGTTCGATGGCGAACCGCAGCGGGTACCCCTGGTCGATTACGTACTGGCACAACAGGTCCAGCGCCTCCCGGTACCGGTCGAACGCCGCTCGGACGTCCTTGGCGCTGTCGTACTCGCTACCTTCCCTGCCACCCCACAGGACGAACGTCTGCGCACCGAGCTCACCGGCGAGGTCGAGGTTGCGCAGCACCTTGCGCAGCGCGAATCGCCGCACCGCCCGATCGTTGCTGGTGAATCCGCCGTCCTTGAACACCGGCTGGGTGAACAGGTTCGTCGTCACCATCGGCACCACCATGCCGGTGGCCTGCAGTGCCGTGCTCAGCCTTCCGATCGCCCGCCGCCGCTCGTCGTCGGAACAGCCGAACGGGAACAGGTCGTCGTCGTGGAAGGTCAGACCGTACGCACCCAGTTCGGCGAGCCGCTCCACCGCCTCCACCACGTCGAGGGCGGGCCTGGTTGGCACACCGAAGGGGTCGCCCGCGGGCCATCCGATCGTCCAGAGGCCGAACGAGAACTTGTCGGACGGCTTCGGCACGAGGGCATCGGCGGCGGTGCCGCCGGCCGGGACGTGGGACTCGAGGACGGACATGGGACGCTCCTGACGGTGGATTTGTTCTGTCTCCGAACATAAGATGTGATGCAAGCTACTGTCAAGGAGGACTGTGAGGACCGGCACCAGAAGTGACGACGTACGCCGCCGCAACCTGTCGGCGGTGCTGACGTTGGTGCATCGGCACGGTGCGCTCAGCCGCGCCGAGGTGACCCGACGGACTGGGTTGTCCCGCTCGACCGTCAAGGATCTGGTGGAGGAGCTTGCGGGCGGCGGACTGGTCGATGAGGCGGTGGCGGAGCCGGGGACCGCGGCACAGGTGGGCAGGCCCAGCCCCATCGTGCGCCCGGGCAACCGCACCCTTGCCATCGCGGTCAACCCCGAAATCGACTGCATCACGGTTGGATTGGTTGCATTGGGTGGCCGGGTCCGCACCGTCGAGCGGGTGCCGACCGCAGGCATCCCGACCGTCGCCGAGACCGTGACGATCGCCGCGGACGCCGTCGCGCAGATGCGGCGGCGCCTCGATTCCGGCCAGTCCATCACCGCGATCGGGGTGGCGGTTCCCGGGCTGGTGCACGCACCGGGCTCCGAGGTCCGGATGGCTCCCCACCTCGGCTGGAACGACGAACAGATCGGACGGATGCTCGGCGAGGCGACCGGGTTGCCCGTGTTCGCCGCCAACGACGCGAACGCCGGCGCCATCGCCGAGCACCTGTTCGGCAGGCACGGGAATCCGCGCCACATGATCGACCCCGTGATCGACCACATGATTTACGTCAACGGCGGCGCCTCCGGCATCGGCGCCGGCTTCATCGTCGCGGGTACCCTGCTCGAGGGTGCCGCGGGTTACGCCGGCGAACTCGGGCATACCTTCGTCGGCGGCGCCGATCCCTGCCACTGCGGCCGGGTCGGGTGTCTGGAGACCGAGGTCAGCCAGGATCGCACCGACGTCGAGGGCCAGGCCCGGTATCTCGGCATCGCCCTGGGCAACGCGGTCAACATGCTGAACCCGCGGCTGATCGTGCTCGGCGGCTTCCTCGGCGAATTCCCCAGGCGCGCAGCCGGTGTGCTCGATGAGGCCGTCGCCCGCCACAGCATGAAAACGCCGCACGAGCTGGTCCGGATCGTGCCGGCTAGCCTCGGATCCGAGACGCTGATGATCGGTGCGGCCGAGTTGGCGTTCGCACCGCTACTGTCCGATCCCGCGACGGGGTATCACCAGCGCGTCGACAGCGACGACGCCACCGGCTGAGGCGATGACCGGGTTCGCCTCGACCGCGTCGAGCACCTCGGACAGCTCGGTGGCCAGTTCGGAAACACCCACGATCACCGTGGCGAGCGCGTCGACATCACACGGCGGGGCACCGCGCCAGCCACGCAGCAGGCGCCGGATCCGCAGCCGGTCCAGCAGCCGATGCGCCCCGCCCCGCGACACCGGCGGGCAGGCCACCACCCGGTCGGCGAGCAGCTCGACCATCGTTCCGCCCGCGGCCACCACTACCAGCGGCCCGAACACCTCGTCGCGGACGAACCCCACCGACATCTCGACGCCCGCGGCCGCCATCGCCGACACCGTGACCGCGGGACCCAGCCTCACGGACATCGAGGCGTAGCCCTGCGCCAACCGTACCGGGTCGGCCACCCCGAGCATGACCCCGCCGACATCGCTCTTATGGGATGCGCCAAGGGTTTTCAGCGCCACCGGATAGCCGATCTCGTCGGCGGCCGCCAGTGTCTCCTCCAGCGACGATGCGGTGCGTGAATCCGCAACGGGCACACAGTAGTCGCGCAGCAGGCCCACCGGATCGGCGGTGCCCGACAGTACCGCCGCCCGCCAGCGCGCCCGCCGCTGCGGCGATACGCGCCCGGCCGCGTCGTCACGAGGCAACGGCCAGCGGGCCAGGTGGCCGAGCGCCGCCAGCCCGCTTCTGGCGCCTTCGAGCACCGCAATTCCGTTGTCCCGCAGCCGCGCTGCCGCCGCCGGGTCGATCGCCGAGGAAACGGAGGTGAGTACCGCCAGCGGGGCGTCAGTCTCCGCGGCCGCATCCAGCACCGCGTCGGAATAGGCCGTGTCGCCGTCGAACTCGGACACCAGGTCGACGGCCAGCGCGGTCACGCCGACGCCGGGATCGTTCGCCATCAACCGCAGGCATGCCCCGAACAACTGGCGGGTGTCCGCGCCGGTACCCCAGACATCGAGTGGATTACCGGCGACCAGGCCCTCGTCGAGCACCTCCGCGATGGCCGCGACCGTCCCCTGTGCGAGGTCGGCGAACTCGACGTCGAGTTCGTGGGCCAGGT
>NZ_JBGAME010000035.1:0-35334 GCF_044223235.1 Mycobacterium sp.
TTCTCGTCGCGGACGGTTGCGCCGCCCGCCGCCCACTCCAGCCCGGTCGCCGCGCCGTTCTTGAGCACGATGTACTTGCCGGCCGTGTCGTCCCAATAGAGCGACCACAAGCCGCTACCCGCATCGCCGTCGGTCTGCCGCTCGGTCAGCGAATTCCAGCCCCCCGAATACAGATTCGCGTCGGAAGGGCCGACACCGAGGAACACCACCTGGCTCATGTCCTGGTTGCAGTGCAGCATCAAACCAACCCGCTGCCCCAGCACCGCAAGCGGATTCACCGACAGGTACGCCTCAACCTTCGCCGCGTCGTAGTTGGCCTTGCGGACATAGATCCCGGCCTGGACACCGTTCGTTGCGCTGTTGTACTGCAACGCATTACCGATGATGGCGAGCTGCGACGCGGTCGACGACTTCGTCAGCCACAAGTTGCCGAGCAGGGTCCGGTCGAAATTGTCCGAGAAGGCCAGCTCCGGCAACGGCGGGGATCCGGCGCCGAGCATGAACCAACACAGCTTGTCCGCCGACGACAGCGCGGTGGCCATCTCCCCCGACGTGTACGACGTCTGATTGGTCAACGATGAGCCGACCGTCACGAACGAACCCTGCGGCCCCAGCCCACCGCCAGGCTGGGCGATCACCCACACATCGCCAGCGACCGTCGAGGCGTTGCGCAACCGGAGCAGATACTCCTCGCCGGCCTGGCACAACAGCGGCGAAGGCAGTGTCACGAAACGGTATTCGTCAGCACCGGTCGAGATCGTGGCCGTGACATTCGTCGACGACACCCTTGTTGCGCTGCCGTCCTCGTTGACCTTGAAAACCTCAAGGAACACGGCGTCCACGGCGGCGTCGCGCGATCCCGCGTAGCCGATCGTGTCCACGACCATCGTGTTCGTGATCGTCATGACCGCGCCGTTGCTGTTGCCCTGCCCGGTGGCGTACGACGTCGTCCCCGTCTGCAGCGTCCCAGCCCCGTGAGTGTGCGCCGTACCCGCCGACGCTGCCCCCGTGGCGCCGCTGCGCACCCACTGATTGATGTGCATCGACACCGGGTAAGTCACATCAGACAACGGATACGGCGACACCCACTTCGGCTGCCGCGGAACACCATTCGCCGTCGTAGCGATCTGGGTGTTCTGAATATCCGTCGCGGTCGTGGTGGTGGAGTCCTGCCAGCCGACCAGGCTGTTCCACCAGTCCTTGAAGTCCGCCACCGCTGCGGTGACTGGGGTGACGAGCTCGCCCTGCACGATCTGCCCGAGCTGCGTCCAGCTGGCATTCCCATTCGCGAGGTCGAGCAGCCAGTTGTCCAGATCGGTCTCGGTGGAGTCGACGATCCCGGTCAGCCAGTCCATGATCTGCTGCTGCACGGCATCCGACGACGCCTGCCACTGAGCGGCCAGGCCCTCCGCCCAATCCCGCAGCTGGTCGAACGACGGGATCCCGAACGTGAACACGCCCTTCAGCGCGAGCAGCACCTGTTTGAGGAACTCCTCGATCCACTGCTGCCCTTTGGCGCGCAGCTGGGCCTGCGTGAACGGCGGGACAACCGTCGCCGGGGCCCGGTCGTGGATGCCGGGCGCGGTGACGGGTTCGCGGCCCGAGTAGGCATCGCTCATCGAAGCGGTTCAACCCTCACGCTGAACAGGCCGCGCCCGGCCACGGTGTCGAACGTGTCCGTGCCCGAGCCGATCTGCTCGACACGGATGTACACCGTGCGGGCCGCCCCGTTGGACACCTCACCGAAGCCGGGTGCGCTCGCGGCCGGCGGCGCCGGTGACAGCACCAGGTTCTGCATCGCGCCGCCGGGCAGGCCCTGGCCGCGGGCGATCACGTTGCCGTCGGTGGCGCCGGTGCCGGTGCCGGTCCCGCCGAGCCGCGCGACGAGGTCGGCTTGCACGTCGGGGCCGTCGGGGCTGATGGTCTGCTGTCCTTGCACGCACAGCCGGTACGGCCACGGCTGCGTCGGCACCGGCACCGATGTGAGCGCGTTGGCGCCGGATGCGTTGGTCAGCGTCGAAATCGCGGTCGGCCAGTACATGTTGCCGACCTTCTGGGCGACGGCCTCCACACCGTTGTAGCCGCCCGCGCCGTCGGACTTCAACGCCAGCACGTAACCCGCTTGGGCGCCGGTGAGGGTGAGGTCGGTGGCGGTCAGGATGGTCAGCGTGCCGTCAGATCCGGCCTCGCCGCGGTGCAGCGCGATCTCCAGGTCGTAGATGGGGCGGACGGTGGAGCTTCCCGCGCTGATCTCCGTCCACTCCGCTGATGCTGGGGTGGGGTCGTCGGCGGCCAGCTCGGTGAGCACCACGTTGCGCAGCGTCGGGGGCAGCCCGTTGTCGCCCTGGACGGCGGCGGGGAAGTTCGCGATCCCGCCGGGCGGGGCGACGGCGATGAACACCCCGCTCTCGGGGGTCCAGTTCTTCGGGATCCGCAGGACCGTTTTCCACTGGTAGTACTCTTCGTTGTCGATCGTCACGACTTCGGGCGCGGGTGCGGTCAACGCGTGTGCCTCCCAATCAGTTTCATGCCGCTTGCGGCGCCAACGTGAGCACGTTCAGGGCCTCTTGTGTTCCGGTGGCCAGTCGCTGGGTGCGGGCGAGCGGCGCTTCGATGGCTTTGCTGTCGCCGATCTGCACGACGATCTCCGCGCGTTCGCGCCGGTTGTCGCGCAGGAAGATGTGTTCGACGTAGTCGGTGTAGAGCTCGTCGCCGTGCGCGATCGACATCATTCCGCCGGGCACGAAATGCTGGCCCAGGCTGAACGGTTTCCCGTTGCGGAATTTCGCTGTCGCACTGCGCCATCCGCGGGTGTCCCAGATGTGGTTGACGAACGAGAAGATCGCCTCGATGTTGTACGGCGCCGACGCGGTGGGCAGGAAGTTCTCCGGCCGACCGTACGGTCCGACTTCGTCGCGGCGGTCGTACAGCTGGATCGCCTGAAACGCCAGGAACGCATCGTTGAGGAACCCGTCGAGCAAATTGCTTGGGACACCGGTGATTCCGATGAAAATCATCAGGCTGTCGATCAGCCACGACAGGGTGATGTTGATCAGGTTGTTGACTCAGGGTTTGCCCTCTGGGCCGGTGCCCCCAGGTTGTTAGCCCGGGGGCACCGACCCAGGTTGGCGATCGTCCCCCGAGGAGCATGGTGTGGCCGCGCGGGTGGTAGTCGTCGATGTCGAACTCGAGCATCGGGGTGTCGGGTCCGTCGACCAGCACCGCGATCGGTTCCTCGAAGTCCACGCCGGCCAGACTGGAGATGAACACACCCTCAGCGCCGGGCGCCTGCTCGATGACACCCTTGATCTCGCCGAAGAACGAACCACCAAGGTCGACAACGGTTTTCAGGATCGAATCGGCGATCGTCTGAGTCGGCCCGGTGGTCGCGAGGCGGTCTTTGACGGTGACGACGTAGGTGGGGTGGGTCAGGTTGGCCCACTCGTCGGGCTGCGGGTCGCCGGGCTTCCACAGGTCCATGCGCACGTCCACGCCGTACGCCTTGGTCATGTCCTCGATGACCGCGCCGATCTTCTCCATGCGCACCGTGCGGGCCACCATCATGGAGGTGTCCTTGAGGATGTTGGTGCGCACCACGTAGATCGGGGTCTTCAACGCGGTCAGGAACGCCTCGACGCTCTTGCCTTCGTTCTGCAGTGTTTGCAGCAGCGTCCCGAACCATGCCCGCATGTCGGGGTTGAGGGAGCCGGCCTGGTTGACGAACTCCCAGATCCCCGCTTGCAGCCGCATCGCCTGCTCGGCGATCATCGACTCCAAGCAACTGACGATGGGGCCGATGAACACGGCGTGCGAGACCGGCTGGGCCTGGATGGGCAGCCACCACGACGGCAGGACGTGGATGTAGTTCAGGATGTCGAAGATGCCAAGGCAATTGGCGGTGAGGGTGCGTTTCCCGCCCTTGTAGGAGTACTTGGTGTGGTCGACGAACCCGGCCCACCGCACCGCCCCGACCTCGACGGTGACACCGACCAACTCTTTGCGGCAACGCCGTAGCCGGGGGATGTGGTGATCCTGGGCTGACGGGCCGCTGGTGGAGCCGTCGCCGCCCTTGAGCGTGAAGTCCAGGGTGGGGGTGACGTTGCGGGGAATGTCCAGCGACAGTTCCTCGTGGTCGCCGATCTCCCCGACCGGATTCCAGTACTTGTCGTGGACGGTGACCACGATGTCGGTCTGCTCCGCCGATTTCAGATCGGCGAGCTTTGTCGCGGCGGCGGCGCGCTGCTCACGCGTGCCGGTGCGCAGCTGCGTGTGCAGCACCTCCACCAGCTCGAACCGGGAGGCCGTGGCGGTGGTCACTGCGGGTAGCGCCTCAGCGGTGTCAGTGACGCCTCGATCTTCGAGTCCGCGTTGCCGCCGGTGATCGCGCACTTCACCAAATGGGTCTGCACCCGCATACCCGGCTGCTTGGCCGGGATGGCGCAGTCAGCGGTGAACCGGCCCTTCATCTTCCGGTACATCGTGTCCGTCGGGCTGGCCCCGAACAGCGCGGGCGACACCCCCGCGGCGGCGCGTTCGGTGAGGTCGAAGACACCTTTGCGGCGCGGGTCGGTGCGGATGTGGGCGATCTCCCCGACGCCGAGCGGACCGAACTCGATCATCTCCGTCGAGCCGGGCCCGTTGGCGATCTCGAATTTCGTGGCCGGCCCGTACAGGGTGTACTCGTCGTAGGCGTCCTGATCACCGGCGTTGCAACGCGCCAACACCCCGGTCTGCGACACCAGGCCGTTGTCCCCGGCGGCGACCTTACGGACGATCGCCGGGGTGGCTTGGGTGAGGAGCGCACCAGCCGCCAGGACACCGAACCCGACACCGCGGTAGTCGGGGCCCACCCGTGACACCGTGCCGGTTTCCTTATAGGTCGCGACCTCACCGCCGTTGCGGAACACCTTGAACAGGCGCGGGTCGTCCTCGTAGCCGGCGGCCAACGTCCACTCGTCACCCGGGAACGGGATCAGCCAGTTGATGATGCTGCGGGTCCACACTTCGTCGAAGTCGACGAACGCCGACAGATAGATGCGGCTGGTGGTGCGGCGCAGGCGGATCCCGTCACCAGCCCAGGTGCCGTCCGGGTTGCGGGACATCCGTGCCCACAGGTCGTTGGCGCCGGTCTCGGGCAGCGACCATTCGGGGAACGAGCCGAGGACATCGCGGACGACCTGGTTGTCGCTGGCGGTGTGGAAGTCCTTGAACGGGCCCGCGACGGCCTCGCGGGACTGGGTGACGAACAGGTCGTCGGGGTCGTCGAGCCACAGGGCGTGGTGCCCGTTGCTGTACAGGAAGCCGCCGCCGTCACCGTCGTAGCGGATCGGCCAGTTCGGGCCGAGGTTCCGGGGCGCGGTGTAGTCCGCGGTGTTGAAGCTGTCGGTGAAATCGTCGTAGACGAAGCTGAAGCTGGCCAGGTCGGGGAACGACTGGTAGAACCCGGAATCGGCGCGCAGCCGCAACGTGAGCGCTTGCCGGGACTGCTGCGGCGCGTTCTCCGGGTTGTCCGGTTTCTTCCACCACCGGATCGGCGCCCACCAATAGCCGAGTTCGTGAGTCATCCACCCGAACTCGGACTGATCCTTGACGTCCAGGGACTCGAACAGGTGCCGGCGTAGGCGCCGCAGGTGCTTGGAGTCGCGGGCGAACAGCTCGACGTCGATATCGATCTCCGTCGGGCCGTACAGGGCATCGACGAACGTGACACCGTCCTCGGTGGCGCCCTGCTGGTCGATCGTCTCCCACGGGGCGATCAGACCGCGGATGTCTTTGACCTGAACGGATTCCGGGCTGGCGTAGGGGTCGGCGATCGCGTGCCCACCCATCAGCCAGGTGACAATCTGATCATTGGGTGAGATCAGCGACACCTCGGGCAGGTCGCCCTTGCGGATGTGGTAGCGGCCGTGCGGCGTCACCGGCCCGGCCGGGTATTTGATCCGCGTCACCGCGGCGCCCTCGCGAAGGCCTGCGCGCCCATCGCGGCCTGGATGTCGCGGCCGGTCCCGTCTTCGCGGGCCCGCTGGTTGGTGACGCTGATGTTGTTATTGATCGTGGTGCCGTTCTTGCCGATAGCCGCGTTGGGGTCGCCGGAGCGTCTCTCGTCCTCCCGGGCCTGCTTGGCCTGCTGCGGCGTCAACGGCGGTGGGGGCTGCTTCCCACCTTCGGCCATGTTGTCGTTCTGCTTGCCGCCGAGCTCACCCGCGGTGTTCGGCAGGGCGGGACGCATCCCGGCGCCCGCGATCGCGAGACGACCCAGCCACGACCGGCCGGGGTCGGCCAACGCGGAATCGTTCAACGCGAACGTCTCCAACAGCCCACCGGCCGCAGCGCCCGCATACTGCCCGGCGGCGCCGGCCGCCCGGCCAAGCAACTGGATGCCGAGATCCGCTGCCGCAGAGGCTGCACCACCGCCAGCGCCGAAGCTCCCCGCGCCCCCCGCCGCGCCTGCTGCCGCGGACAGGGCCGCGCCGATCACGCCGCCGTTGAACCCGATCCCACCCGACGCCGGCAAGCCCTGCCCGAACTGGCGGCCACCCGCCACCGACTGCGACGGCGCCGCCGGCCCGGCGCTGCCCGGGGTGAACGTGTTGGGCCACGCGCCCGGCCCCTGCAACGCCAGGAGGTTCTCGCCCGCCATCGCCTGCTGATATGGGGTGGCAAGGTCGGGCCGCGGCGCGTACTGCGTGCCGCCCGCGGCCTCCCAGCTCGACGGAAGAAACTGCAGTCCACCGTAGTAGCCGTTGCCGGTGTTGGCCTGCCAGTTCCCCGACGCTTCTTTCTGCGCCATCGTCAGCCAGTCCGCCGACCATGGCTGCCCGCCCGGGACGCCGAACGCGTCGTAGTTGTCGCCCATGCCGTCGGTGGTGGTGCCGAACATCTGGGACAGCATCTGCTGGTACTGATCCTTGATCGCGACGTGAACGTGGTCACGGTGATCGGCCAGCGTGCCCGCCGAGTACTGGTGCGGCTGCCCTTGGAAGATGTTCCCGGAGAACGACGGATCGCTGTAGATCAGCTCCTGCAGGTAGGGCGCGAAGTTGTCGGACATGTACTGGGCGAAGGCGCGCATCTCGGGGGTGTTGGCGCTGCCGTTGGAGAAGTCGCCCGCCTGACCCGAGAGATGCCAGCTCTGCCCGGAAGCTGTTCCGGCCCAGCTGCGCTTCCCGGACGTCATGTTGAGGCCGAACCGGTTGGCGATGTTCTCGGCCAGGCCGATCTGGGAGTGGGTGCCCATGGACCCGGCGGCGGGCATGGACGGTAGCCCGGCCATTCCGGGCTGCAGCGCGGCGGGACCCAACAGGGAAGGGCTGGCGCTCTGGTTGCGCGCCCAGGACGGTATCGGAACGAACTGGTCACCGAAGGCGCCGGACGCACCGGCCATCCCGAGCAGGCCGGAACCGGCCTCCCCGCGGCTGAACCCGTTAGCGGCCTGCACCGCCGACAACGCGCCATAGGCGGGGGCGAACGCCAGATTCGCCAGGAACCGGGTGATGTTGTCCGCAATCCCCGCCAGGCCTTCACTGACACCGAAATCGGAGTCGAGCTGCGCACCGATCTGCCCAAGCTTGTCGGCGTGATTCTGTAGACCTTTGGCCATCCGCTCGGATTCCTTGGTCATCCGCTCGTACTCGTTGACGCGGGCGTCCTGCAACGCCTGCTCGGCCTGCTGCATGTCCCGCTCGGCCTCGATGACGTCGTTGCGTGCCTTCTGAATGTCATCCGCGGTCGCGACGGTCGTCTGCTCGAGTTGTGTGGTGCGCGCCTGCTTCTCCGCCAGGGCGTGGCGCGCCTCGTCTAGCCGGGTTTGCGCGTTCGCGACCTGCGTGGGCATCCCAGCGACCGAGGTGTACTGCATCGGCAGCACCGGCGCCGAGGGGAGCGATTCACTGGCACCGCCGGCGCCCGTGGTGGGCATGGGTACCGGGGTGGTGCGTGTCGCCGGGTCAGGGCGGTTCAACTGCGACGTCGGGACCGGGACGGGCTCACGGAACGCCCCCGGAGCAGAGGGCGTAGCAGCGCCACCGGGCACCCAGATCGTCTGCCCCGAACCGGTGGTCACCCAGCGGCCCGGGCCCGCGCCGGAAGGCGCGTTCGGATTCGCCGCTGCCGCAGGGTCGTCCGCCCAGTAGGAGCCTCCGGGGCCGTACTTGTCCAACGTGTTGGCGAGCGTGCTCGGCATCGTCTGCGTGAAGAACTGGCCGATCGCTGTGTCAGCCAACCACCGTTGCAGACCACCCATCGTCTGGTCGATGCTGCGTCCCAGCTGATCCCACCCGTTCGCGTGGGCCGACAGCTTCGCCGTGGCCTCGTCCGTCGCGCCGGCAACCTTGCCCAGATCCGCTGCCGCCGTGGGTAGATCAGCGGCTTGGATCGCGGTCTTGGCGTCCTCCCACTTCGTTTTGAACAACGCCAAACCGATGTTGTTGCGTTCCGTCGGGTCCTCGATAGCAGCTAGCGCGGTCAGTACCTCGCCGTAGGACTCCCGGGCGACCGGGCCGCCCTCAGCGAACCGGCGGTTCATCTCATCGGCGTCGAACCCCAACGCCGCGAACGCGTTCCGCGTCGACTCAGAATTGTCGGTGACGCTGATCGCGAGCTCTTTGAGCGAGTCAGCGGCGACGTCGGTGTTGCGGATACCGGCGTCCATCATCTGCGTGATCAGGCCGAGCGCGTCCTGTCCGGTCAAACCCACACCGTGCCAGGCGGTTCCGTACTCCTCCAGGGTGTCGATCAGATCGCCGGTGAGGTCCAGGCCCTTACCCTGCGCCGCCGCCAGCAAGTCGAACGCCTCACCCGGGTCCGCCGCCAATCCGGTAGCCACGAGGTTGCGGCTGCCGCGGGCAATCGCGCGGGGATCCTCCCCGGTAACCGTGGCGAGAGTCTGCATCCGCTCGATCAGCTGCTGCGCCTGCTGCTCACCCGACGCCGGGTCCAGCAAATCGGCATGCACCGCGAACTGCAACGTCAACAGATTGTCCTGAACCGACGTGCCCCAACCGTTCACCCACGCAGCGCCGGCAGACTCACCGAACCGGGCCATCGTCGCCTCATCAACACCCAGGCGTGTCCCGATCAGGTCTCGCTGCTGCAGCGACTCAAACCCGGCAACGAAGTTGTCGGCCAACGACTTCCCCGCCGCGAACCCCAACACCGCGGTCCCTGCCAGCGCGATACCCACCGGGCCGCCCGCCGCACCCAGACGCGTCAACGCCGACGCACCCGCGAACCCCGACATAAAACTGCCCGCAGCGTCCTGCCCGGCTCCCGCCGCCTGCCCCGCAACCGAACGCAACCCCGACAGGATCGAGCCGCCCGCACCGCTCGCCGCCTGCTCGTACTCCCGGTAGGCCTGCGTGGCCCGCTCAATCGCGTCGATCTCCCCGAGCCGCGCCCGCTCCACACGACGGGCCAGCACCTCAGTGTTCGACGCGCCCCGCTCCACCGCAGCATCAAGCTTGGCCTGCTCACGCGCCACCTTGTCAGCAGCGTCCTGCATCCCCAGATACGCCTTACGCGCCTTCTGCTCCAGGTCGTCAAACCCGCGGCCGGCTTGCTCGGTGCCCTCGGTGAGCTGCTGACGCATCACCCGCGAGATATCCCGCGCGCCTTCCTCATACACCCGCTGGGCCCGCGCCATCGTGGCAGTGGCGGCCCGCTCATCAAGGTCCGGTTCGATCATGAGGATCAACGGATCCATACGTGCTCACCACCTTCCGGGCATCAGGAGAACCCCATCGCGGACTCGAAATCGCTCTGGGATTGCTGGGCTTGCTTTTCCTTCTCGGCCTCACGCTCAGCGCGTAACCGCTCATCAACGGGGTCGACGAACTCGAGTGGCGTCGTGTCAAACCTCGCTGCGCCGTCCTCACTGTTGACCGCGAAGAACGAGGACCGCATCCGGTACGCCTCGTTGGTCAGCTCGGCCAGCATTTGCTTCCAGTCGGGCCAGCGGCCGTCACGGTCAGCCGCAGTCTTGAACGGGCCGTCGCCGTCGGCGGTGTCGAGAATCACCAGCAGCCGCCGCGACGACAGCCGCGGGGTGCCGGTCTCGGGGTTGAGTGTCAGGCGGTGCCAGTACGCGATATCCGAACCGGCGCGCAGCATCTCCGCTTCGACCTCGGTGGGCCAGCGAAGCCAAACCGTCAGGGCCTCAGCTGCTTTTCGGGTCGCGCTTGAGGCGCTCCTCCATCTGCAGGTTCATGACCCGCCAATGCACCTGCACCTGCCCGGGGACACCACCCGCGGCCAGGAACCGCTCATAGGTGTCGGGCAGGGTGCCGTCAGCGAAGTAGGCATCGCGGTCCTTGACGACGTCGGCGCCCATGAGCGCGATGCACAGCAGCTCGTCCTCGTCGATCAGTTCGCCCTTGTAGGACAGCGGCCACACAGTGCGGGTCTGCGACTTCCCGGTGACGGGGTGCTTCTCGGTCTCTTTGTCGAGATCCTTGGTGATGAAACGCAGGTGGTTCAGGTACCGCTTCTTCATCGCGGGCGGCAGATAGTTCGGGTTCGGCAGGTGCCACACCTCGCCGGCGCCGAGGTCGAAGTCGATCCCGGCGAACACGCTGAGGAACTCGGCGGCCTGCGCCTGAGCCTCTTCGGGCCGTATGGGCTTGAGCTGAACATCACTGTCGGGCATGGGTTTCCTCTCGGGCAGTGGAGCAATTCCCAGGCATGTGGGTGGTGCTCGCCGGGTGGGCGCTGCCCAGGACGTCTCCGACGCCCACCCGGCGAGGCCTTGTTAGGTGATGGTCACGCTGTTCGACATCGGCGTGGTCGCCGTCGCCCCGTTGGTGCCGGTGACCGTCGCCCGGATCCGCTTCGCGCCCGCCGCGATACCCGTCAGCGACAGGGTGACCGTCCCGGACGACACCGCCACATTGGACGGGGTGATCGCCGAACCCCACGTCACACCGCTGTCCGTGCTGACCTGCGCCGTGTACGACCACGGATCACCCGTGCCCGTCGGCACCGCGAACGCCAACGTCGCAGCACCCGTCGACCCAGCCGTCGCCACCGGTGCGACCGCTGACAACACCGGCACACCACCCAGATCGGTCCACCCCGGGCCGCCGTACCAGGTGTGCATCAGCACCGGCTGATACTCGAGCTCGCCCTGCGCGTTGTACGCCAACGCCATCATGATGCCGTCGAGCTCCGGCTCGTAGGTCAGCTCTGCGGCCTCAGAATCCTTCTTGTCCTTCTTGCTGTTCCCGATGTCGGCCAGCCGGGCAAGGCAGTAGCCGTCCACCTTGTAGATCGGCCGCGGGCCAATATAGAGCTCCCGCACGATGAAGAACTGACGGCCGGGGTTCCCGCCGCCGGCCAGCCGGCTGTAGCCGGCGTCGGACTGGCCCGGATCGGGGATGATGATGTCCCCGTTGGCATTCGACAGCCGCAGGTTCTTCCGCAGATGCTGCACCGCCGGGTTGCCGGTGTCGACCGGGGTGAAGGAGAACGTCTCCGACTCCTCGATGAGCGCTGTGTTGTACGGGAAGTTGCTCTGCACGATGCGGAACTGGTCGTTCTTGATGGACGGCTTCGACGCCGGCCCGTCGCCGTCCTTGAACGCGCCGAACGTCAACAGGCCCTGATTCGGGTCCGGGTTCGTGACCCAGTAACCGCCGACCTTCTTGCGCGCCAGCAGGTCATCACGCCACTTGTTGTCCTGGGAGAACGGCGACCAGCGCACCGACCCGTCCTCATTGTGCGGAGAGATGTCAGTGGCCTCACCGCGAGCGTCGCGGCCGAGCACCTGAACCGGGTTGCCCCGCTCCAGGAACTCGGGGCCGAGGTCTGCAAGTCCGGCGCCGTTCCAAGTCGTGCCGGTCAATGGCTGCGACATGAGTGTCGCTCCTTTCGGATGGTGTTGAACCGGAAGGCATCCGGCAATACAGGTGGAAGTGGGCGCAACAATGTCCCCGCGTTATGCGGGGGTGTGGCGCAGCCTTGGGCTTAGGCCGCGACGAGTGAGAAACCGAACCGGTACTCCGACACAAACCGTGTCGCGACCGTCTCGGCGGCATACGGCTCCTCATGAGCCGCTTCGAGGATCTCAGCGAAGAAGCAGTGCGCGACCGAGCCGTCGGGCATGACCGTGTCGTGCCCCGGGTAGTCGACGAGTACCTGGGCGCGGTTGTCGGTGCGGGCGCCCTCACGCGCCGCGTCGGTGAACGTGGCGGCCAGAGTGTGCACCCGAACCACCGGCCACGACGCATGCATCGTCCGCGGGTCGACCACGACCGACACCCACCGATACGGCATCACCATCCCGGCCGCCCACCGCTTCGCCGCGATCGCGTCCGCCGCGCCCAACGGACGAAAGTAGCTGATGCCGAACGCGATCGGGTCGACCGCCTTGTAAGCCGACTGCAAAGGCGCGGTCATCTGGTGCGCAGCCGCTCGGCGGTCTGGGCGGCGACTGCGTATTCCTCGGTATCGTCAGTGCCGTACTCGATCAGGCGAGACTTCCAGTCGGTGAACTCGACGCCGACACCGGACGCGCCACGTCTTCCGACCCGGATACCGTCGCGGTAATCTCCCTCATCGACAGGGGCCTTGGACTTGGCGATCGCGACGCCCTCTTTGGCCATCTCAACCTTGGCGTCGGTGAGGCCGCCGGCGCGGTCCTGCTCCACGATGTGCTCACGCAGACCGACGATGAAGTCGGCGGCCATCAGCCCTTCTCCCTCTCGCACACGCAGAACACGTGATCCTGGCGGCCCCGGATGTCCTGCTCCAGCACCGCGTCACCGCGCATCGCGTACCGCAAACCGTTGTGCCGCAGCCACACACTCGACGAAATCGTGTGCTTGCCCGCCTCGTCGAAGAACTGCACTGGTGCGGGTTCGCCGTCGTCGTCGACCGCCGGCACCACCCCGTCAGCGACCGGCAGCATCGCCCACGCAATCTCACTCGTGGTGACAGTGAGGTTCTGCTGCTCCGTCGGTGTCTGGATCTCGAAACACGCACCGTCCACCCACACGAGCGACGCGGTGGTCACCGGCTCGCCGTACTCGGTGAACGTCGCCTGCCCGTCACCATCGAGCACCGCAACAGCGACCTCGACACCCACACGCTGGTCACCGATCGGGAAAACGCCCACCGGTCAGTAGTCGCACTTCTTGAACCGGCCCCGCGGGGCCGCGCTGGACGACAGGCCGAGGAGTTTGCGCTGACGCTTGGTGAGGAAGTCGCCCACCGCCCGGGCCGCGTCGAACGTCCCCGCCTCCTGCCGGCGGCTGGTGATGTTCTGGAAACTCGACAACGGACCGAGGTGGCCGTACATCATGCAGTCACGCACCACCTCGAACACCACCTGGGAGGCGGCGTTCGTGTCGACGTCGGGCCTCAGGCCGCGGATACCGTCGGACACCACCTGCAACAGCCTTGTGGCCGTGGTGGTTTCACCATCCGACAGGGTGCCCTGGTACTCGCCGGTGAACTCCTCGATCCAGAGGAACGGTTCCATCAGTCCTCGGACTTGCGGCGCGATCGGCGGCGGAGGGTCGGGGATTCCGATCCGTCCTCGACCAGCGGGGCGGCCACGTCGTCGTAGGGCTCGTCGACAATCAGCAAGTCGATCTCCAGCCCGGGCCGGTATGGCTGCAGCGAGCCCGCCTCGACCAGCGGGGCGGCCACGTCGTCATCGACCTCGATGGGCTCCGTGGTGGGCCGCGCATAGTGGAGCTGGCCCACCACACACGGCCGGACCACGTTGTAGAAACCCACCGGTCACTCCACCGAGTCGACCAAGGCCCGCAGGTCGGCCTTCTTCAGCGGCGGACCCAACTCGGCCTCGGTGTAGTCGCTGCCGTCCTCCTTGACCGCGTACGCCACCAGCCAGGCGATGAGCTCCTTGTTGGTGGCGTTCGCATCCGGCTTCCCGTCACCGGCCGACAGCTCGTCAGCGATCGGACCGCCGACGTCGACCACCAGGCCCAGCTCCAGGAAGTGAGCACGCTGATCGTCGGGCAGCCACGCGATGACTGACCCTGCGTAGTGGTGGTGCACCTTCCCCTCGGAGTCCCGGGCCAGGACCAGAGGGGCGACCACCTTGAAGCTCACGCGTCCACCCCGTTGATGAGCCAGCCGGCGCCGGGCTCCAGGACGATCGGCACCGTGGTGCGGCGGGCACGGATACGGAACCCGTCGACGTCCTTGTCGCGGATCGACTGCACCTGCAAACCGTTCTCGGTCTGCACGTAGTCGGGTGAGGACAGCCGCTCGTCGGCGAATCCGCCGAACACCGCGGTGTCCAGCATCAGCGCCTTACCGGTGGCGGGCGCGTTCGGGCTCGTGATGAACGTGAACCCGCCGATCTGCCGCATGTACGCCGAGTTGAGGCCGGCGCGCACAGGAGTGGAATCCAGGCCGCTGTACTCGCGCGGCAGCAGCTTCATCAGGTCGTCGTCGGACACGACGTTGGCGAACACCGCGGGCTCCACGAACACCGCGTTGGGTGCGTAGCCCTGCTTCAGGTTGATGATGCTGGTTGCGGTGCGCATCAGATCCCGCAGGATCTTCGACGTGCCGCCGCCGGTCTTCCACGACGCGATCGCGTTGGTGTTCTGCGTGACCGCGGACACCGCGGCCGACAGGCCGACGCTGTCGATCGTCTTGATGTGGGAGTTCATCAGCTTGCGGAACCCGCGCTCCACCACGTTGTAGCGGTAGCGGCTGATCGCCTCGTCGGTGAGCAGCGCGTCGTTGCCCCACTTGACGGTGTTGGCGGTCGACGCCGGGCCGGTGCTGATCGGGGTGATGGGGTACTCGCCGCCGGGCGGGACGGCCTTGGGGTCCCGGTCGGCGTAGATGCCCTCGTTCTGTTCGTAGCCGATCGAGCCGGACTCGGTCCAGAACTGGCCCGTGAGGATCTTGTCGGCGACGAACTGCTCATCGCCGACCGACCGCAACGCCCGGGCGACCCAGGGGGTGTCCTTGAGGAACCGGTTGATCGAGAGGACGTCGCCACTGAGGGACGGCGCTCCCGGGGGGTACTGAGGCATGGTTACCTACTTTCTGGTGTGGTGTACCCGGGCCTCAGCGGCCCAGCTTGACAAGGACTTTGGAGCTGGCCGCCGCCGACAACGCGATGCCGACGACCTGCACATCGTTCGCGGCGCTCGGGGTTCCCTGATCGGCGACCGCGCCGGCCGCCGCCGGGATGACCAGCGCGCCAGCCGCGATTGCGCCGGAGGCGTTCAGCAGGTGCACGCCCTCGGTGTAGACGACGACCTGCGCGCCGCTGGCGGCGTCATGCCCGGCCACACCGAGCCACGCCGAGGTCGCCGCGCTGGTGGGGGCCACCGTGTCGTTGCCCGACACGTAGACCACCTGCCCGCCGGTCACCGCGGCGGACGTGGTGCGCGGCAGCCGATCTGCCGGGAGGTAATGCGGGGTGTGCTCGGCCATGTCAGGCGTCCTTTCCGAAGGTCTTGCCGGTGATCTGGGCGTAGACGGCGGCGTTCTCGGCGTCCTGTGCCGAGTCCTCGCGGCTCACGCCGTGGCCGATCTCGTCGACCGGGACCGCCTTGTTGGCGGGCAGCGTGGCCAGCAACGCCAGCGTGCCGTCGCGGTTCTTGCCCAGCTCCGCGCGCCAGGTGTCGGCGCTCTTGGCGTCGATCCGGCCGGTGGCCAGCGCGTTGGTGATCGCGGCCTCGTTCTCGGCCTTGATCGCAGCCTCGTTGCGCGCCTGCAGATCCGCGACGGTAGCGGCCATCTGGTCGAACTGCGCAACGTTGACGAGCTTCTGGCCGAACTTCGCGGCCACCTGAGCCGCTTGCTCGATCGTCGGCTCCGCAGGCGGACCCTGCTCGGCCGGCGCGGCGAACTTCTCGATCGCCTCATTGATGGCGTCTTCGTCAGCTTCGGCGTCGAGGCCGAGCTTCTGGAGCGCGCTCTCACTCAGTGCCACGGTGGGCTCCCTTCTTTCGGCCTCGACCGCTTTGGGACGAGGGGTCTCGTTGTGCGCCTGCGGTTTACGAGGCGCTGGCGCATGATCACGCCCGGCATGGTTGAACACCGACAGGTCGAATCGGTTCTTGGTCGCCGCCTTGCTGTCACTCTTCGGGTTGGTGTCGAGCACACGGTCGGCCAGCTTGGCGTCAACGGCTTCCTGCGCTGACCACCACGTTTCGGCGGTCAGGATGTCCATCCACTCATCGACCGATCCGCCGGCGCGGTCGCTGAAGATCGATGCGATGTTCTTGCCGATCCGCTCGAGATCGTCGGCCATCTTCCGCATGTCACTGGCGTCGCCGACAGTGAACGCCCACGGCAGATGCGCCATGATCTCGGAGTTCTTCGCCATCACCAGCTCGTCGCTGGCCCCGACCGCGATGAACCCGGCGCTCGACGCGGCCACTCCATCGACGGTGGTGACCACTCTGGCGTCGTGCTGACGCAGCGTGTTCATGATGGCGATGGCCTCGTAGACGTCACCGCCCGGCGAGTTGATGTGCAGGTTGATCGTGGTGATTCCGTCGCCGAGCGCCTTGAGCTCGTTGCGGAAGTCGACCGCCGAAACGCCCCAAAACCAGTCGATCTCGTCGTAGATGTCGATCTCGGCCACCGCGGCGTCGTCGGCCTTGTTCTGGATCCGATACCACGGCCGGGTGTCGGTATTCGTCGGGCGCGAGGCCCGCCGCCGGTCTAGTTGTCCCATAGCGTCGGCTCTCCATTCAGCTTCGCCTGGCGTGCGCGGGCCTTGGGGGCACGGCGCGTGTGCGGCTTGACGTTGACGGAGCCACCAGGCTTAGGCGGCTGCGAATCGGTGGGCACCGCGGGCTCTTCGGCCTCGCGGGCCGTGTCCGGATCCGGCGACGGCAGGCCGGTCGCTGACCGCAGGAACGCCTCCAGGCGCTCGTCCGGCGTGAGCAAACCCGCGCTCACAAGCATCTGCAGTGCTGCCGCCGTCGCGTCCTGCCGTGAACCGATCTCGTCGAACACCAGCACCGGGGCAGGCTCCTCCGGGCCCCAGTTGCGGTCAACGATGTCCTCAACCACATGCGCCTGGGTGATCTCGCGAATATCGTCAGCGACCGTCTGCACCGACTGCACGAACGTGTCAGCCTGCACGCTGGCCAGCGCGTAGCTGCCGCCCTTACCGTCCAGGTTCAGGAAGTGCGCCAACGCCACCAAAGCCATCTGGTGGTCGTGGTACTCGATCGCGCGCCGCGGATCCATCGGAGTGCCCGACGGCGACGCGATGACGAACTCCTCACCCTCCGTCAACGCCAAACCGGCCGACTCGCCGCCGCCATAATTCGACGCGATATCCAGCAGCTCATCCATGCGGTCGTCGTCGCCGGAATCGCCTTCGTTGCCCTTGATCACGGGAACACCGATGCCGTGCCGCCGTGCCGCGGCGGCCTCGATGCGCATTAGCTCGTCTTTCCAGCGCCAATGCTTGTACGCCGGCCGCAACAGGCTGTTGCCCACCCACACACCGGGATCCATATCGCGCGTGTAGACCACCAGTCGATCCACTGGGATCGCCGGACCCATCTGCGTCGGCGCCATCACCACCATGCCCGGCCCGCCGAACGTTCCCGCCGGCCACTGCTGCACCGAGATCAGACCGCCGTCGCGGTCCACATTCCAGTACGCGATCGACGACTGCGGCCGCGGCGCCAACTTCCGCAGCGGAAACAACCCGCCCACCGGTGCGCCGTAGACAATCTCGAACACCGCGTGGCCGAACTGCTGCGCCGTCAGCACCTGCTGCAGATGCCGTGCCCACGAGAAACTCCCGCGGGTCCGCGGCGTCGGCCGGTCCTCGTCGTCACCCTCGATCGGAAGACCCATGCTCGTCGCGACGTGCCGCACCACCGCGTCGTCGGCACCGTTCGGGCGGATCCGCCACGGTGTACGCCGGATCGGCAGCCCGAGGGCCCGCAACACCGACGCGATCCGGGCGTCCTCACGGACCATCCGCCCATACGTAAACACCGAATTCGGCCACGTCAGATCAGGATTCACCTCGAGCTGGTCGAGCATCGGCAAACCCCAGGCCGCCATATTGCCCGGAATGGGGTTGACGTAGCCCTTCTCCGTGCGAGGAGCGGCTGTCTTCGGTGCCACAAACGCTCCTCTCAAGTCAGAAAGCGGCTGTCATCGGATCGAACTCGGATTTACGGCGCCGACGCGGCGCACCCACCCCCGGGCCGGGGTTGCTCGTCTTCTTCGCGGCGGCGGTGCGAGGCGCAGCAGTCCGACGCTTCCGCACCGCGCCGTACTTCAACAGCGCCCAACGGGCCAACGTCGCACCCATCAACTGCGCGTGCGACGCCGCATCGAACACCTCCCACACAAACCCCCCGCCGCTGGCCGCCGGGAGCTCGCGCTTAACAGCCGCCTCGACCGCGGCGGCCAGCCCGGAATGCCCTGTGTGCGACAGCAGCCCGGCCAGCGCGTCGGACAAGAACCCGCCGCACGCCTGAGCCTCCTCGACCCGGTTCGGAGTCACCACCTCAAACCCCGCCGCCTCCAGATCCGGCACCACCTCAGCCGCCGCGCCGCGCGCCACCACCAAAGCCGACGGATTCCACGCCGTCATCACTGCGGCCACCTTCGCCACCACCACAGAGGCCGGGACATCCTCGGCATAACCGACATCGATGTGGATCCGGCCGTCCATCGTGCGCTGCGCCGCGACGATCGCCCACTGGGACTCGCGTGCAAGCACCACCACCCGCGAGCCGGTGAGCGCCGGCACCGGACGATCAGGCTTCGGTCCCATGCGCTCCCACACCTCGCTGGGTATCTCCGACGGCCGCTTATTGGCCGGCGGCGGATAGTCGCCCCACCCGAGCCAGTCCGCATCAAACAGCGCCAGATCTTCCGGCCCGGCGTCCTTGGCGCCCTGCAGGTGGGCTTCCATCTCGCGGTCGTCGTTGACGACGCCGTAGCTGGGTTGTGCCAGCGGGTAAGCCGCCGGCTCGCCGCGCTGGAATGTCTTCGGTGCCCGGTACAGCGCGCCATAGAGGCCGGGTGTGTCACCTTGCTCGACGGATCGCACTAGGCCGGCGAAGCGATGGCAGTTCGGATGCTGCGACACCACCGGCGGCGTACTCGCGTAGATCGTCTGCGCGTTGCTCGATGCCGCCTGGGCGCCGGTGAGGTTCGCGACTTCGCGCGGAACCAGGTCGTATGCCTCATCGAAGATCACGTCATCGAGTTCGGTGAACCCGCGGGCGAAGTGCTGAGTGCGCGGGCCGAAGTTCGCCTTGACGACATGCTTATCGCCGCGCTCAGGCTTGAGCACGATCGTCGGCCGGTTGTCTTTCTTCGACGGCTCGGTGGCCAGCCGGCGCATCAGGGACGGGCTCCGTTCGATGATCGCCACCAGGCGGTCGTAGACGTCCTCGACGGTGGCGTACTGCTGCGCGGTGTAGACCACTCGGCGGCGGTGCTTGAACAGGCGACGGATGATCAGTAGGGCGAGCATCAGCGTCTTGCCCTGCTGGCGAGTAGCTTCCAGTACCGCGACGCGATGGGTAAACAACTCGATGCCATCCGCGTTGGCCGGCTGCCGCGACTCGAACCCGCGGATGACCATCCACTCCCACGGCAGCAGGTGCACGCCGATCTTCTTGCCGAACTTCGCCGTGAGGTCGCCTTGTGTCTCGTCGCCCTCATGCCAGCACTCGAACTCGGGCCACTGCCGGCCAGTGAGCCGCGGGAACGTACCCAGCCACTCGGGCCACTCGGTCGGCCAAGGCCGATTCGTCGTGCCGGGCGGGAACTCAGTCGCCGTCATCGAGCACGTCATCCTCGGCGCCGCCGCCGGCATCGAGGACAGCGCGTTGCCGGCGAAGCGCGGCCAGCGACTTCTCCATCTGCGCGACCGTGGCCCGATGCTGACGCAACACGTCGGTCACGATCACCTCCACGGTCTTGACGCCGATCTTCACTTCCAGCCAAGAATCACGATCACCGCGGAGCAGCGCAGTCAGCTTCTCCAGGTGATCGGCAACATGAGCTGCCTGCTCAACCTGGAACGTAAACGAGTACGGGTCACCGGCCTTGGAAAACTCCGCGACGAGCCGCTTACCCGCAGATTCAGGCATAACCCGAAAGTCGTTGCGCCGCAGCGCCTTTGGTCAACGAAATCCCCGATTTCGCCAGTTCCGAACGGCAACGGTCCACGTCCGCGTTCGTGCTGGTCAGAGCCATTTTTGCACCACTCAGGAAAAAAGAAAATCCTGACTCGGGGGTCATTTGGCCTGCCCCCGCCCCCTTCGATATTTCTCGGGGGGTGGGTGCGGTCATATTGGCCAGTCCATTGCGCGGTCCTCGTTCCGTGCGGTTGGTTTGGCTCGGCTCGCTGCGGCCAGGTGGTCGTTGACTCCGTCGCCGCGTTGCTGGTTGCACTTGCGGTGCAGCAGTCGGTCGGGCGGTGGCATTTCGAGACCTCGGCGTATCGCTTCGGCCCTGGTCATTTCGCCGTGGTCACCTTGTAGTCCACCGCTGAACGGTATGCCTGGCTGGTAGTCCCAGTTCTTCTCGGCCGCGAGCCACATCGCCTGACCACACCAGTCGCACTTCGACCCATCGACGTGCCGGCGTTTCAGTGCGGCCACTGCTTGCTGATGCTTCCACCCGAGCCCGCGTTCCTTGGTGGTCTTGCGCTTGGCGGATGGCAACTCAGATGACCAGGTCGGTGTCGGTGTCGCTGTCAGCGCTGGGCTCGACCACCTGGACGTGGAGGCTGAATCCGTCGCTGCGTTTGTCGATCGTGGAGGTGATCCACGGCAGCTGGGTGCGGTTGTTGAGCATGCGGTCGAGGTTGGCGGCGAGCATGACGGCGAATTCGATGCATTGCTCACGGTTGAGCACTCGGGGGATGCTGGGCCCGATTTGTTGGCGGAGTTGTTCGGGGATGACCTGTGGCCGGGGCGGGACGGTGGGTCCGCGGCGTCCGCGGCTTTTGTTGCTCATCGGCAGGTCTCGAAGTGTGCGTTCACCGCGTTGGCGGTGGTGGCGTCGATCTTGAGGAAGTCGCGATCGATGCGGAGTTGGTAGAGGGGGGTGCGGCAGCGGTTGCAGTGGATGGTGCGTTCGGTGGCTTGTTCGGCGGCCATCTGTGCGGCGAGCTCGCGGGCGCGGGCCTTGATGTCCTCTTTGGCGATGACCTGGTAGCCGAGAGCGCCGAGCGTTTCGATGACGCCTTCGCAGATGGCCTGAGCGAGCGGCCCGTTGGTGGCCTCGGCCTGTTCGGTGCTCATGCCGGAGGTGTTGAAGCCGGGCATGAAGATGTAGCCGGTTTCGCCGCGGTCGTTGGTGTGCTGGAGGCGGCCGAGGCGCGGGGCGAGCAGCGGGGCAGCTGGGTGTTTCACTGGGGGTCTCCTGGGCAGTGGAGGGTGGTGAGACGACGAACGCCCCGCGCCTGGCAGGGCGTTTCGGGGCGTTGGTTTTGAATCTGGGCAGCGTTGTAGAGCGCTGGTTTCGCGGCCAAACGTATCACACGCATGTTTTTTCGCTGGTCAGGGCGTCGGAGTGTCGGATTGCGGTGGCGTAGACCTTGCGGACCTCGGAGAGGCGGTAGACGGGTTCGTCGTGGTCGTTGCGGCGGTGCAGGCCGATGGCGCCGCGGGTGCCGTCGGGGTTGTCTGGGCGTTTGTATCCGCGGGCCTTGACGCGCCCTTCGGTGCGCCAGCGTCGCCAGGTCCGTTCGGGGATGGGGGTGCCGCCGCTGGCCATGATCATCAGGGTCTCGGCGCTGGTGAACCGCATGTTGTTCGCGCGGTCGAGTAGGCGGTCGGTGATGCGGTCGACGTTGTGCGTGGATTTGCATGCAGCGCAAGTGATTTCGATTGCTCCGGGTCTGGCGTAGAGCAGTCGGCCGCAGTGGCGGTTGTGCTCGACGTAGTGCGGGCAGGGGCCGCAGAAGCGTGGTTGTGGTGGCCGGTTAATCACCCGCTCGATGTCGGCGACGATCTTCTTGACGTCGGCGTAGTGCTCACCCGCGGCTTCGTCGAGCGCGAGGGACTGTACGTGCGTGTGGAGCCAGCGGGCCATGTCCGTTTCGGGCTGAGAGCGATTCTGCGGCTCATAGACCACGCTCCGGGTCTCCTCCATGTGCCGCACCAGCGCTACGAGCGTGGCGTTGACGTCGGCCCGCACTCTGACGGCACGGGCGTTGATGCCGCCGAGCGCGAGGAACCGGTCGAGCAGCTTCGGGTCGCCTTCGGGCGCAAGGCTGTCGCCGTGCAGGCCTTCAGGTTCGCCGCGGGTGCGTCGGCCGCCGGAGCCCATGCGTGTCTGGCCCACAGTGGCGTCGTGGAGGTATTCGAGCCAGCGGGGCAGGCCAGCGAGCATGTCGCGGAGGTCGTCGGCGTGAGGGCGGCAGAGGAGGAGCGGGGAGCGAGCTTGGCACACTTGGCAACTCACCGGGCGGCGACCTCCGGTGTCCAGCCAGAAACCCATCGGTGTTCGATCACCGGTTTCGGTTCAGCGATCGCAGCCCCGGACACGCCACCGAAGCGGTGCCAGAAACTCGACACGATCGACGCGGCGAAGTTGTCGGCATCCTCGGGGTCGTCGAATGTCGCGTTGCTGCGCCCTTGCCACTCCTCCGTGACGGACCACTGGCGCGCGAGTCCCCCAAGGGCTGCGTCGATCTCGGCGGCCACATGGGCAGCCCAGTCGCCGTATGCCATCACAGAGCCGCAATCGCACCCTTCACAGCATCCGTAGTCGTGTTTGACGCGGCACTCAGAGGGCGGGCCGGTGCGCTCATGCGCTGCGAGTACGGCTGCGATGGTTTGTTGAGCGTCAGGCACGGGCTACCTCCGGCCATTGGACTTTCTCGAGTGCGGTCGCGTGCCTGGCTTTGGGTTCGAATGGGAGGGGGTCGCCGCAGTGGTAGGCGCCGATGGTGGCGAGAGCGATCGAATCCGCTTCGTCATGGTTGGAGATTGCTTCGCGGTACCAGAGGCGGGTGGTGTTGAGCATGTCGAGTTTCTCGGCGTTGCCCTTGCCGGTGGTCCACACCTTGAGCGTGGCGGGGTTGATGACCGCGATGGGCATCCGCCTGCGCAGTGCGCTGTACACGCCCCACCAGAGGGCGGCGCGATCGAGCGCGGAGGGCAGCATGGGGCCGTGGTAGAGCTGGTCCTCGATGAGCGCCAGGTGCGGCGTGTGGGGGGCGATGATGTCGAGGATGGCGCGGCATTGGCTGGTGATGCGGCGGGAGCGTTGGTCGTAGTTGTCGCCGTTGCGGCCGCCGTGGCCGATGGAGCGGATGAGTGTGGGCCGGCCGTCGGTGAGGACCGCGATACCGGTGCGGGTCAAGTGTCGAGGATGGCGCGGCATTGGCTGGTGATGCGGCGGGAGCGTTGGTCGTAGTTGTCGCCGTTGCGGCCGCCGTGGCCGATGGAGCGGATGAGTGTGGGCCGGCCGTCGGTGAGGACCGCGATACCGGTGCGGGTCAAGGAGAGGTCGAGGCCGAGGGTGATCATGGGCGCTTGCACCCCACGGCGACGTCGAACGAGTCGCAGGCGCGGCATTCCCAGCCCCATTCGGTGTCGACGACCTGGCCCTTGCCGCATGTCGGGCATTGGCGTTCGGATGCGTCGATGAACTCGGCTACGGCTCGCTCGAATGAGCTGCACGCGATTCCGACGCACCCGTTGTCGGCGAACCCTTTCGGGTAGTCCAGTACCCATGGGAGGACGGGTGATTCGGTCTTGTGGATGCGGAATCGGTCGCTCATCGTTGCGCGCCTTTCGCCATTGCGGCGCGGACTTTCGCCATCCCACGCTGCGCGGCGGCTGCGTGGTCCTGGTGGTCGCAGACGCGCCGGCCGCGGTAGCCGTCGTCGTCGCACAGGCCGCACGCGACGACCGCGGCGGTGCGCAGGTGCGCCGGCTCGTCGTTGAGCTCGGTGGCGCGTTCAGCGCGGGCCGCAGCCTGGGCGGCGCGGCGCGCTTCGAGGGACTCGTGCGGGTCAGGCATGGCTCGCCTCCGGGCCGCGCGAAGCGCCGGCCATCGCTCGTGTCGCTTCGGCTGATTGGGGAAATCGTTCTGCCCCCCTGCGCGCGTTTCTCAACGTGAGATAGCTACTCAGGGTGGGTGGGTGTTTGTAAGTCTGTCTGTCTGTCTGTGCATTGCGTGGAGCACTGCGTGGAGCATCACCGAGCATCGGTGGGGCATATGCTCGGTTGGATGCTTGAGCATGCTCGGGCATATGCTCAAATCGCTTGAGCATCGCCACCTCCATTCTCTCTGCGCCAACGCTTCTCGGCCGCCCGGCGAGCTTTCTCGCTACGTGCGAGCGCGGCGTCGTCCACGGGGTTGCTCTCGGCCCAGTCGTTGATCTCGAAACCGCCGCCGGGCTTCGGAATCCACAGGCCCGACTCGACGGCGATTCCGGCGTCCTTCTTGGTAATCGCGTACCGCCGAAGCGCGCCCTCGGGAAAGAACCCATCGGTCAGCGTCTTTCCGATGTGGCACATCATCGACACGTGGGCGACCACCACGCGGTGCTGGTTACTGTCGACCAGGTCCATGATCTTCGGGTTGTCCGGGAACGTGGTGTCGAGCCGGATCCATTGCAGCCCAGCCATTTCAGAGCGTCCCTCTTTCGTCATCGAAGTCGATCGCCTGTTGGTCGGTCCATCGCAGCGATGCCGGGTCTAAGTCCCAGGTGAGTAGGCAGCAGCCGAACGGCGGCCGTTCGTTCGGGCCGACCCGAGTCCTGCCGGGCTGGATGAATCGCATACGGCCGGGCAGGAACGTCACCGCGAGCGGGGACTTGTCGCGGTGAGTGTTTGGGATGCCGTCGCGGTACGGCTCGACCATCTGTTGCCACCAGCCCTGTTCGGTGCGGTTGGCGGGCAGCAGCATCGCGATTCCGTCGCACGTTTCGTGCTCGCGCCACGCCTTCTCCACCCAGTGTCCGATGCGTGAGTAGGGCGGGTTGCACCACACCCGTTCCCCGGCCCAGGACTGGCGCAGCCCGTCGTCGGCGTAGGTGAAGTAGTGGGCGCACTTCGTGTTTCCCGCCGAGGCGGCTACGTCGAGCGTGAACGGGCCCAACCACTTATCGAACCGGGCGAAGTCCTCCGGCGTGGTGGCGCGATCGTCGGTGTCTTGGTCGGCGCCGTTCGCTTCGACCTGCTGGGGATGGTTTCGCGCCTTGAACCTGACCAAGCTCATCACGCGACCCCGAGTGATTCGGCGACGATCCCGACGAGATCCCTTGCTGCTGGCGGGGTTACGGCGTTGCCTGCTTGGCGGACTTGTTCGCGGCGGTTGCCGAGGATGACGTAGTCGGCCGGGAAGTCCATCGCGCCGGCGATCTCGCGTGGCTCGAGCATCCGGAACAGGACGTCGTCGACGTCGATCGTGGGCTGGTCAGCGGACAGTAGCGATTGGTGGCCCGCGGTGGTGACGGTGCGGACCGGCTCGGCCGCTGGAGTGACCATCTCGGCGCCGTCGCCGCGGCTGCCGTTGTTGCGCATGAGCAGCGCGTGCCGTTCCGTCGCCGTAACAGTCGACAGCGCGTCACCGGTGGGCCTCGTGCCGCCGTTGCCGTAGTAGGCGGTCACCAAGCCGTGGTGGTTCCCGGCCGCGGTGACGGTCGCGAGCGGATCAGACACCTGGCGGGCGACGCTACCGCCGCCGCGCAGCTCCGTGATGAACGCGAGCCCGGTCTCGTTGCGGGTGGTCTGCGTCCGCAGCGGCTCGTCGACCGGCTGCGCGGTCTTGCCGTTCCGGCCCTCCACCGGCACCGCCAGCGCCTTGGAGATCGTCGTGTGCACGGTGCGCATCGGATCGTCGACAGGCCAGGCCCGGTAGTACCCATCGGCGCGGCCGTGCGCGGGATGCCGCGGGTCGGCAGCGTCGTACGTGTTGCCCGCAGCCTCGATGAGCAGCGGCGCCCAGTAGCGCTCGATACCCACCCGGATCCGGGCCAGCGTCTTGTCCGCGAGCGGCTTGTCCCGGTCGCCGATCCGCTTGCCGAGCAGTGTCCAGTCGATGATCTCCGCGGCGGGCCGGAACGCGGGTTCGACGATCTGGTTGCGGCAGCGCACGTTCGGGCAGCGGTAGACGTACTGCTGCCGGTAGCGGCCCCACGGTGCGCGGTCGGCGCGTTTGAACACCTGCCGGGCCTGCACCGCGCCGCACTCGGTGCAGACGGCGGCGGGACTGGTGACGCGCACGAAGTCGGGCATCGGGTTGCCCTTGCGCCAGAACACGACGTACATGCGGTCCCGTGACTGCGGAGCGCCCGGGCCGAGCGCCTGCGCGTGCATGCTGTTGAGGAAAACGATGTGGTGGTCGTAGCCGAGGCAGTCCATGGCCATCAGCCAGGCGCGGAAAGGTTCCCAGTGCCACGCGTCGACAACGTTCTCCACGATGACCGCGGAGTAGCGGTGGACCTCGGCGAACCGCGGGACGTCCCACATGGTGGCGCGGGACCGCTCGGCGGCCGCGTCAGGGAGGATCTCGCCGAATAGGTCTGGTTGCGCGGCGGCGCGCTTGCGGCCCTTGGCCACGCTGTGGTTCGTGCACTCCGGTGATGCCCAGAGGATGTCGGTGCGCGGGAAGTACCGCGGGTTGATCTGCGACAGGTCCGCGCACAGGTGGTCGGCGTCGGGATGGTTCGTGTTGTGGGTCTGGACGGCGAGATCCCAGTGGTTTGCGGCAACCTTCACCACAACACCCGGAATCTGAATGGCCCCGGTGCTGGATCCGCCAGCGCCGCAAAACATGTCCGACAACGTCAGGGTCACGACGCCTGCTTTCTCGCGGCGTACCGCTCACGCAGGTTGATGCGGTCACACTCGGCGCAGTAGCGACGTCCGTTGCGCCGCGTGCGCACATTGCGGGGATCGGTCCAGTCGTGACCAGCTCGGCGGCAGCGGGTCTGCGCGCGACCCAACCGCTTCATGTTCTCGGTGTGGGTGACGGCGTTGTGATGCGACGGGCGTACGCACGCGACATTGCGGCAGACATGGTCGAGGTCCAGGCCGTCGATGTCCTCGCCGGTCATTAGGGCGAACACGATTCGGTGCGCGGGCTGATCTCGGCCGTCGACACTGATATACGGGTATCCGGCTGAGTTGTGCCACGAGTCGAACAGCCAGCACGTGCCAGCGACCGGCATCAGTGGGTTAGTGGGAAACGGCCCGGCGGTGATGATCTTGGCGCGGAAGCGCTCCGGCAGGTCTGTCAGGGTCAGGGTCACGTGGGCACCACTTCCCCGACGACGGTGACGATGTGCCCTCTCTGCAGTTCGTGTGTCTGGACGGCGATTTCGAGTACGCGGCCGGTGAGGTTCCATGTGCGGGTGCAGTCTTGGCAGTGTGCGGTTACGCCTGGGCCGGGTGGTGGCTGGACCCGCACCGTCGGCGGGGGTGGTGGCGGCGACGGTGCGGGTGTGGGTTTCGGCGTGCTGGTTGCGCGGGCGGGTGCGGCGGTTTGGGCTGGTCGGTCACCGCACTTCGCGGTCGGGGCGCACTGCCACCCTTGCGCGGTCTGGACGTACCGCCTGGTGCCGACCCGGCCGCACAACCTGCAGGTGCGCTTAACAGCGTCCTGCGGGGTCTGCGACTCCGCGACGGGCTCAGGCTGGGGCGCTGGATCGGCGACGGCCGCGGCGGCGTGGATGCGTTCGAGGATGGTCTCCACCACACGGTCGGCGACCTCGTCGGCGATGCCCTGGATGATGCCGCGGACGAGCGCGTCGACACCGCTGTGGATGGCCTCGTCAGACATGCCCGCGATGAGCTTCCGGACGACTTCAGCTGGATCCGCGACCGCGGTCATCCCTGCACGCTCCCGACCGGCCACTCGTCATCAGCCCACACCGAGGTGCGCACCGGTGCGGTCACTTCCGCGCACCGCGGGCACACCCACCCGTCGACAGGCTGGACATCCACCACAGCCCGCTGCGGGCACACGGAGCACTGGGCGATGAAGCCGAGGATCATCACTTCTGCGCCCGCCGGGCCTTGCGCTCATGGAGCGCCGTGCACTCGCAGCCTTTGCGGCAGCGGCCGGTGACCTTGTGGTGTTTCCAGGTGTGGCCGCACTCGCTGCATGCCATCACTGCCCCCCGTCCGAGAACTCCGGCCCGCCCTCGAATTCGCCCGGCTCGTCACCCTCTTCGTCGGTGGGTTCGCCGTCGTCGTCGAACAGTGCGGGCTGGTCGTCGTCGTCTGCTGCGGGTGGTTTGTGGCCGGGGAGCCAGACGGCTTGGATGGAGAGTTGGCGGCCGTGGCGCATTTCGCCGTCGGTGCGTTCTTTCTCGGTCTTGCCGTTGCAGCGGACGCGCACGAGGTAGGTGCGGACTTCGTCGATTTCGGGCGGGTTGTCCAGCGGGGCGGGAGATGTGCCGAAGCTGAGGTAAGCGGGCGCGACGGACAGCAGGTCGTCGGGTAGGTCGTCGAGGCTGTTCGTGGTCGGCGTGTCGGCGGGCATTTTGGTGACGATTCCCATGGGGCTGGGGTCCTCTCGGTCGGGTCGGGGGTTACAGGCGTTCGTTTGTGGCGGTGCGGGTTTCGACGCGGGGCGCGTTGACGTAGCCGTTGGGGCCGAGGCGGACAGCCCAGTCATCCGGGTCGTCGCCGGGGTCGTCGCCGTGCCAGTCGGGGCAGCAGCCGGCCAGCATTGCGTGGACCTCGGCTCGCTTGAGCATCGTGTCGACGAATGGCGGCGTGACTTCGCGGTTCTCGACAAGCGCCAGGAGACGATCAGCCTCGGCATAATGCTCGCTGGGTGTGAGCATCACTGGCCGTTCTCGCTGAACAGGTCGATCAGTTTGTTGGCCTGCTTCAGCGTCAGATCCGAGTCCTTCGTCACCGACGCGCCGGTCGCGGCGAGCACGTACTCGAACCATGAGGCGTCGTCGTCGCAGCGTTCCGCGGAGCGGATCTGCGCCAGCTTGGCCAGCTCGGCCTGGCCGGCCATCTGCACCTCGGTCGGCGGTTCGTCCGCCGGTTTGCGTCGACTCCGACTGGACTTCTCCGGTTCAGTCACCGGAGGCGGCGCTTCGTCGACCTCACCGTCGATGTAATCCGGGGTTGACGCAACGGATCCGGGCAACTCCATGGCCTGCGACCGCGACAGATCCGTGCCCGGTCGGTCGTCGGAGCGGATCGCCGAATCCAGTCGCGTTGTCTTCGGCGCCAGCTTCAACACCTGCTTGAGCGCGGTTTTGCGTTCCATCCAGTGTTGCGGGTCCTTGATGTCACCCGATGATCCGACCTTGCCGCGGCGAAGCGTCTTGATCTCTTCGGCGGTGAACACATCCCATAGAGGTTGCGCGCCGGTGACTTCCACGATGGCGTAGAAGTACACGGGCTGGCCGCGGTCGCCGCTGGCAGCGGTGTGCTCCAGGATCGGGTTGAGGCCCTTGCTGTATCGGAACGTGTCGTTGGCGCCGACCCATTGGGCGTCGACCCGGGCCGCGCGGGGATGCTGCCAGAACAGCTTGACGATGCCTTGGTATCCGATGATCAGCTGGCATTCGACGACTTGGCGGCGGTTGTCGCGGTAGGGCACGAGGTAGCATTCGCCGTTCACGCCGGGTTCCAAGCCGAGGGCGGACGCGGTGAGCAATGCCCCAGCGAAAGACTCCTGTGTGCAGTCCTCGAGTGACTGCTTGGCGATGCCTGCGGCTTTCGCGTTGCGGGACTTGCGGACTTCGGTGGTGACCAGGCGTGCGATCCGGTCAGCGTCCATTCCCTTGGGGACAGCGCGGGCGATCTCGGGTGTCAGGATCTTCAGCAGTTGGGCGGTGTTCGCCGGTTGCCGGGCGGGCTGTTCGATGGTGGCTGGCGTGCTCAAAGTGAGATCTCCTGATCGTCCAGTGGGTCGGTGTCGTAGATGTAGTTGTCGATGAGGTCTCCGACGGTGGGTTGTCGTGGAAAGGCCCAGGGAGGGATGCTGATCGGCTGGACGTGGTCGTTCCCGGGCCACGCTGGCCACGCGTCGGCGGCTGCGCATTCGGCGTACAGGTCGACCGCCTGCCGGTTCTGGGCCCGGCCCTCCGCAATGGCGTCGGGGGTGTACTCGATGACCGCGGGCAGGTAGGGCGGTTCTTTCTCTTGGACGACGAACACGAACACGGGGTCGGTGTGCATGACTGCGGCGACGAGGTCGATGTACCAGGCTGCTTGCCGGAAGTAGCCGTACGTCCAGAACTTTCGTTCTAGTTCGTCGGGGTCGGCGGTGGTGGACGTCTTGTAGTCAACGATGACCAACTGTTCGCCCTGGCCGAAGTCGAACAGGGTGATCCAGTCGGTGCGGCCCCGGAGCCGGACGCCTGTGTCGGGGTCGGTCTGGTAGAACGAGGTTTCGGCGTGGCCTTTCGCGAATAGCGGCCCAGCGATCACATGCCTGTTGCAGGCCAGGACCATGCGCAGCGCCGCGACGATCTGCTTCGGCAGCGCAGGCGTCTTACCCGCCGCGTGAGCCTCGTCGCGCGCCTTCTGGGCGGCCTTGGTGTTGTAATTCGGCGCGTCGACGACCGCGATGCCCTGGCCCTTCCCAAGGCGCAGCTCATGGACGAGATGCCCGAAGTCGTACTCCGGCTTGGGCTTCGGGCGGTGCAGCATGGCTTCCCGGAACTTCGCCGGACACGGCTTGGGTGGGCGCCCGGGGGGAAGGATGAGGTTCGCCCCGGACATGGATAGGCTGCGCCGGTCGGCGTGGTAGACCTGCTCGGGAATGGTGCTGTAGAGGCCGTCCTGGTTGGGAACCGTGGTTCGCGCCGCGGTGTCACCGATCGTCACGGGCGTCCTCCCGGCTGCCGCACATGCCGAGCCACGCAGCGGGATGTGCGGTGTCGTCCATCTCCGACATGTCCGCGACAGCGGACCTCCACTCGTCGCATTCGTACTCGAAGCTCATGACGCCGCCTTCTTGGTCTGTCGGTGCCGTTCGCTGCGGCAGGCTCGGCAGCAGTAGAAGAGACCTCCCATGCCCGACCCGGCGGAGAACTCGCCGGCTGGTTTGGTCAGATCGCAGACAGGGCAGTGCTTTTCGGTGAGGGTTCCGCGTTGAGCCGCTTCCCACTGCCTTTTCTGCGCGTTTTCCGCGTCGAGGCACGCCCGGCAGGGGTGTTCTCCGTGGCGGCGGTGCGCTTTGGCGTTGCCTGGGGTGCCGCATTTCGCGGGGTTGAATGGCCGCGGCCCCTGGTGCTTGTAGGCGTCGCCTTGGTTGTGTCCGCGGCCAGCCCACACGCCGTCTGTCGCGCCGGCGGCCCGGCGCAGCTCCTCGCATTGGGCGGTGACGGGGCACCGTGCGCAGATCCGGGCGGCTTCGGCGATCTGGGCTTGCGCACCGGCGCCGGTTTTCGTGGTGAAGAACAGTTCGGGATCCGCGCCGACACACGCCGCCTTGTCCATCCAGGCGAGGGCGGTCATGGTTGTCCGCCTTGGGTTTTCAGCCAGTCCTCAACGGCGGTGCCGAATTGTTCGGCGGGGTCGTGGACGGTGAACGGTGAGCACAGGCGTTGGACGATGTGCCCGGCCCAGTCGGTGACGCCCATGTCGCGGGCTTGGACGGCGCGGATCTGGTGAAGGGTGTGTTCGGCTTCCGCGCGGCTGTCGAACGTTGAGGGCGGCGGGTTGTGGAAGCAGACGCCGAACATGCCGCCGTGACATTGACATTGGTTGCGCCACAGTTCCCCGTTCGGCATGGCGATGGCCCATTGCTTCGTGAAGTCGTTGGTCACGCGACGGCCCGCCTGACCGTGTCCTTCGCCCGCGTGAACAGGGCGACGACGTGTGCGTGGGAGGCGGCGTCGTTGAACTCCGGGACCGTCCAGCCGCCGGTGTTCGCCTGCAGCGCTTCCCGGCAGGTGTCGAAGATCGCTGTCCCGGGCACGATCGCGTCGAGGCCGTCGACCGCGCCCATGAGCCGCACGGTGGCCGACGCGCGGGCCAGCGCACCGAGCGCGTCGTAGGCCTGCGGCTCCCCGTCGGCCACCCGCACCGACGCGCCCTGGCACCACGATCCGCGGTCCCGGATGATGTCCTGCGCCCAGTCCAGCGCTTCGATGAGCACATCGACGGGCGGGGCGATCAGCACGTCACGGTGAGTCATGCTGCGCTCCCGGCGTCGAGCTGGTCGAGGTGTTCGGGGCAGTAGGTGTAGGTGGCGGCGCCGATGAACCATCCGGCTTGGTACCAGGACAGGCCGGATGCGTCGTGGACGGCGGCGCCGACCTGGTTGAGGGTGTGGCCTTGGTCGAACGCTGTGCACACCGTGTGGGCGGCGGTGATCGCGGCGTCGGGTGTGGTGTAGCCGATGTCGGCGTCGTCGAGGGCGGACAGGAACGCGGCGTCTGTGACGGGCCCAGCCTGCGCGGGGATCGAGAACGCGAGGGCGATTCCGATGATCGCTGATGCGACCATGAGGAGGCCGACGCCGAGGCGGGAGCGGTCCGGGGGGCGCTGGTTGATGATGAGGGGCCAGCCGGGCTGGTGGTCCGTCTTGGCGGTGTGGAACATGGCGTCGGCGACGGCCCGGCCGCGCAGCATCCGGCGCGGCCCGATCCACCCGGTGCACGAGCACTCGGCGCGGGCGGAGAACCGGTGCTTGACGAACACGGTGGTGAAGTGGCCTATCCTGGTCTGTGACATGGGGATCCTCGTTTCCTGTGTCGATGGCCCCGGACTGCGCGAACAGCCGGGGCCGTTCTCTTACTTGGTGTCTTGCTCGATGCCGCGCATGAACGCGGCGGCCTGGCGGAGTTCGGGGGCGAGGTCGAGCTGGCCCCAGTAGGCGAGCCGGTCCGCGGCGCGGGTGAGCAGCTCGGACAGCGGGCGGTCGGGCCCGGCGGAGGGATCCGGGGTGGCGGTGCTCACCTCCGCCGGGACGTCGCCGGTTTCTTCGCAGCTGTCGCACCAGTCCCGCGACGACAGAAACCCTGCTGGCTCATCGCAATTGGTGCACTGGCGGAGTTCGTCGTCGGCGGGCCAAACCTCTTCCGCGGCTTCGGCTTCCACCAACACCTGCTCGGCGGGCCGGGGCACGGCGGGGTCGACCGGCGCGAGCAGACCGGCCGCGACACGGAGCAGGGTGCGGATCATGGGGCCACCAACTGAACTGGATCGCCCGATCGGCAGCCGTAGGGTGAGCAGCCGTCGGGGTCGCCATCTTCGAATAGGTCGAGTTGGCGGTCTTTCCATTCGCCGCGGGTGATCCGGTCGATCGGCGCGAGATCGAGTGGAACTCGGGATCGGTGTAGGAATGCTTCGCCGTCGAGTGGGTTGGCGCTGGCGCCGCCCTTGCGGATCTGCCGGTCGAAGTCGACGGCGTCTGCCCACTGCTCGGGGTGGTTGTCGCGTAGGTCGCGCCACTGGGCGTTGCCGTGGAATGGGCAGCCGATGCAGGCGCTCTTGGCGGTGTGGCCCCATCCGGCGGCGGTGAGCCAGCGCTGGCAGTCCTTGCGGGACATGCCCAGTTCCAGCAGCGGGTAGCGTGGCCGGGAGTAGTTCACGTCCAGCCGGTCCCGGACCCGGCCGATTTCGTCGGTTGAGAATCCGATCCATTGCTCTGCGAACACGTCTCGCGGGACAGGCGTGGGGTGGGGGTATCCGAGCAGATCCCGCACCTTGACCTTGATCGGCTTCAGCTTGTATTCGGATGTGCATTGGCGACGGCCCATTCCGTCGCTGCCATCGGCGTTTCGGGTGTAGTACGGCACCGACACGAAGCGGTGTTCGGGGTCGAGGGTATCGGCGCGCAGGTTTCCCGATGAGACGACGTACAGCGGGATACCCGCGCTGGCCAGCACGGTGCGCAGTCGATCGACCTGCTCGTAGACCGAGGGTGGTTCCCAGCCGGTGTCAGCGAAGATCGCGGCGTCGAGACCGGGGAGTGTCCCGTCGCAGGCCATGAGTGCCAGGACTGTTGACTGGACTCCGGCGCCGAGGGATAGCACCCGAAGAGTCCGCAAATCACTCATGGCAGCCACCGCCGGATCTCCTCGTCGGCGTCGGTCCCCCTGGAGGCGATCCAGATCCCCAGCCGGATCCCCACGATGACGAACAGCGTGAAGATCCCCACCACGGTCAGGGCGTCGAGCACCGCCTCACCCACGGTCGTCTCCGATCACGCGGGCGCGCAGCTCCGCGAGCGCGGTGTCGACCCCGGCCAGTACGGCTTCGGCTTCCTCCCGGCGCTGACGCTCGTGCCCGATCGCGTCCTCGGCGGCGTAGGCACGCATCTGGGCTTGCTCGAGGAGTTGCGCCATGGCGTCGCGCTGGCGGCGGCACTGCGCGGCGTCCTGGACGAGCTGGTACTCGCGCCGCGCCAGAGCGGCGAACTCGGCCGCGTCCGCTGCACGCTCGGCGTCCACCGGGCCGGAGCCTGAGACGCCATGGTCGGCGGCGAAATGCTCACCCAGCCAACGGTTCAGCGCCGCGTAGTCCTCGAGCGTCCCGTCCTCGTCGAACTCGATCTCGGAGCCGCACGGGCAGTCGTAGTATCCGACAGCGCGGGCCATGTCGTCGCGCATCGTTTCCAGGTCGGTGGCGTCGCGGTCTGCCTGCTGGAGGGCGGTGAAGAACGCGGACGGCTGCTGGGGGGGTTCGGCGAGCACCTGGTCGAGCGCGGTGGACGCGTGCAGGCCGGGCCACGCAACACGGGCCGAGGCGGGGACGGGTTCCTGGCGGAGCATCATCGGTGCCGTCCTCTCGGGGGGAGCGCGTACAGCAGCTCGGCGAGCCAGATCGCGGCCACGGCGGCGAACGCGACGGTGAGGAACTCGAAGACCGTCATGACGCGCCTGCGCCTGCTTGGGTGCGGCCCCGGCCGGTGGGGGTTCCGGCGGGGGCCGCGTCTCCCTCAACCCCGGGGGTCCAGTCCGGGAGAGGTGAGTCGGGGTGGCCCGGGTCAGCTGCAAGGGGGACCGACCCGGGCCGTTCTCCTACGCTCGCCGTGTCAGCACCAAACGAAGGAGAAGAATCGTGGTTGAGTACACGCTGCACTACTCGGGCGAGGCGATACCGATTGACGATGTCAATGCCGTCAAGGTTGAGAACGCGCTCAATGCAGTCGAGAAGGCCGGAAAGGTCAGTGTTGTCCAGCTGGACCATCCGGGTGGAAGCGACCTGGTCTTGATCGGCCCCGGTATTCCGGTCCGCCTCAGCGCGGTTCGATAGCGCAGCGGCGAGTTCCTCGCGCACGATCTCCCGCACGCGGTCCTCGGTGATCTGGATCGCCGGGATGGACGTTCCGTCGAAGGCGGTCATGCTGCGCCGCCGTCCTGGTGTGTGAGCCATGCGTGCAGCCGGCGTTGCCACGGCTGTCGGTAGAGGCGCTGGCAGGGTCGGCAGGACCAGACGGCGCGGGGAGCACGGTCGC
>NZ_JBGAME010000036.1:0-33577 GCF_044223235.1 Mycobacterium sp.
GCCACCGAACTCTTGTCGGCGGCGTCGCGGCGTTCCCCTGGCGTGAACGTCTCGGCGAAGACCGTTCCGGGCTGGTCGACCTGCTCGGCGAAGTCATGAATGGAGACGAGATCGATTCCCACTCCGACTATCGCCACGCGAGCACCTTAGCGGATGTACACGTCGTCGTCACCGAGTCGGGCGTCTGCGTTGAGCAACATCGCCGCTTCCTGGCGCTTCTCCGGCACATCGTGGTCGAATCGACGTCCCTCGGGCCGCTCGTACATCGGCCGGCCACCGGCGATCGCCGACGCCAGCCTGCGCTGGCCGGCCCGGGTGCGCTGCTCGGCACGCGCGAGGTAATCCTCACGCTCCTCGGCGGGGAGCGCCGCCAGGAACGCCTGCGGATGCACCAGGGCGATCAGACCCGACACGTGCCCGAAGCCCAGGCTGGTGATCAGACCCGCCTTCAGCGGGAACTTCTCACCCAGCCGCAGGGTCTCGCGCACCCAGACGAAGTGACCGGAGCTGGCCAGCTCGTCGTCGACGCAGTCCAGGCTGCGGTTCGGCGGGATGACGCCGTCGCGCAGGATCTGGCACAGGCCCATCATCTGGAAGACCGCCGCGCCGCCCTTGGCGTGCCCGGTCAGCGTCTTCTGGCTGACGATGAACAGCGGCGCACCCTCCGACCGTCCCAGCGAGTCGGCCAGCCGCTCATGCAGCTCGGTCTCGTTGGGGTCGTTGGCCAGCGTCGAGGTGTCGTGCTTGGAGATCACCGCGATGTCGTCGGCACCCACACCCAGCTTGGCCAGCGAGCGGGCCAGCTGCGAATCCTTGCCCCCGCGGCCAGCGCCGAGCGCACCCAGCCCAGGCGCCGGGATCGAGGTGTGCACGCCGTCGCCGAAGCTCTGCGCGTACCCGACCACCGCAAGTACCGGCAGACCCATCTTGAGCGCAAGGTCGCCGCGGGCCAGCAGGATGGTGCCGCCGCCCTGGGCTTCCAGGAAGCCCAGCCGGCGCCGGTCGTTGGCACGCGAGAACTTCGAGTCACTGATGCCCTTGCCGCGCATCACCTCGGTGTCGGCGGTGGCCGCCATGTCACCGAAGCCGATGATGGCTTCCAGGGTCAGGTCGTCGTAGCCGCCGGTGACCACCAGTTCGGCCTTGCCGAGCCGGATCTTGTCGACGCCCTCCTCGAGGGACACCGCCGCGGTGGCGCACGCGCCGACCGGGTGGATCATCGCGCCGTAGCTGCCGATGTAGCTCTGAACCACATGCGCGGCAACGACGTTCGGCAGAACCTCCTGCAGGATGTCGTTCGGCTTGGCCCGCCCGAGCAGGTTGCCGTGGTACATCGTCTGCATCGAGGTCATGCCGCCCATGCCGGTGCCCTGTGTGGAGGCCACCAGGCTCGGGTGCACCCAGCGCATCAGCTCGGTCGGGGTGAAGCCCGAGGACAGGAACGCGTCGACGGTCGCGACGATGTTCCAGAGCGCCACCCGGTCGATCGAGTTGTTCATATCCGCGGTGATGCCCCAGACGGTCGGGTCGAACCCGGTCGGGATCTGGGCGCCCACCGTTCGCGACAGCTTCGTCTTGCGCGGAACCCGGATCTCGGTGCCCGCCTTGCGGATGACCTGCCAATCCGACGAATCCGGCACCGGCAGAGCGACGGTGTGCTCGGGATCGAACTCGATGAACGCGCGGGCATCGGCCTCACTGGACACGACGAACGAGAAGTCCTTGTCCAGGAACACCGAGACCAGCAGCGGCGACGCGTGATCGGGATCGATCGCACCGTCGTCGACGAACTCCCGAATACCACAGCGCCGCACCACTTCCTCGTGGTAGCGCTCGATCAGCTCGGACTCGGGCACCAGGTCGCCGTTTGCGGTGTCGTACCAGCCCGGCTTCGGGTCGTCCTCCCACTTGATCAGGCCTGTGGTCCAGGCCAATTCGAGGACGCCCGCCGCCGACAGCTCGTTGTCGACCTCCATCTCGAAGCGCGTGCGCGATGAGCCGTACGGGCCCAGCTCGGCACCGCCGACGATGACCACCAGATCGGCGGGGTCGACGTCGAGGTCGGCCCATTCCGGCGGCGGCGCGGGGGTGTATCCGCGAGGCGGCGACGGCAGCGCGGGGATGGTGTCGCCAGCGACATCGTCCTCGTCCACCCCGCCTTCCTTGCGCGCCTTGGCTTCCATTTCCCCGCGGGCCTTGGCGGCCAGCTCACCCATGTCGAGCTTGACCCCACCGAGGCCGCCGGTCAGGTCGACCTTCACCGGCTTCTCGGCGGCGGACACCTTCGAATCCACCGTGCACAGGTCGAGCAGCATGGAAGCCATCTCGGCCGTGGTGTAGGTGGTGACGCCGGCCTCCTCGACCGCGCTGACGATGGCGTCGTTGTGGCCCATCAGGCCGGTGCCCTTGGTCCAGCCGATCAGCGCATGGGCCAGGGTGACGCGCTGCGCCCACGACGACTCCGCACTCCAGCGGGCCACGACCGCGTCCAGCGCGGCCTTGGACTCGCCGTAGGCGCCGTCCCCGCCGAACATGCCGCGGTTGGGCGAGCCGGGCAGCACCACGTGCAGCCGCGACGCGATATCACGCTCGGACCCGATGGTCGACAGCCCCGCGATGAGCCGCTCGACGGCCCACAGCAGCACCTTCATCTCCATCTCGGACCGCGAACCGGCCTCCGACAGATCCCCGGCGACGCGCGGCGCCGCGAACGGGAACAGCAGCGTCGGAGTCTGAGCGTCCTTGACGTGCATGGACTTCGGCCCGAGGCTCTCGACCTGCTCGTTGCCGACCCACTCCACCAGCGCGTCGACGTCGGAGTAGGAGGCCATGTTGGCAGGCACGACCCACAGCGTGGCGCCGAAGCGGGCGTTGTCGCGGTAGAGCTTCTTGTAGAACGCCAGGCGGCTGTCGTCGAGCTTGGAGGTCGTCGCGATGACCGTCGCGCCACCCTCCAGCAGCTGGGCGGCCACCGACGCGGCGATCGAGCCCTTCGAGGCTCCCGTCACGACGGCGATCTCCTCGGCGTAGCGGCCCTTCTCGGGGCTCTCCGCGCCTGCGGCGATGCGTCCGTACAGCGACGCGTGGACCTTGCGACCGGCCGCCAGCGCCCTGCCCTGCCACCAGTTGGCCTGGGTGGCCACGGTGTGCCCGGCGCCTTCGAACCGCTCCGACAGCCGGTCCCACTGCGCTTCGACGTCGTCGTCCTCGGTCAGCCACAGCCGGACCAGATCCTCACGGGCGCTGGCCCAGCGGTCGTCGAGCACGACGGCCTTCTTGGCGTCGAAGGCGGGTGCCACCAGGCGGGGCCAATCCGAACCCAGTTCGGCGCTGACCAGCTCCACCAGGTCGGCGTCGCTGACCTTCTCCGGCGCGGTGACCGGGGTGTCGAATCCCAGCTGGCCGAGCACCAGGCGGGCCGCGGAGGCAAGGACGCCGTCGGGTCCGGTGACCTTGTCGGCGAACTCCCCCAGCGCGGCGGAGTCGACGACCCCACCGCCCCCGCCGCCTGCGGACGGCGGCGAGACCGGGATGCCCTTGCGCGCACCGAGCGCCGTCACCGCGGCATCGATCGCCTTGTCGACCGCGCCGGTATCGGCCAGCGCGCCGTCGCTCAGACCGCCGAGTGCACCGCCGCGGACACTGGAACCCTCCCGGGTGCCCAACGCGACCTCGACGATCGCGTGCTTGGCCCAGCCCTCGCCGAGGTCCCAGGTCTTGGTGACCCGCTCGGTGATGTACGCGGGCCGCTTACCGGACGGCCCGAGGACCGTGCGCAGCTGATCGTTGATGGCGTCGGACAGCACCGGGCCGAACGGCTTGTATGTGCGTGCCAGCTTGGACACCTGACCCTTGAGCGCACCCAGGTCGGCCTCGGCCGCACCGTCGATGGCACCCAGGTTCAGCTCGGACCCGAGGTCGACCAGCATCTGGTTGCGCCGCGAGGACGCCCCGTCGGTGATGGTCTCGATGGAGTCCAGCGCCTCGATCTGGTCGATGCGGATCTTGGCCGACAGCGCGATGAGCGCCACAGTGGCATCGGCGGCGTCGAACGCGATGTCGTCCGGGCGCGGCCCGCCGGCGGGGGCGGCCACCGGTGCGGGCGCCGCCGCAGCCGCGGGAGTCGCCTCGGCCGCGGGAGCAGGCGCACCAGCGGGGGCGTCCTCGACGTCGGTTTCCGGTTCCGGATCGGTGTCGTTCGCGAACAGCACCGCGGCGTCCCGCTCGGCGTTGAGCACTTCCACCGTGCTGTGGGCGTACTCGGGCAGCTTGAGCGTGTTGGTGGCAAGGCCCGCGACGGTCGGCGCGTTCTTCACACCGATCTCGACGAACCGCTCCACACCGAGGCCGCCCGCGGCCTCCTCGATGAAGAGCAGATCCTGCGTCTCGATCCAGCGGACCGGGCTGGCGAACTGCCAGGCCAGCAACTCGATGATGATCTTGCGGCACAGCTCGCTCGGTCGCTCGTTACGCCACGTGTCGTAGTCGGCCAGGATCTCGTCGAGCGGCTCCGCGGGCACCAGCTCGCGGATCTCCTCGATGAAGTCACGATCCATCGTGAACGGCCTCGGCACCAGGTTCGGGATATAGCGCCCGACGACCAGGCTCGGGTCCTTGCCGTGCGGCATGACCCGGTCCAGCGCCCGGCGGAAGTCGTTGACGCCCACCCGCAGCACGCTGGAGTGGAAGGGCACGTCGATGCCGGGAACCAGGATGAACGAGCGCTTGCCGCCGGAGATCTCGCGCCTGCGCTCGACCTCGGCCTCCAGGGCCTCCAGGCCGGCGACGGTGCCCGCGATGGCGTACTGCGAACCACGCAGGTTGAAGTTGACGATCTCCAGGAATTCACCGGTACTCGCCGCGATATCCGCGACGAAGGCCTTCACATCGTCGTCGGGCAGGTCGATCTGCGACGGCCGGATGGCGGCCATCCGGTAGTTGGACCGGCCCTGCGCGTCGCGCGGCACGATGTCGTGCATCTTGCTGCCGCGGTGGAACACGGCCTCCAGCAGGCCCTCCAGCTCGTAGACGTTGCTCACGCAGGCCAGGGCGGTGTACTCACCGACCGAGTGGCCGCAGGCGATGGCGCCCTCGACGAAGGCACCCTGCTCGCGCATCTCGGCGACCTGGGCCGCCGCGGTGGTGGCCATCGCGACCTGGGTGAACTGGGTCAGATACAGCACGCCGTCGGGGTGGTGGTAGTGCACACCGGAGGCGATCAGGCTGGTCGGGTTGTCCCGCACCACGTGCAGCACCGAGAAGCCCAGGGTCTCGCGGGTGAACTTGTCGGCCTTGTCCCAGACCTTGCGGGCGGCCTTGGACCGGGCGCGCACATCCATGCCCATGCCCTTGGACTGAATGCCCTGGCCGGGGAAGGCGTAGACGGTCTTGGGGGCCAACAGCACCGCGGTGGCGGCCATCTTCAGGTCCGACCCGACGCGGGCGGAGATCTCCAGAACCTCACCGCCGAGATCGACACCGACGCGGTCCACCCGGAAGTCGACCTCGTCGCCGGGCAGCACCATGCCGAGGAACCGCGCGGTCCAGCCGACGAGCTTGGCGGGCGGGGCGGGCTTACCGTCGGTGGCCGTGGCGACGTGCTGGGCGGCGGCAGACAACCACATGCCGTGCACGATGGGCGATTCCAGGCCGGCCAGCAGCGCGGCCGCCTGATCGGTGTGGATCGGGTTGTGGTCACCGGACACCACCGCGAACGGCCGCATGTCGATCGGCGCGGTCAGGGTGACGTCACGGCGGCGACGGCGCGGCGTGTCGGTCGCGTTGTCCGACACCGCTCCCCCGGCGCGCAGCGGATCGGCCAGCTCGGCCTCACCGGTGCGGCCGCGGATGGCGAACCGCTCCTCGAGCTTGGCCAGCACGGTGCCCTCGGCGTCGGTGACGACGACCGACACCGGGACCACGCGGCCCACCTCGGTGTCATAGGCGGCGGACGCCGATGCGGTGACCGTCAGTTCGGCGGGTTCCTTGGGCAGCGGCTTGACCAAGTGCGCGGCGTGGTCGAGATGGACCAGGCTGAGCAGCCCTTCCACCACCGGGAAACCGGTGTCAGTGACGGCCGACCCAATGGCGGCGAAGACGGCGGGCCAGCAGCGACCGACCAGCGCGTCGGGGACGACGGTCAGCGTCGGCGCCAGCGGGGCGCCGAACGTCGCGGTGACGCCGGTGTGGTCGGCGACGCGCTCGGGGTCCCAGGCGACCGTGACGGTGACAGCGCCCGTCGCGTCGGGCACGGGCAGGGCGTCGGGGCCGTCGACATCGGCCGCGATGGCCAACACCGACCGCATCGCCGTGGCGGCGTCCTCGGTGGTCACGATCGGGGCGCCGCCGTTGATGGCCGTCGCCGGGATGGTGAAGTTGATCTGCACCCAGGTGTCCGACAGCGGAACGCTCAGCACGACCTTCTGATCCCCGGGTCGCTTCGCTCCTGCCCGCCGGACCTGGTCATCGGCGACGACCTCGAGGCGCGCCCCGGTCGGGTGGTGTGTGGCGGTGCGCTCGTCGTGCACCTGCCACTCGGCGGGATCGGCGATCCGGTGCACGGGGCTGGTGGCGGTGCGGCCGGCCCACAGCACGTCGGGCGAGTCGAGCACCAGCGCCAGCGGACCCGTGACGTTCTGCAGGCGGGAAACGACGGCGACCGGCGCCGCACCCGCAGCGATGACCTCGTCGATGGCGGCCTGCTCGAAGCGGTCGAGCAGCTCGCCGACCGGCTCGTCGACCCGGGTGATCCCGGCGACGGCCGAGGTGCCCGGGATGATGCACACCTGATCGGCGGAATAGCGGGCGTCGTGCGCCTGCCACAGCGAGTCGCTGCGCCACCAACGGCGCACATCCTTGTCGATGACCGGCACGAAGTTCACCGGCTTGCCCAGCGACTTGCACAGCTGGACGAAGAACGACACGTCCGCCGGGTGCAGCGTCACGGACTCGGCATCCGGGTAGGAGGCCAGCAGCGCGGTGATGGCGGCGTCGGGGTTCTCCAGCAGCGCCTCACCGGCTTCGGTTGCGCCATAAAGGGTTTCGATGGGGCCGTAATCCTTGGCGTTCAGCCGCGCCTCGGCGCGCTGCAGCATCTCCTGGAAGCGGTCCCGCCAGGTGATGTCCAGCCACGGCGAGCCGGCCTTGCGGGTGTCGGCGGTGCTGTCGCCGTCGCCGATGGCCAGCTCGACGTAGCGCTGCAGCCACTGCAGGTACGTCATCGCGTCGACATCGCCGAAGTACGGCTTGGCGGTGTCGGCCATCGCGGCGATGATTTCGTCACGGCGCTCGGCGACGGCGTCGGCGTCGCCGGCTACATCGTCGAGCAGCCGGCCGCAGCGCGACGCGGTGTTGTCGATCTCGTGGATGTCGGCACCGAGCTGGCTGCGCCCGGAGGCCATGCCGCCCTGCGCCTTACCGGCGCCGACCCACTGATCGGTGCCCTGGGTGTCGACCAGCATCTGCTTGACCTGCGGGCTGGTGGTGGCCTCCAGCGTGGCCATCGCGGCGGTACCGACCAGGATGCCGTCGACCGGCATCAGCGGGAATCCGTAGGACTCCGACCACCGGCCGGACAGGTACTCCGCGGCGCGCTCGGGCGTGCCGATGCCGCCGCCGACGCAAACGGTGATGTTGGAGCGGCCACGCAGTTCGGAGTAGGTGGCCAGCAGCAGGTCGTCCAGGTCTTCCCAGGAGTGGTGGCCGCCGGCGCGGCCGCCCTCGATGTGGGCGATGACAGGCTTGGTGGGAACCTCGGCGGCGATGCGGATCACCGAACGGATCTGCTCGACGGTGCCCGGCTTGAACACCACGTGGGTGATGCCGATGTCGTTGAGTTCGCCGATCAGCTCGACGGCTTCCTCGAGGTCGGGGATGCCCGCGGTGACGATGAGGCCGTCGATCGGCGCACCGGACTGACGGGCACGCTGCACCAGGCGCTTCCCGCCCACCTGCAGCTTCCACAGGTACGGGTCGAGGAACAGCGAGTTGAACTGGACGGCACGGCCCGGCTCGAGCAGGGTGGTCAGCTCGGCGACTCGATCGTTGAAGATCTCTTCGGTGACCTGGCCGCCACCGGCAAGCTCGGCCCAGTGGCCGGCGTTGGCGGCAGCGGCCACGATCTTCGCGTCGACGGTCGTGGGGGTCATGCCCGCAAGCAGGATCGGCGAGCGGCCGGTCAGCCGGGTGAACTTGGTCGACAGCTTGACCGAGCCGTCCGGCAGGCTGACGACGGTCGGCGCGTAGCTCGACCACGGCTTGGCCACCTCGGGCACGGCGCCGACGGTGAACAGGTTGCGCTGTCCGCCGCGGGTGGCAGCGGGCACGATGCCGATGCCGAGGCCGCGGATGACCGGCGCGGTCAGGCGGGTGAGGATATCGCCGGGGCCCAGATCCAGGATCCACTTGGCGCCGGCGTCGTTCAGCGCGGAGATCTCGTCCACCCAGTCCACCGGGTCGATCAGAATGGCCTGGGCCATCTTGCGCGCCAGGTCGACGTCCACGCCGACTGCCTCGGCCCATCCGGCGACGATGTCCACGCCGTCGGACAGCCTCGGGGTATGGAAGCCGACCTCGACCTGGACGGGATCGAAGACGGGGCTGAAGACGGCGCCGCCGCGCAGCTTGTTCTTGCGCTCGCCCTCTTCCTTCTCGGAGATCTGCTGGCAGTACAGCTCGAAGCGGGACAGCTGTTCGGGAGTGCCGGTGATGACGACCGACCGGCGACCGTTGCGGATGGACAGCACGGGCGGCAGCACGGTGCGGACGTCCTGGCTGAACTCCTCGAGCAGCGCGTGGATGCGCTCGGGTTCGGCGTTGGTCACCGAGACCATCGGCGGGCGGTCGCCGAGCACGGTGATACCGCGCCTGCGGGCGACCAGCGTGCCCGCGGCGCCGATGAGCTGCGCGAGCGCGAGCAGCTCGACGTCCTTGGCGCCGCCGGCGGCCAGCGCCTCGACGCCCAGCACGCCCTGGGAGTGCCCGGCGACGGCCACCGGAGGGGTCTCCCGCAGGTCCATGCCCTGACGGGCCAGCGCGCGCACCGCGGCGATCTGGGTGAGCAGAACGCCCGGCACCGAGACGGCGGCAGACGTCAGCTGCTTGTCGGAGGGCACCGGCTCCTCGGCGGCCAGTGCACGGACCCAGTGCAGCGGCTCGAAGCCGATCGGCCGCACCACCACCAGTTCCTTGGCGACGGGCTCAAGCATGAGCTCGGCCTCACCGGCCAGCGTGGCGAGCTCGGCCTCGATCCCGGCTGCGGAAACGAGTTCCTCGAGCGTCTCCAGCCACGCGCTGCCCTGCCCGCCGAAGGCGACGGCAAAGGGTTCACCCGCGGTCAGACGATCAACCAGGGCGTAGCTGGACTTCGCCGAATCCGATTCGCCGTCCCAACCGGTGGATACCCTGTCATGCTCGTGGATCGTCACGTCTTACTTCTCCCTTGCTGCTCATCTCGCGCGGTGGCGACTCGCTTCGCGTATCGCTCGCCGAGGATGCGGCGGTCGTCTTTCATTCGTCTTTTATCGTGGACGGTCTGCGCTTCCGCGAAGACCGTCGCGATTCTGCGTCGAATCCGGGTCGAGCCGGGTCCATCGGTCGATGGGCCCGACACTCCTGCCGTACTAAGAGTGGCATAAGAACCTGGACCATCTTCCCGCCGAAATTGGTTACTGGCGAGTACTACGCACGGGTAACAAGCGGTTGCATAACACGCCGCCGCGGACCGGCCGAACATGCCCGGTACAAACATCCTGCTGGCGGGCGGTTACGGCCGAGTAGCCCTAACACTGCAGATCACAGCAGTTCCGTTATCAAATCGTTATCTAAGAATTTTGCATCGCCGGATTCACGTCCGTCGAATGAGACGCACGCCACATTCTAACCCGAACTCGCCGAAACCCGTCAAAGATGTTTGCTGGCGAGGTCGAATCCAGTACCGATCGGGGTCAATCCCACTGCCCGTACCGAGGCCTGAGAATGTGGTTGATGTCGACGCCGACTCCCCCGACCTTGCGCTTGTCGATCTCCACCTGGTGCAGGTGCGCCGCGGGGTGGGCGACGCGCCCGGGCGAACCCCAGTTGTGCTGCCAGAAGTAGGTTCCGATGCCGTCCTGCAGCGCCCACTCGATGGTCTTCGAGTTCGCATACACCCCGACGCGCTGGTGTCCGAGCACCGCCTCCCAACCCTTCAGATAGGGCGCGACCTGCTGTTTGTACTGCTCGAAGGTCGGATCGTCGTCGATGGACGCGTATACCGGTGCACCGTAGGAGCCGCCGGCCGCCACATGCAGCTGCCATCCCCGGTTGGCGTGCTGGACACCGGCGGGCTGGCCGCCCAGCCAATCGGCGGTGTCCGCCTTGCCGTACTGGTAGCAGGACACGATCTTCAGCCCGTTCTGGTACAGATCGCGGGCCTCCGCCAGCTGGATCGGCTTGCCGAGCATCCACTCGCCGCCCGGCCGCCGGTCGGATACGTAACGAATAGCTCCGAGGGCGCCGGAGGCGCGGATCTCGGCCGCGCCGATCACCCCGGCCGCATAGTCGAGCAACACACCCAGGGGGTCCGCGGAGGCGTGCGCAGCAGTCACGGCGTGCAGGCCCAGCGCGGCGGGAGCGGCGGCAGCGCACTTGAGTACGGTGCGCCGGGGGATCGACACGTGCCTCAGAATACGACAGCTACCCCGTCAACCACATGAACGCCACAGGTCACAGCCGTATCAGGGATCCCTGGGATCCCGGCATCGGCTCCCCGGCAGGGCACCGGTATCCGCACGGGCCATGACGAATATCGCGGCTCCTTGCTGCGATGGCTGCGAAATCAGCGATGGCCATGCGCTACGACAGCGGAATTCCTACGATGAGCCATGGCTTCCGGGACCGTCAGCCCACACCCCGGTGCGCCGGGCGCCGCGGCCGTGCGTGACCCCCAGATCGAGCTCGTCGGGGTGCGCAAGGAGTTCGGCGCCGCCGACCGGGGCGGCCACGTCGTCGCGGTCGAGGGTGCCGACCTCACCGTCGCCGACGGCGAGCTGTTCGCGATCCTCGGTCCATCGGGCTCGGGTAAGACCACGGTGCTGCGGATGATCGCCGGCTTCGAGCAGCCCACGGCGGGGGTCATCCGGCTCGGTGGCGTCGACGTCACGGGGCTGCCCGCCCGCCGCCGCGACGTCAACACGGTGTTCCAGGAGTACGCGCTGTTCCCGCACATGACCGTGGGCCAGAACGTCGAGTACGGCATGAAGGTGCGCGGGGTGCCCAAGGCCGAGCGGCGGCAGCGCACCGCCGACGCGCTGGACATGGTCCGGCTCAGCGAACTTGCGCCGCGCAGGCCCGCGCAGCTGTCGGGCGGTCAGCGCCAACGGGTGGCCCTGGCCCGTGCCCTGGTGGGCAGGCCGCGGGTGCTGCTGCTCGACGAGCCGCTCGGTGCACTCGACCTCAAGCTACGCGAGCAGATGCAGGTCGAGCTGAAGGCGATCCAGCGCGAGGTCGGCATCACGTTCGTGATCGTCACCCACGACCAGGACGAGGCGTTGACCCTGTGCGACCGGCTCGCGGTGTTCAACAACGGTCGCATCGAACAAATCGGCGCGGCCCGCGACGTCTACGAAAACCCGGCGAACCGATTCGTCGCCGACTTCGTCGGCACGTCCAACGTGCTCGACGGGGCCGCCGCCGAGGCGGTGATCGGCCGCGTCGGTATGTTCGCCGTGCGCCCGGAGCGTATCGCCGTGCTGGCGCCCGGATACGACGTGGGCCCCGGCATGCGGGCGGTGGAGGCGGTCGTCGCCGAACTCATCTACGCGGGGCCGCTGACCCGTATCGCCGCCGTCGCCGCGCCGGGTGTGACCCTCTCGGCGACCGTGCTCACCGCGAACACGTCGCTGCCTGCCGACCTGGACCACGGCGCTCCCGTCACGCTGGCCTGGCAGGACAGCGCCGTTCACCGACTCGACACCGCATCCGACAGTGCACCCGTCTAGCAAGGAGTGGCCATGAGATCTATGAAATCCATTGCGCGTCTTGGCATTACACTGGCAGCCTGCGTCACCCTAGCCGTGGCGTGTTCGAGTTCGGAGCAGTCGGGCGGTGGCGAACAGGCCCCACCCAAACTGGAGCCGCTCAGCGCGCTCGGTGACGGCGAGGGCGAGCTGAACCTGATCGCGTGGCCGGGCTACGCCGAGGACGGCTCCAACGATCCCAGTGTCGACTGGGTGACGCCCTTCGAGCAGGAGACGGGCTGCAAGGTCAACATCAAGATCGGCAACACCTCCGACGAGATGATCCAGCTGATGAGAACGGGCCAGTACGACGGCGTTTCGGCGTCCGGTGACGCCACGCTTCGGCTGATCTACGCCGGGGACGTCGCGCCGGTGAACACCGACCTGGTGCCCAACTACGAATCCATCGTCGCGTTCCTCAAGGACAAGTCGTGGAATTCTGTGGACGGCCAGATGTACGGCGTGCCGCACGGCTGGGGCGCCAACCTGCTCATGTACAACGTGAATGTGGTTCGCGACGCGCCGAATTCGTGGGCTGCGGTGTTCGACCAAGCCGGCGACTACAAGGGCAAGGTGACCGCATACGACTCGCCGATCTACATCGCCGACGCGGCGCTGTACCTGTCGAAGACCAAACCGGAGCTGGGGATCAAAGACCCCTACTCGCTGACACCGGAGCAACTCGACGCGGCGGCCGACCTGCTCAAGGCGCAGCGGGAGAACATCAGCGAGTACTGGTCGGACTACACCAAGGAGGTGCAGGCCTTCGAATCGGGCACGTCGGTGATCGGCACCACCTGGCAGGTGATCGCCAACACCATCGGCGCGGACAACAAGGTCCAGGTCAACACCGTGCTGCCGACGGAGGGCTCGACCGGCTGGTCGGACACCTGGATGGTCGCGGCGAAGGCCGCCCACCCCAACTGCATGTACAAGTGGATGAACTGGATCACCTCGCCGGAGATCAACGCCCAGGTAGCCGAGTACTTCGGCGAGGCGCCCGCACAGACCAAGGCCTGTGATTTCACCAGCCAGAAGGACTTCTGCGACATCTACCACGCCACCGACGAGGAGTACGCCGCGCAGATCCACTACTGGACCACCCCGCAAAAGAAGTGCGTCGACGGCAGCGGTGACAACTGCACGGCCTACAACGAGTGGGTCGACAAGTGGCAGCAGATCAAGGGCTGACCGCGCCGACCCACCCTGGCGCGAGGCCCACCCACCCTGGCGCGAGCGTGCGTATCTGTACGCGCCGGACGGAGGTGTCGGCGCGACGCGCTGAGGTGGGGGGGACCGGCGGGTCGCGAGAGGGGGTGGTGATGGTGCGCCAGCGGATCAGCCTGGTCCTTCTGCTCGTGCCGCCGATGGCCTGGCTGGTCGTCGCCTATCTGGGATCGCTTGCGGTGCTGCTGGTTTCGGCGTTCTGGAGCACCGACACCTTCACCGGCGCGGTGATCCGCACGTTCACCACCGACAACATCGTGCGGGTGCTGACCGACGGGGTGTTCCGCACGGCGACGCTGCGCACCGTCGCGGTCGCCGGTGCGGTGACGGTCATCTGCGCCGTGTTGGCGGTGCCACTTGCGCTGTACATGGCCAAGATCGCCTCGCCGCGGGCCCGACTGGCCCTGGTGGTCGCGGTGACGACCCCGCTGTGGGCGAGCTATCTGGTCAAGGCTTACGCCTGGCGGATGCTGCTGTCCCCGGAGGGGCCACTGGCCTGGACGACGGGGTACAGCCCCGGGTACGGCCTGGTGGCCACCGTCATCACGCTGACGTATCTGTGGTTGCCCTACATGGTGATCCCGGTGTTCGCGGCCTTCGAAAGGGTGCCCGACGCCCTGATCGACGCGAGCTCCGACCTGGGCGCTTCGGATCTGTCCACGATGCGGATGGTGATGGCTCCGTTGGTGTTTCCCGGCATCGCCGCGGGATCGATCTTCACGTTCTCGCTGTCGCTGGGTGACTACATCGCGGTGACGATCGTCGGCGGCAAGACGCAGATGCTGGGCAACATCATCTACGGACAGCTCGTCACGGCAAACAACCAGCCGCTGGCGGCGGCGCTGTCGATCATCCCGCTGGCCGCGATCACCCTGTATCTGCTGGCGATGCGACGCACCGGCGCGCTCGAGAATGTGTGAGGTGGTCCCCTGATGCTCTCGGCGGGTGCCCGGCGGGCGGTGCGGGCGTGGACGGTGCTGGTGCTGGGGTTCCTCTACGCACCCCTGCTGCTGGTGGTCGTCAACGCTTTCAACTCGTCGCGCACGTTCGCATTCCCACCCAGCGGTTTCACGCTGCAGTGGTGGATGGACGCCTGGCACAGCGAGGGGATGTGGAGATCGCTGGCAAACTCGGTGGTGGTGGGCCTTGCCGCCACCGCGATCGCGCTCGTGCTCGGCACGATGGCGGCGTTCGCGGTGCAGCGCTACCGCTTCTTCGGCCGCAACACCGTGAGTTTCCTTGTGGTGCTGCCGATCACGCTGCCCGGAATCGTCACCGGCATCGCCCTGAACGCCACGTTCACCTCCGCGCTGGGCGTCACCCTTGGCCTGGCCACCGTGATCATCGGGCACGCGACGTTCTGCATCGTGATCGTGTTCAACAACACGCAGGCCAGGCTGCGACGGCTGGGCACCAATCTGGAGGACGCCTCCGCCGATCTCGGCGCGTCGTCATGGCAGACCTTCCGGTACGTGACGTTCCCGATGATGCGAGGCGCGCTGCTCGCAGGTGCGATCCTGGCCTTCGCGCTGAGTTTCGACGAGATCGTCGTCACGACCTTCACGGCCGGCCCGAAGGTGCAGACGCTGCCGATCTGGATCTTCGGCAACCTGTTCCGGCCCAATCAGGCGCCAGTCATCAACGTGGTGGCCGCGACGCTGACCGTGTTGGCGATCATCCCAGTGTGGCTGGCGCAACGGTTCGGGGGTGATCCCGCATCGACGCGGGTGTGAAGGGGCGCTAGCAGGGCCGCGGTTCGACCTGACGGTCGAGTGCGGCGATGTAGCCGGCTGCCACGGCATCGAGGCGTCGCACGATCTCCGGCTTAAAGCGCTGTGTGAGCATGGTGTCGGCGAGGTCACAGTAGTCCCGCATGATCCGGTCCAGCTCGTGAACGTCCAGGTCGGGGCTGTCGAGAGCCGCGCCGAACCGTGTGGCGACGCAATCGTGCAGACCGTCGGCCAAGTCGGCCGCCAGCCCGTCGATCGCGCGGTGCGCGGCGTCGTAGACGTGCAGGACCGCCCGCAGATAGGGCAGTTTGTGGCGGGTTCTGGCCAGCACTCCCCCGATGGCGGGATCGGTGACCACCACCACCCCGTCGACAACGTCGACAAGCCCGTGTTCACGCAGTTGCCTGACCTCGTCGATCGCCGGATCCACCTCGGGCAACGCAACTGCTCCGTCGCACCGGAGCGCAGCAGCACCCGACCCGTTGCCGCTATGCGGCGAGACGAAGACGGCACGGCGCAATCCCAGCGAATCCGCCAGATTGGTGCCCTCGCGCATGCTGGCGAAGAACTCCGCGATATGCGCCGAATTGAAGCCCTTTCGCAGCAGGTGGTCGATGGTCGCCAGCTGGGCCAGGTGCACATCGTCGTAAAGGGCCGCACGGCCCTGCCGACGCGGCGGATCGAGCAGCCCGCGCTCTCGGTAGGCACGGATGTTGCGCGCGCTGACCCCGGAGAGACGGGCCAGCGCGTCGAGCCGGTACTCAGCCAAGCCGACGCACCTCACACGCCGTCGCCCGCGCGTCGCGTCGGGTGAAACACCACCAATGCATTGCGCCACTGTACCCCCACCCGCGTGTACGAGCGAATTTTCAGCGCATCCTGTCAAACTTCATGCAATCGGCATTTCAACACCGTTTATCTGCATGTATATGAAAACCGCTGTCTTAATACGACCCGGGTGATGCAATTTCAGCCAACTATATGCGAATGCAAGGACGGGCATCCGGTGAGTGACTTCACCGTCGGGCGATTGGAATCGGGACCGGCCGATGCGCGACGATGGGGGCCGAGAGACATTCCGGCCATTCCCGTTTGAAGCGGGTACGACGAAGGGTTCTGTGTGCGTCCCTGGATCGTCTGGGCCACCGGACTACTGGCATACATCGTCGCGGTGCTCGATCGCACGACACTGGGCGTCTCGGGTCTGGACGCGGCCGCTCGCTTCAACGCCAGCCCGAGCGTGTTGTCGACGTTCGTCGTCCTTCAGGTGATCGTGTACGCATGCGCCCAGGTGCCCGCGGGGCTGTTGTTGGACCGGTTCGGCTCGCGGGCGCTGATCGCGGCGGGCGCTGGGCTGATGGCGTCTGGGCAGTTCGTGCTCGCCTTCAGCGAGTCGCTGCCCGCCGCGATCGCGGCGCGGGCGGTCGTCGGACTCGGTGACGCGCTGACGTTCATCTCGGTGCTGCGCCTGGTGCCGCACTGGTTCCCGCCCAGACAGGTGCCGCTGGTCACCCAGCTCACCGGCATCTGCGGACAGCTCGGCCAGGTGCTCTCGGCGGTGCCGTTCCTGGCCGTACTGTCCGGTCGGGGATGGACCGTCGCATACGCCGCGGTGGCCTCGCTGGGCGTGCTGGCGATCGTCCTGACGCTGGCCTTGGTGAAGAACACCCCGCACGGGCGGGTGGTGACGACCGAGACCATGTCCATCCGGGACGTGCTCGCAAGCGTGAAGACGGTGTGGCTGCGGCCGGGGACACGGCTGGGCTTCTTCACGCACATGGGGACGCAGTTCTCGGTGACCGTGTTCGCGCTGATGTGGGGAGTCCCGTACCTCACCGTCGCGCAGGGGATGTCCACGGGCGCGGCCGGATCGCTGCTCACCGTCTCGGTGGTCGCCGCGATCTTGTCGGGTGTCGCGGTGGGTTTGTTCACCGGCAGGCATCCGCATCGGCGCTCCCGATTGGTGCTGGCCATCATCGCCAGCAACGCCATCGTCTGGACGGTGGTGCTGGCCTTGCCGGGACGCTCGCCGCACTGGCTGCTCGTCGTGCTGATCGTGGTCATCTCGGTCGGCGGGCCGGGCTCGATGGTGGGGTTCGACTTCGCGCGGACGTTCAACCCGAGCGCCACCTTGGGAACGGCTCAGGGCATGGTCAACATGGGCGGCTTCCTGGCCTCGCTGATGGTGATGCAGGCGATGGGCACGATCATCGGGGCGGCGGGCGGCTACTCGTTCGAATCGTTCCGGCTGGCCTGGACGGTTCAGTACGCGGTCTGGCTACTGGCCACGGCCGGCATCCTCATCACCCGCAGGAAGACGCGCAGATTGCTGGAACTCGAGCAGGAGCGCATGTTGCTCGAGGGTTTCGAGGCGCACCCGCAGGCGCCGCCCTCCGAACGTCCCCGTTAGGACCCGGCCAGCTGCGCGGCGATCGTCGCCGTGACACGCCGGTGGCCCACCGACTCGTACCCGACGACGGGGACCAACGGCGCCAGCATCACCACGAGCAGACAGACCGCCATGTCGACGCCGCCGGCGGCCAGCCAGACCGCTGCGCCCAGCACCGCGGCCGACGCCGCCAGCAATACCGCCGCCAGCGCGTCGAACGCCGCCACCAGCAGCGAGTAGATCAGGTACACACCGGCGATGAACAGCCCGACCGGCACGGCGACCGTGAGCACGGTTTCCACGGGTCCGAGTTCGGAGTGATGCTCGATGTAGTACGCGGCCGCGTGCAGGCCCGCGCCGGTGGCCACGATGGCCCCGAACACCACGATGTGCCAATACCCGTACCGGAACGACCTGTCCGGGTGCGCATGCAGCAGCTCGCCGGCGGGGATCAGGAAGTACATCCACCACATGCCAAATGTCAGGCCGGTGCCGGCGACCGCAACCAGGACGGCGTCGGCGGACCACCCGCTGTCTGCGACGACGGCCGAGATGGATGCCACCGTGCCGACGACTCCCTCGCCGAGCGCGATGATCACCAATAGCCCGTACCGCTCGGCGATGTGGTGCGGATGCCATGGGGTGCGACCCCTGCGGGTCTCGACGAGGAACGGCCCCGCGAACTCGACCAGGATCAGCAGCAGACCCGTGACGGCGAACACCCCGACGGAGGTGTGCAGGACGATCTGGATGATCCACCCGATCTGGGCGACGACGATGAATGCGGCGTAGGTCAGGCAGGTCCGGCGACGCTCCGGGTCCTGCCGGGCGGCACGCAACCACTGGACCACCAGCGCGATTCGCATCACCACGTAGCCGGCGACCATGACCTCGTTGTCGACGTGTTCGCCGTGCTCGATCGACGTGTAAACCTGTGGCAGGCCGAGCGCGAGGATGAGGACACCGACCATCTGCAGCATTGTCAACAGCCGGTAGATCCAGTCGTCGGTGTCATAGGCCGAGGCGAACCAGCTGAAGTTGATCCACGCCCAGCAGATCGCGAACGTGGCGAAGCCGAACGCCGCCAGCCCGGGCCCGGCGTGGCCCTCGGCGAGCATATGAGCCAGCTGGGAGGCCGCGATGTCGAACGCGACGACGAAGGTGAGGTCGAACAGCAGTTCCAGAGGAGTGGCGACACGGTGTGTCTCGTGTGGATCACGGCCAGCCATCCGGCGCAGCCGGTGCGCCGGTGTGATCCTGGACTGCTGCGGCTCACTGACTGTCACGTTCGTCCTCTTTCCCGTGTCCCGGCCCGCCAGCCCGGCAGTGTCCGACCCGCATACATTCCACCCGATCGCGGTCGCGGGCAATCGGAGCAGGGCCACTCCACTGGTGGGCGCGGCCACCCGCCGCACACAAACGGGTATCGGATAGGTAGCCGATTACGTACTCCCCTATCGCAGGACGCGCCGCGGGCGGTGAGCGCCAGAGGTTTCAGTGTTGAACCCGTTGGGCGACTTCATCGTTACCGTGGTATGCGACCGATCACAGTGCCAGCCCGGTGTGGACGACCGGTCGCGCCGCGGTGGACACCCAATGCGGAGTCCACCGCGCCGGCGGGACGCCGCCACCTGCCCCGGGATGCGCGGGTGGGGTGTTCCGCGGCCGAGAAACGGGTAGCGCACTACGCGTGCCGTGCGGTGGGCCAGGTCCATAACCTTGGAACTGTCCGATCCACCGAAGACTCGAGCGAACCATGAACGCACTGCTGCTGACCGTTGTGTCGCTGGGCGCCCCGCTCGCCGCGATAGGCCTGCACGATCTGCAGCTGCGCCTTGAGCGGTGGGACTACGAGCGTCACGCCGACGACTGACGTCGAAATCTCTTGAGCCCCTTAGGCCGCCGACGACGCCGCCGATAGCCTGTTGGCGACGAACGTCGCCGCCTGACTCGCCAGGCCGGACTGGACGTAAAGGCTGTGTGCGCTCACGTCGTTGCCGTCCGAGCACACCGGATCGCCGGTGGTGCACAGATCGATGGTCTTGGGTCCATACACCGGACTCAACGCGGTCAGCGGACCTCCGACCCGGTTGGAGGGGTTGCCGAACACGGCGACCGCGGCCACGTGGCCGGCGACGCCGGGCGGCATCGGGTCGCCGAACCCGAACACCGGCCGGCCTGCGACGGTGATGATGTCGACCACCGCCGCGCCCTGCGAATAGCCGCCGAGGACGATCTTGGTGTCCGGGCATGTGGCTGCGACGTTCTGGACGAACGCGCTGGCGTCGTTGGCTCCGTCGACGGCCTTGAGGAAGTCGTCGGACGCGGGGTAATTGACCCCGTACACCGCGACCGACTGGCCGCCGACCTGGGACCGTAGGGCGTCGGCAAAGGCGTCACCGACGCGCCCCGCGCCGGGTGCTTCGCCCGTTCCCCGCGCGAACACGACCTGGACGGCGGGGCACGCGTCAGCGGACGCCGACGCGATGCCGGACGGCACGGGCGAGGCCACGGCCGGCGCGGCGAGGATGGCAACGGCGAGCAGGGCAGGCGGCGCGCACCGCAACCACCGACGAAGTCCCGTGGCGGTCCCGCGGCCCGCGCTCGGCACGCCGGAAAGGTCAGGTTTGATCATGAACCTGTCAAACGCGCCTCGCCCGGCGAGTAATCCCCACCGAGCGAGAGCGAGCATCAGAACCGAGCGAGAGCGAGCATCAGGACCGAGCGAGAGCGAGCATCAGGACCGAACGAGAGCGCGCATCAGGACCGAACGAGAGCGCGCATCAGGACCGGATGAACGCCAGTAGGTCGGCGTTGATGGTGTCGGCCTGCGTCGTCGGCATCCCGTGCGGGAAGCCCGGATACGTCTTCAGCGTGCCGTTGGCCAGCAGCGCGGCCGACAGCGGTCCCGAATCCGCATACGGAACGATCTGATCGTCGTCGCCGTGCATCACCAACGCGGGCAGCGTGATCGCCTTGAGATCCTCGGTGAAGTCGGTCTGCGAGAAGGCGACGATGCCGTCGTAGTGCGCCTTGGCGCCGCCGGTCATCCCCTGCCGCCACCAGTTCTGGATGATCGCCTCAGACGGCTCGACACCGGGGCGGTTGAATCCGTAGAACGGGCCTGACGCCAGCGACCGGTAGAACTCGGATCGGTTGGCGGCCAGCTGGGCCTGCAGGTCGTCGAAGACCTCCTTGGGCAGGCCGCCGGGATTCGTCTCGGTCTTGACCATCAGGGGCGGCACCGCGCTGATCAAAACCGCTTTGGCAGCGCGGCTTTCGCCGTGCCTGGCCAGGTAGCGGACCACTTCGCCGCCGCCGGTGGAGTGTCCGACGTGCACGGCGTCGCGGAGGTCCAGATGATCGGTGACGGCCGCGAGGTCGTCGGCATAGTGGTCCATGTCATGGCCGTCGGCGACCAGGCTGGAGCGGCCGTGCCCGCGGCGGTCGTGGGCGATGACACGATAGCCGTGGCCGAGGAAGAACAACATCTGGGTGTCCCAGTCGTCCGAAGACAGCGGCCAGCCGTGGCTGAACACGATCGGCTGCCCCGATCCCCAGTCCTTGTAGAAGATCTCGACACCGTCTGAGGTGGTGATGGTGGGCATGGCTACCTTCCTGTCGCCGACGCGGTCGGCATGTCGACAACCGCACCACACACCTAAGCACCGGTCGCTGTGATTGTCCTTCGTTCTTTGGTCGGTGTCGGAACACCAATCCGGCAGCCGCGGCGGATTGGCCCAGGGCTGAGCGATCGGCGGCGAAGGCGACGCCGCGGCACCGTCCACGTGATGCGTGACGGCGACCGAGATGCCTTGACTTCAGGGCACATATCGTCGACGGGCGGACAGCTACCGTCGCGTCGACGCCCTCACGACGAGCTCCGGCTGAAACAGCACGTGCCGCGCCGCGCGTTTTAGCGGATCGTCCGGATCGTCGACGGCATGCATCAGCAGGTCGATCGCGGTGGCACCGATCGTCTCCGTCGGCTGTCGGACCGAGGTCAGGGGCACCACGGCCGAGCGGGCGAAGTCGATGTCATCGTAACCGACCAGCGCGATGTCGCCGGGGACCGCGATCCTATCCATCAGAGCCAGGGCCTGCAGCACGCCGATGGCCAGCAGGTCGTTGGCGCAGACCCCCCCGTCCGGGCGATCCGCGGGCCGGCGGGCGGCCAGCCGCTCTCCCACCGCTCGGCCCTCCAGCACGGTCAGTGCCGGAGTGTCGATGACCTCCAATGCCGCGCCGCGGGCCGCCGCGGCCTGGGCGGCACCCTTCCTGCGGTCCCTGACCTGCCTGAGCTCTCCAGGTCCGCCCACGAAAGCGATACGGCGGCAACCAGTTTCACACAAGTGATCGACAGCCAGCCGGGCGCCGGCGACGTCGTCGACGGCCACCGAATCGAACGGGGTGCCGCTGCCGTCCCGGTCCACCAGCACCACCGGCGTGCCTCGGTTCTGCAAAGCCGCCAACCTCGTCAGGTCGTCCCCGATTGGGGACAGCAGCAATCCGAACACGCGCTGCTCGTCGAAGGCGTCGATGTAGGCCCGTTCACGGACGGGATCGTCGTCAGAGGTGCCCAACAGGAGGGTGAGGTTGTGGTCACCCGCGCGGCGTTCGGCCGCCCTGGCGATGGCGGTGAAGAACGGGTTGCCGACGTCGAGCACCACCAAGCCGACACTGCGGGAGCGGCCGGCGCGAAGCTGGCGGGCGGCGTCATTGCGCACGAAGCCAAGCCGGTCGATCGCTGACTGAACGCGCTCGACCGTGGCAGGCGCGACCTTGTCCGGGGCGTTGAGCACATTGGACACCGTGCCGACGGAGACACCCGCCGCGGCCGCCACCTCGCGCATACTCACCACCGCACCATCACACCAGATCAGTACACACGCTCAGACTCCGATCGGGTGCGCGGCGCGGCTGGGCCGGGGTTGATAGCGCCGACCTGGGAATCGCTCACCAACCAGTCGCCGCAGCGATTCGAGATCTCCGCTGATCAACCCGGTAGCCCGGGCAGTGAGCAGCACGTTGCCCAGCGCGGTGGCCTCTACCGGCCCTGCGAACAGCGGTAGCCCCAGGCGATCGGCAGTCAGCTGGCACAGGAGCGCGTTCTGTGCCCCTCCGCCCACGATGTGCGCGGTGGTGACGTCGGTGCCCGACAGCTGGGCGGCGGTGCGCACGCTCGCCGCAAATGCCTCGGCAAGGCTTTCGACGATCGCGCGGACGGTTTCGGCGGGGCCGACCGGGGCAGGCAGCCCGCGCTCGCGGTACCAGGCGGCGATGCGGCCGGGAATGTCCCCGGGCGCGAGGAAACGCCTGTCGCCGGTGTCGAACACGGGCGGGGCGGGCACCTCGGCCGCCTGGGCAAGCAGCGCCGTCAACTCGGCGGGACGCCCTTCGCGCTCGTACTGCCGGACTGTCTCGCTGAGCAACCACAGCCCCATCACGTTGTGTAGGAAGCGGATCCGGCCGTCGGCACCAACCTCGTTGGTGAAGTTCGCCTGCCGGGCGACGGGGCCGACCACCGGCGCCGCGAGCTCGACCCCGACGAGTCCCCAGGTCCCGCACGAAATGTAGGCCGCCGTATCGGACCGCATCGGGATCGCCACGACAGCCGAGGCGGTGTCATGGGAGGCCACCGAGACGACCGAGACTCGGCCATCCAAACCGAGCGGGGCGGCGACCTCCCCGAGCAGCGGTCCCCGGACTGTGCCCGCCTCGGCGATGTCGGGGAACAGCGTGGCAGGCAGCCGCAGCCGGTCCATCAGCTCGCGATCCCAGTGCCCGTCGAGGCCGAGCAGCCCGGTGGTCGACGCGTTGGTGCGTTCGGCGCCAAGTTCCCCGGTGAGCCAATAAGTGATCAGATCAGGGATGAGCAGCACCGTGTCAGCCTGGTCGAGCAGCCCGCCCCGCTCCTGGTCTCGTTCGGCGGCCAGTTGGTAGACGGTGTTGAACGGCAGGAACTGTAATCCGTTGCGGGCGTATAGCTCGGCCGGGCTCAGTTCGGCGTGTACGTCGCGCACCCCCGCCTCGGTGCGGTTGTCACGGTAGTGGTACGGCGTTCCCAGCAGCCGCCCGTCGCGCAGCAGTCCGTAGTCGACGGCCCAGGAGTCGACCGCGATCCCCGCCAGTTCAGCGGCCTGCCGCCCCGCCGCCGCCAATCCAGCGCAGGCGCGGCCGTGCAGGCCGGCGATGTCCCAGTGCAGCGCCGATCGCCGCCCATTCCACAGAGTCACCGGATCGTTGGAGAACCTTGCCACCGTAGACATTTCGAGGTGATCGGGACCCACTTCGGCGAGCATGACCCGCCCGCTGGTTGCGCCCAAGTCGACGGCCGCGACATATCCGCTCATCGCAGGAACGCCGCGGGGACACCGGCATCCACCGGCACATGCAACCCCGTGGTGTGCGAGAAATCCGACGTGCACAGCGCGAATGCCGCGTTGGCGATGTGCTCGGGCAACACCTCGCGCTTGAGCAGTGTGCGTTGCGCGTAATACTTGCCCAGGTCCTCCTCTGCCACCCCGTAGACCGCCGCTCTTTTCGCGCCCCAGCCGCCTGCGAAGATCCCCGAGCCGCGCACCACACCGTCGGGATTGATCCCGTTGACCTTGACCCCGTGCTCACCGAGTTCGGCGGCCAGCAACCGAACCTGGTGTGCCTGATCGGCTTTGGTAGCCGAGTAGGCGATGTTGTTGGGGCCGGCGAACACCGAGTTCTTCGACGAGATGTAGATGATGTCTCCGCCGAGCTTTTGGTCGATGAGCGCGCGGGCAGCGGCCTTGGACACCAGGAAGGAGCCACGGGCCATCACGTTGTGCTGCAGGTCCCAATCGGCCGCAGTGGTCTCCAGCAGCGATTTCGACAGCGACAGACCAGCATTGTTGACGACGATGTCGATGCCGCCGAACGCCAGAGCGGTGGCGTCGATGGCGGCGGCAACGGCCGCCTCGTCGGTCACGTCGGCGGCGATGCCGATGGCTACGTCGCGCAGGTAAGGAGCGGATACGCCCAGCCCGTTGGCGATGTCTTCTGCAGCGGCAGCGGCCTTTCCGGCATCGAGGTCGGCGATCACCACGCACGCGCCCTCGGCGGCGAGCCGCGCCGCGATGGCCTTTCCGATCCCCGACGCCGCGCCGGTGACCAGCGCGATGCGGGTGGCGAGTGGCTTCGGCTCGGGCATCCGCGCCAGTTTGGCTTCCTCCAGCGACCAGTACTCGATGCGGAACTTCTCCGACTCGTCGATGGGTGCGTAGCTGGAAATGGCCTCCGCGCCGCGCATGACGTTGATGGCGTTGAGGTAGAACTCGCCTGCCACCCGCGCCGTCTGCTTGTCCTTGCCGTAGCTGTACATTCCGACACCGGGGATCAACACGATGGCCGGGTCCGCGCCCCTGATGGCGGGGCTGTCGGCCGCGGCGTTCCGGTCGTAGTAGGCCTGGTAGTCGGTGCGGTAAGCCTCGTGCAGTTCGGCCAGCCGGCTCTTGCAGTCTTCGAGCGACGCGCCTGCCGGCAGGTCGAGCACCATCGGCTTGACCTTGGTGCGCAGGAAGTGATCGGGGCAGCTGGTACCCAACGCGGCGAGGCGGGGATGCTCTGCGCCGGAAAGGAATTCCAGCACGCGTGGATCGTCGGTGAAGTGCCCGACCTGCGGCCTGTCGGTGGACGCCAGGCCGCGGATGAACGGCGCCAGTCTGGCGGCTTTGGTCAGGCGCTGCGCCTCGGGCAGCGCACCGAACCCGTCCAGCGGCGCGCCGAACGGCTGCGGGCGCCCGTTCGTGTCGATGTAGCGCTGCGCCGTCGCGATGATCTCGAGCGAATGGCTTTCCGCTTCGGCGGAGGTGTCACCCCATGCGGTGATGCCGTGCCCACCCAGAATGGTGCCGATGGCCTGGGGGTTGCGCTTCTTGATCTCGGCGATGTCCAGACCCAGCTGAAACCCCGGGCGCCGCCACGGCACCCACATCACCCGATCGCCGAAGATCTGCTTGGTCAGCGCCTCACCGTCGGCGGCGGTGGCCAGCGCGATCCCCGAGTCGGGGTGCAGGTGGTCGACGTGGGAGGCGTCGACGAGGCCGTGCATGGCGGTGTCGATCGACGGAGCGGCGCCACCCCGGCCGTGCAGGCAGTAGTCGAACGCCGCGACCATCTCGTCCTCGCGCTCGACGCCCGGGTAGACGTGCGTCAGGGCGCGCATGCGGTCCAGCCGCAGCACCGCCAGACCTTTCTCGGCAAGGGTGCCCAGGTCTCCACCGGAGCCCTTCACCCACAGTAGCTCCACCGGCGCTCCGGTGGCGGGGTCGAGATCCGAGCCCTTCGCCGAGGTGTTTCCGCCGGCGTAATTGGTGTTCTTCGGGTCGGAGCCGAGCCGGTTGGACCGGGCGATCAGCTCTGCGACAGTCGGATTGGTCATGTCATGCTCCCCAGCTCGATTGCGTGCCGCCGATGCGCTCGGCGTCGATGGTGTCCTGATAGCCCGATTCGGCGAACGCGGTCATCGGATCGGCGGGCAGGCCCCGGTCCGCTCGCCATTGCGCCAGCGCGGGACGCACGTCGGTGTAGAAGGCGTCCATGAAGAGAGCGTTGGCGCCCAGCACATCCCCGGCTTCCTGGGCGGCCGCCAGCGCAGCGGCGTCGACCAGCAGCGCCCTGGCGGTCATCTCCGAAACGTTGAGGACCGAACGGATCTGGCCCGCGATCTTGGCCTCGACGTTGTGACACTGGTCGAGCATCAGCGCAACGTCGGAGCCCGAATCCAGTGCACCACCCCGGATTACCTCGAACATGATCCGGAACAACTGGAACGGATCGGCCGCGCCGACGATCAGATCGTCGTCGGCGTAGAAGCGGGAGTTGAAGTCGAACGACCCCAGCTTTCCCAGCCGCAGCAATTGGGCAACGATGAATTCGATATTGGTGCCGGGTGCATGGTGGCCGGTGTCCAGGCACACCTTGGCCCTCTCGCCGAGTGCGCTGACATGGGCATAGGAGGTGCCCCAGTCCGGCACATCGGTCACGTACATCGCCGGCTCGAAGAACTTGTACTCCAGCACCATTCGTTGGTTGACGCCGATGTGCTGGTAGATAGCGGACAGCGATTCGGCCAGCCGGTCCTGGCGGCCGCGGATGTCGCCCTGACCGGGATAGTTGGTGCCGTCGGCCAGCCAGATCTTCAGGTCCCGCGAACCCGTCTCATTCATGATGTCGATGCAGGACAGGTGATGGTCGATGGCCTTCTGCCGCACCGTCTTGTCGGTGTGGGTGAGACTGCCGAACTTGTAGTCGTCGTCCTGGAAGGTGTTGGAGTTGATGGTCCCCAGCCGCACACCCTGGTCCTGCGCGTACTCGCCGAGCGCCGAGTAGTCGTCGACGGTGTCCCACGGGATGTGCAGGGCCACGGCCGGTGCCAGGCCGGTGAACCGGTGCACGGTCGCGGCGTCGGCGATCTTCTCGTGGATCGTGCGCGGGGTGCCGGGAGTGCCGAACACCTTGAACCGGGTGCCGGAGTTGCCGAATGCCCAGGAGGGCAACTCGATGGCAAGATTCTTGAGAACCGTTCCCGCAAAGGTTGTTTCAGTCATCGGTGTGCCTCCGCTGTTCGCACTCATCTCAGGCCCCCGCCTTCACGGTAGTAGGGTCCGCGACGGGCACGCCGTAGCGCTCGACCTCGATCTGCTGCAACGTCTTTCCTCGGGTCTGCGGCGCCCAGAGCGCACCGATCACGAGCGCGACAGTGAGCAGGGCGACGAGCAGGATGCCGACAGCGGGCAGCCCGGCCACGGCGAGCAGCGTCGGGAAGAAGTAGCTGAGCAGCCCGGTGAAGCAGCGCACCACGCAGAACATCACGCCCTGCGCACTGGCCCGGTACGGGGTCGCGAAGAGCTCACTGGCCCACAGCGAGTAGAACGCCTGCGCACCGATGCCCGAGGACACACCCCACAGCACCGCGAAGAGCAGCATCGTCGGCACGCCGCCGTCGGTGAAGGCGACCAGCACAATCCAGCCGGCGATGCCCAGTGCCGCTCCGATGACGTAGAGCAACCGCTGACTCATCCGGTCGGCGTACCGCATGAATCCGACGTACGTGGCGGCAACCGTGCAGCCCCACACCAGCACCTGCAGCAGGTTCTGCGCCACCGGGCTGTGCAATCCGGCGGTGTCGTAGACGCGGGGCATGAAGATGCCCGCCTGCCCGGCCACCGTGTTCCAGAACAGGTAGATGCCGCCGAGGAACAGCAACGCGGTGATGTTGACCTTGCGGGAGAACAATCCTTTCACCCCCCGGCGACCGACCGCGGAAGCCATCCGACTGGATTCATGCAAGCCCTCCTCCTTCCAGATCTGGGATTCCTGCAGACCCTGGCGGACCCACCAGACGATTGCGGCAACCACGAACAGGTGCAGGAAGATCAACCGGGACCCGACCAGGCCGAGCGGCGCGAGCAGGGCGGCCAGCGCGAAGCCGATCAGCGGGCCGATCGACCAGGCAAGCTGCGCGGTGCCGACGTGTTTGGCACGTTCGACGGAGGGGGCCTGTTCGGCGATGTACGTCCAGGACGCCGGAACGCCTGCGCCGACGGCGATGCCGGTGATCACGAACGCCGCCAGCAGCATGGTGAAGTTCATCGCGAAGGCTGCGATCAGCACTCCGACCATGTAGACGAGCAGGTCGTAGGTGTAGATCGCCTTGCGGCCGAACCGGTCGCACAGCGGGCCGCCGAGGATGGCGCCGATCGCCGCGCCGAATGCGTTGGCGCTGAGCGCGGCAAGCAGGCCGACGCCGAAATTGCTGATTCCGAACGCCGCCTGCCAGAAGCCCAGGCTGGTGGCGATGGCGATGATCGACCCCGCCTCGATGTAGTTCGACATGGCGACCGCAATGGTNAGACCAGCCCGTCGCCGGGCCGGACGAACAGCGAGTAATTCCGCCAACCCGCATCGCGCAGGGCCCCGAGCATCTCCGGCCACACGTCCTCGTGGGGATAGCGTCCCAGGGAGTGGTGGACTTCGGATCTGGCGTGGTTCACGCGTTTGCGATCAACGAGTCATGTTGAACGCTAGGTGATTTGGTGTTGTTTGGCAAGTGCTGCGGCGGCGTGTTTCTTGGCGATGACGGTGCGTAGTTCGTCCATGGAGACATCGGAGAGGTAGCGGCGGGTGACTTGCCACTCGTCGTGGGATTCGATGACCACCGCGGTGGCCAGTCGCAGGAACGCCGCCGGGTTGGGAAAGATCTCCACGACATCAGCGCGGCGCTTGATCTCCTTGTTCAACCGCTCGATCGGATTGTTCGACCAGATCTTCTGCCAATGCGCCCCCGGGAACGCGGTGAACGCCAGCACATCGGTCTTGGCCTCGCTCATCATTGAGGCGACTTTCGGGAAGCTGGCCGCCAGGGTGTCGGCGACCCGATCCCACTGGGCGGCGACCTCGGCCGGGTCGGTGTGGGCGAAGATCGTCTTGACCGCCGCGGTCACCGCCGGAGTGTGCTTCGCGGACACTGCGGTGTGCAGATTGCGCATGAAGTGCACCCGGCACCGCTGCCACGATGAGTTGCTGAACTGTTGTGCCACAGCGGCTTTAAGCCCAGCGTGGGCGTCGGAGATGACCAGATGCACCCCGGTCAGTCCCCGTGCTTTCAGCGACGCCAAAAACTCGCGCCAGAACTCGTAGGACTCGCTGTCACCGACCGCGGTGCCCAGCACTTCGCGGGTGCCATCGATCGACACCCCGGTAGCCACCACCAAGGCCTGAGAGACCACGTGCGCCCCGATACGGACCTTGCAGAACGTCGCATCACAGAACACGTACGGAAACTCGGTGTGGGCCAGGCTGCGGGTGCGAAATGCCTCGATCTCCTTATCGAGGCCGGCGCAGATCCGCGAGACCTCCGACTTGGACACCCCCGCCTCGACGCCCATCGCGGCCACCAGATCATCGACGCTGCGGGTCGACACCCCGTGGACGTAGGCCTCCATGATCACCGCATGCAGCGCCCGGTCGATGCGGCGGCGGCGCTCCAGCAGCGACGGGAAGAACGACCCGGCCCGCAACTTGGGGATCTGCACCTCAATGTCACCGGAGGTAGTCGACACCGTCTTCGGTCGGTGCCCGTTGCGGTGCACCGTGCGTCCATCGCTGCGTTGGTAGCGGCCGGCGCCGATCATGGCGGTGGCCTCGGCCTCGATGAGCTGCTGCAGCCCGGCGCGGATCAGCTCGGCGAACACCGCGCCGGCATCGGCAGACTTCAACGCATCAAGCTGGGCGAGCAGGGCAGAATGGTCATGGGTCATCGCGTGGTGTGTCCTTGTCGTGAGTCACTTGGTAGGTAACTCACTGACCACTACGCGATGACCCACCCCAACCCCGGCAGCGACACACCCGACACAAGGTCCGGCACCGTCATCCCCGGATCCCCGAAACCCCACCACGCCAGGGGACTTACCCCTCGTGGGCGGCGAGGTAGTCCCCGACGCGGTCGGGATTGAGCTGCAGCAGGAAGCACACCCGGTCCGTCTTAACGTCGCCCATTGTCGCGCCCTTTCGATTTGAAACGTTTCAATTAGTGAGTGAGGTCACGATAGGTGCATGGCGTGCGCCCCGTCAACCCCTATCCGACCGACGGCTCACCACGAAAATCGGCTTGCGCCGAACTCAACACCATCGACGACGAAGGCAGGGCAAGCAGATGGCCACGGAGCTTCTGTGGCAGGAGGCGTACACCGCACACGCCACGGCCGCCGACGGCCGCACGGTGCGGTGTCTGCAGCGTCACGGCGGGTCACTGCTCGACGCCGGCGGGCTGGCCTAAGTCTGGCCTACTGAACCCGCCGCGCTTCGCCGCCGGCATCGATCGCACCGAGCAACTGCTGAGAACACCCGAGCAGGACGCGGCGCAGGTCGGCCGAATCGACGTCCGCGAGGCGGGGATCCGAACAGCACCCGTGGATCCCCGCCGACACCATCGAGATGGTGATCCGGGTGGCGGCGTCGGGCTCAGGGCCGAGCAGAAGTCCGGCGAACCGTTCGATGGTGTCCTTGAACTCGGCGCGGCTTTCGCAGATCCGCTCGATGGTCGGATCGCCGTGGAATACCGCGGTCACCCGGCGATGCCGTACGGCCAGTTCGATCAGTCCACTCACCGCCGTCTCACGCCGCGCGACCGGGGACGGAAGCCCTTCCGCGATACTGATCAGGCGTACCAGATCGTCGAACACCGGCCCGACGACGGCCAACGCGATGTCGTCCTTGGACTGGAACTGGTAGTACACCGCGGCCTTGCTCACCCCGAGGCGGTCGGCGATCATCTGCAGCGATGTCCCGCTGACCCCATGCTCGGCGAACAAGGCGAGAGCCGCCTCGATCAACCGCTCGCGCGCGAATCCGCGCTGAGCAACCGGCTTGGCCAAGCCGTTACCTCCGTCGCCGTCCTGCCGACCGCGCGGGAAGCCGCGGTGCTGACCGTAACCCAATGACCGGCCGAAACTGTGATAGTTAGCCGATCGGCTTGCCCAAGCATAGCCAGTCGGTTAGCGTTCGGCTGTCGATCGGAAACTTTGATGGTCTCCACATCGGCGACGACCTGCACGTCCGGCCGTCACCGGGAGCCTGACCACGGGCCGGTCGCCGGTCTGAGTCGGCTACGGGCGGAGGATGTTTCGATATGCGATTGCTCAAGCGGGGCTGGATCCCGTTGGTGATCGTTGTGGTGGTCGCGATCGCGGGTTTCACGGTGATGAGGATCCGCACCTTCTTCGGCGGCCCCGACACCGTCGGGGTGTCCACCGCCATGGAAGACGACACCAAACCCTTCGAACCCAAGGTCGTCACCTACCAGGTCTACGGCGTCCCCGGCGCCACCGCCGACATCAACTACCTCGACCTCAACGCCCAACCCCAACGCGTCGACGGCGCCGCCCTGCCCTGGTCACTGACCCTGTCCACCACCGCACCCTCGGTCTTCCCCAACATCGTCGCCCAAGGCGACGGTGACACCATCAGCTGCCGCATCACCGTCGACGACGAACTCAAAGACCAACGCACCTCCGACGGCGTCAACGCCCAAACCTTCTGCCTGGTGAAATCCGCATGACCGCACCCACCACCGACACCCCCACCGCCGCCGTCCCGGCGGCGCAGCACGCAAAGCGCTCCGGCATCGCCCACCTGATCCGCAGCCTCGCGCTGCCGATCATCCTCGGCTGGGTCGTGCTCATCGCCGTGCTCAATGTCGTGGTGCCGCAGCTGGAGGCCGTCGGGCAGATGCGGTCGGTCTCGATGAGCCCGGAAACCGCGCCATCCACGATCGCGATGAAACGCATCGGCGAGGTGTTCGGAGAGTACAAGTCGAACAGCTCGGTCATGATCGTGCTGGAGGGCGATCAGCCGCTCGGCGACGACGCGCACAAGTACTACGACGAGATCGTCGCCAAACTCAAGGCCGACACCACCCATGTGGAGCACGTCCAGGATTTCTGGAGCGACCCGCTCACCGCCGCCGGATCCCAGAGCCCCGACGGCAAGGCCGCCTACGTCCAGGTGTACCTGGCGGGCAACCAGGGTGAGGCGCTGGCCAACGAATCCGTCGAAGCCGCCCAGAACATCGTCGACAGCGTCCCCGCCCCCGACGGGGTGCACGCCTACGTCACCGGTCCGTCGGCGCTGGCGGCCAACCAGATGGAGGCCGGCGACAGCAGTATGCGGACCATCGAGATAGTCACCTTCGCGGTGATCATCACGATGCTGCTACTGGTCTACCGGTCGATCGTCACGACGGTGATCGTGCTGGTCATGGTGGTGTTGTCGTTGGCCGCCGCGCGCGGCGTCATCGCGTTCCTGGGCTTTCACGACATCATCGGGCTGTCGACGTTCGCCACCAACCTGCTGGTGACCCTGGCGATAGCGGCATCGACGGACTACGCGATCTTCCTGATCGGCCGCTACCAGGAGGCCCGCTCGGTCGGCGAATCCCGCGAATCGGCGTTCTACACCATGTATCACGGCACCGCCCACGTGGTGTTGGGCTCGGGTCTGACCATCGCCGGCGCGACGTTCATTCCGCTGGCCATCGGCATGCTCGTGGTGGTCTTCTGCTCGATGACGCTCGGCGCCGCCATCGTCACGGTGGCCAGCCGGTTCGGCCTGCTGGAACCCAAACGCGCCATGCGCATCCGCGGCTGGCGCAAGGTCGGCGCCGCGACCGTGCGCTGGCCCGGCCCGATCCTGGTGGCCACCATCGCCCTGTCGCTGATCGGGCTGCTCACCCTGCCCGGCTACCGCACCAGCTACAACGACCGCAACTACATGCCCGCCGACATCCCCGCCAACGTCGGCTACGCCGCGGCCGACCGGCATTTCTCGCAGGCCCGGATGAACCCCGAACTGCTGATGATCGAAAGCGATCACGACCTGCGCAACCCCGCCGACTTCCTGGTCATCGACAAGGTCGCCAAATCCATCTTCCGGGTGCCCGGCATCGGCCGCGTTCAGGCCATCACCCGGCCGTTGGGCACCCCGATCGAACACACCTCGATCCCTTTCCAGATCGCTGGGCACCCTGATCAACACAGATCCTCATCGGCATGCAGGGCACCACCCAGCAGATGAACCAGAAGTACATGTCCGACCGGATGGCCGAAATGCTGGTGCAGGCCGACGAGATGCAGAACACCATCGACACGATGGAGAAGATGCAGGCGATCACCACCGAGATGGCCGCCACTACGCACAACATGGTCGAGCATGAAGGACATGACCATCGATGTGGCCGACCAGGATCACATCGCCGATTTCGACGACTTCTTCCGTCCGCTGCGCAACTTCGTCTACTGGGAGCCGCACTGCTACGACATCCTGTTCGCTGGTCGATCAGATCGGTGTTCGACGGCATGGACGACGTCTTTGATGACCGACGACATCCAGGCGATGATGCCGGACATGGAACGCCTCGACGTGCTGATGCCGCAGATGCTGACCATGATGCCCGAGATGATCGCGACCATGAAGTCGATGAAGACATGATGCTGACGGCGTATTCGACCCTGGTGGAGATGCAGGATCAGATGGCGGCGATGATGGACAACGACGGCGATGGGCCAGGCATTCGACGCCGCCAAGAACGACGACTCGTTCTACCTGCCGCCGAAGCCTTCGACAACCCCGACTTCAAACGCGGCATGACGATGTTCCTCTCCCCTGACGGCCACGCGGTGCGCTTCATCATCTCCCACGAGGGC
>NZ_JBGAME010000037.1:0-33427 GCF_044223235.1 Mycobacterium sp.
GGTGTACGCGGCGGCCGCCGGCGTCGTGGTGTTCGCCGGCGAGTTGGCGGGGCGCCCGGTGATTTCGGTCGCGCACCCGGGCGGGCTGCGCACGAGCTACGAACCGGTACGCGCGATGGTGCGCGGCGGGCAGGCGGTCGCGGCGGGGACGGTCCTCGGCGAGCTGCAGGCCGGGCATCCGGGCTGCTCCTCGGGTACCTGCCTGCACTGGGGTGCGATGTGGGGCCCGGCGTCGCGAGCCGACTACGTCGACCCGCTCGGCCTGTTGGCCTCCACCCCGATCCGAATCAAACCCCTCTCCTGACCTGGCGACTTTCCGCGAACGTGCGTGCCTGTACACGACACGCCGCGCTCGGGCGTACAACAGTGCACGCTCGCGGGAAGGGGTACAGGCGGCCGGCGTTAGCGACCCTGGTTTCTGGCTCGATGGATGAGGTCAGGCGCGCGGGTGCGCCTGGTCATGGACGGCGCGCAGCCGCGCCACCGTCACATGCGTGTACAGCTGAGTGGTGGCCAGTGTCGAATGGCCCAGCAGCTCCTGGACGATGCGCAGATCGGCGCCGCCCTCGAGCAGATGGGTGGCGGCGCTGTGGCGCAGTCCGTGCGGGCCGATGTCGGGTGCGCCGTCGACGGCGGCGATGGTCTGGTGCACGACGGTGCGGGCCTGCCGCTGGTCGAGTCGACGACCGCGGACACCGAGCAGCAGCGCCGCACCCGACTGCGCTGTGGCCAGCGCGGGACGGCCCGCGGCGAGCCACGACATGAGCGCGGCGTGAGCGGGCCCACCGAACGGGACCGTGCGCTGCTTGTTGCCCTTACCGAGCACCCGCAGCAACCGCCGGCTGGTGTCGACGTCGTCGACGTCCAGTCCGCACAGTTCGCTGACCCGGATCCCCGTGGCGTACAGCATCTCGACGATGAGCCGGTCCCGCACAGCAAGCGGATCTCCTTGCTGTGCACCGGAACCCGCCGCGGCCATCGCATCGAGGGCCTGATCCTTGCGCAGTACGGCGGGCAGCGTGCGGCGGGCCTTGGGCATCTGCAGTCGTGCCGCCGGATCGGCGGTCATGAGCCCGCGCCGCGTCGCCCATGCGGTGAACGTCTTGACCGCCGACGTGCGCCGGGTCAGCGTCGTGCGTGCGGCGCCCGTGGCGGCCTGCTGCGCCAGCCACGACCGAAGCATCGGCAGGCTCAAAGCCGTGATCCCGGCCCCGGGCACTCGGTCGGCGACGTAGCCGAACAACGAACGAAGGTCACCGAGATAGGCGCGCCGGGTGTGATCAGAACGGCCGCGCTCGAGCGCGAGATACTCGTCGAAATCCCCGAGGATCGCCTCGATGTCGGCCTGCACTCCCCCACCGTGGCAGACGATCGAAAGCCCTCTCAGCCGACGCGCCGCAGCGTGTCCGGAGTGAGATCGGCCAGGGTGGGATAGCCGTCGACCGCCATGATCAGGTCGGCCTCGGCCAGCAATGAGCGCAGCACGTGCACAACGCCGTCGGTCCCGCCCAGTGCCAGACCGTAGGCGTAGGGCCGACCGACGCCCACCGCCGTCGCACCCAGTGCGAGGGCCTTGACGATGTCGGCACCGCTGCGGATGCCCGAGTCGAACAGGACCGGCAGGTCACCCGCCGCCTCCACCACCGCGGGCAGACAGTCCAGCGCCGGCAGTCCGCCGTTGGCTTGTCGGCCGCCGTGATTGGAGCAGTAGATGCCGTCGACGCCACCGTCGCGCGCCCGCCGGGCATCGTCGGGGTGACAGATGCCCTTCACGATCAGCGGCAACGTGGTCAGCGACCGCAGCCACGGAAGGTCGTCCCAGGTCAAGGCGTTGCCGAACAGGCCGGCCCATCGCAGCACGGCGGCCTGCGGGTCGATGTGCGGTGGTTGATCCAGGCCGGCCACGAAGACCGGATCGCTGGTGTAGTTGGCCAGGCAGCGCCCGCGCAGCTGCGGGAAGTTCGCCGTCGACAGATCCCGTGGCCGCCATCCGGTCACCCAGGTGTCGAGGGTCACGATGATTCCGCGGTAGCCGGCGGACTCCGCCCGGCGCACCAGGCTGGCGGCCAGCTCCCTATCGGTCGGTGTGTACAGCTGGAACAACCCCGGCGTGTCACCGAATTCGGTGGCCACGTCCTCCAGCGGGTCCTCGGTCAGGGTGGAGACGACCATCGGTACACCGGTGCGCGCCGCGGCACGGGCGGCCGCAAGGTCGCCATGTCCGTCCTGGGTGCAGATGCCGGTCACTCCGATCGGCGCCATGAACACCGGGGACGGCAGCGTCACACCGAACATGGTGACCGACAGGTCGCGCTCGTTGGCGCCGACGAACATCCTGGGTATCAGTCCCCACCGATCGAAGGCGGTTCGGTTGCCACGCTGGGTGTGTTCGTCGCCCGCACCGCCGATGACGTATGACCACACCGACGGCGGCATGGCGGCCTTCGCTTTGGCCTCCAATTCCGCGAACGCCATCGGAAAGGCCGGTTGGATTCCGGACAACCCTTGCAGATAGATCTCGAACTGGTAGTCGCCGTACCCCACCAGCCCAGCATGCCAGTGCGACTAGGTCTGCTGACCCGCTTCCGCCTCGGCCAGCTCGCGCTTCCACTGGCGGAACGTCTCCTCCGTGCGGCCGCGGCGCCAGTAACCCGAGATCGACGACGCCCACTTGGCATCGACGCCGCGCTCCTTGCGGATGTAGGACCGGAGGTTGTGCATGACGGTCTGGGCCTCACCGTGAATGAACACCTGCACCTGGCCGGGCAGCCACTGTGCGCCCTTCACCGCATTGATGAGTGGGGAACGGTCACCGGCCAGCTCGTCACTGACCAGATCTGCGCGACCGCCTCGATGGATCCAGGACAGCGTCATCCCCTCGGGCACGTTCAACGCGATTTCGTCGTCGACGCCGCCGACCTCGACCAGCACATGGCCGACCGCGTCGGCGGGCAACGCCTCGAGTGCGGCACCGATCGCAGGCAGTGCAGCCTCGTCGCCGGCGAGCAGATGCCAGTCGGCGGCCGGATCCGGGGCGTAGGCCCCGCTGGGACCCATGAGGTACGCCGGGTCGCCCGGCTGAACCTGCGCGGCCCACGGACCTGCCACCCCGTGATCGCCGTGAACGACGAAGTCGATCGCGATCTCACCGGTGGCCGTGTCGACCCACCGCACGGTGTAGGTTCGCACCGCCGGCTGGTGCGCGGCGTTGACGGCCTGGAAGCTGTCCAGGGTCAGCGGCCGTGGCAGTGCGGCCACATCCACGCTGGGCGAGACGACGACGACCTTGACGTAGGCGTCGGTGAAGTCGTTTGGCTTGAACGTGTCAAAGCCGTTGCCGCCCAGCACAACACGCACCATGTGCGGTGACAGTTGCTCGGTGCGCACTACCTCGAACGTGTGGATCGGACGTCCTGCCACCGTTCCTCCCAAAGCTCGGCACCGCCATCGGCACGTGGTCTCGACTATACGGAGGACATAGATTCCGTGGTGGGCCATCGTCGGGCGCCCGCACCGGCTCGCGCCCCCGTCTCGCTGAACCCGCGCCGCGCGGATGGGCTCTGCCGCCCACCGCATGTATCGTCGTCGCGCCTGCAGGCTCATGGTTTTCCGTCGGTGCGAGAAGCGATCCGCCAGCGCCCGTCGCTGCGCTGCACCAGGCCGGCGATCTCGAGCATCGCCAGCGGTGCCAAGAGCCCCTCGGCGGGAATGCCGGACGTCACGGCGATCTCATCGACGGTGCGCACACCTCGCGACGGCAAGGCCTCGTAGACCCGCCGTTGCTCATCTGACAGTGCATCCAGCGGTGAGGACGGATGCTCGAGTTCCTCGGCCAGTTCACCGGCCCGGCCCGCCAACTCCACGACCTCGTCGGGGCGGGTGACCAAATGTGCTCCGCGGCGAATCAGGGCGTGACAACCGGCCGACGCCGCCGAGGTGACCGGCCCCGGCACCGCACACACCACCCGGCCCAGCCCGTCCGCCCAGGCCGCGGTGCTGGCCGCACCGCTGCGCAGCCCCGCCTCGACGACGACGGTGACCCCCGACAGCGCCGCGACCAGCCGATTGCGGGTGAGGAAGCGGTGACGCGCCGGCCGCACCCCGGGCGGGTATTCGCTGACCACCAAACCTCCGACGGCGATCCGGTGCAGCAACGCCGAATGTCCTGCGGGATAGGGAATGTCGATGCCCCCGGCCAGGACCGCCACCGTTATCCCGTCGGCGGCAAGGCTGGCCCGGTGCGCAGCTCCGTCGATCCCGTAGGCCGCGCCCGAGACCACCGCGACATCGCGCTCGACGAGGCCGGCGGCAAAGTCCGATGCGACATGCTCACCATAGGCAGTCGCCGCCCGGGTGCCGACAACCGCCGCCGAACGTGCCGCGACCTCGTCCAATCGAGCAGGGCCCAGCGCCCACAGCACCAGCGGGGCACTGCCATCCGCTCTGCGGCGCATCGGTGCCGAGCCGAAGGAGGTGAAGGCCAGATACGGCCATTCGGCGTCGTCGCGGGTGATGAGGCGACCGCCGCGCCGGGTCAACAGGTCGGTGTCCTCTGCCGCGCAGTCGATCCCGCAACGGGCCTGCACGTGAGGCACGACATCGTCGGGCGCGCCGCCGCGGCGGATGGCGTCGGCGGCCTCCACCGGGCCCACCCGCGCCGTGAAATCCGCCAGCGGCGCGCACGGTGGCTCGGCGACCCGTGACAGGTACGCCCAGGCCCGCAGAACGTCCCCGCCGCTCATCGCGCAGCACCGCCATCGCGGAAGCTCAACGCAGTGGCTACGTCCTCGGGACTCGGTAAGCCACGGCCTGCCAGATCGGCAAGAGACCAAGCGACCCGCAAAGTGCGGTCAACGCCCCGAACACTGAGCAGACCACGGTCCAATGCCATGCGCAGGGGCGCCATCGCTTCACGGCCGGGGCGAAATCCCCGGCGGAGCACCGGGCCGGGCACCTCGGCATTTGTGAGCACTCCCACGACCTTCCACCGCTCGGCGGCCGCCTCGCGCGCCGCAGCGACACGTGCGCGGACCGTGGCGGTCGACTCGTCGGCGCGATCGCCGAATGCCGTACCGCGCACCCGATGCATCTGCACCCGTAGGTCGACGCGGTCCATCAGAGGACCGGACAGCTTGCCCAGGTAACGGCGCTTGACCACGGCCGCACAGATGCAGTCACGCGGGTCGGCGGGCGCGCACGGACACGGGTTGGCGGCCAGCACGAGCTGGAAGCGGGCCGGATAGCGGGCGACGCCGTCGCGGCGTGCGAGCCGGATCTCACCGTCCTCCAACGGCGTTCGCAATGCCTCCAACGCGCTGACACCGATCTCGGCGCATTCATCGAGGAACAGCACACCCCGGTGGGCACAGCTGACCGCGCCGGGTCGCGCCATCCCGGCACCCCCGCCGACGAGCGAGGCCACACTCGAAGTGTGGTGCGGCGCGATGAACGGTGGCCGGGTGATCAACGGGGTGTCCTCGGACAGCAGCCCTGCGACCGAATGAATCGCGGTCACCTCGAGCGCCTCACTGTCGGTCAGGACTGGCAACAGTCCCGGGAGTCGTTGGGCCAGCATTGTTTTGCCGATACCCGGCGGACCTGTGAGCATCAGGTGGTGTGCACCCGCCGCGGCCACTTCGACGGCGAAGCGCGCCTGCGACTGTCCGACCACATCGACGAGATCGGCCGTGGTGACCTCGGCCCTCTCCGTCGCCGAGACGCGCTCGGCGAGCCGTCCCGATCGGTCCAGCCACGCAATGAGATCGTTGAGTGAGGCCACGCCGAGCACCTCGATGCCATCGACGAGACTGGCCTCGGCGAGATTCTCCATCGGCACGACGACCGGGCAGCGCCCTTCGCGCCGTGCGGCGAGCACCGCGGGCAGCACACCGCGGACCGGCCGCACCCGGCCGTCGAGTGCCAATTCACCGAGCAGCAACGCCTTGTCGAGGCGGTCCCACGGCGTCTTGCGCCCCGCCGACAACACTGCCGACGCCAGGGCCAAGTCATAGACCGAACCCATCTTCGGCAGCGTGGCCGGCGACAGTGCCAACGTCAGCCTCGACATCGGCCAGTCGTGATTGCAGTTCGTGATCGCCGCGCGCACCCGATCGCGGGACTCCTGCAGCGCCGCGTCGGGCAGACCGACCAGATGCACCCCGGGCAGTCCCGAGCTGATATCCGCCTCGATCTCGACGATGACCCCGTCAAGACCCCGTACCGCCACCGAGAATGCCCGGCCCAGCGCCATCACGCCACTCCCCGGAGATGAGTGATCTCCGGAGTGCGCGACCGGCCGATCCGGACCCGGACGACGTCGATGCGCACCGCCGGCCAGTGGCCGTCCTGTCCGGCCAGCCACAACCCGGCCAGCCGCCGCAGCCGCCGCACCTTGTCCGGCGTGACCGCCTCCTCGAGGCCGCCGAAGCCGTCGCCGGTGCGGGTCTTGACCTCCACGAACACCACCGCACCTGCGGCCCCGTCGACCGCAATGACATCCAGTTCGCCATAGCGGCACCGCCAATTCCGCACCAGCACGCGCATTCCCAGCGATTCCAGATGGCCGACGGCCAATTGCTCACCCAGCGCCCCCACTTCGGCGCGCGACAACGAATCCATGACCACACCGTGCGAACACCGACCGACAGGCAGGACCGCACCGGCCGACCCGCGGGCCGCGGCGAGCGAAGTTATCCCCAATCTCGCCTACATCCACAGGCACGTGTCACCGAGGGCATTCACCGGGGACATCACGATCACGGGTATGTGCCGATGGCCTACCGTTGCGCCATGACCGCCGCGCCGACGGCCGCCCAGCAGGAATCCGCGCATGCCGACTGACCCCCGCGGCCTGCGTTCGGATGCGCCACTGCTGGACGCGTGGCTGCGGTTCCACGAGGAGGCGCCGACGCCGTTCACCATTCCCGGGCACAAGCAGCGCCGCGACCTCGTCGGCGACGTCATCGCCGGCGACGTACCCCTCTACGCAGGCCTCGACACGATGAAACTCAGCGGTGGCGTGCTGGCCGAGGCCGAGACCCGCGCGGCGCGGCTGTGGGGCGCTGACGGCTGCCGCTTCTCCGTGGGCGGCGCCACCCATGTCAACCAGGCGCTAGCCCTCGCGATCGCCGAAACACACAGCAACACAGCGGATTTTGCATCGCCGGGGAACGGTTCGGTTGTGGTGAGCCGCACGCTGCACCGGTCGATGCTGATCGGCCTCGTCCTGGCGGGGCTCACCCCGGTATGGGTCAAGCCGGAGATGGACGCATCGACCGGCCTGCCCCTCGGCGTCGCACCCGCAACCGTCGCCGACGCGCTGCGCAGGCATCCCGAGGCGCGGGCGGTGTTCGTCGGCGATCCGTCCTACGTCGGCACCGTCGGCGACGTCGCCGGGCTTGCCGATGTCGTCCACTCCCACGGCGTGCCGCTGATCGTGGACGCGGCGTGGGCGGCGCACTTCGGCTTCCATCCCGACCTGCCGCGTCACGCCCTGCAACTCGGCGCCGACGCGATGGTCGTCAGTGCCCACAAGGCCCTACCGGCGTGGAGCCAGGCGGCGCTGGTTCTCGTGCGGGGTGAGCGGATCGATCCCGCCCGGCTCGACGCGGGCGTGGAGGCCACCCACACGACGAGTCCCGCGGGCGCGATCCTGGCGAGCATCGACGCCGCCAGGGCGCTGGTGGAACGCGATGGAGAATCTCTTCTGGCAGAGGCGCTCTGCGCTGTCCGCGCCGCCAGGGACCGGCTGGTGGGCATCGAGGGCCTGGTCGCCCTCGACGGGCCCGCGGTCGACCCGCTGAAGCTGACACTGGTGCTGCCGGGCACCGGGGCCGATGGCATCGCCGTCGAGAACGATCTGCTGGCGGCCGGACTGCCGGTCGAGGCGGCGGAACGCGACACCATCGTCGCGCAGGTCTCGCTGGCGGACACAGCAGGATCGCTCGGACGGCTCACCGACGCGCTCGTCACGTCACTGGCGCGACGCCGCGGGCCGCCACGACCGATCGCCACCGGCGCGGCATATCTGGTGGATCCGGTCACCGCGATGCCGCCCCGCGCAGCGTTCTTCGCGCCCAGCGACACCGTCACACTCCGCCAGAGTATTGGCCGTGTCAGCACCGAACTCGTCGCCCCCTACCCACCCGGCATCCCCGTCCTGGCGCCCGGGGAGGAAGTCACCGGCGCGGTCCTCGACGCGCTGCGAAAGGCCCGCGCCGACGGGGTGCGGATTGCCTACGCGGCAGACGCCACGCTGGCGACGCTGAGGGTCGCGCGCTGAGGGTCGGGCCGCCGCGTTCGTGACACGATCCGGAAACGGACCCGACACGATCGGTGCACGACACGGGCGCGCCTTACCGCCAAGTCTCAACCTCCCGTTTACCCTTAGCGATCGTGACGGCTTTGCTCGCCCCATCGCTGGCGGAACTGGACTTCGAGCCCGAGATCCTGTGTGTCTCCCACAAGTTCTGCCATCCGCACGACCATCCGGCCACCTGGTGGATCACGCTGTCGTGCGGTTGCCCGTACCCGATGTGCGAGCGCGCGCTGAGGATGGCGAATCTGCGGCTGAAGGCACGGCCGCTCACCTGCCGGCTCTGCCAGTGCGACCAGATCGCGATCCGCTCCGTCGTCCGCATCTAACGAACGGCGCCCGCAGGCATCGACTTCGTCTGCACGCCAGGGGAACCGACCGGCCGAAACAGCCGACGGATCGCCGCGACCGGCCCGGGTGACCGATCCCGGCGAACAGGCCCGGATATGATCTGATTTTCCGATCCAATGCATCGGATCTATGTGCTGTACAGATGCCACCGACCGCTGAATGATGGACTCAACGAACAAGCAGCGGAGGATCACCTGTCCACCGAAGAGGCCGCCCAAGCGGCCACCCAGGAGACCGAGGTCCTCATCGTCGGTGCCGGTCAAGCCGGGATCGCGATGAGCGAGCATCTCGGCCTGCAGGGCATCCCGCACCTCATCGTGGAACGCGATCGCATCGCCGAACGCTGGCGCTCCCGGCGCTGGGACTCGCTGGTGGCCAACGGCCCCGCGTGGCACGACCGGTTCCCGGGCCAGGAGTTCAACACCGACCCCGACGCATTCGCCACCAAGGATGAGGTCGCCGACTACCTGGTGTCCTACGCGGAGAAGATCGACGCGCCCATCCGCACCGGCGTCGAGGTGACCTCGGTCCGAAAGATCTATGGCCGCAACGGTTTCCGCGTGGAGACCTCGGAAGGAACGATCGACGTACGCTGCGTGGTGGCCGCGACGGGACCGTTCCAGAAGCCGATCATTCCGGCGGTGGTCCCGGACAACGCAGGCATCCACCAGCTTCACTCGAACTCGTACCTCAACCCGCAGCAGCTGCCCGCCGGAGCGGTCCTCGTCGTGGGGGCGCGCTCGTCGGGAGTGCAGATCGCCGACGAACTGCAGCGGTCCGGTCGCCAGGTCTACCTCGCCCGTCGACCCGCACGACCGGCCGCCGCGAAGCTATCGCGGCCTCGACTTCTGTTGGTGGCTGGGTGTTCTCGGCAAGTGGGACGCGGCAGTACCGCCGCGGGGCGCCGAGCACGTCACCATCGCCGTGAGCGGTGCGCGCGGCGGACACACCGTCGACTTCCGGAACCTGGCCGCCGGCGGTATCACGCTGCTGGGACACACAGCCTCGGTGTGCACACCCACCTCCAGGACGACCAGGCGGTGGCGGCGGGCAACCTGCTCGCCGACGAGGCGGTGATCGCACAACTGCTGGCGGGCTATACCGGCAGCACCGCGGCATCGTTCGAGACGCCTGCTCGACGGGCTGGGCGCCGCACTCGCCGCGGGCGGCGAAGCCGGGCCGGTGCACTCCGCGGGTCTTCTCGTGGTGGAGGATGTTCCGTGGCCGGTGACCGACCTGCGGGTCGACAACGCCGACGATCCGATCGGCGACCTGACCGCGCTGTGGACGGTGTGGAAACCACAGAAAGACGACTACCGGGTGCGCGCCCTCGACCCGACCAGCGCGCCGCCCTACGGCGTGCCGGGGGACCGGTGACCACCGTCGACCGCACCATCGCCGACGGCGTTGCCAGCGCACACCGGGAGCTGGTCCGGCTGTCCCGCGACCTCTACGACCACCCCGAAACGGCCTGGGAGGAAGTCCGTTCGGCGCGGCGGGTCGCCGGACAGCTGACGACAACGGGCTCGGCGTCACCGAATCCTACTGCGGCCTGGACACCGCCTTCGCCGCCCGGATCGGCGGCGGCGACCTGCATATCGCGCTGTGCGCAGAGTACGACGCACTTCCCGGCCTCGGACGCGCGTGCGGCCACAACCTGATCTCCGCGATCACCGTCGGTGCGGCGCTGGCCCTCGCACCCGCCGTCGACGACCTCGGTCTCACGCTGACCGTGATCGGCACGCCGGCCCAGGAAGGCGGCGGCGGCAAGATCGAACTGCTCGAACGCGGCGGCTTCAGCGGACAGCACGCCGCCGCGGTGGTGCACCCCGGCCCCGTCGATGTGGCCCGCGCACGCCCGTATGCGTTGTCGCACAGCCGTATCGAGTACCGCGGAAAGTCGGCGCACGCCGCGGCGTACCCGGAACGGGGTATCAACGCCGCCGACGCGTTCACCATCGCGCAGGTCGCGATCGGGCTGCTCCGTCAGCAACTGCCCTCCTCCGTTCGGGTGCACGGCATGGTGACCCGGGGCGGGGAGGCGCCCAACGCCATCGCCGAACGCACCGAGGGACGCTGGTACGTGCGCGCCGAAACGCTAGCCCAGCTGGCCGAGGTCGAGCCGAGGGTGATGCGCTGCTTCGAAGCCGGGGCGCTGGCCTCCGGAGCCGAGCTCACGGTCACCGCGGAGTCCAGGCCATACGCGGAGTTCCGCACCGAGCTTCTCTCTTGCTACCAACGACGGGCGTCCGCCGCGGGCAGGCGCTTCGGCGAGGGGCCCGACACCATGATGGCGCGCGCATCCACCGATATGGGTAACGTCTCCCAAGTGCTGCCCGCGATCCATCCCTACATCGGCATCGACTCGCTGCCCGCGGTCAACCACCAACCCGAGTTCGCCGCCGCCACTCTCACCACTGCGGCGGAGACCGCGATCGCCCAGGGCGCACTCGCCCTGGCGGGCACCGTCGTCGACGCCGCCACTCAACCGCACCTCCGCCACCGACTGCTGGAGCCCAACCATGTCTAACGTCCGCATCGAACACGATCTGCTCGGCGACCGCGAGATTCCCGCCGAGGTCTACTACGGAGTCCACACCGTACGCGCACTGGAGAACTTTCCCATCAGCGGCGTGCCCATCTCGCGCAACAGCGACCTGGTGGTCGCTCTCGCCTCGGTGAAACAGGCTGCCGCGGAAGCCAATCGGGAACTCGGACAGCTGGACACCGAGATCGCCGATGCGATCGTCGCGGCCTGCACCGAGATCCGTGGCGGCGCGCTGCACGACCAGTTCGTGGTCGACCAGATCCAAGGCGGGGCAGGCACATCGACGAACATGAACGCCAACGAGGTGATCGCCAACCGGGCGCTGGAGATCCTCGGCCACAGCCGCGGTGAATACCACATCGTGCATCCGCTCGAGCACGTCAACCACGGACAGAGCACCAACGACGTCTACCCCACCGCCGTGAATGTCGCGATGGGGATGGCTACCCGCTCCCTGGAGCGGGCTCTGCGGGGACTCGCCGAACGCTGCACGGTCAAGTCCCTCGAATTCGCCGAGATGCTCAAGCTCGGGCGGACCCAGTTGCAGGACGCGGTACCGATGACGCTCGGCCAGGAATTCGGTGCCTTCGCGGTGACCATCGGCGAGGACGCGGACCGGCTCGGGGAGGCATCGGTCCTGATCGCCGAGATCAATCTGGGCGGCACCGCCATCGGCACCGGACTGAACGCACACCCGGCGTACGCGGCCCTCGCCTGCGATCGGCTCCGCCGCATCACCGGGCTGCCGCTGACCACCGCCGGGAACCTCGTCGAGGCGACCTCCGATGTCGGCGCTTTCGTCCAGCTGTCCGGTGTGGCCAAACGCACCGCGGTGAAGTTGTCGAAAATCTGCAACGACCTGCGACTGTTGTCCTCGGGCCCGCGGGCCGGCTTCGGCGAGATCAACCTTCCGCCGGTGCAGGCCGGCTCCAGCATCATGCCGGGCAAGGTGAACCCGGTGATCCCCGAAGTCGTCAACCAGGTCGCGTTCGAGGTGATCGGCAACGACCTCACCGTCACGATGGCCGCCGAGGCCGGACAACTGCAGCTCAACGCCTTCGAGCCGATCATCGCCAGGGCGCTGCTGTCCTCACTGACGCATCTGACGGCGGCGGTGGACGTGCTGGGCGAGCGGTGCATCCAGGGCATCACCGCCAACCCCGCGCACATGCGCGACACCGTGTTGCGTTCAGCCAGCATCGCGACCGCGCTCAACCCGCTGCTGGGTTACGAGGTCGCCACCGCGCTTGTCACCGAGGCCATCGCCACCGGTGAGTCCATCCCCGAACTGGTGCGGCGTTCCGGGCTCCTCGACGAGTCGGTCCTGGCCCAGGTGTTCAGCCCGGAAAACCTGTGCAGGCCAAACGATCAGAGATCGGCGGAGTGAGCGAGAGGCTGGTAGGGCCTACTATCCCGTCATGCATTGGCTGCACGGCTGGTGGCAGGGCGAGATCGTCGACGGATACAAGGGGCCGCTGCTGCTGTCCTTCGTCGCGTTCGTCGTGACCTTCCTGACCACCCGCACCATCACCCGGCTCATCCGTGCGGGTAAAGGACCGTTTCACAACATCAGCACCGGCGGGGTGCACATGCACCACTCCACACCCGGTGTAATCCTGCTGATCGCAGGCGGATTCATCGCCGTCGGCTCGCCGCCGCTGTCGCTGTTCACCTATGTGGGAGCGTTGTTCGTCGGTGTCGGCGCGTCGCTGGTGCTGGACGAGTTCGCGATGATCTTCCGCCTCCAGGACGTGTATTGGACGCAGGAGGGCCAGCTTTCGGTGAACGTGGTCACCTTGGCCGGTGCCTGCGTCGGCCTGGCCACGGCTGGCATCTCCCCCATCAAACTCGACGAGATGCCCGCATCCGTTGCGGCACTCCGGTTCGCCGCGGTGGGAGCGCTGCTGCTGCACTTCGTGCTCGTCGCGGTGACAGCGCTCAAGGGCAAGTACCCGACCGCTCTGATCGGGCTGTTCGTCGCGCCGGTCCTCTGGCCCGCGGCCGTCCGGCTGGCACGGCCGACGTCACCATGGGCTCGCTGGTTCTACAACACTGAGAAGATCGAGCGCGCCCGCCGCCGCGCCGCCGAGTTCGACAAGCGGTGGGGGCCGGTGCGGCGGCACTGGGACGATCTCATCGGCGGCACCCCGACCCAGCCCGACCCGACCGCCGCGCCGGCTCAGCACTGAACTGGCTGATTCGCGCACGCCGCCGGGTAGTCCACGGCCCCACGGATCCCGTGTCACGTCGCGAGCGCAACCGGGCAGGCAGGCAGGCAGGCAGGCAGGCAGGCAGGCAGGCAGAGTGATTCTCCGTGACCGACTGAGTGTGATCACCTGAGTTGGCCCCAGTTGGGTCGTTGTTCTTCACGAATTTTGGCTCCACCCTGGATGCGATTTCCACGTCAATCGTCGTCCGCCACGAGGCGCGTGGGCTGCGCGACGGAGACATCCGCGCGCTGGACCCAGACAGGGCGGCGTGAGCACTCCGGACGTAACCCGCGCGCGGCCGCTAAATTGCCTGACCTCCACCCGGCGTGGTCGCCCACCTCCCAATCGGACTTCGACGTTGACGCCAAATTCTCGGGGCGTCATGCCACGCGCACGCTGACGTGATCGCGGACCTTCCGCAGTGGGCAGTGTCAGCACGCAACACACCCGAAACAAAGTGAGCATTATTAGCAATAATATTTGCATAGGGTGTCAGGGATGTCAGTGGCGGCTGCTCGGCTGCCACGCACCTGAGAATTCAAGTGAGGTTAGAGATGCGTTACTCCACGGAGGACACCCCTGAAATTCATCTGCCCGCCGACGCACCGCCACAGCTGCGTCGGGCCATGACGGCGAGGCACCTAACGATGATTGCCTTGGGCGGGGTGATCGGCTCTGGGCTGTTCGTGAGCTCGGGCTACACAATTTCCACGGCCGGTCCGATCGGCGCAGTGCTCGCGTACGCGTTGGGAGCGTTCGTGGTGTACATGATCATGGCCTGCCTGGGCGAGCTGGCGGTGGCCTATCCGGTCTCCGGCGCCTTCCATATCTATGCGTCGCGCTCCATCAATCCCGCCACCGGCTTTACTACCGCATGGCTGTACTGGTTGACGTGGGCGGTGGCGATCGGTTCGGAGCTCACCGCGGTGGGACTGCTTATGCAGCGCTGGTTTCCCGGCGTAGCAGTGTGGATCTGGTGTCTGGTCTTTGCTGCGGTCATGTTCGGCGTGAACGCCTTTTCTGCGAAGGTTTTCGGTGAGGCAGAATTTTGGTTCTCTCTGGTCAAGGTCGTAGCGATCCTGGCGCTCATCGTGCTCGGCGGTAGCGCTCTGCTTGGGTTTCACCCGCTCAGCTCAGGACCGTACCCCGCGCTGTTGGACAACTTCATCACTTCTGACGGCCTGTTCCCCAACGGCATCGGCGGCGTAGTCGTGACGGCACTGGCCGTGTTCTACGCTTTCAGCGGCTCAGAGCTGATCGGAGTTGCGGCGGGCGAAACCGAGGACCCGGGAAAGAACATTCCGCGCGCGCTTCGCTCGACCGTCATTCGCTTGACGGTGTTCTTCGTCGGTTCGATCGCGGTCATCGCCGCCACCATTCCGTATGACGAGGCCGGTTTGGACGAGAGCCCGTTCGTGACGGTCTTCGAGTCGATCGGCATACCATATGCCACCGACGTCATGAACTTTGTCATCATCACGGCGTTGCTGTCGGCAGGCAACAGCGGCCTGTACTCCTGTGCTCGCATGCTGTTCTCGCTGTCAAGCGAAGGTCACGCACCGAAGTCCTTCCTCAAGGTCACGCGTCGCGGTATCCCGATGGTGGCGCTTGGGATCAGCATGCTGGGAGGGTTGGCCTCGCTGCTATCGAGTGTCGTTGCCGCGCAGACGGTTTACCTGGTATTGGTGTCGATCGCCGGGTTCGCCGTCGTTGGAGTGTGGATGTCGATCGCGGCCTCGCAGTTCTTTCACCGCCGCGCATTCCTGCGTGCCGGCGGAGACCCGAACACCCTGGCGTATCGTGCGCCGTTCTACCCAGTGCTGCCGATCCTGGCGTTCACCCTTTGCCTGGTATCGATCGTCGCGATCGCTCTCGACCCAGCCCAAGTCGCGGCGCTGTACTTCGGTGTCCCGTTTGTCGTCGGCTGCTACGGTTACTTCTACTTGCGGCATGGACGTGGAACGAGGCAGGGCCCCGCGAGCATCGCGCACAAGGTCGGGCCCCGGGCGGACGATCTCGGATAGTCGTGGCAACGCTGGCCGCGCAGTACCCGGGTGATAATTGCCTGGGCTGCGCGGCCACCGGCGTTAACGAGCGTAGTCTGTGGACAATTTGTCGACGGATGGAGTTGCCACGTGTCATCGCCCTCGGAGCAGTCGTCGGTGACCCGTGGGTTGCGCATTGTTCGGCTCGCGCTGGATCGAGAACGCATGGGCCGCGGCGGTTTCGGCGTTATCCGGGCCGCGGACGAACTCGGGATGGACCGGAGCCGTGTCTCGCGTCTCTCGCAGGAGCTTGTCGATCTAGGTCTGCTGGAGAAGGCCGACGCCGGCGCGTTACGGGTGGGGCGCGCGTTCCTCTCGCTGGCCGGAACGTTGAACAGGACATGGACGCGTGCTGCGCGGGTTCCCTTGCGGCGGCTGGCTTCCGAGTTTGGTGTGATCGCGCGCTTGTCGGTGCGGCTCGATGAGCGCGTGCTTTTGATCCGGTCGGAAGGCTCATCCGGGGTCGACGCCACCGACTGTCCCGGCATGATAACCCCAACGTGGTGCACCGGTGCGGGCCGAGCGCTGCTGTGGGACCACAGCACAGCGCAGCTCGCTGACTTGTTCGCCGACGTGGAGTTTATCGGCGTTGGCGGCCCGGATACCGTGCACTCCGTCGACGAGCTCGTGCAGCGTATGGAGCGCGACCGCCTGCGCGGCGTGGTCGACGCACGCGAGGAGTTCGAGCAGGGGGTAGCTGAACTCGCCGCCCCTATTCGCGACGAATCGGGTCTGGTGGTCGCCGCGATCGGTGTCGTCGGCCGGGTCGACGATGTTGTGGCCCGGCATCGTCGACTCGTCCCGGCGCTCATCGCAGCGTCCGTCGACCTGTCAAATATCAGCTCGTAGGGGCGCCTATCATATCTTCGAGCCGGCGTGCGCCCTCGATCAGCGCGGGAGCACACTGGGCGACCCTCGGCTGCAACCGCACCTTCGGAGCCACCACCTGAAGCGCGGCAACCACTTCCCCGCGGAAATCGCGGACCGGCGCGGCGATTGAAAACAGTCCGGGTTCTGCCTCTTCGTCGATGATCGAATAGCCGCGTTCACGCGCTGCGTTGAGGCGACCCAGGAAGTCGTCGACGGACCGGGGGGTGTTAGGGCCGCGCGGGGTGAACTCGGTGCCGGCGAAGACGGCCCGGACCTCGTGATCATCCGCATCCCACATCAATGCCTGCCCTGCGTCACTGCAGTACGCGGGGTACCGCCGCCCGATCCAGGAGCCGACAATGCGGGAACTGGGAGGGACCGACTCGGCGATGGTGACGGTGCTGCCCGCAGACAGTATGCCTAGATAGCAGCCCAGATTCGTGTCGGCGGCGAGTCGCTCGAGAGCGGTAAGCCCGTCGGTGCGTAACCGCCGATTGGTGATTGCCTGGGCGTCGGCGTAGACCTGCCAATGCAATTGGAATGCACGCCGACTGACATCTTTGGTGAGCAACCCTTGTCGCTCAAGCGACTTCAGCGCCCGCGAGACTTGACTGCGGTCGCGGTCGAGGGCGGAAGCGACATCGTGCACCGTGCACGGACCATCCCCCGCACGCGTGCGCGCCGCGATTGCCGCGAGGACGTCCAGGCCTCGTCCCATGCTCGAGCCACCAGCCACAGCCCTGACCCTACCGAAGGCGGGTCCCGCAATTTCGTAGCAGCGATCGATTCAGGTCGTCCCACAGATCGTCGGCCCCTTCGATGCCGACCGAAAGGCGGATAAGCGACTCCGGTATGTCGACTGACTCGCCAGTCCAGCGCCGCCGACGCTCCAGCAATGAACCGACATCCCCGAGGCTGGTCGCGTTGGTCCAGATCTCCGTCTGCGCGCAGACGTTGTCTGCGTCATCAGCCGAGCCATCCACCTCAAAACTGACCATAGCGCCGATTCCCGGGTAGTACACACGGGTCACCGCCGAATGGCTGCGCAACCGCTCGGCGATCACCCGGGCGTTGTCTTGCGCACGTTCGACGCGAAGTGCCAGGGTGCGCACACCTCGGATGACGAGAAAAGTCTCCAGGACACCTGGTGTGCAGCCACGAAGCCCGCGCTCCTCGCGTAGGCGGTTCATCACCGCCTCGTTGTTCGAAACTGTTACACCCATCAGCGCGTCCGAGTGGCCTCCGAGGTGCTTGGTGGCCGAGTGAACGACCATGTCAGCGCCCATGTCGAGCGGCTGTTGCAGCACCGGGGTGGCGGTGGTGTTGTCAACCACGACGATGGGTCCGCCACGCGGAATTCCAGCGCAGATAGCCGAGATATCGGCCAGCTCCATCGTCGGGTTCGTGGGCGACTCCAGCCATACAACATCTGCCCCCTTGGCCGCGGCCAGCACCGCGGCGGTCGATGTCACGTCAACCGATCGCAGCTGGATTCGGCCCCGGGATTGCCAGCCGCGCAGGAATCCAAGCGTTTCGAAGTACGCGTGGTGGGGTGCGACGACAATTCCGCGCTCGGAAACAACCACATCCAGCAGAGCGGTGATGGCTGCCATGCCCGACGGGTAACACACCGCCCATCGGCCGCGCTCGAGTTCAGCGATGGCGCTCTCGAAAGCGTCCCAACCGGGGTTCCCATAGCGCGTGTATTCGTTGTCGCCGCCGGCGTGTAGCGCAGAAGCGGGTGTGATGCCCACGCTGAAAGGTTCTCCTGGCCGGCGGGGCGGCCGGCCCGCGATGACCGTTGTCGTGGCAACTGAAAGGGGGCGTTCGCCGATGTGCGTCATGCGAGTAACTCTCCCGGATTCATTGTCGGCTTACAGGTCTGTCGGCTTCGCCGACGATGGGCCAATCGGGCGATCCTGCCGAGCGCCCAAGAACGCGCACCGAACGTACTTGTGACGACCACGCCGCTGACGACGATCGCTCCGCCGAGCAGTTCGACCATAGTCAGCGGCTGTCCCAGCAACAGGCCGATGATTACTGCGAACACCGTAATCAGGTTCAGGAAGATTGCGGCAGCCGAAGGCGCGACATCGCGCAGCGCCATGTTCCACAACACGTAGGAACCTACCGACGGCAGAATCGCAATGAAGAGTAGCGCGCTCAGCGGCGCCACTTCCGTTGGCACCCGCGCGCCGGTAGCAAAGGCGACAGGTGCCATCGCGACCGCGACGACCGCTGCCTGCGCCGCCGTGGACGCTATCGGCGGCACCGAGGTGAGCTTGCCACCGTAGATCGAATACAGACTCCACACGACGACTGCCCCCACCATCAACAGCTGACCGAAGTTGAAGTCCAGAGTCACGACGGTGCGCAGCGAACCGTGGCTCAGCAGGACCAATACCCCAACTAGGCTCACCGCGATACCGAGCGCACCGGCCAGCCGGACCCGGTCACCGGTCAGTACCACCGCCAGCAACGCCATCACTGCGGGGTTCGCGGCGTTCACCAGCGACGCTCCGACCGGCGTGGTAAACCCCAGTGCCAGGTACAGAAACAGGTTGTAGCCGATCATTCCGAGGGCGGCCAACATGACCAGTCGGGGCCACTCGGCAACGACTTGTCGCCAGTCCGGCTTCTCGATTAACTGAGCGACGACAATGAGCGGCACCACGGCGAGCAACCAGCGAAAGTACACGAGTGAAACCGGGCTCATCGCCGTTACGGCCACGCCGCTCATGATGTAGTGGCCGCCCCACAAGGCGGTCGCCAACACCATGAACGTCGTCGACCTCGCGCGCATCATGTCCTCCATTCGCAGGCGCAACCCAGCGAGTCCACGCCAGCCGCCTTGTGCATATTACGCAATCGTAATTGCTAATAACGACGCACGCGAGTCGACTGCCCGATCGCGCGCTCGCTCACCGCCGACGACGCGTCGGTGTGCCCGCGGCTAGCCGCTTGAGGATCGACTTTCGACAATTTGTCGGTGATGTGAGGTTCGGCACAACGCGTCAGATGAATTCGGATCGTAGGGTTCGGTTTCCCCACCGGTGTCAACGGAGTGCTGCGCCCTCGCATGAATGGTTGGGCGGCGGGTGTACAGGAACTGGGATGTCTAACCCCTACCTAACCCGAACTACCCTGATCGGCGAAGATGGCCCTGGCGGCCGTGGCGACCGCGCGCGCACGGGCCGTCGTCCGCACCGATTGCAGCTTCGCCAGCACAATCGGCAGGCCCGGCAGTTCATCGCGGATGGCTACGGTGGTCACCGAACCCCCGCCGTAGGTCTGGCTGTGCGCCGGCATCTGATTGAGGATCGAGAACCCGTGCCCGCGGGCAACCAGGCCCCGCACCGCTTCGTAGCTGGCCGAACGGTACCGGACGTTAGGCGTCACACCGGCTTTGGCGAGGATCGCCTCGAAATAGTCCCTACTGTCGGGGAGGTCGAGCAGGACCATCGGTTCGTTGTCCAATTCGGTCAGCCGGATCGATTTCCGTCTGGCCAGCCGATGGTCGGGCGGTAACGCCACATACGGGGCGGCGGTACCCAGGTACTCGGCGTCGACGCCCGCTCCCAACGCCAGGTCGTAGGTCAGCGCCAGTTCGACTGTGCCGTTGCGCAATACAGTGCGGACCTCGTCGGCCGAGATCTCGACGACCTCGACTTCCAGGTCGGGATGGCGCTCGCTGAGGTCGGAAAGCAGGCGTGGCAGCACGAACGGGGTCAGGGTGACGAAGCAGGCTAGCCGAACTGTCCCGTGCACCTGGTCGACGCGCCCGCTGGCGTTGTCGAGCACCTCGTCGAGATGTGCAAGCAGGCCCTGGGTATCACGGAGCATCTCCTCGCCGGCGGCGGTGAGGGCCAGGCCGCGGGCGCGGTGCCGGATGAACAGCTGGGTACCGATCTGCTGCTCGAGCTGGCTGATAGCGGCCGAGACCGCCGACTGTGCGATGTGCAACTCGTCGGCGGCCTTGGTCATCGAGCAGTAGGTGGCGGCTTTGACGAAGTACCGCAGCTGGGTGAGCGTGACGTCAGGACGTCGGCGCATGCTTGGCACTCCCTAACCGTGTCGGACCCCCAGCATTACAGCTGCGCGGTCTCCCTACCACACCCCACCCGGCCCCTCTTGAGGTGCGAATTTCGTGACCGCCGTCTGCGCGGGCGACTTCGTCGACCCGCGTGGCCAGGCAGCGGCGCGCCTCCACGCATTCAGTGACCATTACCTCCACGGGCGGCCGCGGATGGGAGCGCACACTCGCGACATGCTTGCGGAACCGGCTGCTCGGGGGGCGCGCCGACGTTTCATTCCTCACGACGACGCAGCCACCCGTCTTGCTGCCCCATCCCAATTCGACGCGGCACCCGACGTTGACGCCGGTCAGCGGCTGCGCATGCGTCCCTCGGCTGCGAACGATCGCGCCCTTCCGGATTACTTGACGTAGGCGATCGGCATGACCGCCGGCGGTGACGGCAACGGCTCGGAAACATACATCTTGCGAATACCGTCGATATAGCGGTGCGCGCGCGGCGTGAGTTCGGCGGAGGTCTGCATGCGGCCCTTTGTCACCAGAATGCCGAGATCGGCTCCGTGGAAGCGGAAGTCGCCCGTGCTGTACACCCGCAGGTAGAACGCTTCGTCCTCGCCGCTGAGATCATGCCAGTCGTTCGTGATGCGGTCGAAGGTCAGCGTGCCGTCCTCGTTCAGGTGATAGGCCCCGGTCGTCGGTGCGTCCAGGATGCGTTCCACCGAGTCGTTCGGTTCCTTCATGATCAGCTGCGCCCACACGTCGACCGCGGCGAGCTTGTGCCAGCGATCGTTGATCTCCTCGACGTCGATCACGTAGTCGACGTCCATGAACTCCAGCAGGTGGAACAGGAACAGCGGCACGTCGGCGTACGCACCGGCTGTCACGTTCGTCATCGACGACGCCCCGGAGATCCTGGGGTTGAGCTCACCGAGGTACACCTCGTCGTTGTCGAGGTCGACGAGCACGTCGACCTCGAGGAACCCTCGATATCCCTCCTGGGCCAGCCGGGCGCCGAGCCTGCGCACATGGCTGATCGCCACCTCGCGCTGCTCCCCGGTCAGGGCGTCCGGGTACAAGTCGTTGCCGCACCAGCCGCCCTTGTATGGGGTCAGTTCGGGATATCCAGTCAAGTCAGTCATGAATGGGCCGACGACCGTCCCGTGTCTGGTGATGCATGCCTCCACCGCGGCGGCCCGGTTGTTGATCCGCTTCATCACCTTCAGGTCCTGGCCGACGATGTTTTCCCGGTGGTCATCCCAGTCGGCCTCGGATTTGATGAAGAAGGTGGTCTTCCCCGAGTCACCATACGGTGTCTGGACCACGAGATCGCTGCCCAGGCCGTGTTCGGCCGCAAGCGACGTCAGTTGCGGATAGTCATTGGCGGTCCCGAGCACGTTGGGCACGGACGGGGCGCCGGCCTCGTTGCCCAGCTGAGTGGTGACGATCTTCGAATCCAACTGTCGCCGAAGCGAATCCGACGGCAGGATGAGCCGGTAACCAAGCTCACGACATATCTCCTCGGTCTCCTCGTCGAAGAACACCATGGCGATCATCGGCACGCCGCCGCGGCGGCGCAGGTGCTGTTGGACCTCTGGGTCGCGCAGCAGATAGTTGTTGATCTGCTCGCTGGACTCGAACTCGACGTAGGGTTTGTTACGTGGGGAGAAGACCCGCGGGTGTTCACCGTCCCACGAGTCGTAGTAGGCGACATAGCCGAAGTTGCGCACCCAGCGATCGATGCCCAGCAGATTGAATGCGGTGGGTCCGAAGAAATAGATCGGCTGATCGTTGGTGCGAAAGAACGTTCGAATCTCGGATATTCCGTCGAGAACTGAATCGTTGCCTGCCATCCAATGCTCCTGTGGAGTCGGGGTTGATTTCGGGTGTTTACAGTACTGCGGTCTCATTCGATTGCTCAGCGCTGCAATGATTTCAGCGGCCAGCGCGGGTGGCCAAAGCAACTTTTCGATCACAGAAGGTTTCCATTCTCACGTGTCGGTGTCCGTTCGGACAATCCGGTGCGACTCAATCCCGCCACCACGCCACGCAACCGGTGTCTGTCGCCGGTGCGCGGACGACCAGCCAGCTCGCTGCCGATGGCGTCGAACGCACGCAGGGTGTCCTGCAGGAAAACCTGATTCTGAGGCTGCGGCCAGCTGGAGAACTTCACGCACACAGTCCGGGTGCGGCGGCTGACATGGAGAATCTGGCCATGAATGCCCAGGGCCAACAACACATCCCCCTGCTCACCGGGCCGGAACCAGAACTGGTTTCGGTACCACCCGCCGGGCATCGAGTGCTCGGCCGGCGATGCGGCGAACGCTGCCCGCGTGTCAGCGTCGACCGCCCAGCTGATCCGAATCCACCGGGGGTCGATGACGGTCCGGGTACCGCGCTCGGCATCCGCAACCGAGCCGTCGTCGAGCAGGACCTGCCCGAATCGTGCGATGTCCCTTGCGGTGGCGAACAGCCCACCGTCATGGACGGCGGTTCCCAGTGCGTCGCAGAGCAAATACGCGTCGTTCTCAGCTCCCATCGGCCGCCACACCAGTTCGGAGATCAGGTCGGCCATCCGGATGCCTGCGGCGCGCTCGCACACCCAACCAAGCACGTCGGTCTCCACCGAGCGATATCGGAATGGGCCGCCGTGCGCGCCGTCGGCCGCCAACTGACACAAATAGGCGTACAAGCCCCGGCTGGAATCCCCTGGGGTCCAGCCCAGCCAACGACCCAGCATTCCGATATCCGACTCGGGATCGTCGTAGTCCTCCCGGAAACGCACTCCGCTGCGCATATCGAGAACGTCGCCGACAGTGGCACCAGCATATCCACTATCGACGAGTTCCGTTATGTACGTGGTGATCTCAGCTGACCTATCGAGTGTTCCACAGACACTGAGTGCCGCGGCGACGCACCCGACCACGGACTTGGTCACCGACATCAGTGAGTGCGTGGCGTGTGGTCCACCCTCCGGGCCGTACCATTCGGCAACCAACGCGCCGTCCTGGACCACGACGTAGGCATCGGTGAAGGTCGCCGCCATCACCTCGCCGACCGTGCTCACGCCGCCGTTGACGCGACGGAGCGCAATATCAACGACATTCGTTGGTGTTGGTGCCCAACCGATTTCGCGGACACGGTCCAAATCATGCGTAACAGACTGGTGCGGCAGGAATTCCGGCGCGTGCCAAAGCGCCCACCGATTGTACGGCGGAACTTGCCAGTTGTGCGGCCCGATCCCGCTCGTATCCAACGGATCCCGGACGTCACTAACGATCAGCTCGCTACCTCCGCGCAGTGCGGCGCGGGTAATGCGTCCCTGCGTCACGGCTGCGGCCCGCAGCACGGCATATTCGAGTTCAGCCAACCGAGCTGTCACCGTCTTGATCACAGCGGCGAACGGTGTTGAGTAGGGCACCTCCACGACGATCAACCCAAGATCGGTTGCGGCGGTCAGTATGGGCTCGGGTATCGCTTCGAACGACAAGCCGGTTCCGAAACCAACTGCGCTGAACCCTGATTCGACGAGGTGAGCGAGGTAGCGGTGCCGCGCGGGCCGGCTTGCCGACCAGGGCGAGCCCGGTCGTCAGCACCAACTCATTACCCGAAAGCCATTGACCCGGTTCGACAAGCTCTGTCGGGTGGACGAAATCGATTACAGCCGAAGCGGGTTCACCGGCCTGCGGTTTCAGACCAAGGCTGTGCTGCCGTAGTAACCACTCGATCGGGATCCCCATCGCGACAGCCTACCCGTGTTCGACATACCGACGATCTTGTCGATCACATTTCGCAACTATGTCGATTCAACGAGATGTCCCATGACTCGATACTCAACGCAGTCCGCACCGTTCCAGCCTTCTGAGGAGGCTCATCTCTGTCGACCGGGTATCTGCGTCGACCGCGCCACGGCGTCCAACCGGCCAATCGGACGTGGTCATGACCGGGCGCCGACCGAATCTCGGCATCTCGCCGCATCGCATATCCGCACAGTCCGGATTCGGCCGTGACCTGTCGCTGCATGCGCACAAGTACACCTGGCTGAAGACCACCTGGATACAGCCCTAACATGGCGAACTGGAGGCGTGAATCGGAAGCCGCACGCGAAATCCGCGCCGGGGCCTGCGCCGCGGCGCCAGACCACGACCGTCGCGCAGAACTCGGCGCAGGGCGGGGCGCGCGAAGACGAGACAGGGGTAAGCGGGCACCCGAGCCCCGACCAGCAAGCGACAATCGGTCGATGGACACCTCTGCGGGCTCCAGCACGTCACCCGCGGTCGGCCGGGCGCTGGACATCCTGGTCCGACTCGCCCAGCGGCCCAGGCCGATCCGTGCGGCCACCCTGGCGCGGGACCTGGATCTGCCGCGCTCGTCGGTGTACCACATCCTCAACGTGCTGGTCGATCGCGGCTTCGTCGTCTACGTCCCGGCCGAACGGGCCTACGGCCTCGGCGTGACCGCGCTGGAGATCGGCTCGGCCTACCTGCGCCACGAACCTCTCGAACGGCTGGCCCAGCCGATCCTGCACCGGATGGCGATGCAGCTCGGACAACCCGTCCATCTGGGCATCCTGCACGGCAACGAGACGGTCTATCTACTCAAGGAACGCCCGACGTCGGGACCGGCCGCGGAGGTCTCGCTCGTCACCGACATCGGCGTGCGGCTGCCCGCGCATCTGACCGCCAACGGCCGGGCGATCCTGGCCGCGCTGCCCGAAGCCCAGGTCAAGGCGCTGTACTCGCGACGATCCGACTTCATCACCCGCACCGGTCGCGGCCCCAAGAACCTCACCGACCTACGCCGCATGCTGGCCGACGGGCGCGACCGGGGCTGGGCCGAGGAGGTCGAGCTCATCACCGACGGCCTGCAGTCCGCGGGTGCGGCCGTCTTCGACCACAACGGTCGCCCGGTGGCCGCCCTGAGCTCGACGTGGAAGCGCCGCTACTCCGGACGCCTGCCCGGGGAGGTCGGCGAGATCCTGCGGCGGGGCGCACAGCGACTCACTGAGCAGATCGCCGGCCACGAACCCGAGTAGTCACGTCGAAAGTAACGCCAGGACGGGGATCGCGCCGGATCGCCGCCACCACGTTACCGTCGAGAACATCAACCATAACGTCTCGGATCCGAGAAGCAGACGAAACGGCACTGTTCAGCGGCCCACAGAAACGCTGTGATGGAGTCACCGTTCGACAGGAGCTGACATGACCGCGATTTCCCCCGAGACTTCCGCCAAGATTTCCCCCAAGACTTCCCCGACCTCCCCCGCCGGCCCGCGTCCCGTCTCCGCACCGCGCGGCACCGAGCTGACCTGCCTCGGCTGGCAGCAGGAGGGCGCGCTGCGCATGCTGATGAACAACCTCGACGCGGAGGTGGCCGAACGCCCCGACGACCTGGTGGTCTACGGCGGCACCGGCAAGGCCGCGCGCAGCTGGGAGGCGTTCGATGCGATCGTGCGCACCCTCAAGACACTGAAGTCCGACGAGACCATGCTGGTGCAGTCGGGCAAGCCGGTCGGCGTGTTCCGCACCAACGAATGGGCGCCGCGGGTGCTACTGGCCAACTCCAATCTCGTTGGCGACTGGGCGAATTGGGAGGAGTTCCGCAAGCTCGAGGCACTCGGCCTGATGATGTACGGCCAGATGACGGCGGGCTCATGGATCTACATCGGCAGCCAGGGCATCCTGCAGGGCACCTACGAGACGTTCGGTGCCGTCGCGCGCAAGCTCGCCGCCTCCGGCCGCTACCCGCACAGCAATGGCACGCTGGCCGGCACCATCACCCTCACCGCCGGTGTCGGCGGCATGGGCGGCGCGCAGCCGCTGGCGGTCACCATGAACGAGGGTGTGGCCATCTGCGTCGACGTCGACCCCGCCCGCATCGATCGCCGCATCGCGCACGGCTACCTCGACACCAAGGCCGAATCCGTCGACGAGGCACTGGCTTTGGCGATCCGGATGCGCGACGAACGCAGCCCGCTGTCCATCGGTGTCGTCGGCAACGCCGCGGAGGTGTTCCCCTACCTGCTGCAGATCGACGCGCCGATCGACATCGTCACCGACCAGACCTCCGCGCACGATCCGCTGTCGTACCTGCCGATCGGCGTCGAGCTGGACGATTGGCACAAGCTCGCCGACAAGGACCCGGCGTGGTTCACCACCGAGGCGCAGGCGTCGATGGCCAAGCACGTCGAGGCGATGGTCGGGTTCGCCGACCGTGGTGCCGAGGTGTTCGACTACGGCAACTCCATCCGCGACGAGGCCAGGAAGGGCGGCTACGCACGGGCTTTCGACTTCCCCGGCTTCGTCCCCGCCTACATCCGCCCGCTGTTCGAGGAGGGCCTCGGCCCGTTCCGCTGGGCGGCGCTGTCCGGCGACCCGAAGGACATCGAGGCCACCGACAAAGCGATCCTGGAACTGTTCCCCGACAACGAGCACCTCAAGCGCTGGATCACCATGGCGGGCAAGAAGGTTCACTTCGAAGGCCTGCCCGCCCGGATCTGCTGGCTGGGCTACGGCGAACGTCACCGCGCCGGCCTGAAGTTCAACGAGATGGTCGCCTCCGGCGAGCTGTCCGCCCCGATCGCCATCGGCCGTGACCACCTGGACTCCGGGTCCGTCGCCTCGCCGTACCGCGAAACCGAGGCGATGGCCGACGGTTCGGACGCGGTCGCCGACTGGCCGCTGCTCAACGCGCTGCTCAACACCGCCTCGGGCGCCTCCTGGGTGTCGTTGCACCACGGCGGCGGCGTCGGCATGGGCCGGTCCATCCACGCAGGCCAGGTCTGCATCGCCGACGGCACCGAGCTCGCCGCACAGAAACTGGAGCGGGTGCTGACCAACGATCCCGGTATGGGCGTGATCCGCCACGTCGACGCCGGCTATGAGCATGCCGCCGATGTCGCCCGCGAGCGCGGGGTCCGCATCCCGATGCAGGAGGGCTGAAAGGCCGTGGCCACCACACTGATCGACAACATCGGCACGCTGGTCACCAACGACCCGACAGTCGGCGACGGCCCGCTGGGAATCCTGCGCGACGCCGCGGTCGTGCTCGGCGACGGGCACGTCGCCTGGGTCGGGCCCGCGGCGCAGGCGCCCGCCGCCGACGAGCGCTACGACCTCGGCGGCCGGGCGGCACTGCCCGGATTCGTGGACAGCCACGCCCACCTCGTGTTCGGCGGTGACCGGGCCGAGGAGTTCGCGGCCAGGATGACCGGGGCACGCTACGAGGCGGGCGGCATCCGCACCACCGTCGCGGCGACGCGGGCCGCCTCCGACGACGAGCTCGGCGCGAATATGGCCCGGCTGGTCGCCGAGGCGCGCCGCTCGGGCACCACCACCGTGGAATGCAAATCAGGCTACGGCCAGTCGGTCGCGGACGAACTGCGCAGCCTCGACGTCGCGGGCAGGCAGACCACCGAGACCACACTGCTGGCCGCGCACGTGACGCCGCCCGAATTCGCCGGCCGCACCGACGATTACGTGCGCATGGTGATCGACGAGATGGTACCCAAATGCGCGCCGCACGCGCGCTGGATCGACGTGTTCTGCGAGGAGGGGGCGTTCGACGCCGAACAGTCCCGTGCGGTACTGGAGGCGGGTATCGCGGCCGGACTCACCCCGCGGGTGCACGGCAACCAGCTCAGCTACGGCGCGGGTGTGAAGCTCGCCGTGGAGCTGGGTGCGGCCTCGGTGGATCACGTCACCTACACCACCGACGCCGACGTCGACGCGCTGGCCGGCGGCAGCACGGTCGCCACCCTGCTGCCCGGTGCCGACTTCTGCACGCGCAACAAGTATCCCGACGCACGGGCGCTCATCGACGCGGGTGTGACGGTGGCGCTGGCGGCCGACTGCAACCCGGGCACCTGCTACACCACCAGCATCCCGTTCTGCATCGCACTGGCGATCCGCGAAATGCACATGACCCCCGAGGAGGCCGTGTGGGCCGCCACGGCAGGCGGAGCGGCCGCGCTGCAGCGCACTGACGTCGGCCGGATCGCCGCGGGGCTGCGCGCCGACCTCATCGCGCTGGACGCCCCGTCGTATCTGCACCTGGGCTACCGTCCCGGAGTGGCACTGGTGCGTGAGGTGTGGCAGGGCGGCGTGAGGAACGCATGATCCCCGTCGACAGTCCGCCGTCCACCTGGTCCGGCCGCGACGACGGCTCCGGCCCCGAGCACCTGCGCTGGCACTCGGCCATGTCGCTGGAGCGGGACACCACCCCCGGCGGCACCGCTCTCGTCGGCTTCTGCAGCGACGAAGGCGTGCGGCGCAACCGGGGACGTCCCGGAGCCGCGCAGGGCCCGGCCGCGCTACGCGCGGCGCTGGCATCCATGGCGCTGGCCCGACCGCTGCGGGTCTTCGATGCGGGCGACGTGCGGGTCGAAGACTCCGATCTGGAGCGCGGCCAGCGCCGGCTGGGGCTCGCGGTGGCCCGGCTACTCGACGCGGGCCACCTCGTCACCGTCCTCGGCGGCGGACATGAGGTCGCCTACGGCAGCTACCTCGGCATCGCCGGATCCTCGGTGCCGGCCTCCGGCGCCCGGCTGGGGGTGCTCAATCTGGACGCGCATTTCGACCTGCGCGCCGATCCATTGCCCAGCTCCGGCACCCCGTTTCTGCAGATGGCCGTTCATGAGGCCGAGCGCGGGCGAGCGCTGAACTACGCGGTGCTGGGCATCGCGCAGCCGAGCAACACCGCGGCGCTTTTCGCGGCCGCCGACGAACTGGGCTGCCGGTACCTGATGGATGACGACTGCACGCGCCCCGCGGCGGAGGCGTTCGTGGCGGAGTTCCTGGACTCCGCCGACGTCGTGCACCTCTCCATCGACCTCGATGTGCTGCCTGCCGCGGTCGCCCCGGGTGTGAGCGCACCGGCCGCCTACGGGGTGGAACTCACGGTGATCCAGCACGTGTGCGACATCGTCGCTCGCAGCGGCAAACTCGCGCTGCTGGAGGTGGCCGAGCTGAATCCCCGCCTGGACATCGACAATCGGACGGCCCGGACCGCGGCGCGGCTGATTCACCGCGTGGTGACGGGGGCAACGCGCTGAGCCGTCAGGCCCCGTCAGTTTAGGGCGCCCACCGCACGCTCGGCGCCTGCCACCAGCTCCCCCGATGCGGCCATCTGCACCACCGCCTCGATCTCGGGCGCCAGGTACCGGTCGGTGCCCGGACCTGCGACGTGCTGGCGCAGCGTGTCGCGAACCGCGGCGGTGCCTGCCGCGGGTGTCAGCGGCGCGCGCAGGTCCAGTCCCCGCGCCGCGGTGAGGGCCTCGATGGCCAGTACCCGGGTCAGACCGTCGACGGCGCGGCGCAGCTTGCGCGCCGCCGACCAGCCCATCGACACGTGGTCCTCCTGCATCGCCGAGGACGGGATCGAGTCGACGCTGGCCGGTGCCGCCAGCCGTTTGAGCTCGGAAACGATTCCGGCCTGGCTGTACTGGGCGATCATGTGCCCGCTGTCCACACCGGGGTCGTCGGCCAGGAACGGCGGCAGGCCGTGGTTGCGGGCCTTGTCCAGGAAGCGGTCGGTGCGCCGTTCGCTCATGCTGGCCACATCGGCGACGACGACCGCAAGGAAGTCCAGCACATAGCCGACCGGGGCGCCGTGGAAGTTGCCGTTGGACTCGACCCTGCCGTCGAGCGTGACCACCGGGTTGTCCACCGCGCTGGCCAGCTCCCACGACGCCACCCGCTCGGCATGGTCCAGCGTGTCCCTGGCGCCCCCGGCGACGGCGGGCGCACAGCGCAGCGAGTACGCGTCCTGAACCACCGTGCAGTCCGGGGTCTGATGGCTGGCGATGATCGGCGAGCCCGCCAGCATCCGGCGCATATTCGACGCCGCCACTGCCTGCCCCGGCTGTGGCCGCAGCGCGGCCAGGTCGGCCGCGAACACCCGGTCGGTGCCCATCAGGGCTTCGACGCTCATCGCGGCGGTGACATCGGCCAGCTTGAGCAGACCGCGCAGATCGTGGCACGCCAGCACCAGCATGCCGAGCATCCCGTCGGTGCCGTTGATCAGCGCCAGGCCTTCCTTCTCCTCGAGCACGACGGGCGTGATACCCGCGTCGGAGAGCGCGTGCGCGGCGGGCACCAGCCGGCCGTCGGCGTCACGGACGTCACCTTCCCCGGTCACCGCGAGCGCGACGTGTGCCAGCGGAGCCAGATCACCCGAGCAGCCCAGGCTGCCGTACTCGTGCACCACCGGCGTGATCCCCGCCGAAAGCAGCCGCGCGTACGTCTCGGCGACCACCGGTCGCACCCCCGTACGTCCGGTGGCCAGCGTGGACAGCCGCAGCAGCATCATCGCCCGGACCACCTCGCGCTCGACCTCGGGCCCGGAACCGGCGGCGTGCGAGCGAATCAGGCTGCGCTGCAACTGTGTTCGCAGTTCGGTCGGTATGTGGCGGGTGGCAAGCGCACCGAATCCCGTGGACACCCCGTAGACGGGGCGCGGATCGACGGCCAGCGCCTCCACCCATTTGCGGCTTTCCCCGATCGCGGCCTGCGCCTCCCCGGACAGCTGCACCGGGGCGCCGTGGCGTGCGACGCGGACGACATCGGCGGGGGTCACCGCCCCGGTCCCGACGACTACGGCTGTGAGGCTACCGGGTGCGGTGTGAATGCTCGTGTCGGTCATGGTGTCTCGCTTCCTCATCCCAGAAGCAGCATAGGTCGCGCCGCGCGCCCGCAGGCCGTAGTCCCGGTCCTTTCCGCGGGCAGGCTTCGCACACAGAGTTCGTCGCAGAGGTTTTCGCCGTCAGGGAGGCGGGTATTCCCCGCGCGGCGACGGGAGGGTTGTGATGGGCAACAAGCCGGCAGCGGGTGTCGTCAACACGGCGGGCAGGGCCGCGGGCAAGGCGACGGACAACCCCGCATTCGAGTACACCGCCCGGGCGGGTTTCGCCGCGAGCGGGGTGCTGCACCTGCTCGTCGCGTTCATCATCGTGCGGCTGGCGTTCGGAGCGGCGGGTAACGCCGACCAGTCGGGCGCATTGGCCACCCTGGCCGGTCAGCCCGGCGGTGCGGTGATGTTGTGGGTCACCGCCGTCGGCATGCTGGCGCTGGGCTTGTGGCGCCTCGCCGAGGCGCTGCTCGGCTCCAAGCCCGGCGAACGATCGGGCACTCGGCGGGACGACTCACCGGCCTGGAAGCGTGCGAAATCCATCGCCCTGGCCGTGGTGAACTTTGCGATCGCGCTGTCCGCGGCACGGTTCGCGATGGGCAGCGGCCAGTCGAGCAGCCAGCAGAACGCGGGCATGAGCGCGCAGCTGATGCAGTCGGGCTGGGGTAAGGCCCTGTTGATCGCGATCGGCGTGGGGGCCGCCATCGTCGGGGGCTATCACGTCTACAAGGGCGTGTCCAAGAAGTTCCTCAAGGATCTGCGGGTGAGCGGGTCAACGGCGGTGGTGGCCGTCGGGGTGACGGGATACATCGGCAAGGGACTGGTGCTGGCAGGTGCGGGGCTGCTGGTCGTGGTGGCGGTGCTGCAGGCGGATCCGTCGAAGTCGACCGGTTTGGATGCGGCGGTCAAGACACTCGGCCACGCGCCGTTCGGCAAGTTCCTGCTGCTCCTCGCCGCGGTGGGTATCGCCGCGTTCGCCGGATACAGCTTCGTCCGCAGCCGCTACGGCCGCATGTGACCCTGCGGTTCGCCGCGTTGCGGTCAGCGGCCGCCGCTCACTAGGTTGCTTAGGTAAACCTCAGCTGCACGACGCGGCTCGACGAGAGGATGACCTTGGGCGGCGCCGGGTGACGGGCCTGATCGAACACCTCGCGGGGCACGGAGAAGCCGTCGCGGTGTTCACCGCCGACCGCGAGGTGACCTACCGCGAGCTGTCCCGCCTGGTGAGCGCGGCAGCGACGGAGTTGGGTACGACGCGGCGGCTGGTGCTGCTCGAGACGCGCAACGACCTCACCACGCTCGTGCACTATCTCGGCGCACTCGCCGGCGGTCACGTCGTGCTACCGGTACCCGCAGGCCGCGACCACTCCGCGCTGCTGCGGACCTACCGGCCCAACGTCGTGATCCGCGGCCACCACGTGCAGATGCACAGCCCCGGTGCGCACCGGTTGCACGACGAGCTGGCGGTGCTGATGTCCACGTCGGGCAGCACGGGCTCGCCCAAACTGGTGCGCCTCTCGCATGCGAATCTGCTGGCCAACGCCCACTCGATCGCCGAGTACCTGGACATCCGCCCCGGCGACCGGGCGGCGACCACCCTGCCGATGTCGTACTGCTATGGCCTGTCGGTCATCCACAGCCATCTGCTGCGCGGGGCGGGCCTGATCTTGACCGAGCTCAGCGTCGTCGACGACGAGTTCTGGCAGCTGTTCGGCAGGCACCGGGGCACGACCTTGGCGGGCGTTCCCTACACCTTCGAACTGCTGGACCGTATCGGCTTCGACCGGATGGATCTCCCCCACCTGCGCTACCTCACCCAGGCGGGCGGCCGGCTGGCACCGGAGCGGGTGCGCCGGTTTGCCGCGCTCGGCCGGGACCGCGGCTGGCAGCTGTTCGTGATGTACGGGGCGACCGAGGCGACCGCCCGGATGGCCTATCTGCCGCCGGAGTTCGCGCTGTCGCACCCCTCGTCGATCGGCAGGCCGATCCCTGGCGGGTCCTTCACCATCGAGCCCGTCGACGGTTGGACCGGCGGTGAGGGCGAACTCGTCTACCACGGCCCCAACGTGATGATGGGCTACGCAGAAGGACCCGACGGTCTCGCCTTCGGCCGGTCGGTGCAGGCGCTGCGCACGGGGGACATCGCCCGTCGCAGGCCCGACGGGATGTACGAGGTCATCGGGCGCAGCAACCGGTTCGTCAAGGTGTACGGGCTACGGATCGACCTGCAACGGGTGGAAAGCGCGCTGCGCGCTCGGGGCGTGCCCGCGCTGTGCGTCGGCCACGACGAAGAGTTGGTGGTCGCCGCCGCCATCAACGCCGGGGCCGCCGTAAACGCCGGGGCCGCCGGGGCCGCCGAGGTGCGGCGTCTCGCGGCAGCCGCGGCGGGGGTTCCCGCGGACGCGGTCCGGGCGCTGGCCGTCGCCGAACTGC
>NZ_JBGAME010000038.1:0-32774 GCF_044223235.1 Mycobacterium sp.
CCCGATTTCGCCGAGCAGGTCGACCAGCCCGGGACGTTGTTCGCAGAGACGTTCACGCCCGGGGAGCGCCGCGACGCCGCCGACAAGAGTTCGGTGGCGGCGCGGCACCTGGCGGCCCGCTGGGCGGCCAAAGAGGCGGTCATCAAGGCGTGGTCCGGGTCGCGGTTCGCCCAGCGTCCGGTGCTGCCGGAGAACATCCACCGCGATATCGAGGTCGTCACCGATATGTGGGGCAGGCCGAAGGTGCGGCTCACCGGTGACATCGCCAAGCATCTGGCCGAGGTCACCATTCACGTGTCGCTGACCCATGAGGCCGACACCGCCGCGGCGGTGGCCATCCTCGAAGAGCGCTAGCTCCCCTCAGCTCCCTCACGCCCTCAGCTCCCGGGCGCGAGCGTGCGTGTCTGTACGTCGACTCGCCGCCAGGGGTGTACAAATGCGCACGCTCGCCTGGCGGATTGGCGGCGCATTACCCTCGTCGGCATGAGCGATCTGGTCGAGAGGGTGAGCGAGGTGCTGCCGTCGGTGCGGCGCGACCTCGAGGCGCTGGTCCGCATCGAGTCGGTGTGGGCGGACAAGGAGCGCCGCGGTGAGGTCCAGCGCAGCGCCGAGGCGGTGGCCGGGCTGCTGACCGACGCGGGTTTCCCCGATGTCCGCATCGTCAGCGAGGGTGGCGGCGCCCCTGCCGTGATCGCGCGGCATCCCGCGCCTCCCGGGGCGCCGACCGTGCTGCTCTACGCCCACCACGACGTCCAGCCCGAGGGTGACCACGCCCAGTGGCGGACGGCACCGTTCGAACCGACCGAGCGCGACGGGCGCCTGTACGGCCGCGGCAGCGCCGACGACAAGGCCGGGATCGCCACCCATCTGGCCGCGTTCCGGGCCCACGGAGGCAAGCCGCCCGTCGGGGTGACGGTATTCGTGGAAGGTGAAGAGGAGTCCGGCTCGCCGACGTTGGCGCAGCTGCTCTCGGCGCACCGTGACCTGCTTGCCGCAGATGTCATCGTGATCGCCGACTCCGACAATTGGAGCTCGGAGATTCCGGCGCTGACCGTCTCACTGCGCGGGCTCGTCGATTGCGTGGTCGAGGTGGCCACACTCGATCACGGCCTGCATTCGGGGATCTGGGGCGGCGTGGTGCCCGACGCGCTCACCGCGCTGGTGCGCGTACTGGCGAGCCTGCACGACGACGACGGCAACGTCGCGGTCGCGGGGTTGTACGAGGGCACCGCCGCCGATGTCGACCGTGGCCCCGACTGGGTGCGCCAGGAATCCGGACTGCTCGACGGTGTCTCGCAGATCGGGTCGGGGTCCGTGGTGCAGCGGCTGTGGGCCAAACCGGCGATCACCGTCATCGGCATCGACGCCACCTCGATCGAGAAGTCCTCCAACACCCTGATCCCGAGCGCCCGCGCCAAGGTGAGCATGCGGGTGGCGCCAGGCGGCGACGCGAAGGCTCACCTCGATGCGCTCACCCGCCATCTGCGCGACCACACGCCGTGGGGCGCTCACGTGACCGTCACGCCCGGCGATATCGGCCAGCCTTACGCGATCGACGCCAGCGGGCCGGTGTACGAGACGGTTCGCGCCGCATTCACGACGGCGTGGGGGCACGAGCCCGTCGACATGGGGATGGGTGGCTCCATCCCGTTCATCGCGGAGTTCGCGGCGGCCTTCCCGGACGCCACCGTCCTGGTCACCGGCGTGGAGGACCCCGCGACGCAAGCTCACAGCATCAATGAGAGCCTGCATCTCGGGGTCCTGGCGAAGGCCGCGACCGCGGAGGCCCTGCTGCTGGCCGCGCTGGGTGATCAGACCAGCGCGGGCTCCGGCGCGTGATCGATCGCCGTCGCGACCAGCAGCACACCCAGCCCCACCACCGTCAGTGCCGCACCCGCCCACAGCGGTGAGGTGTAGCCGAGCCCCGCGGTGATGGTCAGACCGCCGATCCAGGCGCCGAGCGCGTTACCGACGTTGAACGCACCGATGTTGGCACCCGACGCCAGCGTCGGCGCTCCCACCGCGTAGTTCATGATCCGCATCTGAAGACCCGGCACCGTGGCGAAACCGAAGGCACCCATCAGGAACAGGGCGGTCGCAGTCAGCACCTTGTCGTGGGCAACGAAGGCGAAGGCCACCAGGATGACCGCCAGCAGCCCCAGGGTCCAGATCAGGGTTGGGGCGAGTGCTCGATCAGCAGCCTTGGCGCCCAACATGTTTCCCGCGACCAGTCCAGCGCCGAAGAGCATCAGCAGCCAGGGCACCGTGGCGGGGGCGAAGCCGGTGACGCCCGTGAGTGTGAACGCGATGTAAGTGAACGCACCGAACATGCCGCCGTAGCCCAGAATCGTGATGACGATCGACAGCCACACCTGCTTGAGCCGGAATGCGGCCAATTCGCCACGTAGCCCGACCTTTTCGTCGTGGTGGACGTCGGGCACCAGGGCGGCGATGCCGATCATCGCCAATACGCCGATCACGGTGATGGCCCAGAACGTCGAACGCCAGCCCAGCTGCTGACCCAGCAGGGTGCCCAGAGGGACCCCGAGCACATTTGCGAGGGTCAGTCCGGTGAACATCAGCGCGATGGCACCGGCACGCTTGGTGGGGGCGACCATGTCGGCGGCCACCACCGAACCGATGCCGAAGAACGCACCGTGGCACAGTGCGGCCACGATGCGGCCGCCGAGCATGATCTCGTAGGTCGGCGCGAGGGCGGACATCAGGTTTCCGACGATGAACAGCACCATCAGGATCAGCAGTGCACGTTTGTGGCTGAGCCTGATCAGCGCGGCGGTCAGGGCGATCGCGCCGACGGCCACCGCCATGGCGTAGCCCGAGATCAGATAACCCGCGGTGGCCTCGTCGACACCGAAGTCGGCGGCGACTTCCGGCAGCAGTCCCATGATTACGAACTCGGTCAACCCGATCCCGAACCCGCCGATGGCGAGTGCGATGAGCCCGAGAGGCATCGCATCGATCCTTCCTGTCTAAGCCTGTAGGAAGCGTATGCAACAATTGCAGACGCCCGATAGATAGTTGCATACGCGGTATACCTGCGCAAGCTGGTATTGTGTGGGCCAGCCAACAGCAAGGAGTCGGGCGTGGGTATCGCAGACGATGCCGTCGAGATCCGGTCACAGGGCTGGCGCACGCTGGCGGCGCTGTATGCGGTGCTCGACACCGCGCTGGAGCGTGCGTTGCAGTCCGAACACGAGCTTTCGGTGGTCGAGTACACGGTTCTCGACGCACTCAGCCGTCAGGACGGCTGGCATATGCGGATGTCACAGCTGGCGCGGGCGGCCGCGCTGAGCAGCAGCGCCACCACGCGGCTGGTGAATCGGCTCGAGGACAGGGATCTGCTGACCCGGATCCTGTGCGCCGACGACCGGCGCGGAATCTACACGGAGCTCACACCGGCCGGGCGCGCCCTGCTGGACGCGGCGCGGCCGACGCACGATTTGACGCTCAAAGACGCCCTCGACGAGGCGGCGCGGGTTCCGGAGCTGTCCCCGCTGGTAGTCGCGCTCGGTGAGCTATCCGTGCGGGCCTAAACGGACAGATCCCGGCGCAGCTTGGCGACGTGGCCGGTGGCCTTCACGTTGTACTGGGCGGCGGCAATGGTGCCCTTCTCGTCGACGAGGAATGTCGAGCGGATGACACCGTGCACGGTCTTGCCGTACATCGTCTTCTCGCCGAACGCGCCCCACGCGGTGAGCACCGTCTTGTCGGGGTCGGACAGCAGCGGGAAGGTCAGGCCCTGATCGTCGCGGAACTTGGCCAGTTTCGCCGGCTTGTCGGGGGAGATGCCGATGACGTCCAGCCCGGCGTCGTTGAGTTCGCCGAGGTTGTCGCGAAAGTCGCAGGCCTGCTTGGTGCAGCCGGGTGTGGACGCGGCGGGATAGAAGTACACGATGACCTTGCGGCCCTCATAGTCCGACAGGTTCACGATGGCACCGTCGGCGTCGGGCAGGCTGAATGACGGGGCTTTATCGCCGACCTCGAGGCGCGGGGTCTGGGCCACGGATGGGTATCCCTTCGTATCGACCGGTGCCCTCCGACGGGTGCCGGTTGATCTAGGGTAGTTCGGCAAGGGCAGCGAACCCGCATCGTGCGGGTGACGTGGAGCGACGCGGACGGCGTGGAGGGAACAGTGGCGGACAGGAATCCCGAGACCATCAAGCAGGAGATCGACCAGGCTCGCAGTCAATTGGCGTCGACTGTCGATTCCCTTGCGGAGCGGGCAAATCCTCAACGCCTGGCCGACGATGCGAAGGCGGCCGTGATCAGGTTCGTCAAGCAGCCCGCCGTGGCGGCGTCACTTGCCGGCCTCGGGGTTGTCGTGGTGGTGGTGACCATCCGGAAGATCAAACGGCGCTGACGGTGTGTGCGCCTGACGGTGTGCGTCCGAGCGGATCAGCCTCGCCGGCCGAGCAGCAGCCAGTCGGCGAACCGGGAGCGTGGCGGGTTGGCGCGGCGGCCGAGGCGGCTGCAGCTGTATACGGCGATGGGAGATTGCGGAGCTACGTCATTGCCGGGAAGTATCCCGGGAGACATTGAAGAGCGTGATGCCGAGCGTGATGTGTGCGATGCAAACGATGTCGTCATCAGCTAATCCCTCCCCTCTCTGCCATTGATCGCTGGCTCGCTTTCTAGAATCTTTCAGCTAACTGAAACTGTAGCATCGTTCGGCGCTTCTATGCAGCGTAAGTGTGTTGGTCGAGGATTGACCGCAATCTCTTGCCGATGTAGCTGCTGAGCGGAGTAGCGGCCGGATGGCACATTCCCAGGAGCGGGTGATGTGCAATCGGCGTGACGCATTGGCGACGCTGCTCGCAACAATGATGTCGTTGCCGGAAGTGGTGGAGCGCTTCCCTCTGGCAGCGCAGTAAGGGATTCCAGCGGTCTGGCGATCTTTGAAAGGCCTACTCCCGCAACCTCATTCGACAAAGAGTCGAGGGATGAGGGTTCGCCGGGCGCGCCGTCGCGGGACAGGCAGCCCGGCCGGGTGGTGGTGCGCCGTCAGGGTTTCGAACCCCGGACCCGCTGATTAAGAGTCAGCTGCTCTACCAACTGAGCTAACGGCGCGCGTGTGCGACAATAACAGGCCCCACCGGGCGGCGTGAAATCGCCTCTCCGTACTGCCCGGATACGACGAGACGGCACCGCCGCCCCGGTCGGCGGTCGCGCTCACTGTCGGGATTGCCCTTAGACTATTGCCAAACGACAACTATTGGTCGCGATCTTCGGGTGTGAGGTGGAGCAAAGCATGTGGCGAGTCCAATCGGTGACCCGTCCGCGTCGGAATCGAGCGTGGGGGGTGGCCGTCGCGCTGATCCCTGCCGTGGTGTTGACGCTGAGCGCGTGCTCCGGTAATTCAGCGCCTCCGCAACCAGAGGTCATTGCTGACAAGGGCACACCCTTTGGCGACCTGCTTGTCCCCAAGCTCTCGGCTTCGGTGAGCGACGGAGCGGTGGGCGTCGCGGTCGACGCCCCCGTGACCGTCAGCGCCGAGGACGGTGTGCTGGGTGCGGTCACCATGGTCAACGAGGCGGGCAAACCGGTGACCGGGGAACTCAGTTCCGACGGGCTGACCTGGTCGACCACCGAGGCCCTCGGCTACAACAAGCGCTACACGATCAACGCGCAGTCGCTCGGCCTGGGCGGGGTCACCAACCGGCAGATGACCTTCCAAACGCATTCGCCGGAAAACCTCACGATGCCCTACGTCGTTCCCAGCGAGGGTGAGGTCGTCGGTGTGGGCCAGCCGGTGGCGATCCGCTTCGACGAGAACATCCCCAACCGGCTTGCCGCGCAGAAGGCGATCAAGATCACTACCACCCCGCCCGTAGAGGGCGCCTTCTACTGGTTGAGCAATCGCGAAGTCCGTTGGCGCCCAGCCGAATACTGGAAGCCCGGCACGAAGGTCGAGGTGAAGGTCAACACTTATGGCGTCGACCTGGGCGACGGGTTGTTCGGCCAGGACAATGTGACCACCGCGTTCACCATCGGTGATCAGGTCATCACCACCGTGAACGACGACACCAAGACGCTGACCGTCAAACGTAACGGCGAGGTGATCAAGACCATGCCGGTGTCGATGGGCAAGAACAGCACGCCGACGAACGTCGGCACTTACATCGTCGGGGATCGCCGGTCCCACATGATCATGGACTCTTCGACCTACGGGGTCGCGGTGAACTCACCCAACGGGTATCGCACCGAGGTGGAGTGGGCGACTCAGATCTCCTACAGCGGCATCTACGTGCACGCCGCGCCGTGGTCGGTGGGCAGCCAGGGCTACAGCAACGTCAGCCACGGCTGCATCAACGTGAGCACGAGCAACGGGCGCTGGTTCTACGACAACAGCAAGCGCGGTGACATCGTCGAGGTCATCAATACCGTGGGCTCGACCCTGCCTGGCACCGACGGTCTCGGTGACTGGAACATCCCGTGGGAGCAGTGGAAGGCCGGCAACGCCAGCATCTGACGCGAGCGTCGGCGCGGTCGAGTGTGAGCCCAGAGCGAGAAGGCCGCGAAAATCTCGCCGCCAATTCACTGGGCGCGAAGAACGCAAAGAAAAGGTCGGAGGGTGTATGACACCCTCCGACCTGCCGGGGTGGCTGACGGGACTCGAACCCGCGACAGCCAGGATCACAACCTGGTGCTCTACCAACTGAACTACAGCCACCATCGCCGCCCGCCCGAGGGCACAGCGGCGTCGTCGATACTAACCGCTCGGGGGCTCTGCAGCCGAATCGGCATCCCCAGAAGGTGGAGCCCATGTGCTCAGCTCGGCCGCGACCGTGGCGATTTCGCTGGTCGACGGCCCGGGTGGGGCGACGAAGGCGGTCTGACGGTAGTACTTCAATTCACGGATCGACTCGATGATGTCTGCCAACGCGCGGTGGGCCAGCCCCTTCTCCGGCTGGCCGTAATAGATCCGTGGATACCAGCGTCTGCACAGCTCCTTGATCGAGCTGACGTCGATCATCCGGTAGTGCAGGAAGTAGTCGAGTTTAGGCATGTCACGGGCGATGAAGCCGCGGTCGGTGGCGATCGAATTGCCGGCCAGCGGCGCCGTCTTCGCGGACCTGACGTGGCCGCGGATGTAGTCGAGCACCATCTCCTCGGCGGCGGCCAGGTCGACGGTGGACGCCCGCACCTCGTCGATCAGCCCTGACTTGCTGTGCATCTGCGCGACCACGTCGATCATCGAGGACAACGACTCCTCGGGGGCGTGGATAACCACGTCGATGCCCTCGCCGAGCACATTCAGATCGGCATCGGTCACCAGCGCCGCGATCTCGATGAGCCGGTCGGACCTCAGATCCAGGCCGGTCATCTCGCAGTCAATCCACACCAGTTCGTCGCGCACAGCGTTCTACAGTATTCGCACTGCCGACATCGAGCCGCTGAGCCCCTCCCGGGGCTGGCCAGTAGGGTTCCGACACATGACCACCGAACCGGGCAGCACCCCCGCCCAGCAGATCGCGGCCGGCTACGCCGTCGATGGCCGGGCGCTCGAACTGGGCAGCGTGGTCGTCGACGGCACCGTCGACCCGGCTGCAAGGGTCCGGATTCCGCTGGCGATGGTCAACCGCCACGGGCTGGTGGCAGGCGCCACCGGCACCGGCAAGACGAAATCGCTGCAGGTGATCGCCGAACAGCTCTCGGCAGCCGGTGTCCCGGTGCTGATGGCCGACGTCAAGGGCGACCTGTCGGGCCTGTCGCGTCCGGGCGCCCCCAACGACAAGACCACGCAGCGGGCCGCCGACACCGGCGATTCGTGGACGCCGACGGCCTACCCGGTGGAGTTCCTGTCGCTGGGCACCACTGGAATCGGTGTGCCTGTGCGCGCCACCATTTCCAGCTTCGGGCCGATCCTGCTGTCGAAGGTGTTGGGGCTCAACAACACCCAGGAATCGACCCTGGGTCTCGTCTTTCACTGGGCAGACCAGAAGGGCCTGCCGCTGCTCGATCTGAAGGATCTGCGTTCGGTGATCCAGTTCCTGACGAGCGACGAGGGTAAGCCGGAACTGAAGGCGCTCGGTGCGGTCTCGACGACGACTGCTGGGGTGATCCTGCGCGCGCTGGTCAACCTCGAGGCCGAGGGGGCCGACACCTTCTTCGGCGAACCCGAACTGGAGCCCAAGGATCTGTTGCGCCTCGACGCCGAGGGCCGCGGCGTGATCACGCTCCTGGAGCTGGGCGCCCAGGCCGCCCGGCCAGTAATGTTCTCGACGTTCCTGATGTGGGTGCTCGCCGATCTCTTCACCACCCTTCCCGAGGTCGGTGACCTGGACCAACCCAAGTTGGTGTTCTTCTTCGACGAAGCCCATCTGCTGTTCACCGACGCCTCGAAGGCCTTCCTCGAGCAGGTCGAGCAGACGGTCAAGCTGATCCGCTCCAAGGGCGTCGGCGTGTTCTTCTGCACCCAGCTGCCCACCGATGTGCCCAACAACGTGCTCAGCCAGCTCGGTGGGCGCATTCAGCACGCGCTGCGGGCGTTCACCCCCGACGACCAGAAGGCGCTGTCGAAAACGGTCCGCACTTACCCCAAGACCAGCGCCTACGACCTGGAGTCCGCGCTCACCTCGCTGGGCATCGGCGAGGCGGTGGTGACGGTGCTCTCCGAACGCGGCGCGCCGACGCCGGTGGCGTGGACGCGGATGCGCGCCCCGCGTTCGCTGATGGACACCATCGGCCCCGACGCGATCGCGGCCGCGGCCGCGGCCAGCCCGCTGCAGGCGGAGTACGGCCAGACCATCGACCGCGATTCGGCCTACGAGCGGTTGGCCAGCCGCCTGGCCCCGCCGCCCGCAGCAATTCCGCCGCCTGCACCGACCCCACCGCCCGCGCCAATGGATTGGCCGCCCGTCCCGCAGCCGATCGACGTGCCGCCGATGCCGCCACCGGCCGCCCCGCCCGAGCCGGGTTTCTTCGACAAGATGATGGAGAATCCCGCGTTCAAGAGCGCGATGCGCTCGGCGGGGACTGTCATCGGACGCGAGATCACCCGCAGCATCTTCGGCACCGGCCGCCGCAGGCGCCGCTGATCCCCGGCGAAGTAGCGGCCTTGGCTGTTGTCGGGGCGAATCTACAGCCGGGGGCGCTATTTCGGCGCAGAAAGAGGATCAGCCGCCGCCGAGGCGCTTGTAGATCGCGCCGACGATCGGCGTCACCACCACCCTCGGCGGGTAGCCGCTGGCCACGGACATCGCCTTGGACGTCAGGCCGGGAACGACGCGCATCTTGTTGTGCTCCAGCCCGTTCAGCGACACCTTGGCGGTGTGCTCGGTGGAGATCCACAGGAAATCCGGGATCAGCCTCTCGATGAGGGAGCGATCCGCGTGGTCCGGCAGTTCGGTGCGGACCGGTCCGGGGGCCAGCAGCGTGACGTGCACGCCGACCGCCTTCACTTCACCGCGCAGCGACTCGCTGAACGTGTTGGCGAACGCCTTGGTCGCGGCGTAGGTCGCATTGTTCGGGATCGGTGAGTTGCCCGCCACCGACCCGGAGATCAGGATGCCGCCCGCCTTGCGCGCGACCATCCCCGGCAGCACCGCCAGTGTGAGGTCGTGCACGCCGAGGACGTTCAGCTGCACCTGGGCCTGCTCGGCGGCCACGTCCAGCGAGGCCACCGGGCCGAACGTCGCTGTTCCGGCGTTGGCGCACAGGATCGAGACGGTGCGCGACGCGAGTTCGTCGGCCAGGTTGGCGCGTTCGGCCGGGTCGCCGAGGTCGACGGGTCGCACCTCGACGGTCACGCCGTACCGCGCGGTGAGCCGGTTGGCCAGCGCGGTCAGCGCATCCTCACGCCGTGCGGTCACGATCAGATGGTGGCCCCGCGCGGCGAGTTCGGTGGCTAGCGCAGCCCCGATGTTCTGCGACGCACCGGTGACGACGGCCCGGGCGTCCGGGCTGGGGGCGGGGACTGGCATGGGCCTATCGTAAAAGCCCTAGGGTGGCGGTCATGATCAACCCCGTACGCCTGCGGGTGCTGGCGTGGGCGTTGTGGGATTGCGGATCGACGGGGATGTCCGCGATCGTCGTAACCTTCGTGTTCTCGGTGTACCTCACCGGGACCGTCGGCGCCGACCTACCCGGCGACACCAGTCCGGCCAGCTGGCTGGGGCGGGCGCTGGCCGCCGCTGGTGTGGTCGTTGCGCTGCTGGCCCCCGCGACCGGGATCTGGGTGCAGGCGCCCCGGCGCCGGCGCCGGGTGCTGGCGCTGCTCACCGGCGTGCTGGTGGTGCTGACGGCCGCGATGAGCCTGATCGCCGACGATCACCGCTACCTGATACCCGGCCTGATCCTGCTGGCGTGCACCGCGGCGTGCAATGAGCTGGCGACGGTGCCCTACAACGCCATGCTGCGTCAGCTCGCGACCCAGCAGAACTCGGGCAGGATATCCGGATTCGGTTGGGCCATGGGCTATTTCGGCAGTGTCGCGCTGCTTCTACTGGTGTACTTCGGTTTCGTCTCCGGCACCGGAGACACCCGGGGCTTCCTGCACCTTCCCGTCGAAGGCGGCCAGAACGTACGCGTCGTGATGTTGCTGGCAGCCGCATGGTTCTTGCTGTTCGCACTGCCGTTGTTGCTCGTCCCGCCGAGTCCGACGCCCGGCGACGACGTGCCGCACGCACGCGTCGGGTTCCTCGGCGCCTATCGCACGCTGTGGACGGAGATCGTGGGGGAGTGGCGGCGCGACCGCAATGTCGTCTACTACCTGCTGGCCAGCGCGGTGTTCCGGGACGGGCTGGCGGGGGTGTTCGCGTTCGGGGCAGTTCTCGGCGTGACCGTGTACGGGGTCTCCGACGCCGACATCCTGCTGTTCGGTGTCACCGGGAGCGCAGTCGCCGCGGTCGGTGCCATCGCGGGCGGCCAGGCCGACGACCGCGTCGGCTCCAAACCCGTGATCGTCGGTTCGTTGACCGCGTTGATCGCCGTCGGGCTCACGCTGTTCACGCTGTCGGGCCCGCTGGCGTTCTGGGTCTGCGGTCTGCTGCTGTGTGTCTTCATCGGTCCCACGCAATCGGCGGCCCGAACGCTGATGCTGAGGCTGGCGGCCGACGGCAAGGAAGGTGTGGCGTTCGGCCTCTACACCACCGCGGGCCGGGCGGTGTCCTTCTTGGCGCCGTGGTTGTTCTACACATTCATCGACGTGTTCGGCACCGACCGCGCGGGCCTGGTCGGACTTTGCGTGGTGCTGGTGGCCGGGCTGGCCGCGATGCTCGCGGTGCGCGTCCCCAGTCGCGTGACGGCCCCCTAGCCGCCCCTAGCCGGCCGCGACGCAGATGGTCAGTCCCGATCCGGTGTTCTTCTGGACGACGGTGCCGTTGACGGTCACCGTGCAGCTGACCTCACGACCGACGTTGATGATGCTGATGCTGGCCGTACCCTCCGCGGGCCTGGGCAGCTGCACCTCCTTGCTCCAGGGCAGCATGACGTTGAACTCGGTCTGCAGCACGCCACCGGTGTCCAGGTAGGTCAGGTTGATGGCCCTGCCGGTGCCGGACACGTCGTAGGTCACGGTGTCGGTCGCGCCCGGTGTCGCCGATGCGGTGGGCGGGGTGGTGATCGGGCCGGGAAGCGCAGGTGCCGGCGTCGGCGAGGTGGTCGCGGAGGTCCTCGGCGGCCGCGTGGTGGTCGTCGTCGGCGTCGGGGTGCGCGTCGGTGTCTGGGTCGCCAAGCTCGGCTCGGGCATCGGCGGCGGCGGCGCGACGACGGTGTCCTGCCCCGAGCTGTTGGCGATGACCAGGGCGATGACCAGCGCGACCACCACGAGGACAGCGGCGCCTGCCACCAGCCACAGCCATCGGGGCGGCTGTGGCCCGCCCGGAGGTGGGGGTGGTTCGGTGGGCTGCTGGCCGTACTGTCCGGCCGTGTAGGGCGAGTACTCGTAACCGTAAGGCGGATACGGCGGGAGCCGCTCGGTGGGCGGCGGTGTCGGAGCCGGGTATGCCTGCCCGTAGGGCGTCTGGCCGGCGTAGGCGGGGTCGGTGGATCCGTACCCGCTGTAACCGTTGCCCAGTGGCTGGGTCGGCTCGGCTCCGTCGCGCCGTGGTGAATCCGTCATGCCCACCTCATGGCTGCCACGGTACCTGCGTGACCTGTTGCGCGGCCCGACCCTGTACCGAATGCGTGGGTGCCCGGTCGGCAGGTCCGCGCGCACCGGTCCGCGCGGCGGGCGTTTGCCCGGTGGGCAGCCCGGCGGGTGGGTGTGCAGAATTGACCCGTGGGTGGCCACGTCCGGGTCAATTACGGCGCATCGCTGTCGCCGGATGCCACCGCGTTCGCCCATCTTGTGGACGACGGCGGTTACCCGCGCGCCGTGCAACGCTTCCTGCGCGGTTGGCGCGCCAGCTCGTCGCGCGACGTCGAGCTCCCGGTCGCCGGACCCGTCACCCGCGTCATCCACTCCGCCGACGGTCACTGGCTGGCGTGCGAGGTTGCCCCAGAGGGCGGCACCCGCAGCCAGATCTGGGTCGTGACAACCGATCCCGACGACCGCGATGCGCGCCGTATCGACCACTGGCCCGGGGGCGGCTTGGAGGGCACCGCCGAGCTGATTGGCTGGGACGGCAGCCAGGTGGCGGCGATCCTCACCGGTGAGGACGGTATCGGCAGCTCATGCCTGATCGATCCCGCCACCACCGACGTCGTCGTGCTGGACCGCCGCTCGGGAGGCCGGCTCGTCGACGCGTGGGCCGGCACCTCTTTGGTCCGGGTCGGCCCGCGCGGCTATCGGGATCTGATCATGTTGCGCGGTCTCACCGAAATGGCGTTGCTGCCGTCGGATCCCGGCTCCACGACCGACCAGGGCGTCATCCTCGACGACCACCAGCCCCGCCGAGTGCGTTCGGGTCTCGACGGCGACCTGGCTCTGGTGCAGCCAGGCATGGACTTCGGCGTCAACAGCCCTGAAGGCTACGTGCGCGCCCTGATCCGCAGCGACAACGGCGCCGAACACGCCCGCCTGGTCGAGGTGACCTCCATGCCAGAGGGGGTGTCCTATCACGTGGTGGCCGAGCGTCCCGGCCACGAGCTCGACGAGTTCGCGGTCAGTGACGACCTGTCGACGGTGGCGCTGTTGTGGAACGTCGACGGATGCAGCGAGCTGCAGGTCCTGGAGTACGTCGACGGCACCCTGTCCGAGCCCATCCCGCTGCCCGGCCCGGTGGCCAGCCAGCTGAGTATCAGCGCGGGCGGCTCGATGGTGGCGCTGACGGTCGAGGGCCCGTCGCTGCCGCCGACGGTCGAGCTGGTCGATCCCCGCAGCCGCGAGTGGGAACGCATCGATCGTCAGCCCAGCCTCGGGCCGGTCACCGGCGCACCCCATCTGGTACGGATCACCGCCAGGGACGGGCTGGCGTTGACCGCGTGGCTGTATCGCCCGCCGGAACACGTCGAGCCGATCGGGGCGATGATCTTCCTGCACGGCGGTCCCGAGGGACAGGCCCGGCCGGGGTACAACGAGTTCTTCCCGCCATTGCTGGACGCGGGCATCGCGGTGCTGACACCAAATGTGCGCGGTTCGGGGGGCTTTGGGCGGACGTTCGTGCACGCCGACGACAAGGAACTGCGGTTCGCCGCGATCGACGACGTCGCTGACTGCGCCCAGTTCCTGGTCGCCAACGGGCTCGCGCGGGCCGACCGGATCGCGTGCAGCGGCTGGTCCTACGGGGGCTATCTGACCCAGGCGGCGATGAGCTTTCACCCGGAGAAGTTCGCCGCGGGAATCAGCATCTGCGGCATGAGCGATCTGAACACCTTCTACCGCAACACCGAACCCTGGATCGCGGCGGCCGCCTACCCGGAGTACGGCCATCCGGTCAGCGACCGGGACCTGCTGGACCGGCTGTCACCGTTGCTGCGCGCACCCGCGCTGACGTCGCCGCTGCTCCTGGTGCACGGCGGCAATGACACAAACGTTCCGCCGGGCGAATCCCGGCAGATGTTCGAGGCCCTTCAGGCGCTGGAACGCACGGTCGAGCTGCTGTTCTTCGATGACGACGGGCACGAAATCGTCAAGCGGGAGAACCGCGCCGTGCTAGTCGATGCGATGAAGCGCTGGCTCACCAGAGCCTTTGGCGACGTTGTGCCGGCCCCGATTTCCTGACAGTCCGTGAAAGGCGCTTGCCGGGCTGAGGTTTCCGGAGTCGCCAGGGTCTTCAGAGGTTTGCGGGTTTGCCGAACTTGCACTCCGGGTAAACGTTCTTGCGCGCCGCAGCGGCACGCGGAAGAGATGGAGGGCATGGCATGCGAGGAATTCTCGGGGTCATCGTGCTCGTCTGGCTGCTGGTCGGCGTCGTAGCCGCCTATCAGCGCGACTACTTCACGGGCGATGAGAACAATTGCGCCACTGGGGGGAGTATCGCGTTGACTGTGGTCGCCGGTCCGCTGAACTACGCGGGGGTGAATCCGAAGGTGACTGATTGCAACCTTCCAGAGCCCAGCCAGTGACGCACTGACAGTAACCAATTCACAGTAGAAATGGAGCGGCAATGATTGTCCTTGGAGCTATTTTGCTCGTCCTCGGGTTGATCTTCGGGATCTCGATCCTCACCTACATCGGTGTGGTGCTTCTGGTGATCGGGGCGGTTTTCTGGGTGCTGGGCGCCGCAGGACGTCCCATCGGAGGCCGAAAAGTCTGGTACTAGTTCGGCTGTCGCACTCAGTCGCCTTTTCCGGCCGAGGTCAGCGCTGCAACCGTCATCCGACGCAGGATGGCGCGAGAGCCGGCCTCGGCCGGTTTGGCTGCACCGGATTTCACGCTGTGCGGCGTCGAGTTGAGCAGTCCGAACGTGGCGTGTGCCATCAACCGCGCCTCCGCCTCGCCGAGGTCTTCGTGTAGCCGGTCTTCGTGTAGCCGACGCAAGGCCTCGACCCAGATCTCGACATACTGACGCTGCGCGCGGCGTACCTGACGCTTGGCCGATTCGGGCAGATGACCGAGATCGCGGTCCTGGATGCGGATCAGATCGGACTCGCCGAGGGCGAAGTCGAGATGGAAGTCGATCAGCCCGTCGAGCGCCGAGCGCGGATCCTCAACCTGCTCCACGACGTCGCGGGCGCCCCTGAGTAGTCGTGTGCTGATGCCGACCAACAACTCCACCAGCAGCGCTTCCTTGTTGGGAAAGTGGCGGTAGATCGCGGGTCCACTGACCCCGGCCGCGGCGCCGATGTCCTCGAGCCGGACCGCAAGATAGCCGCGCTCGGCCACCAGCCGCTCGGCGGCAGCGATCAGTTGGGAGCGCCGGTCGGACTTGGCCCTGCTGCGACGCGTCGAGGCCGGCCCTGACGCCCTGGAAGATGACCCGGACGCTATCGACGTCATCTCTACTCCCCGAGCGATGGTGGACATCTCAGTTAACGATCACTAACATACTACTAGTTAGTCGTCATTAACTGAGACAGGTTCAACGATGACACCGCCGATCTCGCATCGTGACCAGCACCTTGCGCTGGTGGCTCGCCTGCGCGCCAAACTCACCGCCGCGGCTCTCGGGGGGCCCGCTGCGGCCAGGGAGCGCCATGTCGGCCGAGGCAAGCTGCTCCCGCGCGACCGGGTGGACGGGCTGCTCGATCCCGGCAGTCCGTTCCTGGAGTTGGGACCGCTCGCCGCGGACGGCATGTACGACGACGAGTGCCCCGGCGCCGGGATGATCGCCGGAATCGGGCGGGTATCCGGGCGCGAATGCATGGTCGTCGCCAACGACGCGACGGTCAAAGGGGGCACCTACTACCCGATCACGGTCAAGAAACATCTTCGCGCCCAGGAGATTGCGGGCCAGAACCGGCTGCCCTGCCTCTACCTGGTGGATTCGGGCGGTGCGTTCCTGCCGCGTCAGGACGAGGTGTTCCCCGATCGCGACCACTTCGGCCGGATTTTCTACAACCAGGCCACGTTGAGCGCCAAAGGTATTCCGCAGATCGCCGCGGTGCTCGGCTCATGCACCGCGGGCGGTGCCTATGTCCCCGCGATGAGCGACGAGGCCGTCATCGTGCGCAATCAGGGCACGATCTTCCTGGGTGGCCCGCCGCTGGTGAAGGCCGCGACCGGTGAGGTCGTCAGCGCCGAGGACCTCGGGGGCGGTGACCTGCACGCGAAGAAGTCCGGGGTGGCCGACCACCTGGCTCACGACGACCGCGATGCGCTGCGGATCGTTCGCCGCATCGTGTCGACCCTGGGGCCGCGCAGCGCGCCGCCGTGGGACGTCACCGACACGGTCGACGCAGTGGCCGACCAGACCGAGTTGTACGACGTGGTGCCGATCGATCCGCGGGTGCCCTACGATGTGCACGAGGTCATCGGCCGCGTCGTCGACGGCGGTGAGTTCGCGGAGTTCAAGGCCGAGTACGGCAGCACCCTGGTCACCGGGTTCGCACGCATCCACGGACACCCCGTCGGGATCGTCGCCAACAACGGCGTGCTGTTCAGCGAATCCGCGCTCAAGGGTGCGCATTTCATCGAGTTGTGCGACAAGAGAACGACCCCGCTGCTGTTCCTGCAGAACATCTCCGGGTTCATGGTCGGGCGCGAATACGAGGCAGGCGGTATCGCCAAGCACGGCGCGAAGATGGTGACGGCCGTCGCGTGCGCCCGTGTCCCGAAGCTTACGGTGGTCATCGGCGGGTCATACGGCGCGGGCAACTACTCGATGTGCGGCAGGGCCTACTCTCCGAGGTTCCTGTGGATGTGGCCGAACGCCAGGATCTCGGTCATGGGCGGCGAGCAGGCCGCCTCGGTGCTGGCCACTGTGCGCGGCGACATGACCGCGCAGGAAGCCGAGGAGTTCAAGGCGCCGATCCGCGAGCAGTACGAGCGCCAGGGCAATCCGTACTATTCCACCGCGAGGCTGTGGGACGACGGCGTCATCGATCCGGCGGATACCAGAATGGTTGTTGGACTGGCCCTTTCGGTCGTGGGTCAAGCACCGTTGGATCCGGTCTCCTACGGCGTCTTCCGGATGTGATGGGAATGTTCGACACGGTTCTGGTTGCCAATCGCGGCGAGATCGCCTGCCGAGTGATCCGCACGTTGCGGGCCATGGGGATCCGCTCGGTCGCGGTGTTCAGCGATGCCGATACGAACGCCCGGCATGTCAAGAAAGCCGACGTCGCTGTCCGCATCGGGCCTGCGCCCGCGCGGCAGAGCTATCTGTCGATCGATGCCCTGCTCGAGGCGGTCCAACGCACCGGGGCGCAGGCCGTCCACCCTGGTTACGGGTTCCTTTCGGAGAACGCGCTATTCGCCGAGGCTCTCCGCTCGATGGGGGTGGTGTTCATCGGCCCGCCGGTCGCCGCGATCCAGACGATGGGCGACAAGATCTCGGCGAAGGCCGCGGTGTCGGCGTTCGGCGTACCCGTCGTCCCCGGCATCTCCCGACCGGGCCTGACTGACGCCGACCTGATCGCAGGAGCCCGCGACGTCGGATTCCCGGTGCTGGTCAAGCCGTCGGCAGGCGGCGGCGGCAAGGGCATGCGAATCGTGCGCGACTCCGCCGAACTGCCTGCGGCACTTGCCAGTGCGCGCCGTGAGGCGGCATCGGCGTTCGGCGACGACACGCTGTTCCTCGAGCGGCTCGTCCTCAATCCCCGCCACATCGAGGTGCAGGTGCTCGCCGACGACCATGGAACGGTCGTACACCTCGGCGAACGTGAATGCAGTTTGCAGCGCCGTCATCAGAAAGTCATCGAGGAGGCCCCGTCGCCGCTTCTCGACACCGAGACCCGGGACCGCATCGGCGCTGCCGCGTGCGACACCGCACGCAGCGTGGACTACAAGGGGGCGGGCACCGTCGAGTTCATCGTCTCCGCGGACCGGCCCGACGAGTTCTTCTTCATGGAGATGAACACCCGCCTGCAAGTGGAACATCCGGTCACCGAGATGATCACCGGTCTCGACCTGGTCGAGTTGCAGGTCCGCGTCGCTGCGGGGGAGTCATTGCCGATCTCCCAGCAGGACATTCGCCTCGGCGGACACGCCGTCGAGGCGCGCGTGTACGCCGAGGACCCCGCGCGGGGATTCCTGCCTACGGGCGGCATGGTGCTCAATATCTCGCACCCGGACGGACCCGGTGTGCGGGTCGATTCCGGGTTGGACAGGGGCATCGTCATCGGGACCGACTACGATCCGATGCTGGCCAAGGTGATCGCCCACGCAGCGAATCGTGAAGGTGCACTACGGAAACTCGATGCGGCTCTGACCGACTTCGCCGTGCTCGGCGTGACGACCAACGTCGAGTTCCTGCGGTTCCTGCTCGCCGACCCCGACGTGCAATCCGGCCGGCTCGATACCGGATTGCTGGATCGACGCACCCCCGACTTCGCGCCGAGACCGGCCGGCGACGACGAGCTGATCGCCGCGGCGGCTTACCGCTGGCTCAAGTCATTTCCGAGGTCTTCTCCCGGATCGCCGGCCAGCGCCTGGGAGGTGCCATCGGGATGGCGTATCGCCGGACGCGCCCCTATCCCCATCCGGCTGCGCTCCGGCGAACGCACCGACCACGTTTTCCTGACCGGAGTTCCGGACGAAGCGACGGCGGCAATCGAGGAAGGCGTCCCGCGAACGCTGAGCGCATCGCTGGACCGCGACCTGCTCACCGTCGTCGTCGACGGCCTGCGTACCTGCTACCTGGTTGAGGAAGCGGACGGGCGGATCTGGCTCACGGGAGACGGCCGCGTCCTGATGGTCGAGGAGCTCAGGGAAGCCCCGGTACGCCCCGACGAGGAACATGGCGGTGACGCCGAGCTCACCAGCCCGATGCCGGGTTCAATTGTGGCGGTGGGTGTTTCGGATGGCTCGCCGGTGCAGACCGGGACCGTCGTGGTCACCGTGGAAGCGATGAAGATGGAGCATGCGCTCATTGCGCCGGTCGGCGGCGTCGTCGAACTCCTTGTCGCCGTCGGCGACCAAGTCAAGGTGGGCCAGCCACTGGCCAGAATCGCCACACCGTAGAGAAGACAGAGGATCCAGTCATGACAGACGCCGCTTTCGCAGCCACCGGCCTGCTGCCCGACCACTACGAACAACTCGTCAAGACGGTGCGCGACTTCACGCAGTCCATCGTCGCTCCGGTGGCGGCCAAACACGATGCGGAACACAGCTTTCCGTACGAAGTCGTGTCCGTTATGGCCGATATGGGGCTGTTCGGCCTGCCGTTTCCCGAGGAGTACGGAGGGATGGGCGGCGACTACTTCGCGCTGTGCCTGGCCTTGGAGGAACTCGGCAAGGTCGATCAGAGCGTGGCGATCACCCTGGAGGCGGGGGTGTCGCTGGGCGCCATGCCGGTATACCGGTTCGGCAATGAGGCCCAGAAGCAGGAGTGGCTGCCGCAGTTGACCAGTGGACGCGCGTTGGCGGCGTTCGGGCTGACCGAGGCGGGCGGCGGCAGCGACGCCGGGGCGACCAGGACCACGGCGAAGCTGGACGGATCGACGTGGGTCATCAATGGCAGCAAGCAGTTCATCACCAACTCGGGCACCGACATCACCCGGCTGGTCACGGTCACCGCCGTCACCGGCGACAATGACGGCAGGAAAGAGATCTCGACGATCCTGGTTCCCGTGCCCACCGACGGATTCACCGCCCAACCCGCCTACAACAAGGTCGGCTGGAACGCCTCGGACACCCATCCGCTGAGCTTCGACGACGTGCGGGTGCCGCAGGAAAACCTGCTCGGCGAGCGTGGGCGCGGTTATGCGAACTTCCTGCGCATCCTCGACGAGGGCCGCATCGCGATTGCCGCCCTGTCAGTGGGCGCGGCGCAGGGCTGCGTCGACGAAAGCGTGCGCTACGCCAAGGAACGTCGGGCATTCGGCAGGCCCATCGGCGCCAACCAGGCCGTCGCTTTCAAGATCGCCCGGATGGAGGCGCGCGCGCATGTCGCGCGCACCGCGTACTACGACGCCGCGGCACTCATGCTGGCGGGCAAACCCTTCAAGAAGCAGGCCGCCATCGCCAAGCTGGTCGCCAGCGAGGCGGCCATGGACAACGCTCGCGACGCAACCCAGATCTTCGGCGGCTACGGCTTCATGAACGAGTACGCCGTCGCGAGGCACTACCGCGACAGCAAGATCCTCGAAATCGGTGAGGGCACAACCGAAGTGCAGTTGATGCTGATCGCCCGCGAGGCTGGGCTGTGAGCGGAGCGAACGATGAACCTGTGAGCGGAGCGGAAGGGTCCGACTCCCTGGGCCGCCGCGTCGAGCAGCGCGGCCTGTGGTTCGAGGAGTTCGAGCCGGGAACGACGTATCTGCACCGGCCGGGACGGACCGTTACCGAAGCCGACAACGTCCTGTTCACCACGCTGACGATGAATACCCAGGCGCTGCATCTGGACGCCGCGTTCTCCGATGCGTTGCCGCCGTTCCACCGTCGCCTGGTCAACTCGATGTTCACGCTGTCCACTTTGGTGGGTCTTTCGGTCGCCCAGCTCACCCAGGGGACGATCGTCGCCAACCTCGGGTTCAGCGAAATCGCCTTTCCGGGACCGCTTTTCCATGGCGACACGCTCTATGCCGAAACGTTGGTCACCGACAAGCGGCCGTCGAAGAGCCGGCCCGGCGAAGGTGTCGTGACGCTGGCCCATACCGGACGCAATCAGGACGGTGATGTGGTGGCAACGGCGGTCCGCAGGACAATGGTGCGGATGCGGCCCGCAAGCCCGGGACGGAATTGATGGCGCTCGCAGCGGCCGGGCCCGCATGGCTGTTCTGCCCGGCTGATCGGCCAGAGCGGTTCGCCAAGGCGGCCGCACACGCCGACGTGGTGATCATCGACCTCGAGGACGGTGTGGCGGCCGCCGATCGCGCGGCCGCGCGCGATGCGTTGGTCGCCACTCCGCTCGACCCGCATCGCACCGTGGTGCGCATCAACCCGGCCTCGACCATCGATCACGAAGCCGACCTGGGGGCGCTAACGCGCACCGGCTACACGACGGTGATGCTGCCGAAGACCGAATCCGCGCGTCAGGTAAGTGCGCTGGCGCCCCTGGACGTGGTCGCGCTTATCGAAACCCCACTTGGCGCCCTTTCGGTTGCCGACGCGGCCGGCGCCGACAACGCCGTCGCCGTCATGTGGGGTGCGGAGGACCTGTTCGCCGTGCTCGGCGGCACCGCCAACCGGCACCCGGACGGGACCTACCGTGACGTCGCCCGCCACGTCCGGTCGCAGACCCTGCTCGCCGCCAAGGCCCACGGGCGGATGGCCCTCGACTCGGTGTATCTCGACATTCGCGACGTCGACGGTCTGCGCAGCGAGGCCGACGACGCGGTCGCGGTCGGTTTCGATGCCAAGGTCGCCATCCATCCGAGTCAGCTGCCGGTCATCCGCGCTGCCTACGCTCCGACACCCGAGCAGGTGTCCTGGGCGCGACACGTGCTGGCCGTTGCCGGATCGGAACGGGGAGTCTTCCAGTTCGAAGGCATAATGGTGGATGCACCAGTGTTACGGCGAGCCGAACGGATAGTCCAACTCGCGCCACACACCGACCGTTAGCTGGCAAACCCGCACAACGGGTCCCGCTGACTCGCTCGCGCATTGGGGCAGACCTAAGGGTCTCACGGCGAAACATGCCATCACGTGACCTAAAGGAGGCCGCATGGCTGTCCCATATCCGCGGACGGTCAACCTGGAGCCGGTGCAGCTTGTCCAGTCGGACGGCACACCCGGTCCAGAAGACCGGTTCAGCCGCGATCTGCCGCCCGAGACCCTGGGCTGGCTCTACGAAATGATGGTCGTCACGCGCGACCTGGATACCGAGTTCATCAACCTGCAGCGGCAGGGTGAGCTCGCGCTGTACGCGTCCTGCCGCGGCCAGGAAGCCGCCCAGATCGGCGCGGCGGCGTGCCTGCGCAAGACCGACTGGCTGTTTCCTCAGTACCGGGAAATCGGCGCGTTTCTGCTGCGTGGCATCACACCCGGGCAGATAGGCGCGGTGTGGCGGGGCAGCTGGCACGGCGGTCTGGAGTTCACCCACCGGTGCTGCGCACCGATCGCCATCCCGATCGGAACGCACGGTTTGCATGCCGTCGGTGCGGCGATGGCGGCGCAGCGCCTCGGCGAGGACTCCGTCACCGTGGCCTTCCTCGGCGACGGCGCGACCAGCGAAGGTGACGCGCACGAGGCGATGAACCTGGCGTCGGTCTTCAATGCGCCCTGCGTGTTCTTCATCCAGAACAACCAGTGGGCCATTTCGGTGCCGGTGGCGCATCAGATGGCCGGCCCGTCCATCGCGCACCGTGCCGTCGGCTACGGCATGCCCGGCATCCGGGTGGACGGCAACGACGTGCTGGCCTGCTACTCGGTGGTGTCGGAAGCCGCCGAGCGGGCGCGGGAAGGCGGTGGGCCGACGCTCATCGAGGCCGTGACCTATCGGCTCGGTCCGCACACGACATCGGACGATCCCACCCGGTACCGCAGCCAGGACGAACTGGAGCAGTGGTTGGCGCTGGATCCGATCCCGCGCTATCGCACCTACCTGCAGGGCATCGGGGTGTGGACGGATCGGCTGGAGGAGCGGGTGGCGGCCAAGTCTCTTCGATTGCGCACCGAGTTGCGGGACGCGGTGGTGGACGCACCGGACTTCGACGTCGCGGAGGTGTTCGACACCGTCTACCACGACATCACGCCGGACCTGGCGGCGCAGCGCGCGCAGTTGCAGGCCGAGCTGGCGAAGGAGGCCTGAAATGACACCGCGCACGCGAGGAGCGAAATGACACCGCGCACGCGAGGAGCGAAATGACACCGCGCACGCGAGGAGCGAAATGACACCGCGCACGCGAGGAGCGAAATGACCCAACTCATCGAGCGGCCACCCACACACGGTGACGATGTCCCCGAACCCAGCCTGCCGCTGAGGACCGTTCCGCGGGTTTCCGATCTGACCATGGCCAAGGCGATCAACCGTGCGCTGCACGATGCGATGGCCGCCGACGAGCGGGTCCTGGTGTTCGGTGAGGACGTCGCTACGCTCGGAGGCGTATTCCGGGTGACCGAGGGACTGTCCGAAACCTTCGGCGCCCAGCGGTGTTTCGACACTCCGCTGGCCGAGTCGGCGATCGTCGGTATCGCGATCGGCATGGCGATCCGCGGATTGGTGCCGGTGCCGGAGATCCAGTTCGACGGGTTCGCCGCCCCCGCGTTCGACCAGATGGTCAGCCACTTGGCGAAGTACCGGATGCGGACCCGTGGTGAGGTGGATATGCCGGTCACCCTCCGCATCCCCTCCTTCGGGGGAATCGGTGCGGTGGAACATCATTCGGAATCCACCGAAAGCTACTGGTTGCACACCGCGGGTCTCAAGGTGGTCGTGCCGTCGACGCCGTCGGACGGGTACTGGCTGTTGCGGCACGCAATCGCCAGCCCCGATCCCGTCATCTTCCTGGAGCCCAAGCGGCGGTACTGGGCGCGCGAGGCCGTCGACACCGCGGTGCCCGGATTGCCGATCGGCCGCGCGCTGGTGCGGCGCACCGGCACACACGTCTCGGTGCTGACCTACGGTTCGCTGGTCGCCACCGCGTTGAGCGCCGCCGAGTTGGCCGCCGATCGCTACGGCTGGGAGCTCGAGGTCATCGATCTACGCTCGCTGAATCCGCTGGACTTCGACACCGTTGCCGATTCGGTCCGCAGGACCGGCCGCGCCGTCGTGATGCACGAGGGCGCGCGCACGCTGGGATTCGGCGCGGAGCTGGCGGCGCGGATCCAGGAGGAGTTGTTCTACGACCTGGAGGCGCCGGTGTTGCGCGCCACCGGTTTTGATACTCCCTACCCGCCGGCCCGCCTGGAGAAGCTGTGGTTGCCCGGTCCGGATCGGCTGCTGGATTGCGTCGAGCGGGCGATGGAGCAGCCGTGAAAGAGTTCCTGGTTCCCGACCTCGGCGAAGGGCTCGAGGACGCGACGATCGTCAGCTGGAATGTCGCCCCAGGTGACGCGGTCGAGTTGAATCAGACGCTGTGCGTGGTGGAGACGAACAAGGCGCAGGTCGAGATACCCAGCCCGTACGCCGGCCGGATCGTCGATCTCGGCGGGGCGGAGGGTGAGACCCTCGGTGTCGGCTCGTTGCTGGTCCGGATCGCGGTCGATGGCGAGGTTGGCGAGGCGCCCGCGGTCGCCGAGATGCCCCCGCCGAGTGAGGTGCCCGCTCGGGAAACGGTGACGCGGAAGCCGGTGCTGGTCGGCTACGGCGCCGACGACGCGATGGACAGCAGCAGGCGATCGGCCGGCCCCACGGCGCGGGCCCGGGCTAAACCGCCCGTGCGGAAGCTGGCCGCGGAGCGCAACGTCGACCTGGCCGGGCTGTCGCCGGGATCCGGACCCGATGGCATCGTCACCCGCGACGACGTCCTCGCCGCGGGCTCGGGCTCTGCCACGGACATGATCCCGGTCCGCGGTGTGCAGGCCGCGATGGCGAATCGGATGTCGCTGTCGCGCAGGGAGATTCCCGACGCGCACGCTACGGTTCAGGTGGACGGCGGCGCATTGGTCCGGCTGCGCGACACGATGCGGCGGGCCGCCGGGGAGGATCCGCCGATCACGACGTTCGTGCTGACGCTGCGGTTGCTCGTGATCGCGCTGCGCCACCATCCGTTGCTCAACGCCACCTGGGTGACCACTGTCGGCGGGCCGCGCATCCACCGGCATTCCGCCGTTCATCTCGGGTTCGGTGTGGCCGCACCGCGCGGTCTGCTGGTGCCCGTCGTCAAGGATGCCCAGGACAAATCCACCCGCGAGCTGGCGGGTGTGGTGTCCAGGCTGATCGACGGAGCCCGTGCCGGGACGCTGGGTCCCGACGACCTGTCCGGGTCGACGTTCACGGTGTCGAATTTCGGGGCGTTGGGCCTCGATGACGGGGTGCCGGTGATCAACTATCCAGAGGCGGCGATTCTGGGGATGGGTGCGCTGCGTCCCCGCCCAGTCGCGATCGATGACGCGGTGGTGGTGCGACCGACGATGTCGTTGACGTGTGCGTTCGACCATCGCATCGCCGACGGCGCGCAGGTTGCGGCCTTCCTTTGTGAGCTGCGGGGGCTTGTCGAATCGCCGGAGCTGGCATTGCTCGACCTGTAGCCCAGCCCGCCTCCGTAGCAACGGGCTGATCGTCCGCATCTCCGGCCAGAACCGCTGCCGCCTCACCGGCGACGGACTGCGGTTCGCGATCTTCTACACCAAAGTCCACGACCGGCTGCTAGGCCGTTGCTGGCCACCGATCAACCACCAGCTCCACCACCGATGCGAAAAGCATTACACATCATAGACGTTCACATCACTGAACCATCGGCGACGCCCGACTGCTGCCAAAGGCAGCCTGAAAACTCAAGACGACTGTCGAAGTTCTAGCGACTGTCGTCACGCCTCGCCGCGGCGAGGTCCATCCGCGCGCCGACCCAGCGGATCATCCGCACGGAATCACCCACAGACCGTCCGGACCTGGTTACTCTGTTTGCTCGGCCCGGACGACCGTTATCGTGGCTGGGTCCCGCAGGCTGTCACGGGAACGCGTTACGGGCCTGGTTGATGAGGTTCGGGATGAACGAGCCGCCGCTCCCCCAGTTCTTTCCCGAGTCTTGCGCACTCTGAACGGCGACCGTGTGCGGAGTGCCGTTCCACCACGCAAAGAAGGCGCCACCCGACTGGCCGGTCGCGACGTCGCCCCAGTGATAGAGAGACTGGTTGGCGTCCGGCTGGTTGTTGTCGCCGTCGAACGAGATGCTGCCTTGCCAGGTCGGGCGGTGTCCGCCGAAGTCCGACGGATAGCCGACGTGTGTCCACCAGGCCTGTCCATCCCAACTGTCGACGTAGGACTTCGAACCGAGCCAGCCGGCGCGGTCGCCGATCCGCCAGTCGAGTACGACGACGACGTAATCGTGGCGCAGTTCGTTCGTATCTAGCGGTGGCGTGACCTTGACGTAGCTGTAGATCCGGATCGCCCTGGCGGTGCCGAACGGGCCGGGCAATCGGTCGAAGTATCCGGGCACGAAGTCGAGCCATCCCGCCGAACCATCCGCGTTCCACGCCACGACGTGCGAGCACGTCAACAGGTGCCGGGGACCGACCAGGCAGCCGGAGCCGGAGCCCCGGCTGGTCGTTACCCGGCCGTGGCATCCCCAGGGATAGGCGGTGTCCCACAGCACTCGCCGATTCTCGGGCGGAAACACCGTAGTGGGCTGCGGCGTCTGACCGGAGGGCGCGAGCAACACGTCCGGGTAGCGAGCGGTGGCAAGCGATTCGGGTACGGACTCCGGAACTGTGCGGACCGGCAGGTGTGCTGGGGCACTAGCGTCTGTGGTCAGCCGTGGCAGCGCGGCGACCCTGCGCGCGATCGCAGCCTCGAGTTCGGCGAGCTGGTCGGAGGTCAACTCGGTCTCGTCACCGCCGACCGCGTCTAGCAGCCGAGCTTCCTCTTCGGCGACCACCGCCGCATCCGGGGGATCCAGCACTTCGACAAGCACCGGCGGCGGCACAACCCGTTGACCGATTCTGCTCGGCCGATAGGTGATTCGTAGCTCGGACGAAGCCGCCATGTTCTCCGACCCGTCAGATTCGACCGTCCGAGCGGTCACCGCGGACCGTTCGACGTCGGCGTCTTCACTCGGGATGTCGAGCACGGTTTCGACCGTGAGGCCGGCATACTCGACCGCTTCCCGGTCGGGTGGATCGGCCGCCAGCTGCGCGGGACTGCTCGGCGGATCGGTGAAACGTACACTTCGACTGGACATGTCGGCCTCCTGGTGTCGAGTTGGTTCGGACGTTCGCCGTTGATGGCGGCCGACCTAGCAATCGAGAATGCGCTGCCGAGGAAGACTGGTCACGAGTACTGGACTACCCCAAGTGATCGTCGTCGACGACGTTGCGAGCGTCCTCACACGGTCGACGGACGGACGCGGGTTGCCTTCGTCCCGCACCGCGGGCCAAAGGAGACGAAGGAGCTTGCATTTGCAAGGGGCGAGGGATCTCCCTCTGTCAGAGATCCCGCTCCCGGTGGACCTGCTCGGCGAAAGGCGGATCAGCGGAGCCGATGTCGGCTATTGGGTGCTGCCCCGTTCTGCGTTGTGGTGTTCCGGCACAAGCTGGTTCAGTCTGACAGGCACAACCGCCCGACCAGGCGCCCGGCGTAGGGCAGGCTTTAGAGGAATGCCTCGATCCGGACGGCTAGCCCAGAGCGTCCCTGGTGGGACGCCCGTTCCGAGTTTGAAAATGGTGCGGTGGTCGCCTTTTCGACGCCGTAGTTCTGTGGTCCTTCGAGGCCGTCGGCTAGCCGGGCGTTGGGGATCGCGCCGTCGGCGGTGTGCGGCCGCCCACGGCGCGGCACGGCATGCCGCCGAGTCCGACGCGGGCATACCCGCCCGCAAGCGGGCCGCGGATTCGCCTGCGAGGTCGCTCTTGCCCGCCACGATTCGCCGTCGCGTGGGTATGGGGCATCTCGTGGACCAGCGCCTTGGCTAATCCCAGATGGCGACTCCCGCCTGGACCCGCATGCAGTGATCGGTCGTGCGGCCAAGGCCGAGAAGGAGCGTTGTGTCAGCGTGCGCCTCGCACCCGACACCATGACCTACGTCACCGCGCTGCTGCCCGTCACGCAGGGCGTCTCGGTGTACGCGGCGCTCAAACGTCAGGCCGACACTCTCGTCGAGCGGGTCACCGGCAGACCCGCCGAGGTCCCCGAACCCATCGGCGTCAACCTGGTGATCTCGGATCAGGCGCTGCTCGGCGTCGATGACGACGCTGCTGTGATCGCCGGATACGGGCCCATTCCGGCCGCAGTGGCGCGGGACATGGTGCTCGACGCCGCCGTTGACAAGCGGTCAAAGGCGACGCTGCGCAGGCTCTACGCCACCCCGTCCTCGGGCGCATTGGTGGCGATGGAGTCCCGGTCGCGGTGTTTTCCGCGCGGCCTCGCGGACTTTATCGCGGCGCGGGACCAGCGCTGTCGAACTCCGTACTGCGACGCGCCGATACGGCATCGCGACCACGTGACGCCGCGGTGCCGCGGCGGCAGACCTGCGCGGAGAACGGGCAGGGCAGCTGCGAGCACTGCAACTACGCCAAGGAGGCCCCTGGCTGGAAGGTAGTCGTCGTGAGCAGCCAAAACGGCAGGCATACAACCGTATTCACCACACCGACCGGTGCCAGCTACCGCTCCACCGCCCCGCCGCTCCCGGGAACGCCCGTAATCCACATGGCTGAGGTCGAAGCGAGGATCAGGCTCGAACTCATGCGGATGCACGCGGCATAATTGTCGGGCGGAAGCTACCCGAGCGTCTTCTCGAGTTCAGCGATCTCGGCCGGTGAGCGGGGGACGATCGGGTTGCCCGCGGGGGCGCCGAGCTGTTCGGAGATCGCGGCACCGGTGTTGAGCATCTCGGTCAGCACGACCGGCAGCCGGTCGGGGGAGAGGCGCCCTCGCGGGGCCGAAATGTGCACGGCCGCATTGACGGTCCCGGTCGCGTCGAATATCGGTGTCGCAAGGGCGAGGATGCCTTCCACGCTCTCGCCATCGCTGATGCTGTAGCCGCGGTCGCGGATCTTCTCGAGTTCGCGGGCGAGATCCTCGCGGTTGGTCAGCGTGAACGGAGTCAACTGGTCGAGGCTCGTGGCACCGAGCACCCTGGCTTCGAGGTCGGGGTTGAACGCGGCGAACAGCTTGCCGATGCTGCTGCCGTGCAGGGGGCGTGAGCCGCCGAGCTTCATCACCACCGACAGGTTTTGCCCGGCCTCATAGCGGTCGGCGTAGGTGACGGTATTGCCGCTGCGCAGCGCCAGGTAGATGTTCTCGTTGAGCGATTCGCACAGTTCGAGCAGGAACGGCCTGGCGACCTGACGCAGGTCGACAGAGTCGATGATCGACAGCGCCATCACCAGCGATCTGGGGCCCAGCACATAGGTCTTAGTGTCGTTCTGCCGTACCGCGTCGAGTTCCACCAGTGCGCTGACCAGGTCATGGGCACTGCTCATCGGCATCCCCAGCTGCTCGCACATCGGCTTGAGTGCGCTGCCCTCCTGGTTGCGCGCGAGGAACTCCAGGATCTTGAGCGCTCGATCCAACCGTGCGGGGTTCATCCGAGCATCGTTTCACGAAAATGCGGAGGCCACTTCGTGAACCTGGCAAAGGGGGTTGACTTGTGCGGAGCGTTTCCGGCGGGGCCGGCCGCATGGGCCGTCACCGGCCATGTGCTCCCGTCACCGCGCCAACGCGCGGTCCAGCACGGAGTCGAGCTGGCCCGCCACATCGACATCGCGGGTCGCTTCGAAAAACGCTGAGGCGACAACTGATTCGTGCCGCTGGGCCGACCACACCACTCCGACCTGCGGGCTGCGCGGCTGGGGGTTCAACCGGAGCACGCGCATGCCTGTCGGGACTCCGAATGCGTACAGCCACGGATGGGCGATGATACTGCTGAAGCGATGCGTCGCCACGTGCGCGAAAAGCGCTCCTACGGTGCCTGTTTCGATCACCGGACGCATCTGTACACCGGCCCTGGCCATGGTGGCGTCCAGGATCCGGCGGCTTTGCATCTCCTGGCCCAGCGCGCACAGCGGTTTGGCCGCGGCTTCGTCCCAGCCGACGTCGTCACGTTCTGCCAGTTCACTTTCCGCGGGTGTGAGTAGCAGGTACGTCTCGGCGTACAGCGGCAACTTGTGGACTTCGGGCTCGTCGTCTTCGGCAAGGTAGGTCAATGCGACGTCCAGGTCGAATTCGGCGAGTCTGCGGTCGATATCGCGTGACGAGCACATGTCCAGTCGGACACTGGCCAGCGGGTGGTGGTCGCAGAACGGTCCGGTGAGAAGGGGAGCGACGGGCACGGCGGTCGGAATCGCGCCGATCCGCAGCGTGGCCGTCAGCCCTTCGCGCATCCGTGCCAGATCCACGAGCAGCGCGTCGCGTTCGGCGAGGATCCGGTGCGCCCACGCAACCACCTGCTCGCCCTCAGGGGTGAAACCGGTGAACCGCTGTTTGCGCTGCACGATGGTCACCCCGAGCTCGGTCTCGAGCTTTCGGATCGCCGCGGACAGGGCGGGCTGGGACGCGTGGCAGGTGGCTGCGGCCCGGCCGAAGTGACGTTCGCGCGCCAGCGCCGCCAGGTACTGCAGTTGACGGATCTGGATGTCGCCCGGCACGACGCCAGGCTACCGCCAGGAGTGATCCATGACGCAAATCACGGCATCGAAGAGTGCGATCCGATTTGCCTTGCCCGACCTTGCAGCGGCTCAACAGGATGGGGTGGAACATATTTCGACCCCGATATGAGGAGGACAACATGGCGAAGGTGCTCTGCGTACTTTACGACGATCCGGTAGGCGGCATGCCCGAAACGTATGCGCGCGACGGCCTGCCGAAGCTGTCGGGGTACCCGGGCGGCCATACGCTGCCGAGCCCGAAGGGCATCGACTTCACCCCGGGTGAGCTGCTCGGCAGCGTCAGCGGCGAGCTGGGCCTGCGTCCCTACCTCGAGCGGCTGGGCCATGAGCTGGTGGTCACTTCGGACAAGGAGGGACCCGACTCGGAGTTCGACCGCCACCTGGCCGATTCGGACATCGTGATCTCGCAGCCGTTCTGGCCCGCCTATCTCACTGCGGAGCGCATCGCCAACGCGCCCAACCTGAAGCTCATCGTCACCGCCGGAATCGGTTCGGACCATTCCGATCTCGATGCCGCGATCGAACGTGGCATCACGGTGGCCGAGGTGACCTACTGCAATAGCATCAGCGTCGCCGAGCACGTGGTGATGATGATCATTTCGCTCGTGCGCAACTACCTGCCGTCGCATCAGTGGGTGCTCGACGGCGGCTGGAACATCGCCGACTGTGTGTCGCGGTCCTACGACCTGGAAGGGATGGACGTCGGCACCATCGCGGCCGGTCGCATCGGGCTGGCGGTGCTGCGCAGGTTGGCGCCGTTCGACGTCCGGCTGCACTACACCGACCGGCACCGGCTGCCGGCCGAGGTGGAGAAGGAACTCAATCTCACCTACTACCCGACGGCGCAGGAGATGGTGCCGAACTGCGATGTGGTGACCATCAATGCGCCGCTGCACCCCGAAACGCGGGGGCTGTTCAACGACGAGCTCATCAGCACCCTGCGTAGGGGCACTTACCTGATCAACACCGCGCGGGCGCTCATCGTCGACCAGGACGCGATTGTGCGGGCCCTGAAGTCGGGTCAGCTGGCGGGCTACGCGGGCGACGTCTGGTACCCGCAGCCGGCGCCCGCCGACCACCCCTGGCGGACCATGCCGCATCACGGCATGACCCCGCACATCTCGGGTTCGTCGCTGTCGGCGCAGGCCCGCTACGCCGCGGGCACCCGCGAGATCCTCGAGTGCTTCTTCGAGGACAGGCCCATCCGTGACGAGTACCTGATCGTCGACGGCGGCAAGCTGGCTGGGGTGGGTGCGCACTCCTACAGCACCGCCAAGTAGCCGACCCGCCCGAATCCCAAGCGTTAGCTGCGTCCCGTTGCGGAAGACCGGTCAGTTTCGCCACTGACCGGCCTTCTGCCACTGAGAGGCACTGACGACTGCGGCTCAAGCGCAGTCGGCGCAGATCAGCGCCGCGCCGTCGCGGCGTTCCAGATGACTGCGGTTATGCGCCAGAAAGCAAGTCGTGCAGGTGAATTCGTCGGCTTGCGTGGGTATCACGCGGACGGAGAATTCTTCGGCGGTGAGGTCTTCGTCGGGAAGAACGAAGTCCGCACTGTTGTCGTCGGTGTCCGCGGCCGGCTGCGCGGCGTCGGATCGCAGCTTCCCGAGTGCGGCGAGCGGCTCGTCCGGTAGGTAGCCGCCCGCGTCCATCGGGAACGGCGTGCTCGGCCGACCGGGGACCGAGTCGTGGTGATTGTGCGTCGCACCCTGACACACTGGGTGCCAGACGCACACGGAAGGGCCGGCCCATGACCCAAACCCCGGCCACGACACGAACAGCTTTCCCCGGCATCAGCTCCAGGGCCTGGGAACACCCGGCGGACCGCACCGCGCTCACCGCGCTGCGTCGGCTCAAAGGCTTCGATCAGATCCTCAAGGTGCTGTCATCGATGCTGCGTGAACGGCAGCACCGGTTGCTGTACCTGGCGAGTGCCGCCCGGGTCGGGCCGCGTCAGTTCGCCGACCTCGACGCGCTGCTCGACGAATGTGCGTTCGTGCTGGACGCATCGATCAGACCGGAGCTGTTCGTCCAGCAATCGCCGGTGGCCAACGCCTACACGATCGGGATGGACACACCGTTCATCGTGATCACGTCGGGCCTCTACGACCTGATGGACCACGACGAGATGCGCTGCGTCATCGGCCACGAACTCGGCCACGCATTGAGCGGGCACGCGGTCTACCGCACCATGCTCATGCACCTGCTCCGGCTGGCGAAAACCTTCGGGTTCATCCCGCTGGGCGGTTGGGCGCTGCGGGCTATCGTCGCCGGGTTGATGGAATGGCAACGCAAGTCCGAGCTCTCCGGGGACCGCGCCGGCCTCTTGTGCGCGCAGGACTTCGATGCGGCGATCCGCGTCGAGATGAAGCTGGCCGGCGGCAACCGCGTCGACAAACTCGACACGCAGGCGTTCCTCGCGCAGGCCGCGGAGTACGACCGCACCGGCGACATGCGCGACGGGCTGCTCAAGCTGCTCAACCCAAATGGGGTCGACGCGGGCGGGTAGGGCGCAATCATGGCCGGTGACTATCCGCGGCGGGCCGACGATGGTGCCGTCGGGTTCACCGCGGATATCGGCGAAGCCGCCCGTCATTACAAGGAAGGCTTCGATCACTCGGATGAC
>NZ_JBGAME010000039.1:0-32747 GCF_044223235.1 Mycobacterium sp.
CGGATGTCCCGGCGCTACCGGCTGATCACGGCGGCGCTGCTGGGCGTGAGCGGCTGCCCGCCGGCGCGTTCACGTCTCGTGCCCGCCGCGACGGCGCTGCCCGGGGCGTTCGCCGGTATCGTGAACGCGCTTGGCCGATAGGCCAGGCGTCGACGGCCTGTGTGTTGGCGGTCAGTGGATTCACGAAGCTTCCCGGACTGTCGCGGACCTTCGGCTGGGAACTTTAGGACGTCGCGTGGCGAGATCGCGAAGCGCCCGCCAGAGCGTCGACGACCCCCGTCAGCACCTGTTCGAGTATCGAGTGCGACGTGGCGAAGTTGACACGCAGGAAGTCCCCCGACGCGGGTCCGAACGGGCGGCCCCCGTCGAGCAGGACGCGCCCCTCGCGCAGGACCAGGTCCACCGGGTCGTCGATGCCAAGGGGAGACACGTCCAGCCAGCTCAGGTAGGTGCCCTGCGGCAGGTGGTGTCGTACATCGGGCAGCGCCGCCGACACGCGGTCATGAACCATCTGGCGGTTGCGGTCGAGGACCCGGATGAGGTCGGCCAGCCACGGGTCCCCGTGCTGCCATGCGGCCAGCGTCGCCAGCACACCGGGAACCGACACCACGCCGTAGAGGTCGGGCGGCTCCGCGTCCCGTCGGGACAGCAGCGCGGTGGGCCCGAAATGTGCCAGGGCACACCGGAAACCGGCAAGGTTGAACGCCTTGCTGGCCGAGGTGACGGTGACGGTTCGATTCGCGGCATCCGCGCTGACCGACGCGAACGGGATGTGCCGGTGGGGTGTGTAGATCAGCTCGGCGTGTATTTCGTCGGCGAGGACCAGCAGGTCGTGCTCGGCGGCCAGCGCGGCGATGCGCTCCAACTCGGCAGCCGAATGCACCCGTCCGGTGGGGTTGTGCGGGTTGACCAGAATCAGCACCTTGGGCCGGTGCAGGCGCAGCGCCCGCGCCCACGCGTCGAAGTCCGGCGACCACTGGTCACCGGTGTCGACGTACGGCAGCGCCACCGTGCGCAGGCCCATGGTGGACAGCGTGGCCAGGAACGGCGGGTAGTTCGGTGTTTGGATGGCCACGCCGTCGCCGGGATCGGTGGCCAGCCGAAGGACGAGTTGCAGCGCCTGGATCAGGTCGGTGTGTTCCCGTACGGCGCCCGGGTCGGGCTGCCACCCGTGGCGGTCCCGCATCCGCCTGGCGAACTCGGCGCGCAACGGCGTGCCGTTGGGCCAGTTCGGATAACCGACGTCACCGCGGCGGATCACGTCGATCACCGCGTCGCCGATGACGCCGGCCAGTGGAAAGTCCATGTCGGCAACCCACGCCGGCAGGCTGTTCTTCCGGACGGCCCGAGCCCATTTCACCCCGCTGCGCTGCGACAGCGCGTTCACGTCCAGATCGTCGAATCCCGGGTAGCGCGCTTCGCTCGCGGACATCAGCCCAACTCCGCTGTGCGGCAGACGATGTCGCGGGACACCTGCACCTGACCGTGGTGCTGGGCGAGTTCCTCCAGGACGTGCAGCAGCACCCCGCCCGATGTCAGCGTTCGCTGCGGACCCTCGTAGTCGGCCGGCGGGCTGTTGACGGGGGGCCGGTGCGGGTCGAAGCCACCCAGGTCGGCGCGAAGCCGCTGGCGCAGGCCGTCGATACTCTCGGCGAGTTCGGCCACGGTGCCGCGCGCGGTGAACTCCGCGGACCGGTCGCGTTCGCTGGGCCGGCCGCCGATCAGGTGGCCGATCCAGTAGGAGGCCACTTCGGTGCAGTGGTAGGTGATCGCCCACGGCGAGTTCGCGCCGGGCAGTGGCGGTGCTTCGTTGGCGCGTTCGTTACCCAGGTCACGAAGTGCCGAGAGCATGCCGTCGAACGCCCGGTCGATGAAGTACAGGTATTCGTCGGTGTCCATCGTAGTGCCACTTTCCTGGTGAGCCGAGCCGATGACAGCAGCGTCACCTGCTTAGGGGGTTATGACTCTGGAAGTTTGAACCCGGTTGGCGTCACCTGTCAAGATGGTGACGTGCAAAAGTTTGTGTTCGTGAGCGGCAGGCGGTGCCTCGACTTCGCGGGCACGGTGCTGTGGCGCAGAACGTCACCCACCGAATTGCTCTCCAGCCCAAGTGATCTGACCCTGTGGTCACGTGAGGCAGAGCTGCTCGACGAGATGGCCGGCCCGTCTTCCGAAGACGTCGACCACGCCATCGCGGCGCGTGAAGCCATGTACGCCGCGGTCGTATCGGCCCACTCGGGCGCGATCCGGCCCGAGCCCGCACAGATCGTGCTGATCAACGAGCTCGCCCGCGGAACCCTGCCCACGTTGAGGCTGGCCGCCGACGGCAGCACGCACAGCCGGGGTACCGCCGCCGATGTCATGAACCTGCTCGCCCGGGACACCATCGACCTCATCGGTTCCGCCGACATGGCCAAGGTCAAGGAATGTTCCAACCCCGAGTGCACCAGGCTCTTCGTCGATCACTCGCGTGGTTTCTCCCGCCGCTGGTGCGGGATGGCGGAGTGCGGCAATCGCGCCAAGGCGGCGGACTACCGGCGGCGAAAGAGATCCGCGGGCGTGTGAGCAAGCCCGGCCGCGGTAGGTTGGCCTCGTGCGACCGGATGACACGACGAACGCAGCGCCGACCGTCGCGGAGGTGGCGGCGATGATCGATCACACACTCCTCGCACCGGAGGCGACCGCCGACGATGTGCGCGCGCTGGTCGACGAGGCGCTGGACCTGGGCGCCTATTCGGTGTGCGTGTCGCCCTCGATGCTCCCGGTTGTGCTACCGGCCGGCACGGGCCTGAAAGTCGCTGCGGTATGCGGTTTTCCCAGTGGCAAACACACCGCGTACATCAAGGCGGCGGAGGCGGCCGAAGCGATCGCATCGGGGGCTGATGAGATCGATATGGTGATCGACGTCGGCGCGGCGAAGGAGGCCAGATTCGATGTCGTCGAAGCCGGTATCGCCGCGGTGCGTGCGGCGGTTCCCGCGCCCTCGGTGCTCAAGGTGATCATCGAATCGGCGGCCCTCAGCGACGACGAGATCGTGCGCGCGTGCTGCGCGGCGGTGGATGCCGGCGCCGACTTCGTGAAGACCTCGACCGGTTTCCACCCGGCGGGGGGCGCGACCGCCCACGCCGTCGCGCTGATGTATGAGACCGTCCGGTCGAACGGACTCGGTGTCAAGGCCTCCGGCGGGGTGCGGACCCTGGCCCAGGCCCGGGAGATGATCCGGGCCGGTGCGACCCGGCTGGGCGTCTCGCGGTCCCGACAACTCCTCGCGGACGCCGACGGGGGAGCCCCGGGCTACTGAGGGGCTATTGAGTCGGTGGCCTCACTGCATGTCCTGGTCGGAGTTGAGGTAGTACTCCACACCCGGCCGGATCGTCACGGTGGTGTCGCCAGCCGGGCCGTGCAGGGTCGCCTGCACTGCCTGACCGCCCTCCGCGAGCCGGTCGCCGATGGTGTTGGCCCGGCCGGGAACCGTCAGCCGCACGCCGGAGACGATCGGGTCGGCGCCCAGACCCCCGTCGATGCTCACGGCGATGATCTGGTCGAAATCCGGTGGGCGGGTGATGAAGTGCGCGAGGTAGGTGTCGGTGCTCGAGCCGAACACCAGGTATTCGAGATCCGCAAGCGGCTGGGCGTCGGCGTCATAGTCGCGGGCGTGCACGATGTCGTTGATGTGGACGGTCACGCCGCGCGCGATGCGCTCCTTCTGAGGGTTGTTCTTCTCGATGTGGTCTCGGTAGAGGTCGGCCTGCAGCGAATCCCGCCGGGGCGGCTCGGAGTCGGACGGCAGGATGTCGGGGAGGACGAACAGTTCGGGGTCCAGGGTGTACAAGCGCTGGGCTGGGTGCGAGCGACGATCGTCGGCGTAGGCGGTCGACGGCGATCCACCGGCGGTGAAGAGATCGGCAGACACGATCACCTGCATCGCATGCTCGGGCATCGAGAACATCGACAGGTGGGAGAGGTAGACGCGGTTCACGGTGTCATCGCTCTCACCGGGGGGCCCGAACACGACCCAGCGGTGGACCGTCTTCGGCGCGGTCGTGGTCGTACCGCCATGGTGACCGTGCGTATGTGTGGTCATGTGCCCTCCTCGAGTTTGCCGATCGGCCGGTTGCGCGACTGCGACCGGCGACGGCTCACCCTGATCGTGCTCGCAGGAGGGAGGTACCGCGTGAGTAGTGCGCTACTTTATTCCGACCACCATCGAGTCGTGGCCCGCCAGGTGTTCGACGTAGCTCCTGCTGAAGCCGGCGTCGGACATCCAGCCGCTACAGTCTGCGCCGGTGAAGTCGAAACCGACCTCTTCGATCAGCACCGCTCGCTGGACAACACGCATCGCGTCCCGGCCGAAGCCATCCATGCCGGTCGTGCGATTCACGAGCCGGACCATGTCATCGCGGGCGCTGGCCCGCCCGGCGGCGGCCACCTGTTCGAGGCTACCCGGGATCTGGGATGGTGGCCGTCAGCGAATGTGAACCGATGGCGAAGAATCGGCCGAAAGCTCGCCCTGGCTTCCCACTCGACGCTGCTACTTGGTGCCGTAGATGCGGTCGCCCGCATCCCCGAGGCCCGGCACGATATAGCCGTGCGCGTCGAGCTCACGGTCGATCGCGGCGGTGTAGATCGGCACGTCGGGGTGCGCGTTGTGCATTGCGGCGACACCTTCCGGGCAGGTGAGCAGGCAGACAAACTTGATGGACTTGGGCCCGCATTCCTTCAACCGCTCGACCGCAGCGACCGCCGAGTTTCCCGTAGCCAGCATCGGGTCCACCACCACCACGTCGCGTTCGTGCAGGTCGCCGGGCAACTTGAAGTAATACTCCACGGCAACAAGCGTTTTGGGGTCGCGGTACAGGCCGATGTGGCCGACGCGGGCACCCGGCACCACGGTCAGCATGCCGTCGAGGATCCCGCTTCCCGCGCGCAGGATCGACACGAAGACGAGCTTCTTGCCGTCGATGACTCTGCCCGTCGTGTGTTCGAGCGGGGTGTCGATCTCGACCTCGTGCATGGGCATGTCCCGCAGCACCTCGTAGGCCATCAATGCCGATATCTCGTTGACCAGACGGCGAAAGCTGTTGGTGGAAGCTTCTTTTCGGCGCATCAGGGTGAGCTTGTGCTGCACCAGCGGATGGTCGATCAGGTGAACGTTGCCCATGGGTCCCTCTAGACTGAAGTTTCTAGACTGAAGGTTCTAGAAAATAGTGCCGTCACTGCGGATGTCCAGCGGCGGCAGCCCGCAGCGGAGGCGTTGCGCGAGGGCGCGGCCCGCCGCCCACGTGCCACCCTCCAGCACGCACGCCAGCGGCATCTGGTTGCTGTCCTTGCCGAGCGCCGTCCTGACCCCCGGGGCCAGCTCGTCCAGCAGGGCCACGGTCAGTGCACGCCACTCGATGATCAGCTCGTCTCCCGCCGTCCAGATTCGGTCGGCCAGGTCCGCATCGCGCAGGCGCAGGGCACCGGTGTCGAGCAGCAACCCGCCATTGCGGTACTCGGGCAGGCCGGTCAGCGCGTCTAGGTCCTGCACCTTCACACCCGCCCACTCGAACGGCTCCAGCAACGAGTAGGTCAGCCACTGCGAGAGTTTGTGGAAGGGCATCCAGCCGCGGGTCAGCCCCGCACCGGCCACCTGGTCGTGACGCCAGCAGTCGCCCAGCGGTTGCCCGCCGATGGTGTTGGCGGCCGGCCAGATGCCGGACAGGGTGGTCAGCAGCAGCGACAGGATGTCGTGTGCGGCCACCGTCGCGGCGGACGTGACGAGAGAGTCGAACAGTCCGCCGGGCCTGCCGTGCGGACCGAACACCTCCGGCCGTGCCGCCAGCGCGTCGCCCAGCCGACGCAGGACGACGACGCGGCCGTCGAGGCCGACCAGGGGATTGGCCGGCCCGGCCTGAAACGCCTCGGCCAGCCCGTCGGCGCTGAGCCGACGGAGCCCAACGGCATCGGCCTGGCATGGCCGGTCGGGATCGCTGGAGAACAACCCGCCGACGAAGGCATGCCAGCTGGCCACGCCGAGGCCCTCCGAGCGGGTGAGGCGCTGTCCGGTGCCCGGCTCGGTGAACGCCCAGTCCGGGCCCGCTCCGGCGTCCAGCAACACACTGACCACGGCCAGGTCGATCATGGCTCGGGCACGCCCATCGGCGTCGAGCGCCGCCAATAGCGCCGACAGCTGCGCGCCCCGATCTACGCCGCCGACCTCGAAATGGCGCCACCTGCTGTGATAGGGGATCCCCAGGTCGGGATAGCGGGTCCTGGTGACGTCGGCGACCTCGGCCGCGGCCTGCGCCAGCGCGTCGTCGTGCACGGTGAACCAGGGCGATGCGCCCACCCGCGCCCGCTCCAGTAGCTGCTGCGCCCGTTCGCGCACGGCCACCGTGCTGCGTAGCGCCGCAGCGGCGCCCTCGGCGGTGTCCAGTTCCGAGGTGATGCCCGCCGTGCTCATCCGGCGCTCATGGGTGCAGACCCCGGCCCTTGGCCTTCTTGAGTTCCTCCGCGTCGGGCACCGGGCCCGGCGTGAAGTAGCCCGCGGCCATCTTGGCGTCGATCTCCACCCGCGCGTCGGCGGGAATCAATTCGTCGGGAATGTTCACCCGTTCGCCGACCTCGATCCCCGAACCGGTGATCGCGTCGTACTTCATGTTGCTCATCGACACCAGCCGGTGGATCTTGCGGATGCCCAGCCAATGCAGCACGTCGGGCATCAATTCCTGGAAACGCATGTCCTGCACACCCGCCACGCATTCGGTGCGGGCGAAGTACCCCTCGGCGGTATCGCCGCCCTCCTGACGTTTACGCGCGTTGTATACCAGGAACTTGGTGACCTCACCCAGGGCGCGGCCCTCTTTGCGCGAGTAGGCGACAAGACCGACACCGCCGCGCTGCGCACCCTGTATGCATTCCTCGATCGCATGGGTCAGATACGGCCGACAGGTGCAGATATCCGAACCGAACACGTCCGAGCCGTTGCACTCGTCATGCACCCTGGCGGTCAGTTCGACGGCAGGGTCCGACAGGTCGCGCGGATCGCCGAAGATATAGATCGTCTGGCCACCGATCGGCGGGAGGAAGACCTCCAGGTCGGCACGGGTGACCAGCTCGGGGTACATGCCGCCGGTCTCCTCGAACAGCACCCGGCGCAGGTCCGTCTCGCTGCATCCGAACCGCTTGGCCACGCCGGGCAGATACCAGACGGGTTCGACCGCCGCCTTGGTGACCAGCGCCGCACCGCTGGCCAGCAGGGTACGGCCGTCGGGGTGCAGCCGCCCCTTCTGGATGGCCTCGGTGATCTCGGGCAGGATGACGTGCGCCTTGGTCACCGCGATGGTCGGCCGGATGTCATGACCCGCGGCCAGCTCCGTGGCGTACGCCTCGGACACCATGGCGCCCCACGGGTCCAGGCTCACGATGGCGTCGGGCTCGCACCACTGCGGGTACGGCCCGATGACATCGGTGGGCGCGGTGTTGGTCAGGTCGGCCTTGTGGTCACGGGACAGCGCCCCCGCCGCGATCGCCAGCGCCCGGTAGACGCTGTAGGAGCCGCTGTGGGTGCCGATCACATTGCGGTGGGCGCGCTTGGAGGTGGTACCGACCACCGGCCCGCGTTCGGCAGCGGTAGGCGCTCCCCACCGGATCGGCAGGACATCGGAACCGCCGCTGTGCGAGGTCAGCCGGATGTGGCCCGGTGCGGGCTTGGGCACGGCTGGCGTTGGCTTGGGGGGCGACGACGCGCCGGCTTCAGCGGACATGACCCCTTCCTCGTGCGAGAGCGCCCTGCGGCGCGCGATGCCCGCGGCCGTCGGAAGGCGCAAGCATAACGACTCGCCCGGCCGGGTGCCGGGTGTCCGGTGCGGCCCGCACACCTCCAGGCTAGGCGCCGAACGAGAAGTCAGGGTCGTCAAGCGGCCGGTCTCACAACCCTGGTTTCTCGTTCGGGAACGCGGCCGGGCGCCGGTCCCAACGGCGATAATCACCCACATGAGTCAGGTCGTGGTGGTGACCGGGGCGGGCAGCGGCCTCGGCCGGGCCGCCGCCCGGGAGTTCCTGAGCCGGGGGCATCGTGTGGTGCTGGCGGGCCGCAGGCCCGAGACGTTGGCCGAAGCCGCCGACGACCGTCCCGACGCGTTGACCGTGCCCGCCGATGTCACCGACCCGGCGTCGGTGCGCGCACTGTTCGACGAGACGGTGCGCCGGTTCGGCCGGGTGGATGTGCTGTTCAACAACGCGGGCACGTTCGGCCCGTCGGCCTCGATCGGTGAGATCACCGACGACGGGTGGCAGCAGACGTGGCGCACCAACGTCGACGGCTCGGTGTTCTGCGCGCGCGAGGCGGTCCGCGTCATGCTCGCCCAGATGCCGCGGGGCGGACGGATCATCAACAACGGCTCGATCTCGGCGCATCGCCCCCGGCCGAAGAGCCTGGCCTACACCGTCACCAAACACGCCATCAGCGGGCTGACCGCCTCGATGGCACTGGACCTTCGCGATCTCGACATCGCCGTCACACAGATCGACATCGGCAACGCCGCCACCGCGATGACCGTCGGAATCGGGAGCAAGGCGTTGCAGCCGGACGGCACCCGGATGGCCGAGCCGACCTTCGACGCCGACCACGTGGCGCGGACGCTGGCCCACATCATCGAACTACCGCTCGATGTGGCGGTCCCCACGATCACCGTGATGGCGCGGGCCATGCCGTATTTCGGGCGCGGCTGAGCGCATTTGGGCCCATCTCGGCCCAACTCGGCCCATCGCGCAGATGCGGGCCGCCGCGCTCGAAGCGCGAAACCGCCGCAGCCCCCATACGCTGGGTGGACGAATGCGGCGAGCCGGACGGAGGATGCGGTTGAAGGCGGTCATCATCGGCGCGGGCATGGGCGGTATGAGCGCTGCGATAGCGTTGCGGCAGATCGGAATTGACACCGAAGTCTACGAACGTGTCACCGAAAACAAGCCGGTGGGCGCGGCCATCTCCGTGTGGTCGAACGGTGTCAAATGCCTGAACTACCTGGGTCTGGAAGAGCAGACTGCACGGCTCGGAGGCATCGTCGAGACGATGAGCTATCTCGACGCTCACTCCGGCGAGACCATGTGCCGCTTCTCGCTTCAGCCGCTTATCGACGAGGTCGGGCAACGCCCATACCCCATCGCGCGCGCCGAGCTGCAGTTGATGTTGATGGAGGCCTACGGTCTCGACCAGATCAACTTCGGAATGAAGATGGTCACCGTCGAGGACGGCCCCGACGTCGCCACCGCGACCTTCGCCGACGGTTCGGCGGTCACTGCGGATATCATCATCGGCGCCGACGGCGCAAGCTCGATCACCCGCGAATACGTCCTGGGTGCGCCGGTGACCCGGCGCTATGCGGGCTACGTCAACTTCAACGGACTGGTCGAGATGGACGACGACATCGGCCCCTCCACCGAGTGGACCACCTATGTGGGTGACGGCAAACGGGTTTCGGTCATGCCTGTCGCCGACGGCCGGTTCTACTTCTTCTTCGACGTGGTCGAGCCGCAGGGTGTGCCTTACGAAAGGGGTAGCGCCCGTGAGGTTCTGCGTGAGCACTTCGCCGGCTGGGCGCCAGGGGTGCAGACCCTGATCGACCGGCTCGACCCGGCCACAACCAATCGCGTGGAGATCCTCGACCTCGACCCGTTCCACACCTGGGTCAAGGGCCGCGTCGCAGTGCTCGGCGACGCCGCCCACAACACCACCCCCGACATCGGCCAGGGCGGATGCTCGGCCATGGAGGACGCGGTCGCGCTGCAGTGGGCGTTCAAGGAGAACTCCGACGACGTTGCCGCGGCACTCGCGGCGTACCAGGCCAGTCGCGCCGAACGCGCCGGTGACTTGGTGCTGCGGGCCCGCAAGCGCTGCGACGTCACCCATGCCAAGGACCCGGAGAAGACCGCCGCCTGGTACGAGGAGCTGCGAAATGAGGACGGCACCAACATCATTCGCGGGATCGTCGGCAATATCGTGGGCGGTCCGCTGACACCGGTGACCTGAACCGCGGCCCGTCTCAACGGCACCCGCTGTCGGGTGCCGAGGGATCCGCTCTAGCAGGCGGACCGGCTCGGCCCGGTTCAGCCGCGCGGGATGAGGTTGGATGTGCTGATCCGGTGCCGGGTCTCGATGAGCCGCACGGCCCCCGAAAGCGACCGCATCGAGATCGAGTGCGTGACGGCCCGGTCCACGCCGAAGCTCACCCCGCGGAGCAACTCGCCATCGGTCACACCGGTCGCGGCGACGAAGACGTTGTCGCTTCGTACCATGTCGTCGAGGGTCAGGATCTTCTCGACGTCGTAGCCGGCGTCTCGGGCCCGGCTTTCCTCGTCGGCGTCGCGGGGATGCAGCCGGCCGTAGAACGCGCCCCCGAGGCATTTGAGGGCGCACGCCGCAAGCACGCCCTCCGGTGTGCCACCGATACCCACCATCAGGTCGACGTTGGTTTCCGGATTTGCGGCCATGATCGCCCCTGCCACGTCGCCGTCGAGCAGGAACTTGATCCGCGAGCCCACCTCCCGGACCCGGCGGACGAGGTCCGCCTCGTGGCGGGGCCGGTCGAGAATGCACACCGTCAACTCCGGTACCGCCAGGCCGCGGGCCTTCGCGATGGCCGCGAGGGTGTGCTCGATCGGCGCGGTGAAATCGACCACGTCGGCCAGGTCGGCGGCGCACGCCATCTTCTCCATGTATACACACGGGCCGGGGTCGAACATCGTGTGCCGTTCGGATACCGCCACGATCGCCAAGGCGTTGGGCAGGCTCTTGGCGGTCAGGGTGGTGCCGTCGACCGGGTCGACCGCGAAGTCGACCTCGGGGCCCGTGCCGTCGCCCACCTCTTCGCCGTTGTAGAGCATCGGCGCCTCGTCTTTTTCGCCCTCGCCGATCACGACTGTGCCGCGCATGGAAATCGTGTTCAGCACGGGGCGCATCGCATCCACCGCGGCCTGATCGACGAGCTCCTTGTCGCCGCGGCCCAGGTGACGCGACGCGGCAAGCGCCGCTGCCTCGGTGGCGCGCACCAATTCCAACGCGAGATTGCGATCCAGCGCCGCCACGGTCATGGCGCCAACAGTCATGAGCAGACCTTCCTCGGGTGATCGATGGATCGCGGATCTATTGGGTCAGCCATCCGGGTCATAGAGTTGTGCAACAGAGTCTGCATGCCCGCAGATCACTTGTGCCTGGAATCAACGAAAGGGGCTGCAACATGCCGCGTGGTGATGAGTGCTCAAGCACCGGCGCCCAGCGCCCGGCGCGGCGCGCGTGGAGTGGTGACGCGATCGTCCACGACCAGGACCGACACCAACGCCATCCCGAGCGCAGCGGGTGGAACGGCGACGAGGTGGTGCACGATCAGGACCGCCATCAGAGCCACTCCGAGCGCACCGGGTGGAATGGCGACGAGGTGGTGCACGACCAGGACCGACACCAGCGCCATCCCGAGCGCACCGGGTGGAGCGGTGACGAGGTCGTGCACGACCAAACTAGGCGGGGGGAGCGGGGTGACGACGATTGACGGTGGTCAGTCGTCGTCCTCGACCCAGTCCAGCGTCTTGGTGACCGCCTTACGCCAGCGCCGATAGAGCTTCTCGCGCTGTGCGGCATCCATCTGCGGCTCCCAGCGCTTGTCCTCGGCCCAGTTGTGACGGATGTCGTCCTCGGATTCCCAGAATCCCACCGCGAGACCGGCAGCGTAGGCGGCACCGAGCGCGGTGGTCTCGGCGACAACCGGGCGAACCACAGGCACGCCGAGGATGTCGGCCTGGAACTGCATCAGCGTCTCGTTCGCGACCATGCCGCCGTCGACCTTCATCGTCGTCAGGTCCACGCCGGAATCGGCGTTCATCGCGTCCAGCACCTCGCGGCTCTGGAACGCGGTAGCCTCCAGTACTGCTCTGGCGAGGTGACCCTTGTTCACGTAGCGGGTGAGCCCGACGAGTGCGCCACGGGCGTCCGAGCGCCAGTGCGGTGCGAACAACCCTGAGAAGGCCGGCACGAAATAAGCACCACCGTTGTCGTCGACGGTCTTTGCGAGATCTTCGATCTCAGGTGCGGATGCGATCAGACCGAAGTTGTCCCGGATCCACTGTACGAGTGAGCCGGATACCGCAATCGAACCCTCCAGCGCGTAGACCGCGGGCCGATCCCCGATCTTGTAACAGACCGTGGTCAGCAGGCCGTTCTTGGACGACACCTTGTCGGTGCCGGTGTTGATCAACATGAAATTACCTGTGCCATAGGTGTTCTTGGCCTCACCGACGGACAGGCAGGCCTGGCCGAACGTGGCGGCCTGTTGATCGCCGAGGATTCCGGCGATCGGCACCCCCGACAACACACCGTGCTCGCGGTCGTGGCCATACACCTCGGAGGACGATCTGATCTCCGGCAGCATCGACAGGGGGATCCCCATCTCCGCGGCTATGCCGGCGTCCCAGGAGAGGGTGTCGAGGTCCATGAGCATGGTGCGGGAGGCGTTGGTGACGTCGGTAATGTGCAGTCCGCCCTGCTGACCTCCGGTCATGTTCCACACGACCCAGGTGTCCATGTTCCCGAACATGAGGTCGCCCGCCTCGGCCTTTTCACGTGCCCCGTCGACGTTGTCGAGGATCCAGCGCACCTTCGGACCGGAGAAATAGGTTGCGAGAGGAAGTCCGACCTTGTCCTTGTAGCGTTCGGCCCCACCGCCGAGTGCCCCCAAATCTTGGCAGATCGCGTCGGTGCGGGTGTCCTGCCAGACGATGGCGTTGTAGACGGGTTCGCCCGTGTTGCGGTCCCACACCACGGCGGTCTCACGCTGGTTGGTGATGCCAACCGCCGCGAAGTCGCTCGGTGCAAGGTCGGCTCTGGCGAGTGCCCCGGCGACGACGGCCCGGGTGTTGTCCCAGATCTCGACGGGGTTGTGTTCCACCCATCCCGCCCTGGGAAAGATCTGTTCGTGTTCGGCCTGGTCGGACGCGACGACGCGGCCGTCGTGGTCGAAGATCATGCACCTCGTCGAGGTGGTTCCTTGGTCAATCGCGGCAACGTACTGCTTCGCCATGGCGTTCTCCTATGTTCGCTGTTGGGGTGACGTGGGGGCGGGGATGTCGGGTCGAGTGTCGTGTTCTGGTGGTCGGTTGCCCATCAATGTTCTTGCGCTGCAGTGACTTTTGCGATCAGATCGGCGGCGTCGATGGACTTGAAGACCAATGTGGCCAGCACGGCACCGACGAGCGGAGCGACGACGGGGATCCAGCTGTAGGACCAATCGGAGGTGCCTTTGCCTTTGATGGGCAGCACAGCATGAGCTATTCGTGGACCGAGGTCGCGGGCGGGATTGATGGCGTATCCGGTGGGACCGCCGAGCGACGCGCCGATCCCGACGACAACCAGCGCTACCGCGAGCGGTCCGAGGCTGCTCGGGGTCCCGCCTGAGGAAAGGATCCAGAAAATAAGGACGAAGGTGGCGATGACTTCGGTGGCGAAGTTCCAAATCGGATTGCGCATCGCCGGACCGGTAGAGAACACACCCAGTTTCTTGCCAGGGTCCTCCTCGGCGTCGAAGTGCTCCCGGAATGCCAGCCAGCACAACACCGCACCGATGAAGGCGCCGATGAACTGGCCGGCGAAGTACGCGCACGCTTGGCCCGCATCGATGTTACCCATCATCCACTGCGAGACGGTGACCGCGGGATTGAGATGTGCACCGGTCGGGAAGGCGGCGTAGACACCGACGAACACCGCGATCCCCCAACCGAAGTTGATCAGCAGCCAACCACCGCCGTCTCCCTTGCTGTTCTTCAGAATCGCCGTGGCGACGACCCCGCAGCCCAGCAGCAGCAGCAGCGCAGTGCCGAATGTTTCGTAAAGCACTATCTGTCCGAGGGTGAGCGTGTCCATCGAAGGTTCTCCGTTCGGTCGAGGCCCGTTGCATATCGTTCGGGCGCTGCTGTGGATGGGCGTGTGCCAAAGTGTCTTCGCTGCAGTGTGTTTGACGGCTGTCGTGGTCGGTGGGCGGCGTGGCGGCGGTAGCCACTCCGATCGGCTAACCAGCGCCGTGCCGGACCTCGGGCGCTCCGAGCCGGGCCGAGTCGGCAGTGTGATCGTCCGGTTGTTTTTGTGAATCGATCTCCGCCGCCACCCGACCGTCGTAGTGCTCGATCTCTCGGCTGACGGTGGCAGGATCCCAGCCGAGGATGGGGGCAACCAGGTGTGCCACTTCGGGTGCGGCGTCGACTCCGCGGCTGGGCGTATCCACCGAAACCCGCAGACGCCGTGCCAGGATGTCATCCAGATGCAGTGCGCCCTCGTGCGACACGGCGTAGTAGGCCTCCACCTTGAGATAGTCTGGCGCGCCGGTCAACGGTTCGGCCAAGTCCGGCTGCTCGGCGGTCAGATCGATCAGCTCGCCGACCGCGGTGCCGTACCGGCCGAGCAGGCGGTCGAGTTGCTCGACGGTCATTCCCGACTGCGCGGCGACGTGTGCACGGCGATCGACCAGCGCGCGATAGCCCTCCGCCCCGACGAGTGGCACGCTGTCCGTGCGCGACTCGGCCACCGTCGTCGGGAGCTGTTTGGCCGCCTCGTCGACGGCGTCGGCGGCCATCACCCGGTAGGTCGTGTACTTCCCGCCCGCGACAATCACCAGCCCGGGTACCGGGGATACGACCGCATGCTCGCGGGACAGCTTGCTGGTTTCGTCCGATTCTCCGGCGAGAAGCGGCCGCAGCCCCGCATACACCCCGACCACATCGTCCCGCGTCAGTTGGTTGGCCAGTAGACCGTTGGCATGGTCGAGCAGGTAGTCGATATCGGCGCTGCTTGCCGCGGGGTGGGCCAGGTCCAGCTTCCACGAGGTGTCGGTGGTGCCGATGATCCAGAACTTGTCGCTCCATGGGCACGGGATGATGAACAGCAGACTCTTCTCGGTCTCAGTGATCAGTCCCGTGTCCGAGTCGATCTTCGACCGGGGCACAAGGATATGGATGCCCTTTGATGCATGTACCCGGAACTGCCCTTTCCCTCCGATCATCTGCTGGATTTCGTCGGTCCATACGCCCGCGGCGTTGATCACCGTTTTGGCCCTGATCTGCAATTCGGCTCCGGACTCCAGATCGGTTGCCTGAACTCCGACGACTCGGTCATTGTCGCGGATGAACCCCGTGACGCGGGTGCTGTTGGCCGCCAGGGCCCCGTGCGCGACGGCCGTTCGGGTGAGCATCATCGTGTGTCGCGCGTCGTCGACCTGACCCTCGTAGAACAGAATCCCGCCGCGGATGGCGTCACGCTTGCCGCCCCGGAAGATCCGCAGGGTCTTGTCGCGGGAGAGGTGCTTCATGTGGCTCGGGACACCGCGGCCCGCCCCGAGCACGTCGTAGACTCCGACTCCGGCGCCAACCCAGGCACGGTCGAATCCCCACCGCTCGAGCGGGTAGATGAAGGGCACCGGCCGGGCCAGGTGCGGACAGAGTGTTTCGAGGATGAGCTTGCGTTCGCGTAGCGCTTCGAAGACGAGGCCGAAGTTGAGCTGCTTGAGATACCGCAAGCCACCGTGGATGAGTTTGGACGAGCGACTCGAGGTACCCGAACCGTAGTCCCGGGCTTCCACCAGGCCGACCCGCAATCCACGGGTAGCCGCGTCCAGTGCCGCGCCGGCGCCCACCACACCGCCGCCGATCACCAGTACATCCAGCTCGGAGTTGGCCATGGACCGCAGTGCATCGTTGCGGGAGGACGGACTGAGCGGGGGCGCGACGAAGGTCACAGCAAACTCCTCTTTCCAAAATGAGCGACGGATTGCACGGGATGGATCTGCTTGTGAGAGACCCGGTGCGACACCTGAAAAGTTATTCGGATCACACGGTCGGCGGAATCCTCGGAGTTCGGCATTGCCGAACTCCAAACCGTCTGACCATGTCGAACACGGGCGTAGCCTGTGCTCTGTGTCACGGTCGGTGCAGTCGGTCGAGCGGGCAGCGGCGATGCTGCAGCTGTTGGCGTCCGAGGATGAGCCGCTCGGTCTTATGCAGGTGGCGGCAGCGCTGAATCTGCCCAAGGGCACCGCCCATGGGCTGCTCCGCACGCTGAGCGAGGTCGGCTTCGTCACGCAGGACGACGCCACCGGTCGATACCTGGTGTCGCCCGAGCTCTTCCGCCTCGGCACCCCGCGCCTCGATTTGCACGAACTCAGGGCGAAAGCGTTGAACTGGGCCGACAATCTGGCTGCCCACACTGGTGAGGGAGTGGTGCTCGCGGCGTTCCGTGACGGACATGCCGTCGTCGCGCACCATGTGTTGCGGGCGGAGCGGACCCGGCCGGTCTACGGCGTGCACGACGGCTCCGCAAGCAGTCGTGCTCGCCGTCTTGCGGTCGGGACGCGTCTCCCGTTGCACGCCGACGCGATGGGCAAGGTGCTGCTGGCGTTCGACCCCGGGGCGGCCCGCAGCCTCGGCCACCAGGCGTTGGTCAGCCTGACTCACCGCACGATCACCGATCGAGTCGTATTGCAGCGTGGGCTCGCCACCGTCCGGGACCGCGGGTGGGCCGACAGCGTCGAAGAGGACGAACCCGGCAGAGCCACCGTGGCCGCGCCGGTCCGCGATCACGGTGGCTACGTCGTGGCCGCCGTCGGCATCGAGGGTCCGGTCGGGCGAGTATGCGACGAGCGGCTCCGTCCGCACGCTCGGATGGTGGCCGACGTGCAGCAGACGGCTCAGGCGATCTCCCGCGAGCTCGGACACGGGATGTAGTGATGGCCCCTCGTTATGTGGCCGCGCTGGATCAGGGCACCAGCTCGACAAGATGCATCGTGTTCGACCAGCACGGCCGCATGGTGTCCATCGCCCAGAACGAACACCGCCAATACCATCCGGCTCCCGGACACGTCGAACATGATGCACTCGAGATCTGGTCGGTCACAAAGAAAGTGCTTGTATCCGCCATACGCAAGGCCGGGATCGACCATACCGACGTCAGCGCCCTGGGCATTACCAACCAGCGCGAGACCACCGTGTTGTGGAGCCGGGTGACAGGCATGCCCGTGCACCGGGCGATCGTGTGGCAGGACACCCGGACCCGCGGGACGTTGTCCGAGATCACCCAAGCGATCTCGGCCGATGAGATACGCAGACGCACCGGTCTGCCCGTGGCGGCGTACTTTTCGGGTCCGAAGATTCGATGGCTGTTCGACAGTGTTCCAGGATTACGCGAGCAAGCCGAGTCTGGGGACCTGATGTTCGGGACGATGGACTCCTGGATCGTGTGGAATCTAACTGGGGGCGCCGGCAATCCAAATGCCGTTCACATCACCGATCCGACCAACGCCAGTCGCACGATGCTGATGAGGCTTGACAACCTGTCGTGGGACGATGAACTTCTGGCCGCGATGCGGGTGCCGCGGTCAACGCTTCCCGAGATCGGTCCGTCGATCGGCCTCGGCATCCTGACCGTCGATCCGGTGCCGGGGATTCCGATCACCGCCGTGATCGGCGACCAGCAGGCGTCGTTGTTCGGTCAGACGGCGTTCGACGCCGGCGATGCCAAATGCACATTCGGGACCGGATCCTTCCTGCTGCTCAACACGGGTACCGAGCTGGTTCACTCGCGTCAAGGGCTGATCACCACGGTGGCGCGAACCACCGCTGGGGAACCGACCGAATACGCGCTGGAAGGCTCGATCGCCACCGCCGGGGGCCTGGTTCGATGGTGTCGAGACAACCTCGGTCTGATCCGGAGCCCCGCCGAGATCGAGACACTCGCCGAAAGCGTGGACGACAACGGCGGGTGCTTCTTCGTTCCGGCCTTCTCTGGGTTGTTCGCCCCGTTCTGGGATCCGACCGCTGAGGGCTTGATCGTGGGTTTGACCGGCTACATCGGCAAAGGGCACCTCGCGCGTGCCATGCTCGAGTCGACGGCCTGGCAGACGAAAGATCTTGTCGACGCCATGAATACCGACGCCGGGGTACCCGCGAAATCCCTGACCGTCGACGGTGGAATGACGGCGAACAACCTGCTCATGCAAACCCTCGCGGACGTGCTCGACGTGCCGGTGATCCGTCCGATAACCGCCGAAACCGTCGCCCTTGGCGCGGCGTACGCGGCCGGCCTTGCCGCCGGCGTCTGGCCCCACCGCGACACGCTTCGCCGCCATTGGCGTCGAGCCGCCGACTGGACACCCAAGATCGATCCCGCGGTGCGGGACAACGAATGGCGCCGATGGCGGCACGCGGTCTCGCTGGCCCGTCAGTGGGGAGAATTGAACAACAGGCCAACCCCCGATTCTCGGGGCGGCTGATGGGGAGCGGGCCGGGCGGGCGCGGAAGGCCCTTCGGCACTGTGGATGTCTGTGCAGGCGGTACGCACCGGCATGAGGTCAGATGTTGGACTGGTCGGCCGGTGCGTCGGTGTCGCGTGAGGGTGGCTGCGTTTCGCCATCGGCGGTGACGGTCGGTGACAGGCCGATGCTGTAGGAGGTCATCGACAACGAGCCGTAGCTGTACCCGCCGACCAGGACGTCGAGCGCCGAGTTGGCCGCACCCGCCGAGCCCGCCACGTAGAGCATCGGGATGAAGTGGTCGGGCGTGGGGACGGCCTCGTGGTAGTCACGGTGGTCGAGGAGCCGCAGCGCCTCGGTCGGGTCGGAGGTCAGCAGTCGCTGAGCCTCGTCGTCGAACCGTGCGGCCCAGTCGAACCCGGCGTCGCCGAGCCGCCAGTTGATGGCGGCGAGGTTGTGCACGATGTTGCCGCTACCGACGATGATCACGCCGCGGTTGCGCAACGCGGCCAGCCGCGCGCCGAGGTCGAGGTGATAGTCCAGCGGTTTGTAGGCGTTGATGGACAGTTGCACGACGGGGATGGAGGCGTCGGGGAAGGCGTGGGTGAGCACCGACCAGGTGCCGTGGTCGATTCCCCAGCTGTCCACGTCGGCGCCGACCCAGGTGGGCTTGACGATCTCGGCGATCTCCTCGGCCAGCGACGGCAGACCCGGCGCGGGGTACTGCACATCGAACAGCTCCCGGGGAAAGCCGTAGAAGTCGTGGATCGTGCGCGGCCTGGCCATGGCGGTCACCGCGGTCGCGTTGATGTACCAGTGGGCGCTGATCACCAGGATGGCCCTTGGCCGCGGCGCGGCCTGCCCGAACGCGCGCCAGGCTGCGGTGTACCTGTTGGTCTCGAGGGCATTCATCGGGCTGCCGTGACCGATGAACGCGGCGGGCATCAGCGTCGGGTCGGGACCCTCAGACACGGCGAACTCCGTTCGGTGACCACGCCGATGACCGGCTCACTGATACCCGAGAATAATGTCATTCGGGTGCCCGTCGCCGACTTGGGGTGGGTCTGCCGGGTCGATCCTCCGATCGACCCGGCGGTGCCTCACTACTCGCCCACGCTGAAGTACTGCGCCTCCTGGAACTCGTGCAGCCCGTCGCGGGCACCCTCGCGGCCGAGGCCGCTCTGTTTGGTCCCGCCGAATGGTGCCGATGGATCCGACACGATGCCGCGGTTGACCCCGACCATTCCGGCGTCGATGCCCGCGGCAATCCGCAGTGCGTCCTGCAGCTTCCCGGCGTACACGTAGGCGGCCAGCCCGTACTCGGTGTCGTTGACCCGACGCAGGAGCTCGGCTTCGTTCTCCCACAACACGATAGGGGCCACCGGACCGAAGATCTCCTGCGTCAGGATGGACGCATCTTCGGCCACACCGGTCAGCAGCGTCGGGGCCACATAGCATGCGCCGTCGGGGATCGGCGCCTGCGCGGCGATCGTCGCGCCCTCGGCGACCGCGTCGGCGATCAGGCGGCGAACCCCGGCTGCGGCGCGGTCGGTGATGAGCGGACCCACCTGTGATGCCGGGTCCGACGCCGGGCCGACCCGCAGCGCCGCGATCGCCTCACCGAAACGGGCGATGAACGCATCGGCCGCGTCGGCGTGGACGTAGAACCGGTTGGCCGCCGTGCACGCCTGGCCGCTGCCGCGGAACTTGGCCACCAGCGCCCCCTCGACGGCGGCGTCGATGTCGGCGTCGGCGGTGATCACGAACGGGGCGTTACCCCCGAGTTCCATACTGGCGTTGACCACGCGGTCAGCCGCCTGCCTGAGCAGCTGCCGTCCGACGCCGGTGGAGCCGGTGAAGGAGATCTTGCGGACCCTGTCGTCGGCCAACCATGCCGACACGACCGTGGGAGCGTCGGTGGTGGGCACGAGGTTGACCACGCCGTCGGGAACCCCGGCATCGGCCAGCAATCGGCAAATGGCAAGTGCGGTGAGCGGCGTTTCAGCGGCCGGTTTGAGCACCACCGTGCACCCGGCGGCCAGTGCTGGCGCGATCTTGCGGGTCGCCATGGCAGCGGGGAAGTTCCACGGGGTGACCAGCGCGGCGACACCGACCGGACGGTGGGTGACCACGGTGTGGGCGCTACCCGCCGGGCTCACCCCGTAGCCGCCGCCGGTGCGGACGGCTTCTTCGGAGAACCAGCGGAAGAACTCCGCCGCGTAGCTCACCTCGGCCTGGGCGTCCGCCCGGGGTTTGCCGTTCTCCGCGCAGATCAGCGCCGCCAGCCGGTCGGTGCTGGCGATCATCAGATCGTAAGCGCGGCGCAGGATTTCGGCGCGCTCCCGGGGAGCGGTGGCCGCCCAGCCGGGGAAGGCCGTCGCCGCGGCGTCGACGGCGCTGCGTGCCTCGCTCTCGCCCCCGTCGGAGACGTGGGCGATCACCTGGCCGGTGGCGGGATCGTCGACGGCGAACGTCGATGCGGTGCCGTGGGCGAGGCCGCCGATGAGCAGGGCGTGCTTGGGATCCAGTTCCGCGATCACATCGTCGATGTTCATGCGTCTCTCCTGACGGGTGCTTAGGGATGCTTAGGGGTACAGCCCGCGCAGTTGCGCGGCCTGGGCGACCCGCTCGACCGCAAGGCAGGTGGCCGCGGTACGCAGCGGGAGGTCGAGTTTGGCGGCATGACTGCTCACGTGGTCCCACGCGGTCAGCATCCGCTCGGCCAGCCGGGTCTCGACCTCGTCGGCGCGCCACCAGTAGGCCTGGTTGGCCTGCACCCATTCGAAGTAGGACACGATGACACCGCCTGCGTTGGCGAGGATGTCGGGGACAACGAGTTTGCCTGCGGCGTTGAGGATCTCGTCGGCCTCCGGAGTGGTGGGACCGTTGGCTCCCTCGACAATCACCGAGGCATGGACCCGGTGCGCGTTGCCCGCATGGATGACCCCCTCGACGGCGGCGGGCACGAGCAGGTCAACGTCGGCCTGGAGCAGGTCGTCGTTGCCGATGGCGTCGCCGCCCGCGAAGCCGACGACCGATCCGGTCGCGTCGACGTGTGCCTCCAGCAGGGGGATATCGAGCCCGAAGGACGATGCGACGGCACCGTACTGATCGGAGACGGCGACGACGCGCACGCCTGCGTCGAAGAGGAACCGCGCGGTGTGCCTGCCGACCTTGCCGAAACCCTGCACGGCGGCACTGGCCGTCTCGGGCCGGATGCCGCGATGGCGCATCGCCGCCAGCGCCACGTGCACCACGCCGCGTGACGTCGCGGTGGCACGTCCCAGTGAACCCCCGAGGCTGACCGGCTTGCCGGTGCTGACACCAAGGACGGTGTGGCCATGCTGCACCGAGAAGGTGTCCATCATCCACGCCATGGTCTGCTCGTCGGTGCCTACGTCGGGGGCCGGAATATCGCGTTCGGGCCCGATCAGCGGGCTGATCTCGGACGTGTAGCGCCGGGTGACGCGTTCCAGCTCGGTCGCGCTGTAGTGGCGCGGATCGATGCGCACGCCGCCCTTGGCCCCGCCGTAGGGCACGTCGAGCAGGGCGCACTTCCACGTCATCCACATGGCCAGCGCGCGCACCTCGTCGAGCGTGACGTCGGGGGAGTAGCGTAGCCCGCCCTTCGCCGGTCCGCGAGAGACGTTGTGCTGGACCCGATGACCGATCAACAGCTCGATGTCGCCGTTGTCGCGGCGCAGCGGAATGCCCACCGTCACCTCGCGGCGCGGGGTGGCCAGCATCGCGTACAGCCCGTCGTCGTAGCCGAGAATCGTCGTGGCCTCGCGCAACTGGGCCCGGGCGTCGTCGAGTGGGCCGGTGAAAAGGGGTGTTTCGGTGGTGATGCTCATCGGATCTCCTGGAAGGTCTGGTCGAGGATGTCGAGTCCCTCGGTCAACAGGTGGTCGGGCATGGTCAAGGGCGGCAGGAAGCGCAGCACGTTGCCGTAGGTGCCGCAGGTCAGCACGATCAGGCCCTTGGCGTGCGCGGCCTTGGCGATGCGGGCGGTGAGTTCGGCGTCCGGTTCGGTGCCGCCCGGCGTGACGAGTTCGATCGCGATCATCGCGCCGCGGCCGCGAACGTCGCCGATACGCGGATCGCGGTCCTGCAGTTCGGTCAGGCGCTGGGTCATGATCGCGCCGATCTCGCGCGCCCTGGCGATGAGCCCGTCGCGCTCGATCGTGTCGATCACCGCGAGTGCGGCGGCGCACGCCAGCGGATTGCCCCCGTAGGTGCCGCCGAGACCGCCGACATGGGGGGAATCCATGATCTCGGCGCGGCCGGTCACTGCGGACAGCGGAAGGCCACCCGCGATGCCTTTCGCCGTCACCAGCAGGTCGGGCACGACGCCGTCGTGCTCGCAGGCGAACATCGCGCCGGTGCGGGCGAAGCCGGTCTGGACCTCGTCGGCGATGAACACGACTCCTGCACTGCGGCACCAATCGGCAAGCGCGGCAAGGAAGCCCGGCGCGGGGACGATGAAGCCGCCCTCGCCCTGGATGGGCTCGATGACCACGGCCGCGAGGTTGTCGGCGCCGATCTGCTTGTCGATCATCTGGATCGCCCGCTGGGCCGCCGCCGGACCGTCGACACCGCTGTCGCGGAACGGGACCGACATCGGCACCCGGTAGATCTCGGGGGAGAACGGGCCGAAGCCGCTCTTGTAGGGCATGCTCTTGGCCGTCATCGCCATGGTCAGGTTGGTGCGGCCGTGGTAGGCGTGGTCGAAGACGGCCACCGCCTGCTTGCCGGTGTGCGAACGGGCGATCTTCACCGCGTTCTCCACCGCCTCGGCGCCCGAGTTGAACAACACCGTGCGTTTGTCGTGATCGCCCGGCGTGATCTGGTTCAGCGCCTCGGCTACCCGCACGTAGCTCTCGTAGGGCGTCACCATGAAGCAGGTGTGGGTGAACGCAACCACCTGCTCGGACACCGCGTCGACGATCGCGGGGGCGCTGTTGCCCACCGTGGTGACCGCGATCCCGGAACCGAAATCGATCAGCGAGTTGCCGTCGGCGTCGACGACGACACCGCCCCCTGCGGCGACGACGTACACCGGCAGGGTGGTGCCAACCCCGCGGGGAACGGCGGCGGACTTGCGCGCGTGCAGGCGCTGGGACTGCGGGCCGGGGATCGCGGTCAGCAGCCGGCGCTCCTGTTCGACGCCGGCTTCGATACCGGCGCAGTCGATGGTGCTCGTGGACAACGGAACCTCCAAATGCTCAGGTGTGATGAGAGCAACGGTAGGGGCCGCACCGGTCGCCAGACATGGACGGAACGCACATGTCAAGATTCACCAGCTGTGCAAAACTGTCACTGTGGTCACGGTTGCGGAGGTGCTGGCCGAGCGTGAGCTCGCCCTGGAGGCGCTCTACCTTCCGCAGCCGGATGCCGAGATCCGATGGGTCGCGACCAGCGAACTTCCCGATCCCGCGGCCTTCTTCGAGGGTGGCGAGATCCTGCTGACGACGGGCCTGCAGACGACCGCATGGCGCGGCGAATGGGACGGTTACGTGCGCAGCCTGGTCGCCGCGGGCGTCGTCGGAATCGGGATCGGAACGGGGCTCACCTATGCCCGGGCGCCCCGCGGGCTCGTCAGCGCCTGCGAAGCGGGCGGACTCAACCTGATCGACGTCCCCCGGCGCACGCCGTTCGTGGCGATCAGTCACCGGGTGTCGCAGATGCTGGCCGCCGCGGAGGAGGAAGCGGCCAGACAGGCGCTGGATCACCAGCGCAAGCTCACTGCGGCGGCGGCCAAGCCACGGGCTGCGTCGGCCGTGATCGAGGTCCTCGCGCGCATTCTCGGCGGTGCGGTTGCGGTGATGTCCGCCGACGGGCAGGTGGAGTTGGGGCCGGTCGGGGAGAAGCGGGCGCAGCTGAGCCCGGAGGCGCTGGCTCCCGAGGTGAAGCGGCTGCGACAGCGCGGGGTGCGATCCGCGTCGACGCTGTCCGACGCGGCGGGCACCACCGTGCTTCAGCCGCTAGGGGTGTCCGGACAGCGCTCGTCTTACCTCGCCGCGACCGGACCGAGCCGCCTCACCGACGCCCAGCGCAGCGCGATCACCACCGGCGTGGCGCTGCTCAGCCTCATCGGCGAACAGGCACGCAGTGCCGCGGTGACGCGCCGCCGCCTGCGAGCGCGCGCCGTGGAGCTGACCGTTGCAGGCGACCCCGGCACCGCCCAGCTCGTTCTCGGCATCGACCCGGACACCCCCGAACTACCCGACGATCTGCGCATCGTGCTGGCCTCGGGCACTCCGGAGGCCGCCGGCGCCGCCGTCGACGCCGTCGAGAGGATGGGCGCGATTGCGGCCGCACAGCACGACAGGGTGTGTGTGATCGCACCCGAGCACCGCGCGCCGGCCATCGCGGCGGCGCTGGCGGACGACGGGCTGCTGGTCGGTGTCGGCAACCGGGCCGCGGTGGACGATGCGGCGGGCAGTCACCGGACCGCGGGTCTCGCGCTGGCGCAGGCGACCGCGGCCACGCCGGTGGTCACCTGGGACCGCGTCGTCGCGCAGGGACCGCTCGGGTTGATCGACGCCCGCAGCGCGCAGGCCTTCGCGACGGCGTTCCTCGGCGACCTCGACGATGAGCAGGTAGAGACGCTGCGGTGCTTCCTGCGGCACCACGGATCGCGGCTGAAGGTCGCCGAGGAACTCGGCCTGCACCGCAATACTGTGCGAAATCGGTTGGAGGCGATCGAGGCCCGGCTGCCGGGCGCCCTCGACGACCCGCAGACCCGGGTCAGTGCGTGGATCGCGCTGCAGTCACTGCCGGAGCACGCGCGGTGAGGTGTCCGACGCCAGGCTCAGTGCGGCGTGGCGCCGACCGGGCTCAGCCGAGAAGCAGCGATCGATTGCACGATCTCCGCGCTGCGCACGGCGATGTTGGACAGCAGCGACGACGTCAGCCCGTGGGTGTGTTCGGTGTTGCCCTGGATGTAGAGCCCGCCCGCGGTGGGCGGTGAGGTGGACAGCCGGTAGTCGCGCGACACCACGGGCTGGCCATCGGCCAGCACCAGATCGTCGTAGAGGTCACCGAGGATGGCGCGCAGCGGTGTCGGCAGGAAGCCGGTGGCGTAGATGACGGCGTCGCAGTCGATCTGGTCGACGGCCCCGGTGGGGTGGTGCAGGATGTGCACCCGCACACCGTCCTCGTCCTCCTCGGTTTTGTGCACGCTCGACGCGCCCCGGATGAACAATCGTCGACGACCTGCCACCCGTTCGGCGTACTCGCGGGCGTAGAGATCCTCGATGAGGGTGAGGTCGACGGCCGAGTAGTTGGTGCTGCGGTGGTAGCTGATCAGCTGCCTGCGCACACCGGGGTCGGCGTCGTAGAAATCGTTGACGGCGCCGGGATCGAACACGCGGTTGGCGAACGGGCTGTCGTCGGCCGGGCTGTACCCGTACTTGGCGAAGACGCCGTGTACCTCCACCGACGGCGACATGGCATGCAGATGGCCGGCCACCTCGGCGGCGCTCTGTCCCGCCCCGACGACGGCGAACCTGTTATGTCTGCGGGACGGTAGCCGCCGCAGGTCGTGCAGGAAGCCGTGATTGTGGATCTGGCGGGCCGAGGGTGTGACGCCCTGCGGGAGTTGGGGGTGCAGTCCGCCGGCGATCACGACATTGCGGGCCCGTAGCCGTCCCGCGGCCGCGCCGGTCACGTCGATGTCGAAGGCCCCGTCGGCATCGTGGATGGCGGTGACCCGCGACCCGTACTGCACCTCGGCGTCGACCTTGTCCGCGGCCCAGGACAGGTAGTCGTGGAACTCCAGCCGGGTCGGGAAAAAGGTCTTGTAGTTGATGAACTCGGTGAGCCTGCCCCGTTCGGTCAGGTACTTCAGAAAGGTGAAGTCGCTCTGTGGATTACGTTGTGTGACGAGGTCTTTGAGGAAGGAGATCTGCATGGTGGCTCCCGGTATCAGCATTCCGGTGTGCCAGCCGAATTCGGGTTTGGCCTCCACGAACGCCGCGGTGAGCGGCAGGGTGACGCCCGGCAGGTTGTTGTGTTCCTGTACGGCGATCGCCAATGCCAGGTTGGAAGGCCCGAATCCGACCCCGACGAAATCCAGCACCCGGTGGTGGCCGTTTGACGATGGGGCGCCTGTCCCTGCCATCACGCGCCTGCCATCTGGTCGACGGCGCCCGGTACGGGCTGGGCGGGGTCGGATCCGAGTCCGACGATCCGGTTCGCCGAGTTCACGTGCACGACCCTGGCCAGGTGGCTGTCGCGCTCGGTGTCGTCCAGGGTGACGAAGGACATGATGATGACGAGGTTGCCGGGTGAAACCAGATGTGCCGCCGCGCCGTTGATGCCGATGACGCCGGACGCCGGGGCTCCGGCGATGGCGTAGGTGACCAGGCGGGCGCCGGTGGTGATGTCGACGACGTGTACCTGCTCGCCTTGGACGATGTCCGCCGACGCCATCAATTCGGCGTCGATGGTGATCGATCCGACGTAGTGCAAGTCGGCTTGGGTGACCGTCGCCCGGTGAATCTTGCCCGCGAGCAATGTCCGTTGCATCCTCGACCTTTCCCCGCCTGATCCAAGCGGCCCTGCCCGTTTGCGCGAGTCCGCGGTGCAGCTCCTGCTGCAGTATTAAGCGAAGGCTAACCTAAATTACAGGCAATGCAATACCTCGCCGGGTAGGGCAATTGGCCCGCAGCGCAACCGAAACAGACTGCGAGCCAAGCATTCCTGTGGAGTACCTGTGAATTGCCTCGAAGAGGAATCCACACTGTCGCTCTCGGAAATTATCTTAGCCTAAGCTAATGTGCTGGCTGCAATGATGCCGAGTGAAGGGACTACGTGTGAAGCTGCGTTTCGGGAGGTGGCGCGGTGCCGTGGCTGTCGTCGCCGTGATTCTCCTGGCGGGGATGGCAACTGCCTGCGGTACGTCGCAAAACGATGCCGCGCCTGCGGAGGGGGTGACGATCACCCACAAGTTCGGTGAGGCAACTGTCCCGGCAAATCCGAGCCGGGTGGTCACCGTCGGATGGACGGATCAGGATTTCGTGCTGCCATTCGGGGTGGTTCCCGTCAGCACCCGTGAATTCTTCGAGAACTACAACAACTATCCCTGGGTCAACGACGCCACCGACGGTAAGGGCGTAAGCACCTGGGGCAGCGACGAGATCGACTTCGAGGCGATCGCCGCGCAGAAACCCGACCTGATTCTTGCGATCTACGAGTCGATCGACAAGCAGACCTATGAGCGGCTGTCACAGATCGCGCCGACGGTGATCCAGTCGGCGGACTACCCGGACGAGGAAACGCCCTGGGACGTCCAGCTGCTGACCACCGGCCAGGCACTCGGCAAGGAACAGGAGGCACGGGAACTGGTCGATCGGGTTCGCGGTCGCATCGATGAGGCCCGTGACGCCAATCCCGAGTTCGACGGGAAGACTCTGGTGGTGGACTTCGGGCCGGAGAGCGGTGGGCACTACCTTTTGCCCGAGGGCGATCCGCGCCGCGCGTTATTCACCGCACTGGGATTCAAGACCCAGGAGGTCGACGGCGATGTCAGCGAGGAGAAGCTGGAGTTGCTGGACCGGGACATCCTGTTCGTCAACGGCGCCACCAAGGAGCAGATGCTCGCCTCCCCGGCGTTCGCGCGTCTCGGGGTGGTGCGCGAGGACCGGACGCTCTACACCACATTCGATTCCAATCTCAGTGGCGCGCTGACCTACAGCGGGCCCGATGCGCTGCTCTACGCGCTCGACGTGCTCACCCCGCAACTCGCCAACGCGCTCAACGGCAGACCGGTCGCCGATCTGTCCGACGCCTGACGTCGTTCGCCAGAATGCCCGCCGGAGTGTCTCCGGCGGGCATTCGCCGTCTCACGCGCCGAGGGCCGCCGCGATGAGCGGACCCAGCCGGGCCAATATGTCGGCATCCATCAGATCCGAGTGGCGACAGTCCATCTCGACCACCCGCAGCGTGCCACGGACCTGATCGCGCCAGGCCACGGAGGCGACACCCAGCTGGTCCATCTCCAGCATCGCGTCGACGAAGAAGACGTCGCCGTCGTAGTGGCCGTATTCGGCGCCGACGATGAAACGTTCGGCCGCCACGTAATTCTCGATGGCCAGGGCGATCTGATCGTCGTCGAGGATTCCGATCGCGTCGTCCTGGACGTGCATCATCTCCACCGCTTCGGCGACGGTCATCCGGCGTCCGGCGTCGACGGGGAAGCCCATCTCGCGGAGCAGCGCGGCCAGCGCAGACCCGGAATCGAACGAGTCGCCCGCCGCCACTTCGGGATACGAGTCCAGCATGCCGAGGAAGGCCACCTCGCGGCCGCGTGTGCTCAGCTGCTGGGCGATGAGGAAGGCCACCGCGCCGCCGAAGGACCAGCCCAGCAACCGGATCGGCCCGTCGGGGGCGATCGCGACGATCGTGTCCGCATACCCGGCGGCCAGTTCGGTGAGGGTGTCCGGCAGCGACGTTCCGGAGAACAGCGGCGATTGCAATCCGTACAGCGGGATCTGCTCGGGCAGATGGCGTTTCAGGCCGGCGAACTGCCAGCTCAGCCCGCTGGCCGGGGGGAGGCAGAACAGGGGCGGCTCGGTGCCTGTGCTCCGCAGCGGCAGCACGGGCGCCAGACTGTCGGCCGGGTCTCCGGTCGGGTCCGCCAGTCGGCGTGCCACCTGTGACACGGTGCAGGCCAGCATGAGATCGGCGACGGAGATGTCGGCGCCGAAGTCGCGGCGGATCGCGCCGGCCAACCGCACCAGCAGCAGTGAGTGGCCGCCCAGGGTGAAGAAGTCGGCGTCGACGGTGGTGACATCGACCCCCAGCACATCGGTGAACAGTTCGCAGAGCCGTCGTTCGTCGTCGGTCGCCGGCGGGCGGCCCTCCGCCACATCGGGCGCCGGTTCGGGGAGCGCTTTGCGGTCGAGTTTGCCGCTGGGTGTCACGGGTAGCGCCGCCAGTGCGACATAGGACGACGGGGTCATGTGCGGCGGTAGCGTGGCCGCGCAGAATTCCCTCAGCGCCTGCGGGGACGGCGCCGGAATGCCCTCGGTGGGTATGTAGTACGCCACCAGCCGATCGGATTTGACCATCACGTGTGCGGTGGTGATGGCGGGGTGTGTGGTGAGTGTGGTTTCGATTTCGGTGGGTTCGATGCGGACGCCGCGGAGTTTGATTTGGTCGTCGGTGCGGCCGAGGTATTCGAGGTGGCCGTCGGTGCGGCGGCGCACGAGGTCGCCGGTGCGGTACATGCGGGTGGCGGTGTCGAAGGGGTTGGCGATGAAGCGTTCGGCGGTGAGGTGGTGGCGGTGGAGGTAGCCGTGGGCGAGTTGGATGCCGGCGAGGTAGAGCTCGCCGGGGGTGCCGTCGGGGACGGGGTGTAGGTAGTTGTCCAGGACGTAGGTGCGGACGTTGTGGCCGGGTTGGCCGAGGGCGACGGGGCCGTTGTCGGCGGTCCAGCCCAGGGCGTCGACGGAGGTTTCGGTGGGTCCGTAGAGGTTGTGTAGGGGGATGGGCAGGGTGGTGGTGAAGCGGTGGGCCAGGGGGGTGGGGAGTGCTTCGCCGCCGACGGTGACGCGGGTGAGGGTGGTGCAGTGGGCGGCGTGGGGTTCGTCGAGGAAGGCTTCGAGCATGGAGGGGACGAAGTCGATGGCGGTGATGTGGTGGGTGGTGATGGTGTGGGCGAGGTAGTGGGGGTCGCGGTGTCCGCCGGGTTGGGCGATGACGGCGGTGGCGCCGGTGCTCAGTGGCCAGAAGATTTCCCAGATGGAGGTGTCGAAGCTGATGGGGGTTTTGATGAGCATGCGGTCGCCGGGGTGTAGGGGGTAGGCGTGTTGGAGCCAGGTGATGCGGTTGACGATGCCGGCGTGGGGGATGGCGACGCCTTTGGGTCGGCCGGTGGAGCCGGAGGTGTAGAGGATGTAGGCCCAGGATGCGGGGTTGATGGGGGGGTGGGGTGTGGTGGTGGTGTGGTGGTTTTTGGCGTGTTGTACGGGGGGGGGTTGTCGATGACGGTGTGGGGTTGGGCGTCGGTGGTCATGTGGGCGAGGCGTTCTGGTGGGTAGTCGGGGTCCAGGGGTAGGAACGCGGCGCCGGTTTTGGCGACGGCGAGCAGGGCGACGATGAGTTCGAGGGATCGGGGTAGGGCGATGCCGATGATGGTGCCGGGTTGTGCGCCGGTGGTGGTGAGGGTGGCGGCGAGGTTGTTTGACCAGTGGTCGAGTTCGGCGTAGCTCAGGGTGGTGTCGTGGTAGATCAGTGCGGTGGCGTGGGGGGTGGTGTGGGCTTGGTGGGTGAACAGGGCGGCGAGGTCGGTGGGGGTGTCGGGGTGGGGGGTGTGGTCGGTGTTGTTGTGGTGTGTGAGGAGGTGTTGGCGTTCGCCGGTGTGGAGGATGTCGATGGCCGACAAGGGGTTTGTGGTGTCGGTGGCGATGTGGGTGAGCACGGTGGTGAGTCGTTGGGTGAGGTGTTCGACGGTGGTGTGGTCGAAGAGGTCGGCGCTGTATTCGGCGATGATGGTGGGTTGTTGGGGGTGGTCGATGAGGGTGAAGCCGAGGTCGAACATGGCTGTGGTGACGGGTGGTTGGGGCCAGTGGGTGGGTAGGCCGAGCATGTCGCTGTCGCTGTCGGTGTCGTCGGGTCGGTGGTAGCCGATGAAGACGTTGAATAGGGGGTTGCGTCCGGCCACGCGTGGGGGGTTGAGGTCTTCGACGATGCGGTCGAAGGGGATGTCCTGGTGGGCGAAGGCGGTGAGGTCGGTGGTGCGGATGCGGGTGAGCAGGTCGTCGATGGTGGGGTTGGCGGAGAGGTCGGTGCGCAGCACGACGGTGTTGACGAAGAAGCCGACGATGTCGTTGAGGGCGGTTTCGTCGCGTCCGGCGGTGGGGGTGCCCACGATGATGTCGTCGCCGGCGCCGAGGCGGTGCAGCAGGATGGCCACGGCGGTGTCACCATGAGCATGCTCAGTTGTCGGGTGGCGGCCAGCTCGCGTAGTGCGGTGGTGATGTCCTCGGGTAGGTCGAGGGTGAGGGTGGCGCCGGTGCCGGTGGGGCGTTGGGGTCGGGGTCGGTCGGTGGGCAGGGTCAGTTCGTCGGGGGCGCCGGCGAGGGTGTCGCGCCAGAACTGTCGTTGTTGGTCGCCGACGCGGTCGAGTAGTTGGTGTTGCCAGAGGGTGTAGTCGGCGTAGTGCACCGGTAGTGGGGGGAGTGGGGTGTTTTGGCCGATGCTGCGGGTGCGGTAGGCGGTGTTGAGGTCGCGTAGCAGGGGGGTGTCGGACCATTCGTCGCTGGTGATGTGGTGCAGCAGCAGGGCGATGGTGTGGTGGTCGGGTGCGGTGCGCAGGATGCTCAGTCGTACCGGGATTTCGGTGCTCAGGTCGAAGTGGTGGGTCAGGGCGGTGGTGATGTGTTGGTCGAGTTCTGTGGTGGTGCAGTCGATTAGGTGTATGGGTGCGCGGGTCGCGGTGGGCAGGATGTGTTGGGCGAAGCCGTCGGTGTCTTCGGTGAACACGGTGCGCAGTGATTCGTGGCGGTCGATGACGTCGCCCAGGGCGGCCTGTAGTGCGGTCAGGTCGAGGGGGCCGTGCACGTTGAAGAGCAGTGGATAGTTGTAGGCGGTGCCGGTTTCGCCGAGGCGGTCCAGGATCAGCAACCGCTGTTGAGCCGGTGAGGCGGGCACTCGTGGCGGGCGTGGTCCTGCCAGCAGCGGTGGGCGGGTGTGGGTTTTGGGTGCGGTATCGATCAGTGCGGCCAGCTCGGCCACGGTGGGGGCGTCGAACACGTCACGGATGCTGACCTCCACACCCAACTCCGCACGCACCCGGCTCATCAACCGGATACTGGACAACGAATGTCCGCCCAGATCAAAGAAATCCGCGTCGGCCACGGACACCTCAACACCCAACACCTCACCGAACAACCCACATAACACCCGCTCGGTCACACCCACCGGCAACCGACCCGTCGCGGCGGCGGGGGACACCTCGGGTAGTGCGCGCACGTTCAGTTTGCCGTTGTCGGTCAGCGGCAGCGTCCCCAGCACCGCCAAACCTGCTGGCACCATGTAGGGCGGCAGCGCGCGTTTCAGATGGGCACGGACCCGGGCGATCAACTCGCCGTGGTCGCCCGCGGTGGGGCCTGCGACGATGTAGCCCACCAATCGATGCGAACCCGGCGTATTCGGGTCGGGGCGGGCGATCACCGCCGCCTGCCTGACCTCCGGATGGGTGGCGATCACCGCCTCCACGTCGCCCGGTTCCACCCGGTAGCCGCGAATCTTCACCTGACCGTCGGTGCGGCCGAGGAAGTCGAGATAGCCGTCCGCGCGCCGGCGCACCAGGTCCCCGGTCCGGTACATCCGGCCCGGCTCCGCGGGATTGGCAACGAAACGTCCTGCGGTCAGCGCGGGCCGGCCCAGATACCCCTGCGCCAGGCCGGCGCCCGCGATGTAGAGTTCGCCGGCCGTGTCGTCTGCGACGGGCCGCAGCCAATTGTCCAGGACGTA
>NZ_JBGAME010000040.1:0-32086 GCF_044223235.1 Mycobacterium sp.
AACACAACACAATAAAGTTACGGCGGCCACAGCGGCAGGGAAACGCCCGGACCCATCCCGAACCCGGAAGCTAAGCCTGCCAGCGCCAATGATACTACCCAACCCGGGTGGAAAAGTAGGACACCGCCGAACACACATTAGGAATCGCCCCCCACAATTTGTGGGGGGCGATTTCATATTCCACCGTCAACTAATTCGAATTCGGATGAATAAATTGTCAGCATAATCCAGGTGGCCGTATCCTTTGCGGAGCGGCATGTCCAGGAAGAAAGGCTCCCGTGGTCGACAACAGGCAGGGCGGCGACAATGAGCGCCGCCGCAGGCGCGGCCCGGATGCCGGCGTACCCCGTCGCGGACCACGTGACCAGGCGTCGGCGCCCAGAACGTCGGGCCCCGGACGTGCACGGCCGGCGCAGCCGAAGGCCGACCCGAATGCGGCGGACGATGCGCCGCGGCGCGACGGCCCGACGATTCCGCCCGAGGTGGAGGCCCGCCAGCTGGCACCCGAGGTCCGCGGGGAACTCAGCACGTTGGACCGTGCTACGGCAGACGTGGTCGCCCGGCATCTGGTGATGGCGGGGGAGTTGCTCGACGAGGACCCGGAGACCGCGCTTTCCCATGCCCGCGCCGCCCGCGCCCGGTCGGGCCGGATCGCAGCGGTCAGGGAGGCGGTCGGGATCGCCGCCTACCGGTGCGGTGACTGGGCCCAGGCTCTCGCCGAGCTGCGGGCCGCCCGCCGCATGGGCAGCAAGTCGCCGTTGCTGCCGTTGATCGCCGACTGCGAACGTGGGGTCGGGCGACCCGAACGGGCGATCGAGTTGGCCCGAAGCCCCGAGGCTGCGCAGCTCACCGGCGACGACGCCGACGAACTTCGCATCGTCGTGGCCGGGGCCCGCTCCGACCTCGGCCAGCTCGAACAGGCGCTGGCCATCCTGTCCACGCCGGCCCTCGACGCCGAGCGCACCGGGTCGACCGCGGCGCGATTGTTCTACGCCTACGCCGAAACACTGCTCGCGCTCGGCCGCGGCGAGGAAGCCCTGCAGTGGTTCATCAACACGGCGGCCTCCGATGTCGAAGGCGTCACCGACGCCGAGGAACGAATCACGGAGTTGGCCTGATATGAGCAGCCTTGCACAGGAATTCGACTGCCTGCTCCTCGATCTGGACGGCACGGTGTTCCGGGGCCACGAGCCGACCGCCGGCGCGGTCGACACCCTGGCCGCCGTCGAAGCCAGGAAGTTCTTCGTCACCAACAACGCCTCCCGCGGCCCGGGTGAGGTCGCCGACCACCTGCGATCGATGGGCTTCCGCGTACTGCCCGGCGATGTGGTGACCAGCGCGCAGGGCGCCGCCCGGCTGCTGTCGGACCAGCTATCGCCGGGTTCGAAGGTCCTGGTACTCGGCACCGATGCGCTGGCCGATGAGGTGGTCACGGCTGGCCTCGTCGCCGTCCGCACGTGGGCCGACGAACCCGTCGCCGTTGTGCAGGGCCACTCACCGAACACCGGCTGGGCCAACCTCGCCGAAGCGGCCCTCGCCATCCGCGGCGGCGCCCTGTGGGTCGCCAGCAACGTCGACCTCACGCTGCCCTCGGAACGCGGTCTGCTCCCGGGTAACGGCTCGATGGTCGCGGCGTTGCGCGCGGCGACGGAACGCGAACCTCAGGTCGCGGGTAAACCGCAGCCGACCCTGATGCGGGATGCGTTGAGCCGCGGCCACTTTGACTCACCCCTGGTGGTCGGCGACCGGCTCGACACCGACATCGCCGGGGCGGTCGCCGCACAACTGCCCAGCCTGCTCGTGCTCAGCGGTGTCAGCACGGCCGACGATGCCATCCGCGCCGTCCCCGCCCAGCGGGCCACCTACATCGGTGAGGATCTGCGGGCGCTGATGGGCGACAGCGACCCCCTGCTCGTTGCCCCCCATCCCGCCTGGGACGTCGAGGTGGATGGGTCACGCGTGATCGTGCGTGCCACCGGCGCGGATCCCGGCGACGATTTGTCGGTGGTGCGGGCCACCGCGCGCGCCGTGTGGGACGCCGAAACCAATGGCAGTCCCTTAGCGCTGGCTGGCGACGACGCGGCCCGGCACGCCCTGCGGAGGTGGTCGGTGTCCACGGCAGCCATCGGCTAGCGTGAACACCGAGATGAGTACCGATGCCGACCAGATCAGGGCCCAGGTCGCGGCCCTGCTGGCAGAACTGCCCGACCCCGCGGGGACGCTCGACTACGGCGGTCAGCCCGACGATGGGCACCCGGCCGACATCGAGGCCATCGCGGCACATCTGGAGCACGCCCACGATGTGTTGGTACAGGCGCTCGAAGCGGTCGAGAAGGGTCGCTCGCCCGGAATCGTGAGGTGACCGGACGTGACGCGGCGCGCGCGTATTGATGTGGAGCTGGTTCGCAGGGGCCTGGCGCGTTCGCGCCAGCAGGCGGCGGAGTTGATCGGAGCCGGGCGGGTCAGCGTCGACGGGATGCCCGCGGCCAAACCGGCTACCGCGATCGCGCTGAACGCCAACATCGTCGTCGACGCCGCGGGCCAGCGCAGCTGGGTCTCCCGCGGGGCGCACAAGCTGATCGGCGCCCTGGACGCTTTCGGACTGGCCGTTGACGGCAAGCGCTGCCTGGACGCGGGGGCCTCGACGGGCGGCTTCACCGAGGTGCTGCTCGACCGGGGCGCGGGCGAGGTCGTCGCGGCCGACGTCGGCTACGGCCAGCTCGCCTGGTCGCTGCGTTCGGATCCGCGGGTTCGGGTGCTGGATCGCACCAACGTGCGCGAGCTGACCGCCGATGCCATCGGGGGACCCGTGGATCTCATCGTCGCCGACCTGTCGTTCATCTCGTTGGCGACGGTATTGCCTGCGCTGGCGTCCTGCGCGATGGCCGGCGCCGATATCGTTCCCATGGTGAAGCCGCAATTCGAGGTCGGAAAGGACCGCGTCGGCGCGGGCGGGGTGGTGTCGGATCCCGATCTGCGCGTCGCCGCGGTGCTCGCCGTCGCCAACCATGCCGCCGAACTGCGTTGGCACGCCGTCGACGTCGTGGCCAGCCCGTTGCCGGGGCCGTCCGGAAACGTCGAGTACTTCCTTCGGCTGTGCGCCGACTCCGATCGCTCACTCGACGGGCTCGAGCTGGAGAACGCCGTGCGCCGCGCGGTAACGGAAGGCCCGCAATGAGCTGCGAACGCACCATTCTGCTCGTGGTCCACACCGGCAGGTCCGAAGCCACCGAGGTGGCGCGCCGGGTGGAGAAAGTGCTCGGCGACAACGACATCGGCCTGCGGGTGCTGGCCGCAGAGGCGGTCGACCGCGGGCCGGTGCACCTGGCGCCCGACGACATGCGTGCGCTCGGGGTGGAGATCACCGTGGTAGACGCCGACGAGCGGGCCGCCGAAGGCTGCGAGCTGGTCCTGGTCCTCGGCGGCGACGGCACCTTCCTGCGGGCCGCGGAGTTCGCCCGCAACGTCGAGATCCCGGTCCTCGGTGTCAATCTCGGTCGCATCGGCTTCCTTGCCGAGGCCGAGGCGGAAGCCATCGACACGGTGCTCGAACACGTGATCGCGCGCGACTACCGCATCGTGGAGCGGATGACCCTCGACGTCGTGGTACGCGCCGGCAGTCGCGTTGTGGCCCGCGGCTGGGCCCTCAACGAAGCGAGCCTGGAGAAGGGCCCGCGCCTGGGTGTGCTCGGCGTGGTGGTGGAGGTCGACGGGCGGCCGGTGTCGGCGTTTGGATGCGACGGGGTGCTGGTGTCGACCCCGACCGGCTCGACCGCCTATGCATTCTCAGCCGGCGGACCGGTGCTGTGGCCCGATCTCGAGGCAATCCTGGTGGTGCCCAACAACGCCCACGCGCTCTTCGCGCGCCCGATGGTGACCAGCCCGGCGGCGTCGATCGCGATCGAGATCGAGGCGGACGGCCACGACGCGCTGGTGTTCTGCGACGGCCGCCGCGAGATGGTGGTCCCCGCCGGGGCCCGGCTGGAGGTCACCCGCTGCGCCGTGCCCCTGAAATGGGTGCGGTTGGACAGCGCCCCGTTCACCGACCGACTGGTACGCAAGTTCCGGTTACCGGTCACCGGCTGGCGGGGGCAGTGACGGCAGGTGCTTGCCGAGATCCGAATCGAGTCGCTGGGTGCGATCAGCGCGGCGACCGCTGAATTCGACCGCGGGCTGACGGTCCTCACCGGCGAGACCGGCACGGGCAAGACGATGGTCGTCACCGGTCTGCACCTGCTCGGTGGCGCCAGGGCCGACGCCAGCAGGGTGCGATCCGGCGCCGCCCGCGCCGTGGTCGAAGGCCGTTTCACCACAGCAGACGTCGATGATTGCGTCGCCGGGCGGGTCGACGAGATCCTGGATTCCTCCGGGGCCGAACGCGACGACGACGGCAGCATCATCGCGGCCCGTTCGGTCAGCCGCGACGGCCCGTCGCGGGCCTATCTCGGCGGTCGCAGCGTCCCCGCGAAATCGCTGAGCGGGTTCACCACCGAACTGCTGACCCTGCACGGGCAGAACGACCAACTGCGGCTGATGCGGCCCGACGAGCAGCGCGCCGCACTGGACCGGTTCGCCGGCGTCGACACGCTGCTGGCGGGTTACCGTGCCGCCCGCGACGCCTGGCTGACCGCACGGCGTGACCTGACCGACCGTCGGCGCCGTGAGCGCGAGCTGGCCCAGGAGGCCGACCGGCTGAAGTTCGGTCTCAACGAGATCGACACCGTCGCGCCGGCGGCCGGTGAGGACGAGGCACTCGTCGACGAGATCCGGCGGCTCTCCGAACTGGACGCGCTGCGCGAGGCCGCGCACACCGCCCGATCGGCGTTGTCGGGAGGGGATGACGAGCAGCCGCTCGGTACGGCGTCGGCCGCCGACGCCGTCGGTCAGGCGAGGTCGGCGCTGGAATCCACCGATGACGCCGCGTTGCGGTCGCTGGCGGGACAACTCGGTGAGGCGATGGCGGTGATCGGCGACGTCGCCACCGAACTCGGCGACTTCCTGGCCGGGCTGCCCACTGATGCGAGCACGCTGGAATCGCGATTGGCCCGCCAGGCCGAACTGCGGGCGCTGACACGGAAATACGCCGCCGACGTCGACGGGGTGCTGGCCTGGGCCGCCGAGTCGCGCCAACGGCTGGCCCAGCTGGACGTGTCCGAGGAGGCGCTGGCCGGCCTCGAGCGCAAGGTCGGCGAGCTGGAGAAGAAGGTGGTCGCCGGGGCCGTCGCACTGACCGCCGCGCGGGCCAAGGCGGCGAAGGGACTGGCGAAGGCGGTGACGGCCGAGCTGTCCGGCCTGGCGATGGCAGACGCCGAGTTCACCGTCGCCGTGGCGCCGCTGGCGGTCCGGGGCGACGATTCGGCGCCCGTGGTGCTGCCGTCGGGCGTCTCCGTCCACGCGGGCCACGACGGGGCCGACGCCGTGGAGTTCGGGTTCGCTGCTCACCGAGGCACCGACGTCCTTCCGCTCACCAAGAGCGCCTCGGGCGGCGAGCTGTCCCGGGTGATGCTTGCGCTGGAAGTGGTGCTGGCTGCCTCGGCCGAAGGCACCACGATGGTGTTCGACGAGGTGGACGCCGGGGTCGGCGGCCGCGCCGCGGTGCAGATCGGTCGCCGGCTGGCCAGGCTGGCACGCACCCACCAGGTGATCGTCGTGACCCACCTGCCGCAGGTGGCGGCGTACGCCGACGTTCACCTCGTCGTCGACAGCGGCAGGCGTGACCGCTCAAGTGGGGTGCGCCGCGTCGTCGACGACGACCGGGTCGCCGAACTGGCGCGCATGCTGGCGGGCCTCGGCGAGTCGGACAGCGGCCGGGCGCACGCCCGCGAGTTGTTGGCGGCGGCGCGTGACGACCGCGCGCAAGCCTCCTGATCGTGTGGCTGGTGTGACTAAATGTAACTTCTGAGGCTAGTGTTACGGCGCGCCTCCACGTGCCGCGGGTCGTTACTGGCCAGAATCGGCCCCATGAAGATGTCTGCGCTGCTCTCCCGTAATGCCAGCTCACGGCCGGGGCTCACCGGAACCGCCCGGGTTGACCGCGACATCGACAGGCTGCTGCGCCGCATCGGTCCCGGCGACATCGTGGTGATCGACGCGGCGGACCTCGATCGCATCACCGCGGATGCGCTCGTCGAGGCCAATGTGGCCGGCGTGGTCAACGCGTCGCCGTCGATCACCGGCCGTTATCCCAACCTCGGACCCGAGGTGCTGGTGGGCAACGGTGTGATGCTCATCGACGAAGTGGGCCAGGAGGTGTTCAAGAAGGTCAAGGACGGCGCCCGGATCCGCCTCAACGGCGGCGGGGTGTATGCGGGTGACCGACAGCTGGCCGCGGGCACCGAGCGCACCGATCACGAGATCCACGAGATGATGCACGAGGCGAAGAGCGGTCTGGTCGCTCACCTCGAGGCCTTCGCCGGCAACACCATCGAGTTCATCCGCAGTGAGAGCCCGCTGCTGATCGACGGGATCGGGATCCCCGACATCGACGTCGACCTCAACCGCCGCCACGTCGTGATCGTCGCCGAGGAACCGAACGCACCCGCCGACCTCAAGGCGCTCAAACCGTTCATCAAGGAGTACCAGCCGGTGCTGGTGGGCGTCGGGACGGGCGCGGACGTGCTGCGCAAGGCCGGCTACCACCCCGCGCTCATCGTCGGTGATCCGGACAAGATGAGCACCGAGGTGCTGCGCTGCGGTGCGCAGGTCGTGCTGCCCGCCGACGCCGACGGACACGCTGCCGGGCTCGAACGGATCCAGGATCTCGGTGTGGGGGCGATGACCTTCCCCGCCGCCGGATCCGCCGCGGACCTCGCGCTGTTGCTGTGCGATCACCACGGTGCCTCGCTGATCGTCACGGCCGGCCACACGGCCAGCATCGAGGAGTTCTTCGACAGGACCCGCCAGCACAGCAATCCCTCGACGTTCCTGACCCGGCTCAAGGTGGGCGAGAAGCTCGTCGACGCCAAAGCCGTTGCGACGCTGTACCGAAGCCGGGTGTCCGCAGGCGCGATCGCGTTGCTGGTGCTGGCCATGCTGATCGCGGTGATCGTCGCACTGTGGGTGTCCCGAGCCGACGCCGCGATCCTGGATTGGGTCACCGAGTATTGGAACCGCTTCCTGCTGTGGGCGCAGGGTCTAGTCGCCTAGCGGCGGGGGTGAGGCGTGATATCGCTACGCACACATGCAATTTCGTTGGCCGCGGTGTTCCTGGCACTGGCCATCGGGGTCGCGCTGGGTTCGGGTCTGCTGTCCAACACCGTGTTGTCGGGGCTGCGGGACGACAAGGCCGAGCTGCAGCACCAGATCGACACGCTCACCGATGACAAGAATGCACTGAACGAGAAGCTCAACGCGGCAGCGGAATTCGATGCGCAGATGTCTGCGCGCATCCTGCGTAACACCCTCGGCGGCAAGTCGGTCGTGGTGTTCCGCACGCCCGACGCCGCCGACGACGACGTCGAGGCGTTGTCGCGGTTGGTGGGGCAGGCCGGCGGCACCGTCACCGGCACGGTGTCGCTCACCGAGGAGTTCATCGGGGCGAACTCGGCCGAGAAGTTGCTGTCGGTGGTCAACTCGCCGATCCTGCCCGCCGGGACACAGTTGAACACCGCCTCGGTGGACCAGGGCTCGCAGGCGGGCGATCTGCTCGGCATCGCGATGCTGGCCAACAGGGATCCGGCCGCACCCGTGGTCACCGACGAGCAGCGTGACACCGTGTTGCAGGCGCTGCGGGACACCGGCTTCCTGACCTACGGCACCCAGCAGATGGCCGCCGCGGACGCCGCGCTGATCGTGACCGGCGGGCCGCTGGCCGACGACGCGGGCAACCGCGGCGCCACGGTGGCCAGGTTCGCCGCGGGGATGGCACCGCACGGTTTCGGGAGCGTTCTGGTCGGCCGGGGCGGATCCGCGTCTGGCACCGGCGCGGTGGCGGTGACCAGGTCCGATGCCGCCCTGACCGGCGCGGTGAGCACCGTCGACGACATCGACGCCGAATCCGGCCGGATCACGACGGTGCTTGCCCTCGCCGATCTCGTCAACGGCGGTAAACCCGGGCAATACGGGACCGGTCAAGGCGCGTCGTCGGTAACGCTGCCGCAATAGGGCGGGTCCGGCGCGTCAGCGACGCGCTGTCGGCGTCGGTGTTAAGGTGAGATTCCGTGGGTCGGCAGGCCCCAAACTAGGACTCGGCCTAGGAACAAAGTAGGAAAGTAGCCCTGCCCGTCGTCACGGAGGTTGCACTTGCCAGGCCAGACACACTCGCCAGGCCAGACAAAGGCGTTACGCAAGCACCCGCAAACCGCGACGAAGCACCTCTTCGTCACCGGCGGCGTGGTCTCCTCACTGGGTAAGGGACTCACGGCGTCGAGCCTCGGACAGTTGCTGACCGCGCGCGGGCTGTCCGTGACGATGCAGAAACTCGACCCCTACCTCAACGTCGACCCCGGCACCATGAACCCGTTCCAGCACGGTGAGGTGTTCGTCACCGAGGACGGCGCCGAAACCGATCTCGACGTCGGGCATTACGAGCGCTTCCTCGATCGCAACCTCAGCGGTTCGGCGAATGTGACCACGGGACAGGTGTATTCGACCGTCATCGCCAAGGAGCGCCGCGGCGAGTACCTCGGCGACACGGTGCAGGTCATCCCGCACATCACCGACGAGATCAAGAACCGCATCCTGGCGATGGCGCGAACCGACGCCGACGGGCGCAGGGCCGACGTGGTGATCACCGAGATCGGCGGCACGGTCGGTGACATCGAATCCCAGCCGTTCCTGGAGGCCGCCCGCCAGGTCCGTCACGAAGTCGGCAGGGAGAACTGCTTCTTCCTGCACGTGTCGCTGGTGCCGTACCTCAAGCCCTCCGGCGAACTGAAGACCAAGCCGACCCAGCACTCGGTGGCCGCGCTGCGCAGCATCGGTATCACTCCCGATGCGTTGATCCTGCGCTGCGACCGCGACGTCCCCGAGGGACTCAAGACCAAGATCGCCCTGATGTGCGACGTCGACATCGACGGCGTGATCTCCACCCCCGACGCCCCGTCGATCTACGACATCCCCAAGGTGCTGCACCGGGAGGAACTCGACGCCTACGTGGTGCGGCGCCTGAGCCTGCCGTTCCGCGACGTCGACTGGACCGAATGGGACGACCTGCTGCGCCGGGTGCACGAGCCCCAGGAAACCGTCCGAATCGCGTTGGTGGGCAAGTACATCGACCTGTCCGATGCCTATCTGTCGGTCGCGGAGGCGTTGCGTGCCGGGGGTTTCAAACATCGCGCGAAGGTCGAGATGCGGTGGGTGGCCTCCGATGATTGCGAGACCGACAACGGTGCCGCCGCGGTGCTCAACGACGTCGACGGTGTGCTGATCCCCGGCGGGTTCGGCATCAGGGGTATCGAGGGGAAGATCGGGGCCATCCATTTCGCGCGCAAGCGCGGCCTGCCCGTGCTTGGGCTGTGCCTCGGCCTGCAGTGCATCGTGATCGAGGCGGCCCGCGCGGTCGGGCTGACCGAGGCCAACTCCGCCGAGTTCGACTCGGCGACGCCCGATCCCGTCATCTCCACCATGGCCGACCAGCGTGACGCCGTCGCCGGGGAGGCCGACCTCGGCGGCACCATGCGCCTGGGCGCCTACCCTGCCGTTCTGGAGCCGGGATCGATTGTGGCGGAGGCCTATCAGGCCACCCAGGTGTCCGAGCGGCACCGTCACCGCTACGAGGTCAACAACTCCTATCGGGACCGGATCGCCGAGAGCGGACTTCGGTTCTCCGGCACCTCACCGGACGGTCACCTGGTCGAGTTCGTCGAGTACGCCTCCGACGTCCACCCGTTCCTCGTCGGCACCCAGGCCCACCCCGAACTCAAGAGCCGGCCCACCCGGCCCCATCCGCTGTTCGTCTCGTTCATCCGCGCCGCCCTGGACTACAAGGACGCCGAGCGGTTGCCCGTCGAGATCCCCGAGCAGCGGTCCAACGGCATCGAGCACGCCGACGGACATTCCGGCGCCGTCGCGCAGCTGCTTGAAGAGCCCGCGTCCCGTGCCTGAGCACGCGTTCGAGACGAGCGCGAGCGAAACGGTCTACGTCGGGAAGATCTTCGCGCTGCGCGCGGACGAGGTCGTGATGCCCGGGGGCGGTACCGCCCGGCGCGAGGTCGTCGAACACTACGGGGCGGTGGCCGTCGTGGCGCTCGACGATGACGGGAAGCTGGTACTGGTGTACCAGTACCGCCACGCGGTGGGCAGGCGGCTGTGGGAGCTGCCCGCCGGGCTGCTCGATATCGGGGGAGAGCCGCCGCACCTCACCGCTGCCCGTGAACTGCAGGAGGAGACGGGGCTGGCGGCGGCGGACTGGAAGGTGCTCGTCGACCTGGTGGCCACGCCGGGGTTCTGCGATGAGAGCGTGCGGGTGTATCTGGCCACCGGCGTCAGCGAGGTGGAGAAGCCGGAAGCCCATCACGAAGAAGCGGACATGATCGTGCGACGTGTGCCACTGACGGAGGCGGTCCGGATGGTGTTCGCGGGCGAGATCGTCAACGCGACCGCGGTGGGCGGGATTCTGGCGGCGCACATGGTCGACGACGTCGAGACGCTGCGCTCCGTCGACTCACCGTGGACCGATCGGCCGACGGCGTTCGCCCGGCGGAACGGGCATTGATGACGGCATCCGCGGTTCATCCGCCCGGCGCGTCGCCGTCGTCCCCGTCGGTGCTGGACGGTCAGATCCAGGGCTACCTGGACCATCTGACGATTGAACGCGGGGTCGCCGCCAATACCCTGAGCTCCTATCGCAGGGATCTGCGCCGATACGCCGAGCACCTCACGGCGCGCGGCGTCGATGACCTGGCCAAGGTCGTGGAGGCCGACGTCAGTGACTTTCTGGTGTCGTTGCGTCGCGGGGATCCGGGCAGCGGTGCGGTAGCGCTTTCGGCGGTGTCGGCCGCCAGGGCGCTGATCGCGGTGCGCGGGCTGCATCGCTTCGCGGCGGCCGAGGGGCTCACGGAGGCCGATGTCGCCCGGGAGGTGAAACCGCCCACACCGAGCCGGCGGCTGCCCAAGAGCCTGTCGATCGACGATGTGCTGGCCCTGCTCGACGGCGCGGGCGGGGACCGCGAGTCCGACAGCCCGCTGACGTTGCGTAACCGGGCGCTGCTGGAGTTGTTGTACTCGACGGGGGCGCGAATCTCGGAGGCGGTGGGGCTCGATGTCGACGACGTCGACACCGAGGCGAGGTCGGTGCTGCTGCGCGGCAAGGGCGGCAAGCAGCGGCTGGTGCCCATCGGCAGGCCCGCGATCGGCGCGCTGGACGCCTACCTGGTGCGTGGGCGGCCGGAGCTTGCGCGCCGGGGCCGCGGGCAGCCTGCGATCTTCCTGAACTCACGCGGCGGACGACTGTCCCGGCAGAGCGCCTGGCAGGTGCTGCAGGACGCCGCCGAACGGGGCGGTGTGACATCGGCGGTGTCCCCGCACACCCTGCGGCACTCCTTTGCGACCCATCTGCTCGACGGCGGTGCCGATGTGCGCGTCGTGCAGGAACTGCTCGGCCACGCGTCGGTGACGACCACGCAGATCTACACCATGGTCACCGTGCATGCCCTGCGCGAGGTCTGGGCCGGGGCGCACCCCCGCGCGCACTGACCGCCAGGCCGTTTCAGCGTGCGCATTTGTACGCCCATGCTCGGGGTGTCGTGAACAGACACACACGTTCCTCGGATCGGGTTGCGGCTCGCGTCAAGGGGAGCGCTCGTGGAGTTCGCGGCGGTAGCCGGCGATCGCCTGGCACAACGCGGCGAACACCCGGTGGGCGGCCACGAGATCCTCGTCGGGCAGATCGGCCATGGCGGATCGAATGTGTTCGCCGAGCGGCTCGAAGAAGGAGCGCGCCACACCGAGGCCGTGCTCGGAATAGCGCAGCACCAGTTTGCGCCGGTCGAACTGGTGGGTCTCGCGGCGGACGTGGCCCGCATCGATCAGGCGGTTCACCAGGTAGGTGATGGCCGGGCCCGACATCCCCAGCCGCTCGGCGAGCTCACCGGGACTCAGCGGTTTACCCGCGGCCTCCGACACGACGATGTGCAGCAGCGCGCCCATGTCGTTGTTGCCGACGTGGTGCAGGCCCGCGAACGTGCGTCCGATGCGGTCGGACTCGGCATTCAGAGCGCGCACATCGGCGGCGACCAGTGCCTCGAGGTCGGGCCGCGCCAGGCCTCGTGGGTTGGCCGTGCTCGACACACGTAGCCCCGATTCGTCGGCCACTCAGGGATGTTATCGCCAGGACACCCACGAAAGCGCCACGTCGGAGCGTTGCGCGCCTTGCGGCTCCCCGCCTGACCGGGACGTTAAGCTTCTGGGAATGTCCGCCTTGCCTGTGGGTTGCCTGACCAGCGGTGGTTCGGCATGACCGACGAGCGCTTGCGCCAGGAGCCGACATGACCGACAACGGCGATCCGCCCGTGCCCGTCGGCCTCACCGGCAGGCCGCCCCGCGTCATCCCCGAACCTGCGCCCAAGACCACCCACGGTCCGGCCCAGGTCATCGCCATGTGCAACCAGAAGGGCGGCGTCGGCAAGACCACGTCGACGATCAACCTCGGTGCCGCCCTCGCCGAATGCGGCCGGCGGGTGCTGCTGGTGGACCTCGATCCGCAGGGGGCGCTGTCGGCGGGGCTGGGGGTGCCGCACTACGAGCTGGACCGCACGATCCACAACGTCCTCGTGGAATCCCGGGTGTCGATCGACGACGTGCTGATCAACACCCGGGTCAAGAATCTGGACCTGGCGCCCAGCAATATCGATCTGTCGGCCGCCGAGATTCAGCTGGTCAACGAGGTGGGCCGGGAGCAGACCCTCGCCAGGGCGCTGCATCCGGTGCTCGACCGCTACGACTACGTCCTCATCGACTGCCAGCCGTCGCTGGGCCTGCTCACGGTCAATGCACTCGCCTGTGCCGACGGCGTGATCATCCCCACCGAGTGTGAATTCTTCTCGCTGCGGGGCCTGGCGTTGCTCACCGACACCGTCGAGAAGGTGCACGACCGGCTCAACCCCAAGCTGCACATCGGCGGCATCCTGATCACCCGCTACGACCCGCGCACGGTGAACTCCCGGGAGGTCATGGCCCGGGTTGTCGAGCGGTTCGGCGACCTGGTGTTCGACACCGTCATCAGCCGCACCGTCCGGTTCCCGGAGACCAGCGTCGCCGGTGAGCCGATCACCACGTGGGCGCCGAAATCCGTCGGCGCCGAGGCGTATCGAGCGCTGGCCAGGGAAGTCATCGCCCGGTTCGGCGCGTGAGCGAGGACGTCGAGTCTCAGCAGAGCGGCTTTCAGGTACGGCTGAGCAATTTCGAGGGTCCGTTCGATCTGCTGCTCCAGCTGATCTTCGCCCACCGCCTCGACGTCACCGAAGTGGCCTTGCACCAGGTCACCGACGACTTCATCGCCTACACCAAGGCGATCGGCTCGCAGCTGGAACTCGACGAGACGACCGCGTTCCTGGTCGTCGCCGCCACGCTGCTCGACCTCAAGGCGGCCCGGCTGCTGCCGTCGGGCGAGGTGCACGACGAGGACGACCTGGCGCTGCTGGAGGTGCGTGACCTGCTGTTCGCGCGGTTGCTGCAGTACCGCGCCTTCAAACACGTCGCCCAGATGTTCGCCGAGCTCGAAGCCGCCGCGTTGCGCAGCTACCCGCGCGCGGTGTCGCTGGAGGAACGCTTCGCCGACCTGCTTCCCGAGGTCATGCTCGGTGTGAGCGCCGAGAGTTTCGCGCAGATCGCGGCGGCCGCGTTCACCCCGCGACCGGTGCCGACGGTGGCCACCGGACATCTGCATGCGGCACCGGTCTCGGTGCCGGAGCAGGCACGGCGTCTGTTGTCGCTGCTGGAGCGGAGGGGCACCGGCCAGTGGGCGTCGTTCTCGGAGCTGGTGGCCGACTGCGAGGGCGCGATGGAGGTGGTCGGCAGCTTCCTGGCGCTGCTCGAACTGTACCGGGCGCGGGCGGTAGCATTCGAGCAATCAGAGCCGCTTGGTGCGCTCCAGGTTTCGTGGACCGGGGACAGCCCGACCAGCGAATACCTGGCGACCGTTGACGCGGTGGAGGACGATGACTGACGAAATGCCCGACCTCGATCTGGGGATCGAGGTCGAGACCCCGCCCGAGCTGGAGGACTCCGAGTTCGGCGCGGTGCTCGAGGCACTTCTGCTGGTCGTGGACACTCCGGTGACGATCGAGGCGCTCGCCGCGGCGACCGAGCAGCCCGCGTCGCGGGTGACGGCCACTCTGCGGGCGATGTCGGACGAGCTCGCCGCGCGCGGCAGCGGTATCGACCTGCGGGAGGCGGGCGGGGGCTGGCGGTTGTACACGCGGGCGCGGTTCGCGCCGTACGTGGAGCGGCTGCTGCTCGACGGCGCCCGCTCCAAACTGACCCGGGCGGCGCTGGAGACGCTGGCGGTGGTGGCCTACCGGCAGCCGGTCACCCGGGCACGGGTCAGCGCGGTGCGCGGCGTCAACGTCGACGCGGTGATACGCACCCTGGTGGCGCGCGGGCTGATCACCGAGGCGGGAACCGATCCGGATACCGGTGCGGTGACCTTCTCGACGACCGAGCTGTTCCTGGAGCGGCTGGGTCTGTCGTCGCTGGAGGACCTGCCCGACCTTGCGCCGCTGCTGCCCGATGTGGACGTGATCGACGATCTGAGCGAATCACTGGACGACGAGCCGCGTTTCATCAAGCTCAATGCGGTACCCGCTGCCGGGCAACCGTTGTCGATGAATCTGGACCAGGACTGAGGTGGACGTGGTGATAGCTGGCGACGGTGTGCGCCTGCAGAAGGTGTTGTCGCAGGCGGGGGTTGCCTCGCGGCGGGTGGCCGAACGGATGATCCTCGACGGGCGTGTCGAGGTCGACGGCCGGATCGTGACCGAGCTGGGGACGCGGGTGGACCCCGACGCATCGGTGATCCGGGTCGACGGCACCCGCGTCCTGCTGGACGACACGCTGGTGTATCTGGCGATCAACAAGCCACGGGGTATGCATTCGACGATGTCGGACGATCGGGGCCGGCCCTGCGTCGGCGACCTGGTCGAGCATCGGGTCCGGGGTAACAAGAAGCTGTTTCATGTCGGGCGGCTCGATGCGGACACCGAGGGTCTGATGCTGCTGACGAACGACGGGGAGCTGGCCCACCGGCTGATGCACCCGTCCTTCGAGGTGCCCAAGACCTACCTGGCGACCGTGGAGGGCGCCGTGCCGCGCGGTCTGGGCAAGAAGCTGCGTACCGGAGTCGAATTGGACGACGGGCCAGCGCGCGTCGACGATTTCGCGGTGGTCGACGCCGTTCCCGGTAAGACGATGGTGCAGGTGGTTCTGCATGAGGGGCGCAAGCGGATCGTGCGCCGGATGCTGGCGGCGGTCGGGTATCCGGTGCAGGAGCTGGTGCGCACCGACATCGGCGCGGTGAAGCTCGGTGACCAACGCCCGGGTAGCATCCGGGTGTTGAGCCGCAAGGAGATTGGCGAGCTCTATAAGGCGGTGGGGTTGTGAGCCGTTCACTGGTGATTGCCGTCGACGGGCCGGCAGGTACCGGGAAGTCTTCGGTATCAAGGGGTTTGGCGCAGTCCCTCGGCGCGCGCTACCTGGACACCGGGGCGATGTACCGGATCGTCACGCTGGCGGTGCTGCGGTCGGGCACCGATCTGTCGGATACGGCACAGGTCGCTACGGTCGCCGACCGCGTCGAGTTGTCGGTTGGGCATGACCCCACCCAGGACCGGTCGTTTCTGGCCGGGGAGAACGTGTCGACCGAGATCCGCGGCGATGAGGTGACCAAAGCGGTGTCGGCGGTGTCGGCCGTTCCCGCGGTGCGCGCCCGGCTGGTGACGCTGCAGCGATCTCTGGCCGGCGGCGAGGGCAGCGTCGTCGTCGAGGGCAGGGATATCGGGACGGTAGTGCTGCCGGACGCCGATGTGAAGATCTTCCTCACCGCCTCGGCCGAGGAGCGTGCGCGACGGCGCAACGACCAGAACGTCGCCAGCGGGCTGCCCGGCGACTTCGCGGCGGTGCTGGCCGATGTGCAGCGTCGTGACCATCTGGACTCCACCCGCGCGGTGTCTCCGCTGCGGGCCGCCGACGACGCGTTGCTCGTCGATACCAGCGATATGACTGAGGCTCAAGTGATTTCACACCTACTCGAGTTGGTCCAGCAGCATGCCGGGGCGTCGAGGTGAGCGCATCCGACACGGACGGCACCTGGTCGGACGAGAGCGAATGGGAGCTCGGCGCCGAAGACGTCGCCGAGGCGATCGAGGAGGCGTCGGCGCCACCACCGGTGGTGGCCGTGGTCGGGCGTCCCAACGTCGGGAAGTCCACGCTGGTCAACCGGATCCTGGGCAGGCGCGAGGCCGTCGTGCAGGATGTGCCCGGGGTGACGCGTGACCGCGTGTCATACGACGCGCTGTGGTCCGGCAGGCGTTTCGTCGTGCAGGACACCGGGGGATGGGAACCCGACGCCAAGGGGCTGCAGCAGCTGGTCGCCGAGCAGGCTTCGGTGGCCATGCGGACGGCGGACGCGATCATCCTGGTGGTCGACGCGGTGGTCGGGGCGACGGCGGCGGACGAGGCCGCCGTCCGGCTGTTGCGTAAGTCGGGAAAGCCGGTTTTCTTGGCGGCCAACAAGGTTGACAACGAGCGGGCCGAGGCGGATGCGGCGGCGCTGTGGTCACTGGGGCTCGGGGAGCCGCATCCGGTGAGCGCCATGCACGGCCGCGGTGTGGCCGATCTGCTCGACACGGTGATGGAATCCCTGCCTGCGGTGTCCGAGCTGTCCTCCGGCGGCGGTGGGCCGCGCCGCGTTGCCCTGGTGGGAAAGCCCAACGTGGGCAAGAGCTCGCTGTTGAACCGGCTGGCCGGTGATGAGCGCTCGGTGGTGCACGACGTGGCCGGGACCACCGTCGACCCGGTTGACTCGCTGATCGAATTGGGCGGCAAGACTTGGCGATTCGTCGACACGGCGGGGTTGCGCCGCAAGGTCGGTCAGGCGAGCGGTCACGAGTTCTACGCGTCGGTTCGTACGCATGGGGCCATCGACGCCGCCGAGGTGGTGATCGTGCTCATCGACGGGTCGCAGCCACTGACCGAACAAGACCAGCGGGTGCTGTCGATGGTGATCGACGCGGGCCGGGCGTTGGTGCTGGCGTTCAACAAGTGGGATCTCGTCGACGAGGATCGCCGTTACATGCTCGACCGGGAGATCGAGCGGGAGCTCGCCCAGGTGCAGTGGGCACCGCGCGTCAACATCTCGGCGCTGACCGGGCGTGCGGTGCAGAAGCTGGTGCCGGCGCTGGAGACCGCGTTGGCGTCGTGGGATCGACGGATCACCACCGGGCAGCTCAACACCTTCCTCAAGGAAGTGGTGGCGGCGACGCCTCCGCCGGTGCGCGGCGGCAAGCAGCCGCGGATCCTGTTCGCCACCCAGGCGACGGCGCGGCCGCCGACGTTCGTGCTCTTCACCTCGGGTTTCTTGGAGGCGGGGTATCGGCGGTTCCTGGAGCGGCGGCTGCGCGAGACGTTCGGCTTCGAGGGCAGCCCGATCAGGATCAATGTGCGGGTCCGCGAGAAGCGCGGAGCGAGGTCTCGCTGAGCGACCGTCGTGCGAGGGCGAGGCCTCGCTGAGCGACCGTCGTGCGAGGGCGAGGTCTCGCTGAGTCGCTGAGGGGCACACACCGGCGCGCTCGCTAGGGTGGCCGGAGTGTCGGTGCTTCACATGCTCCTGATCGCGGCGGCGGGGCTGGCGGCAGGAGCGGTCAACGCGGTCGTCGGTTCGGGCACCCTGATCACGTTTCCGACGCTCGTGGCGCTGGGGTATCCGCCGGTGACGGCGACGATGTCCAATGCCGTCGGCCTGGTGTCCGGTGGCGTGTCCGGCACGCTCGGCTACCGCGAGGAGTTGCGGGGGCAGTGGCACCGAGTGCGCTGGCAGATCCCGGCGTCGCTGCTGGGTGCGGTGCTGGGAGCGTGGCTGCTTCTGCATCTACCGGAGCAGGTGTTCCGCCGGGTGGTGCCTGTGCTGCTGGTGATCGCGCTGGTCCTGGTGGTCGTCGGGCCGCGGATTCAGGCTTGGGCACGGCGGCGTGCCGAGGAGGCCGGGCGGCCCCCCGAGCATGTGTCGTCGCGACGGATGGTGGCGGTGGTGATCGGCACGTTCGCCGTCGGTGTGTACGGTGGCTATTTCGCTGCCGCGCAGGGCATCCTGCTGGTCGCGGTGATGGGGGCGCTGCTGCCGGAGACCATGCAGCGGATGAACGCCGCGAAGAACCTGCTGGCGATGCTGGTCAACATCGTCGCGGCGGCGGCGTACACGATCGTCGCGTTCGACCGGATCAGCTGGGCGGCGGCGGGGTTGATCGCCGCCGGGTCGTTGCTGGGTGGTTGGGTGGGGGCACGGTACGGCCGTCGGCTGTCGCCGGGTGTGCTGCGATCGGCGATCGTTGTGGTCGGCCTGGTCGGGCTGTTCAGGCTGATAACGGTGTAGTGCCGGCAAGGTTGTCGCGAACACGGAGAGGGGGCACCGGTGGCCGAACGGTCATATCGCATGGCGCCCTCGCACTTCTGTGCGCTCGAGCCGTTCTGGCCGTCGCGACGTTTGACGGCGTTGGACGAATGGTGTCGCACGCCTAGCCGATACGCGTCCATCCCGCTTGTTCCGGTCGCGCGGTTGCCGATCTGACCCGTCACGAAAGCCGTCACGCGCTCGCTTCTCCACGCTGGTCGGCGTGAGTGCCCAACTGGTCGACGGTGCGCTCGCAATGGCGTTCGGCGTCACCGCATCAATCCTGCTGGTGCTCAGCGGTATCGGCGCCGCCCAGGCCAGCGCGGCCGCACCTGGCCGAGGTAGGTACCACGCTGGCCTCCGGTCTCCATTGGCGTTTCATGGCCGATGGTGGCCAAACTCGGTGCACCCGGCGCAGTGGGCGCATTCCTCGGGGCGACATTGCTGTCGTCGCTGTCGACCGAGGGCGCGGCTCCGTTGATGGCGGGGATCCTGCTGGCCATCGGCGTGTACCTGCTGTTGCGTTCTCGCTTCGTACGCCGCTGTCAATGGGTGCGCACGGCACCAGCCACAGCGTGAAGTTCCTGGCGCCGCTGGGACTGTTCGGCGGGTTCATTAACGCCTCAGGGGGCGGTGGCTGGGCCCCGGAGACGACGGCACGCTGTTGTCCCGGGGCAAGACCTCCCCGCGCACGGTATCGGGTCGGTGAGCGCCCGTCGTGCTCGGGTTGATGGTGGGTGGCGTCGTTGCGGCGCCGTTCGCACCTTGCTGGTCAGCAGGGGAGCCCCGCGCTGCTCGGTACCGCCGTCGGCGGGCTGATCGTGCTGACGAACAGCCAAAAGCTGGTCCACTTCTTCGGCGTCACCTGGCCGTGGTCGGCGGGTATCTACACGCTGATCGTCTTGTTCTAGGCGACGGCGTTGGTGTCGTTGCGGATGTGCAGGGCGCCGCGGTTCACGCCGGATCGCCTGCCGGATGCCGCCGTCGACGAACTGGCCGACGATGGTGGGCGGTAGGCGACGGCGCGTGCTGCGGGGGGATTGGGGTTCGACGCCGGTGCTGTTGTAAGCTTTCGACCGCCTACCGGTGATCCCGGAGGCACCGCGGGCTGTGGCGCAGCTTGGTAGCGCACTTGACTGGGGGTCAAGTGGTCGCAGGTTCAAATCCTGTCAGCCCGACGTAGAAAAGTAGCTCTGAACTGCAGTGATGGTGCGGTTGCTCCATTATAGGCGCGTGACGACACAGCCACCCCTGGGACCGCGTGGGTGCTGGCGACGCCTTCGATGGCCTTGTGCCTGGAGTTTTGGCAGCTGTACCGCACGTCATGCGCGTTATCCGCGCCTGTGCACGTTATCCGCCCTAGCCGAGGTAGCTGTCCTTGTGCCGAGGTTGTCCGCTGGTCAAGTGGGCGAGGGATCGACTGTGCTCGCTCATCCTGCGGCGCGGAACTCGTCGAATCGTTCGGCCAGTCGATCAGCCGCCGGTTGGTCAGATGCTCGCGCTGGCAGGGTAAGGAGTCGGCCGTCCATTTCTTGAAGGCCGTAGCGGAGCATCGGTCCGTCGATTTCATCCATGAGGGCACGGTTGATGTGGACGACGTAATCCGGTGAGATGCCGAGCAGATTTGCATCGAATGCGGCGTGGTGGATTTTGCAGAGGCTCAGGCCATTCTCGACGATCGGGAGGCCGTGCCGCTTGTTGTCGCCAATGATGTGGGCAGCATCGAGGAGCTTGCCGTGCCGGAGGCTGCAGACGGTGCACTGCGTTTGGTAGGCGAGGAGGACGCGGCCGCGGAATTCGGGTTGATGGAGGCGTTGTCTGACGATTCGTTCGGCGTATTCGCGTTCGGCTGGTTTGAGCTGAAGCGGGTTGGAGACGAAGCGGAGGCTCTCGTCGAGAGCGAGTATGAATTGTCGATTGGCGGTGTCATCGGCGACGACGTAGACGGGGAATATCGGCACGAAGATGCCTGGGCGGATGGTGCGGAGCAAGATGATCGGCAGGCCGAGTTCGAAGGCACGCCGCATTTTTCGGTTGTCGCCGTCGGTGCTACCTGCCCGGTAGTCGTACGCGTAGAGGGAATCGCCCACGTGCGTATCTGCGTACGGACCCTTGGGGTTGGAGATCACCGACAGCGTGGCCAGGAGTTCTCTCGGGTTTCGGATACCGCGGTTGCGGTCAATAATCCGCCATTGTTGGTCTCCGATCTGAAGTTGTTCGAGTTCGGACCTGGTGATGACGCCGTTCTCGGCGACGATGTCGGCGAGCCTGTCGAAGATCAGTTGGCGAAGATGCAGCTCAACCTGGCTGTCCATGGCGGGAGTCTTACAGGCTGGCCAGGGTTTCGGCGATGTCTTTGGTCAACAGGTAGAGATCCATGTTGGTCGTATCATCGGCATCGAACGGTTCGAACCCGAACCGCTGCCACCAGCGGAACGCATCGGCGTTCAGCGCAGTGACAACCACGGCCCTACAGGCCGCCTTGATGTTCAGTTCGGCCGCGGTCGCCAGGATGTGCTTGACCATCTCAGTCCCAAGGCCGAGTCCGGCCACGCGAGTGTCTGTGGCCAGCCGGCCAATCAACAGCGCAGGAATCTGCTGCGGTGCACCCTTGCTCAGAGACTTGGGGCTGGCGGACCGATCGACGGAGGTCATCGATAAGGTGGCGTAGCAGACGACAGTCTGGCTCACGTCCGCAATCACCCACACTGCGGCAGTGTTGCCACGCCGATTCTGGCCGGCATAGCGACGTAGCCACTCGTCTAATGATGTTTCGCCACATGTGAATTCGCTACGCTGGTGTTTGTCCGGGGCGAGCAATGTCGGCCGGTAGAACTGCACCTCAGTCGAGCCAGGTGAACTTCGCCGGCCGTTGCAGTGCCGTCGCCAGTCTTTGGTTGACCTGAGCTGGGCGGTTGAGTGCCTCGGTAAAGGCGGACGCAGCATCGGGGGAGAGGTGGATGGTTTGCCGCTCGGCCAGCACGTCGTCGGCGGCACGGTTGGCGGCCTGCAGCACGAACGCGGTGACGCTGAGGTGCGCCTCGGATGCTGCCTCCTCCAATCGCCGCTTGGCCGCAGCGTCGACCCGCAACTGAAGCCGGTCATCCTTCATCGAAGTCATGTACTCACAATGGCAGTACGAAAGAATTCTGTCAAGAACACCTGAGGCGGTTCGAGCCGGATCGCCCGCGTGCGGACCATGCTGGGACCACACGTTATGCGCGATGCCGAACGACCCGTACGTCCATCAACGTCACACACGGCGTCCTGGCCGCGGTGGCCCGTCGTGACCTGGGGAGACGCGCTACCGCCACTTCCTGGGGGTCAAGTGGTCGCAGGTTCAAATCCTGTCAGCCCGACCAGCGAGAAGTAGGCTCTGAACTGCGATAACGGAGCTAATCTGCTCGATGGTCGATGAAGCGACGACCAATCGGTGGGACCAGCCGGGTGTCGGTAGCGCACTCCATGGACTCGTGCGGGGGAGCATTGGGCCGATCGGCCGCACGTCATGCGCGCTATCCGCGCCTGTACACGTCGCGTGGGCTTGGCCGAGGCCGGTGTCCTATTGCCGAAGTTGACCGCTGGTCAAGTGGGGTGGCACGCAGTTCTATCGGATCATCTTGCGCGGGTCGGGGAAGCCCATCTTGAGGTAGCCGGGTGCTCGTTTCTTCAGCGATGAGGCGATCACGGGGGTGTGCTCGTCGTGGTAGTCGTGCACGGTTGCGGTGGTCTTCGCGGGGTAGGCACGGGTGACGCGACCGATGTATTGGATGAGTCGGTTCTTGAAGGTGATCGGCGCTGCCAGGAACAGCGTGTCGAGGGCGGGGCAGTCGAAGCCTTCCCCGATGAATGAGCTGGTGCCGACGATTAGGAGTGGATCCGAATCGGGCGTGTGGTTGGCAAGTTGGTCGGTGATCTGGCGGCGTTCACGCGCCTTCATGCCGCCGCTGAGGACGGTGACCGTCTTTCCGGTGGCCTGGAGCCGGTCGGTGATGGCGTTGAGGTGTTCGACCCAGGTGGTGAGCACCAAGATGTTAGCTCGGGTTTCGGAGGCGGTTAAGACGTCGGCGACGATCTGGTTCAGTCGCGATTGGTCGGCGACGAGGGCTCGGTAGATTTCGGCCATTCCACCGGGTGCGGTGGGGTCGGCGTCGCCGCGGTATTCGAATCCGGTCCGGTGAACATGTAGAGCTGGGTGGGGTGTCAGTAGGTCGGAACCGTCGACCGGGAGTTGTCCGGTAGCGGGCTGGTCGATGGCGACGTGGTGGGATCCGAGTTGGTGGTAGATCAGGTCTTCGAGGCCGTCGCGCCGTTCTGGGGTGGCGGTCAGGCCGAGCCAGTACCGCGCGGCTATGCGGCTCAGGACGCTGAAGAATGCGCTGGCTGCGACGTGGTGACATTCGTCCACGATGATGAATCCGTAGTTGGCGGTGATGTCTTCGACGTTGTCACGGCGGGCAAGTGTTGGCAGTAGGGCGATGTCGAGGATGCCGGTGGTTTTCGATCGTCCGCCGCCGATTTGACCGCATGCCAAACCGAGGTGCTTGTTGAGCCGGTCGCGCCATTGGTCGGCTAGCGCTTTGCGATCGACTAGTATCAGGGTCGCGGTAGCTCGTGATTCGATTGCCGCACAGGCGATAACCGTCTTGCCGGTGCCCGGTGGCGCGATGAGGACGCTGGTGTCCTGCTCCAGGAGTTCGCGCAGTGCGGTGGTCTGAAAGGTGCGCAACGGCGTGCCGCAGGTGAACTTGTGGGATTGACCGAGGATGCGTTTGTCGTCCACGAGTAGCGTGCTGTCGGCCGATTCAACGAGTTCGGTCAGCAGTGCGTGGAGGCCGCGGGGGAGCACGAGATCGCCATTGGCGGTTTCGTCGTAGCTGTACAGGAACCGTGGTGTATCCCAGGTGCTGCGGCGGGCGCGTTGGCGAGCATCGAATTCCGGGTTGCGTATCGATGCGGCGTGTTTGACGGCCGAGATCATCGCTGGGCCAAGGTCGTTGGCGGTCAAGGTGAGTCGTGATGTGAACTCTGCGCGCACGATGGCCGCAGGCCGCGGGATGATGCGCGACGACGTCGGTAGCTGCAGACGCCGGACATTATGGCCGATCTGGGGATCGGGGAGTTGGCGCGCCAACGCGGTGACGTCCTTGGTGGACAATCGGGCGATGCTCGACAGGTAGGCCCACTGGTCCTCGTACGGCTCCAGGGTGGCGGGATCGAGGAAGACGGTGGTGCCGTGCTGACGGCGCCTACCGTTCAGCGGTGCGGCGATCAGATTCCCCACGCCTCGCCCGGTGTGGACGTCCTGAGATGGGAACAAGCGGTCATAACTACTCAGATGCATGCTGCCACGCAGGCGAAATGCCTCACTCAGCAGACTGGTAGCGACGCTGCGGGCGACCGACGCCAAGATCGCACGGGCGAAGAAGATCCACACGTGAGCGCCTCGCCCGGATTGCGATACCTCCAGTGCAGCCGGAATCCCATAGGAGCGAGCGGCTTTCATGTACGCGAGCGCGTCGAGCATCGCGGCGTCCTTGTCGAAATCGGCCGCGATCCACCAGCAGGTGTCGTCATCGCTGAGCGGATACAGGCCGATGTGTTCCTCGCCCCGCAAGTGGGCATCAACGACCTCCGGGGTCAGCGGAAGGTAAGGTGCCTCGGCCCGATTCATCCCCTTGCGCCAATAGCCTTTGATCGCCGGCATCCAACCTGAACGGCCATCTCGCCGGTTCTCCCAGCGCACTGCGTAAACATCGGTGCGACAACGGAACAGATCGAAGAAGAACCGCACCTTATCGGCGGAGTTGGAGCCCATGGTCACCGGTGGGGCCGGCGCTCCTGTCAGCGTCGCCTGGTCACTGGCGGCTGCGCGTGCCTGTTCCTCACTCAGGTGAAGGAGATGACGCAAACGCACATTGTCGGCACGCAGCGTGTCCAACTCGCCAGGGAAACTCTCGATACCGCTAATGATCGGTTCTCCTTGAGTCTCCGCTACGTGGCGTTTCGAATAAGGTCGACGGCTTCGATCATGGCGTAGCGTGCGGCGAGGTGGTCGAGGATCTCGTCGAGGGTGGACGACGGTCGAATGAACCTGGTGGCCATGGTAATGACTGCTTGGCGGGCGTTGTCGGGGGACACCGCGACGGTGTCAGCAGCGAACTGCGCGGGTGAGATCACCTTGAGTGGTTTGGGGATCTGTTGCGGTGGAAAGTCTTTCAAGTTGCTGGTGACGATCACGTCCGCTCCTCCAACCAGCGCCGCCGCAACCACGTGTTCGTCATCGATGTCGGGCAGCCCAAACGTGCCTTCCAAGCTTTCCCAATTCATCACGATGGCGTCATCGAACGCCTCGTTCATTTGATCGACGAGGCGTTGTGAACGTTTCTCCGCGAGGACTGGGTCGTGGCCGCGACCGATGAGCTTCTGCGCTTCGTGGTAGCGCAGTTCATCGAGGATCGCTGTTGACCACAACGGCCGATACAACCCCTCGACCGCGAGCGAGAGCAGGAAATCGCGCTGCAGACTGGGCCACAGCACCGAGGTATCCAACAGCGCGGCGAACATTTGAAGATGCTGTCAGCGCGTGGCGGCCTTGGCCCGGCGTCGTTCGGCGACGACTCGGCGCGCTTCACGCAGCTGCTGCCGAACTAAGTCCGGATCGTCCTCAGCGTTGATGTCGACCGCTGAGGCCGCCAGCGCCTCGTACTGGCGATTGCGGCGCTGCTCGCGGTAGGCGAGAACGTCGTCGAGCAGCAGTCGATGGCGATTGCCGATCCGCTCAGCCGGCAACGTGCCGTCGGTGATCAGGCGGACCACGGTCGGGCGGCTGACTCCCAACAGGTCGGCGGCTTGTTGGGTGGTCAACTTCATCGTCTGAGGCGCGATGGTGACGGCCTTACCGGCACCGAGCGCTGCCACCACCTTCTTCAGCGCCTGATGCACTGTCGGTGGCAGCTCGATCCGGTCATGCTCATCGACACCGACAAGGGCGTAACGAGGCAAAGCCGCCGATCCGCGGAGACGCTCATGAGCGGCGAGGAACCCAACGACGAGGGCCATCTCGTCACGCCCTTCCGGGACGAACGTTGCCGTCTCTACCACCTCTGCGCTCACACCGAGCTCCTATCCGAACAAAACGAACTACATTTCGGAACATTCGAATAATACCTTGCCTCCGTCGGAACCGCACAGCCGGATCGCGGCACCGTAGCTGTTGCAGGTTTGAGCGGCGGCGGGCAGGGCGACGGTGGCGGACGCCTGTCCGGGACCAGTCTGGGACCACACGTTATGCGCGATGCTGAACGACCTGGGCGTCCGTGAACGGCACACACCGCGGCTTAGGCCGCGACAGCGCCGGCGACCTGGGAAAACGCCCTACCGCTACTTCCTGGGGGTCAAGTGGTCGCAGGTTCAAATCCTGTCAGCCCGACAACGTTTTAGCAGGTCAAATGCTATTTATATGTGTTACCGGAATTCCCGCCCACGGGGCACTTGATTCGCCGCCCACGACAGGCCGCAATCGCCAATCTTTGCCTGGCGCGAACCCGACCTCGACCTGCGTGTTTGTCCCGAGGTTCGACGCCTGGATGGCCTCGACGGGTTGTCGGGGAGCTGTGACACGCCAGTGGGTCGACGGTGGCCGCGCATCCCGTTCACCGGTCGGAAAACGGCGTTGACCAGGACTTTCCCCGTCGCGGGGCGGGGCACCGGCCATCGCTTACTGGTCTGGTTGTCACAGACTTGTCACATCTGCCGGTCGGACTCAACGTCCGCGGCGAGTTTGCCGCGCCACCGAGGTTTGCTGTGTTCGAGCAAGCCGTGCACGCCCAGTGCGACGATGTGATCGTCTATCAGCGGTTGTGCAAGGTCGGCGAGTGTGGTCGGGCGTTGATGTGGACCAATCGGGCGCGCTGGAGGAGGTATGGCGGATCCCCTCCCGGTGATGATGGGCAGTCCCGCAGCCCGCGATACCGGCGTTGCGTTGTTGGTGTGGTTCACGGTCTCCTGCCGCGCTCCCGTCACGTTGCACCCCAGTCTGTTTGGTTGTTGGCCGGCTTGGTGATGGTGCAATGACACGCTGGCCGTTAAGGGGCGGCGGCGGCTTGTCCGGTTCGGCGCCGGCGAGGTCGGTGTCGTCGAGTCGGTTCGGCCAGAGGCGGTCTGGATTGGCGAGCGCACCGCGACCTTGCTGGCCAATGCGGTCGTGGTTCGCCCCCAATTTGGTTGCTGTACAAAGGAATCGGTCCGGTTTTGCCCGCAGCGGGCTGGCCTGGGCTTCGCGCCGCAGGGCGGGGAGCGTGCGTTCCAGCAGCCATTCTTAGCCCGGTCGCCTACACCCGCTACCGTTCAGGCGGTTGCGAAGCGGCCGCACCGCCGAACTCGCTCGGCACGGCGTGGCATCGTCATCAGACATCGGAGAGAGGACAGGAGCCCGCACGCGAGCGACGGCTACGGGATGACGTGCTGGGCCGCGGGCAAAGGTGGGCGAGTGATCTGGGTGTGGTCGCGGAGACGGACATGGGTGAACTCCTTCTTCGGAGCACCCCGGTTGAGCTGGAGTTCACGCCGAGTTGATCCGCGTGGCCGTTGGCTAAGAAACTGCGTCTGATCTGTGCAACTACGCTGTAATACTAGGGTTGGCGTGTCTGAGCCGTGCTGGCTGTGCGGTCTGTTGCGGGTGGAGTAGTGCTCACGCAACGAGTCACGCGCGCACGGGAGGGCGTTATGGCTTCGCGGAAACCGCGGGAACCGGGGTGGTATCCCGACGCTAGTGATCCGGAGGCGGAGCGGTACTGGGACGGCACCCAGTGGAAGGGTCGGCGGCTGTATCATCTGTTCAATTACCCACCGACCGAGACGTCGAAGCCTGTGAGCAGCGGAATGTCGACTGCAGTGTGGGTGATGGTCATGGTGGGTTCTGTGGTCCTTATGGTCGTCATGGTGTATTTGTTGGCCTGGGCGGCCATGGGGCCATGGGGACAGTAGTCGGTAACGGACCGACACCCTGATCGGAATCCAATTGCCCGAGCGTCCGGGAAAACCAGGATGGTTCAGATGTAGTGGTGCTGGATGTTGTCGAGCACTTATCGGTTTGGCCGCCGACCGGTGAGGACGGGTTTGATGCGGTATTTGTGACCGCGTCGGGGGAGCAGCGGCTGGTGCCGTGGTCGCGGCTGCCGCTGGTGGTCGAGGAGATCGGCGGGTCGGTGCGGTGGTTGCGGTCGGTTCGGGGTCAGGGCTATCCGGGTTGGTATTGGTCGGCGACGCTGGGGCGGCGGATCGGGTTCGAGTCGTGGGTGGCGCGGGATCACCTGGTGGCGCTGGATTTCGATCCGGAGGTGGTGGACATCACGGCGCAGCAGTTCTGGTTGGTTTGGTGTGATGGGCAGGGCGAACAGTGCGTCATGCGCCGGATTTCCTGGTGCGGTTCACCGGCGGGCGCACGCGGGTGCTCGATTCGCGTTCGCGGGGGGTTGACCGGTCAGCGGGTGTCTGCGCGGGGCTACTTGTCGCTGCGCCGATCGAGGGCTTGCAGAATGAGGTCCTTCAACTCTGCTTGACCGTCTTCGAGTGAGCGGAACCGCCCGGTGGATTCCTGGTGGTATTCGTCGATCTTGTGCTCGATGCCGGCAAAGCGCTGGCGCGTCTCGGCCTGGAAATCCGCAACCTTCTCGCCGAGGGCGTTGATGGCTTCGCGATGAGCATCGATCTTGACATCGGCATCGCTGACGCGCTGGGCGAGGGCTCCAACCGCGGCCAACACGGCCCGGTAGTCGGCGCGGTCTGCTTCGAGCGCCGCTACGCGGGCTTCGAGGTCGGCGAGTGAGGCCATGATGGTGATCCTATTCGGGATGGGCGAGCGTGCGCGGCGGGTCGGTGTCTGCAGCAGTGCTGGCAAGGCCAGCACAATGCCCGTAGGGGCGCCTATCGCATCGACGACATGAGGCACACCGGCGCACCGGGACGGGGGCTGGACACGCGATCTCGTCGCGGGACTGCCCGCCAACACGCTCATCGACGCAGCGGTTCTGGCCAGTCGGCACCGGAAGCAGTGACTCGTTCGCAATCACGTATGAAAGCGTCCGATCAAGCCGTCGGTGCGTTCCGGCCTCCAGATCGGTCTATGAAGCTCAGGGGACCTCAACCCGTCGGTTGCCGCATTGGAGCGACAATCAAGTCTGCTGGTGTTGCGCGTCACCGAAGATGACGATGTCGGTGTCATCGGCGTTGGTGACGGTTGGGCTATGAGAACGGCCCCGCTCGCTGTGGTGAGCGGGGCCGTGGTGGTCGTTGTGACGGGTTGGTCGTCGTGGTGATGCGGTGGTGGTCGTGGTGAAGGGAGTTTCGTTCAGTCTGTTGCTGTTTCGCTGATGGCGATGCGGGCGGCTTTCTCCCCGACGATGGAATGGCCGGCCGCGAACGCCGCGGTCAACGCGTGCAGGGCGAGGTTGTTGACGGCGCGGGGATGCCCGCGGGAGGCGTTGTGAATGAGGGTGATGGCGTCCTCGGCGAACAGCGCATCGGAGCGGCCAGCGATCTTGGTGTGGTGACCGATGTAGTCGGCGGTGTCGGCGGGGCTCATCCCGGGCAGGGTGTAGCGCACCGCGATGCGCTGGTCCAGCGCGGCCAAGACGCCCAGGCGCAATCGGTGACGCAGGGTGGGTTGGCCCACCAGCACCACGGCGAACGGTGACCCACTGTCCATGTCGTGGTTGGTCAGCAGTCGGATCGCTTCGAGTTGATGGTTGTCGAGCAGGTGGGCTTCATCGACGACCAGCACCGGGTTGCGGCCGCGTTCGGCGTATTCGGCGGCCAGGGCGTCAGCGGCTTGGGGTGCCAGCCGGGCGGTGTGAAACGCCGGGGTGTGTCCGAGGGTGGCCACGATGTGGGTGAGCATGCCGCGCACCCCGATGGTGGGGTTGGCCAGGTAGATGATGACGTGCCGGGCCGGGTCCAATGCGGTCGCCGCCGCACGGATGGCCACGGTCTTGCCCGCGCCCACTTCACCGGTGATGACCCCGATGGCGCACTGGTCCACACACCAGGAGATCCGGGCGATGGCTTCGCTGTGGGCGGGGTGGCGGTGCAGCATCGACGGGGCTAGGTCACGCCCGAACGGCATTCGACCAAATCCCCAATGTGATTGCAGCCGTTGAATACTCACGCTGACACCTCACCCTCATGATCAACGGTGGCATAGACGCCATCGGGGTTGATGTCGGTGATCGAGAGCTGACCGGGAATCTGATCGACCAGAGTGGCGCCGGTGACCGCTGGGTCGGTGCCGTAGAGCGCGTGGTAGCCGATACGGTCGTCGTCGCGGAGTTGGGCGTGGTGGGTGGCAGCGGTCAATGCCAGGTAGTCGATCCCCGTCGTCGCCGGCAGGGCCGAGTCAGGGCTCTCGGGTCGGGCCTTCGGATGGGCGTGACGGCTGATGGTGTGGGGCAGGGCGGCGCCGAAACTGCGGTCGCGGTAGCGGACCTCGATGGTCTGCAAGTCGAACGGGGAGAACACCAGCTCCACCCGGCGCCCGACCAGGGCGGGGTCGACCCGGTAGGTGTTGGAGTGCAGCGACACGGTCGCGGTCTTGGTCACCACCCGAAACTGCGACCACAGGAACGCTTCGGTGAGCTCGGCGGCGGTCGGTAACGCCGGCAGGGCGCCGAGCCGGTCCCAGCCAGCCTCCCACCGGGCCAGCGGCGCCTGCCCGGTCTCGCAGTGGGTGCGGCGGTGGTATTCGGTCTCCACCCACGCCATGAACAGCCGGTTGAGCTCCAACAACGCCGCGGCGTGGTCGACCCCGGCCGCGACGAGGTCCTCACTGCTGGTGTCGGTGACCTCGACGAGGAACTGCTCACGCACCGTCCGGAAGAACCGTTCGATCTTGCCCCGACCCTGCGGGCGACCCGGCGCCGAATGCACCAGCCGGATCCCCAGTTTCGCGCACGCCCGCAACAACCACGCGTCGACAAAGGCTGACCCATTGTCGACGTAGATTCCCGCAGGCACGCCGCGGGCAGCCAACGCGGGTTTGAGTGCAGCCGCCAGACGCACGGTGTCTTCGGCGAACCCGAACCGGTGCCCAACCACCAGCCGAGCATGATCGTCCAGAAAAGCGAAGAGGTAGGTCTTGCGGTCCCCGACCCGCGGCCCGTGCAGCGCATCACCCACCCACAGCTCGTTGGGGTCAGCGGCTTCGAACCGGCCGAACACCTCCATGCTCTGCCCGGCGGCCGGGCCCATCAACTCACAGCGGTGGAAATGGCGCAGCAGCGTCGACTCCGACGGCGCCCACCCGGTCGCGGTGCGCAGGATCCGGGCCACCTGCGCGGCAGTGCGGGCCGGGTTCTCCCGTTTCAGCGAGGCGGCCAACTCCAACACCTGCACGTCGGTGCGGGTGACCAGCCGGCGCGGCTCAGGCACCAACGCCTCGAACCCGCCCGCCCGGTAACGGCGGATCCAGCGATCCAGCGTCGGGCGCGCCACCCGCACCTGGGCGCCGAACGGATCGACATGGGCGCGCTCGGCGATCTCGCGGACCAGCCTGCCACGCTGCCGCGTCGATAACCCCGCCTCCAGCGCGGGGCAGATCAACTGATACCGGAACAACCCGATCGCCTGGGCCCGCTCCCGACGCTTGTGCTCCTCCAACGACACCGCAGTGTTCTCCTCACACAGTCGACGGCCCCGCCCGAATCCATTGCCGGGCAGGTGCCTTGGCGAGGATCACCGATCACCGCGCACCACATCAGGGGCAACTGGTGTTGCTGCCTACCGCCGGTGACGGCGACGGCCACCCAGGCGCCAATAACCGGCCCCCACTGCCCGCCACAGCTACCTGGTGGGCCGTCACCGCGCCGAGCAAACCGGCCGGGCCGAACCGCTGGCAGATCGCCGCAGCCGCGGCGGCGACCGCCGCCACTACGTCACGCCAACCGCAGCCGAACCCATCTGGGATCACCACATCGATCCCGGTGCGGACCGTGACCGCAATGAACCACGCTCGGATCACTTCTAGCCGCTGGCCAGCGCGACGCAGCCACCCCCGCACCGTGGCCGCCGGCACCCCCAGACCGATCGCGATCCGACGATGCCCGACCCCCTCGGCGCGGGCCGTCAACGACATCCAAATCCGTTCGGCCGCATACGCTCTGCGCAGTAACACCGTGACCGGCAACAACACATGCGTCACCAGACAAGAACGGCACCGTGCCCGCCGAGGCCGTAGCCGATCACCGAGTCCCTCGACCTGCCGAGCCCGGCCATACCCCCAGCCGCCCAGCACCCCATTGCGGCACGCCGGGCAGGCGATCCCTCCACCCCTCAACCGGGACTCGACGCGCACAGAATCAGCCTCTACCGTCACCATCAGTGCCTCCGAGCACTACAGCGCGGCACCTCGCGAGCCCGCCAAGACTTCCGCGAGGTGCCGCGCACCCATCAGTTCCTCGTCACACTGACGGTGCACACGAACAAGATCAACCCGGCCACCACACCACCGGCCAGATCGGCAGACTCAACGACGAATGACCACCCCGTGGT
>NZ_JBGAME010000041.1:0-30705 GCF_044223235.1 Mycobacterium sp.
ATCTCCGAACCGTCGCTGTACGGCATCCATCTGCGGTTCAAACGGATCTATCCACGCATGCTCGTCGGCTGTCTGGTCGGCGGCATCATCATCGGCATCGGTGGCGGCGTCAAAACCAACGCCTTCGTGTTCACGTCGTTGCTGACCATCCCGGCGTTCGACAACATGGCGTTGTACGCCCTGGCCGTCACCGCCTCGTTCATCACCGCGATGCTGCTGGTCATCTTCTCCGGCTACAAGACACGGGAGCAGGCGGCTGAATTCGCCGCGGCGCGGGTGCCGGTGGCCGATCTGGAGACCGCCCCGGCGGGCGCCAGCGCAGCGTCGGTGATCGCCGCCTCGGAGGCCAAGGCCGCCGTCGAGCGGGGGCTGGTCACCGCCATCGCCTCGCCGATGGACGGCACCGTCATCCCCCTGGCCGAGGTGCCAGACCCCGTGTTCGCCAAGGGCACCATGGGTCCGGGTATCGCGGTGCTGCCCTCCGGGGACACCGCGTATTCGCCGGGCAACGGGATCGTCGTCGCCGCCCAGCCGACCGGCCACGCCTTCGGCCTGGTGCTCGACGGCGGCATCGAACTGCTCATCCATGTCGGGATCGACACGGTTCAACTGAAGGGCGAAGGCTTCGACGTCAAGGTCAAGAAGGGTGACAAGGTCACCGTCGGTCAGCCGCTGGTGACCTTCGACCGCAAGATCATCGAGGATGCCGGCTACTCGCTGGTCACGCCCATCATCGTGCTGAACGGCAAGAAATTCGCCGCCGTCGACCCGATCGCCACGGGTGAGACGACCGTGGGTGAGCTGATCCTGGCGGTGGCGGCCAAGGCGGCGCCCGCCAGCGCATCCCTCTGATTCTCTAGCCGGCCGGGTCGCGCTCGGGCCCGGCCTCGGTGGGCCTGTCGGCGTGTCCGCGCCACCGCCGGTATCCGTGGTGCGCTGCGAAGGCCCCGACGACTGCGGTCGCACACCACACCGCGACGGCGGCGTAGGCCAGCGGCGACGACAGGTCGTCGATCGACGCGCCGAGCGCGGTGTAGACGAACGCCCTCGGCGCCGACCCGATGAACGCGCCGATTGCCATCTGCCACAGCGGAACTCCGAATGCGCCGAACGCGTAGGAGGCCAGTGCGTCGGAGATGCCAGGGATGAACCGCTGCCCGACGACCGCCCACAACCCGCGCCGCTCGATCTGGGCGTCGATACGGTTCGCCCGATGCTCCCCGAGCAGAGCGCGGGCGCTGTCCCGGCCTGCGCGCCTGCCGATCAGACTGGCGACGGTCGCGGTGCCCACCGTCGCGCCGAGTGTGACGAAGGTGCCAAGCACCGGTCCGAACAGCACGCCACTGGTGGCCGCGAGGATCGGCCCCGGCACGAACAATGCGCCGAGCCCCGCCGACACGACGACGAAGATCAGCGGCGCGGCGGGACCGGTCGCCGCGACCGCTGAGCGCACCTCGTCCACGTCGATGATTCGCGCGACGGCCACCAGGTAGAACAGCGCGAACAAGAACACCACGAACACCGCAAGGCGGACGATGTGGCGCCGGAGGGGCGGGGCGGGGGAATCGTCGCTGTCGGTCATGCTGGGCGCAATTGTTCCGCACGCTCATGTCGTTGTCGGGGCGGGCGCTCGTCGCGGCGAATGCCCGTCGCGGCGGCCGGGCCCGTGCCACGATGAACGGATGTCCGATGATGCGATGAGCGGGGAGCGATCGTTCAACGAACGCAACATCGAGGAGTTCCGTCGCAACGGCGGCAAGGTGGGCGGGCAGTTCGAGGGCTTCCCGTTGCTGCTGCTGACGTCGACGGGTGCCCGCAGCGGCGCCAAGCGCACCAACCCGATCGCCTACTTCGACATCGACGACACGGTCTACGTCGTCGGCTCGTCGGCCGGACGCGACCGAGATCCGGCCTGGGTGTTCAACATTCGCGCCAACCCCACCGCGACGGTCGAGATCGGTGCGGCTCCGCCGCGACAGGTCACCGCACACGAACTGCCCCGCGACGAGCGCGACCGAATCTATGCGATCGTCGTGCAGCGGGCGCCCGGGTTCGGCGACTACGAGAAGCTCACCGACAGGGTGATCCCGGTGTTCGAACTCGGGGCCACGCCGAGCGAGAGCTGAGGTTCGCCAGATCGGGAGTTTTCACGACTGTGGCTTCTCATTCGGCGCACTCCGCCCGGAAAGTGCATGGGAGTTCCTAAGCTGCATATATGCCGGACATGGATCGACGCAGCGTGATGATGATGGCGGGGCTCGGCGTTCTAGCGGCGGGGATCTGCGGGATCCCCGCGACCAAAGCCCACGCCCAGCCGTTCCAGCCCGACGCGCCGATCGGTCCGCTGCCGGGACCACCCGCGGCCCCGCTACCGTGGCCACCGCCGCCGCAAGCCCCGCCCGGCCCGCCGCCGCAGGCCGTGAACCCGGGCGGGTTGTTGTTCGCCGACGAGTTCGACGGTCCGGCCGGTTCACCACCCGACTACACCAAATGGCGGCCCGCGCTGGCCCGCGAACAGATCCGCAAACCCGTGTTCTGGGACCGGCCGGAGAATATGGGCGAGTACCGGGACAGTCGCGAGAACCTGTTCCTGGACGGCAACGGCAACCTCGTCATCCGCGCCACCAGGGAGAACGGCAAGTACTTCGGCGCCAAGGTCTGGGGCCTGACACCGGCGGGCATGGGGAGCAACTTCGAGGCACGGATCAAGATGGAGTGCCTGACCGCGGGCTGCTGGCCGGCGTGGTGGATCTTGAACGACAATCCGGTCGACGGCGGGGAGATCGACCTCATCGAGTGGTACGGCAACGGCGAATGGCCATCGGGCACCACGGTGCACACCACCCTGGACGGAACCTCGCACGAGACGATGCGGATGCCGGTGGACGGCAACTGGCACACCTGGCGCGCCATGTGGGACCAGAACGGCATCTACTTCTGGAAGGATTACCAGCCCGGCCAGGAACCGTACTTCCGGGTTCCCGCCTATTCGATGAACCCCTGGCCGTTCAACAATCCGGGCTACTCGTTCGTGCCGGTGCTCAACGTCGCGGTGGCCGGATCGGGCGGCGGCGATCCGGCGGGCGGCACCTACCCGGCACAGATGCTCGTCGACTACGTGCGGATCTGGTGACTAGACCCCCACCATCGCATCCACCCAGCCCCGCGCGAAGTAGAGCAGGAAGCCGGCGGACACGATCCACAGCAGCGGGCTGATCTCGCGGGCCTTGCCGGACGCCGCGCGCAGCAGCACCCAGCTGATGAAGCCGACCCCGATGCCATTGGCGATCGAGTAGCTCAGCGGCATGACGGCGACGGTCAACACGACCGGAAGGGCCACCGAGAACTCCGCGAAGTCGATCTCGCGCAGGTGTGCGGCCATCATCGCGCCGACGACCACCAACGCCGCCGCGGCCACTTCGGAGGGGACGATCGCGGCCAGCGGTGTGAGAAACATTGCCGCCAAGAACAATCCGCCGGTGACCAGGCTGGCCAGGCCGGTGCGCGCACCTTCGCCGATGCCCGCCCCCGACTCGATGAACACGGTGTTGGAGGACGCCGACACGGCACCGCCGACCACCGCGCCCGCCCCCTCGACGACGAGCGCGGATTGCAGCCGCGGAAAGTTGCCCTTCGCATCGGCCACACCGGCCTGGCGCGACAGCCCGGTGAACGTGCCCATGGCGTCGAAGAAGTTGGTGAACACCAGCGTGAAGATGAGCATGACGGCAGCCAGGATGCCGACGCGGCCGAAGCTGTCCAGGCTGACGTCGCCCACCAGAGACAGGTCGGGCAGTGCGAACGGGGACCCCGACAGCGTGGGCACCGACAGGCTCCATCCGCCTGGGTTTTCGATCGCGGGCCCCAGATGCCAGATCGCCTCGATGACGACGGCGACTACGGTGCCCGCGGCCAGCCCGAGCAGGATGGCGCCGCGGACCTTGCGTGCGACGAGAATGCCGGTCACCAGCAGCGTCAGCACGAACACCACCGTGGGCACGGTGTTGATCGACCCGTTTCCGCCTGCGCCGAGACCCACCGGGGGTGACGGCACCCCCGTCGACCCGACGAAACCGGCGTCGACGAGCCCGATGAACAGGATGAACAAGCCGATGCCCGCGGTGATGGCCAGCTTCAGCTGGATCGGGACGGCGTCGAAGATGAGTCTGCGCAGACCGCTGGTCGCCAGTGCGACGATGATCAGTCCGTTGATCACGACCAGGCCCATCGCCTCGGGCCAGGTCAGCGATCCGACCACGGAGCTGGCCAGAAACGAGTTGATCCCAAGGCCCGCGGCGAACGCAAACGGCAGCCGGGCCACCATTCCGAAGACGATTGTCATCACCCCGGCGGCCAGCGAGGTGACCGCCGAAACCTGGGTGAAGCCCAGCTCCCGGCCGGTGACGTCCGGTGTGCCGGACAGGATGATCGGGTTGAGCACGACGATGTACGCCATCGCGATGAACGTCACGACACCGCCGCGCAATTCGGCCGACACCGTCGAACCGCGAGCGGAGATCTCGAAGAAGCGATCGAGTCGAGTCACGGTAAGACAGTAAAAGCCGCGGTGGCTTCCTGCGGTGTGAGTGCGGCGTGCGCGCGACGTCGGCGCGCGTCGTCCGGTGCGCCGCCGGTCCGCCGTCGAGTCTGTCGCCGCGTCTGCGACGCAGGTCACGCACGCGGTGTGGTTTCGGCGGCGGCGCCGGGAGGTACTCGTTGGGCACGGTTCAGCTCCGAGCCGCAACCCCAGAAGCCAATCGAAGGGATTCACCATGGGCGCCGAAGACAAGGCCGCTAACAAGATCGACGACCTGGGCGGCAAGGCCAAGGAGGCGTTCGGCAAGGTCACCGGTGACAAGAGCACCGAAAACGAGGGCAAGATGGATCAGGCCAAGTCGAACCTCAAGGACGCCGGCGAGAAGATCAAGGACGCGTTCAAGCACTGATCGCCAGAACGCGAGCGTCGCTTTCGATCCCGGCCGCTTGGCTGTCTTTGCCCCCGGCACGTTCGGCACGGGTGATGTAGCTTCAATCGACCGGGTTGACCAGCTGCCGAGGAGTTGAACGGTGGATGCGACACCATTCGGGCACTACCAGCTACAGGAGCTGATAGGCCGGGGCGGGATGGGCGAGGTCTACCGGGCCTACGACACCAAGACCGACCGCGTCGTCGCGCTCAAGGTGCTGCCCTCGCATCTGGCCAAGGATGCGACATTTCAGAACCGCTTCCGGCGGGAATCGCAGGCGGCGGCGGGCGTCAACGAACCCCATGTCGTCCCCATCCACGGATTCGGCGAGATCGACGGCAAGCTCTACCTGGACATGCGGCTGATCGAGGGCCGCAATCTGGGCACCATCCTGGGCGAGAGCGACGAGCCGCAGGAGACCTCGTTCGCCGTGTTGGTCGTCGAGCAGGTGGCCGCCGCGCTGGACGGTGCACACAAGGCCGGGCTGATCCACCGCGACATCAAACCCTCCAACATCCTGATCACCGATCGCGACTTCGTGTACCTGATCGATTTCGGCCTGGCCCGCACGGCGGGCGAGGTCGGCCTGACCACGGCCGGCAGCACCTTGGGCACGCTGGCCTACATGGCGCCGGAACGTTTCGAGGGCGGCCTGATCGATCCCCGCGCCGACATCTACGCGCTCACCTGCGTGCTCTACGAATGCCTTACCGGCTCTCGGCCCTACCCGGCGGACAGCCTCGAACAGCAGATCGCCGGGCACGTGATGGCGCCGCCACCGCGGCCGTCGGCCACCGACCCCAAGCTGGCCGCGTTCGACGACGTCATCGCCAAGGGGATGGCCAAGAAACCGGACAAGCGCTACCAGACAGCCGGTGAGCTGGCCGTCTCAGCCCGGCGGGCGCTGAACACGCCGGTGCGCACGACTGGCCGGCCTCGGCATTCGGCGCACCGCGCTCCTGCCGGCCCGGGCAGAAGACCGTCCCGGGCGCTACTCGCCGGGGCGGCCGCGCTGCTTCTCGTCGCAGGCAGTGCGTTCGCGGTCTGGCAGTGGCGCGGCACGCCGGAGCGGGTCGAATCCCGTCCGACCACCCTGGCCGATACGACGTCGCCGTCGGGCCCGGTGGAAGCGCCGCTTGGCGCCGTCCCCGCGATTGCGGCGACCGTGCCCGCGGACATCAAGGAGTCCGGCCGGCTGGTGATCGGGGTCAATGTGCCGTATGCGCCCAACGAGTTCAAGGACGCCTACGGTGAGATCGTCGGATTCGACGTCGACCTGATGAACGCGATAGCCAGGACCCTCGGGCTGGTCCCGGACTACCGCGAGACCGGGTTCGAGATCATCATCCCGTCGGTGAAGGGCGGACACTTCGACGTCGGGATGTCCTCGTTCACCGACACTCCCGCGCGGGAGGTCGACGTCGACTTCGTCACCTACTTCCAGGCGGGCACGATGTGGGCGCAGCGGCCCGGGCCGCCGATCGATCCTGACGCCGCCTGCGGGCTGCGGGTCGGCGTCGCCTACGGCGCCATCCAGGAGACCGACGAGATCCCGTCGAAGAGCGCCGCCTGTGAGGCGGCGGGTCAGCCCCCCATCGAGAAGGTCGTCTACCCCCATCAGGACGATGTCAATATGGCGCTGGCGACGGGGCAGGTCGATGCGATCTCGGCCGACTCCCCGGTGACCGGGTTCGCGATCAAGACCAGCGGCGGTGCGCTCGAACCGGCGGGGGAGGTCTTCGACACCGCCCCTTACGGCTGGCCGGTGGTCAAGGGATCGCCGCTGGCCGAATCGCTGCGGCAGGCGCTCGAACACCTCATGCAGACCGGTGAGTACCGGACGATCGCCACCATGTGGGGTGTGGAGAAAGGGATGATCGACAAGCCGGTGATCAACGGCGCGATCAAGTAGATCGCCGGGCGGTGATGTAACAACGAGGCCCGTGACCGTCGTAGCGGTGCGACACTTTTCTCATGGCGTTCGACGTCAGCGCCGATGCGTACGGGCGGTTCATGGGCCGGTTCTCCACCGGTCTGAGCGCGGCGTTCGCCGACTTCGTCGGCATCGCGCGGGGCGCCCGGCTGCGGGTGCTCGATGTCGGCTGCGGGCCGGGAATCTTGACCGCCGAGCTGGTCGATCGACTCGGCCCTGACCTCGTCGCGGCGGTCGACCCGATGCCGGCTTTCGTCACGCACGCGCGAAATATACTGCGTGGGGCCGATATCCGGCAGAGTCCCGCCGAGGAACTGCCGTTCGATGACGGTGTGTTCGACGCTGCGCTGGCGCAGCTCGTCGTGCAGTTCATGACCGACGGCGTCGCGGGGATGCGTGAGATGGCGCGGGTCTGCCATCCCGGCGGCACGGTGGCCGCCAGCCTGTGGGATCACCGCGGCGGGCGGGGACCGCTCAGCCCGTTCTGGACCGCGGTGCAGACCATCGACCCCGAGGTCACGGGGGAGGCCCGGCTCGTGACGGTGCGCCGGGAGTACATCGCCGAGCTCATGGACGCGGCGGGGCTGGTGGACCTGGTCGAGACCGAACTCGCCACGCGGGTGCGTTTCGACAGCTTCGACGAGTGGTGGGCGCCCTATCTGCTCGGGGTCGGGACGGCGGGGGACCATGTCGCCGGCCTGGACCCTGATGGCGTCGAGGAGCTGCGCGAGACATGCCGCGGGATCCTCGGTGCGGGCCCCTTCGACATCGATGCGATCGCCTGGGCCACCCGGGGTACCGTCGCCGGCTAGCGAAATGGCCGGAATAGCGTTGGTGGGCCGGGCCATTCGTAGGCAATGTGCTCCGACGAGCCGGGGGGCGACCGAGGTTGTTGTGCGTCGGCGCCGACTCGGTGGAATCATCGCCGGGTGGCCACAGACAATCCGCAGACCATCGCCTACCCCGCGCCGGGAGCGCGCCCGCTGCGACGCGAGGAGGCACTGGCGCCGCACGTGATCGTGCTCTTCGGCGCGACCGGGGACCTCGCCAAGCGAAAACTGTTGCCTGGGTTGGCATACCTGGAGCAGTCCGCGCTCACTCCCGACATCCGGGTGGTGGGCACCTCGCTGGAGGACTACACCGACGACGAGTTCCGCACGCTGGCGAGAGAGGCCGTCGACGCGTTCGGCAGCCGCAAGCCGACCGACGAGCAGTGGGCGGGCTTCGCCGAGAAGGTGACCTACGTGCCGCAGTCCGCGGGACCCGAAGCGCTGGCGGCCGCCGTCGCGGCCGCCGAAGCCCAACTCGGGCTCGACACGCGCCGGTTGCACTACCTGTCGGTGCCGCCCAAGGCGGCTCAGGCGGTGATCACCATGCTCGACGAGGCCAATCTCGTGGCGCGCTCGCGGGTGGTGATGGAGAAGCCGTTCGGCACCGACCTGGCCAGCGCGGTGGCGCTCAACGACTTCGTGCACAAGACATTCGACGAATCGCAGATCTTTCGCATCGACCACTTCCTCGGCAAGGAGGCCGCGCAGAATATCCTGGCGTTCCGGTTCGCCAACGGCCTGTTCGAACCGATCTGGAACCGCAATTTCATCGATCACATTCAGATCGACATCCCCGAAACCCTCGGGCTCGACCAGCGGGCGAACTTCTACGAGAGCACCGGGGCATACAAGGACATGGTGGTCACCCACCTGTTCCAGGTGATGGCGTTCGTCGTCATGGAGCCACCGACCGCGCTGGAGCCGCGTGCCATCAGCGAGGAGAAGAACAAGGTGTTCCGCTCGATGCTGCCGATCAACACCACCGACGTCGTTCGGGGGCAGTACACCGGGTACCGCGAGGAGGCCGGCGTCGCCCGCGATTCCGATACCGAGACCTTCATCGCGCTGAAGGTGCGAATCGACAACTGGCGCTGGGCAGGGGTTCCGGTCTATCTGCGCACCGGCAAGCGGATGGCGGAGGGGCAGCGGATCATCTCGATCGCGTTCAAGGAGGCGCCGCGGACGATGTTCCCACCGGGTTCCGGCGTCGGCTCCCAGGGGCCGGATCACCTCACCTTCGACCTGGCCGACTCGTCGAAGGTGTCGCTGTCGTTCTACGGCAAGCGACCCGGCCCGGGCATGAAACTCGAGAAGCTCTCGATGCAATTCTCCACGCAGGAAACCGAATACGGTGGCGATGTGCTCGAAGCCTACGAAAGGTTGATCCTCGATGCGATGCGCGGAGATCACACGCTGTTCACCACCGCCGAGGGCATCGAATCCCTGTGGGAACGGTCGACGGCGCTGCTGGAGGACCCGCCGCCGGTCAAGATGTATCAGCCGGGAACCTGGGGGCCCAACGCCATTCACCAGTTGATCGCGCCCAACGGGTGGCGGCTGCCGTTCGAACGGGTGTGGCGGGAGAAGAAGAAGTAGCCGGGTCGGGCGGTGCTGTCACCGCACCACCCCGAACTCGGCGCCGGCCACACCGCCGGCGGTGCGACACCAGTCGCTTTCGGCGGCAGGCGACGGCGAGAACTGCGCCGCGATCCGGTATTTCTGCATTCCCGGCCGGCATCCGCCCGGCGTGGGACGTCAGCTCAGCAGCCCGACAAGCGCTTTGGTCACTTCATCGGTCGATGCCGTGCCGCCGAGGTCGGCCGTGCGGGTCTCCGGCTTGGCCAGCGTGGCCGCCATCGCGACGATCACCTCGGCGGCTGCGGCGCCGTGGCCGAGGTGATCGAGCATCAGCGCCGCCGTCCACACCGCGCCGATCGGGTTGGCGATGCCCTTACCTGCGATGTCGGGCGCCGATCCGTGGACGGGTTCGAACATCGACGGGTACTGCTTGGTCGGATCCAGATTCGCCGACGGCGCGATCCCGATCGACCCGGCCACCGCCGCGGCGAGGTCAGAGAGGATGTCGCCGAACAGGTTTGACCCCACCACCACATCGAACCGTTGCGGCTGCAGGACGAATTTGGCGGCCAGCGCGTCGATGTGCTCGCTGTCGAACCTCACATCCGGGTAATTCGCGGCCCGGTCGGCGACCACCTCGTCCCAGAACGGCAGGGTGTGCACGATTCCGTTGGACTTCGTCGCCGACGTGACGTACCCCCGGCGGGTGCGCGCCAGTTCGAAGGCGTAATCGGCGATCCTGCTGACCCCCACCCGGGTGAAAACCGATTCCTGCACGGCCATCTCGTCGGGGAAGCCGCGGTTCATCCGGCCGCCGATCTCGCTGTACTCACCTTCGACGTTCTCCCGCACCACCACAAAGTCGACGTCGGCTGCGTCGCGCAGCGGGCTGGACACCCCGTCGAACACCCGGATCGGGCGCAGGTTCACGTACTGGCGGAATTCGCGCCGGATGGGGATGAGCAGCCCCCACAGCGACACGTGGTCGGGCACACCGGGCCAGCCGACCGCGCCGAGCAGGATGGCGTCGAACCCGCGCAGCGTGTCCAGGCCGTCGGCGGGCATCATCGCGCCTTCCCGCTCGTAGCGCTGGCAGGACCAGTCGAACTCGGCGTAGGACAGCTCGATTCCGTGTCCTGCCGTCACCGCGTCCAGCACCGAACGGGCCGATGCGATGACGTCGACGCCGATGCCGTCTCCCGGGATGACAGCGATCTTGTGGGCCATGCACCTAACCGTAGAACCCCGACCATCAGCGGCAGCAGCAGGACGATCAACAACGCACCCGCGATGTCGAACGTCACGCCCGAGCGGATTCCGTCTGCCCTTCTCGAAGCGTTCCTCCGCGGACGTCAGCCGCTGCTCGCCGAGGCTGCGGTACGTGGCGTTGTCGAGAAGTGCCTTATGCCGGAGACCTAAGCCTGGGGGTCATGGCCCGCCGTGAGAGTCCTGGGTGCGGACCCGCCGGGCGCGGCGAATAGCGTCAGCGCGTCCGCGGTGACAAGGTTGAGCCATGAGTACGCCGAATGACGCGGTCGACGGCATCGATGATGGCTACGACGACGACGATCGGGTCGAGGATCAGATACCTCTGGAGGACAGCCTCCTGGACCGCGGTGTCGACGATCTCCTCGACGAGGGTTACTCCCCGCCGGAGCGGCCCTACGCGCGGGATCGCTATGACGATCACGAGACGCTGGACGAACAGCTCGCCGCCGAAGAGCCCGACATCCCGCTGGATTCACCGGACGATCCGGAGGCCGAATTCCCCGAGGACAACGAGATCGGCCGCAGGCGGGCCGGCCGCCTGGTGGCCAGCGGGGACGGCTTCTACGACGAGGAGCCCGACGTGCTGGCCCGCGATGTGGGGATCGACGGCGGCGCCGCTTCGGCGGAGGAAGCCGCCGTTCACATCATCGACGATGAGGATGAGGACGACGAGTAGCCGGCCCAACCAGACGCGCCTCGAACAGTTCAGACACCAGCTGCAGCGGGAGCAGGACGAGGAGCGCCGCGCTCGTGACGCGCGCGAACTCGTCGCGCATTACCGCGGACCGCTGCTACGCACCGCCTTCGACTTCCAGTCCCGTCTGTACAACATGCTGGGACCCAATAATTTTCGTGGCGATGGTGATGATTACTTCAGGCGCAGCACCCTGTTCGTGATCGGCTCGGGCAGCAACTCGACTCGCTGCCGCCGACCGGATCAGCCCGGCTGTGGCAGGTCCAGCACGCCCTGATCGACCTGCTCGATCCCGACCGTCAGTGGTACTCGGAAAACGGGGGACGCCTCTAGGTCGCTGCTACCGCTCGAGTGCCGCCCGGTCCCACGCGGCGGCGTCGGCGGCGATCTCGTAGGTGCTCTGCAGGAACTCGAGCAGCACCGCGTCGGGATCGGCTGCGGTGCGCACCGCGGTGTAGGGCAAGACGAACTCGCCGAGGCCGCTGTCGAACGACGCCGCGGCGGGGAAGACGGCGGCGTCCCGGTATCCGGCAGGCTCCGGATAGGCATATGAGTAGAAGACGCCCTCACCGTCGGGGCCGGGCCAGTAGCCGGCGCTGCTCACCTCGTGGGAGTAGGCCTCCCACATCACGTGCGGCCCACAGTTGGGTGCGCCGCCAGGGTGTTTGGGGGCCGGGCGGCCCGAGAACCGTGTCACGGCCAGATCCAGTGCACCCCAGAAGAAGTGCACCGGACTCACCTTGCCGAGGAACCGCGAGCGGAACACCTCGAACACCCGGGTGATCTGCACCAGCGCCAGCCAGAACCGGTGCACCGCATCGGCGTCGTAGGCAATGTGGCGGGTGTCGGTGTTGAAGGGGATCGCGTCGGGGATCTCCACCGGCATCGGCCAGATCTCCGTGGACAGCCCGAGGGCGTCGAGGCCACCCATGACCTCGCAGTAGAAGTCGGCGATCGGGCGTGGCTGCAGCGCGATCGACAGCCGCTCACCCTGCGTCGTCGAGATCACCAGCTGGTGGTCGATGAAATCGAAGTCCATCTGAAAGCCCTTGTCGCCGTGGGGGACCAGTCCGGTCGTCAGCCCGCGGGCCGATAGGTACAGCACCACGTTCCACCAATGGCTCGTCAGCGGGGTGTTCTGCATGCGGACCTTGCCGACCACCTGCGTCATCAGCTGCAGGGTGTCGCGGGTGTCTTCCCACTGGGCGACCGGCAACTCGGGCCACGACGAATCAGACATTTCTGTTGAACCTTCCGGTGCGGGGTTTCCAACGTTGCGGCAGGTATGGCCACGGCTGGTTACGTTCCGGGACCGATTGTGCACGAGAGTGTTTCAACGCAATCCTGAGGTGTGCCCGCAACGCGTCGAGGCCGGGGTCGGCCCATCGGTTGGCCGCCTCGGTCGGGTCGGCCGTGAGGTCGTAGAGCTCCCACTGGTCGTCGAGGGGATCCGTCCGGTAGGCCCGGCCCCCGAGTCCGTCGGCAGCCAGGTGGCGCACACCGGGTTCGGTCCACGTGGACGGATCGTCGAAGGTGCGCACCAGCTTCCACAGATGTCCGGCGCCGCCCTCGACGTCATCGACCCGCACCACCAGCCCCTCGAAGTTGGCGGCGGTATGGGCCGGCACCTGGATGCGCAGCGGCGCAGGCGGTTCCACCGTGCGCCCAAGGCGGCGCGCCAATCCTGACGCTCCGGTGTCTCCCTCGAGCACGTTGTCGCGCGTCATCAGGTACACCGCCCGGCCCTCGTCGGGTGCCGCGCCGTCCACCACCGGCATCAGGTCACGCCCGGGCAGGTCATGGACCTCCGAGAACGACGCGGCCAGTACGCCCGCCACCGCCGCCACGTCGACGCCCGCCGCGCCGAGCAGCGTCGGGACCAGGTCGACATGTGACGTCGGTGCGGTCACCAGCCGGGCCCGGGTCGCCCGGTCGCCGACCCGGGCGATGACGAACGGCACCCGGGTTGCCTCGTCGTAGAGGTTGAACCACTTCTGGTGCAGGCCGCCGTGGGCGCCGAGAAGATCGCCGTGATCGGCCGTACGCACCAACACCGCGTCGGCGGACCCGCCTTCGGTCACGGCGCGGCGCACCCGGTCGATGGGCCCGTCGACCTCGGCGTGCAGGCGGTAGTAGAGGTCGCGGTAGCGCTGCGCGTTGCGCCGGTAGGTCCGGTCGATCAGCGCCGCGGGGCCGTAGCCGGAGTAGTACGCCTCCCGGAACGCGATCTGGGCGGCCGGTTTGGTCGACAGGTCCTCGTCAGCCGTCGGTGCCTGCGGCACGTGCGGCGGGTCCAGCGGGGACGGTCTGACCGGACTGCGGCGCACCCACGCCGGGAACAGCACGATGTCGTGGGGGTTGACGAAGCTGGCGACCAGCAGGAACGGGCGCAGCGCGTCGGGGTCGCCCGCGCGGCGGCGGGCGTAGCGGTCACCCAGCCATGCCACGACCCGGTCGGCGATCAGCGGGTCACGCCGGATGCCTGCGTTGGCCAGCAGTGCGCCGTGCGGTTCGGGGCCGACCCATCCCGAGAAGCCGTACGGGCCGAGTGGATCGGCGGCCAGGTAGCGCCGCACCGCGTGCGGGTCGACGCCGCCGTCGTCGTCGTTGGTGGCCAGCACACGGCCGCGGGCATCGGTCAGGTCGGCGTGCGAGATGTGCCACTTACCGTCGTAATGCGTGTCATAGCCCGCCGCGCGGAACCAGTTTCCCAGCGTGGGAACCTCACCCGCGCGAAGCCACCGCATCCGCGAGTCGTCGAACGACTTGCCGATGCCGTCGGTCTGGGTGACGCCGTGCAGGTCGGGGTAGTGGCCGGTGAACATGGTCGGCCGGCTGGGCACGCAGGCCAGCGATCCCGTGTAGTGCCGCCCGAAACTGACCCCGTGCTCGTCGAACCACCGGCGGCCGCCGAGCGTGCGCTCGCGCCAGGCGAGGACGTCGGCGGCCTCATACGGGGGCGTCGCGCGTTCCTCATCGGTCATCAGGACGACGATGTCGGGGCGATCAGCCATGCGGGGCCTCCCATCGTGCCGCGAGCCCGGCGAGCATCACTTCGGATCGGCGGGCCGCCAGCCGGGCGATCAGCCGTTCGGCGGGCCGGTGGATGCGCCGGGATCCGATGGCGACGGTAGTGGTCAGGGTGACGGTCGTCGAACCGTCCGGTTCCGACCGCAGCGACCACCGGCCGCTGCATCGGCCGAGCCGCGCAGGCAGACCCTCGATGTCGTAGGTGAGGTTCGTCACCGGTTCGAATTCGACGATCCGCTCGACCAGCGCGACGCGTCCGGCCTGCACCCGGCGCGTGGTGCCGACCGGGCCGTCGGCGCCCGTTCGCAAGATGCAGGAATGGTCCAGATTGCCGGCCCACGAGCTGACGGAGCCGAAGTCGGCCAGCACATCCCAGACCGCCTGTGCGTCGGCCGCTATCGTCCGGCTACGGCTGATGTCGGCCACGACGTCAATCCAACACGATTACCCCTGGCGTCGCGGGGGAGTCCGGGCAGCGGCGGCGTCAGGAAGCGCAGCAGCACCGCCAATGGGATGGTGATGGCCAGCGTGGTGGCGAACAGGCCCGCCATCGAACCGGTGAACACCGGCCACCTCAGCACCACACCCATCGCGATCGACATCACGGCCACATGCAGCAGGAAGATCTCGTAGGAGATGTCGCCCAGCCACACCAGCAATCTGCTGCCGAGCAGCCGTCCATACCTGCCGCCCTCGCCGAGCGCGACCGGCGCCACCACCAAGGTGGCGATGAGCGCGTACAGCAGTGTCTTGGACAACGGCACCGACAGGGCGACCGGCGCCAGCGTCACGGCGCCCGCGACCGGCGTCGATACGACGAGATAGCCGACCAGCGCCGCGGGCAGGGCAACCGTCGCCCGCAGCCTCATCCCCATCTGCCGGAGCACCGCAAGCGCCATGCCGCAGGCGAAGTGCACCAGGTGGGCGGGCAGCCACGTCCCGGCCGAGTTCGGCAGCACGTCGGTGGCGTGCGCGACGATGAGCCACATCGGGCTGATGGCGGCCAGTCCGGCCAGTCCGGCCAGCAGCAGTCCGGGCCGCCAGCGGTTTCGGCAGAGCGCGACGAGTAGCAGGTAGGCCAGGGCGGGCAGCGCCGCATAGAACGCCACTTCGACCGCCAGGCTCCACATCTGGGTCAGGCCCTGGTGGGCGTAGGTGATCAGGTAGCTGTCGGTGTAGATCTGCGTGAGTGTGAGGTGGCGGAACAGCCCCATCCAGGTCTGCCCAGGGTTGGGCCCCGCGTGATAGAGGTGAAAGACCAGGTAGGCCAGCACCACCGTCGCCGCGTAGGCGGGGAGCACCCGTCGCGCCCGGCGCCGCGCGAAGTCCCCGAGCAGCGGGGGCCGCGCACCGGCCGCGGCGGTGCGCACCCACGGTGTGAACAGCAGGAGGCCAGACAGCACGAAGAAGATCTGCACACCGATCTCCAGCCGTGCGTACACCAGTCCGAGATAGCCATGAGTCAGCTGGCCGGTGCCGAAGGCCGAATGTGTGGCGACCACGAGCAGGACGGCCAGCCCGCGTAGTCCGGTCAGGGCCGCGACCCGATCCGTGCGCGGTTCGCCGACGCGGGCGGACCGCGGTGGGACGTCGGGACGGGCAAGCACCGCACTGATTGTAGACACCTGTTGATAAGTCTATCTAACTACCGGGGGCTCATCCCCTCCGCGAGCAGACATGAGTTGCCCCTTTTCGCGGCGTGTCGGGGCAGTATGTGTCTGTTCGCGGGGAGGGGTGACGTTCACTGGACGGGTGGAACCCACTGGACGGGTGGACCCGCGGCGCGATGTCACCCCGCAGGGCCTGCCGCTGTGGCAAAGCCCGGCGGTGCGCGTGCTCGGCGGGGTTGTCGCCGGACTGATCGCCGCCGCACCGGTGGCGGTGCTTGCCGATTGGCGCTGGTACGCACTGCTCCCCGGTTGGGACGTGCTGGCGGTGACGTTCGTGGTGTGGACGTGGGCGATCATCGGGCCGTTCGATGCCGACCAGACGGCGACCCACGCCGAATACGAGGAGCCCGGCCGCCGGACCGTGTTCGCCCTGATCGTGGGCGGCGGGCTGGTCAGCCTCATCGCCGTCACGCTGCTGCTGGCGGCCGATCTGCGTCCGGCGCGCTTAGGGGATGCGGTGCCGTGGGTGGCCGTGTTCAGCGTGGTCGTCTCGTGGGTGGCCGTGCACACCATCTACGCGCTGCGCTACGCCAAGCTCTACTTCGGCGAGAAGCCGGTCGGGGGAATCGATTTCAACACCTCCTCGGAGCAGCCCCGCTACACCGACTTCGCGTACGTCGCCTACGCGGTCGGGATGAGCTTCGCCATCTCGGATACGAACCTGACGTCGTCGCGGATGCGGCGCGCCGCGCTGGGCCACGGGCTGCTGTCCTACCTGTTCGGCTCCGTCATCGTGGCGTCGGTGGTCAACCTGGTCGCGTCGGGGTTCTGAGCGGAGCTCACATCGGGTTCTGAGCGGAGCTCACATCGGGTTCTGAGCGGAGCTCACATCTCTCACTGAGCGAAAGTCCGGCGTTGCCGGTCGACGTCGGGCTTCCTAACGTCGAGAAGTTGCGCGCCGGCGACAGGCGCACAGGAGAGGCGTGTGTGACTTCAGGCGGGCTGGACCGGGTAGGGGGAATGCGCGCCTGCGTCGTGTGGGGCATCGGCGTTTTCGCGTTCGTCGTGATGGTCATGCAGCGGACCACGTTGGGTGTCTCCGGGCTGGACGCCGCCGACCGTTTCGCCATCGGCCCGTCGTCTCTGTCGCTGTTCGTGTTCGTCCAGGTGCTGGCCTACGTGCTGGTGCAGATCCCGGCGGGGATTCTCGTCGACCGCTGGGGATCGCGGGTAACCGGCGTGCTGAGTTGCCTGGTCGCCGCGGGCGGACAGTCGATGCTGGCCATCACGACCCATCTCGTGCCCGCCGTCGCGGCGCGCGTCCTGGTGGGCATGGGGGTGACGCGCTGATCCTGATGGCGGTGCTCGCGCTGATCCCGCGCTGGTTTCCTGGCCGGCTCGTCCCGCTCATCACCCAGCTCACGGTCATCGTGGGCCGGTTGGGCCAGATCCTCTCGACGATCCCATTTCTATGGGTGCTGCACACCCGGGGCTGGGCGGCGGCGTTCACCTCCGCCGCGACGCTGAGCGTCCTGGCGGCGCTGCTGTTCTGGCTCTCCCTGCGCCACCGCAGGCCCGCCGTGCCGACGGCGGGGGGCTCCGCTACGTCGCTGCGCGAGATGCTGGCCCAGGTCCGCGTGGGCTGGCGGCGACCGGGCACGAAGCTGGGCTACTGCGGCCACACCGCGGCCCAGTTCTCGGTGATGGTGTTCTGCCTGCTGTGGGGCTATCCGTACCTGGTCGGTGCGCAAGGGGTGGCGCCCGCGGTGGCCAGCCAGATGCTGACCGTGCTGGTGGTCTGCTCGGCGGTGGTCGCCCCGGTGATGGGCGTCGTCGCGGCCCGGCATCCGGGCCTGCGGGTGTGGCTGCTGGCCTGTTCGGCGCTGGCGACGATGGCGAGCCTCGTCAACGTCGGTGGGTTCTCCGCGACCATGATCGTGCTGCTGTCGATCGGTCTGATCCTGGACCGGTTCGGCGGGTTTACGCTCGACGCGTTCCGGCTCGCCTGGCTGGCGCAGTATCCGTTCTGGGTGTTGGGCCTGGCCGGCATGGTCCTGTTCTCCCGCAGGGCACGACGCGCACCCGACGCCCCCGGTCCCGCCCAGCAGCCGGTCTGCGCGGGCGCGGCCGCCGGCGACGGCGACGGATAGCGAACGCCCGCACCGGGTTTACGGCGGCGCGGCGGTGGCAACGTTTACGGCCCAGCCGTAGTGGCAACACTGAAGCGTCCGTCGGATGCGGGCAGAACGTGAGGCGCGCATGTCCAGAACCGTCGGCGTCGAAGAAGAGTTTCATCTCGTCGATCTCACGACCCGGCGCCTTACCGCCCGCGCGCCGGAAGTGCTCGGCCCGCTGTCGGAGACCTCCGACAGCTACGTCGCCGAACTGCAGCGCTGCGTCGTCGAGATGAACAGCTCGGTGGTGAGCACCCTGGGCGATCTGCGGCGCGACCTGCAGTGTCAGCGGCGCGTGCTCGTCGAGGCGGCCGCCCGGCTCGGCATCGGGGTCGTCGCCGCGGGCGCGGTGCCGCTGTCGGTGCCCGCCGAGCTGCAGATCACCGCAACCCCGCGCTACCGGCGGATGCTGGCCGACTACCAGCTGCTGGCCCGCGAACAACTCATCTGCGGCACGCAGGTGCACGTGGGTGTCGACAGCCGCGATGACGCGGTCCTCGCGGCCACTCGCGTCGCGCCCTACCTGTCGGTGCTGTTGGCGCTGTCGGCGTCATCCCCGTTCTGGTCTGACGGGTCCGACACCGGCTACGCCAGCGCGCGCACCCTCGTCTGGCAGCGCTGGCCGACCACCGGATCGGCGCCACCGGCGACCACCGCAGCCGAATACGACGAGCTGGTGGCCGCCCTCGTCGACAGCGGGGTGATCACCGACGCCGGGATGGTCTACTTCGACGTCCGCCCCGCCAACGCCGCGCCGACGCTCGAGCTGCGGATCTGCGACAGCTGTCCGTCGGTGGACACCATCGTGCTCATCGCCGGGTTGTTCCGTGCCCTGGTAGACCGCGAGATCGCCGCCATCCGGGCGGGTGACCCCGCGCCTGCGATACTGCCCACGCTGGCGCGGGCGGCGACGTGGCGGGCCGCCCGTTCCGGGCTGGAGGGCGAGCTCGTCGACGTGGCGGTGCCGGCTGGCCGCCCCGCCGCGCAGGTGGTCGGAGATCTCGTGCGTTCGCTGCGGCCTCAGTTGGAGGACACCGGCGACTGGGACGAGCTGTGCGCACTGACCCGGCAGGTGCTGGCGTCGGGATCGTCCGCGGCGCGGCAGCGCCGCGCGTTGCGCCGCCGGGGCCGGCTCACCGACGTCGTCGATCAGCTGATCGCCGAGACCGCCGGTCGCTGGCCCGACGACACCGTGACGGATGGCGGCGATCCCGATCTGCTGTGGGGCTATCGCGGCGACGCCCGCGTCGCCAACGGCTACGACGAGGCCGTCGACGCCGAGGGCCGGCTGCGCCGGAGCTACCGCACCCTGCTCGACTCCGTCACCGGACTGGGGGTGTCCGCGCTGCGTTCGCGGGAGGGCGAGATCGAGCAGGAGCAGCGCGTCGAGAACGTCACTTTCCGGGTGACCGGCCAGAGCCGTGCGCAGCTCTTCCCGTTGGACCTGGTGCCGAGGCTGGTTGACGCGGGCGAGTGGCAGCGCCTGACCGAGGGACTCGGTCAGCGGGCCAAGGCGCTCAACGCGTTCCTGCGGGACATCTACGGCGCGCAGAGCATCGTCGCCGACGGCGTCATCGACGTCAGCGCACTCGACCGGGCGCCGCACTTCCGGACCAGCGGGCGCGCGCACACCGACGCCGTGCGCGCCCACATCAGCGGCACCGACCTGGTATGCGACGCGCAGGGACACTGGCTGGTGCTTGAGGACAACCTGCGCATCCCCTCCGGCCTGGCCTACGCGGTCGTCAACCGTCGGCTGCTTGACAAGCACATGCCCGAGCTGACCAGGCCGGCCGAGGTCGCCGCGCTCGACGAGGTGCCCGGCGCGCTGATGGCGACGCTGCGTGCGGCCGCCCCGCGGCGGTGTGCCGACGAACCGCAGATCGCGCTGTTATCGGCGGGCCCCGAGGACTCCGCCTGGTTCGAGCACACGTTCCTCGCCGAGGAGATGGGTGTGGAATTGTTGCGCACCGGCGATCTCTCGGTCCAGGACGGAAAGCTGGTGCGCCACATCGGCTCCCGGACATCAGGCCTCGACGTCGTCTATGCGCGGATTGACGAGGACATGCTGTTGTCCTCGTCGGGGCGCGACGGTCACCCGCTCGGGCCGGGCCTGCTGGGCGCGGTCGCCGACGGCACGCTGACGATCGCCAACGCGCTGGGCAACGGCATCGGCGACGACAAGGCGATCTACGCCTATGTGCCGGCAATGATCGAGTACTACCTCGGGGAGACACCCCTTTTGGAGCAGGTGCCGACGTGGCGCTGCGCCGACCGCGCCGAACGCGACTTCGTGCTGGGGCACCTCGACGAGCTGGTGGTCAAGCCGATCGACGGGTTCGGCGGCATGGGCGTGGTGATCGGGCCCGAGGCCACCGACGAGCAGCTGGCTAACCGCAGGCGCGAACTAATCAGCCAGCCGGAACGGTTCATCGCCCAGCCGACGGTCGCGCTGTCCACTCACCCGACCTTCGACGGCGACGGCATGTACCCCCACCACGTCGACCTGCGTGCCTTCGTACACCTGCGCGCGCGGGATGCGGGCGATTCAGCGTATGCCGTGACCGCGCATGTCCTGCCGGCCGCGTTGACCCGGGTGGCGGCGCGCGGATCGCGGATCGTGAACTCGTCGTCGGGCGGAATGAGCAAGGACACCTGGATATTCGGATCGGTCATCGACGAAGGGAAGCGCTGATCATGTGCGGACTGTGCGGTGAGATCCGCTTCGACGGCGACCCAGCCGACGTCACCGCGGTGGCCAGGATGACCGCGGCCATGGCGCGCCGCGGACCCGACGCCGACGGCGTCGTGGCGCACGGATCGGTGGCCCTCGGGCACCGCCGGCTGTCGATCATCGACCTGTCCAACCGTGGCCACCAGCCCATGGTGGACAGCGACCTGGGTCTGACACTGGTTTTCAACGGCTGCATCTACAACCACCGCCACCTACGCGGCGAGCTGGAATCGCTGGGATACCAGTTCTTTTCGACCGCCGACAGCGAGGTCGTCATCAAGGCGTTCCATCGCTGGGGCCCGCGCTGCGTGGAACGGTTCAAGGGCATGTTCGCGTTCGCGATCGTCGACCGCGAGACCGGTGAGCTCACCCTGGCACGGGACCGCCTCGGCATCAAGCCGCTCTACCTGGCCGAGACGCCCGGAAGGCTCAGGTTCGCCTCCACGGTGCGCGCGCTCGTCGACGCGGGCGACGTCGATACCGACATCGATCCTGTTGCGCTGCACCACTACATGAGCTTCCACTCCGTGGTTCCGGCGCCGCTGACGATCCTGCGCGGGGTGCGCAAGCTGCCGCCCGCCACCGTGCGGGTCATCACGCCCGAGGGGCGGGTCACCGACACCTGTTACTGGGTCCCGCAGTTCCGCCGCGATCCCGACCGGGCCGCCTGGACCGACGTGGACTGGCAAGGGGCGCTGATGGATTCGCTGCGCACCGCCGTCGAACGGCGCATGGTCGCCGACGTGCCCGTCGGGGTGCTACTCTCCGGCGGCATCGATTCGTCGGTCGTGGTGGCGCTGCTGGCCGAACAGGGGCAGCACGGGCTGCAGACGTTCTCGATCGGCTTCGACGCGGCGGGCGGTGAATCCGGCGACGAGTACGTGTACTCCGACCTGATCGCGCGGACGTTCGGCACCGATCACCATCGCATCCACATCGACTCGTCGCGACTGGTGCCCGCGGTGCCGAAAACCCTTGCGGCCATGAACGAACCGATGGTCAGCCATGACTGCGTGGCCTTCTACCTGCTGTCGGAGGAGGTCAGCAAATCGGTGAAGGTGGTCCAGTCCGGCCAGGGCGCCGACGAGATCCTGGCCGGCTACGACTGGTACCCGCCGTTGGCCAACGTGGCGCGGGAGAACACCACAGACGCCTACGCCAAGGTGTTCTTCGATCGCGGGCACGCCGACGTGATCGCCCTGCTGGCCCCGGACTTCTGGGTGGACGCCGACGCCAGCGGGCTGTTCGCCGCGCAGCATCAGGCCGCCGCGGGCGCCGACACCGCCGTCGATGCGGCCCTGCGGCTGGACACCACCGTGATGCTGGTGGACGACCCGGTCAAGCGGGTCGATTCGATGACGATGGCCTGGGGACTGGAAGCGCGCGTCCCATTCCTCGACCACGAGTTCGTCGAATTGGCCGCGACCTGCCCGCCGGAGCTCAAACTCGCCTGCGGCGGCAAGGGTGTGCTCAAGGAGGCGTCCCGGAAGTTGTTGCCTGCCGCGGTGATCGACCGCACCAAGGGGTACTTCCCGGTGCCCGGCATCCGCCACCTGCACGGCGAGATGCTCGACCTCGTCCACGACGCGCTGACCAACGACGCCGCCAGGTCGCGCGGCCTGTATCGCAGGCAAGCTGTCACGGCGATGCTGGCCGCGCCCAACGACACCCGCACCACCCTGGGCGCCAACGCGCTGTGGCAGCTCGCTGTGCTCGAGATGTGGCTGCAGGGCCTCGCGTAGCGCTCGACCCGAGGCGTCGGTCCTGAGGCGTCGTCTTGAGTGCCGGTCGCCGCCGATTTCTGCGCTGTGGTCGTGAAAGGTCGCACCGGGCACAGCCGTCACGCAGATGTCGGCGGAAATGGCGGAGCGCGCCGAGGGGCTAGATCGGGCTAGATCATGTCCTTCTCGGTGAGCCAGCGCATGATCGGCCACCCGACGAACACCGGCAGCCAGCAGGTCAGGATGCGGTAGAGCAGCACCGAGGGCACCGCAATGGCCGTCGGCACGCCGAAGGCGGCCAGGCCGCCGATCAGCGCGGCTTCCACCGCCCCGACCCCGCCGGGGGTGGGCGCCGCCGAGGCCAAGGTGCCGCCGACCATGGTGACGATCGTGACCGTGACGAACGACGTGTCCCCGCCGAACGCCTCGATGCTCGCCCACAGCGCCAGCGCCGCACCGAGAGTCGTCCCGCCGCAACCGAGTACGATCAGCGCCAGGCGTTTGGGCTCGCGGGCAAGGTCGACGAGGTCATGCGAGACCTCCTTGAGTTTTGGCCGCACCGCGGTGCCGAGCCAGGTGCGCAGCTTCGGGACGAAGAGGAACGCGCCGACGATGCCGAGGGCGACGCCGGCGATCAGATATAGCACCGTGGCCTTCGGCACGAAGTGTGACAGGTCCGCGGTGGCGCCCGCCGCGGCACTGAAGAAGATCAGCAGCCCGACGTGCACGATCACCTGCACCGACTGCTGCAGCGCCACCGCCGCGGTGGCCCGCAGCGCACCCATCCCGGCCTTCTGCAGGAACCTGGTGCTCAACGCGAGGCCGCCGACGCCGGCGGGAGTGGTGGTCGCCGCGAACGTGTTCGCCACCTGCATGATGGTCAGGTTCCGAAAGCTCACCGACTCGTCGGCGCAGGCCCAGAGCGCCGCCGCGGCCCCCACGTAGGTCAGCGCCGAGACGGCCAGCCCAAGCAGCGCCCACCACCAGTTGGCGGTGCGCAGTTCGGAGAAGAACGCGGGGACGGTGCTGATGAACGGATACGCCACGTACACAAGGGCCACCAGCAGCACGAGCTGGATGACTTGGTTGCGGGTGAACCGTGTGATGGTCTCCGCCTGGATCTGATCGGCGCCGGTCTGATGTTTGACCTCGTCGCGGGCGGTTTTCATCAGGGTGGGCGCGTCGGTCACCGCGTCGCGAATCCGGGACGGCATCGCCGCTTTGGTGAGCCTTCGGGACGCGGTGAGCACGACGTCCTTGTCGAAGGCTTCGATGGCCGCCGCTACCGCCCGCTGCGCCCCGTAAAGCGCCGTCGTGGTGACGAGCAGCTGGGCGATGTCGGCCTGCAGCTGGGTGTCGGTGGCGCCATACTCCGCACCCCCGAAACCGCCGAAGAGAGCCCGACCCTCATCGATGGTGATCTCCTTGCCGCGCAGGTCGCCGTGGGAGATCTGGTGGTCGTGCAGCACGCGCAACGACGCCCACACCAGCGTCGGCGGGGCGCTGTCGGCGCTGTCTTCGATCGGGTCGCCCCGCGGCGGGGTGTGGGCATACAGCGTCCACCCACGGTCCAGCGCGGCGACGGCCAGCGTGGTGGTGTTGGCCACCCCCAGATCGCCGATCGCGATGGCCATCAGCGCGCGGTGTTCGACGGCGCGGCGCATCGACGCCTGCAACGGTGCGGTTTCGCTTGCGCGCAGCCGCAACTTCACCCACAGCTGGCGTAACGCACCCCCGCTGCGCTGATTCGGGCCGTACAACTCGACGACCGCCAGCGAACCCGGCGCACCGGAGGTGGCCGAGAGCACCAGCGGTCCCGGCCCGGCGGGGCGCACCACGGTGAGGGCATCCACCAGGAATCCGCGCCGGGCCAGTGAGCGCACCGCGCCGTCGAGGGGAACCTCAAGGGCGGGGGTGCCGACCACCAGCACCACCAGCGCCCCTACGAACCAGCCGACCGCCAGCCCGAGCAGCGAGCGCGCCGGCACCACGGCGCTGACCACGAGGTGGATCGGCACGAACGCCAACAGCAGCGTCCACCACCACCGGCGCCAGCGGGCGGGCAGCCACGGGCCCGACACCGTCAGCACCGCCGCGAGCATCGCGATCCAGCGCGGGTCGTCGAGGAACTGTGACAGCACCGTGTCAAGGCGGTCGGACAGGTCGAAATGCCAGCGTGGGGCCGCGATGCCGTTCCCGGTGATCGACAGCGCAAGGATGGCGATCAGCCCGGCCGCCCCGTATGCGCCGAGCAGCTTCCACTGCCGCGCCGCGATCAGCCCGATGAGGATCATGAACGGCAACGCCAGGATGGCCAGGCCATACGCCAGGTACACCAGGTTGGACTGGGTCGGGGTGAGGACCCCGACGATCTCCGATATCGACTTCTCCAGCGCCACCCACTCGTTGCGGGTGATCAGCGAGCTGGTGACCACGGTCGCCAGCAGCACCGTGGCCAGCGCCAGCCGCACGATGTCGTTGGTGCGCCGGGTGAGTGGTTGCAGCAAGCTGCCCGAAACGGCGATGTCCCGTCCGTCAACTCGCATGTCGTTGTGGTCTTTCGGCTTGCGGTCCTGCCACACGGTAACCCGAACACCCGCCGATTCCCCGGGATTGCCGGGCGCATCGGCGTTGCACCGGGCCGGCCGCGATGCGGTGGACTACGGGCGTCCGCCTGAATATCCTTGCCGTCCAACGCATGCGTTCGGATCAGGCTTCCTACGGTTGCGTCACCGTAGGTTCGCGACATTACGCTTGCGTAGGCTGCGAATCGGCGCCCACACTGCGTCCAAACCGTTGGGCGAAGGGGTGATTGAGTGAGCCATTACCGGACCAATGTGCGCGATCTGACTTTCAATCTGTTCGAGGTGCTCGGCCTGGATGCCGTGCTCGGCTCCGGTATCTACAGCGACCTCGACCCGGACACGGTGCGCACCATGCTCGACGAGGTGGCCCATCTGGCGGAAGGGCCGGTGGCCGATTCGTTCGTCGACGCCGACCGCAACCCGCCCACGTTCGACCCCGAGACCCACACCGTGTCCGTGCCCGCGGCGCTGGCCAAATCGGTGCAGGCGGCCAAGGAGGCCGAGTGGTGGCGGGTCGGGCTGCCCGAGCAGATCGGCGGTGTCGCCGCCCCCGCGCCGCTGACGTGGGCGATCGCCGAACTCATGATGTGCGCCAACCCGTCTGCCGCGTTCTTCTACAGCCTTGGCCCCGCCATGGCGCGCGCCCTCTACGTCGAAGGCGACGACCGGCAGCGCCGCTGGGCGGCGATGGGCATCGAGCGCGGGTGGTCGGCGACCATGGTGCTCACCGAGCCGGACGCCGGATCCGACGTCGGGGCGGGCCGCACCAAGGCGATCGAGCAGCCCGACGGCACCTGGCACCTGGAGGGGGTCAAGCGGTTCATCTCCAGCGGCGACGTCGGCGACACCGCCGAGAACATCTTCCACCTCGTGCTCGCCCGGCCCGCCGGGGCGGGGCCGGGTACCAAGGGGCTGAGCCTGTTCTACGTGCCCAAGTACCTGTTCGACGCCGACACCCTCGAACTGCGCACGCGTAACGGGGTTTTCACCACAGGACTGGAACACAAGATGGGGTTGAGAGCCTCGCCGACCTGCGAGCTGAGCTTCGGCCTGCACGGCACCCCCGCGGTCGGCTACCTGGTCGGTGGTGTGCACAACGGCATCGCCCAGATGTTCACCGTGATCGAGCACGCCAGGATGACGATCGGCGTCAAGGCCGCGGGCACCCTGTCGACGGGCTATCTGAACGCGCTGTCCTACGCCAAGCAGCGGGTACAGGGTGCCGACCTGACGCAAATCGCGCACAAGGACGCACCGCGGGTGACGATCATGCACCACCCCGACGTGCGCAGGAGCCTGATGACCCAGAAGGCCTACGCGGAGGGCCTGCGCGCGCTGTACCTGTACGCGGCTGCTCATCAGGACAGTGAAGTCGCCCAACTGGTTTCGGGTGCCGACGCCGACCTGGCGCACCGGGTGGCCGACCTGCTGCTTCCGGTGGTCAAGGGTGCGGGGTCCGAGCGTGCCTACGAGGTGCTCACCGAGTCGCTGCAGACCCTCGGCGGATCGGGCTTCCTGCAGGACTATCCGATCGAGCAGTACATCCGCGACGCCAAGATCGACTCCCTGTACGAGGGCACCACCGCGATCCAGGCGCTGGACTTCTTCTTCCGCAAGATCATCCGGGACAAGGGGGTGGCGCTGGCGCATGTGGCCCGCCAGGTCGAGCGCTTCACCGACCATGACTCCGGCCGGCTCAAGGCGGAGCGCCAACTGCTGGCCACCGCGCTCGGCGATGTGCAGGCGATGGCGGCGGCGCTGACGCAGTGGCTGGTCACCGCAGCCGATCACCCCGCCGAGATCTACAAGGTCGGGCTGGCCTCGGTGCGGTTCCTGCTCGCCGTGGGCGACCTGCTGGTCGGGTGGCGGCTGCTGGTGGCGGCCGACGTCGCGCATGCCGCGCTGGCCGATGCGCCGTCGAGTGCCGGCGCACCCTTCTACCAGGGCAAGATCGCCGCCGCCACATTCTTCGCCACAAACATCCTCCCCGCGCTGACCGCCGTGCGTACGATCATCGCGGCCCAGGACGGCGAGATCATGGTGCTGCCCGAAGCGGCGTTCTGATCCGGCAAGAACGGAGGCGGCGGATGGCAACTGTAGGCGGCGGCGTACTCGACCTCTTCCCGCCCGGCACCCGCACCGACGAGGACGGCACCCTCGTCGTCGGGGGATGTCGGCTCGACGACCTCGCCCGTGAGTTCGGCACCCCGGTGATGGTTGTCAACGAGGATGCGTTGCGCGACCGGGCCCGCGCTTACCTGGCCGCCTTCCGCTCGGGCTGGCCGCGCTCCGAGTTGGCGTTCGCATCGAAGGCGTTCCCGTGCACCGCAATACAGAAGGTGATGGTCGAGGAGGGGTTGTTCCTCGACGTCGCCGGCGGTGGTGAGATCGTGACGGCGCTGGCGGCGGGCGCCGACCCCGCCCGGATGCTGTTGCACGGCAACGCCAAGACCGACGAAGACCTCGAACTGGCGGTGCGCAGCGGTCTCGGGCTGGTCGTCGTCGACAACTTCGACGACATCGACCGGCTGGAGCGGATCGTCCCGCGGGGGAACACCCAGGCCTGTCTGGTGCGGGTCATCCCAGGCGTGCAGGCGACGACGTATGCGGCGGTGGCGACCGGGCACGAAGGATCGAAGTTCGGGCTGATGCCCGACGCCGCGCGGGAGGCCATCGCACGGATCGAAGGCAGCGACGTGCTGCGCTGCGACGGCGTGCACACCCACGTCGGCTCACAGCTGCTCAACGTCGAGGACCTCGCCGCGGCTGTCGCCCCGATCGCGGCGCTGGGCACCTTCGACACCTATGACCTCGGCGGTGGCCTCGGGGCGCGCTACACCTACGACGACACGCCCCCGGCCCTCGAGGAGTACGCCGCAGCGATGCTCACGGAGGCGCGGCGGCTGCTACCCGCCGGCGCCAGGATCATCCTCGAACCCGGCAGGAGTATGACCGCCACGACCGCGTGCACCGTCTACACCGTGACGACGATCAAACGCGGAAAGTTCACCCACGTTGCCGTCGACGGGGGCATGGGTGACAACCTCGAAGTGTCGCTGTACGGACAACGATTCGAGGCAACCATCGCCGACCGCGTCGGCGGCGGGCAGACGGTGACCGTGGTCGGGCGGCACTGCGAATCCGGTGACCAACTGATCGACGGTGTGGCACTGCAGGATCCGGTGGTCGGGGATCTGCTTGCGGTTCCGGTCACCGGCGCGTACTGCTACACGATGTCCAACCAGTACAACGGTGCCAGGCGCATCCCGGTGGTGTTCGCCTCGGGCGGTCAGGCCCGGCTGGTCGTGCGCCGCGACACCTGGGAGGACCTGCTGTCGCGCGACGTGTGAGGTGGAAGCGGCTTCTCACCAGGTCCAGACGGACATGTCGTCGGGCGGGTACTGGGCACACACGTCGGTGGTGCGCGCGGCCACACCCTTGTTGTTGAAGAACAGCTTGGCCCAGTTGGGCCACCGGAACGCCATCTGCTCGTAGTAAACCGGCCGGACATCACGCGCGGCGGCCATGATCTGCTCGGCGGTACACGTCGTCTTGAGCATCCGGTTGGGAATCGGATAGTCATCGGTGGCATCAGCGGCCGCCACCCCGGGACACAGCATCACCACACCCGCAGCGGCCAGAGCCGCAATACCGTTGCGCATCAAGGATTTCCAGATGTGCATGGTCAACCCCTGTCCTGTTGCACCGCAGCGTTCTGCACCGCCACGAACTTGTCGGGACAGTATGTGCTGACCGCGGTGGCCAGGAACTGCCAGGCCTGGATCTCAGTGCTGTCCTTGGGGAGATTGGCGGCGACGAACCGCGCCGAGGCGACGGCGTCGGCGTCCGCCCCCCGGTCGAGGCGTTTGCATGCGATCTTCGCGATCCAGGCGTTGTAGTCTTTCTGCCCGTAGATGCCGAAGGTGTGCAGCCGGTTCGCGAAATCGGTGTCGACATCGGCATGCGCGGGGGAGGCGAATACCACAGCGGCGGCGGTGAACCCGGCGCCGGCGGCGGTTCTGGCGAATCGGCGGAGCGTCATGAGTCAGCCGACATTCAGGGCCTCCTGCGGGTGGCGCTGGATCGATGGTCGGGCGGGTCGGCTGCGCACGTTCTGCGGCCACCAGAACCAGCGGCCGAGCAGGGCGGCGATCGACGGTGTCATGAACGACCGGATCACCAGGGTGTCGAACAGCAGGCCCAGCCCGATGGTGGTGCCGACCTGCCCGATGACGACGAGGTCGCTGACGGCCATCGACATCATGGTGAACGCGAACACCAGCCCCGCTGAGGTCACCACCGATCCGGTGCCGCCCATGGCGCGGATGATGCCGGTGTTCAGGCCGGCGTGGATCTCCTCCTTGAACCGTGACACCAGCAGCAGGTTGTAGTCGGCGCCGACGGCCAGCAGGATGATCACCGACATCGGTAGCACCATCCAGTGCAACTCCATGCCCAGGATGTGCTGCCAGATCAGCACCGAGAGCCCGAACGAGGCGCCCAGCGAGAGCACCACGGTGCCCACGATCACGGCGGCGGCCACGATGGCGCGGGTGAGGATGAGCATGATGATGAAGATCAGCGCCAGCGAGGCGATCCCGGCGATGATGAGGTCGTAGCGGGCGCCGTCGGCCATGTCTTTGAAGGTGGCGGCGGTGCCGGCCAGGTAGATCTTGGACCCTTCCAGCGGAGTGCCTTTGATGGCTTCCTTGGCGGCGGTTTTGATGGCGTCGATGTGGGCGATGCCTTCGGGGCTCATCGGGTCGCCCTCGTGGGAGATGATGAAGCGCACCGCGTGGCCGTCGGGGGAGAGGAACATCGTCATGCCGCGTTTGAAGTCGGGGTTGTCGAAGGCTTCCGGCGGCAGGTAGAACGAGTCGTCGTTCTTGGCCGCGTCGAACGCCTGGCCCATCGCCGTCGCGTTGTCCTGCATGGCCTTCATCTGCTCCTGCATCCCGTTTTGGGTCGAATACATGGTGAGCATCATGTTTTTCATCGACTTCATGGTCGCGATCATCTCGGGCATCAACGCCACCATCTGCGGCATCAGGGTGTCGAGGCGTTCCATGTCCGGGATGATCGCCTGGATGTCGTCGGTCATGGTGTCGATGCCGTCCATGCCGTCGAAGATCGATCTGATCGACCAGCAGACAGGAATGTCGTAGCAGTGCGGTTCCCAGTAGACGAAGTTGCGCAGCGGACGGAAGAAGTCGTCGAAATCGGCGATGTGGTCCCGCAATTCGGCCACATCGATGGTCATGTCCTTCATCCTCCCGACCATCGAATGCGTAGTGGCGGCCATCTCGGTGGTGATCGCCTGCATCTTCTCCATCGTGTCGATGGTGTTCTGCATCTCGTCGGCCTGCACCAGCATGTCGGCCATCCGGTCGGACATGTACTTCTGGTTCATCTGCTGGGTGGTGCCCTGCATGCTGATCTGGAAAGGGATCGAGGTGTGTTCGATCGGGGTGCCCAACGGCCGGGTGATGGCCTGAACGCGGCCGATGCCGGGCACCCGGAAGATGGATTTGGCGACCTTGTCGATGACCAGGAAGTCGGCGGGGTTGCGCAGGTCGTGAT
>NZ_JBGAME010000009.1:0-140484 GCF_044223235.1 Mycobacterium sp.
CTTCGGCACTACCTGCACCCCGAAGATGCTCGACCTACCCGAGGCCGTCTGGATCAACCAGCCAGCCCAACACACCACACAGGAGGCCGCGACACCAGCCGCTTAACACCCACTGGACTCATCCACCTTGAAAAATTCCGACCAGCGGACCTCGCACCCGAGCATCCCTTCGAGGGATGACAGATCCTCGACGTGTAGCTCGCACGCCTCGCGGGAGAGGTCCATCCGGATCGTGTCCACGATGAACTTCGCCCGTCGACCAGCGTGGTCGTTGCGTGCCGCTAGTCTGGCGCCATGGTGCAGGGAGACGTGCCGATCGACGATATAGAGCCCTTGGCGCGGGTAGTCGCTATACAGCTCGTCCCTGCCAACACGCACTATCTGGATGCGCTAACCCAGCTGACCGCGTTTGCTGCGCGAGATTCGTCGAGCTCCGACGAGCTGGCCGACTGCATCAGTCGTTTCGAGTCGTACAAGGCAAAACCCTTGTCACAGATGCGTGAGCACTTCGGTGGATTTCTTGCCGCCGAAGTGCCGTTCCTGCCGGGAACATACCTGGTGCTTCAGGGGCTGGTAACCGATGCCGGCATCGTAGTGCGTCATCTACTACCAGCGATTTTCGGCCCATATCGTGATCAGTTTCCAGACACCTTCACACGCAACGTGGAGGCATGTGCGCGGCTACTCCTGATGACCAGCGATCATCTGGCAGCCCGGATGAGACTCGGCCGATACACAACTGCACCATCAAAGCCCAGCGCGGTCGTGGTACCCGATGGCGGGGAACTGAAGACTCTGGCAGATGCCGTCACGCTCGACGAAGCCGTGTTTTTCGGTGGTCTCCCTGATGCGCTGACTGCTTATCTGCAGGACAGGTTCTTCGTCGACGCCGACGCGCTACCTCCGTGGGATGGCAGCGATATCGACCAGGCGCTCATTGCGCGGCCGTTCGTTCGCACGGGAAGAAATGCAGTGGTCATCGCCACACCGTTTGAGTTGATGGCGACGCTGCGGCACGCGATTTGCGTGGAAGCAACGGCCCACGACTGTCACGGGCTGCTTCACGAAGCGATCACCGCGCACGCCGCGCGGCTGACCCGTCAACTATGCGAATCCCTCTTCGACGGGGACCCCGCAACACGCGGCGATGTGGGGTTCAGCGGACTTCGGGGCAAGTTCGACGCCGACAAGGAGCTGGACATCCGCGTCTACGTTCCCAGCCCCGACACGGAAACCGACGCGGTTTTACCCGATCCGCTGACAGCAGCGGCGCCGCCGGCGGACTCAACCGATGATGGCGCGAGGCTGCTCACGATCGATGTCTTCTGGCCTTTGGGAAGAGATCTGTATCTGCTTTCACCCAACGAGCCGCGGCACCTCTGTTCGACGTTTGAGGATCTCGAGACGATTCTTTACACCTCCGGTACCGATCAACTAAGTCTGTGGTACTTCGCGGAAGCGTTAGATCGGTTGCACGATAACGACACAACTATTCTGCACGGCGGTCTCGCCGACCTTTACGGTCTGTATGAGGAGAACGATCAATCGTTCTACGCGGGCGACGACTCCCCTCCGCCTACGGCACTCGTCGTAGAGTCTGACTACTCTGAGGCATTGCGTGTCAAGATCGCTCAGCGGTTGGGGCGTACCTTCGTTCGCATCGCCAATCGGCTGCACGAATGCTTTCTTGCTCATGGCGATGCGTCGCCGGTACGCGAAGTGATTGCGCTGCCGCGCATCATCTTCTCTGCTGAGGTTCCCGGCCTTACGATCTGGGTCGAACTCCGAACCGGATCGCTCGAAAATCAGCTTCGCATGCGATCATTCGCGGAAGCGATGTGCTACTGGCTCGTCTGCATACATGAGATTGCGCCGGAACTCCTCGCAGACTTCGAACCGGAGCTGCAACTGCTGCTCGTCGAGGCCGAGTGGTCGACCACCCAGGATGATCGATGGATGCGTCGCGGACCCGACGTCGAGGGAAAACACCTGACGTTCGAATTCAAGGCTCCGCCCAAACCCGACCGCGACGCTCCTCCAAACACGCTCGACCGTGACCTCATCGGCGAAGTGCTATCCACCCTGAGCGCAGTGCACGACGCTGCAGGGGACCAGGATTTCGTCGACCAAACAGTTGAGACACTCGCTCCCCCAGGGGAACGACGCATGCTGCATGTCGTGCGTTCCGACGTCGATCTGATCGCGTGGCCGGGTGACCTACCGAAAGCCCGCACCACGGTACCCGCGGTGACCTCGCGACTCCTCGACGAGCTAGGGCTCCATCTGCGCCATGATTGTGGGGCGCACCGTCGAAACATACCCAGCTCAGAACGCACCCAGGTGCTCAATGATGAGGTCGTCGCATTCTTCCGCGACCGACTGACGACCGCCCTCGCCGCCTACGACGGAATCTCCCTGTTGGACTACTTGATACGCGCTAACGAGGCTCTGCTGCACGAGGGCTACGTGGAATGGCAACGGCACCCGTCGCGGCTGGCTTGCTTCGGGCCGGCCTCCGATGAGACACAACGCCTTGCCAAACGAATCAGAGAGGCCACATCCGCGTCGGTCTCGTCACGGTTTCTCATCGAGCTTACCGCCGCTACACAACCGATCTCGGACGCGACGCCGACGATCGAGGCCTATGACGGACTCCTTGGGCTGGCATCAGAAATCGTGCACAAGGGCTTTCTCTCGGATGCAATCCACGCCGACCTTTCGCATGCAGAGCTTTCTATCCTGCCCTCGGGCCGCCTTGGCATCCGACGCGACGATGATCGGTACACCCAAGGCCTTCAGAGTCTGCTGAGTGCCAATGCCGCTGCGAGAGTGCACGACGCCGTCCGCCGCGACGCGTGGGACCCCGACGATTCGGGCACCGCCACCGATGACTTGTCTCTGGCCGACAGCGTGGCAACCATCGAATGGGGATTCTCATTCACTGAGTTAGCCTTGTTCACAAGCGAATTGGTGAATCTGTCTACCGAACGCGAACAGGAAGACGTCGGCTTAGTTCCAATCCGGGAAATTCCTCAGCGTATGACATCGAAATTTGCATGGTCAGAAGAGAAAGTCAGCGCCTTCCTAGATCACCTCACAATGGCAAAGGAAGATGACTTCTGGGGGCTAGGTGCTGATGTATTTCCGTGGCGCTACAACCGTGGCCGTTCCTACCTACGCCGTCCTCTCATTCGCTGTAGCCATGACGGCGTCGACCACGTCATGTTTGGACACCGAAACGCGCTGCGCACCTCGTTCGAATTGCACGGCCAGTACGTCTCTGGGCGCCTGAAAGCCGACACCCCGGAAATGAAAGCCGCGCTCGGTGCTGCGCGAGACCTCAACGGCGACCGATTCGAGCAGCGCGTCGCCGACGAACTTTCCACACGGTGCGAACCCGTGCGCCGCCGGGTACGGCGCTTCGGCGCGCACGACCTGAGGAATATCCACGGGCGCGACTTGGGTGACATCGATCTGTTAGCTTTCCATCCCGCGTCGCGAACCCTGTATGTACTGGAGGCCAAAGCCCTTGCAGTGGCGCGCACCCCACGTGAGATGGCAAACGAACTATCGAGCCTGATCGAGGGTGAAAAGTCCGCCACACAACGGCTACGAGGGCGCTACGAGTGGGTCTGCACTCACTTGCCCGAAGTGCTGCAAACGCTGGGCATCGAAGAAGGTCTGGTGCGTGTGTGTCCGTTGATCGTTATCGACGCCGATCTGCTCACCGCTCGGTTCAATAGCCGATACCGCATTGTCCCATTCGCGCGCCTCGCCGAGCTGTTCACATGAGGCCGGGCTTCGACTCCGCGACTTCCGACGTAATGCGGCGAGTGACCACCCGGTGGGACCACCCTAAATTAATCGGCGCTCAGCGCTTGATGTCAGTTCAGTGTTGGCTGTACTGTTTGAGTAATGCTGACATGTGAGATGCGTGAGGCGGCGCTGGCTCGGCTCGGCCGCGCGTTGGCCGATCCGACCCGCTGTCGAATCTTGGTCGCGCTGCTCGACGGCGTGAAGTACCCCGGTGAGCTCGCCGATCGTCTTAACTTGACGCGGTCGAATGTGTCCAACCACTTGGCGTGCTTGCGCAGCTGCGGGTTGGTAGTGGCGACCTACGAGGGCCGGCAGGTCCGCTACACGCTCAGCGATCCGCATCTCACTCGCGCGCTAAGTGAGCTCGTGCAAGTTGTACTCGCGGTCAACACTGAGGAGCCATGTGTCGACGAGGACGCTAACCCGGCCGCGACGAGCGACACGGTGGAGGTCGTAACATGAGCGACCACGCCCATAACCAGTACGAACTTCGATTCGCAATCGAACCAGGGGAGAAGGACGGCTGCGCTGAACCGTGCTGCGCTTCTGAGACTGCCACCTCAACCCGCACGGATTCCATCGACGAAAACCGCCGGGGCGTAACTGGGAGGGCGACCTGATCATCGGCAAGCGCAACCTGACCGCGATCGGCACCCTGGTTGAACGCAGCAGCGGGTACACGATGCTGGTGCACCTGCCCGACGGGTACAAGCCCGAGCAGGTGGCCTCGGCACTGGCCGCGAAGATCCAGACCCTGCCCGAGGTGGTGCGCCGCTCGTTGACCTGGGACCAGGGTCCGGAGATGCGCGACTGGAAGCAGGTCGCCGTCGCCGCCGACATCGAGATCTTTTTCTGCGACCCGCACAAGCCTTGGCAGCGCGGCAGCAACGAGAACACCAACGGCCTTCTGCGCCAGTACTTCCCGAAGGGCAGCGATCTGTCCGTGCACAGCGAAGCCGAGCTGGACCAGGTTGCCGCCGAACTCAACGACCGGCCCCGAAAACGCCTCGGCTACCGCAAACCCATCGAGGAGATCGGCCACCTGTTCGCCGCGTAGGCTCTCCGCGCTGATCCGGAACGACCCTGGGACATGAGGCGGCGGGCGCTTGAGGCGGGCAGGGCCAACGCCCGGCCCGCAACTCCCTGCCCCAGGGCCGGAGGGTCCCGCGGGTCAAGCGCCGGCCGCAGGCCGGTCCCGCAGGGACGCGCAGCGCTCTTGACGCGTGGGCATGCCGGCCCGTACCAGCGCGCCGCCGACCCGACCCCGCTACGCTCGACACGGACGAGCGATTCCGCTCGCGACGGGGACGTGTTGCGACGACCGCCAGAATCCGCCGTTCGTTAACGGACACTCCTCAATCTGGACGGACACCCGCCTTGCTCGCCCGACGGGAACGTCCAAGTCTCCAAGTGCTCGAGCATGACGTCCGAACCGTTAGACACCAGCACGCTGTCGTGTCGTTCGTAGCCTGCCAGCCGTTCCAGCAGTGTCTTGAGCATTTTCACGATATGGCCAGATTCGCTCCGTTACGAAGGGGACTCCGATGAGCTGTGCATTGACATCTGGACGACCGAATTACTGACAACAAGCTGCGGCCTCTCATCGGTCATCGTCAGTGCCTCCGCCGCGACGACGGGAGACCACCTAGAACCTCACGCTTGGCGAGATCGAGACCCCGGGATCTACCAATCCTGCCAGCAGACGGCACACCGCTTCGATCACGATCGGGGTCCGACGACGTACCTGTCAGATACTCCCGAATGTCAAGCGCCCGAAGCCAGAGCAGCCGCGCACGCCTATCGGTGACTGCGAGCAAGCGCGATGCTTCCACGATGCCATCTAGGGCCACTGCGTCGGCGTTGCCGATCGGGCGGCCCGCAGCAGAGATGCGGTGGAGTTCGATGGCGAGCTTGTGGGCGGTCTTTTTCTCCTTTTTCTTCTGCCGCGCCGGCGGTCTCTTCTTTGCGGTCGGTGCCGATAACTTCGATTCAACGGAGCCCAAGGTGGTTTCGCGCTTGCCGGTGCGGACTGCGGACACGCGGCGCAGCAGGTCGGTGATCTTCTCGGACCGGTCTCCGAAAAGGTGTGTCGTCAACCGGGCGGCGAGTCGGTCGAGTAGTGCGATCTCCTCCCGGCTGAGGGGGCGACCGGCGGGGATCACTTCGGCGTGAGCGACAGCGGCAGTGAGCGTTCGCAGTGACTCACGTTTGGCCACCGGTTCCTCCTCAGCGTGGGTTTCTTTTAGGGACAGCGTAGGCCGATAGGGTGACAGGCTCGGTGTTGTTCCGGACCTCTTCAGTGACGGCCATAACCAGTTCACCCTCGAAGATCATTATCGACATCCTTGCTCGTCGGGGGTATCTCGCCCTTCGCTCGACAATAAAGGCCCAGTTCCGGCCAGACGGCGCTCGACGCACCGCAGCTCGCCTCCAGCCCTCGCGGTGCCGCCGCTGTTGACCACTGATCACGAGTGGTTCCCCACCATGCGTAGAGCTGGTCCAGCCGAGGGTCGTTGGGGCCACCTGATTGCACGTCGGCGATGAGCCGTTCGGCGTCGTTGGTCCACACCACGCGCGGGCTCCCATTGCTCAGCCCGCACAGCACGGTTCCGCGGGTGGGGGTGTCGTTGCGTCGCCACGGCCCGGGTGTTCACTCACCCATTCGACAGTTGTCCATCTACCGATCCCTGATAGGAGACTGCGAGGTCATCGCGTGCCCGCACATGTGTCAGTTCAGCTAACTATTCAGAGACTGGTCGCGCTAACCATCGTTGGGCGCGTTCTGCCGCGGCGTTAGTTGGCTGAGGCGGCACGCCACATCATCGAGGGGCGCAGCAGCCGAATCGGTGGGTCAACGAGCCACCGCCTTGAGGAATGGCTCGAATGCGGCGGTGTCACATCGGCAGCAGTTCAGTAATCGGTCCATGTACCCGCTGAGCAACCTCGTCGATGGCGGTGCCGTGCCCTAGTCCGGGGCAGCTAGGGGTCACCGCATGCAGCTAGCTGCCAAGCCTGGCCGATTGGCTCCGGAGTTAGCTAGCTTAGCTAAGACATGCCACGGAAGATCCACTGCGCCCCAGGACACAGAGTTTCTGAGCGGCCAAGCTTCCAGCGCGGCCACGCCGTCATACCTCCACATAGATTGGGTTGGAGCTGCACACCGCGTCGCCGACGACAGGCAAGCCCTCCGTCAGCAGACGCGTTTTGTCGGTGCGACGCCAACAGCTGGACGGGAAACGATGCTGCGCAGCCTCTTCAGGAGGTTCGGCTGCCGAGGTGTTCATCGACGGCACCCCTGACGTTCTGGTACCGCCGTGGGTGACATTGAGTCCTACGAGTTCTGACGGGAGTTCCTCGCGTCGTTGAAAGCACGGGGGCTGTCTGGGGTGCATGTGTTCATCGCGACGCCCATAGCGGTGTCAAAGCTGCTCTGACACAACAGTTCACCAGCCCATTCGGGCAAGGGTAGGCGCCGGGTGCACTTCATGCGCACACTGCACACCGCGGTCTCAGCTAAACACGCCCCGGCGGCGGCGGTCCAGACCATTTTCGCCCCCACCGACGCCGAGGAGGTCGCCGCCCAGTGAGGCCGCGTAATCAATACCGTGGGTCGATCAGACACCGTGGGTTGAGTTGATGGGTGCAGTGGCTGGCTGGTGACGACGCTGCCGACACGCGGGACCAGCGGCGTAGGATCGCATCTACCGTGTGCCAAAGAGTTGAGTCGCGAAAGGTGTTGGGGGATGCGCGGCGAAGGGGTCGGCGTTTTCTCGGCTGATCCAGGGCGGGCTGGTGGGCCGGATGCATGAACAGCTCGATGAGCTGCTGGCGTCGCGTGACCAGATGGAGCAGTTGCTGGCCCTCAATATCGAAATCAGCGCCGATCTTGATCTGGATGCCACGCTGGTCCGTATCGTCACCGCAGCCAGGCAGTTGACCGGCGCCCAGTATGGCGCGCTCGGGGTGCGTGGGGCGGACGGCCGATTGACGTCGTTCGTGCACGCCGGTATGAACGCCGACACGGTGGCGCGGCTGGGTGATCTGCCGGCCGGTAAGGGTCTGTTGGGAGTGCTGTTGAATCAGACCGACATCGTGCGGCTGGATGATTTGAACGCCCACCCCGCAGCGGTGGGGTTTCCCGAGGATCATCCTCCGATGCGCGCATTTCTGGGGGTGCCGATCATCATCCGCGAGGTGGTGTTCGGCAGTCTGTACCTCGGCGATGATCGGCCCGGCCAAGTGTTCAACGAGTCCCATGAGAACGCCGTGCGGGCGTTGGCCTCGGTGGCGGCGGTGGCCATCGACAACGCCCAGCTGTTCGATCAGGTGTCCACCTCCGCGCGGTGGACCGCGGCCAGCCGCGAGATCATCACCGCGGTCCTCGCGGGCGGCGACTCCGGTAAGGCCGCGCTGTCGCTGATCGCCGACCGCGTCTGTACGCTGACCGACGCTGAGCAGGCCATCGTGTTGCTGTCTGCCGACCCTGAGCTGCCGGCCGACCACGTCGACACCCTGACCGTGGCGGCCGCGGTGGGGGTCCACGCCGAGGACGTGGACGGCCAGCAGGTGGCGGTGCACGGCTCGACCGTCGGCGCGGTGTTTCGCACCGGGACCCCGCTGATCACCGACGTATTCCAGCACCCGATCGCCGGGTTCACCGATATCGGGCAGCGTCCCGCGATGGTGATGCCCCTGCGCGCGGGCGCGATGGCTTGGGGGGTGATCGCGGCGGCCCGGAGTCCCCACCAGTCGCCGTTGGACACCCGTTACCTGGACTTGGCGGCCGATTTTGCCGGCCATGCTGCCCTGGCGTTGAGCCTGGCCGCCGGACGTGACCGCGAACGCGAACAAACTGTGCTCGCCGACCGGGAACGCATCGCACACGACCTGCACGATCACGTCATCCAGAAATTGTTCGCCGCCGGGTTGGATTTGCAAGGCACCATCGCGCGGTCCCACTCACAGCACGTCGTTGACCGATTGACCCGTACCGTCGATGAGCTGCAATCCACCATCGAGGACATCCGCAGGACCATCTTCCGGCTGAACTCCACAGCGCGTTCCGGTGAAAATTTCCGCCAACGCATTCACGCCGCGATCGCCGATTTGACCGATGATCGCGACATCAGGACCACGGTGGCCGTGTCGGGACCGATGAGCGTCGTCGGCGCCGAGTTGGCCCAGCACGCCGCGGCGATCCTCACAGAAGCCATCAGCAACAGCGTGCGTCACTCCGGAGCCACCCGTTTAGCCGTACGCATAGCCGTGGGCGATGAACTGGCCATCGACGTCATCGACAACGGCCGAGGCATCTCCGTCGACAACCAGCGCCACAGCGGGCTGGCCAACATGGTCCGCCGCGCCGAACACCTTTGCGGCAGCTGCCACTTCACCACACCGGAGCACGGCGGTACCCACGTACGCTTCACCGCCCCACTCACCGACCTCTAAACACCAAGCCTGCATCCGGACGGCGCGGTGGGCGCGGCGCCATCGGCTCTAGACGACACGGAAGTACATCGATTCCGGGGGTCTGCTGACCTCATTCTTTTTGGGGGGTTTTCCTTGGCTCAATACCGGGAACCCCTCCGTCTGCGGGTAGGGGTCTGCATCCGTGATGGCCGACGCTTCGTCGAGTGTCGATGGCGAGGTCATCTCAAGGGGGTGCACACCAGGCGAATCGTACAGATAAGGCAATGTGAGCGGAGACCGGTGATGGCAATGGGCGCTCAGAGGGACACGACGCCACCGGCGTCTGGAACTTGTCGATGAGATGCCAGCCATTCAGTTCAACTGCCCATGCGTATAGTGCTGGGCCACAACTTATTTGGTCGAAGTGCTCATATCTTGATCTCCCAGTGGTTGTCTGGTGGATGTGAACACGGCGAGTACGCCGCACGCTGGCGCCAACAGAATAGTGAACTTGGCGCTGGCCACGTGGGTCTCAGCGATCAACTTCTGGGCGTGGAACATGATCGGTCCGCTGTCCACCACTTATGCCGGCGACCTGTCGTTGAGCAGTACCGAGGCCTCGATGCTGGTCGCGACTCCGATCCTGGTCGGGTCCTTAGGCCGGATCGTCATCGGGTCGCTTACCGACCGGTTCGGCGGTCGGGCGATGTTCATCGCCGTGTCCGTCGCATCGATCGTGCCGGTGCTGGCGGTTGGGGCGGCAGGAACGGCTGGGTCCTATCCGCTGTTGCTCGTGTGTGGTTTCTTCCTGGGCATCGCCGGAACCATCTTCGCGGTCGGTATCCCGTTCGCGAACAGTTGGTTCGAGGCGTCGCGGCGCGGCTTTGCGACAGGCGTGTTCGGCATGGGCATGGTGGGCACTGCGTTGTCTGCGTTCTTCACGCCGCGGTTCGTGCGCTGGTTCGGCCTCTTTACTACCCACGTCATCATCGCGGTTGCGCTCGCACTCACCGCGGCGGCGTGCGTCTTCGTAATGCGAAACTCTCCCAGTTTCAGCCCGAACACCGGGCCAGTGGTGCCGAAGCTGATTGCTGCCGCAAAACTGCCGGTCACCTGGGAGATGGCGTTCCTGTACGCGGTGGTCTTCGGCGGATTCGTGGCGTTCGCCAACTACCTGCCCACCTACATCAAGACGATCTACGGGTTCTCCGCGGTCGATGCGGGCGCGCGCACCGCCGGTTTCGCACTGGCCGCCGTATTGGCCCGGCCTCTCGGCGGCGCGCTGGCCGACCGGATCGCACCCAAGTACGTCGTGTTGGCGTCGTTCGCGGGTACGGCGGTGATGGCGTTCGTCGCCGTGTTCCAGCCACCACCGGACGTGTGGTCGGCGGCGACCTTCATCACGCTGGCGATCTTCCTGGGCATTGGCACCGGCGGCGTGTTCGCGTGGGTGGCCCGCCGAGCACCGGCCCAGTCAGTGGGGTCGATCACCGGAATCGTCGCCGCGGCGGGCGGGCTGGGCGGCTACTTCCCACCGCTGGTGATGGGCGCGACCTACGACCCCGCGGGCAACAACTACACGGTCGGGCTGCTTCTTCTGGTGGCCACTGCGCTGGTCGCTCTCGGCTACACCGCGTTTCGGCTGCACGCACACGAACCGGCAACTCAGACGAAGGGGGCGACGACGTGAGGGCGTCACCGCGCACCGGCGGGCCGATCGAGGAACTGCTCGAACGTAGCGGCCGGTTCTTCACTCCCGGCGAATTCTCGGAGGACCTGCGCACTGTCACCCGGCGCGGCGGTCGCCAAGGGGACGTCTTCTACCGGGACCGGTGGAGCCACGACAAAGTGGTTCGGTCCACCCACGGTGTCAACTGCACAGGGTCGTGTTCGTGGAAGGTGTACGTCAAGGACGGCATCATCACCTGGGAGACCCAGGAAACCGACTACCCCTCGGTTGGACCCGATCGGCCGGAGTACGAGCCGCGCGGCTGCCCGCGCGGCGCGGCGTTCTCCTGGTACACCTATTCGCCCACGAGGGTGCGATATCCCTATGCCCGCGGCGTGCTGGTGGAGATGTATCGCGAAGCCAAGGCCCGCCTGGGCGACCCGGTGCTGGCGTGGGCCGACATCCAGGCCGACGCCGGGCGGCGCCGCCGCTACCAGCAGGCCCGTGGCAAGGGCGGGCTGGTGCGGGTGACGTGGGCCGAGGCCACGGAGATGATCGCCGCCGCGCACGTGCACACCATCAAAACCTATGGGCCGGATCGGGTCGCGGGCTTCTCGCCCATTCCCGCCATGTCGATGGTCAGCCACGCCGCGGGGTCCCGGTTCGTCGAACTGATCGGCGGGGCGATGACGTCGTTCTACGACTGGTACGCCGACCTGCCGGTAGCCTCGCCGCAGGTGTTCGGCGATCAGACCGACGTGCCGGAGTCCGGCGATTGGTGGGACGCGTCGTATCTGATGATGTGGGGCTCCAACGTTCCCGTGACCCGGACGCCGGACGCGCACTGGATGGCTGAGGTGCGCTATCGAGGCACCAAGGTCGTCAGCGTCAGCCCCGACTATGCCGACAACACCAAGTTCGCCGACGAGTGGATGCCGTGCGCGGCGGGCACCGACGGCGCGTTGGCGATGGCGATGGGCCACGTGATCCTCTCGGAGTGCTTTGTCCACCAACGTGTCCCGTTCTTCGTCGACTATGTGCGCCGCTACACCGACTTACCGTTCCTGGTCATGCTCGAGGAGCGTGACGGCGCCCTCGTGGCCGGCAAGAACCTCACGGCAGCCGATCTGGGACAGGACGTGGAGAACGCGGCGTTCAAGCCGGTGCTGCTCAACGGAGCCACCGACGAGATCGCCGTGCCGCACGGGTCGCTAGGATTCCGCTACGGCGACGACGGCATCGGCAAGTGGAATCTTGACCTGGGCGACCTGGCGCCGGCGCTGACGGTCGCGCCGCAGCACGGAGAACACGCCGAGACCGCGCTGATCCAGCTTCCGCGTTTCGACACCGTCGACGGGCACGGCGAGACCCTCGCGCGAGGGGTGCCCGTTCGGCGGGTCGGCGAGCACCTGGTGTGCACGGTGTTCGACCTGATGCTGGCCCAATACGGCGTGTCCCGGCCCGGATTGCCCGGCGACTGGCCCACCGGCTACGACGATCCCGACCAGCCGTACACCCCCGCATGGCAAGAGCCGATCACCGGAGTGTCCGCGGCGCAGGCGATCCGGGTCGCCAAGGAGTTCGCCCGCAACGCCGAGGAATCCGGTGGCCGGTCGATGATCATCATGGGTGCCGGTATCTGCCAGTGGTTCCATGGTGATGCCACCTACCGCGCGGTGCTGGCCCTGCTGCTGCTGACCGGGTCGATGGGCCGCAACGGCGGCGGCTGGGCGCATTACGTCGGCCAGGAGAAATGCCGACCGGTGACCGGGTGGGCGACGATGGCGATGGCCACCGACTGGTCGCGGCCGCCGCGCCAGATGGCCGGCACCTCGTATTGGTATGCCCACACCGACCAGTGGCGCTACGACGGCTACCGGGCCGACGCGCTGGCCAGCCCACTGGGCCGGGGCCGGTTCCGCGACAAGCACACCATGGACGTGCTGACTTCCGCGGTGGCGATGGGCTGGAGTCCCTTCTTCCCGCAATTCGACCGGTCCAGCCTCGCTATCGCCGACGAGGCACGCGCCGCCGGCAAAGACATCCCGGCTTATGTGGCTGAACAACTCGCCTCCGGCGGCTTGAAGCTGGCCGTCACCGACCCCGACAATCCGGCGAACTGGCCGCGCGTTCTCAACGTGTGGCGGGCGAATCTGCTCGGCTCGTCGAGCAAGGGCAACGAGTACTTCCTGCGCCACCTGCTGGGCACCACCTCGAACCTGCAAGCCCAGCCCACCTTGGAGGCGTTGCGCCCCAACGACGTCACGTGGACCGACGACATTCCGGAGGGCAAGTTGGACCTGTTGATGTCAATCGATTTCCGGATGACCTCGACGACACTGCTCTCCGACGTGGTATTGCCCGCCGCGACCTGGTATGAGAAGGCCGACCTATCCAGTACCGACATGCATCCCTACGTGCACGCGTTCAGCCCCGCCATTGACCCACCGTGGGAAACCCGCTCAGACTATGACGCATTCGGCGCGATCGCCCGCTCGTTCAGCAACCTGGCTGCCAGACACCTGGGCACCCGCACCGATGTGGTCCTCGGCACCTTGCAGCACGACACCGCCGGCGCCATGGCCTATCCCGGTGGCACCCAGCATGATTGGCGCGTGACCGGCGAGGTACCGGTTCCGGGCAAGACCATGGGCCCAGTGGCGGTAGTGGAACGCGACTACGCAGCGATCGCCGACAAGTGGGCCACGTTGGGACCGCTCGTCGACACACTCGGCGTCACCACCAAGGGCATCACCACCCACCCGACCAACGAAGTCGCCGAGCTGGGCGCCAAGTTCGGGGTCATGAATTCCGGTGCGGCGGAGGGGCGCCCGGCGATCACCACCGCGGAGCGGATGGCCGATGTCATCCTCGCGCTGTCAGGAACCTCCAACGGCCGTCTCGCGGTCGAGGGATTCCGCGAGCTGGAGAAGCGCACGGGACGACGATTGGTGCACCTGGCCGAGGGCAGCGAGGAGCGCCGCATCACCTATGCCGACACCCAGGCCCGCCCCGTCCCGGTGATCACCAGCCCGGAGTGGTCCGGCAGCGAGACCGGCGGTCGCCGCTACGCCCCGTTCACCGTGAACATCGAGGAGCTCAAGCCGTTTCACACACTGACCGGTCGGATGCACTTCTACGTCGACCACGACTGGCTGGAGGAGCTCGGCGAGCAGCTGCCCACCTATCGGCCACCGCTCGACATGTCCCGGCTGTTCGGAGAGCCCGCGCTGGGTGACGGCAGGCCCTCCGACGGGGTGGGTTTGACGGTGAGGTACCTGACGCCGCATTCGAAGTGGTCGATCCACTCCGAGTACCAGGACAACTTGTTCATGCTCTCGCTGTCCCGCGGTGGGCCGACGATGTGGATGAGCCCGAGTGACGCTGCAAAGATCTCGGTGCGCGACAACGATTGGGTCGAGGCGGTCAACCGCAACGGGGTCGTGGTGTGCCGCGCGATCGTCTCACACCGGATGCCCGACGGGGTGGTGTTCGTCTATCACGCGCAGGAACGCACCATCGACGTGCCGCTGACCGAGACGACCGGTACCCGCGGCGGTATCCACAATTCGCTGACTCGACTGCTGATCAAGCCCAGCCACCTGGCCGGCGGGTATGCGCAGAACACGTTCGCGTTCAACTATCTCGGCCCGACCGGGAACCAGCGCGACGAGGTGACGGTGGTCCGTCGCCGGTCGCAGGAGGTGACGTACTGATGAAGGTCATGGCGCAGATGGCGATGGTGATGAACCTCGACAAGTGCATCGGGTGTCACACCTGCTCGGTGACCTGCAAGCAGGCCTGGACCAACCGGGCAGGCACCGAGTACGTGTGGTTCAACAACGTCGAAACCCGCCCGGGACAGGGGTATCCACGCACCTACGAGGACCAGGAGCGCTGGCGCGGCGGCTGGATCCGCGATCGTAAGGGTAGGCTGCGGTTGCGCGACGGCGGTCGGCTGAGCAAGCTGTTACGGATCTTCTCCAACCCGAAGCTGCCGAGCATCGACGACTATTACGAGCCGTGGACCTACGACTACGAGAACCTGACCTCCGCACCGCTGGGCGAGCACATGCCCGTGGCGCCGCCGCGCAGTCTGATCAGCGGGAAGCCGATGAAGGTGTCGTGGTCGGCCAATTGGGATGACGACCTCGGCGGCTCTCCGGAGATCGTGCCGGGCGACCCGGTGCTCAAGCAAGTGAGCGAGCAGGTCCGTCTCGAACTCGAGCAGACCTTCATGTTCTACCTGCCGCGGATCTGCGAGCATTGCCTGAACCCGTCGTGTGTGTCCTCGTGTCCGTCGGGGGCGATGTACAAACGTACCGAGGACGGCATCGTCCTCGTCGACCAGGACCGCTGCCGCGGCTGGCGAATGTGTGTGTCCGGCTGCCCTTACAAAAAGGTGTATTTCAATCACAAAACCGGCAAAGCCGAGAAGTGCACCTTCTGCTATCCGCGTGTCGAGGTCGGACTGCCCACCGTGTGTGCCGAGACGTGTGTGGGGCGGTTGCGTTACATCGGCCTGGTGCTCTACGACGTGGACCGGGTGCTCGAGGCGGCATCGGTGGAGAACGACGCCGATCTGTACGAGGCACAACGCCAGATCCTGCTCGACCCCGCCGACCCGGAGGTGATCGCCGGCGCCCGTGCCGAGGGGATCTCCGACGAGTGGATCGAGGCCGCGCAGCGCTCACCGGTGTACGCCCTGATCAACACTTTTCGGGTGGCGCTGCCGCTGCACCCGGAGTACCGGACCATGCCGATGGTCTGGTACATCCCGCCTCTGTCGCCGGTGGTCGATGCAGTCAGCCGCGACGGACATGATGGCGAGGAGTTGGGCAACCTGTTCGGGGCGTTGGAGTCGCTGCGCATCCCAATCGCCTACCTGGCCGGGTTGTTCACCGCCGGTGACACCGGCACCGTCGAGGCGGTGCTGCGCCGCCTGGCGGCGATGCGGTCATACATGCGCGACATCAACCTCGGCCGCGAGACGCAGCCGCACATCCCGCAGTCGGTCGGGATGACGGAGGAACAGATGTACGACATGTACCGGCTGCTGGCGATTGCGAAGTACGAAGAGCGCTACGTCATTCCGACCGCGTACGCCGATGAGGGCCACCACCTCGAGGAAACCGCGACCGAGTGTGCGCTGTCGTTCGACGGTGGACCCGGAATGTACGAGTCGGGGCCCTTCGGCGAGGCCAGCGGCGGCCCGGTGCCCGTGGCGGTGGAGACGTTCCATGCGCTCAAGCAGCGGCAGACCGATGAAGGCATGGCCGCCAATTCCGAGCGTCCGTCCCGGGTAAACCTGCTGAACTGGGACGGCAGAGGAGTGCCGACGGAAATGTTCCCGCGATGAGGCTGCTCAACCGTGCCCGCGGCACCACGGTGTCCCTGCAGGATCGTCTGGTGTGGCAGTGCGCCTCCCTGCTGCTGGCCTATCCCGATGAACACCTGACCGAACGCCTACGCACTGTCGACGAACTGCGCGCACCCGCGGTGGGCCCGGCCGCCGGTCTGTTGGCCCAGACCGCCACTGCGTTGGCGTCGACGCCCCCGCTGCAGGCGGCGACCGCGTACGTGGAAACTTTCGATCTGCGCCGTCGCTCCACGATGTACCTGACCTACTGGACAGCGGGCGACACGCGCAACCGCGGCAGGCAGATGCATGCGTTCACCCAGGCATATCTCGATGCCGGCGTCCGCCCACCCGCCGACGAGGCTCCCGATCACCTTCCCGTTGTGCTCGAGTTCGCCGCGACCGTCGACCCGGTGGCGGGACGACGGTTGCTGATCGAGCACCGGGTGCCGATCGGCGTGCTGCACGACAGTCTGACCGAACACGGATCACCCTATGCAGACACCATCGCCGCGGTATGCGCGACGTTGCCCACCGGCGGCGAGCAGGATGTGCGACGCGCGCAGCACCTGGCGCAGGTCGGACCACCCACGGAATCAGTTGGACTGCAGCCCTTCACGGTGACCGTTCCGCCGCGGCGTGCCGAAGGAGGGGGGTGACGTGGCCACCGGCGAAATCTTCTGGGACACTGTGCCCTACGTCGTGCTGGCCATCGTTGTGGTCGGCACGTGGTGGCGTTACCGCTACGACAAATTCGGCTGGACCACGCGCTCGTCGCAGCTCTACGAGTCGAAGTTGCTGCGAATCGCCAGCCCGATGTTCCACTTCGGAATCCTGGTGGTCATCTTCGGTCACTTCATCGGTCTCGTGGTCCCGCAGTCGTGGACCGACGCCGTGGGGCTGAGTCAGCATGCGTACCACGTCCAGGCGGTGACGCTGGGCTCGATCGCCGGCATCTCGACCCTGACGGGCATCGTGCTCCTGATCTACCGGCGGCGCACCACGGGCCCGGTGTTCATGGCCACGACGGCGAACGACAAGCTGATGTACGTCGTGCTCGTCCTCGCAATCGTCACGGGACTGTGCGCGACGGCACTCGGGTCGGGCGTCGCCGGCGAGGAACACAACTACCGCGAGACTGTGTCGGTGTGGTTCCGGTCGATCTGGATCCTGCAGCCGCGTGGTGACCTGATGACGCAGGCGCCCTTGTATTTCCAGCTGCATGTGATGATCGGGCTGGTGCTGTTCGCGCTGTGGCCGTTCACTCGGTTGGTGCACGCCTTCAGCGCGCCGATCGGCTATCTGTTTCGGCCCTACATCGTCTACCGCAGTCGCGAGGTGGCAGCCAAAGACGAATTGGTGGGGTCGCACCCGCGGCGACGCGGCTGGTGACGCCCTCCGATCACATCGGGAACGAATCGCGGACGGACACCCCGCGCCGCCGGTGTTGGCCCGTGCCCGGTCATGCGAACGATCGGAGAGTTGGGCAACTCGCGGCCCAGCCGGACTTGGACGCTATAAACCCACGCGCACGGCCAGAAGTTGAAAGCCGGCAACTGGCAGCCTCGGACACAACGGCGTGTCAGATCAAGTTCGGGGCGTTCATCGATCGCGGATGGAATCACCGAAGACCGTTTCGACATCGATCTCGATCATTGCGTAGATGGTGGCCGATACCAACCGCCGACTGGGGATGCATGCGCGGGGGAGCAATGAGATCAGGCCACCGACAACACATCGAGTTGGCTGGCGTCGCCGCCTCGCAGCCGCCGGTGAATGGACTTGGCGATTCTGGCGGCTTGGATCTTCGCGCGTTCCGCGACAGGACCTTGGTACATCTCGTCGACGGTGGCGTTCCACAGTTGCAGCCAGCGCACAAAGTGATTGACGCACAACGGATGGCGATCATCGAGCTGCCGATGAACGACCATCGCGTTGCCGTGGTAGAGCCCGGCGCGGAACAGAACGGTTTCCCAGAAGTCGCACATCACCGCGAGATGCGACTCGAGCCCCATAGCCCGTAACTCGGTGAACGGCTCGGCGAGAACGTCGTCAGCGAACACCCGGCCGTAGAAGCGCCGCAACAACTTCTCCACGTCTGCACGGTTGGCCAGATCCGTCATCGCCGAGGGTTTGTGGGTGAGTTCCGCCCGTCCTGGTCGAAGCACACGCTTCCCGAGACGCGCCAGCAGCCAGTGGCCCTGCACCGCGGCGTCGTGGCGAGTGGTCAACGGTAGGGTCAGATCGGCGTCGGCCCTGTCGCGCTGCGACATTCACATCTCCCTCTATGTTTTTACAAGTGATGTCGTATAAACTCTAGTTCATGACGTACGTGATTGGGAAGCCATGTGTGGACGTGATGGATCGGTCCTGCATCGAGGAGTGCCCAGTGGACTGCATCTACGAAGGTGGGCGCGCGTTGTACATCCACCCCGACCAACAGGTGCCTCACCTAGCCGACAATGCGGCGTTCTTCACAGAATCTCTGCCCGGCCGCCACAGCCCACTGGGCTCACCGGGCGGTGCGGCGAAAGTCGGCCCGCTCGGGGTGGACGCGCCACTGGTGTCGGGGCTGCCGAGGGGACAAGAGTGAGTCGCGAAGGTGTGCTGGCCGCTTTGAGGGGTGCGGCCAGCGCTTTGACGATCCCGCAGATCGCCGATGAGCTTGGCGTGCATCCGAATACGGTCCGGTTCCATCTGGACACCCTGGTCACCGAGGGCCGGGTCGAACGTGTCGAGCCCGACCGCAGGCGCCCGGGCCGTCCGCCGCTGATGTTTCGCGCTGTGCGTGGGATGGACCCCGGCGGGACCCGGCGCTACCGGGTACTCGCCGAGATCCTCACGTCGGCCCTTGCCGGGGACCGCAACGCCAGCGCCAAGGCACTCGAGGCGGGCCGGGCGTGGGCACGGCGGGTGACCGGCCCGACGCGAAAGGCGCCAGGCGCCCAACAGTCGATCAATCGGCTGGTCGAGTTGCTCGACGACCTCGGGTTCGCACCGCAACGACGGAAAGCACAAGGACAGGAGCAAATCGGGCTGCGTCATTGCCCGTTCCTGGAACTGGCGCAGGATCGCTCGGCGGTCATCTGCCCGATCCACCTGGGGCTCATGCAGGGGGCGTTGGCGACGTGGCGTGCACCGGTCACGGTTGAGCGGCTGGATCCGTTCGTGGAGCCGGACCTGTGTCTGGCCCACCTCACATCGTCGGTGGCGGCATCGTGAGTCCTGCGTCAGCGTTCGCGGTCGCTCTCACCTTCGTTTGGCTGGGCATGGTGCTGGCCATCTCGTTCCTGGAGGCGCCGCTGAAGTTCCGGGCTCCGGGGGTAACGCTGCAGATCGGACTGGGCATCGGGCGCATGGTCTTTCGTGCGCTCAACACCGTTGAGTCGCTCCTTGCCGCCGGGATCCTGGTTGCGCTGACGCTGAGTCGCCCCTCCGTCATCGTCGGCGTGGTGTTCGCGATCGCCGTGGTCGCGCTGGTCGGCCAGCTGCTGGGCGTGCGCCCGCGGCTGGCGCGCCGCTCCGATGCGGTGTTGGCGGGCGATGAGGGGCCTCGTTCGCGGGCGCATTACGCGTACGTTTGGCTCGAAGTGGTCAAGGTGATTGGCCTTGCCCTCGGCGGAATACTGTTGCTGTCCAGCTGAACAGGAGAGACATCCCGAGATGGAATCAATTTCACTGATCGACATGGCCGAAGAGAAGCTGACGGAGGCGCGCACGGCGCACAGCGGCCGGGCTGCGCACACCATTCACGGTGGTCACGATCACGAATTGCGGCAGACGGTCATGGCGCTGGCGGCCGGGCGGGAGCTGGCTGAGCACGACAGCCCAGGTGAGGCGACACTTCAGGTGCTACACGGCCACATCCGCCTCCACACGAAATCTGGTGCGTGGGAAGGGAAGACGGGTGATCATGTGACGATCCCGCCCGAGCGGCACGCGTTGACGGCGATTGAGGACTCGGTGATTCTGCTGACGGTCGTTGCGCACCTTCCGCGCGCGTGACGACGCTGCGGGACACGTTCGTGGGGTCGGCCGGTGGTGCACTCAATCACCCGGCGATCATGGGTCTGCCCGGGTGCGCGTCATGCCATGCGTCGATCGACGCGTCCCACTCGTCGCCGTCCAGCGCGGTCAGCGAGGCGGGGAAGAGCCCGTCCTCCTCCTTGCTGATGTGTTCATACAGATCGGACACCGCGTCGCGGATGGCCTGCTGGCCGTCGGTTGTGGAGATGTCGACCGTGTCGAGCAATTCGGCCAACTCGCGGTGCTCGCGAACGAGTGGAGTGATGTGCTCGGCGTACATCTCCTCGCGCGCCATCACCCGAAACAGCCCGGTTTCCTCGCCGAGCCAGTGCGCGGCCAGTTCGGTCGCCATCTCAGCGAGCAGGTGCCGTGTCCGGGCCAGGTCCCCCCGATCGATAGCCCGCACCGCCTCGCCGCCGAAGTTGATGGCACGTTCGTGTTCGGCGATGTAGTCACGCAGTAGCGGCATTTCTCGACACCCGCAGTAGTGGCACATCACTTCCAAACGCTACCCGTCGGTCCGCGGGGTGTCCGGACTCACCGGACTCGGTCCAGGACGACATAGCGGCCATCGCGTCGTTCAACAGCGAACGGACGCCAATTGGTGGAGGCCGTCCTATGTACTTGTGCGCCGCACCATCGAATCACCGTCGCCGACGCGACACCGGGTGGTTCTGGGCTGAGCCCTTATGCTCTTGACTTTGGCATCGGTTGTTCTCGACGTCAACGGCGACCTTGGCCCGCCGTGGCTCGCCGTCCCCGCGACGGGGGTTGGGCGTCGTTCTCAGCGAATGCGTCGCACCGTCTCAGCGGTCGCAGGCGACCGTCGGCGAGCATCACGCTAGTGCCGCTGGGATTGCGGAGGTAGGTCAGCCTGTAGTCGTTCTCATCGGGCGCTACGCGCGAAGCGGACGGCAGCCGTGGGCTCCGTGCGGCAAGGGAAAAGAGGCGGAAACCCGATGCTGGGTTGCGATTCGCGTCCTTGCTCCCCAGAGCGCCCCCCAACTCGCACAAGCGTGTATTCACCGTCGTCGTCTAAGTTGAGAATCCCGTACCGGTCAGCTCAGCGTGACGATCGCGAACCGGGATGTAGGCATCGTTCCCGGCTGCCGACCAGGCGGTTTACGTCGCCGCTCATCGCGGACTTGGTCAGAGCCTGCACTCCGGCGGGGGCGAGTTGTCCGTTGGGTCGTGGTGACGCGGCGATGATGATGCCCGCGAGGGGTGGGGCCGTGAGGAAGCGTTCCAGCGCGGCGGTGGTCGGGTGGAGGGTGAAGCCGTGGAAGTGCGGGAAGTTCGCGAGGGAACGCGGCGGTGCCGAGGACGTCGACTTCGAGGTGCACGAGGAGATCCATATCGACAAAGCGCGGCTGGGTGACGGGTTTCGCGCACTTTCCGGCGACACAATATGGGCCGGAGTGACGTCGCCGCTGGTAAGGCAGGGAAGTTGGCGCCGACACACCTGCAGGTTCTCATGTGCTCGGGTGGTCTTCTCAATGGCGCTGAGCGCGCAGGCCGGGTGTGGAGAGATTCCGCGGGCGCGTTCGGGGCGACCGGCTAGGCTGGCGGTTGAATCCGACTGCGCCCTATCATCGAGGACGGCTTAGCTGTGAAAGCGCTGGTATATCACGGACCGGGGACAAGAGCGTGGCAGGAGGTACCCGATGTCGGGATCGACCGCCCTACCGATGCCGTCGTCCGCGTCGATGCCGTCACCATCTGCGGCACTGATCTGCACATCCTGGGCGGTGACGTCCCGGAGGTGACGCCGGGGCGGATTCTGGGCCATGAAGCCGTTGGGACCGTCACCGCGCTCGGCTCTGGGGTGCAACGGGTTGCCCTCGGAGATCGGGTTCTGGTGTCGTGTATCAGCTCGTGTGGCAGTTGCCGGTACTGCCGGGAGGGCCGCTTCGGTCAGTGCCTGGGTGGGGGCGGCTGGATCCTCGGGCATCTCGTCGATGGCACGCAGGCCGAGTATGTGCGGGTGCCGTTCGCCGACAACTCCACCTACAAGGTGCCCGACGGTGTCAGCGACGAGCAGATGATCATGCTGGCCGATATCCTGCCGACCGCCTATGAGGTCGGGGTGCTCAACGCCGGGGTGCGCCCCGGCGACGTGGTGGCCATCGTGGGCGCTGGGCCCATCGGGTTGGCGGCGGTGCTCACCGCGGGCCTGTACAGCCCGAGCCACGTCGTCGCCATCGATGTGGCCGACTCTCGACTGCAGGCCGCCGGGGCTTTCGGTGCCGATATCGTGGTCGATGCGAAGACGGAGGATCCCGCCGAGGTGATCGCCGACCTCACCGGTGGCCAGGGGGCTGACGTGTCGATGGAAGCCGTGGGTCTGCCCAAAACCTTCGAGCAGGCGGTGCGGCTGGTTCGCCCCGGCGGTCACATCGCCAACCTCGGCGTACACGGGGCGCCGGCAACGCTGCACCTGGAGGAAATCTGGATCAAGAATCTGACCATTACCACCGGCCTGGTCGACACCTACTCCACGCCCCGACTGATCGATCTGGTCGCCAGCGGTCGACTCGACACCGAGTCGCTAATCACCCATCGGTTTGCGCTCGAGGACTTCGACACCGCCTACGACGTCTTCGGTCGCCCATCCGAAACAGGCGCACTTAAGGTGCTGCTGACCAGATCCAAATAACCCCCGGACAGCCGGCGCAGGCGTTCCTTAACGATCTGCCGCTCGAACGTCGCCGCGCGATCTCGCGGTACGCCGATCTCCACCGGACCGATATTGTCGGTCAACACCGTTTTGGATCGGGTGCCGTTGCAAATGTTGCTCCTCCCCGCCTAAAGCGGGTCGTGCTTCTCATCAAAACGAGCTGCTCGGTCATCTCCGCGTTCAGCGCAGGTCTCCAGGACCGTTTTGATCAGCTGTCTAAGTCGAAGTAACCCGTCTGGTCCTGTCAGCGACAGGTAATGCTGCTGGGCACAGACGGACCCAGCTTGACGGCAGCTTGCTGCTCGACGGACTGCTTCGCCTTCTTGTTGGTCACGTCATCAAGTGTCGTCATCAGGGCGAACCTTTCTCACCGAGCATTGCGCAGCGTGTCCGGCCGGAACCACCGTTATTCCCAGTCACCTCAGTGGTGCAGCCCAGTCCAGTGTCGCCTGAACGTCTTGTGCCCGGGACAATCGAACAGTCACCGCCCCGGGTGTTTGCGGGGCATCGAAACAACGACGTTGACTGCCGAGTTTTCGTGCGTGAGTTCGGTAATCACCGCTGAGAGCGTTCTGATCTTGCTTCGCAGGTGAGTATTTTCGATAGCCAGTTCGTGGTTGTGGTCACGGGCCTTCGCAAGTTGTCGTCGCAGAGCCTCGACGTTCGGGGTGATGGATCCGCACCCGACCGTCGCCTTGAACTCGTTGAGCAGATCGCCGTGATGTTCATAGAGTCTCTGCCGCGATATTCCCGATTCGTCAGCCAAGGCCACCACGGTGCGCGCGCCGTTGCTCCGCTCGGCTCGGTTGTCTCGGAGGCGGCTCATAGCAGCCCGAACCTGTTGGCGTTCCACATCGTTGCGCGCGTCGGCATCACCCGAGTGCGTCATTCGTTTTCCTCGTCGCACTGGGGGAATTTCCTCGGCCGGCTGGATTCGTGCTCTGCGAGGGCCTTTCGGTGCTCGATTAGGCGCGTCTGAATTCGTTGCCGCAGTGGTTCGGGGAGTGCGAGAGTCCCCAGGTCACGTTCGAGGGCTGTGACGTGCTGGCGAAGGTTCGCTGCGTCGCGGTCGGTGCGGGCGGAGTTGACACAGCCCAGACGGCACCGACTCCAGAGAGGCTCAGCGGAGCTGTCGGTAGGTTCAAGGCAGGCCGCGGTAGCGGGCCGGAACACGCACGTCACGACCGCGCCGTGATGGATCTGCAAGTCGGGGTTCGATAGCGCGTTGTTGATCTGACTCTTGGTAGTCACCGTCAAACCCGCGAATGTGCGTGCCCGTGCAATACGGGCCCGGTACTCATCGGCAGCCGGACCGGAGACGTGCTCGCCGCGCCCGAGCCGTTGAGAGTCGTCGTGGATGACCTCGGCACGGTGGAGAAACTGTTCGAATGTGATGTCGTCGAGGAATCCTGAATCGGCCCCGCCGGCATAGCCTTGGATCATTTGTGTGTGCAGATGACCGTATTGCGTTGCCCCGGCGATTGTTCCGCCGGGGCGCCGGACGATGTGCCATGCCAGTGTTCGTCGCAGGCGCGGCACTTGGATGGTGCCGTCCGGGTCGGCGCCGATCAACGGATGGCTGACTGCTGGAGCGACCTCGCGGTTGAACCATTCGATGAGGCTGGTGATGTCGGCGTTGATGGAGCCGGGTGTTCTGGTCCGGGTAGCGCCGAAAAGGAATTGTTCCTGGGAACACCACTGGAAGCCCGGGAAGAGGAGATCGCTCACCGCGATCTGCTCGAGAACGCTGACAGCGTGGGCGGTTTCGTGGGTCACGATCCACGGGATGGTGGCCGGCGATCGGTCCCGGCGCCGGTTATCGGCCTTCAACTGCTGACCAGACATGAGTGTCAACGCCAGCTTCGAGTCCCGGCTGATACATCCGCGTCGCAGGTTGAGTGCCTCGCCGGTCCGAACACCTGAGAGGTAAGCGATCACAAGGAAACACGCAGTCGTAACGTGGCGCAGCAGTTCGACAAGTTCATCCGCACCGACGGGGGCTTCACGCCAGCAATGCGAGCCGATAGCGCTGAATGTGGTAGTGCGCAACATATCCACCTCGACGGGCAATCCGTACTCGGCGATCAGGATCGGGGTCTCCTTCATCCGTTTCAGTTCGGTGTGGTGCAGCCATCCACCCACGGCCAGACCCGCCAGATCGACACTGGTCGTGTCGCCTGTCCGCCTACCGGGAAGTGACCCATCGTTGCGGCCCAGTGCCGCAAGCAGGCATTCGAGTTGGGCCTTGGTGGTCTCGAATACCGACACCGTACGGGTAGGAGCCCGACGAATGGCGGGTGCTACTTGATGTGCGAGGTGCCGCATCGCGAGAAGGTTGCGGGCTGCGGGAAGGAGATCGGCGGCGACCGTGTCGGTCACCATCAACGCCGCCGAGAGCAGCGGCTCCATGACGTCGGGATGAACGCGCGGGGTGGTGTTCGGCTGGGCCCAGGACGACTCGTATTGGGCGAGGCCTCGGGCGCTCGCGCCGCCCCACAACGGGCCCGCGGGAAGCCGGCACTGCGCGGGCAGGGCATCCCGGTACAGGTGAAGACGTTTGATGGCCTGTAGCGCTGAGCGTTTGGATCCGGCGCTGACGCCGTTGGTCTCGGTGACATGGCGCAGATAGTCATCGAGGTGTTCGACGGTGACCTGGCCAAACGATGTGACACCATACTCCACCAGCCACATCGTGAACCTCCGCAACGGCACCAACTCGCCCAAGATCGTCTTGATGTGTGGATAGTCCGATCGCGCACTGTCAAGCCGCGGTGCGTCGTCGACGATGTTGAGCAGGGCGAACAGGTAGAGCTTGCAGGCGTGGCGAAAGGGCGCCGGGAATCCGTCCCAGTGCACGGCTTGTCCTGCGCTGTGGCGGTCTTCGATCGCTGCGGATAGATCCCACACCGGGTCGCCGAATCGGCATCGGGTCGCGTCGATGTAAAGCGTGCGGTTGATCAAGACCGCTGTTTCGGGTGCGACGTGGACAGCAGCCACCATGTCGCGTGCTTCAGCTGTGTCCGTCATGATGCTTCGAGGTTTCCCGTCAGCAGGAGGTTGACTGTCCGGTGATCGCTGTCGGTGATCTCGGCGCGGGCGGCCCTGAGCTGGGCCTGCTCGTACTCGGCGAAGATGCCGTCCAGTTGTGCGAGAGGACCCGCGTGATCGGAAATCCACTGCCCGATGGGCATCTTGTCGCGCAGCCCGCGAAGCCGGTCGGCAACGACCAATTGAACAGGCAAGTGGCGCGGGAAGGCGCGGGCGTTGCTGCAGTCAAGGCAGGCCATGAACGACTGGCGGCACCGTTGACCGTCGATCGGCGAGTGCTCGAAATCGGCGCACGCGCCCAGCACGGCGTCCTGGCCGGATCCGGTGTCAAGGGTGTCGGGTTGCACCGTCATCGACCGTCGGGCCAGTGCTCGCGTGACCTGCTCATCGAGGGCCTCGGCGACGATCTGGAATCCCTCGTTGCGCACCGGGTCCATGCGACTCAGATAGCGAGCCAACGTGGCCGGGGTGTGAGATGTGGGTTTTCGGACCTGCTCCAGGTAGGTCTTGCGCAGCCGATCCATACTGATCCCGAGGAGCAAGCCGTCATGGTCGGCGTCACCGGTGAGCCACGGCGCCATCCACCGCCGTCGAGCGTTCACTCCGGAGGCCGTGCTGCTGATTCCGTATCCGAAGAGTTTCTGTTCGGCATGGTCGGGCTGAGCGCTGTAGTAGATGAATGCATGCTGGGACCCGGTCAGCCCGCGGGCCGGTTCGGTCAGTTCCAGCAACAGCATGAAGACCCCGTACGCGGTAGTCAGCGACGTGTTGACCACTGCGGCGCGCCGATTGTCCCCACCAAGCGGCCGCAGTTCGGAGCGCACCGCGGTCACCGGCACCGTCATGACCGACCGTTTTCCGCGACGGGGCTTGTCGGCGATGACGAACACGATGCCGGGTTCATCGGGGCTGGTGGCGTGTCGGTGCGGCGCGGGCAGTGAGTCCAGCGTCGACAGGTTCAGGCCGGTCAGTCCGGCGAGGAGAACACCAAATGCCCACGCTTCGCCTGGGCTGAGATGCAGCAACGACGACAGTCGGCATCCACCGGCCGCGGTCACCGCCCGCCGGGTCACGTAAGCCCGTGCACCCGAGACAGTACGAGGGAAATCTCCCTCACGGGCACAATGATCGAGTACTTCGGCCAGACTACGATTGCGGTCTGCGCGGGGGAGGTGATCGAACCGTCCCGCACGATAGTCGTCGACCATCTGCCAATGAGTCCTCAGCCGGGTACGCGCCCGCCGCACCATTCCTCGTGCCACGACGGTGATGCGGCGAATCTCCTCGGCGGAATAGGGCTGGCGTGCGGTGTTCGTCTTCGGGTGACGGACGCGCGTGAACGCCTGGCGTGCCTCGTCGGAGACGGCAGGACTACGACGCAGCAGCGTCTTCAGGCTATGCAACGGGCCAGGACCGCTGGGTACCCGACACGACAACGCGAGCAGCCGGGCATCTGGGGCTGACAAATCTGCCAGTCCCCTCATTCCTGGCCGGTTTTCAGCAAGCCAGCAGCAAGCATGCCGGGCGGACTGCCACAGCGCGCCGGCGCCCCTCAATCGCTTGGATACGCCCAGCACACCAGTGGCGTCCTCGAACGCGATCGCGAAGTCGCGGCGGATTCCCTCAGCACCCGGCAGGGAACCGAAGTCGAAGTCCTTCGACCGCGTGCCATCCTCGCTGAGGAACGTCACGATGAACCCGCGTCGCCGCAATACGGGTCGCCACACCGGATCCGGCTGCGCCGCAAAGTGACCCGTCACATTTGGACCGTCAACACACGAGGCTCACCGACGCCGACTGTTGCGACGAGACGCTCAAGGGACTGCCGATCGTCGGCATCCATCAGCGCGATGAGCTCCTCCACCTGCAACGCCTGAAACGGCTCAAGATAGACGCTGCGCGTCACCTCGGCACTGCCATGTCCAAGAAGTGTCGCCAGCAGAAACCAGACATCGCCGAGCTGATTGCGGAAGTCGCGCTGCTCCTGTTTGGTCAACATATCGGTACGGCGCCACGCCACAAACGTGGCAATGCAATACCACCGCAGCGCAAAGGAATGCCTCAGCATGTGAGGACGGCACCACAGCGCCGTACCTCCTTGTTGTTCAAGCGCTTTCGCGACCCTGGCATTCGCGCGGTCGAACGTCTTGTACCAGGAATGTTTAGGACGAGGCGTCCCGTCGTCATTCAGCCACAGCCACATCGGTTCCGGACCATCGCGACCCTGGCGGAACAACTTCATTCGTATGGACGGACCGAGCGCATCCAGCCGGACCGTACGGCGCGATCCGTGCCTATCGACAACCTCCAGTTGCCCATCCCGGCGAACCCGTTCAACAAGCCAACGATCGGCAACGTGCCCGTACCGACCAGCACGCTGCGCACGGGCGATAGCAGCGGTGCGACTACCTTCCTGCAGATAGAAGTGGACTTGCTGAGCGACGCGGCGCCGCATCCAGAACGAACGCCCGCTACCACCCTTCGCGCAATGAGACGCCACGCGCGAACGCACAAGCCCCTCAGAACCCAACTGCGGCACCTCGACGGTCAAAATGCTAGCCCACTCGCCGATTCGTAAACCCGTCCCAAACAACCCCTCCGCGAACGCAACGTCGCGATCCTCAGTTACTCCCCGCCAATCCTGACGCGGCACGCCCTCCATCGTGAAACCACGCAACCCCAGGTTCCGCCACAACCGAAATGCCTGTGGGGTAAGCCATTTCACGTCGCCTCTGCGCATCCCCGACGGTGTGCTCTCCAATACGACTTTGCCCCCGCCCATGCGAGACGTGGCAATCGCACGGGCTCGGACAGGGTTGTCGATCCCGTGCTGCTCGGCCGCCCACATGTAGAAACTGCGGATCGCCGCGCGATCGACACCGAAACTATTAGGACTCACATGATGAGGGTTCTCCTCAGCCGACAGCCGCCACTCCTTGAACGCAGTTAGTTCCGATCGCGACGCCCGATCCCATCGCACGCCCATCGCGTGCAGAAAATCCAGCCACACCTTCAACGACAAGGCGTAACGACGCAACGTCCCCGTCGCTCGTCCCCTCACCAGCGGATCCCGCCAATAGGCGTTCACCAACGCATCCGCCCGGCCCCACGGATCAAGGAAGAACGGAGTGCCATCACGCGCGCCGTTTCGCTTCGCCTTGGCCTCGACATCGCCCAACCCCGGAATCACGTCGTCCACCGATACGAACTGCTGCTGAAAGTCGTAGAAATGGAGAGTCCAGCCATCGGCGAAAACATCAGCCATCCTCGGCCCCTCTTACATCACGACGATTGCCCCCATCATCACCTGTGCACTTCCCCAAACGGCTTCGACACGCCTGTCGGGCAGAGAACCGGTGACTGAATGTTGCCGGGGCAGACCACCACTGTCGTCGAGTCGACCAGCTGGTCGAACGTGGTGCGCAGCATCTCGGGTCCGGCGGCCAGGTGTAGATGGCGCTACGGGGTCCACCAAGGTCGGTGTTTCGTCCGCAGGTGATCACCGTCGCGCCATCTGGGGATGGTGCTGGGGTGCACACTCCGGCGGGATATCCGGACGGGAGCAGACGTTTCAGCTCGCCGAGCGCCGCTGGCGGGGCCGTGCTGGTTTCGATGGCGCCGCCGTGGGTGCGGCTTCGGGCGGGTCGGAGCCGCGGCCGATAAGCCACACCAACGTGAAGACGATGAGCACGGCGGCGACTGCGAGTGCCACGAGCAGCGGGCGCCGCTGCGACACGGGACGGGTGTGGGGGAGCAGGCTGATGAAATCAGCTGCAGCGCAGTGGGACTCGGCTCTGACTGGCCCGCCGTGTGGTGGCGGCTCGTCCCGATCGGTGGGAGGTGATGCTAACACCGAGGGGCGCGGGAGGGTGAGTGCTGCGGCGGCCGCGGCGGCGAATTCTCCGGCGGTGGGGTAGCGGGCAACGGGCGTCTTAGCCAGCGCCTTGGCGATCACGCTGTCGAGCTGTGGCGAGGCCCAGGTAAGCCGGTCGGACACTCGTGGCGGGGTGGTGTCGAGATGAGCTTTGCCGGTGCACCCCCACGACGGCCCCCAACACATCGCCCATGCCGCCGCCGAAGTGCTACGCAGGGTGGGCGCGGGCATGGTACTGGTCGACGAAATCCACCGCCTCGACCTGACCACCAAGAAGGGAAAAGACGCCAGTGACCAGCTGAAATACTTCTTCGATACCGTCCCGGCCACCTTTATATACTGTGGCTTGGACCTGGAGGAATCCCACCTGTTCTCCGGAGTTCGCAGCCGCCAGATTCTGGGCCGATTTATCCCGGTCACGACCGCAGCGTTCGGCTACCGCAGCGACCGGGACAAACAAGATTGGATCAAACTGGTCGCCGCGATGGAGCACACCCTTCGCCTGCACCAGCACAAACCCGGAACGCTGATCAAGCAGGCCGACTACCTACACGCCCGCACCGGCGGCATGATCGGCAGCCTCGATCAGCTCATCTATGACGCCGCCAACGACGCCATCACCGACGGCACCGAGAAGATCACCACAGCCCACCTGGATGCGGTCCTGCTCGACGGCGCGGCCATCGACCAATACGCGCCACCGCGACACCGAAAGGGCTGACCGGTGACGTTGTCGCGCCGACCAGCTCACCTGCTGCCCGTGCAGGTGCGCCCAGTCGGCGGAGAAACCGTGGTGTCCTACGTGTTCCGGCTCGCCGACGCCAACGGGTTTGTGCGGCCGACCATGTTATTACGCGTGATCGGCGAGCCCATCGCCCGCAACATTCACGCCGGGATACTCGAGCACCACGACATCACCCTCAACGCGCCCGCGCTGGCCCGGCTGGCCGCGTTGACCGGCCGCTCCACCACCAGCCTGAGCAAGACATTGCCCGCCCTGGGCAGCGCATGCGCCGACCGCCGCCTGTCAGGCACGACAGAGCCACTGATCAACGCGTTCAGCAGCTCTGCCATCCGCGGACACTGCCAGCACTGCATCGCCCGGATGCCCGGTCATCCCAACATCAGGGTCGACCGCCGATCGGCTCCGGCGATCTGCGCTCGCCACCACCGCTGGGTCGACACCACCCGCGAGCACCCCCTACAGCTGGATCTGTCCACCAATATCGAGATCATCACCGCGCACCGCCGATTCCAGCGGCTGCTGTCCACCGTCGACGACCCCGCATGGGCGCGCCAACAGCTATGCCGCACAACAGGAATCGTCACCGAATGGCACCACCGCCGGGACCGGCACCGCTTCTCGGAGTCCATCTTCACCGAGCTGCACGCCCGCTGGGATACCCGAGCCCGAACCCTGCCCTCGGCCCACAAGGCCACCCGGCTGCTGGTGATGCCCGAGGCTGTTGCACTCGCCGAAATCCTCTGCGACCCCCAATGGCAGCGACACGTCGCCCTGGCCGACAGCTACGACCTCATGCGGTTCTACCGGCAGGTTGCACGACGCCTGGGACAGCCCACGACATTCAGCGACCGGCTGGCCTACACCCTCCGGAACGATCCCCTCAAGAGCTGGGTTATCGAGCAGCGCAAACAGTTCCGCACCGTCCGGGACCAGCACCGCAGACTCCGCAGTCAATGCCCCTACGATCCACGGTTTCCCTATGTCAACCTCCCGGCAAACCGCCGCCACATGCAGTGAGACATGAAGGCCAACGGACGACAGCGACCGATCTGGCGATGCCCAGTTCAGGTCAGGCCCGTCCTTGCCCGCCACTTCCAACCGGAACCGACAACGTGCACCTGCACGCCAGGAAATCAGTCAGTTAATCGCTGTGATTCGGCTTGTCGATGAGCCGCTGGAGTAGATCGGCGATGTGTTGTTGCCCGGTCGCAGCTTGGTCGAACTTGCCTCGCATTTCGGTGAAACCGATGCCGACGTTTTGCTCCAGTCGATCGAGCTTGTCCTCCAGTCGATCAAACCGTCCCGCCGTTTGTACGCCCAGGGCGTTGATTGCGGATCGGTTCGCCTCGACTTTCACCCCGAAGTCGGCGAGGTCACGGTCCTGGGCCGCGGCCAGATGGCGCGCGGCAGCCGCTTCGGCGGCCACCTCTTCTATGCGGGCCTCCAGCGCTGCCAACCGGGCTTCGAACTCGGAGGATTGCGCCACAGACGAAGCCTACCCACAGGCGATCGGCATTGCGATGCCACTTGATTGTGAACACGAGTAACTCCCCGAACGTACGCCTGGTGAAGGTGACCGCGCCGATGCGATGTGTCAGCGGCGTCGTCGGGACTGGCCGCTCCAAAGCGGCGGGTGCCGGCTGGGGTCTCTTTTCCAGCAATCCGCCACATTGAATGAGACGGATCGAGACAAATGGCGAGCCGCAGTTCAGAGCCGTCCGTGCCGCCAACTTCATTGAGACCCGACTCTCGTCACAGTGGTGTCACCCCCGGTTGGCCCGCCGCGCGCCGCGGGGGCGCCTGCCGGCCCCCGCCGTCAGGTCGTGTGTGTCTGTGTCGTCGCCGTCGTCGTCTGCCGCCGCCAGGCCCGAGCAGCAGAGAGAGTCCGACGACGACATGCCACGACGTGTGTGGCGTGGCAGCCGGTTGGTGCAGGCTCGCCGAAGGGATGCTTCGCAGTCGGTAGGCGTCCGGCCGGCATGATCCGCGCAACCGGCGCCTACGCATCGAGTAGTCCAGCTCTCGGTGGTGTTGAGCTTTACCAGCAACGAGGCAGAACCCACCACTGCGCGAGGAGAAGTACGCCGCCGAGCGGCCTGCACCAAGCGGGTCGTCGACGAAATCGAGATTGCTGCGCCGTCGTCCGGCTATGGTGCGTCGTACGAGTGAAACATGAGAGAAGGGGCGTCGTGTCGGCTGATGGCGAGTTCGGCTTGTCACGGCCGTCGGCGACGCGAACCCAGCATGCGATTCGGTTGCTGGTGTTGATGAGCCGGTGCGGGGAACCGACGAAGTCGGACCCACCCGGAATGGCAACCGTGGTACGGAGCGAACTTCGGTTGCAGGCAGTGGACTTCTGGCTGCGCAACCCCGACTACCTGGCGGACGAACTGATCACGCTCGTGGAATCGGGTGCGATCGAGGACACCTATCTGGAGGTTGCCGAGCACCTTCTGAACGATCCCGAACCAGACCTGCGCTACTACCCGATGCCGAAGTGGTTGCACGGTGCGTTCGAGCCACTCGACGACGCGTTCTCACTGCTGGAGACGTATGGCTTAGCCACGGCGCTACGAAGGGGAACGCCGGGCCGCAACGTGGAGCAGACGCAGTTCTTTCTCACTGAATCGGGTGCCTCCGCGGCGGAGGATCTGGCCAACGACCCGATCTTGGGGTGGTACTCGCAGCAGGTCGAGCTGGTCGCGCTCGTTGCCGGAGACGATGTGGGCAGCCATTTGAAAGACCGGCAGTACCTTCAAACCACCTACGCGAACACAGATCTCGGGGCGAACATCGCATCGATAGCGGACCGAGTTCGCGTGCGTCTGACCGCGCACGCGAATGGTGACGGAGCGGAGAGCAGGGAGAGCAGTTCGTGAGTGTCTTGGCAGATGCGGTCGCCGCGGAGCTCGCGCGGCTCGCCAAGCGAGCGGCAAAGGCGGCCGAGAGGAGGAAGGTCAAGGAGGCGTCGGCGCGGCTCGACCAGTCTCGCGATGATCTGACCGAAGGGAAACGCGATGTCGATGAAGAACGCGGGGATCAAGACGACGCTGCCGGGGCTGCGGCCGATGACGTTGCCGCCGAACTGATCTCGGCGGAATCGGTAGAGGAGATTCTGAAGGACTGCGGCATCCCCTCATACGCCTCGAAAGCGATCCCGGTGTCGCTGCGAGCACAACGCATTCACTTCTCGGGTGTGAAGGTGCTGCTGGCGACCCATCGGCTTGGGGCCGGATATGACGTGATCCTCCCCGACGAAAACTCCGCGACGGGTACTTCCGGACCTGCCCCGCTCCCGGAAGCGGCTGAGGCGGAGCTGGACTTCGGCGTGACGGCCATGGACGACGTGGATCCACTCGACGACGAGCCGGCCAAGGGCGACGAAGCCGACAACGTACCGCAGGTGGCGGTGCCGTTCTCGTGGTCGTGGGAGCCGCAGAGCGGGGTCAACGGCGTTGGTAGCGGCCGAAATCTGCGAGGCAAGTCGACTGTGCTGAACGTGCTCATGTGGGCGCTGTCGGGGCGATGCGCGAACTTCCAGGTCGACAGCAAGAAGTGGATCAAGCATGTTGCAGTCGACTGGCTGATCGGCACTGAGACGGTGCAGGTCGAGTTCGACGCCGCGAACGGCCACGCCGTCGGCACTGTCGGAGTCGTCACGATGGTCGGAGGCGTCGACCAGCCCCGGGTCGTGGGAAGGTTCGAGGGTGAGGAGGAATTCGAGGGCGTGATGGGGTCGGTCATGATGACCCGTCTCCGCCTCGAAGAGATCCCGATGTGGACCAGCGATCGCGAAGTAGTGCATCATCGGTGGCCGGCTTACGCGAGCGCATTCGCCGTCCGCGCAGTGAACCTCGACCCGGTCGTCGGCAACGTGACCGTCTTAGCCTGAATCCGTGGACGGGCCGGTGATTTGATCGGCGTGTGAACAGCGAAAATGCCTTCTGAACTGGGAGAATACGAGTGCTGAAGTCGTATTTGTCCCTAGTTCGAGAAGGCACTTTCGATGCACTCATCCGATACGTTCACCGCCGGGTCGGCGGTGTTTGACGAGCAGAATCTGGTGTCGGTCGCGGGTTTGGTGCCGGTGCTGGAATTGGCTGAGCAGACCGGTCTTTCGCGGTTGATCGGCGAGCATGTCGAGCTGCCCAGCACGCGGGTGGCCTCGGGCGCGGTCAACCCGGCCGGGAAGCTGAGCACCATCATCGCGGGCATGATGTGCGGCGCGGACAGCATCGACGATGTGAAGGTACTTAACCTGACATAATGTGGCTTATCGGCTATTAAAGGGATGCGAATTGCATTAAGTGCAAGAACTCGCACCACCGACCGAATGGTCTTCTGAATGCCCCTGCTCAGCGACACGATTTCCTTCTGACTGATACACGCAGACGTGTCGGAGCCTTGTCGCAACGAGCAGGTGGACGTAGTTCAGCCCAAGGACGAGATCTGATCGACTGTCGCTGAGGCTCGCCATCTAGCATCTGGCCGGGCCCTAGGCTAGATGGGCATATTACGTCACGGTGACGTTTTGCGTCCATTGCGCTGGACATCTATCCGACTGCTACGCAACCGATTTCACGTCCATGTGAACCTCGAATCGTGCAAGACGCGACTCGAACCACGACGCTCCCGGTCTGATCGAGCGTTCGCGTGCCGGACGAATGGCACACCGGATCGGGTCGTGACTTCACCCCAGACCCATTCCCTCCCCTGCTCTGCCCGCCCGTGTCAAGGCAATAGGCAAAGCATTTCTCGGCGATCGCATCCCGGTACCCAGCCGGGCCGACCCGCGCCAGGCGACGCGCAATCGTGCGGTACGACACCGTGGGCACACCGAGTTCGGCCAGGACCCGTATCGAGTCGGCCTTACTGGAGGGCTCGATGATCCGGGCGATCACCAAGTCCCGGAACACCGCATCATCGACAACACCGAAACCGAGCCCGTCATAAACCGCGCCGATCACCTCCTACAGCAGTCGGGAGCTGCTGGCCACGGTGCGTGCCGCTGCAGTCATCGCCGCCGGCACAGTCTCCGGCACTGGCGGGACGGGCTCGCTGACACGCCAGTCCGCGACATCGGCCATCCGCGCCACCGGAACCGGTACCTCGAAATCACATCACCTGCACCGTCACCGCACCCGACGAGCTGCGGGTCTTGCGCACGAACACGCCCCCGAAGCTACCCGCTTAGTAAGCTAAACACCCACCGCCGCCACCCAAAACAGCAGGTCACAGCACTTCCAACAGAAAAATCCGCGAACCCTGTCCGAACTCAGGTCCGACCTGCGGTGCTTCAGTTCACACCGTCGTGGTAGTCGCCCGCGTCCCAAGTGTCCGGGTCCACCGTCCACGCGTCGATGGTCGCCAGCCCGGCTCAAATCGGGGGGATGTTTTTGTTGTGGTGGAAGACGTTGTCGGGGTCGTACTTCGCCTTGACCTCGGTTAGTCGCCGGTAGATGTGATCGCCGTAGGCTTCTCCAACGCGGCTGGTGTCGTCGTCGGCGTCGAGGAAGTTGACGTAGACGCCGCCAGTGCGGTGCGGTTGGAGGACTTGCAGGAACCGCCGTGCCCAGGCGGTCTCGGTCGCGGCGTGCGCTCCGGACTCGTCAGGTAGCCACACCGCGTCGATGATGATGTTGTGGGCCACGTCGCGACCGGCGTAGGCGGTCGAGTCGTGGGGGACCCGGGCAACGGCACCACCCATGTGAAACATCGCCGAGTACGACCGGCGTGAGCCGGCGGCGTATGCGTGATCAGCGACTACGGCGATGGTGTCGTCGGACAGGCCGGCGAGATTAGTGGACTTCCAGTAGTAATGCCACCCATGCAGGACGGTGTCATCGAGGGCGCCCTGGAACGCGGCATACGGGGTCGGCGACAGCAGGTCTACGAGCGGAGTTCCAAACCGGCGGAGGTCCCGTAGCAGCCGCTCGCCCTCTTCAACGGCGCCGGCATAGCAGCAGGCGACGGCGATGGCCGGCCGCCAGTGCAGGTCCTCGGGGATGACCGGCAGCGGGGGGACGGTGCCGAGCCTGATGACGGTGCCGAGCTCGTCGGGCGCTTCGGCGGCGAAGTCCCGGTAGAAGCGCAGCACGTCGGTGGTGTCGTCGGCCGCCCAGAAAACGGGTCCGGCCATCACGGTCGGGCCGAGGGGGTGCAGGGCGAATCGGAATGAGGTGACGACGCCGAAGTTTCCGCCGCCGCCGCGAAGCGCCCAGAACAGGTCGGGGTGTTCGTCGGCGGCCGCCCGGACGCTGTTGCCCTCGGCGGTGATCGCCTCGGCGGCGAGCAGGTTGTCGATGGTGAGCCCGTGCTTGCGCATGAGGAAGCCGAGGCCACCGCCGAGGGTGAGCCCGGCGACGCCGGTGTGGCCCACGATGCCACCGGTGGTGGCCAGACCGTGGGCCTGGGTCTCGTGGTCGACGTCGCCCCACAACGCACCACCCTGCACCTGGGCCGTGCGGTCGACGGGGTTGACCCGCACGGCCCGCATCGCCGAGAGGTCGATGACGATCCCGTCGTCGCACACCGCGGTGCCGGCCACGTTGTGGCCCCCGCCGCGAACGGCGATCTCCAGGTCGTGATCGCGGGCGAAGCGCACGGCCGCGGCCACGTCGGCCGTTCCGCTGCAACGGGCGATCAGCCGGGGGCGCCGGTCCACGGCGCCGTTCCACACGGCTCGAGCGGTGTGGTAATCGGCGTGGTCAGTGGTGATGAGCTGACCCCGGAACCCGTTGATCTCCATGGCAGTTACCTCCTCACTTAGGTGGCCGACTTTCTTCGGTGGTCGGCTCGGCAACGGCTCTTTCGCTCTCGACGACCCCATCGCACCACCGTGGACCCCGGCCGTGAAGTCAGGAATCTGGACTTCCCAGCCGAACGCAGAGGCGCGATACTGGCGTCGTGCGGACGTACGGTCAGTACTGCCCCATCGCCCGCGGCGCCGAGATCTTCGCCGAGCGCTGGACGCCACTGGTCATCCGCAACCTGTATCTGGGCTGCGGAAGCTTCAGTGAGATCCTGGAGGGCGCGCCCGGGCTCTCCCGCACCCTGCTATCGCAGCGGCTCAAGCACCTCGAACGGCTCGGCATCGTCGAGTCGGCGCCGAAGCCCGACGGGCGCGGACGCCACTACGAGCTCACGCCGGCGGGTCACGACCTCTTCAAGGTCTGCGTGTCGCTCGGCGAGTGGGGTGCCGCCTGGCTCGAGATCGCCCCCGAGCACCTCGATCCCTTTGTGGCTCTCTGGTCGATGTGCAACATGCTCCGCCGAGACCGGCTCCCGGATCGACGCGTCGTCATCCGCTTCGACTTCACCGGCCGCCGGCGCACCGAGCGGTACTGGCTGCTGATCGAGCACGGAGACACCGAGATCTGCAAGACGTACCCCGGCATCGACGAGGACCTCTACATCACGGCGGAAGCCGAAGCCTTCGTCAAATGGCACGCCGGCCAGCTCACCTGGGCCGAAGCCACCCGCGACCGACGCATCCAACTCCACGGCCCCTCGTGGCTGGTACGAGCCTTCCCCAGCTGGAACGCCCGCAGCGCCTTTGCCCACATCAAGCCGGTCTCACGGACTGCGGCGAACTCCACGACACCGGCAGCCTTCTCGCTTGTCGCCGCAGCGCCGCGCGACACACCAACGGACACTCCTCAATCCGGACGTACACCCCCCGGGTGGCCGCTTCCGGGTTGACCGGTTGGGAGCGGCCGCTAGCCGGTCGCTGAGTGACAAATGGAAGCCGGCAGTACGGTTATCGACCACCGAGCTGACGTAGTAGCCCGGAGAGTTGACTATTGATCTCATCGAATCGGCGGTCGATCTTGACATCTAGGGCGTCGACTTTCTGATCGACACGCTCGACCAACTCGTAAAGCGCGTCGATGTCGGCACGTTGCTGGCGCACCTGACGCTGGATCTCGGGCTGGGACACTCCGGGAATCATAGCGGCCATCAAGCTCGTCAGCGCCGGTATGCGCTGCGCTCCACGGGAGCGTTCCTTCAACTGACGCCAGTCGGCGGCGGTCTTGTCCGGCACGACATGGTCGCATTCTTTACGCTCACCAGCCCTTAACAACGTCTTTGATCTCCGTGACGGCAGCTCCGGGAAAATCGGGCACCTGCACATCATCAACTTCAACGACGACCCATCCATGGTTCGTCATCCCGAGAAAACGGTCAACGCGTGCGGAGCAGCGCAAGCAACGTGGAGTTCGCTCGGCCCGTCACCCTGGCCAGCTGATGTTCTACGTATTGTCGCCTTGTAGCCGCCCCCGGGCCCATTCGACCAATGTTGCTATCGAGTTAATTTGGTGGCCTATCAAGCCTTGATGTCCAGTGCATCCTGCAGTCAAGGTTCTGTATTATTCGATAGCTTGCCAGTTGGATCGTCTGCGATCGGTTAGGCGGCATCGTCAGGTTGGCCGCGGAGTTTGGGGTACGGAGTTTGATTTGCTGGATCGTTCGAGAAGTCTGGCGGTTTTCGGTCGCCTTCTTTGTGTTTGGTGGAGTGAGCCCGTCGACTACGCCGCGCAGGTGCAGTATTTCGCCAAGCGGTTGATGGCCGAAGCGATCCAGCAGATGATCGGGATCGGTACGGGGTTGATCGCAGTAATCTCGTTGGCGATTCAACTTCCCTGGACCGGTACGGACGGGATCGCATCTCAAATCGTTGTGGCATTGTTCGCGGTCTTGACGATGTTCTGGGCAAGCGTGTGGTGTTGTCGACCATGGCCGTCGCGGCCGCTATCGCTCGGTTTCATCGTGTCCTGCGACGTCGGGATCGCATTGGTGGCATTGCACGACCCGACATGGCTGACAGGGTTGTTCGGGTTTAACGCGTTTGCGCTGATCTCGGTCTACCTACTGTTCTTCGACGGCCCGAAAGTCCTCGCTCTGCACACCATGTGGATACTGGTATGCACGACGGTGTTCGCCGTGCGAGTGGCCCCGGCCGCGCACGGCCCCACCACGGCGTTCGCGGCCAGTACGTTGGCCGCGGTGGCGCCAATGGTTGCGACACCGCTGGGGATTCAGTTCGGGATCTGGACGCTGCGCAACGACGCCAACGACGCCGCCACCGATCCGCTGACCGGCCTGCTCAACCGGCGGGGACTGCACCTTCACTTCGGCGAGTTGTTACGTGATTATGCGGCCCGCGGAGCGCATCTGGCTGTGATGGTCGTTGATCTCGACCGCTTCAAGGACATCAACGACTCCTTCGGCCATGCGGTCGGCGACGACGTCTTGATCCGCAGTGCTCGACGGATCGAATCGGCGGTGCGCGGCAGCGCGCTCGTGGCCCGAGTCGGCGGGGAGGAATTCGTCATCATGGATGTCACCGAATCTGGCCACACGTTCCAGATCGCCGAGCGAGTGCGGTTCACGATTGCCTCGCCCGACGACCATGCCCCAGTCACCGCCAGTGTCGGCGTCACGCACGTCGCGCTAGACAGTTTCGCCCCACCACAGGTTGATCGCGTGGCACTGCTCGACACCCTCATCAGTCGCGCCGACCACGCGATGCTCGATGCGAAACGCAAGGGTGGCAACACAACAATCCACCGGGCGGTCGGTGATCGGGACGTCGAGTCGAGCTAGGTCGCAGGCCCGTCACCCTGCGTGTCAGGGTGAGTTGAGTCCATTGGTTCATTGCACGTCCGCCTGACGCGGGGAGAGATCGGACCGATTTCATTGATGTCTAATCGACCTGGGGGGTAAAGCGGGCGGTTTATACCCGTCGTTCTCGCTCAGTGGGTACCGCGGATCGATGATGTGCAGGTGCGAGTCGAACACGGTTGTAACGGGTGTCATCGTGAAACTACCTGCAGTTCTTGAAGTTTCACTTCGAATCGACTCAACCCGATGACAGCGCTTTGATGGCTGCCCCGGCACACCTCGAAGTGGTCATCGCGGGCCGGGATGGCGAACGCAAGTTTGCGGCCGTCGACCTCGGTGAGTTCTACGGAGATGTGCACTGTTGAGCCTGGAACTGTCGGCGCCTCGTGGGAGAGGCCGGCGGTGTGTCTCGCTCCGATTATCTCGTAGGCCACCGACTCCACGAGTCGGCGAGTGAACGGCCGCCAATCGTCTCCATCGTCAATCGAGTGACCCAATGCCGACTCCTGCCAAAAGGCATCACGACAACATCAGATCGACACCATTCCGCAGGTCATCCCTGGTGAAGGCAATCTTTGCGTCACCGATATCCAGGGTGTACTGACCCTCGCCGGGCCGGGTGACCGGCGCCGAGAACGTGTACTCGCAGTAGGCGCGGGAGGCTCCGATACTTCCGCGTTTGGGCATCTCCCGTATCAGCGCGCCGGTGGACAGATCGCCGGCACCGACGGCGCGTCCGTCGAGGCTGATGATGACGGGAGCACCTTGCCGGACATCGATGCCGGCCTGAATGGATTTGGCGATGCACCGCTTGGATTGCGGAGTATTCACATCGGTTGTAGAAATTTCCACCGAGATCCGGCCGTAGGCCAGGAAGCCGTCCACACGCTCACCTGATCGCCTCGGATCCGACACAAGATGGGTTGCGGCAGCGGCAACCCCAAGCAGCAGGCAGGCTATTACCGCCGAAAGCCGCACGCGCAGTCGGCCGGATCGAATCATCGGGATGCCTCCGAGGAGCCCGGACCAAAGTCTACAGCGGCCGCGGCCCTGCGGTTGGGGGTAAGAAGGGACCGGCGCCCTGGCAAACCTGAAGCGTCACAGACGATATGGCAGGTGGCTTTTGCGCGGCGCAGAGCTGATCGCCTGGCCCGCCTATGTGACGACGACGACAGCGGCCCCGGCACGATTATCGATTCGCCGCACTCGGCCCATACCATCGTGGACGACATGACCGAAACCGCCTCCACCACCTCGACAGCAAGCCGTGTCGCCGCCGAAGCCGCCCGTCGTCGCACGTTTGCCGTTATCAGCCATCCCGACGCCGGCAAATCGACGCTGACCGAAGCGCTGGTGCTGCACGCGCGGGTCATCACCGAAGCCGGTGCCGTGCACGGCAAGGCCGGTCGACGCTCGACGGTGTCGGACTGGATGGAGATGGAGAAGGCCCGCGGTATCTCCATCACCTCCACCGCGCTGCAGTTCCCGTACTCGACCGCCGGTCAGGATTGCGTCATCAACCTGCTCGACACCCCTGGGCACGCCGACTTCTCCGAGGACACCTACCGGGTGCTGACGGCCGTGGATGCCGCGGTGATGCTCATCGATGCCGCCAAAGGCCTTGAACCGCAAACACTCAAGCTGTTCCAGGTATGCCGGCACCGTCGTATCCCGATCATCACGGTGATCAACAAGTGGGACCGACCCGGCCGTGACCCGCTGGCGTTGATGGACGAGATCGACGACCGAATCGGCCTGCGCCCCACCCCATTGACCTGGCCGGTCGGTGTGGCCGGCGACTTCAAGGGTGTCCTTGACCGCAGAACCGGCAAGTTCATCCGATTCACCCGGACCGCCGGCGGCGCGACGGCAGCTCCAGAGGAACATCTGAGTGCCGAGCAGGCCAAGACGTCCGCCGGCGCGGATTGGAACCGCTCCGTGGAGGAATCCGAGCTGCTCGAGGTCGATGGCGCCAACTACGACCAGGAGTCGTTCTTGGGCTGTGCAACCACCCCGGTGCTGTTCACTTCGGCGGTGCTCAACTTCGGTGTCAACCAACTGCTCGACGTGCTGGTGCAGTTGGCGCCGCCGCCCGGCGGGCAGCTCGACGTCGACGGCGTGCGCCGCCCGACCGATGCACCGTTCAGCGCATTCGTGTTCAAGGTGCAGGCCGGAATGGATTCAGCGCACCGTAACCGGATCGCCTACGCGCGGGTGTGTTCGGGCACGTTCGAGCGCGGCGATGTGCTCACCCACGCCGCCACCGGCAAACCGTTCGTCACCAAGTACGCGCAGTCGGTCTTCGGCCAGCAGCGCACCACGCTGGACAGTGCCTGGCCGGGCGACGTGATCGGCTTGGCCAACGCTGCCGCCCTGCGCCCCGGCGACACCCTCTTTGTCGACACACCGGTGCAGTACCCGCCCATCCCCAGCTTCTCGCCCGAGCATTTCGCCGTGGTGCGCGGCACCGATCCGAGCAAGCACAAGCAGTTCCGGCGCGGAATCGAGCAACTCGACCAGGAGGGCGTGGTCCAGGTACTGCGTTCGGACAAGCGTGGCGAGCAGGCACCGGTGTTCGCTGCGGTCGGACCAATGCAGTTCGAGGTGGCCTCACATCGGATGGCGACCGAGATCGGCGCGCCGATTGCGCTGGAACCGCTGCCCTACCAGGTCGCGCGGATCGTGGACCCCGAGGACGCCGAGTTCATGAATCGGCAGATATCCGCCGAGGTCTTGACCCGCACCGACGGCGTCATGCTGGTGTTGTTTTCCACCCCGTGGCGGCTGGAAGGATTCCAACGAGACAACCCCGACATCACGCTACGCAGCCTGGTGGCAGCGGAAGGGTAGCGTCGGACTCCCCCGGCGACGGGATGTGGCACCTGCAAGGCGGAGCTGCCGACCGCCCGCCGTGACAGGCGCTTGCACAGGCGCGAACGTACGATCGGGCACATGTCTGATCCCGTCAGCCTCGACCGCGAGTTCGGCATCGCCGGCGGCATTGAATTCCGCACCGGTGATGGCGGCGCGGTAATGGCAGAGGTGCGCACCGCCGAGGCGGCGGCCAGCATTGCCCTCCAGGGTGCGCAGGTACTCGCATGGGCTCCCGACGGCCAGGCCCCGGTGCTGTGGCTGTCCCCCGCCGCCCGCTTCACCGCGGGCAAGCCACTGCGCGGCGGCACCCCGGTGTGCTGGCCCTGGTTTGGACCCCACCCGGACGACGCGACCAAACCGGCACATGGTTTCGCCCGCAACGTCGACTGGAATGTCGTCGAGACGGCCCGCGTGGACGAGGCCGTCCGCATCAGAATGCGCCTCATCCCCGAACCGGCCCAGCGCGAGTTATGGCCCCACAGTGCCGAACTGACGCTGACGGTGACAGTGGGCGAACGTCTGCGGCTTGACCTCACCACCCGCAATGCCGGTGCGGAACCCTTCACGATCACTCAGGCCTTGCACACCTACTTCCATGTCGGCGACATCGCCGCAGCCCGCGTCGAAGGCCTCGACGGCACGACGTACATCGACAGCGTCGGCGGCAACGCGCGCCTCGTGCAGGACGGACCGATCACCGTCACCGGCGAACTCGACCGCATCTACCTGGACTGCCCGGGCAAGACGACGATCGTCGACGAATCCCTGCAACGCCAGATCCACATCACCAAACAGGGCAGCCGCAGCTACGTCGTGTGGAATCCGTGGGTCGAGAAGAGCGCACGACTCGGCGACATGGGTGACGACGGCTACCGACGCATGATCTGCGTGGAGACCACCAACGCCTCGGACGACGTGGTCGATGTCGCACCGGGCACCGATTACACACTGAGCACCGAGTACAGCGTAGAACCGCTGGCGTAAGGATCGCGCCCGCGACGCATCCGCCGCTCACTCGATGGCCACAGCGTCGACGATGTTCAGTCGCGCTGCCCGAATGGCCGGAGGAATCGCGCCCAGCAGTGTCAAACCGAAGGCAGCACTGGCGAATACGATCGCGAGCGGACTCGGCGCGTACGCCACGTCGATGCTCAGCACGTTGGTCAGCGCCGTCGCGGTGAGGTACTGGTTCGCCGCACCGAACACCACTCCGATCGCGGCGCCCACGATACCGATCCCGGCCGCCTCGGCCAGTACCGTCCGCAAGGCGAAGCGGCGCGAGGAGCCCATCGCCCGCAGCACCCCAAGCTCCCTTTTGCGCTCCAGCACCGACAGCATCAGGGTGTTGAGCAGGGCGACGCTGGCCACGAACACCACGATCCACGCCATGACACCGATCAGTGCGGTGCCCTGTGCCATTGACGCGCCGACGGCCGCCGCAGCCGCGTGGCCGGGGTAGACAAGAACCTCCGCAGGTACTTTCGCGCGGATCGCCGCCTCGACGGCGTCCGCGTCGGCTCCGGGCGTCAAGTCGACCGCGAGGATCGTCGACCCCGGCCGGTCGAACCAGTCACGTAGCTGCGTCAGGCTCATCGACACCACACCGCCCAGCAGCGAGAAGAACGGAACCACTTCCAGCACCCGGGCATGCCGAACGCCGCCCGGCGTGGACAGCGTCAGCTCGTCGCCCGACGTGATCCCCAGGGCCCGGGCGATATCGCGGGAGACAACCACCCCGTCGCCGGCCAGGACCTGTTCGCGCACTTGGTCATTCATCGCACGCGATGGCGGTGCGACGGCGCCGGGCGCGAGCCCCTGAATGATCACCCGCTTGTCGCCGACGGTCGCGTACGCCATTTGACCCGGGACCACCCGGTCAACTCCCGGCAGCGACGCGATGGCGGATTCGGTGTTCGCCGGCAGGATCGGGGCCGTCGGGTAGACACCGGGGCCGGCCGCGCTGACGTAGATGCCGACGTCACCGAGCGAGGCGAAACTCGCATTCGTCGAGTCGATCGCGTTGGCGTTGGCACCGGTGGATTGAACCGTAATCGACACCGCGATCAGCACCGTCATCAGCGTCGCCCACACCCGCCGCGGTGCGCGTTCGATGGTCGCCGCGGCGAGCGCGCCCGGCGCACCGAGGGAGCGTGCCACCGCCGCCGCGGCCCCCACGATCGGGCCCGCAATCGCGAAGCACACGGTGATCTCACCGGCGGCGGCAAGCCCGATGGCCGCCACCGACAGGTTTCCCAAGTCGGCCGACGCCACCAACACAGCGGCCACCACAGCCCCGACGCCCACAACTCCCGCCACCAGGCGGGCCGAACGCGGGACCGCGTCGGCGGCCGATGCCCCGACGGGTGCCAGCGCCTCCACCGGTGCCACCTTGTAGATCTGGCGGGCCGCCAATGCGGCCGCCCCGACACTCACCACCACACATGCCGCGACCGCGACGGGAATCGCGTAGCCGGGCAGGACGTACTCCGTGCGGGTCTCATACCCCTGCAGCAGTGCCGCCGGCAGCACACCGATCGCCTGCCGACCGACCAACACACCCAGCGCCGACCCCACCAGCCCACCCAGCAGCCCCACCACCGCCGCCTCCACCAACAGATCGCGCACGATCTGGTGCTTGCGGGCGCCGATGGCGCGCAGCAACGAGATCACCGGACGGCGTTGGGTGATCGCCATACTCATCGCGTTGAAGATCAGAAACCCGGCGACGACGAGTGCGCACGACGCCGCCGAGAGCAGCAGCGTGCTCATGATCGACACGGCGCCGCCCGACTGGACCGCCCGGAAGGTCGGATCGGTGACAAACGCCCGCCCGCCCACGGCCGCGGAGACACCGGCGCGTACCGCCGCGATGTCGGCGCCCGGCTCATCGATCACCAGGATCGAGTCGATCATCCCGACCCGATCCGTCAGCTGCTGGATCAACGGCAGCGGACCGACGATGAAATTGGCGCCGTTGATCCGGTCGGCATCGGGGCCGGTGATCACGGCTGCGACGGTGACCTTTCCACGGCCCAGATCGATGGTGTCGCCCACGGCATGTCCCGTTCCGGCTCCCACGGCGACGCGGTTGGGCTGGCTGACCAACGGGCCGATCTGGTCCTGGACCGCACGCTGCAGGTCGCTCAGCATGGCCCGGATGTTGTCGTCGACGCCGAGCAGCACCACCCGTTCGGATGGTTTGCCGACCGACATCCGCAGCATCGGCACCGCGGCGGCGACGCCGGAGACCCTCGCCACCTCGGATCGCACCGCATCCGGGAACCCGGTATCGGTCACGCCCGACACTTCCAGATTCGCGTTGCCGCCGATGCCGGCGACCAACCGGTCGGACGATCCCGTGATCGAGCCTGCGATGCCGAACACGGCCACCAACAGGGTCGCCGAAATCGCCACCACCACAAGCGACATCGCCGTGCGCCCCGGATGTCGACGGGCCTCACGCAGGTTGAACACCCGCATGCGGTCGAGGGTCATGCCGGCTCGCCACCTGCCAGCACGTCCGAGCCGATGCGACCGTCGACCAGCGTGATGACCCGGTCGGTCGCTGCGGCGGCATCCAGGTTGTGCGTCACCATCACGACGGCCCGGTCGCCTTGATGCGCCAGGTCGGTGAGCAACGCCATGATCGCCGCCCCGGTCTGCGAGTCCAGGTTGCCCGTGGGCTCGTCGGCCAGGACAAGCGGCGGGTCCATCATCAACGCCCTGGCGACGGCCACCCGCTGCATCTGCCCGCCGGACAGCTCCGAGGGCCGGTGATCCGCGCGGTCGGCGAGACCGACCAGCGCCAACAGTTCCAGCGCCGCGGGTTTGGCCTGCGACATACGCGCGCCGTCGAGCAGCTTCGGCACCGCGACGTTCTCCCAGGCGGTCATCGTCGGCAGCAGGTTGAAGAACTGGAACACGAATCCGACACTGTGCCGCCGGAACTCGGACTGCTGCTCGTCATTGAGATCGCCGATCTCGCGCCCACGGAACTTGATGGATCCCGTGTCAGGCCTATCCAGGGCGCCGAGTAGGTGCAACAGGGTGCTCTTACCCGCGCCGGACGGGCCGACGACGGCCACGAACTCCCCACCGGTCAGCGTCAGCGCGACACCGTCGAGGGCGCGCACCATCTGACCGCCGACTCGGTACGTCTTGGTGACCCCGATCATCTCGAGCATGGGACACCGCTCATGACGCTTGGGCTGTGACGGGAGGTGATTCGTCCGGCAGGTCGGGCGCCTGCGCGGCCAGGTAGTCGGCAAGCAGCCCGATCGTCGGATAGTCGAACACCGCCGTCGCGGTGATGGTGAACGCACTGCCGAACTGGGAAAGCAACCGGTTTCGGAGTTCCACCGCCATCAGCGAATCCATGCCCAGCTCCAGGAACCGGCTCGTCGCAGCGGGCGGCTGCGCCAGGCCCAGGATCTGCTGCAGCTCGCGTTGGAGGTGCTCGGCGACGAAGCCGCCGCGCTGCGCTTCCGGAACCTCGTGCAGTTGCCGCAGTAATTCGCTGTTGCCCGGTGCCGCCTGGCCGGCGGCTGGGAGCACGTGGTCGAGCATCGGCGGGCGGGTACCGCCGAGCAGCTTCGCCACCCGTTGCCAGTTCGCTTTGAGGACGACTGCCTGCCCGATGCCGTGGGCGACGACTTCGCCAAGTGCAGTCATCGCGGCGGCGGGTTCCAGCGGAATCAGGCCGCGGGCACCCAGATTGGCCCGTGCGGCGTCGGTGCCCGCCATGCCGCCCTGCGCCCATGGACCCCAGTTGATGGTGGTGGCGGGCAAGCCGAGCGCCCGGCGTTGCGCGACAAGGCCATCGAGCAGCGCGTTGGCGGCGGCGTAGTTGGCCTGGCCGGGGGAACCGAGCACACTCGAACCTGATGAGTAGACGATGAAAAACTCCAGGTCGTCACCGCTGGTCAGCCGGTGCAGATGCCAGGCGCCGAACGCCTTGGGCGCCAAGGTGTTCCGGAAGCGTTGCGGGTTCTGATCCGGCAACAGCGCGTCGTCGAGCACACCAGCGAGGTGCGCCACCCCGCCCAGCGGCGGTAGCTCCGCCCGGATCCGCGCCAGCAGCTCCCGTACCTGCGACTCGTCGCCGACGTCGGCCGCGAACGTGTGGATGCGGCAGCGATAGCGCTCCCCCAGCTCGGCTATCGCCTGTTGGCCCCTGGCATCCGGCGGCCGTCGGCCTGTCAGGACGATGTCCCCCGCGCCGAGCTGGGCCAGATACGCCGCGGTGTGCAGGCCCAGAGCACCGAGCCCGCCGGTGACCAGATAGGTCCGATCACCACGCGGCTGCAGCCGATTCGGCATCTCCAGCACGATCTTGCCGATGTGGCGCGCCTGCTGCATGCGGCGGAAGGCGGTCGTCGCCTCGGCCAGCGGGTACGCCTCGAACGGCAACGGCGCCACCGCCCCGCTGGCCAGCGAGTCCGCCAGTTCGGCCATCAAGCGCCTGATGCGCTCGGGATCCTGCTGCATGACCCCGTCCAGGGCCAGGATCTCGTAGTCGATATCGGGACGGGCCTGTGCCATCTGTTCGTGAGACCAGATGTCGCGCTTGGCGATCTCGGCGAACCGGCCGTTGTGGGCGGTTGCCCGGACAGTCGCCGCGACGAATCCCTCGTTGGTGAGGCTGTTGAGCACGACGTCGACCCCGGCGCCCGCGGTGTCGAGCAGGATCTGCTCGGCAAAATCGGTACTGCGCGAGTCGTAGACGTGTTCGACCCCCATGCGCCGCAGCAACGGGCGCTTGTAGGTGCTGGCGGTGGCGAACACGGTGGCGCCGCATTTCTGGGCCAACTGGACGGCGGCCAGGCCGACCCCACCGCTGGCGGCGTGGATCAGCACCCGGTCGCCCGGCCGAAGCTGCGCCCAATCGAATGCCAGCCGTGCGGTGAGCATCGCCGCAGGCGTGGTTGCCGCGGCGACCGCGCCCAGCCCCTCGGGCACCGCCGCCAGGAACGGCACCGGCACGTTGACGCGGCTGGCGAATGCGCCCGGCGCGAAGCCGAACACCCGGTCCCCGACCTGGAATTCGTCGACGCCGGCACCCAGCGCCTCGACCACACCCGACAGCTCCCCACCGATCGGCCCGGGATCGCCCGGATACAGGCCCAGCGCGTTGAGTACGTCACGGAAGTTCAGGCCGGCCGCGTGCACCCGCACCTGCACGTGCCCCGCCGGCGGCGGCATCACCTCGGTCTCGGTCAGGCGCAGGTTGTCGAGCACACCGCGTTCGGTCGGAGCCAGGACGTAGTCCGTTGTGCGCGGCACGGTCAGATGGCCGCCGCGTGCCCACGGCAGTAGCCGCGGCACCAAGCACTTCCCCTGCCGCAGCGCAAGTTCGGGCTCCCCGGGCGGTGCCGCAATCAAGCTCGCCAGCAGGCGCACGGCATCATCGGAACCGTCGTGGTCGACGAGCCGACACCGCAGGCCGGGCTGCTCGGCGATGGCGGCGCGTCCCAGGCCCCAGAATGCTGCCTGCACCGGGTCCACCGGCTCGCCGGGCTCGGCCGCCAACCCTCGCTCGGTGATGATCCACAGACCGCCGGGAATGCTGGTCTCGTCGGCCAGCACGGCTTGGATGGCACCGAGCAGGCTGCCGATCTCGGACTGCAGCCGGCCGGCCACCTCGTCGCCGGACTCGTCGGATCGGGTTCGCCCGGCGACGTTGTAGACGATGCCTGACACCGGAATGCCGCGTTCCCGCTGTGCCGCGAAGAGCCGCTGCCACACCTCGGGTTCGTCGGGATCGGGATCGACCCGAACCGCCCCGGGCAGTGCGCTCACCAGCTTGTCGGATCCCGCGACCAGCCAACTACCCCCGGGGGCTACGGTGAGGGCGTCCGGCGCGGGCGTCTCGCGCCAGCCCAGCCGGTACAGCAGCCGAGTCGCGTCGCCGCCGAGCCCCCGCAACAACGCCTCGCGGGGCGCGCGCTTCACCGTGAACTCGCGAATTCCGCCCAGGCTGCGGCCATCTCGATCCACGAAGGCGAGATCGAAAACCTGCGTCTCGCTGTCCACGCCGCCTGCCTGCCACGCCGCGCGGCAATAGAACCGCCGGGGCAGTCGCTCCCGCAGCCACACCCTGCCGTACCGCAGCGGCAGGAACAGGTCCACGTCCGCACCGGCCCGATCGGCCGCTGCCAGCAGCGCTGCGCCCGCGATGCCGGTGCAGAGGTCGAGCAGCACAGGATGGATCGGCTCGCGGCCGAGGTGCTCAGCCAGTTCGGCGCCGACTGCCAGATCGCCGACCGCCTCACCTGTGCCCACCCACAGGGACTTGAGCGACGTACACCAGGTCGGCCCCCAGGCGAGCTCGTTCTCCGCGAAGGCGTCGAACAGTTCCTGCGGGCGGGTGCGGGTCAACCGCTCCAGCGCCGCGTCGACCGGCTCCGGCTGTGCGGGCTCGTCCTCGACGCCGGCGGCAACCGTACCTCCGGCGTTCAGCGACCAGTCGGCCTCTCGGTCACCGTAGGGTCGGCTGTGCACCTGGAATGTCCACCCTGACGCGTCGTCGGCCGGGTGCAACACCAGCTGTACGTCGCGGGACTCCTTGTCGCCCAGAATGATCGGCTCATAGAAGAAGACGTCCTGCACCCGGGCCGGAGTCGCCACCGCGGCCAGCGCCATGGCCGCGTAGGTGGCTCCCGGCACCACCACCGTGCCGTAGATGACGTGATCGGACAACCAGGACTGGGCGCGGACGGACAACCGGCTGGTGTAGACGGTATCTCCGGACGCGAGATCCTGGGTGAAGCCGAGGATGCCCGAGCCGCCGGCGGCACCGCCGGTCGCCACTCCCGCGGTCTTCGGCCAGAATGGACGGTGCTGGAACGGGTAGGTGGGCAGTTCGACCTTGCGCCGCGTTGTACCGCGCACGCGAGGAGCAGAAAAATCACCGCGCACGCGAGGAGCAGAGAAATCACCGCGCACGCGAGGAGCAGACCATTCACCGTGTAGCGCGGCGAAGTCCGGCCGGTGTCCCGCGACATAGCAGCCGGCCACCGCGTCGGCGATCTGGCGCCGCACGCCCTCTGCTTTCCCGTCGCTTCGCTCGCCCTCTGCTTTCCCGTCGCTTCGCTCGCCCTCTGCTTTCCCGTCGCTTCGCTCGCCCTCTGCTTTCCCGTCGCTTCGCTCGCCCTCTGCTTTCCCGTCGCTTCGCTCGCCCAGAGCCCCCCTGCGCAGGGTGGGGATGGCACGCGGGGTGGCCGCGGATTCCGGCCAGGCCCGCAGTGCGGCGGCGATCAGGATCGGTTGTGGGCCGATCTCCATGAGCACCGAGCACCCCATCTCCGCCAGCGTGCGTACGCTTTCGGCGAACTGCACCGGCTGGCGGGCGTGGCGCCGCCAGTACTGCGCGTCCAGCCGGGCGGCACCGGTGAGCACCGTGCCGGTGCGGTTGCATACCAATGGCCGGCTCGGGGCGGCGAAATCGATTGTTGCCGCGTAGGACTCGAACTCGTCGAGCACCGGATCGAGCAGGGCGGAATGGAAGGCATGGCTGGTATCCAGCCAGGTGCACCGGATATCGTCCGCAGCGCAGGCGGCGACCAGATCTTCCAAGTCGACAGCGGGTCCCGATAACACGGTGTTGGGGCCGTTGTAGGCGGCGACCGAGACCGCGGGGAACTCGTCGGCGTAGTCCTCGACGAGTTCGGCATCGGCGGACACCGCGACCATTCGGCCGCCCGTTGGCAGGCTGCCGAACAGCCGGCCGCGTTCGGCGACGAACCGCGCGCCGTCCTCCAACCCGAACACACCGGCCACGCACGCGGCTGCGTACTGGCCCACGCTGTGACCGAGCACCACATCCGGTTCGATGCCCCACGACTGCCACATCCGCGCCAGCCCCATCTCCACCGCGAACAATGCGGGTTGCGCAAATGAGGTGTGCTGCAACGTCTTCCGATCGTCGTCGGGGTCGAAGACGACGTCCAGCAGCGGACGCGGCAGCAGGTCGCCGACGGCCTCGGCGCAGCGGGTCACGGTGTCGCGGAACACCGGCTCGGTGTCGAACAGCTCACGAGCCATGCCCGGGTACTGGCTGCCCTGCCCGGTGAACAGCCAAGCGGTCTTCGGGGGGTCTGCGCACACCCCGCCCGACACCCCCGGGCCCAGCCGGCCCTCGGCCAACCCGGCCAGCAGCTCACGCGCACCGTCGGCGGAGTCGACGACCAGCGCGGCGCGATGCTCGAAATGCGAGCGCCCAACCCCGGCCGTGAAGCACACGTCGGCGATATCGGCCTCCGGATGCGAAGCCAGCCAGTCGGCGTATCGTCGCGCCATGGCGGCCAACGCCTCCGCCGACCGCGCCGATATCGGCAATACATTCAGCGGCTCGCCACCCACCGGCTTCGAGGCGGACGCCGAAGCGGGCTCGGTCGGCGCCTCCTCCAGCACGACATGCGCATTCGTGCCGGAGAACCCGAACGAACTCACTCCGGCCCGTCGCGGGTGACCGTTCGCCTTCCACGGAGTGGCCGTGTCGACGACCTGCACCGGAAGCAGATCCCACGGAATATGCGGCGACGGCGTGTGGAAATGCAGGTGCTGCGGCAGCATGTCGTGCTGTAGCGACAGCACCACCTTTATCAAGCCGGCCACCCCCGACGCCGACTCCAGGTGCCCGACATTGGTTTTCACCGATCCGATCAGCAACGGCCGGTTCGGGTCCCGCCCTGCCCCGTACACCGCCGCGGCGGCCTGGATCTCGATCGGATCGCCCAGCGAGGTGCCGGTTCCATGCGCCTCGAGGTAGTCGATCTCCCGGCCGGCGACACCGGCGCGGGCCAGCGTCGCGGCGATGACCCGCTGCTGTGCACCACCGTTCGGCACCGTCAGGCCACCGGAGGCGCCGTCCTGGTTCACCGCACTGCCACGGATGACGGCCTGAATCCGGTCGCCGTCGCGCACCGCGTCGCTCAGGCGCTTGAGGACCAGCACCCCGCACCCTTCCCCGCGCACATAGCCGTCGGCGGCGGCGTCGAAGGTCTTGCACCGGCCGTCGGGGGAAAGCATCCTGGCACGCGAGGTGGCGATGGTGGTCGCCGGGCTCAGCAGCACGTTCACGCCCCCGGCCAGGGCCAGGTCGCAGTCGCCGGAATGCAACGCCTGGCAGGCCTGGTGGACTGCCACCAGGGACGAACTGCACGCGGTATCCACGGCCACCGCAGGACCCTCCAGACCGAGCGCGAAGGCCACCCGGCCGGCGATGACGTTGAGCGCATTGCCGGTGATGAAGTGCGCCTCGATGGTCTCGACAGAACCGGTCGACAGCAGATGTGAGTACTCGTTCGCGCCAACGCCCACGTAGACGCCGGTCCTGCTGCCGCGCAGCGCGGCCGGCGAATACCCCGCACGCTCCAGACCGGCCCATGCGGTTTCCAGCACCAGTCGTTGCTGCGGGTCGATCCACACCGCCTCGCGCGGGGCGATGCCGAAGAACTCCGGATCGAATCCGTCGATCTCGTCGAGGAATCCGCCGTAGCGGCTATAGATCTTCCCCGGCGTGTCGGGGTCGGGGTCGTAGTACTCGTCGACGTCGAACCGGTCGTCTGGGATCTCGCGGATCATGTCGGCACCGGCCGCCAACACCTCCCAGAACTCATCCGCGTCGCGGGCGCCCGGGAAGCGGCACGCCACCCCGATGATCGCGATCGGCTCGTCGGTCCGTACCGGCTCTTCGGGATTCCGTTGGTCCGGTGCCGGATCGCGCAGGCCGAGCACCTCGCCGAGCAGGTACTCGGCGGCGTCGCTGAGCCGTGGATGATCCATCGCCAGGGTCGCCGGAAGCTGCCGCCCGAATCCCTGCTCCAGCCGGCGGCGCAGTTCGATGGCCATCAGCGAATCCATGCCGAGGTCGAAGAATCCGGCCTCGTCGCGAATCTCGGCCGGGTCGATCCTCGTCACATCCGACACCGCTTCGCGCAGATATTCCAGCACCAGGCTCTTGCGTTGCTCAACCGGTGCCACGGTGAGCTTTTCGACCAAAGCAGTGGTTCCGGTCGGGATCGGCGCCGGCTCAGGCTCGGGCGCCTCACGCTCGAACTGCGCCAGGAACGCCCGCCGACGCTGTAGCTGATAGACCGGCAGGAAGCGGGCCCAGTCGATCCGGGCCACCACCCCGTGCGGCACCGACGTCGCGATCAGCTCGCCCATCCCGGCAAGCGCGTCGGCGGGTGAAAGGGTCCGGACACCGCGTAGTTCGAGTTGTGCTCGGGCGTCCTCATCGGCCATCCCCGTCGACCAGGGCCCGAAGTTGACGCTCATCGCGGGAACGCCCCGTTCGCGCAGCCGCCACGCCAGTCCGTCCAGGAATGCGTTGGCGGCACCGTAGGCGGTCTGGCCGAAACTGCCCCACACCGCCGAGATCGACGACGTGCTGACGAAGAAGTCCAGCGGCGTCTCGGCTGTGGCTTCACTCAGATGCCAGGCACCCCAGACCTTTCCGGCGAAGACTCGGTCGACTTCGGCATCGGGCAGCGTGCACAGCGGGCTGGCCCCGATCTCGCCGGCTGCGTGCACGATGCCGGCCAGCGCCGGCAGTTCGGCACGGGTGGTGGCCAACACCCGGGCGACGTCGTCCGCATCGGCGACGTCGGCGGTGACGATGTGGAATCGGCAGCCGTAGCGGTCCGCGGCGGCGTCGATGCGCCCCAGCACGGCCTCGCCGGGTGATCGACGACTGGTCAGCACCAGATGGCCGGCACCGTGCGCGGCCAGATACTCGGCGATCTCCAGCCCGAGCGCACCCAGCCCGCCAGTCACCAGATACGTTGCATCACCGCGCAATGCGAGTGTGGGTGCGGTCGGTTGATCCGCGCGGCGGGCCAGCCGGGCGAGATAGATCGACCCTTCGCGCACGCCGATCTGGTCCTCATGACTTCCCGTCGCCCCGGCTGTCGGGGGCGCCGTCGTGATGTGGTCGAGCAGCGCCGACCATTCGTCGGCGGATGCCGCGGCCAGATCGGCCAGCCCACCCCAGAACTCGGGATGCTCCAGGGCGGCGGCCCGGCCGAAACCCCACAGGCAGGTCTGCACCGGCGAGACGGCGTCGGCATCGGTCACATGTTGGGCGCCGCGGGTGACCAGCCAGATGGGCGTCGGCACTCCCGCGGCGACGACGGCGTGGAACACCTGGCGGGTGCCTGCGAGGACATGGTGCTGCATCCGGCCGAGCGAGGCCGCCGATATCGGGTCGTCCGGCCAGTGACCGGCGACCTGCAGGATGCGCGGCGACGGACCGTCCGCCACCGCCGCACGCAGCGCGGCGCCGAATTGCTCGGTGTCCGCGCCGGTGACCGGCAGCCTCAAGACGCGGTATCGATCCCGACGCGCCGCCAGCACGTCGGTGAGCGGCCCGATAGCGTCGGTGTCGTCGACGACCAGTATCCACGATGATCCTTCGCCGGTGCTTCCGCGTGGGTTCACACCCGACTTCTCCCAGCGGACCTGGTAGTGGGCGTCCTTCACGGAGATCGCGTCACGCTGCTGATTATGCTGCACGGCAAGCCGTTTCAGCGCCTCGGCCGCTCCCCCGCCCAGCTGCGCGTCGAGTTCCTCGATACGGCCCTCCTCCAGCAGCCGGACGGTGTCGGTGCGGGTGGCGTCGTTCACGGTGTCGCTGATCGGACTCTGCGGGAACCAGTAGTGGCGACGCTGGAACGGATAGGTGGGCAAGTCCAGCGTGCGGCCGCGCGGCAGGCGCGCGGCGAAATCGGGGCGGTAGCCCGCGACGTACAACTGACCGAGGGCCTCGGTGATCTGGCGGATCTCAGAGCCGCTGCGGCGCATCGATGCCACCGCGCGCGGCGGGGCGGCATTCTCCGGCCACGCCCGAAGCGCACTGGCGGTCAGCACCGGGTGCGGGCCCACTTCCAGGAGCACCGCACAACCGAGGTCCGCCATCGTGTGCACGGTTTCGGCGAACCGGACGGGCTGGCGAGCATGACGTCGCCAATAGTGCGCGTCCAGCTTCATCTGCCGGCTCAGGACCGAGCCGGTGCGATTGCACACCAACGTCCGCTCCGGTGTGCCGAAGCTGAATGCGGCGGCGTACGACTCGAACTCGTCGAGCACCGGATCGAGCAACGTGGAGTGGAAGGCGTGGCTGGTGTCCAGCCATTCACACCGGAAGCCGTCTGCGTTCAGCCCCGCCACCGCGCGGTCCAAGTCCTCCACCGGGCCGGACAGCACGGTGTTGGCGCCGTTGTAGGCCGCCACCGACAGGCGGGGCAATTCGTCGGTGCAGCTCTCGACGCGTTCGGCGGCCGCGAAGACCGCGACCATCCGCCCGCCCGCGGGCAGGCTGGCGAAGAGCCGGCCGCGCTCGGCGATCAGCAGCGCGCCGTCTTCCACACTCATCACACCTACCGCGCAGGCCGCCGAGTATTGGCCGACACTGTGACCGGCCACCACGTCCGGTTCGATGCCCCACGACTGCCACAGCCGGGCCAACCCCATCTCCACCGCGAACAACGCGGGCTGCGCGTAGGCGGTGTCCCGCAGCGCATGGTCGTCGGTGCCGAACATGACGTCGAGCAGGGGCCGTTCCAGGACGGCGCTGACCACAGTGGCGCACCGCGTCACCGTGTCCCGGAACACGGGCTCGGACGCGAACAGTTGCCGTCCCATTCCGGCGAACTGGCTGCCCTGGCCGGGGAACAGCCATGCCGTCTTCGGGGGATCGCCGCACACCCCGCGGACCAGTCCCGGCGCCGGGCGGTCGTCGGCGAGCGCGCCGACCAGTTCCCGTGCGCTGCCCGTCGAATCCACCAGTAGCGCGGCCCGGTGCTGCAGGTGGGAGCGTCCCACCGCGGCGGTGCGACAGAGGTCCGTCACCGCGACGCCGGGGTGGGCGTCCAGCCAGCTTCGGTAGCGGTCAGCCAGCGCCACCAACGCTTCCGGGGTGCGCGCCGACAGCGGCAGCACGTCAAGCCGGCCGGTTTGCGCCACCGACACCGGATCGGACGCGCCGACCGGCGCCTCCTGCAGGACGATGTGCGCGTTGGTCCCGGAGAAGCCGAACGAGCTGACCCCGGCGATGCGGGCGCGCCCGTCGCGCGACCACGGCTGGGCGTCCTGCACCACTCGGACCGGGAGACGGCCCCACGGAATGTGCGAGGAGGGATTGCGAAAATGCAGATGCTTCGGCAGCAACTCGTGCTCGAGCGACAGCACCACCTTGATCACCCCGGCGATGCCCGCGGCCGCTTCCAGGTGTCCGATGTTGGTCTTCACCGAGCCGATCAGCAATGGGCGCTCCGGATCGCGTCCGTTGCCCAATGCCGCGCCCGCGGCCTGCGCCTCGATCGGATCGCCCAGGGATGTCCCGGTCCCGTGAGCCTCCAGATAGTCGACATCGCGGGCATCCAGGCCGGCACGGCGCAGTGCGGCGGCGATGACCCGTTGCTGCGCTCCACCATTGGGTACCGTCAGACCGCCCGACGCGCCGTCCTGGTTGACCGCGCTGCCTCGGATGACCGCCCGGATGTTGTCACCGTCGCGGACGGCGTCGTCCAGTCGCTTGATGACGATGACCCCGCACCCCTCGCCGCGCACATAGCCGTCGGCAGCGGCGTCGAACGTCTTGCACCGGCCGTCCGGTGCCAGCATCCGCGCCCGGGAGAAGTTGATCATCGTCGCCGGGCTGAGGAGCACGTTGACGCCGCCGGCCAACGCGACGTCGCACTCTCCCACCCGCAGCGACTGGCAGGCCTGGTGCACCGCGACCAGCGAGGAGCTACACGCCGTGTCGACGGCGATCGCCGGTCCCTGCAGCCCGAGTCGATAGCTGATCCGCCCCACCGCCGCCGCGGGTGATGTGCCGGTCCCCAGGTAGGCCTCGATCTCCGCATAGGACAGCTTGTCCGCGATCATGCCCAGGTAGTCGTGGGTGGACAGCCCGACGAACACCCCGGTCAGGGTGCCCGCCAGCGCCGATGGCGCGGTTCCCGAATGCTCGATCGCCCGCCATGCCGTCTCCAGCAACAAGCGGTGCTGGGGATCCATCAGCGCGGCCTCCCGCGCCGACACCCCGAAGAACGCGGCGTCGAATCCTGCGACGTCGTCGATGAATCCGGCCCTGCGGGTCATGATCTTGCCGCGTGCCTCCGGGTTGGCGTCGAAGAACTCCTCGATGTCCCACCGGTCGGCGGGTATCTCCGACACCGCGTCGCGGCCCTCGCGCAGCACCTCCCAGAATTCGTCCGCATCCGCCGCCCCGGGGAACCGCACCGCGTACCCGACGATCGCGTAGCCTTGGCCTGCGCCCTCCAGTTCACGAATCCGGCGCTGCAGCTTCTCGATCGCGAGCAGCGCCCGTTTCTCGACGTCGCTCATCTGCGGTCGCCCATCATTTCGTCGAGGCTCTTGAGCTTCATCGCCAACGCCCAGTCACCCTCGACGCTGAGCCGGCCCATGAAGAACAGCGCCCGCCGGTCCTTGCGCCCCTCGACCAGATCGATGAAGTCCTTCGCCGCCATCCGGATGATGCAGTCGGCGGTGCCGTCCCCGTCGATCACCCTCGGATTCTCGGTGAGATCGACGATGAACGTCCTGCCCCCGTCGCCGTCCAACTCGAACTTGTAGACGCCGCCGAATTCGCGTGCGCGCTCCGGGTTCTCGGCGATCATCGTCGTGGCCCGGTCCATCAGATCGCTGACGGTCGTCATGGGTGAGTGCCTTTCTGCGCGGTCGGTGTTCAGCCGTCGAGCCGGGTCAGCGCCGCGACGTCGGGGGTCGGAAACTTGGTGAGCGGGTGACCATCCTCGACGGCGGCCAGTTCACGCGCATAGAGCTTGCGCAGCAGGATGATTGCCGCATCGGAGGCGCCGAGCCGGTTCAGCGAACGGTCTGGCAGCACGCCCTGGCCGAGCAGGACGATGCCGTCCTCGATGAGGACCTGGTCGGGTCGGTCTTCGATGTCCTCCCACCGTTCCCGTCCGCTGAGCACCGCACGAACAACCTCCTCGACCGGCCGCAGGGTGGACAGGTATTTCCGCCCTTCCCGCACACCGGTCGCCACCCGCGCACCGACCTCGGGCGGCAGATGGGCGGCGATGAACAGGAAGAACATCATGTGACTCTCGTCGTCCACCGGCACGTTCCACAGGAAGCTCTTGAACCCCCGCATCACCCCGGCGCCCGAGTTGAAGTACAGGGTGTTCGGCATCAACAGGGCCAGCCGGCGTATGAAGCCGTTGCTGAATCGGCTGGTCTGTGTCAACCCGAAATCCGCCAATTCCGCGGTGATCTCCGGCAGTTCGCCGGAGAGGCCATCATCCTGGTAGACGCCGGTCTTGTGCACCCAGTACTGATGCACATCGTCGACGGTGTTCTCCAGATCGTGGAAGTAGTTCCACTTGCGCAGCTCGATGACGTGGAATCGGCCGTGAACTTCGAGCTCTGGCCAGTGCGGCAGTTCCGGCTCCGGGCTGTCGCCCAGGTACACCCAGATGAATCCGAGGTACTCCTGGACCGGGTAGCTGGCGATACGTACCTTGTCGGCAAAGCTTTTCGGTTCGGCCGGCTGGTCAACACATTGGCCGGTCTCGTCATAGTTCCAGCCGTGGTAACGGCACCGGACGCAGCTGCCTTCCACGATGCCCACGGAGAGCAGCACGCCGCGATGCGCGCATCGGCCGGCGATGATGTGCGCCACCCCGTCCTCACCGCGGTACAGGGTCAGCTCCTGATGCAGCACCTTCAGCGGCACCGCCTGGCCCGGCTCGAGCTCCTCGGCGGCGTAGACCGGTTGCCACCGCTGACGCAGCAGATATCCGGCCGGTCGGCCCGGACCGGTGTGTTCGAAGTCGGCGTCCTTCAGGCTGTTCATGTGATCCTCCTGTGCTTACCGAATCTTGTCCCGTCGCTGCGCTCGCCCCGGAAATCATTCCCGTCGCTGCGCTCGCCCCGGAAATCATTCCCGTCGCTGCGCTCGCCCCGGTGGCCCCGTGATGACGGTGTCAGCGCTGCAATGAAATTCGTGATGATGCCCTCGATCGATGATGCTTCGTACAGTGCGTCGTCGTAGGTCACCGTTCCGCTGATCTGACCGCTTCTGGTACTCATCGCCACGGTCAGCTCACGGCGGGCGATGATGCGTTCGGGCGCAACCCGTGTCAGGGTGAAACCGCCCGCGGCGAACTCGCCGGGTGCCGGATCGTCCATCAGGAACACCGTCTCGCCGATGCCCTGGGCCGACGGTCCGTGGTTGTCTGCCAACGCGGAAAGCACGTGCTGCCAGGGTGCATCCTGATGCGCGAGTGCCTGAAGCACGGTGGCCTTCACGTTCCCCACCAACCGCGGCAAGTCGTCCCCGGTTTCCACGTCGACGCACAGCGGGACGGTGTTCATCATCGGACCGAGCATGAGTTGGGTGGCCGGGTCATTGCGCCGAGTCACCGGCGACCCGATCACCACGCAGCCCCGGTCCGCGTAGCGGCCCAGCGCCGCGGCGAAGGCGGCCAGCAGCACCGCGTACAGCGACGCCTGTTCCCGCACCGCCAGCGCACGTGCGGCATCGGCGGCCGCGGACGGAAACTCGAAGGTGTACTGGCCACCGCGGCGGGCCGCGCGACCGGTGCGCGGGTGGTCGGTGGGCAACGCGGGCGGAAGCTCCCGCGACGCGAACTCCCGCCGGAAGTGCTCGACGTGGCGGGCCAGCACATCACCGGTGAGCCAGGAGCGTTCCCACGCGGCGTAGTCGGCGTACTGCAGGTCGCCGTCGAGCAGGGGAAAGTCGTCGAATCCCACCGAACTGGCGACCAGGCCACCGATCTCGCTCAACAGCAGCCGCATGGTGTACCCGTCGGCGAGGATCCGGTGCACGCGCAGCCGCAGGATGTGGTGGCCGTCGGCGACCCGGACCAACTCGGGGCGAAACGGCGGGCGAACGTCGAGATCTCGCCATTCCCGATCCGAGTCATCGCGCCGCTGCAGCGCTTCCAGCATCGGAACGTCCGGCAGGTGGGACGGCAGAATCACCTGCGTCACCGATGTGGCCGTCGGCCGGAAGGTGGTGCGTAACAGCTCATGCCGTGCGACGGCCTGCTGGACGCCGGCGACCAGCAGCGTGCTGTCGAGTGGACCGCGGATGCGAATCGACAAGTCGATCCAGTGTGCCGGGGACCCGGGATCGTCGCGCTCCAGCTGCCACATCAGCTCCTGCGCGTAGGAAGCAGGCAGCGTCCCGGTGCGCGGGGCCGACCGCAGCGGCGGAGTGTCGGTGGCTTCCGCGCTGGTCGCGCCCTCGATGCGACGGGCAAGGTCCGCCAAAGTCTGGTCTTCGAACAATGCGTCCAGGGGCAGCTCGATCCCGAGCAGCTGATGGATGCGGGATCGCACCTGCGCGGCAAGCAGCGAATGCCCGCCGAGGGCGAAGAAGTTGTCCGCCGCCCCAATCTGTTCGATCTGCAACGTGTCTCGCCAGATCGACGCCAGTGATTCCTCCACGCCGGCGCGGGGTGCGACGTATTCGACGTCCTGGTCGCGGGCGATCGTCACCTCGGGCAGCGCCGCCTGGTCGAGCTTTCCGTTCGATGTCTGCGGCAGACGGTCCAGTGCCAGGAATGCCGCCGGAACCATGTGTTCCGGCAGCTTCCGGCGGACATGGGCCCGCACCTCCGCGGCCGGCACCGGTTCGTCGGCCACGAAGTACGCGACGAGCACACCGCTTCCGTTGATCTCGCGTACCAGCGACACCGCCTCCCGTATGCCGGGGTGGTCGAGCAGCACCCGGTCGATCTCGGCCGGCTCCACGCGCAGTCCACGGATCTTCACCTGCCGGTCGGCGCGACTGCGGAATTCGATCGTCCCGTCCCAGCCGAGTCGCACCACGTCACCGCTGGCGTACAACCGCTCGCGGTCATCCCACGGCGCGGGGATGAACTTCCGTGCGGTCAATTCCGGAGCGCCCCAGTACTCGCGAGCCAGTGCCGGGCCGCAGATGTACAGTTCCCCGGTGACGCCGGGCGGCACCAGGCGCAGCTGCGGGTCGAGGACGTACATCCCGATGTTGTCGCGGGGACGGCCGATCGGCATGATCCGCTGATCCCCGGCGTCGACGTCGCCGATCCGGTGCAGGCTGACGATGCCGGTGGTCTCGGTTTGCCCGTACATGTTGATCCATGCCGCGCCCGGGCCCATCCGCTCCCGCCAGGCCCGCACCACACCCGCCCGCAGGGGTTCGCTGGCGGTGACCATCAAGCGCAGCCGGTTGGCAGTCAGCGCGGCGCGCTCGCCGTCCGGCCGGTCGGCCACCGCGTCGACGATTCGTTGCACCACCGTCGGCACCAGATCGGCGACTGTTACCTCTGAATCGGCGATCCGGTGCAGCAGTGCGACGGGATCGCGGCGCTCCTCAAGGCTGGCGATCACCACCTGCGCACCGACGGCGAACGGGACGAGCAGCTGCCGGATGGACGACGAGAAGGAGATCGACGCCGTTTCCAGATACACATCGTCGGCGGTGATGCCGAGTTGACGACCAAGGGTTTCTGCGTATTCGACGACACCGCCGTGGCTCACCGCCACGCCCTTGGGGCGGCCGGTCGAACCAGAGGTGTACATGATGTACGCGATTTCGTCGGGGGTGGTGGGGGTTTCGAGGCGTTCGGGATCGTGCTGCCCAATACTCCCGATGCTGAGGTCCTCCACCATGGCCTCGTCGAGCCGCAGCACCACCCCCGCATCGGCAACGATGTGCTCGATCCGGTCCTCGGGGTACGACGGGTCGATCGGTACGTAAATGGCGCCGGCCTTGAGGATGCCGAGCATGCCGACAGCCATCGCCGACGTCCGTCCCACGCAAAGGCCCACCGCCATCCCCGGCAGTACGCCCTGACCGCTCAGCCGGCCCGCGAGCCAGTTCGCGGCGCGGTCGAGTTGCCGGTAGGTCAGTGAACGGCCGGCCGTGGTCACCGCGATGGCATCCGGGCTGCGATCGACAACGGTCTCGAACAGCGCAGCGATCGACGGGGCGGTCGTGATGTGCGGTGACCGATTGATACGGTACTGCGCCTGCTCCGACTCGGTCAGCAGCGGAAGGTCGGCGACTCGCTGGCCGCGGTCGGCCACCATGGCATCGACGACCCGTGTGAAATGCGCGATCATCCGTTCGATGCGGTCGGCGTCGAACAGTTCACTGTCGTACTCCGCATGGGCCGTCAGCAGCGCGTCGTCGAAGAAGGTGAGCGTGAGATCGCGCTTGGCCGTGTAAGTGTCGACTTCGGAGACCTCCAGGCCCAGCCCGCTCAGTTCGCCGCCGGCGGTTGCGGGCTGGACGACGAGCTGCACCCCGAACAGCGGGTTGCGATTGGCCGCTCGATCCGGCGCCGTCGCGTTGACGATCATGTCGAACGGCACGTCCTGATGTGCCAGCACGTCGACCATGCGTCGACGGGTCCGGTCCAGGAGCTCCGCGACATCGGGATTTCCGTCCAGCCGGATCCGCACCGGCAACGCGTTGACGAAAAGCCCGATGAGGTCCTCGGTTTCGAGCTGGGCACGGTTGGCGGTCAGGGTACCCACGACGATGTCGTCCTGTCCCGAATGGCGCTGTAGCACCGCGGCGAATGCGGCGAGCAGCGGTACGGACAGCGTGACGCTCTCGGTCCGGCATAGATCGCGCAACGCCATGGCTCGTTCCCTGCCCAGGTCGAACCGTATCCGGGCGCCCCGGAACATCGGCGTCTTCGGCCGCGGCCGGTCGGTGTCAAGCTCCAGCGGCGGTGCACCCGCGAGCTCTTGTCGCCAGTGCTCAAGGAGCCCTTCGAAATCGGGGCCGTGCAATCGGTCCCGTTGCCACTGTGCGTAATCCGCGTACTGGATCGGCAGATCCGCGAGCGGCACCTCGTCGCCACTCGCGAACGCCTGATAGATCTGGCCCAGCTCGCGCAGCAACACCCGGAACGACCAACCGTCGGTAACGATGTGATGCATGGTCAGCACCAGCACGTGACGCTGCCCGCTCAGCCCGAACAACCGGGCGCGCAGCAACGGACCTGTGCCGATATCGAAGGGCGCAGCGGCCTCCCGCTCCGCAGCCTGGGTGACGGCCGCGTCTTCGTCGGGCTCGACGGCGAGTTGGACGAACGGCAGCTCGAACGGCCGGGCCGGCGCCGGCACCACTTGCGGGGCCCCCTGCTCACTGCGGAACGTCGTGCGCAGCACCTCGTGCCGATTCACCACGGCCTCGAGGCTGCGCCGCAGCACATCGGGATTCACCGGGCCGGGGATGTCCACCCGGGCGGCCACGTTGTACGCACTGGACGACGGCAACAACTGGTTGAGAAACCACAGCTGCTCCTGTGCATGCGAAATCGGGAGCACGGCACCGCGATCCACCCGGGCAATGGGCGACTGCCGTTTCGCCGGATCGGCCGCGGTTTCCAGCCACAGCTCCAGCAGACCCTTCGCGAGCGCGGACACTCCGGGGTGGGTGAAGAACAACGACGCCGGCACTGCGATATCCAGCGCCGCCTGCAGCCGGCCACGCAGCTCCATCGCGACCATCGAATCCAGTCCCAGCGCGACGAAGTCCGCCTGGGGATCGATCTCGGCGACGGGCATCCGCAAGGCCTCACCCAGTTCGGTGAGGATCAGTTCGGTAATCCGGTTGATCCGCTGCTGCGGTGGCACGCTTCCCAGCCAGTCCTCGATCCGGGCGGTGGCCGGCGCCGGCTCGGGGGTGCGCGGCGCGGCGGACGGCGCCGGTGCCGTGCCGACCGGAAACCAGTAGCTGCGGTGCTGGAACGGATATGTCGGCAGATCGAGCGAGCGGTACGGTCGGGTGCGCCGCGCGGCGAAATCGAGCCGGTGCCCTACGGTGTACGCGGTCGCCAATGCCTCGGTGAAGCAGCGGCCTGCGTCAGCATCCCGGCGCAGGGAGGCGATGGCCGGCGGGGTGTGCGTGGTGTCGGGCCAGGCGCGCAGCGCCGCCGTGGTGAGGACCGGTTGCGGGCCGATCTCCATCAGCACACCGCAGCCCAGTTCGGACATCGTGTGCACACTGTCGGCGAACTGGACGGGTTCGCGGGCGTGCCGTCGCCAATACGATGCGTCCAGGTGGGTCCGCCGCGGCAGCACCTTGCCGGTCCGGTTGCAGATCAGCGTCAGCTGTGGCGATTCGTAGTCGAAACCTTCTGCATACAGCTCGAATTCGTCGAGGACGGGGTCCAGTAGCGCGGAGTGGAATGCGTGGCTGGTGTCCAGCCAGTCGCAGCGGATTCCCCCGGCAGTGAGCGCGGCCACCGCTCTTTCGAGGTCATCCACGGGCCCCGACAGCACGGTGCTGGCGCCGTTGTAGGCGGCCACCGACAACCGTGGCTGCTCGACTGCGCAGAGTTCGGCCCGGTCGGCGCCGCCGAAGACCGCAACCATGCGGCCGCCCGTCGGCAGTTGGCCGAACAGCCGCCCGCGCTGGGCGATCAGCCGGGCGCCGTCATCGAGATCGAAGACGCCCGCCACACAGGCCGCCGCATACTGGCCCACGCTGTGTCCCAACACGACATCCGGCTCGATGCCCCACGACTGCCACAACCGCGCCAATCCCATTTCCACCGCGAACAGCGCAGGCTGCGCGAAGGTGGTGTCGCGAAGAACATCTTCGACGCCAGGCCCGGTGTCGGTGAGCACGTCCACCAGCGACCGGGGCAGCAGGCCGTCCATCACCTCGGCACACCGTGTCACCGTGGCACGGAAGACCGGTTCGGTGTCGAGCAACGCGCGCGCCATTGCCGGGAACTGACTGCCCTGTCCCGGAAACAGCCACGCGGTCTTCGGCCGGTCGGCACACACTCCCCGCACCAGCCCGGGAGCGGGTCGTTCTTCCTGCATTGCCCGCAGGAGCCGCCGCGCTCGCCGGCGCGAGTCGACCACCAGGGCCGCGCGATGTTCGAAGTGCGAGCGACCCGCTCCCGCCGCCGCGCAGATATCCGCAAGGTCCGCCTCCGGATGGGCATCCAGCCAGTCGAGATATCGAGAAGTCAAGTGAGCCAGTGCTTCCGGGCTACGCGCTGAGAGCGGCAGCATCTGGTATCCGCCCACCGCCTCCGGCTCGGCGGCCACGCCTGTCGATGCGCCGGCCTCTGGCGCCTCCTCGACAACCAGGTGCGCGTTGGTTCCGGAGAAGCCGAACGAACTCACCCCGGCGAGGCGCGGGCGGTCGGTCCGCGGCCACGGCACCGCCTTGTCCACCACGCGCACCGGCAGCCGATCCCAGGGGATGTGCGGCGACGGCTGCTGGAAGTGCAGATGCTCCGGCAGCGTTTCGTGTTCCAGTGAGAGCACGACCTTGATCAGGCCGGCGACACCGGAGGCCGCCTCCAGATGGCCGATGTTGGTCTTCACCGAACCGATCAGCAACGGCCGGTCCGCATCCCGCCCCTCGCCGAGCACGGCACCGGCGGCCTGCACTTCAATGGGGTCGCCCAGCGACGTCCCGGTGCCGTGCGCTTCCAGGTAGTCGACGTCGGCGCCTGTGATACCGGCCCGACGCAGCGCCTCGGCGATGACGCGCTGCTGCGCACCACCATTCGGCACGGTCAAACCGCCCGACGCACCGTCCTGGTTCACCGCGCTGGCCCGGATCACCGCACGGACCCGGTCGCCGTCGCGGATCGCGTCGGCAGTGCGTTTGAGCACCACCACACCGCAGCCCTCGCCGCGCACATACCCATCAGCGGCGGCGGCGAAGGTTTTGCAACGCCCGTCGGGGGCCAGCATTCCGGCCCGGCTCAGGTTGATCATCGGGACCGGTGTCAGGATCACGTTCACCCCGCCGACCAGCGCCAGGTCGCAGTCCTCCGAGGCCAGCGCCTGACAGGCCTGGTGCACGGCCACCAGCGACGAACTACAGGCGGTGTCAACCACCACGGCCGGACCCTGCAGACCAAGACGGAAACTGATTCGCCCCGCTCCCGCCGCGGGGGACGTCCCGGTTCCGGAATAGATGTCGACGTCCTCATATCCGGTGTAGCGGATGAGCATTCCAAGGAACTCGTGGGTGGACAGCCCCATGAAGACCCCGGTCGACGTCCCGTTCAGCGACGAGGGCGCGATACCGGCATGCTCCACCGCCGACCATGCGGTTTCCAGCATCAGCCGATGCTGCGGATCCATGAACATCGCTTCGCGCGCCGACACCCCGAAGAATGGAGCGTCGAATCCGGCGACGTCATCGACGAATCCCGCGCGGCGGGTGGTCGACTTGCCGATGGCGTTGGGATCTGGATCGAAGAACTCATCGACATCCCAGCGATCCGGGGGTACGACCGACACCGCGTCGCGACCGTCTGCCAGCACACGCCAGAACTCGCCCGAATCGGCAGCGCCGGGGAAGCGCACCGCGTAGCCGACCACGGCGAACCCCCGCGGGACGGTCACAGCCGGCCGCCGTCCAGCACGTCGTCAATGCGCCGCCGCAACGCCTCGACAACCTCACGCTCGTCCAGGGCGTCGATCTGCGCCTGGGTGTGCGCGTCGATGTGCGCGTCGGGGGTGCGGCACAACCCACCGTTGCCGAAACTCAGCGTCGATCCGCGAATCAGGTCGGCCAGCGATTCAACCGTCGGATGATCAAGCATCGAGGTCGCGGGAAAGGTGCGATCAAACGCGGCCGACAGGACATTGACCAGTTCCACGCCCTTCAGCGAGTCGATGCCCAGCTCGGTGAGCGGGGTGCTCCAGGTGAGGTCGGTGAGCACCAGTTCCCGCTGCAGCCATTCCACCAGTTGCCGTTCGAGATACCCGGGCTGGCTCAGCGAATCGGTGTCGACGTCGAGCGGCGCAACGGCCCTGGCGGACATCTGCCACTGGTGGTGGATGGGAAGCCGCTCGGCGTCGAGGTCGTCGCGGCACTTGCTGCGCTGTACCTTGCCGCTCGATGTCTTGGGCAGACCGCCGCGGTGTAACAGGACGACCCGTTGCAGAGCGAGCTGGTGGTCACGTGCCACCGCGCGCCGGATCGCGTCGACGACCTCATCGAATGCCGTGGAATCCGGGCAGTCGCCCCGGACCTCGTGTACCGCCACCAGCCCGGTGCGGCCACCGACTTCCTGTCCCAGAACCGCGCCGGCATCCGGTTGCAGCGCGGGATGGCTGCGCTCGACCGTGTACTCGATGTCGTGGGGGTAGTAGTTGACCCCGCGGATCACGATCATGTCCTTGAGCCGTCCGATGACGAACAGTTCACCGTCGTGGACGAATCCGAGGTCACCGGTGCGCAGGAAGTGCCCCTCCCCTGTCGCCAGGTACGCGCCGAACGTTTCGGCCGTTTCCGCTGGTTTTCGCCAATAGCCTTGCGCCACACTGGTGCTGCGCACCCAGATCTCGCCGAGCGCGTCCGGCGCCGCGACCCGGCAGACGTCCGGCCGGACGATACGCACCTCGATGCCGGCGCCGGGACGACCGGATCCTGCCAGCCGCTTGGTGCCTGGGCCGCCGTCGGTGCGCAACCGGATCTGTCCGATGTGCAGTTCGGATTCGTCGACGGTGATTTCGACGGCGCGCTTCGATCCATCTCCCCCGCTGACCACCAGAGTTGCCTCCGCGAGGCCGTAGCCGGGGGCGATGCTCTCCGGCCGGAAACCGTTCGCCGCGAACTGCGCGCGGAAGCGGTCCAGCGTGTCCGGGCGGATCGGCTCCGCGCCGTTCCAGGCGACCCGCCAGCTGGCCAGGTCCAGGCCGCTGACATCGGCGAACCGCGCCGCCTCCACACATGCCTGATAGGCGAAGTTTGGTGCGCCACCGTGTGTTCCCCGGAAGCGGGAGAACATCTCCAGCCAGCTGAGCGGGCGTCGGATGAAGGTCGACGGCGCCGTCAGATACGTCGGATAGCCCACCCAGAGCGGCAGCAGAACGCCCGCGATCAACCCCATGTCGTGAAATAGCGGCAGCCAGCTGATCCCGACGGAGTCCTCGTCGACGCCCAACACACCGCGCAACGAGTCCAGGTTGGCGCTCAGATCGCCGTGCCGAACCATGACACCCCGCGGGGACCGCGTTGACCCGGAGGTGTATTGCAGGAACGCGAGCTGGTCCGGGCCGGGCGGTGCCACGTTCCCAACGTCCGCGTCGAGCGCAAGCAGATCGGCGGCAACGACGTCGACGGATACGCCGGCCTGATGGGAAAGCTCGTCTCGGTACCGGGCGGAGGTGAGCACGCACGGCGCCCCACTGTCGGCGAGAATCGCTGCCAGGCGTTCGCCGGCCCGATGCGACCTCGGCAACGTCGCGGGCACCGCCACCGATCCCGCATACAGGCAACCGCAGAAGGACGTCACGAAGTCCAGGCCGGGCGGGAGCGACAGCACGATCGGCTGTCCCGCGAAGCCGCGATCGCGCAGGTTCGCCGCGACCGAGCGTGCCCGGGCGTCCAGCTCTCGATACGTCACCGATTCGGCGACCGCCAGCCTGGCGTCCAAGAACGACAGAAGGTGCTGGTCCGGGCCCTCCTCAGCGAGCCGGCCGATTCGCACGGGCAGCGGCTCACCGTGGCGCTCGTCGCTCATTCTGGGCGTCCGTCATCGCGTGCCATTTTGCTGTCCTCAACACTCGAGAATTCGGAAGACATTGCTCACATGCAGCGGGCACCTCACCACCCGACGCGACACTTGAATGCACGGTTGCCCGCTCTCGCTGCGGCAAGCCGCACGACCTCCCCGCACGCTATGTGCGAACGGGGCCCGCTACTACGCGGGTGACCGGCAGCTCCGGGTGGCCCCGCGCCACATCCGCAGCTGATCCCCACAGCTCACTCTCATGAAATGGTCCCTTCGCACCTGCCAGTCGATCCGACGAATCAGTTCGGCCAGTGCCACGTCGCACCGAGGCCTGCATCACCTTCCGGTGACACCCGCACTTTTGCCGCCACGCTCAGCGACGGATAGATCGGAAGATACAACTAGGTGACCCGGCTGGGAACGGGTAATGGACTACTCGACCGGACGGGCTTCCACGTACTCGCTGGGAGTACGCCTCACACCGTCGGAACCCCTTGCGGAATACACCCGTGGCGCGCCCCGGCTGCCGACTGAGCGCACCGCAACCGCAGACCGCGATACCTCCGCTCAACGCCGCCATCCGCCTTCTTTCCGAGAGTTTTCCCAGCGACCGGAATGCCTCCACCGTCGTCCGCGAGGGTTCAGAGATCGTGAAGTATTTGTGAAATCGCCAGGTCGCCTGCTCGCAGGAATCAGTCAGGTGCCAGTCAGGCATCAGTCAGGGAGTACTGCAGCCCCGCGTCCGCGGGTCGTCTCCCGGGCCGCCGCCCACACCAGCGTGCGCGGCAACGATTCGGCGAAATCGGCGATGCGGGTCAGCGCAGTCTGCAGGGACTCCGGATCCAGCCGCACCGAGCAGTAGGTCAGGTCGTCGTCATTGACCAGGATCAACTTGCCCCGCGAAACACCATGCAGTGCAGGGACATCCGTTACCTCACCGGCGACATCGAGTTCCACCCGGTGCACCCGCACCAGTTTCCCGGACCCGTTGTCGTCATAGATGCCGACCGCCAGCCGGTGCACCCGCGTCTCACCCCCACCCGGCGCCGCGACGCTCTGCCTGACGGCGAATCGGGTGAACCGTCCGTCAGCGTCGACATCGAAATCGGCGTGCAGGGTATTCAGCCCGGTGGTGGTGAGCCATTGCTGTCCCCAACCGGATAGGTCGCGGCCCGATGCCTTCTCCAGCACATCCAGCAACTCGCCGAGCGTGGCGTTGCCGAAAGCATGGGTGCGCAAGTAGTCACGCAGGCCGGCCAGGAACTGCGTCAAGCCGACGTAGACGACCAACTGTTTGAGCACGGCCGCGCCCTTCGCATACGTGCTGGCGTCGAATTCGACCTCGACGGCAGCCAGGTCGGGAATGTCGGCCGCGACCGGATGTGTCGACGGCAGCTGATCCTGCCGGTAGGCCCACGACTTCTCGCCACTCGCGAACGTCGTCCAGGCGTCGGTGTACTCAGTGGCCTCCGCCTGACACAACACCGAGGCGATCGACGCGAACGATTCGTTGAGCCACAGCTCGTCCCACCATCGCATGGTGACCAGGTCACCGAACCACATGTGCGCCATCTCGTGCAGCAGGATCGACGCGCGCTGCTCGTAGGACGCCCGGGCGACCCTGCCGCGGAACACGTAATCGTCGCTGACGGTGACAGCCCCGGCGTTCCCCATCGCAGCGTCGAACTCGGGGACGAACAACTGGTCGTACTTGCCGAATGGATACGGCACGCCAAAGTTCTTGTGGTAGAAGTCCAATCCCTGCTTGGTTTCGGCGAATACTCGCTCGGCGTCCATGAACGCAGCCAGCGACCTCCGGCAGAACAGGCCCAGTGGAATCTCACCGTGCTCGTCGCGGTAGGTGTCGTCCCACCGGGCGTACGGCCCGGCGATCAACGCCACCAGGTAAGTGCTCAACCGCGGGGTGGTGGCAAACGCATGCTGCTTGGCACCTGCGCCGCGCTGCTGGGCATCGATGCCATGCTGCTTGATGAGCATGCGGTAGAGATGGCCCTCGACGGTTCGTACCGACACCACCAGCCGCTGTGCGATCTCGGCGTTGGCCATTCCGGCGGCTACCATCTCGGCGATCTGCCGCTCGCGCGCGCTGAGCCCAAGCGGCCGTTTCACGGCGCTATCCGGCGCGGCGTTGGAGATGACCTCCCAGCCATCCGGCGCGATCACGGTGATGTGGAAGGCGGCCTTACGGTCTGGCTGGTCGAAGCAGGCGAACATCCGCTTGGCGTAGGCGGTTTCGAACTGCGAGTACAGGTAGACCTCTCCGTCGAGCGGGTCGACGAATCGGTGTAGGCCCTCGCCGGCGGTGGAGTAGCGGCAGTCGGCGTCGACCTCCAGGACATTGCGCTCCGAGAGCCCGCGCAGCGGGATTCCGGTGGATTCGTCATAGCCGGAGATGTCGAGAGGGCGGTCGTTCAGCATCGCGCGACGGATGCGGTCAGCCGCGATGTCGATGTAGGTGTCGGCGCCGGGCAGCGCGTCGAACTCGACGGTGGTGGTCGAGCGGAAGGTGCGGTCGCCTTCGGTGAGGTCGAGCGCGATCCGATAACTGTCGACGGCCACGAGAACGGCGCGCTCGGCGGCTTGAGCGCGCGTCAGATTCGGAAGCGCCACTCCATTCTTCTATGCCAGATCGTCACCCGTTGGCAAGGCAATATGGAAGTCGGCCTCCGTCACGCCTTCGAAGGCACCGCCCCGCCCGGGCAGTGCGACGGAATCGGAGGGCCCGCCAACAGCAACGGTCCGAGTGACAACGAATCGTCGACCGTGGCCAGTTCGTCGGCCGGGGGCAACGACAGCAGCATCTCGTAGACGACGGCGCCCGTGCCGGGGACGTCGCGGCAGCTGAGGGCGACCCGCTCACCGGCTCCCGGACCGAACGCGTCGTCGAAGTTGTCACGGATCGTGTTCAGCTCGACGCGATCGCCCTGCGCCCCAACGAAAAGCGGATCGAGCACCTGGCGCGCCTCGCGGGTGAGCGCCGCGGCGTCGCCGAAGTACTCGTCCGGGGTGACACCCGAGCAGGTGCCGTGGGTATACCACTCGTGTGGCACCATGACGTCCGCAGACGACAGAACTTCCTGCACGTCCTGGCGCACTTCGTCATTGAGTTCCACCGGCGGCAGGTCCCTCTTTCCCTGGTGGACGCGGTCCGCGAGACCGGCCGGCAGGCCGCAGTACTGAAGCTCGGGCGGTTGCGGCCACAACCCGTGGAGGATGAAGGTCGGCCCCATCTCCCCCACTTGGCCGGATGCGCACCCGCGATTGTCCGGGGTTACCTTGCAGAAGGTGGGCGCCCAGGTGATGACGAGCAGACTCGAATCGGCACCCTGGGAGATCGCCGCCGAACTCGGCTCACGGTCCAGGACGAACACGCTGAAAGCCGTCGCAGCTGCAGCAACCACCCCGAGCACAGCCGAGATCGAGAATACGGCTGCGTCACCGCGCTTCATGGTGCACCCTTCTACACGGGGCACGAGTCGGAGTCAGCCGCTCTCGTCTTGACGTACCACCCTCCCACATCAGCAGTTCGGCGTTTACGGATCGAGGCGAAAGGTCAGCGAGGTGTCGCCGTCCGAGCATGGCCCGCGCCCACGGACCTTCGGAGTGCGCGTGCGAAGGGCCCGCCGGTGAACGAGGTCGACCGCTGGCTGCAGCAGACCGCCCGGCAGGAAGACCGGACCGTCTCCCTGTACGCGTGCCTGCTCACCGGAAGGCTGCTCGAATATTTCCGCTACCGGATGCGCTTCGCGTTGCTACTCGACACCGCGCAATTCGCGATCCACGTCGCCGAATTCCTGATCATCTTCACCTCGCTCGGCGGGCTGGCCGCATTCACCGTGATGATCCTGCGGGCGGGCAGTCTGCTCATCAGCGGAGCATGGTGGGGACTCGTCGAAGTCATGAGAGAGCGGCTCAGGGTGTTCAGCCAGGCGGGCCGTCGCGACGCGATCGAGAACGAAATCGGGCGCTGGCTGGCCCTTTCGGTGGTCCTTGCGGGGGTGCTGGCGATCGCGGCGGCCGTCGGTCTGGCACTGTGGCTTCCGCCCGACCACGATCCGATCGGGCGCTTCTACGCCTTTCTCGTCGTCATCGAGCTCGCGCTTCGTCTGCCCGTCCGGGTGCTGCACTCCGGCATGTTCGCCACCCGGCGCATCTACCGTCCCATGTGGACGTTGTTCGCGCCGGAAGCACTACAACTCCTGATCCTCGGCGTCGGTGCGTTCTATTACCCCGAGGCCGCCATCATCATCGCCATCATCGCCACCAACGCCCTGGCCATCTGGATCACCGTCCACTACACCCTCGCCGCCTACCGGCTCGGCGGCGTGCGGCCCAGGCTGGGCGTAGCCGGATCTTCCCTGCGCCGCCAGCTACCCTCGATCCCACTGCGCCTCGGGACCGAGACGGCGCTTGCCGGGTTGGGGCTGCGCCTGGACGCGGTTGCGGTGCTGGCGATCGCCGGGATCTACGGAACCAACACCAGATCGTTCGACCTCACCGCCGGCTACTCCGCGTGGCGCGACATCGACGCGTTCCAGTTCTTCTACCTGGTCCTGCCGCTGTTCCGAGGCGGATACGAATCGACAGGCCTGTTCTACTTCGACTTCGTGCGGCTGAGGCGGGTTCCGGCGTTCCGCCAGTTCCGCGTGTCGTTCTTCCACCGGCTCCTGGCGGTGACGCCGGTGATCGCGCTGTACTTCTGGTTGCTGGCGGTGGTGCTGGGCGAGTTCGTGCTCCCCGACGTGCCGTTCAGCTTTGTGCTGGCGCTCCTGCCGCTCTTCGCGCTCCGCAGCGCGATCGGCGCCTATCAGGTCCGGTTGTTCGCCGAAGCCCAGTTCGGGTTGCTCATCGCCACGATCGTCTTCTCGGCCGGCTTGTTCGCGTTGGTGTGGATCGACGTCAACCCAGCGTCGGATCTCGTCCAGATCACCGCGGCGATGATCGTGCTGCTCATCGTGCACATCAACCTTGCGCACTTCCAGGATCGCTCCACCGCGATGCCCACCGTGCTGTCCTTGGGAGACTGGCTGCGCGCCCTCGCCGACGAACCCGCCGCTGTCCAGTTCGGCAATGTCGTTGTCCCAGAGTGGATTCCATCGCGCCATCGCCGCAACGCCGTCAACCTTATGCTGGAAACGCTTGACGGCAAAGGCCATTTCGCGTTTCGGTCCCCGACGACGCTGGTGTTCTACCAGCGCGTGACGGGCTCCGCCGACGGACAAGCGCCTCACCTGGCGATCCAGGCGATGACCGGGGCAACCGTCAACCGCGGCCGATACAGCAAACCGGCGGCCGACGGGCGATATGCGCTCGACAGTGTGATGGCCGAGCGATGGATGCAGCCCAACGGCGGCCCCGGGGTGCTCGAGGGCGAAGCGCAGTCCCCCGAAGCGGAGTTCCGCGCCTTGTTCCCCGACGGGATTGTCCTTGACCTGCAGACCCGCGTCGGCACGAAAGACATGCGCAGGCTCCCCAAGAGCGTGCTGGCCACCATACTGCCCGCCGCCATGCGGAGCCTCGAGGACGGCGCGACCCTGGTCCGAGCGGCCGACCGCCGATTCACGCCGATCTTCGCCGGTGGACGGCTGCGCCTGCTCTGCGTCCTGCCGCCCGACCCCGAATCGGGCCAGATCGCTCAGTGGCTGCGCACCGTCAGAACCTGGAACATCGGCAACTTCACCCTAGAGCGCCACTCCCCCACAAAGATTGAGCGGTGAACCCGCTCAGCGAGCCGATCGACATCGAACGGCGACTCGCCGATCCGAGGACCTATGAGGACACCATTCTGCGGGTCTTCACCAAACGCAGCGAACGCGGGATGGCCTTCAGCGAGGCAGCCGACGGTGTGACGTACTTCAGTACCGCGACCGGCCGCAAGGACCTCGCCAAGGCCATCGCCCGAACCGTCGCCAGCGGCCAGTACCGACCCCAACCCGTCGACCTGTGGACGCTGGAAACCAACGGAAAGCGCCGCGCGGCCCACAAATCCTCCTTCGTCGACCAGATCGTCGGCTCGGCGCTGTTCCGGATGCTGACGCACAATGCGCGCTGCTACGGACTGCCCGGTGTCTACTCGTACCTGCCGGGCGTGACGAACGTCGCCGCCATGCGCGCCTTCGCCGGGGTCGTGCGTGCGCACCGCAATCGGGTGGGTGCTCAGGGTCCGCCGATCTTCGTGCTGCAATCCGACTTCGCCCGCTACGGCGACGACCTGCCGATCGGACCCGGTGCGGCCCTGTGGCCGATCCTGCGGAAGGTTTCGGCGCTCGGCAGCCCGACCGGTGAGATCAGTTTCGGCAGTTGGAATCTCATCGTCGAGCTGATCCGCCCCGTGGTACGCGATTCCGACGGCGCCCAGTTCACCCGGGTCAACGGCGTGGCCATGGGAACCCCGCTGGTCCCCCTGCTGGGAAACCTGGCGGTGATACCCATGGATCGGGCCATCACTTCGATCGACGGCGTCTTCTATGCCCGCTACAACGACGACTTCATCGTCGCCCATTCGGATCTCGACGCTCTGCGCGAGGCCGATGTGCGAATAGACGCACTGCTCGGCGACCTCGGGGTCGCGCGAAAGCTCAGCAAGGAAGTGCGCACCGCGCTGTCGGGCAACGGGCAACCGTGCGACGCCAACCCCGCCTACGTCGGGCGGAACCGGATCGACTGCCTCGGGATGTCGGTCAGCCATGCCGGCACGATCGCCCTTGGCCCGCATCGACTCAGCCGGTTCATCGCACGCATCGCGACACGACTCGACGCCGCCGGGCCTGCGCTGACTCCGCTGCCGATACTCCAACGCGCCCGCCATCTCGTGGCAGCGACCAACGTCATGCTGGACGTCGACAACCCGTTCGCCGTGTCGGGTTTGGATGCGCTGCTGGACACCACCACCGACCGGGGCGCGCTGAAGGACCTCGACGCGCGGATCGCCCGCAAGATCGTGCAGGTGGCCACCGGAACTCCAGGGGTTCGCGGATTCCGGAAGCTGCCGCCCGCGGTGCTGCGAGAGGAGTTGGGGCTGGTGTCGCTGGTGCGGCTGCGTAACTTGCGGTGACCGACGGCAGGCAACTATCGTCGGCACCGGCGCGGCTCCCGCTTCGGCGGCTACTGCGAGGGACCACAGAGGCTGCGGCTTTCGGCCCCTCACTTTTTCCGGTTTTTCCCCGCGCCTCTACTTTGCAACTTCCCTACGCGAGCACTCTGGCGCTTGCGCACCCGGCTGTTCGACGGGTCATAGATCGCCTTGAGCGACACCGTGATCGGGTACAGCGCGCCGCCGACGTCGACCTGGTAACTGCCCGAGCGCACCCAGTCCGCGTCGACCACCGCACCGTCGGCACTGCGCACATACCCGAGCCCGACGCAGGCGCCGACCGTTGCTCCCCACGCCGCCGACGTCACCTGCCCGGCGGGCAATCCGTCACGGAGAATGAGCTCGCCGCCCCACAACATCGGCTCAGAAGAGTCGACCCTGAAGCTGACCAGTTTGGTCCGCGCCCCTTGGGCGCTCGCCACCTCGACGGCCGCGCGGCCGAGGAAGTCGATGTCTGTCCCGAGCTTGCACGCGAACAGCAGCCCCGCCTCGACAGGGTTCTCCGTCGGAGTCAGTTCCCGGCCGAAAGCCCGGTATCCCTTCTCCAACCGCAGCGACTCGATGGCGTAGTACCCGCCGCGGACCACCCCCAACGGCGACCCCGCCGCCAGCAGCTGCTCGTATACCCCGACCGCGAACTCGGTGGGAACGTAGATCTCCCAACCGAGTTCACCGACGTAGGTGATCCGGGTGGCGCGGACTGTGGCATACCCGAGCCCGATTTCACGGCTGGTCCCGAACGGGAAACCCGCGTCGCTGAGGTCGGCGTCGGTGAGCATCGACAACAACTGACGCGATTTCGGGCCCATCACCCCGAACACCGCCCACGCCGAGGTCACGTCGAACAGCGTCGCGTGGGCGCCATCCGGGATGTTCTTGCGGATGAGGTCGATATCCCGTTCGGTGGTCGCGGCGCTGGAGACGATGAAGTACTCGTCGGCGGCGGTGCGCGTCACGGTCATATCGGACTCGTAAGTGCCGCGGGCGTTGAGGATCCCCGTGTAGACGACGCGGCCGACATCGACGCCGACGTCCGCGGTGCAGAGCCATTGCAGCGCAGCCTCGGCATCGGGCCCGACGAGCACATACTTCGAGAACGACGTCTGGTCGAACACGGCGACCCCGGTGCGAGTGGCAGTCTGCTCGGCCGCCGACCACTCCAGCCAGTTCGGTTTGCCCCAGGTGTATTCGATGAGAGGAGGCTGACCGGCAGGGGCGAAGAAGTTCGCGCGTTCCCAGCCCATCCGGCTGCCGAAGTTGGCCCCCGCCGCGGCCAGCAGGTGATGAACCGGCGATCGCCGAAACGGCCGAGCGGTGTCCAGTTCCCGGTTCGGCCAAGGAATTTCATAGTGGACGCCGAGCACCTCGGCGACCCGGTCGTGCAGCCAGCGGTTGTTGCCGTTGAACCGCGCGAAGCGGCGGATATCCACCCCCGTCAGGTTGCCCTGCGGCGAACCGCTGACGATCCACTCGGCCAGCGCCCGGCCGGCACCGCCTGCCGTCGCGATTCCCACCGAGTTGAATCCGGCACCGACGAAGAAGTTTGCGCACTCCGGCGCCGCACCGAGGACGAACTGGTTGTCCGGGGTGAAGCTTTCCGGGCCGTTGTAGAACTTCTTGATCCCCGCCACCTCCAGCGCGGGGATGCGCAGCAGCGCGCTGGTCATCAGGACCTCGAAATGTTCCCAATCCTCGTCCAGGAGTTGGAATTCGAACGGGTAGGGCACACTGTCCGGTGACACCCACGGCTTGGCCTCCGGCTCGAAACCGCCAATCACCAGGCCCCCGACCTCTTCCTTGAAGTACGTGTAACCGTCGGGGTCACGCAGGATCGGCAGGTCGGGATGCACGCCGTCGATCGCCTCGCTGACGACGTAGAAGTGTTCGGCGGAGTGCAGCGGCACGTTCACACCCGCCATGGCCCCGACCTGTTTGGCCCACTGGCCGGCGCAGTTCACCACGATCTCGGTCTCGATATCGCCGGCATCGGTGCGCACCCCCGTCGCACGGCGACCGCTGGTGGCCACGCCGGTCACCCGGACACGCTCGATGATGCGCGCCCCGCGCATCCGCGCGCCCTTGGCCAGCGCCATGGTGAGGTCGGTGGGATTGGCCTTGCCATCGGCGGGCAACCAGATGGCGCCGACCAGGTCGTCGACGCGCATCACCGGGTAGTGCTCCAACGCCTGCTCGGGGGTGAGCAGTTCACACGGCAGATCGAAGGCGACCGCGCTGGCTGCGGTGCGGCGCAACTGGGTCATCCGGTCCTCCGTGCGGGCCACCGTCACTCCCCCGCATTGTTTGTAGCCCGCGGACAGCCCGGTCTCGGCTTCCAGCTCGGCGTAGAGCTGTGTCGAGTACTGCACCAACCGGGTCAGGCTCTGCGACGCGCGCAGCTGGCCCACCAATCCGGCTGCGTGCCAGGTGGTTCCGCAGGAGAGTTGGCCCTGCTCGAGGAGTACGACGTCATCGATCCCCATCTTGGTCAGGTGGTAGGCGACGCTGGTGCCGATGACGCCGCCGCCGACGATGACGACGCGGGCGCGGTCGGGAACGGTGCTGGTGGACATCATTCTCCGTGGGGGGTGATCAATCGGTGGCCTGGGCGTCGTCGAGCAGGCGGGTGAAGTCGGGGCTGTTGAACTCGGCGACGGCGCTGTCGTAGCGTTCCATCGCCCAGCCCCAGAAGTCGAAATCCAGAGCGCTGGCGCCGCTCTGGATACAGCCCCACAACGTCCAGCCGTACTTCGACACGATGCCCTGCAGGCGCGCACGAGCGTTCTTGTGCCGCAGCCGTTCCCCGTAGTAGGCGGTGACGAGCTCGTCCAGCTGGTCGAGGGTGAGCCCGCATTCGCTCCACACGTTGCCCAGCTCGAAGCAGGGATCGTTGTTGCCGGAGTACTCGTAGTCGATCAACCACATCACCTGGCCGTCTTCGATGAAGTTGGCGGCCAGCAGGTCGTTGTGACAGGGCACGGTGGTCGAGTCGGTGCGGGTGAGCACCTCGGCAATGGACCTGAACCGGTCGGCGTAGTCCAGGTAGTCGGCGGGGATACGAAACCCGTTGTCTTGTACTGTTTTCAGGTAGGACGGCTGCAGTTCGAACATGTTGAAGTCGCCGCTGAACCGCGGTCCCGCGTGCAGTTGCCGGATCACCGACGCCGCCTTGGCCACCACACCGGGCCGCTGGAAATCCTCGTTGGACAGCGCGACCCCATTGAGGAATGCGATCAGCAACACCCCGAGGTCGGGCCGGTAGTCCACCACCTGAGCGCCGACCCCGGCCTGTTCGGCCGCCCGCGAGTTGAAACACTCCTGGTCGCGGTCGATGCCGAGCAGGTTGCTGCTCGGGTCGGTGCACCGCGCGACGTAGACACCGTGCGGGGTGGTCACTTTGACGTTGCGGTTGGTGAGGCCGCCGGGAAGCTCCTCGACGTGCCGGGGCACACCGGAGAACGCCTCGATCAGATCCAGCCGCCGGGCTATCTCCTCATCGCCGATGAGTGTCATCGCGACCCCCTTCCACCGACCTGGTCATGAGCGCACCCGCGCACCGCCGGGGTCGTACAGCGGTTCTGCCAGCAGCGTCGCCGGGTATCGGTGGTTCATCACCTCGACCTCGAATCCCCCAGAACCGGCCTCGACATCCGCCGGCAACATCGCCGAGAACGTCGTCACTCCGATGGTGTGCCCGAATCCTGCGCTGCGCACGCCGGCGCGGTAGTCGGCCGCGGGGTACACCAGCATCTCTCCGCCGTGCATCACGACGTCGGCGTCGGTGGCGAACCAGCACAACCGGTGGCTTGGCCCGGACCCCGCCAGAGCGGCCAGCGCCGGGCCTGCCAGAAGGCCAGGCTTCTCCGATGCGACGCGGGCGCCGAGGCCGACATCGAACGGTGTGCTATCCGAACGCATATCGGTGCCCCACGCGGGGTACTGCTTCTCCAACCGGAGCGATTCCAACGCTCGATACCCGATGTCACGGATGCCGCAGGGCCCGCCGGCGTCGAGGATCTTGTCGTAGAGGTCGCGGACGTACTCCGTGGGCACGTGGAACTCCCAGGCCACTTCCCCGGCGCGACCGGTACGCAGCGCGAGCACCGGCGCCCAGCCCAGGTCGGTGTGGCGCGCGGTCATGTACGGAAACCCTTCGTTGGTGAAGTCGTCACCACTTAATATCGTTGCCACAGAGCGTGACTCGGGCCCGCAGACGGTGAGCACCCCGTAGGCCGAGGTGACGTCGCGGACGACGACACCGCCGTCGTCCGGCGCGTGCTGCAGCACGAAGGTCACGTCGTGGCGGCCGAACCCTGCCCCGGTCACCAGGTAGAACCGGTCGACGTCCAGCCGGGTGACGGAGACGTCGGCCTCGATGCCGCCGCGCTCGTTGAGCAGTGGCGTGTAGACCACCGTGCCGACGCTGACGTCGAGATCGGCGCCCGCGATGCGTTGCAGCAGCGTCAGCGCGCCCGCCCCGGTGATCTCGAATTTGGCGAACGAGCTCTGGTCGATCACGCCCGCGCCGGTGCGCACCGCGGTGTGTTCCTCCGCGACGAAATCCCAGGCATTGCTGCGCCCGAACGTCGGCTCCTCCACCGCACCCGGGCGACCCGGGTGGAACCAATCCGCGCGCTCGAAGCCGAACGCGGCGGCGAACACCGCTCCCCGGGCCCGCAGCCGATCATCGATGGCGCTGCGGCGCTGGCCGCGCGGGGGTGATGCGGTCCGGTTCGGGAAGGCGATGTCGTAGTAGTGGGCGTAGGCCTGTACCGATTGCAGGTCCAGTACCGCGGGCACGCTATGCGGACGTCCGAAGCGCCGAACATCGAAGTGCCACAGGTCCATTCCCGGATCACCGTCGACAATCCAGTTCGCCATCGCGACCCCGGCGCCCCCGGCGGCGGCGATGCCCGCCGAGAACCCGCAGCAGTGGTAGAGGTTGTCCAGATCCTCGGTGAGGCCCATCAACGGTTCGGCGTCGGGCGAGAACGGGATCGGTCCGTTGATCCAGCTCTGGATTCCCATGTCGCCGAAGGCGGGCAGCCGGTTGGTGGCGCCTTCGGCCAGCGGCGCGAATCGGTCGTGGTCGGGAGCGAACAGCTCGGGACCCAGGTCCCGAGGGATGGTCTGCCAGCAGGCCCGGGTGCCGTCCTCCCAGCCGCCGATCACCAGCGCACCGGCCTCCGGTTTGAGGTAGAAGCGGGCGTCGGGGTCGCGGAACGTGGGCAGATCGACCGGCAGGTCCGGGGACTTCTCGGTGACCACGTACTGGTGCTCGACCGCGTTGACGGCCAGGTCCGATCCCGCAAGCCGGGCGGTCTCCGCCCCCCACATGCCGGTCGCATTGACCAGCACGTCGCATTCGATCCGGCCCCGCCCGGTGTTGACCGCGACCACCCGGCGGCCGCGGCGTTCGATCGACTCGACCCGGCACTGCTGCACGATGCGCACACCGGCGGCCCGCGCTCCCGCGGCGAACGACTGGGTCAGCTGGCTGGGGTCGACGTAGCCGTCGGACGGTGTCCACGTCGCCCCGTACACCCCGTCGATGTTGAGCAGCGGGAAGATTCGCCCCGCCTCGGCGGCGCTGACCAGGTGGATGTCGAATCCGTAGCTCTTGCCCTGGGTGTAGACCCGCTGCAGTTCCTGCCAGCGTTGTGGGCTTGAGGCGATGCGCAACCCGCCGACACCTCGCCAGCCGGTGGCGTACCCGGTGACGTGCTCCAGCGTCTGATAGGTCGCGACGCTGGTCTGCATCAGCTGGGTGAGGCTGGAACTGCTGCGCAGCTGACCCACCAGTCCCGCAGCATGCCAGGTGCTGCCCTCGGTGAGCGCCCTGCGCTCCACCAGCGTCACATCGGTGCGGCCACGCTGCGCAAGGTGGTAGGCGACGCTGACGCCGACGACGCCGCCACCGATGATGACGACCTCACTGCGGGCGGGGATCGGCAAGGGGGCACTTTCTCGGCAGGCGCGGCGAACCTGTCAAAGCCTAGACGCTGTAGGGGGCTGGGACCCCGTACCGTCTGGGCGATCCGGACCGGGCGCGGCGAGCGATCGGGACCGACCCTGCCGGAGGACTCACCCCGTCGTCATGGGCTCTGCTGCCGAGTTCGTTTGCAGAACAGGCTTTTTCGGTGTGACCGGCACCCGTCCGTTGACCGTCTGCCGGGTCGCCGCCACCCGGGCAACAGCGTTCTCGGTGAAGACGGATAACCCCAGATCGGGGTTGTAGCCGTGGATCTCCTTCACGTCGAGTTGGGCGAGGAAATACAGAATCTGCTTGGAGATCACCTGACCGGGAACCAGTACCGGGAACCCGGGCGGATAGGGCACGACGAATGTGGTGGATACCAGCGTCTTCCCCTCGGCGATTCGCCTCCCGGCAGCACCGAGCGGGACGTACTCGCGGTCCGACTCCTCGTATCCGGCGTAGAACGCCGACCGCATATCCCCGAAGGGGCTGGCCACGTCGGGCCGGAACGCTTCGTCGAATTCGCTGAAGTCCGGCAGCGGCGGAAGGTCCTCGGTGATCTCCTCGACCCGGCGCCGTTGCAGCGCACGGTCGGCCTTGCTGGCGGACTTGAGCTTTCGGTCCAGGTCGCCGGCGACCCGACGCAGCGCATCGAGCAGATAGTGCACGCTCGACCAGGTGACGCCGATGGTGAAGATCAGCAACACACTGTTGATCGACGTCTTGTTGATCTGGATGCCGAACTGCTCCATCAGCACCTTCTCGCGGAAGTGGTAGCCGTTCATCCCTGTCTTCCCGATGAAGAGGGTGACCCGCGTCGGGTCCAGCACGAACTCGTCGCTCTTCCACGCCTCGTTCCAGCCCTCCAGCGCACCCTGGCTGACCTGACGGTAGGAGCGCACCCTGGGGTCGCGGTACTCCTCGGGAACCAGGTCGGCTTCGTCGAGTATCCGGAACCACTTGCTGATCAGCGGATCCATCCGGACCCGATGCCGGAAAACCAACGACATGTTGTAGGCGTAGCGGACCATCTGGAACCCCTCGATGTCGACCTGCCGACGGGCCAGGTCCAGTGAGGCCAGCAACTGCTGATTCGGTGACGTCGAGGTATGGGTCAGGAACGCCTCCCCGAACGCGTCGCGACTCTGGGTGTTGAAATCTTCGTCGCGAATGTGGATCATCGACGCCTGCCGCAACGCCGACAGCGACTTGTGCGTGGAGTGCGTCGAGTACACCCGGATCCGGGCCTTGGCCGGGTCGGGCAGCAGCCGGCGGTCGACCCACGCGGAGCGGTCCACATCCTTCATCGATTCGTGCCACACCCGGTACTCCTCGGCGTATGCCGGGGAGCTCAGCATCGTCTCGAGCCGTTCGGCGGCGATCATTGCGGTGCGCCGGCGCGACCACGGCACCGCGGTGGCGAATGCGTACCAGGCCTCGTCCCACAGGAAGCAGATGTCCGGCTTGATCGCCAGGACTTCTTCCATCACCCGCTGCGGGTTGTAGACGACCCCGTCGAAGGTGCAGTTGGTCAGCAACAGCATCCGCACCCGATGCAGTTGACCGGCCGCCTCCAGATCCAGCAGGGCCTCCTTGACGGTGCGCAGCGGCACCGCGCCATAGATGGCGAACGGCTCCAGTGGATAGGCGTCCAGATACAGCGGGCTGGCCCCGGCCAGCACCAGGCCGTAGTGATGCGACTTGTGGCAGTTGCGGTCGATGAGCACGATGTCGCCCGGTCGGGTCAGAGACTGCACGACGATCTTGTTCGCCGTCGACGTCCCGTTGGTCACGAAGTACGTCTGATCCGAGCCCCAGGTCTTGGCCGCCTTGTCCATCGCCTTCTTGAGGTTGCCGTGCGGGTCGAGCAGCGAGTCCAGCCCACCCGACGTCGACGACGTCTCCGCCATGAAGATGTTGCGGCCGTAGAACTCCCCCATATCCTGCAGTGACTTCGAGTTGAAGATGCTGGCACCCCGGGCCACCGGCAACGCATGGAACTGCCCCACCGGCGCGGCCGCGAATGAGCGCAGCGCATCGAAAAAGGGCGTCGCGAACCGCGTCCGCATGCCGGACAGGACGGTGCTGTACAGGTCGGTGGCGTCATTGAGCCGGTAGAACGTGCGGTGATACACATCCGGCCCGATCTCGTCCGACGACGCGATCGACTCGTCGGTGACCAGGTAGCGGTCGATGTGCGGACGCAGCTCCCGTATCCATTCACCGCACTCCACCCAGTCGTAGGTTCGGTCGGTGGCCACCGTCAGGTCGTTGGCACCCAGCAATCGGGTCATCACCGGGAGCCTGTCGCCCGACCGCAGCGGCAGATCATGGCGGATGATGGCGGCCTGGATCTCGCCGTTGAGCGCGACGGCGGTGATGGCATCCTCGACGCTGGGCACCACCAGCAGCTCGAACTGCACGTCGTCGTCGGGACTGCGGAGCGCACACAACTGCTCTGCCAGACTCTCCGGACCCAACGGTGAATCGTCGGCGAGCAGCACCGTGTAGTACTGGTGCCGCTTGGCGCGCATCTCGATTTCCTGCTCGGTCAGCGAAGTCGACGCGTCGAACTGTGCGGCACGGTCCCCGTGCTCCGACAGCAGACGAACGGCGAACGACACCTCGTCGCTGAGCAGTTCGGTCGCCAGGTCACCGAGGTAGCCGCGGAAAGCCTCGACCTTCGCCGCGCCCGGATACAGCCAGTACCTCTCGTATGCACCCAGGCGGTCCAGCAGCCGCTTCACCCGCGTGGTCTCACGCCGGGTGTCCAGACCCGCCCGGTGTACCGCCAGCAACTGCCGGCAGGCATCGTCGAGCAGGTTCCAGGTATCGATCCGCGAGTAGGACGGATTGGCCACCGCCGCCAACGCCGAGACGCGAAGTCGCCTGGGACGGTCTGCATCCCGGTACGCAGGGTTCATGGAAATCTCGATTCTCCGATCTGCCGGGCATCACGTACAAAGCAGGTGGCCGGTCGACGCGAGGCAATGCGTCGGCGCGGCCCGCGCTACATACGCAGGTGCCAGAACTCGTTCGCCGTCCCCGCCGCGCGACCTCCGCGGTACCGCCCGGCTTCGCTCCCCACCACACCCAGATCATCTCAGATGTCGATACTTGTCCGGCGCGCCTTCGGTCCTGAAATCAACGCGAGATCTGTGGCATCCTCGACGACCATTTCGCCCGACCGGCGCCGACCATGTATCCGTTCGACTCGATCATCGCCGAGATCGCCGCCCGCTGCGGATTCAACTACGACACAGCCGATTTCGACATCGGTGCGCCGGCGTTCCGGTGGCAGCCGTACGAGAAGACGACACCCGGGTCGGAGTTCGTCGTGTTTACAATTCCCGGTTTGAATCGTCCCTGGGACCAACTGGCGCACCATGGCGATCTTGAGCTGCCGATGTACGGGTCCTCCTTCCGGGCCCGAGCTGGCATCGGGAGTTTGTGACGTCTGGGCCGAACCGGTAGCCCGGGAATCCGCTTGCTTCAGCAAACATTGAACGATCGGCCCACGCGGTCTCGCCCGCCACCGCGCCGACCCCGTGACAGCCACTGCAGAACGGCACTCGGCGAGCCGGAGGGGGCCGGGGCGCGCTACTATCCCGCGGTCACGTGCACGAATCATGCACACGGGAGTCGCGCCGACTTCGTACGCTAAGACCAGCACATCGCGCTGGATCGACAGAACGGACCGAGTAGATGTTGATCGGGATACCGCGGGAGTCCCTACCGGGTGAGACGCGTGTGGCCGCGACTCCGCAGACCGTCGGGCAGATCATCAAGCTGGGCTACACGGTGATCGTCGAGTCGGGGGCGGGTGTCGCGGCGAGTTTCGCCGACCAGGCTTATGTCGAGGCCGGCGCCGAGATCGGCTCGTTCTCGCAGGCGTGGGCGGCCGAGGTGGTGTTGAAGCTCAACGCCCCCACCGACCGGGAGATCGCCGCGCTGCGCGACGGGGCGACGCTGGTCAGCTTGATCTCCCCCGCGCTGAAACCGGAGCTGGTCGAGGCGTTGAGCAAGCGCCCCATCACGGTGCTGGCGATGGATGCGGTGCCGCGGATCTCCCGGGCCCAGTCGCTGGACGTGCTGTCGTCGATGGCCAACATCGCCGGCTACCGCGCCGTGATCGAGTCCGCCCACACATTCGGCAGGTTCTTCACCGGTCAGGTGACCGCTGCGGGCAAGGTGCCACCGGCCAAGGTGCTGGTGGTCGGCGCGGGGGTGGCCGGCCTGGCGGCCATCGGCGCCGCGGGCAGCCTGGGCGCCATCGTGCGGGCCACCGACCCGCGCCCGGAGGTGGCCGATCAGGTCAAGTCTCTGGGCGGGGAGTATCTGTCGATCGAATCGCCCGAGGCGGAGGTGTCGGCCACCGGCTACGCCAAGGAGATGGGTGAGGACTACAAGGCCCGCGAAGCCCAGCTCTACGCCGATCAGTGCACCGACGTCGACATCATCATCACCACGGCGCTGATCCCCGGTCGTCCCGCACCGCGGATCATCACCGCCGACATGGTCGCGTCGATGAAATCGGGCAGCGTGATCATCGATATGGCCGCCGCTAACGGCGGCAACGTGGAAGGCACGGTCAAAGACCAGGCCGTGCTCACCGACAACGGCGTGACGATCATCGGCTACACCGATTTGGCGGGCCGGCTGCCCGCCCAGGCCTCCCAGCTCTACGGCACCAACGTGGTGAATCTGCTCAAGCTGGTGACACCGGAGAAGGACGGCCAGTTCACCCTGGACTTCGACGATGTCGTGCAGCGATCCATGACCGTCGTGCGCGACGGCCAGACCACCTGGCCGCCGCCACCGGTACAGGTCTCCGCCGCGCCCGTCGCGAAGCTGGCCGAGGCTCCCGTCGTTGTCAGCAAACCCAAGAAACCGATGACGACGGGGCGCAGGCTGGGTAGAGTGTTCGCGGTCGCGGCGGTGCTGTTCGCCCTGATCGCGATCTCACCCGCGGCGCTGCAGGTCCACCTGACGGTGTTCGCGCTGGCCATCGTGATCGGCTATTACGTAATCGGCCATGTGCACCACGCGCTGCATACCCCGTTGATGTCGGTCACCAACGCGATCTCCGGAATCATCGTCGTCGGCGCGCTGCTGCAGATCGGGCGGGGTGACCCCGCGATCACCGCGCTGTCGTGCGTGGCGATCCTGCTGGCCAGCATCAACGTCTTCGGCGGCTTCGCGGTGACCCGCCGCATGTTGGCGATGTTCTCCCGCAGCTGACCGTGCGTGCCTGATCCGAGGGGACCCGATGTTCACCATTGAAACCACCGCCACCGCGGCCTACGTCGTCGCGGCGCTGCTGTTCATCCTGGCCCTGGCCGGGCTGTCCAAACACGAAACATCCAAGGCCGGCAACACGTTCGGCATCGCGGGCATGGCCATCGCCCTGATCGCCACGATCGCCCTTGCGATCGCCCGTGAGATCGAGCCACTGGGCCTGGCGTTGTTGATCGGCGCCACCGCCATCGGTGCCGGGATCGGACTGTGGCGCGCCCGGGTGGTCGAGATGACCGGTATGCCCGAGCTGATCGCGTTGCTGCACTCGTTCGTCGGCCTGGCCGCCGTCCTCGTCGGGTGGAACGGCTACCTGCACATCGAGCGCCACCCCGAGGGCGTCGACGCCGTGCTCTTGCGCTCGCAGGGAATGCTCGGCATTCACTCGGCCGAGGTCGTCGCCGGTGTGTTCATCGGCGCCGTGACGTTCACCGGCTCGATCGTCGCCAACCTCAAGCTCTCGGCGCGGATCAAGTCCACCCCGCTCATGCTGCCGGGCAAGAACGTCCTCAACGTCGGGGCGCTGGTGGCCTTCTTCGCGCTCACCGTGTGGTTCGTCATCGACCCGCAGCTGTGGGTGCTCGTGGTGGTCACCGTGCTGGCGCTGCTGATGGGCTGGCACCTGGTCGCCTCCATCGGCGGCGGCGACATGCCCGTTGTGGTGTCGATGCTCAACAGCTACTCCGGCTGGGCAGCCGCCGCTTCCGGGTTCCTGCTCGGCAACGATCTGCTCATCATCACCGGCGCGCTGGTGGGATCCTCGGGCGCCTACCTGTCCTACATCATGTGCAAGGCGATGAACCGGTCTTTCATCTCCGTCATCGCCGGCGGCTTCGGCATCGAGGCCCCCTCCGGCGACGCCGAGGACTACGGCGAACACCGCGAGATCAGCGCCGAGGGCGTCGCCGAACTGCTCACCGCTGCCTCGTCGGTGATCATCACACCGGGCTACGGGATGGCCGTCGCGCAGGCCCAGAACGGCGTCGCCGAACTGACCCGCAAACTGCGCGAGCGTGGGGTTACCGTCCGGTTCGGTATCCATCCGGTGGCGGGCCGCCTGCCCGGTCACATGAACGTGCTCCTGGCCGAAGCCAAGGTGCCCTACGACATCGTCCTGGAGATGGATGAGATCAACGACGATTTCGACGACACGTCCGTCGTGCTCGTCATCGGTGCCAACGACACCGTCAACCCCGCCGCCGCCGAGGACCCCGGCAGCCCCATCGCGGGCATGCCCGTTCTGACGGTCTGGGACGCCGACGACGTCATCGTGTTCAAGCGCTCGATGGCATCCGGCTACGCCGGTGTGCAAAACCCGCTGTTCTTCCGCGACAACACCCAGATGCTGTTCGGTGACGCCCGCGACCGGGTGGAGGCGGTGCTCGCCGCGCTGTGAGTGCGATCAGTCGACGAGCGCCGTGCGCGCCAGGCGCTGCAAACATGCGACGGCGGCGTCCACGTCGGCAATGGGAACAAAAATGTGGTCGTGGTAGTAACCGGCGATCACATTGGCCGATATCCCCGATTGGGCCAGCGCACCGCCGAAGGCACCCGTCAACCCGACCGCGTCCAGCGATGAGTGGACCTGCAAGGTGATCCACTTGGCAACGAAGTCATAGGCCAACCCGAGTTCGTCGGCACGGCGCTGCTCGAGCACGACGGTCACCCCCTCGCGCTCGCGGACCATCGCCACCGCCTCGGCGAGGGCCCCATCGGAGGGATCGACAGCCGTCGCGAAGACGAACGTTCCCGGATTGACGATCGGGGACATCGACAACATCGAAGACAGCAGTTTCGCCAGGTTTCGCTCGCCGGTCATGGCTTCAGCATGACAAGCGTGGTGTTCCACCTTGGACCATGTGTGGGTTGAATCCTGTCTGGGTTTTGGGTTGAACCACATCTGGCCGTGGAACGTTGTCCGGTGTGGGCCGTCGGGTCGCCTGCGGATTCCGGAACGCGAACCGGACGGCCGTACGACTGTGTTGCGAAGGGGAGCAAGACGTGACTGTTGACTTTGACGCCCCGCGGCGGGCCGAGGCCGAAGATCAGTCCGAGGCGGGATTCGGCGATCTGAAGGTGGGGCGCTCCGACACCGCCAAGGCCGCGGTGATCGACGACGAGGACGAGGCGGACATCTACGAACTGCCCGCCGTCGAGGTCTCCGACGATGAGCTGTCTGTTCGGGTGATCCCGAAGCAGGCCAACGAATTCACCTGTTCGAGCTGCTATCTGGTGTTGCACCGCAGTCGGCTTGCCCGCCACGTCGGTGCCAGGGTCATCTGTGCCGACTGCGCGTAACGCTCCCTGAGAACTCCTCGATGACGTCGTTCGTCGCGAGGACCTCGGCGTAGTTGGGCACGTTGACGTCGAGGGCGGCGTGCATCTCCGCATCGGAGTAGGACGCGGTCGCATCCTTGACCACCGTGACTGCGTAACCCAGTTCGGCGCCATACCGAACGGTCGCTTCGACGCAGGTGTGAGCGATGAGCCCGATGACGATGAGCTCGTGGACGCCGTGGCGCTTGAGCAGTACGTCAAGGTCTGTGTTGGCGAAACCGCTTGAGCACCAATGCTCTTGAGCGACAATATCGCCCCCCTGGGGGGGTGGCTTCGGCAATGCCCTTGAGGCGATCCCAGACTTTGCCGCCCTCGGAGATGAAGTCGTTGTACGGATCGATGACGAGCAGGGCGGCCGTGTCGTTGGTGAATGTCACGTCTGTCATCCTCCTCCCGCCGATGGCCGTCCTGGGTGCATTCCACTAGGTGGGCCGGTCAGCCTGTCTCCTGCCGGCGCCGGCCTCCAAGCCACACGGCCAGGACCGCGATGTCGGCGAGCTCGCCTGTCGGTGCGGTGCGCGGATCCCGGTCGAGCCACACCAGATCGGCGCTCGCGCCGGCCTGGATCGTGCCCCAGGGGGGCGCCGACCGATCCGAAAACGCCTGCCCGGCGACCGACGATGTATAGGCGGTCAACGCCTGCTCGACGGTCAGCGACTCGCCGGAGGTCCAGGTACCCGCGGGGTCACCAGCGATCGGCCGCGTCACGGCCACCGCGATCCCGGCCAGCGGCGCGCCCGAGGACACCGGCCAGTCCGAACCGAAGGACACCCTGGCACCGAGCCCGGCCAGGCTCTGCATCCGGTACATGCGGGCCACCCGGTCGGCACCCAGCCGCGGCAGCATCACGTCGGTCATCAACGAGTCCAGCTGCGCCCACAACGGCTGCATGTTCGCGATGACGCCGAACTGCGCGAAGCGCCCCAGGTCGGCGTCATCGATCAGCTCGGCATGCGCGATCACCGGCCTGCGGTCGGACGGACCGTTCACCGCCACCACATACTCGATGGCATCGAGCGCCTGACGCACCGCCGCGTCGCCGATCGCATGGACGTGGATCTGGAAGCCGTGCTCGTCGACAAGCCGAGCGGCCTGCGCCAGTGTGTCGTGGTCCCAGACCCTGAGCCCGTGGCTGTGCAGCGCCGAGCAATACGGCCGCAACAGTGAAGCGGTCTCATTTCCGACGACCCCGTCGGCGAAGAACTTCACGGTGTCGGCGGCCAGCAGCGGTGACCGCAGCTCGGCCACCCGGCCCCGCGCCTCGACGAACTCGGCGACTTGGCTGCGGAACCGGCGCGGGTCGGCGTGAAACGCCAGATTGACCCGCACCCCGAGCCGCCCCCGATGTACCGCTGCGAGATACACATCGACGTCGGAGAGGCTCACCCACGCGTCCTGAACCCAGGTCACCCCGCGACGCAGGAAGTAGTCGCTCGCCGCCTCGAGTGCCGCGACGCCGACCTCGACGTCACGGGGTACCTGTCCGAGCACGAGGTCGACGGCACCCCATTCACGCAACGTGCCGAGCACCGACCCATCGGGCCGTCGCGGGATCTCGCCGAGTTCCGGATCCGGTGTGTCTTCACCGATCCCACACCGGCGCAGTGCTTCGGAATTGCACCAGGCGGTGTGGTAATCCGCGGCCCTCAGCACGACCGGCCGATCGGAGACCGCCTCGTCGAGCCAGCGCGCGTCGAACAGACCACCTGGCGCCAGTGTGCGGTCGTAGGAGCCGCCGGTGATCCAGCCGAGGTCGGGATGTGCCGCGGCGAACCGTCGCACCTCCGCGACGATCTCGCCGATCGACGCACATGTCCTGACCTGGGGTCCCAGCGACTCAAGCCCGCCAAGCATCGGATGGGCATGCCCGTCGCCGAACGACGGCATGAGGAATCCGCCGGCGAGGTCGACGATCTCGACCGTGTTCCCGGCACCGCCGAGCCGTCGTGCGTCCTCACCGAGTGCGGCTATCCGGCCGTCGCGCACCAGCAGCGCGTCGGCGATCTCTCCGCAGCCGGTCCATACCGTTCCCCCGCGAAACAGGACCTCCGTCATCGCTGGACGATGTTACGGCGTTCCGCGCATGCAGACCCCCTGCCGCACAAGCAGTTTCCCACGCAGTTGGCCGAACGGCGGCGGGGCGCGGGGCGGCTTCTCTAATCTGGACGACTGGGTATCGGTGCGGTCATCGGCGGCACGGTTAACGTCTCGTTCGTTGCCGTGTTCTCGACAGTGCTCGTGAGAAGGGAGCGGGATGGACACGCCGAACTTGCTCATTGCCAACGTCAACGTCTTCGACAGTCCCCAGGGCCGGATCACCGGACCATGGGACGTTGCCGTCTCCGACGGTCTGATCACGTCCATCAAGCCCGCCGGCCCGGTTGCGCCGACCCCCCCGGGAGTGCGGATCGACGGCACCGGCAAGACGTTGCTCCCCGGTTTGATCGACGCCCATTGGCACGCGGTGTTCACCACCATCCCCGCAGTGGTGGCCCAGCTCAGCGAGATCGGATACGTCTTCGCCCACGCCGTGGTCAGCGCCAGGGAGACCGTGCTGCGCGGATTCACCACCGTGCGCGATCTCGGCGGCCCGGTGTTCGGCATCAAGAAGGCCATCGACGAGGGTGCGATCCTTGGGCCGCGGATCTTCCCGGCCGGCGGCTTCATCTCCCAGACGGGCGGGCACGGCGACTTCCGGCTGCCCAACGAGGTGCCCCGCGGGGTGGCGGGGCACCTGAGCTACGCCGAGATCATCGGCGCGGCCGTTATCGCCGACGGTGAAGCGGAGGTGCTTCGCGGCGCACGCGAGATGTTGCGGCGCGGCGCCTCTCAGCTGAAGCTGATGGCCGGCGGCGGTGTCGCGTCGCCGTACGATCCGCTCGACGTCACCCAGTTCACCGAGCGTGAGATCCGCGTGGCGGTGGAGGCCGCGGAGAACTGGGGGACGTACGTGACGGTGCACGCGTACACGCCCCGTGCGATCCGCACCGCCGTGTCCGCCGGTGTCCGCTGCATCGAACACGGCCAGCTCGTCGACGAAGCCACCGTCGCGATGCTGGCCGAGAACGACATCTGGTGGTGTCTGCAGCCATTTCTCGACGACGCGGACGCGATACCGGTGCCACCGGCCAACGTGCTGAAGTTCAAGCAGATGACCGCGGGGACCGACACGGCATACCGGCTTGCCATCAAGCACGGGGTCAAGGTCGCGTTCGGCACCGACACCCTCTTCGACGCGAAGCTCGCCGACAGGCAAGGGGCACAGCTCGCCAAACTCATCCGCTGGTATACCCCCGCCGAGGTGCTGCAGCAGGCGACGTTCCGCAACGCTGAGTTGCTGGCCATGTCGGGACCCCGCAACCCCTATCCCGGGCGGCTCGGCGTGGTCGCCGAAGGCGCCCTCGCCGACCTCATCCTCGTCGACGGTGACCCAGTCGCCGATATCTCGCTCATCAGCAGTCCCGATGAGGCTTTCACCGCCGTCATCAAGGAAGGCAAGCTCGTGAAGGGCTTCACCGACCAGTGCGCCGAGAACTAATAGCCAGACGCCACAGGAGTTTCGATAGCCGCGTCGCAGGGACTTCGCCATCCCTGATCGGTCTGTTCACCTGCTTTTCCAGGGACCCGCCCGATGGTGGCACGTCGCGGTCGCGAAGACGGTCACTGACTCTCGTCGAGGTGGGCGCTTTCGCCAATGACGAGTTCGGCGCTGATCAACTCACCGGGAAGGTCTGTCGCACCATCGATTTCGGCCAACGCCCGATCCACGAGCCAATCGCCGATGCGTTCGAGCGGGATGGCCAGGGTGGTCAGCGAGGGACTGAGCAGCCGCGCGGCCACGCCGCCATCGAAGCCGGTGACGGCCAGTTCTTCGCCGATTCGGATCCTTCGCCGCGACGCCGCGACGTACACATCGCCGGCGAGCACATCGCTTCCGGTGACAATGGCCGTCGGGCGCGGCTCGTCGTCCAGCAACGCCTCGACCGTCTCGTGCACCGCCGTCGGGTCGAGCGCGGGTTTGCGGACGCGCTCGATCAGCCCCGCTGCCGCGACCGCGTCCCGAAATCCGGCCTCGCGCTCGATGTCCCATCGGCTACCGGTCGCGTAGCCGACGAATACCAGTCGCTCGTGCCCCGCGCCGATCAGCCGTGTTGTCAGATCGCGGACGCTTGCCCGGCTGTCGATGTCGATCCAGTTCCTGGAGTGCTCGGGTTCGATTCGGCCGAAGCAGGCGAATGGAACGCCGAGCCGTTGCAACGTCGAAACGCGCGGATCGTCCACGACGATATCGGCCAGCACGACGGCGTCGACCGCACCCGAGCGGACCAGCTCGTCGATATCGCCCGCGCTGTCGACGAGTAGCAGGTTGTGGTTGCGTCGACCCGCTGCAGCGGTCAGCGCGCGAATGAACTCCAACATGATCGTGTTGGACGGGTCCAGTTCACCCGGCTGGATGGGATGCGCGATGCGTTCACTGCGGTGGGTTCGCAGGCTGGCCGCACCGACGTGCGGGCGATAGCCCATCCGCTGGATCACCTGCAGGACCCGCTGCCTGGTCGAATCCGCGACGCGCCCGCGACCGTGCAGGACATTGGAAACCGTCTGGGACGACACGTTCGCCGCGCGCGCGACATCGTGGACGGTGACCCTCGATCTGTCTGCCACAAGATTTTCCTTGACTTTTCCGTGCCAGATGACATTCTAGTCGTGCTCTGCTTTATCGATAAACCACACCACAGCAGCGAGGGGTGAGCACTCAGGGTCGTCGGGTTCCACCCGCGTCCGCCCGCTTGGGGTATTTGGGATGCCGGCGTACCCGACAGGTGGATCGTCGCCGCGCGTGGCCCGGTTGAGCCGAAAATTGTTCTGCCTCAACTAGGTTACAGCGACAATGTTCCGCGCGGCGGGTACGCCGTACCTCTATTCTGTTGTGCTACAACATATTACTGCAGAGCCGGCGAGTCCCCATCTTCCTCCACCCGCCTTCCCTTGGACGGGCTCCGCTCGCCGCAGGTCGCAAATCCCGCATCTGTGAAACTTGCAGTCTGACCGCTGATGTCGCGAAATCGGCTAACTACCAACAAATCTCAAAGCCAACACAGAAATCGTGTGGATATGACCATGATTCAACAAAGGTGCAGGTAACGCCCAATGAAAAACAACAGATATCGACACAGCAGGTACGATATTTCCTTGGCATTCGCCGAAACTATTGCGACACTGTGCACGACAGTTTTAGCTTGTCGTCCATGAAACCTCTCGTAATCCGCAGCGCCGTTGTTGCGGCATTGGGCGGCTTGATCTTCGGATTCGACACCGCGGTGATCTCCGGTGCCGAAGAGCAGATCCAGCAAGTGTTCGGTCTCAGCGACGCGATGCTGGGATTCACTGTCACCACTGCCCTGATCGGGACGATCGTCGGCGCGCTCACTGCGGGCAAACCCGCCGACAGGTACGGCCGGAAGAAGGCGCTCTACGTCATCGGCGTCCTGTATGTGGTGGGCGCGCTGGGGTCGGCGGTTGCCCACAACATAGAGCTGTTGATGTTCTTCAGGTTTCTGGGCGGCCTCGGCGTGGGCGCGGCCAGTGTCTGCGCGCCGATCTACACGGCCGAGGTGGCTCCACCCGCACACCGCGGGAGGCTGGTCGGACTGGTGCAGTTCAACATCGTGCTCGGCATCCTCCTCGCCTATGCCTCCAACGCGATTGTTCGTGCCGTCGCCGATGGCGACAACGCCTGGCGCTGGATGCTCGGCGTGATGGTGGTTCCCGCAGTGGTGTTCCTGCTGCTTCTTCCGACGGTGCCCGAGACGCCGCGCTGGCTGGCCGCCGACGGCCAGTGGGAAGCCGCCGAGGCCACCAGCCAGCGGCTGTGCGTCACGCAGGAAGAAGCCGACTTTCAGATGTCGGAAATCAGGGCATCGCTGGCGGCCGCCGAGAACGCCCCGTCGGTGCCGTTCTTCACCCGTGGGCACCGCAAGGTGATCATGCTCGCGGTTGCGATCGCGTTCTTCAACCAGATGTCCGGTATCAACGCGATCCTGTACTACGCGCCTCGGGTGATGCAGGAGGCAGGCGCGAGCACGAGCGCCGCCTACTGGATGAGCGTGGCAGTAGGGGCGGTGAACCTCGTCACCACCATGGCCGCGCTGTCGGTGATCGACAAACTCGGCCGCCGGACGCTGATGATCGTCGGCTCGCTCGGCTACTTGGTCTCGCTGGGTTTCCTGGCCGGCGTGATGTTCTACTACGAGAAAGCGCGCGATGGCGAATTCACCTCCACGTCCGCCGTTTTGGTCCTGATCGGGCTGATGGTGTTCATCGCCGCGCATGCCTTCGGGCAGGGTTCGGTCATCTGGGTGTTCATCTCCGAGATCTTCCCGAACCGGATCCGGGGGCGCGGCCAGTCGCTGGGCAGCCTGACCCACTGGGTGTGGGCCGCGATCACGTCGTTCGCGTTCCCACCGATCATCGGTGCGTTCGGCGCCGGGGTCGCGTTCAGCATCTTCTTCTTCGCGATGGTCGGCCAGTTGCTCTGGGTTCTCAAGGTCATGCCCGAGACCAAGGGCGTGCCGCTGGAAGAGATGGAAATCAAGCTCGGCCTCACACACGACGCGGGTCCCGGTGACCCGCTGGCCGCTCGGGGTCACTGATGGCCCCCCACGTGCTCAGCCTCGGCGAGGCGTTGATCGATGTCGTCATCCGGCCGGAGTCCACGGAGGAGCACGTCGGCGGCAGTCTGCTCAACGTCGCGGTAGGCATCGCGACGTTGGGCCAGCGGGCGAGTATCTGCGCCTACTGGGGGCGCGACGAGCGTGGCGATCGACTCAGGAAGTGGGCTGAGTCCGCCGGCGTTGAGATCGTGACGGGAACGGACTCCGCGAAGAGCACCTCCGTCGCATTCGCGCATGTCGACGACGAGGGCCACGCCACATACGAATTCGAGTTGACCTGGAAAGTTCCGCAGGTACCCGACCTTTCCGAGTACGGCCATCTACATACCGGCAGTATCGCGGCCACGCTCGAGCCTGGCGGCGCGGACGTGGTCGCCACGGCAACCCGGATGAAGGATCACGGAACCGTCTCGTATGACCCCAATATCCGCCCGGCACTGATGCATTCGCCCGACGCCGTGATGGAACGGGTCGAGCACATGGTTGGCCTGTCCGATGTGGTGAAGGCCAGTGACGAGGATCTGGGCTGGTTGTACCCGGACACCCCCATCGAGGATGTCATGCGCCACTGGATATCCGCCGGACCTGCCATGGTGGTCGTCACCCGCGGACCCTGGGGCGCCTACGCGTTGCTGGCCAACAACCGCGACATGCTGCATCTCGATCAGCTTCGAGTGAACGTCAGCGACACCGTGGGTGCCGGCGATTCCTTCATGGCAGGCCTCATTTCGGGGTTGCTCGACGCGGGTCTACTCGGATCGCCCGAAGCCCGGCAGCGGCTCGCCGACACGAGCTGGTCAGATGTCCAGCCGACGCTGCACCGGGCGGTGATCACCAGTGCGTTGACCGTCAGCCGCTCGGGCGCCTATGCGCCGACGATGGCCGAGGTGGAGGCATACCGCGCGGCCGACCCTATGCTCAGGTGACCATCACCGGTGCGCCGCGGTCGGCCGTGGCACCTTCCTCCCCCGTCATCCTCCCTCCCCCCTCGTCCCCCGTTGCCCTCCCCACATTCGTCCCCAACTTGCTCACCCGAAGGAGCCGCTGATGGCTGACCCAAAAGTGCTTGGCATTGTGCTTGCCGGCGGTGAAGGCAAACGTCTCTCCCCGCTGACGCTGGATCGGGCGAAACCGGCCGTACCCTTCGGCGGACTGTATCGACTGATCGATTTCGCGTTGTCGAACATCGTCAACGCTGGCATTCTGCGGATCGCCGTACTCACCCAGTACAAGAGCCACAGCCTGGACCGGCACATCACCACGACATGGCGGATGAGCAATCTGCTCGGCAATTACGTCACCCCGGTGCCCGCCCAGCAGCGCCTCGGCCCCCAGTGGTACACGGGTTCGGCCAACGCGATCTTCCAGTCGCTCAACCTGATCTACGACGAGAAGCCGGAACTGGTCATCGTTTTCGGGGCCGACCACGTCTACCGCATGGATCCGCGGCAGATGATCGCCCAGCACCTCGAAAGCGGTGGGGGGGCCACCGTGGCGGGCATTCGGGTGCCGCGCACGCAGGCCAGCGCCTTCGGTGTGATCAAGACAGCCCCTGACGGCCGGCAGATCGACGCATTCCTGGAGAAACCCGCCGATCCACCAGGGTTGCCGGACAATCCCGACGAGACGTTCGTCTCGATGGGCAACTATCTGTTCTCTGCCGACGTACTGATCGAGGCGTTGCGCAAGGACGCCGCCGACGCCGACAGTAAGCACGATATGGGCGGTGACATCATGCCGATGATGGTGGACCGCGGCACCGCGCAGGTCTACGACTTCATGAGTAACGACGTACCCGGCGCCCACCCGGCGGATGTCGGTTATTGGCGCGACGTCGGAACATTGGACTCCTACTACGACGCGCACATGGATCTCTGCGCGGTGGTGCCGACTTTCAATCTCTACAACAGTGAGTGGCCCATCCTCACGCATATCCCGCCGCACCCGCCCGCGAAGTTCGTCCACAACGACGGTAAGCGGGTCGGTCGCGCGATCAACAGCGTGGTCGCCAACGGCGTCATCGTCTCGGGCGCGCTGGTGGACGAATCGGTGCTGTCGCCCGGCGTGCGGGTAGAGGAACACGCCACGGTGGAACGTTCGGTGATCATGGACAGCACCGTCATCGGTGCGAACGCCGTGATCCGCAACGCGATTATCGACAAGAACGTAGTGGTGCCCGACGGAGTGAAGGTGGGCGTGGACAAGGAGCACGATCTGGCCAGGGGATTCGTCGTATCCGACGGCGGCGTGACGGTCGTCGGCAAGAGCCAGGAGGTCACCCCGTGATGTCTGCATCCGGCGAAGAGCGCCTCAACGTCGCCCTCTGCACGCGGGAGTTCCCACCCGAGGTCTACGGCGGCGCCGGGGTGCACGTGGAATACCTGGCCAGGGAACTGGCGAACTACGTCGACCTGACCGTGGAATGCCAGGGTGCGCCGCGGCCGACCGCGGTGGCGCACCAGCCATGGGACCTCCTGCAGAACACCAACCCTGCGCTGCAGACGATCTCGACGGAACTGTCGATGGTGGCGCACATGAACAATGCCGACCTGGTGCATTCCCACACCTGGTATGCCAACACAGCGGGCCACCTGGCATCGCTGCTCTACGGCATCCCACACGTCGTAACCGTGCATTCCCTCGAGCCGCTTCGCCCGTGGAAGGCCGAACAGCTCGGCGGCGGGTACGCCCTGTCGAGCTGGGCCGAACGCACCGCCGTGGAGAGTGCTGCGGCGGTCATCGCTGTTTCGGACGCGATGAGGGTAGATGTGCTGTCCAACTATCCCACCGTGGACCCCGACAAGGTGCACGTGATCCACAACGGTATCGATGCCCGGCAATACATGCCGGACCCGAACACCGATGTGCTCGAGCGCCATGGCATCGATCCCCGTCAGCCGAATATCGTTTTCGTCGGGCGCATTACGCGCCAAAAGGGCGTTCCCGTCCTGCTACGAGCGGCCGCGCAACTCGATCCGGACGTTCAGCTCGTGCTGTGTGCCGGGCAGCCCGACACACCCGAACTCGCCAAGGAAGTCACCGACCTGGTCAACGACCTGCGTCGTACCCGAACAGGGGTGGTCTGGATCGAAGGCATGCTGGACAGGCAGGAAGTGATCCAACTGCTCAGCCACGCCACAGCCTTCGTTTGCCCGTCGCTGTACGAACCGCTGGGCATCGTGAACCTGGAAGCCATGGCCTGCGGGAGCGCCGTCGTGGCGTCACGTGTGGGCGGCATCCCGGAAGTCGTCGCCGACGGTGAGACAGGTCTGCTCGTACCCCCGGATGACCCGATGGCGCTCGCCGACGCGCTCAACGCGCTGGCCCGCGAACCAGAACGAGCAGCCGCAATGGGTGTGGCCGGCCGCCAACGCGCGATCTCCGAGTTCGACTGGGCGAATATCGCGCTGAAGACGGCGGAGCTTTACCGCAGGACGGCGCGACCGGCCGCGGTGCCGGTCGGGTCATGACGATGACATCACCACACTGGGGGCGAATGCTGATGTGCACGAGCGTATGTCAAATCAGTGACGCCGCGTCGAGCATTGGCGGCGCGGTCGGGGGGACGGTGTGTTGAGCGGTCGCATCGAGATCGACGACGTTCAACCTGTCGTGTCCGGAGGCAGGTTTCCGGCGAAAGCGGTGGTGGGAGAGGTGGTCCCGGTGCGCGCCACGGTGTGGCGCGAGGGGCACGATGCCGTCGCCGCGACGCTGGTCGTCCGCTATCACGGCAGGTCGTACCCGAGGCTGGTCGACGGCCCGATACGCGCGAGTGCTCCGGCCGTACCGATCGAGAACCACGAAGCAGTCGCGGCGAGCAAAAAACCGCTGCTGCTGGCGATGTCGGCAGGCCGCACGCCCGACGTGTTCCACACACAGTTCACGCCCGACGCGGTCGGTCTGTGGACTTTTCGGGTGGACGGCTGGGGGGATCCGATCACGACGTGGCGTAAGGCGGTCATCGCCAAGATGGACGCCGGCCAGAGCGAGGCGGAGCTGTCCAACGACCTCCTCGTGGGCGCGCAGCTACTAGAGCGTGCGGCCGCCGGTGTTCCACGAGAAATGCGTTATCCGCTGCTGGAAGCCGCTGCGGCGCTGCGTGACCCGGGGCCTCCGTCCCGACGCGCGGCACCCGCCCTGTGCGGTGAGATCACCCAACTGCTGGCGGACTATCCGCTGCGGGAACTGCTCACCCGCGGCGACCAACATGGGGTCTGGGTCGACCGACCGGCGGCGCGGTTCGCGTCGTGGTACGAGTTCTTCCCCCGCTCGACCGGCGGCTGGGACGCCGAGGGCACGCCGGTGCACGGCACGTTCGCCACGGCGATCAAGGCGCTGCCCCGCATCGCCAAGATGGGTTTCGACGTGGTGTACCTGCCGCCGATCCACCCGATCGGCAGCGTGCACCGCAAGGGTCGCAACAACACGGTGACATCCGAACCCGGCGACGTCGGCTCCCCGTGGGCAATCGGCAGCGCCGACGGTGGGCACGACGCGGTCCACCCCGAACTGGGCACGATGGACGACTTCGACGAGTTCGTGGCGGCCACCACTGATCTGGGTATGGAGGTGGCGCTGGACCTGGCACTGCAATGCGCCCCCGATCATCCGTGGGCCAGAGACCATAGGGAATGGTTCACCGAATTGCCGGACGGCACCATCGCCTATGCCGAGAACCCGCCGAAGAAGTATCAGGACATCTATCCGCTGAACTTTGACAACGACCCCGCCGGCCTGTACGCGGAGGTCCTGCGTGTGGTCGAACTCTGGATCGCCCATGGTGTCAAGACCTTCCGCGTCGACAATCCCCACACCAAGCCCCCGGACTTCTGGGCATGGCTGATCGCCGAGGCCAAGAACATCGATCCCGATGTGGTGTTCCTCGCCGAGGCGTTCACCCGCCCGGCACGGCTGTACGGGCTGGCGAAGTTGGGTTATACGCAGTCCTACAGCTATTTCACGTGGCGCACGGCCAAATGGGACATCACCCAATTCGGTGAGGAGATCGCCGCGCACGCCGACGAGGCACGGCTGAACCTCTTCGTCAACACCCCCGATATCTTGCACGAGAGCTTGCAGCACGGGGGACCGGGCATGTTCGCCATCCGCGCGGTGCTCGCCTCGACGCTGAGCCCGGTGTGGGGGGTGTATTCGGGCTTCGAGTTGTTCGAGCACCAAGCGGTTCGTGCGGGCAGCGAGGAGTACCTGAACTCCGAGAAGTACGAACTGCGCCCACGCGACTACGACTCCGCGCTCGCGGACGGCAGGTCGCTGGAGCCGTTTCTCACCCGACTCAACGAGATCCGCCGCACACATCCGGCGTTGAGCCAGCTGCGCACGATCAGGTTTCATAACATCGACAACGACGCGCTGTTGGCCTACAGCAAGTTCGACCCCGTTACCGGGGACTGCGTGCTGGTGATCGTCACCCTCAACGCGTTCGGCCCCGAGGACGCGACCATCTGGCTGGACATGGGTGCGCTCGGGATGGAGTGGCACGACAGGTTCTGGGTGCGCGACGAGGTCACCGGCGAGGAATATCAATGGGGACAGTCGAATTACATCCGCATCGATCCTGCCAAAGCGGTGGCCCACATCGTGAACATGCCGCTCATCCCTGCCGATGCGCGCGGCCCACTACTGCGCCGCGAGTGAGAGGAATCACACCATGACCAACACCGAAGCCCCGAGCAGTCACCTGGCCCCCGACCCTGCCGATCTGCATCGGTTGCTGTCGGGAACCCACCACGACCCACACGCGGTGCTCGGGGCGCACGAGTACTCCGACTACACGGTGATCCGGGCGTTCCGCCCGCACGCCAGGACGGTGACGGCGCTCATCGGTGACGCGCGGTATCCCCTGCAGCACATCGAATCCGGATTGTTCGCCGTCGCCGTCCCGTTCGTCGACCTGATCGACTACCGCCTTGAGACCGGCTATCCCACTCCCGACGGTGGCACGTTCGGCCCGACCGTTGCCGACGCCTACCGGTTCCTCCCCACCCTCGGCGAGATCGACCTGCATCTCTTCTCCGAGGGCCGCCACGAGCGGTTGTGGGAGGTACTGGGCGCGCACCCGCGGTCGTTCACCACGTCCGATGGTGTCGTCGACGGGGTGTCCTTCGCGGTGTGGGCGCCCAATGCCACGGGTGTCAGCCTGATCGGCGAGTTCAACCACTGGGGTGACGAGGCGCCGATGCGCGTGCTGGGCTCGACCGGGGTGTGGGAGTTGTTCTGGCCGGGTTTCCCCGTCGGTGGGCTGTACAAATTCCGGGTGCACGGCGCCGACGGGTCGGTGACCGATCGCGCGGACCCGATGGCCTTCGCGACCGAGGTGCCCCCGCAGACGGCGTCGAAAGTCACCGTCAGCGACTACACCTGGGGCGACGAGGACTGGATTCAGCGCCGGGGGGCGCTGAATCCGGTGTTCGAGCCGATGAGCACCTACGAGGTCCACCCGACGTCGTGGCGCCCGGGCCTGTCGTATCGCCAACTCGCCGACGAGCTGACCGAATATGTTGTGGAGCAAGGCTTTACCCATGTGGAGTTGATGCCGGTCGCCGAACACCCGTTCGGCGGCTCGTGGGGCTACCAGGTCACCTCCTACTACGCTCCGACGTCGAGGCTGGGATCCCCCGACGACTTCCGCTATCTGGTCGACCGGCTGCACCGGGCCGGCATCGGTGTGATCATGGACTGGGTACCCGCCCACTTCCCCAAGGATGCCTGGGCGTTGGGCCGGTTCGACGGGACCCCGCTCTACGAACATGCCGACCCACGCCGTGGTGAGCAACTCGACTGGGGCACCTATATTTTCGACTTCGGCCGCGCCGAAGTCCGCAACTTCCTGGTGGCCAACGCGCTGTACTGGGTGCAGGAATTCCACATCGACGGACTGCGCGTGGACGCCGTGGCCTCCATGCTCTACCTGGACTACTCCCGACCGGCCGACGGCTGGACACCCAACGTCTACGGCGGCCGGGAGAACCTCGAAGCCGTGCAATTCCTGCAGGAGATGAACGCCACTGTCCACAAACTCACGCCCGGCGTCGTCACCATCGCCGAAGAGTCCACCTCCTGGCCCGGCGTAACACGCCCGACGAACCTCGGCGGCCTGGGCTTCTCGATGAAGTGGAGCATGGGCTGGATGAACGACACGCTGGACTACATCAGCCGTGACCCCATTTACCGCAGCTACCACCACCACGAGATGACGTTCTCGATGCTCTACGCGTTCAGTGAGAATTATGTGCTGCCGATCAGCCACGACGAAGTGGTGCACGGCAAGGGCACGCTGTGGGGTCGGTTGCCCGGAAACGATCACGTCAGGGCGGCCGGGCTGCGCAGCCTGCTCGCCTACCAGTGGGCCCATCCGGGCAAGCAACTGCTGTTCATGGGCCAGGAGTTCGGCCAGCGCGCCGAATGGTCCGAGGAACGCGGCGTCGACTGGTATCAGCTTGACGAGAACAGTTTCTCATCAGGGATTCTGACGATGGTCCGCGATATCAACGGCATCTACCGCTCGCACCCGGCCTTGTGGAGCCAGGACACCAAACCCGACGGCTACTCGTGGATCGACGCCAACGACTCGGGCAACAGCGTGCTGAGCTTCCTGCGATTCGGCAGTGACGGCTCGGTGATGGCGTGCATTTTCAACTTTGCCGGATCGGAACACGCCAGCTACCGGCTGGGTCTTCCGCAGGCGGGACGCTGGCGCGAGGTCCTCAACACCGACGCGACCGTCTACAACGGCGCCGGCTCGGGCAACCTCGGCGGCGTGGAAGCCACCCCGGATCCCTGGCACGGCAGGCCGGCTTCGGCGGTCCTCGTGCTGCCACCAACCTCAGCGCTGTGGCTGGTGCCCGACTGACCGGACAGCTGTTCGCCGCCCGAGTTCGTTTCGTTCACCCATGAAAGGGCACCTCTCTTGAGAGCCATTCGCAGGTTTACCGTCCGAGCCCACTTGCCGCCGCGCCTGGCCGCGCTGGAACGGCTGTCCAACAATTTGCGGTGGTCGTGGGATACCCGCACCCAGGACCTGTTCGCCAGCATCGACGCCGCGCTGTGGGAGGCCCACCACGGAGACCCTGTGGCCCTGCTCGGTGCGGTCAGCCCCGCGCGACTGGACTCGCTCGCCGGTGACGAGCACTTCCTGGACCGCCTCGATGCGCTGGCCGCCGACCTGGACGACTACCTGACCCGGCGGTTGTGGTTCCAGGAGCAGGACGTCGCAAGCATGCCGGCCGGCATCGCCTACTTCTCGATGGAGTTCGGCGTGGCCACGGTGCTGCCCAACTACTCCGGCGGTCTGGGCATCCTGGCGGGTGACCATTTGAAGTCGGCCTCCGACCTGGGTCTGCCGCTGATCGGCGTCGGCCTGCTCTACCGCTCCGGGTACTTCCGCCAGTCACTGACGGCCGACGGCTGGCAGCACGAGACCTACCCATCGCTGGACCCACAGGGGTTACCGCTGCGGCTTCTGACCACCCACGACGGGGACGCGGTGCTCATCGAGTCCGCGATGCCCGACGGCCGGAAGCTGTTCGCCCGTGTCTGGGTAGCCCAAGTGGGACGAATCCCGTTGTTGCTCTTGGATTCCGATATCGGCGAGAACGAACACGACATGCGCGGTGTCACCGACCGACTCTACGGCGGCGATCAGGAGCACCGCATCAAACAGGAGATCCTGGCCGGGGTCGGCGGTGTGCGGGCGGTCCGGGCGTTCACCGAGATCGAGGGACTGCCGGCGCCTGAGGTGTTCCACATGAACGAGGGCCACGCGGGGTTCCTCGGCGTGGAGAGGATCCGCGAGTATATGGCGTCGGCGGGGCTGGACTTCGAGACCGCGCTGACCGTGGTCCGTGCGAGCACGGTGTTCACCACCCACACCCCGGTGCCGGCGGGGATCGACCGGTTCCCGATGGACCTGGTGCGCCACTACTTCGACGACGAACGGCCCGACCCACTGTTGGCGGGTGTGCCGCTGGACCGGGTTATCGAGTTCGGCGCCGAGGACGATCCGTCGAAATTCAACATGGCTCATATGGGGCTGCGGCTGGCGCAGCGCGCGAACGGTGTTTCACTGCTGCACGGCCGGGTGAGCCGGCAGATGTTCAACGGCCGCTGGCCGGGTTTCGACGCCGAGGAGGTGCCGATCGGTTCGATCACCAACGGGGTGCACGCACCGACGTGGGCGGCGCCGCAATGGCTTTCGTTGGCCCGTGACGTCGCAGGCGGTGATTCGCTGTCGGAGTCGCAGCTGTGGCAGCGGCTGCAGCAGATCGAATCCGGCCGGTTGTGGTCGATCCGGTCTGCCTTGCGCGCATTACTGGTCGACGACGTGCGGGCCCGGCTGCGCGAGTCGTGGGTGGAGCGCGGAGCGTCAGAGGCCGAACTGGGTTGGATCGCCACCGCGTTCGACCCGGAGGTGTTGACGATCGGGTTCGCCCGGCGCGTCCCGACCTACAAGCGGCTCACGCTGATGCTGCGTGATCCGCAGCGGCTGGAGGCATTGCTGCTCGATCAGGACCGTCCCGTCCAGCTGATCGTGGCCGGCAAATCGCACCCTGCCGACGACGGCGGCAAGGCGCTGATCCAGCAGGTGGTGCGGTTCGCCGACCGGCCCGAGGTCCGGCATCGCATCGCGTTCCTGCCGAACTACGACATGTCGATGGCGCGGCTGTTGTACTGGGGTTGCGATGTCTGGCTGAACAACCCGCTGCGCCCGCTGGAGGCCTGCGGTACCTCGGGGATGAAGAGCGCGCTCAACGGCGGGCTGAACCTGTCCATCCGCGACGGCTGGTGGGACGAGTGGTACGACGGGGAGAACGGCTGGGAAATCCCGACCGCTGACGGTTCGGCGCACGAGGACCGCCGTGACGACATCGAGGCCACCGCACTCTACGAACTGTTGCAGAATTCGGTGACGCCCAAGTTCTACGAGCGCGACGACCAGGGAATCCCGACCCGCTGGGTCGAGATGGTGCGCCACACCATGCAGACCCTCGGCCCCAAGGTGCTGGCGTCGCGGATGGTGCGTGACTACACCGAGCGCTATTACGCTCCGGCGGCGCAGTCGCTGCGCCGCACCATCGCACCGAATACGGGCGGGCCCTTCGGCGCCGCACAGGAGTTGACCGCCTACCGCCTTCGGGTGCAGGAGGCGTGGCCGAAGGTGGAGGTCACCGATGTCGACAGCACCGGGCTGCCCGACACTCCCCTGCTCGGCTCCCGCCTGACACTGACCGCCACGGTGCAGCTGGGCGGGCTGGATCCCGACGACGTCGTGGTGCACGCCGTCCTCGGGCGGGTCGACAGCGACAGCTCCCTGCTCGACCCGCAGATCGTGACCATGACGCACACCGGAAGCGGTGAGGGCGGCGCCGAAATCTTCACCAGCACAACACCGCTCCCCGTCGCCGGTTCGGTCGGCTACACCGTCAGGGTGCTCCCACACCACCACCTGCTCGCCTCCGACAACGAACTCGCGCTGATCAGCCAGGCAACGTGAGCCGGCTCGCGGCCACGAAGACACCGGTGCGCATCAGAAAGGACCCTGAGATGGCAGCCAACCCCCGGGCCGGACAACCCGCGCGGCCCGAAGACCTGATCGACGTGGCCCACCTGGTCACCGCGTACTACAGCGTCCAGCCCGATCCGGACGACATCGATCAACAGGTGGCGTTCGGCACGTCGGGTCATCGCGGGTCCAGTCTGGACGGGGCGTTCAACGAGGCGCACATCCTGGCAACCACTCAGGCCATCGTCGAGTATCGGGCCGCGCAGGGCACGACGGGCCCGCTGTTCATCGGCCGCGACACTCACGGTCTGTCCGAGCCGGCGTTGGTCTCGGCGTTGGAGGTGCTGGCGGCCAACGATGTGGTGGCGATGATCGACTCGGCCGACCGGTACACCCCGACGCCGGCGGTCAGCCACGCGATTCTGGCGTTCAACCGCGGCCGCGATGCAGCTGGTTCATCCTCCTCGCGTGGGGGTGGCCTGGCCGACGGGATCGTCGTCACGCCGTCACACAACCCGCCGCGCGACGGCGGCTTCAAGTACAACCCGCCCAACGGCGGACCGGCGGACACCGATGCCACCGGCGTCATCGCCAAGCGCGCCAACGAGATTCTGCGTGACGGGCTTAGGGCCGTGAAGCGAGTACCGCTGGCGCGGGCGCTGGGTAGCGCGCAGCGTCACGACTACCTCAACGCCTACGTGTCCGACCTGCCGAACGTCGTGGACATCCACGCCATTCGCGCCGAAGGCGTGCGCATTGGCGCCGACCCGCTCGGCGGTGCCAGCGTCGACTACTGGGGTGCGATCGCCGAGGCGCACAAACTTGATCTGACGGTGGTCAACCCGCTGGTGGACGCGACATGGCGATTCATGACGCTCGACACGGACGGCAAGATCCGGATGGACTGCAGTTCGCCGAACGCGATGGCCGGGCTAATTCAGAAGGTGAACGGCGCGAACGCCGACTACCAGATCGCGACGGGCAACGACGCGGATTCTGACCGGCACGGCATCGTCACTCCCGACGGTGGGCTGATGAACCCCAACCACTACCTCGCGGTGGCGATCGAGTACCTCTACACCCACCGGCCCGACTGGTCCGACACAATTGCGGTCGGCAAGACCGCCGTCAGCAGTTCGATCATCGACCGGGTGGTCGCGGGTATCGGCCGCACGCTCCTGGAGGTACCGGTCGGCTTCAAGTGGTTCGTCGACGGATTAGTCAGCGGAACAATCGGTTTCGGCGGAGAGGAATCTGCCGGCGCGTCGTTCCTGCGCAAGGACGGGACCACCTGGACCACCGACAAGGACGGCATCATCCTGGCGTTGCTGGCAGCGGAGATCCAGGCCGTCACCGGTGAGTCGCCGTCGCAGCGCTACGCCGAACTGGCGGCGAAGTACGGCGCGCCCACCTACGCGCGCATCGACGCTCCGGCCAACCGGGAACAGAAGGCCCGGCTTGCCAGGCTGTCGCCCGAACAGGTCAGCGCCACCGACCTCGCCGGCGAACCGATCACCGCCAAACTGACCACCGCGCCCGGCAACGGCGCTCCGCTCGGCGGACTCAAGGTGACGACGGCCAACGCATGGTTCGCCGCACGCCCGTCGGGCACCGAGGACGTCTACAAGATCTACGCGGAGTCCTTCCAGGGGCCCGAGCACCTGGCACAGGTCCAGGAAGCCGCCCGCGAAGTCGTGAATGCAGTAATCGCGTGACCCGAGGCCTGCGAGGCTAACCCACCGCCGCGATGGCGTCGATCTCCACGAGCATCACCGCATGGGGCAGACCGACGAATACGGTAGTCCGGCAAGGAAGTTGGCCGGAGGCGACGTTCTCCTCGATGAACTCGCCGTACACCTCGTTCATCGCGGCGAAGTCTTCGCGCTTGGTCAGGTAGACGCGGAACATCAGTACGTCGTCCACGGCGGCGCCGCCGGCGGCCAGGATGGCCTTGACGTTCTCCAGGGTTCGTCGGGTCTGGGTCCGCACGTCACCCTCGCCGATATAGGTGTTCGTCGCCGGGTCCATCGGACCCTGTCCGGATACCTGCAGCAGGCCACCCTTTCTGATGCCCTGGCTGAATGTGTGGGCGGGTGCCGGTGCACCATCGGTGCGGATAACCTGTGATTCGGCCATGACCGAACTCCTTTGCTTGATCGGATGTTGCCGGGTCGGACGTTGCCTGGCCGGGTTCACCGCGGACGGAATCCGCAGTCTTCAGAGATGCGCTGACCCACGTCCCGCAACGGTGTGAGCAGCTCGAGCAGTTGATCGAAGGAGAGCACCACGTCGGGCACCGACACCGACACCGCGGCCACCACACGACCGGAGGCACCGCGGATGGGAACGCCGATGCAGTTGATCGAGGCTTCGTTCTCTTCACGGTCCTGCGCCCAGCCCTGGGCACGGACGGTCTCGATCTCGCGAAGATACTCCTCGGGCGTGGTGATCGTGTTCGGGGTGCGCCGGCTGAAGTCCATCGCCTTGACGATCGGGCGCAGTTCGGAGTCCGGCAGGTCGGCCAGGATGATCTTGGCGACCGCGGTCGAATTCAGGTTGGCGCTCATCCCGATTCGGGAGAACATCCGGATCTGGTCGTGGGACTCCAGCTTGTCGATGTAGACGATGTCACCGCCCTCCATCGCCGCGAGATGGGTGGTGCGGCCGTAGGCGCGGTTGAACGCGGTCAGGTGCGGCGACGCGATCTGGCGAATCTCCCGCTGATCGGTTCCGCGCGAGGCCAACTCGAAGATCCGCGAACCGAGGTGATAGCGGTTGGCCTGGTCCCGAAAGGTGAACCGCTCCTCGGACAGGGTGCGCAGCAGCCGCAGCACTGTCGTCTTGTGAACCCCGGTAGACTCCGCCAGCTCGTCGAGGGTCGCCGGCCGATCAGCGAGTTGCACCAGCAGGTGCAGCGCACGCGCAACGCTCTGGCTCATGGGTGTTCTCCCACTTCCGGTATCGAAAAGCCCGCCGCCGTGGCCGTCGTCGCGGCCCAGTCGGTCGCTGAACAGGTGAGCAGCTGGCTTAACAGATCGGCGGGTGGGGGCGGTGCGGAGTCCTGCGGGACCGTCAACGTCGCCGCGGCGCCGACATGCCCGCGGCGCAGGCACGTCGCAACGTCATCGCCTGACACCACGCCGCTGAGATAGCCCGCCGCGAATGCGTCGCCGGCACCGACCGGCTCGACGACCTCGACCCGAAGCGCCGGTACCGATATCGTCTCGCCATCCGGGTCGATCGCCACCGCGCGCACCGCGCCGTCCTTGACCACGATCGTCCCCGGATTCGGCAGTATCCGCCGCAGCGCTACCGGATCGTCGGTGCCCATAACCCGCCTGGCCTCGTCGGCACCGACCAACACCAGATCGGCCTTGTCGGCGAGATCGACGACGACGGCGGGGTCGCCGCTGGGCCACAGCTGCTCGCGCCAGTTCACATCGAAGCTGACCAACCCGGTAATCCGGGGCCGTTCGGTGAGCAGCCTGCGCATCAATGCCTGGCAGCTCTCTGACAGGGCCGCCGTGATGCCACTGCAATGCACGACCGAAGCCCGCACGAGCGCCGACGCCACGTCGGGAACGTCGAGGAAGGCCGGGGTCATCGCCGACGCCGCGGAGCCGGCACGGCAGTAGCTGCTGGATGTGCGGGGCTCGCCCGTGTCATCGACATCGGTCAGCTTCGAGTAGTGGCCGGTCGGCCGGGACCCGTCGATCTGCAGCGCTGAGATGTCGACACCGTGCGCGTCGAACTCATTGCGTACGACGGTCCCGAAGTCGTCGTCACCCAGCCGTCCGACGAATGCCGCGGATACACCCCACGCCACCAATCCCGCAGCGACGTTGGCTTCGGCGCCCGCAAGATGTCGTTCGCGTGGCGAGACCAGGACAAGCGGTTCTCCGAGGCACGTAACACCGCCTCCGACAACTGTTTTCGTTTCCAGCACAGTCTTCCCTCGATAGTCCGTTCACGTTTCAGGGGATTGACGCGGATCCCGCACCAATGTTAGACATGAGCTGTCAGAAAATGCAATAGCGATTGCACTATATGCAACATTGCAGCTCAGACGTGTCAGACCCCTTGAAAGGCGGGATTCGGTGATGACTACCCACGGTGAAACCGCATTGGGACGCGAGCGGTTGCCGGGTCCCGCCGAGCCGGCGTTGTCCGAACTGGACAAGTCGCTGCCCGCTGCGGCGACCGGCCTGAGCACCGCGGAGTTCCTGGCGACCGGTCCCCGGTTGTCGGCGTTCAGCACCCCGGTGATGACCCTCGACGATTCCGCTATCGAGCAGAACCTGGCGGCGATGTCCGCGTGGTGCGACGCACACGGCGTCGAGCTCGCACCGCACGGCAAGACCACCATGGCCCCCGTCCTATGGGAGCGCCAGATACGCAGCGGCGCTTGGGGTATCACGCTGGCCTCGTACAGCCAGCTAAGGGTGGCTGTACATTTCGGCATCCGGCGGATACAGCTGGCGAATTCGCTGGTCGACCCGGCGGGGTTGCGGTGGCTGGTCGACGAACTGGCCGAGCACCGCGACCTTGAGGTGCTCACCTGGGCCGACTCGACGCAGACCGTCGACGCGATGGTCGCCGCACTGTCGGGCATACGGGTCACCCGGCCGATTCCCGTGCTGGTCGAACTCGGCGCCCCCGGCGGCCGGACCGGCGCGCGCACCCTCGATGAAGCCGTCGCGGTCGCGCACCGGGTGGCGGAAAGCGCCGTGCTGCGGCTCGCGGGCGTCTGCGGCTATGAAGGTGCGCTCGCCCACGACGCGTCGGATGCGTCGCTGTCGCGGGTACGGAGGTACCTGCAGGACATTGCGGAGCTGCACACGCGGCTGCGCGATAGCTATCCCGCCGGCGGCGCTGGCGCCGATATACATGTGACCGCGGGTGGCAGCGCCTACTTCGATGTGGTCGCCGACGTGCTGGCGCCCCTCGCGCGCGGCAACACCCGCGTCGTCGTCCGCGCGGGCGCCTACGTCATCCACGACGACGGCTTCTACTCACAGATCACCCCGTTCGCCCGCGGTGGCGATGACCACCGGTTGCGCTCGGCCATGCACACGTGGGCGCGGGTGGTGTCGCGCCCCGAACCGGGTCTGGCGCTGCTCGATGCGGGCAAGCGGGACGTGCCGTTCGACGAGGGCCTGCCCGTGCCACAGTTGGTCGCCGACCAACTCGGTGCGCCGCCCCGGCCCATCGAGGGCGCGGAGATCACCGCCGTCAACGACCAGCACGCGTTCCTGAGCATCCCACCCGACAGCGATCTACGGGTCGGGCAGGTGATCCGGTTGGGTCTCTCCCACCCCTGCACCGCCTTCGACAAATGGCGATGGATCCCCGTGATCGGCGGCGGGGACGACCCCCGCGTCATCGACCTCATCCGCACCTACTTCTGAAATCCACTGATTCCCGGGGAATGTCATGCGCACACTGATTCGCTCCGCCACCGTCGTCGACGGAACAGAGGCACCTCGCTACCGCGCCCATGTTCTGCTCGACGGAGACACCATCGCCGAGATCCGCGACGACGACACCGGGGTGCACGCCGACCGGGTGATCGACGCCTCCGGGCTGGTGCTCGCACCCGGATTCATCGACATGCACGCACATTCGGATCTGCAGATCCTGATCAATCCGGAGCATCCGTCACGAATCACCCAAGGCGTCACGACGGAGGTGCTCGGCCAAGACGGCCTCTCCTATGCGCCCGTCACCGACGAGGTGCTCGCCGTGGTGCGGCGCAAGATCGCCGGATGGAACACCGACCCGGTGGATTTCGATTTCGACTGGCGCTCGGTCGGCGAATATCTCGACCGGCTCGACCGCGGTATCGCCACCAACGTCGCCTACCTGGTACCGCACGGCGTGCTGCGCGCGCTGGTCGTCGGCTGGGACGACACCCCGGCCACCGCGGCCCAGATCGCCGACATGCAGCGTCTGCTCGCTGAGGCGATGAGTGAAGGGGCCGTTGGCCTTTCGGCCGGTCTGACCTACACGCCGGGCATGTACGCCGACAACGACGAACTCCTCGCGCTGTGCCGGACGGTCGCCGGGTACGGCGGATACTTCTCACCGCACCACCGCTCGTACGGAGCGGGGGCGATGGAGGCGTATGCCGAGATGGTCGACCTCACCACGCGTGCCGGCTGCCCACTGCACCTGGCGCACGCCACGCTGAACTTCGGGCCCAACAAGGGGCGCGCGCCGGAGTTGCTCGCGCTACTGGACGATGCGGAACGGGCCGGCGCCGACATCAGCCTGGACACCTACCCGTATCTGCCCGGTGCCACCACCCTTTCCGCGATCCTTCCCAGCTGGGCGTCGGCCGGAGGCACCGAGGCGACGCTGGCCAGGCTCGAGGACCCACAGGAGCGGTCGAGGATTCGCGAACATCTTGAGGTCACCGGCTCCGACGGCTGCCACGGCGTGATCGCCGAATGGGACACCATCGAAATCAGCGGCGTGCAGCACGGCGAACTCGACGGCTACGTCGGGCAGACCATCGCCCAGATCGCAAAGGAGGAAGGCCGAGAGCCATTCGACGTCTGCGTCGACATCCTGCGTCGCGACGAACTCGGCAGCGGGATCCTGCAGCACGTCGGCCACGAGGAGAATGTTCAGGCCATCATGGGCCACCCACGTCATACCGGTGGCAGCGACGGGCTGCTCGTCGGGGCGAAGCCGCACCCGCGCGGATGGGGCACCTTCGCCCGGTATCTCGGCCACTACAGCCGCGATCTGGGCCTGATGTCGCTGGAGGAATGCGTCGGGCACCTCAGCGGCCGTGCCGCCACGCGCCTACGGCTCATCGGCCGGGGGTATGTGCGCACCGGCTTCGCCGCCGATCTCGTGCTCTTCGATCCCGACGCTGTCGTCGACAACGCGACCTATGCCCAACCACGCAAGGCTGCAAGCGGTTTCACACATGTGTTCGTCCGCGGCGAACTGGCACTCGACGACGGTGAACTGACCGGCGCGACGGCGGGGCGGGCACTGCGCCTCGCCAAGGCGGGTGTGCAATGAGCGTGGAACCGCCGGACCGCGTCGCCGCCGCCGACTGGGACGACATCACCGGGCGGGCACAGGCATTCGTCGCCGCGCTCGCACACTGACCCTTCAACCCACCCCTGGAGTTCCGAATGTCCGACCTCGTGAACTGGCTGCAGCACGACACAGCCGGTCTGCTCACCCTCGCCGCAGTATCCATCGCGGTGCTGTTGCTACTCATCATCAAACTCAAGCTCGAACCGTTCATCGCGCTGATCGTCGTCAGCGTCGCGGTGGCACTCATCGCCGGCATCCCGGTGGTCGATTTGGTCGGCACCCCAGCGAAAGCCGCCGATTCCCTGCTGGAGAAGGGATTCGGCAGCATCCTGGGGCACATCACCGTGATCATCGGCCTCGGCACCGTCCTCGGCGCGATGCTGGAGCGCTCGGGCGGTGCTGATGTCCTGACCACCCGACTGCTGAACCTGTTCGGCCCCAAGGGCGCACCGCTGGCCATGGGCATCACCGGCCTGGTGCTCGGCATCCCGGTGTTCTTCGACATCGGCATCTTCATCCTGGCGCCGCTGGTCTATGTCGCAGCCAAGCGCGGCGGAAAATCGATGGTGCTCTATGCGATGCCGATGCTGGCCGGCCTGTCCATGACGCACGCGTTCCTGCCGCCACACCCCGGCCCGGTCGCCGCCGCGGGGCTGCTGGGCGTCAGCCTCGGCTGGATCATCATCATGGGCTTGGCCTGCGGCATCCCCGCGTGGTTCGTCAGCGGCGTCGTGTGGGGATCCTGGATCGGCAAACGCGTCCAGGTCGAGGTGCCCGACGAGTTCATCCCCGAAGAGGAGGAAGCTGACACCGTCAACCCGCCGTCGCTGTCCCTGATCGCCTTCATCATCCTGGCGCCGATGGTCCTCATCCTGGCGGCTACGATCGCCGACGTCGTGCTCGAGCAGGACTCGAGGCTGCATGCCGTGCTGACCCTCGTCGGCACGCCGGCGATCGCGCTGACCATTGCCGTGCTGTTGGCGATCTATCTGCTCGGCATCCGCCGCGGGCTCACCGCCACCGAGGTCGGCAAGATCTCGGCAGCGTCGCTGCGCCCGGTGGGCATGATCCTGCTGGTGGTGGGCGCCGGCGCGTTCTTCGGAGCGGTGTTGCGCGCCACCGGTATCGGCGATGCGCTGGCCGACTCCATGACCGCGATCGGGCTACCGGTGATCGTGTCGGCGTATCTGATCAGCTGCGCGCTGCGGATCGCCCAGGGTTCGGCGACGGTCGCGATCGTCACCACCGCGGGCATCATCGAGACATCGGTCAGCGGAGGCAATTATTCGCCCGTCCAGATCGCGCTCATCGTCGTGGCGGTGTCGGCTGGCTCGATCATCGCCAGCCACGTCAACGACGGCGGGTTCTGGATCGTGTCGCGCTACTTCAACATGACCGTCAAAGAGACGCTGATGACCTGGACGGTCCTGGAAACCATCCTGTCGATCGTCGGGTTCACGATGGCCGGGTTGATCTGGCTGGTCGTCTGACCGCGAGCGATCCGGCACCACGAGCCAATCCGACACTCGACGGGGAGTTCCATGACCAGATTCGACGTCAACTGCTCGATACTGTTCAAAGAGCTGGGGGTCCTGGAGCGCCCCGCGGCGGCCCGGGCGGCCGGATTCACGGCGATCGAATTCTGGTGGCCGTGGGATGTGGCGGTGCCGGCCGACGGTGAGGTCGACGCCTTCGTACGCGCGGTGCGGGATGCCGGGGTAGAGCTGGTCGGTCTGAACTTCTTCGCAGGCGACATGCCCGCCGGCGAACGTGGGCTGGTGTCGTGGCCGCACCGCAGCGCCGAATTCCGCGACAACATCGACGTCACCGTCGCCATCGGGGAACAGGTGGGCTGCCGCGCGTTCAATGCGCTGTACGGCAATAGGATTCCCGACGCGGTACCGGGGCAGCAGGACGACCTCGCGGTGGAGAACCTCGGACTCGCCGCGGCGGCCGCCGCGCGAATCGACGGGATGGTACTCATCGAACCGGTGAGCGGCGCCCCCGCCTATCCCCTGCTGACCGCGGCGGACGCCGTCGCGGTGATCGAGCGTGTCGAGAACGTCACCGGCGCGACCAACCTGCGGTTCCTCTGCGACGTGTATCACCTGGCGGTCAACGGCGATGATCCGCCCAAGGCCATCACCGACCATCTCGCGCGCATCGGGCACGTACAGATCGCCGATGCGCCCGGCAGACACGAGCCGGGAACGGGTGAGCTGCCGATCGGCGCGTACCTGCGCCAACTCGACGACGGCGGCTACACCGGCTGGATCGGTCTGGAATACCTGCCCAGCGGGCCGAGCGCCGACAGTTTCGACTGGCTGCCGCCCGGGCGACGGGCGGCCTCCGACCCCGCACGGTGACGGGGCACGATCCGATACCCTCGGGCTTGCCTACGGCAGTTCGCCGGCCGACCATTCGACGGGCGCCTGCACGTGGTAGACGGGCAGGCGGTGCCGGGACTCCACGACGCGGGGCAGGTCGAGTCGTAACCACCGGGACTTCTCCCTGGGCAGGGTGGAGATCACCACAGCCTTATAGCCGGCGTCGTCCGCACCCAGTTCGGCGTCAACTGCGTCCACCGGGGACGCCGAACCGATCTTGCTGGCGGACAACGGGATACCCTCCCGTGCAAACAGCGACTTGGCCCGCTCGGCCACCCTGCCCGCGACCACCTCGGCGTCGTGCTGATCACCTCGCCGCAGCAGGTGGCGCACCGGTGTCGCGGGCACGAGCAGGACGAATTCGGCTTGCGCATCGTCCTTTTGAATCGTGCGCAACTGGTCCAGCAATTCTCGGTTGGTGACGGTCTCGTGGGCCACCACCAGATACCTGGACATACAACCTCCTTCGTTGACGGGCGCGCTCAGATCAGCATCCAGCCCAGGACTGCGGTCGACTGCAGGAACACCAGGACACACATGAACAGGATCATCCCGAGACTCCACCGGATGACGTAGCGGAACAGGTCGCCTTCGCGGCCCAGGATGCCCACCGCCGTCGCGGCGATCGTGAGGTTCTGCGGGCTGATCATCTTGCCGACGACGCCGCCGCTGGTGTTGGCCGCCACCAGCAGGGTCGGGTCGAGACCGGCTCGATCGGCCGCCGCCTGCTGCAGCGTGGCGAACAGCGCGTTGGCGGAGGTGTCCGAGCCGGTGACCGCGGTCCCCAGCCAGCCGAGAATCGGCGACAGGAAGGCGAAGAAGGCCCCGGTCGCCGCGATCCAGTTACCGATGGTCAGCGTTTGCCCGGACTGGTTCATCACGTAGGCCAGGGCGAGCACCGATGCCACGGTCAGAAACGCGAACCGCAGCTTGTAGGCGGTGGCGAAGTATTCGCGCAGGGCCGTGGCCGGCGAGATCCGGTAGAGGATGGCCACCAGAATCCCGCAGATGATCAGCAGGCTGCCCGGCGACGAAAACCACTGCAGGTTGTAGACCGTCGACGTGATCGGCTTGCCCGCCCCGCTGAGGACGTTGCCGTCCAGTCCAGGCCATTTGATCTTGTAGTCGGTGCCGACGAGGAAGTTCTTCACCGGCCCGAACAGTTTGGCGACCGAGAACACCGCGATGATGATGACGTAGGGCATCAGCGCCATGGCTATCCGGCCGGTGGTCAGTTCGCGGCTGGATGTCCCCGGCGTCACCACCGCCGATCCGGTGGCAGGCCCGCCAGTTCGAACCGGTGAGCCGCCACCCGCGGAATCGCCGCGGTCTCCTGACGTGCGCGCGGCCTCTTCCTCGGTCGCGGCGCGCAGGTCGGCGAGCGCCTCCTCGGTTCCCTCGGGGTGCCACACCCGCAGCAGCGCGATCGTGGCACCGACCGCCACCAGCGCGGCGATGATGTCGGTCAACTCGACGGAGATGAAGTTGGAGCTGACGAACTGCGCGACGGCGAACGTGAGGCCGCAGACGACCGCAGCCGGCCAGGTCTGGCGAATCCCGCGCTTGCCGTCGACCATGCCGACCAGGATCAGCGGCACGAACATCGCCAGGATGGGCGTCTGCCGACCGACCATGGCGCCGATGTCCTGGACGGGTATGTGGGTCAGCGTGGCGGCCGTCAGGATGGGCGTGGCGATCGCGCCGAATGCGACGGGCGCGGTGTTGGCCAGCAGCACGATCGCGGCGGCACGGAACGCGGAGAAACCGATCGCCATGAGCATCACGCCGGTGATCGCGACCGGTGCACCGAAGCCGGCAAGCGCTTCCAGCAGGCCACCGAAGCAGAAGGCGATCAGCACAGCCATGATGCGCGGGTCCTCGGAGATCAGGTTGAACGACTCACGCAGGTCCTCGAAACGCCCGCTGACCACGGTGAGCTGATACACCCACAGCGCGTTGAACACGATCCACATGATCGGGAACAGGCCGAACAGCGCGCCCTCGGTGCCCGACAGAAGCGTCAGGTGCACCGGCATGCCGAACGCCACGATCGCCACGATCATCGCCACAGCCAGTGAGGCCAGGCCAGCCCAGTGGGCCTTGATCCGCAGCACGCCCAACAGGATGAAAATCGTGATCAACGGCAGCAGAGCGATCAGTGCGGAGACGGTGAGGCTGCCGCCAACGGGCGCGAGTTCCTGCGTAAACATCTGTCCCCTTTAGGAATCGGTTCGCGGATGGGCGTGAATGGGGTCGACGCCCCGGATGGATGCGTCGACGAGCTCGATCGGGTGGAACATCGGCACCTCGCCCGGCAGGTATCGGCGCATCTGCAGCAGACAACCCGGGTTCGCCGTGGCGACCGCGTCAGGCGAGACGGACATGACGTGGGTAATCTTGCGCAGACCCAGTTCGGCTGCCGGCTCCGGATTGACCATGTTGTAGATACCCGCTGAGCCGCAACAGATCTCGGCTTCGGGGATGTCGAGCACCTCGAGGCCCGGTATGGCGCGCAGCACCGCGCGGGGCTGAAGCCGCACCCCTTGGCCGTGGCCGAGATGACAGGCGTCGTGATAGGCGACCCTGGCATCGATGCGGTGCCGCGGCGCCGCAGGCCCCAGTTCGGCGAGAACCTCCGAGATGTCGCGCACCCTGGCCGAGAACTCGGCGGCGCGCCCGGCATACTGCGGGTCGTCGCGCAGCAGCCTGCCGTACTCCTTCATCGTGGAGCCGCAACCGGCGACGTTGACCACGATGGCGTCGACGTCGTATGTCTCGAATACGTCAATGGTGCGGCGGGCACGCTCCAATGCCTCGGGTTCCCTTCCCGCGTGTTCGCTCAGCGCTCCGCAGCACCGCTGCCCCTTGGGCACGATGACATCGCAGCCTTCGGCGGCCAACACCCGTGCCGTCGCCGCGTTGACGTCGGCGAAGAACACTCGCTGCACGCACCCCTGCAACAGCGCGATGCGGCGCCTCCGCGGCCCTTCGGCCTGGATGAACGAGGGCATCCGCCGGGTCAGTGTCCGCAGCCGCGCCCGCGGCATCAGCTCCTCGAGTGCCCGTAGTCGCGCGGGTAACCGGCTGCGCACGCCGCTGCGCTCGAGCAGGACTGGCCCGCCCACCCGCTGGTACAACGCCGCCATGACCATGCCGGCGCGCACCCGTGTGGGGTAGGGGAAGAGCTGGAAGATCATCTCGCGGAACAGCCGATCGGACAGCGCCCGTATGTGGTTGCGCTCCAACTGTGGGCGCACCGCCTCGATCAGCTCGTCGTAGCGCACGCCCGACGGGCAGGCCGTCACGCACGCCATGCAGCCAAGGCAGGCGTCGAAATGCTTGGCGTAGGTGTCGTCGAGGGGTACGGCACCCTCGTTGCCGAGCTTCATCAGGTAGATGCGCCCGCGCGGTGAGTCCATTTCCTCGCCCCACAGCGCATAGGTCGGGCAGCTCGGCAGGCAGAATCCGCAGTGCACACAGTCGGAGATCCGCTCGTCGGACGGCGGGTGGTGATTGTCGAAGATGCCGAAGGTGCCAGGCGCGCACTCTTCGGTGCCGGACTGCTCTTCGCGCGAGCGCTCATCGCGACCCCGGCTGCTGGCGGATTCGGTGGTCATCGGCGAAACTCCATGGGTCGCATCGGATTACAGCCAGGGAGCGAGACGGCCTCGCGCGCACCGGCCGTCGGGGTCCAGGCGTGCCTTGACGGCGCGCAGCAGGCCGACCGACGACGGTGGCGGGCCGAGCGCGTCGACGGCGGCGTCGACATCGGCCGGGCGATCCCGCAGCAGCACGGTTCCCCCGAGGGCCAGCACATCGCGCCGCCACCGGTCGAAGGCGGCCGCCTGTTGTGCGGCCGGCCCGGAGAATCGCGCCGTGTGCAGGCCGAGCGCACTGTGGGAGGCCAGCGAGACGTCGATTCCCGCGGCGTCGGCGGCATCCGCGAGTGCCGTTGCGACGGCGCTCAACTGAGCGGGCAGCGTCCCGGCGAACGCCGCGCTCTGGCCGGCCTCGGCGCTGCCTGCGGCGGCATACTGCCGCCAGAGTTCCGCCTCGCCGTCATCGGCGAGCGCCTCCTGCGCGGCCCCGCCCGCCCGTTCCCGAAATGCCGCCGCCTGAGCCGCGACACCGGCCGCGGTGCCCTCGAAGCGGACCGCCAGCCGGCCGGCGCCACCGCGGGGGTCGCCGGCCCAGTCGACCGCGGTCGGCTCCAGGGCCGAGCCCAGCAGATCGAGGCTCAGCGCTGTCGCCTGCTCCGGCGAGCACGGCACCACGACCGTCGCACTGCTCTCGGGGCGTGGATGCAGGCGCATGACCACCTCGGCGATCAGCCCGAGGGTGCCCAGCGACCCGTACATCAGCTTGCTCAGGTCATAGCCGGCAACGTTTTTGATCACCCGTCCCCCGCCGCGGGCGACGGTTCCGTCGGCAAGCACCAACGTGACGCCGATGATCAGGTCGCGCAAAGCGCCGTAGCGCAACCTGCGCGGGCCGGATTCGCCCGTGGCCAGCAGACCGCCGATGGTGGCGCCGTCCGGTTCCGTCGCCGGGTCCAGCGCAAGCCACTGCCCGGCTTCGGCGAGCCGATCCTGTAACGCGCGCAATGACATTCCGGCTTGCGCCGACGCGGTCATGTCCGCCGGGTTGTGGTCGAGCAACCGGTTCAGCCCACCGGTCTCCAGCACCAGCTCCGGGTCGTGCGGGTGCCCGGCCCAGGCCATCTTGGTACCGGCCCCGCGGAACAGCACACCACCCCGGCTCTCGCGCAGAACGCCGGCGGCCTCGTCCACGCTCGTCGGCCGGTACACCGTCGCACCCGCCGGAACCGGATCCGTGGTCGCCGTCATCGCGTTTCGCCTCCCCTCAAAGCCGTTCGATCACGCCGGCCTGCTCCAGAGGGTGCGGCCGCCACGGGCCGGGACGCTCGCCGCACAGACGGGGCGTGGGCAGCACCTTGCCGGGATTGCAGACCCCGTCGGGGTCGAATGCGGACCGCACCAGCGCCATCACCGTCAGGTCGGCGTCGGAGAACATCTTCGGCATCGAGCACGCCTTGTCGCTGCCGACGCCGTGCTCGCCGGTGATCGAACCGCCTTGCTCCACGCACAGTTCGACGATCGCGGTGGCCAACTCCTCCGCACGCTCGGCCTGGCCGTGCACGGCGCCGTCGTAGAGGACCAGCGGGTGTAGGTTGCCGTCACCGGCGTGGAAGACGTTGGCGACACGGAGCCCCGCCGCGCGCGACATCTCGCCGATGCGGGTCAAAGTGCTGCCCAGCTTGGTGCGCGGGATGACGCCGTCCTGGACGAAGTAGTCCGGACTGATCCGTCCCATCGCGGCGAACGCGGCCTTGCGTCCTTTCCAGATCAGTGCCCGTTCGGCCGCGTCGTTGGCGATCCTGATGTGGGTGGACCGGTTGTCCCGGCAAATCTGTTGGACGCGTTCGAATTCCGCGTCGACCTCGACGCCGACACCGTCGAGTTCCACCACGAGAGCGGCGGGTGCGCCGACCGTGTACCCGGCGAGAGTGGCCCTCTCGCACGCCTCGATCGCGAGCACGTCGAGCATCTCGACGGCGGCGGGGATGATGCCGTGCGAGATGATGTCACTGACCGCGTTGCCCGCCAGCTCCACATCGTCGAAGTCGGCCACCAGGGTGCGCACGGCCTCGGGCTTGCGCAGCAGCCGGACGGTGATCTCGGTGACGATGCCGAGGGTGCCTTCCGAGCCGACGACCAACGCGCGCAGATCCGGCCCCGGCTGGTCCAGTGAGTTGCCACCGAGGGTCACCACGCTGCCGTCGGGGCAGACCATGGTGAGCGCGAGAATGTGGTTGGTGGTGAAGCCGTACTTCAGGCAGTGTGCGCCGCCGGAGTTCTCGGCCACGTTCCCGCCGATGGTGCAGACGACCTGGCTGGACGGGTCGGGCGCGAAGTACAGATCGTGAGACGCCACCGCCGCGGAGATGCCGAGATTGGTCACACCCGGTTGGACGACGGCCCGCTGATTGTTCGAATCGACCGACAGCACCTTGCGCATGCGGGCCAGCCCGATGACGATCCCGTCGGCGACGGGCAGGGCGCCGCCGGACAGGCCGGTGCCCGCACCGCGGGCGACGAACGGGATGTGTTCGCGGGCGCAGACCCGCACGACCGCCGCGACCTCCTCGGTGCTCGACGGCAGGGCCACCAGTGCGGGAACGACCCGGAATCCCGTCAGCCCGTCGCATTCGTAGGTGCGAAGCTCCGCGGGTTCGGACACCACACCGCCCTCGGCGACCAAGCCGGAGATCTCGCGACGAACCGCTTCCGTCACCCGGCCGGTGGCCTTCTCCGCAACCAGGTCGAGATAGCTGCTAGTCATGGCGTCACCTCCGGTCAACCCCGACGCAGTAAGCGAATTCAGAAGGCGGGTCCACGGTCCCACTACGTGGCCGTCGATGCTGTGAAATCGGCCAAAAAGAGGCATTGCCCGAGGTCACCCGGCAGCGTTCCGGCGCAGGAACGTGCGTCCCTGCAGGCCAGAAGCGGTGTGCCGCACTCCAGACTCGCACGGTGGGGGTGAGGGGGAGGAAGTTACGATCGAGTCGTGGCAGCGTTGACCCCCGATGTGGTCGAGTTTCTGACGGCAGGTACACGCACCGGAATGCTTGGCTATGTCGCCTCCGACGGACGTCCGCTCGTCGCCCCGGTGTGGTTCATCGTCGACAACGACCAACTCGTCTTCAACACCGCCAAGAGCACAGCCAAAGGTAAAGCACTGCAACGTGATCCACGCGTGGTGCTGACCGTCGACGATCCGCACCCACCGTATTCGTTCGTCCAGGTGCAGGGCACGGCCGAACTCGGTGAGGACCCTGGTGAGCTGCTCGACGTCGCCACGCGCATCGGCGGTCGCTACATGGGCGCCGACCGCGCCGAAGCGTACGGCAGGCGCAACGGCGTGCCCGGGGAACTCATCGTTCGTGTGACGCCGACCAAGGTCATCAGGGCCTTCGGCATCGCCGACTGAGCGGGGCGGGGTCAGCCGTCGCCGGAGGCGCCCTTGTCGTCGGGGTCGTCCAGTGAGGTGAGCACGGGCCGCAGCACGTACCGCGCCTCGTTACCGCCCGCGCGGCGCGCTTCGTACATGGCTGCCGTGGCGATGGTGATGATCTCGTCGAGGACATCGTGCGGCGGGCGTTGCGCCAGCGGCCGCAACGGGGTGCTCACCACGCCCAGGCTGGCGGTCAGCCGGGTCGGTGTGGCGCGCATTGCTCCGCGGATGCGTTCGACCAGGGGCGCCGGATCCACCTCGGTGAAGGTGTCCGCGATCAGGTAATCGGCGTCGCTGACGTGGGCGACGACGGCGTCGTGCCTGACGGTTTCGCGCAGCGCGTGGCCCACCGCCACACGGGACCGGTCGGCGCCCGCGGCGCCGGCCACCTGGCCCAGCAGCGAGAAGCTGTCGATGCTAACCACCACCAGGACGAAGTATCGGTCGTCGTCGCGGCTGCGCGATCCCAGCAGCGTCGCCGCCCGTTCATCGAATGCGCCGCGGTTGAGCAGGCCCGTCAGCGGCTCGATCTCGTCGTGCCGGATCTTCGTGCGAATCAGGCCGACCGTGATCCGGCAGGCGAAGGCGACGAAGATGTTGATCAGCACGACCGTGATGACGGTGCCGGTCGCGAGCACCGGGTCGATGGCGGCGAGCCGCACCGCCGTGATCCCCACCGCGACGGCCGCAACGGTCCAGGAAAACGCCAGGTAAGGCGCGGGATGGAAGAGCGCGGTGTAGGTCGACAGCACGGCGAAGGCGGTCGCGCCCACCATCCCCACCAGCGGATCCGACGCGATCAGGCACGCGGCGGCCACACAGAACGTGCCGACCACGACGAACAGCTCGCTCTGCAGCCGGGTCGGCCAGCGATGCCACAGCCAGCGCCCGGCCATGGCCACGCAACAGGCAGCGATGACGGCAGCGGCGCCGACGCCGATCGCCCGGTGCGGACCGGTTGAGCTTCCGATGAGGATCGCGGGTACCGCGCCAAGACCCAGGATCACCGCGGCGATCACCCGGGAGGTCAGCGTTTGCAGACCCCGCTCGGCCAGCACCGCGGTGAGCCAGTAGTAGTGATCGCCTCTGTTGAACAACGCCACCCGGACCATCAGCGGCCGGTTCCCACGCGCGCGCCCACTGCGCAACGCCACAACACCGTCGGGCATCCGCGCATCGGCGGATGCTATCAATTTGCCGACGGTATCCGCCATGGCGCGGTGGCATTCACGTGACGCGCACACATGTTGCGCGTCGATCCGCGACGCGTCCAGGACCCCGTCGTGAGTACACCGCCTTACTCGCTTAGGGTCACCTAAATGAGCTTCTCGTATGCCACGGTGATCGGGACGGATCAGCTGAGCCCGCGCCTGCGCCGCATCACGCTGCGGGTGGACGAACCAGAGGTGCTCGCCATCCCGAGCGCCGCCGACGCCGCCGTCGGCATCTACTTCCCCGTCGTGTCCCCCGAAGGGGAACGCACCCCGCCCGCCTTCGTGACCGCGTCGGACGGCACCCGCCACGCCGACCCGGGATCTGCCGCCCACGGGCGGAACTACTCGGTGCGCCACCACGACGGGGATCGGATCGACATCGATGTCGTGCTCCATTCCCGCGGTCCGGGGACGGCGTGGGCCGCGGCCGCGGGCCGAGGCGACCGGGTGGGGCTCGACCACGCCCGATCCTGGTATCGGCCCGAGCCGACCACCCAGTGGCAGCTGCTGGTGACCGACCTGTCGGGATTGCCTGCCACGGCCCGCATCGTGGAGGAACTGCCGCACGGCGCAGCGGTCACCGTGGTCGTCGAGGTCGCCGACCTCGACGATGCCGACTATCTGCCCGCCCGCCCCGAGGTCACCGCCGTCATCAGCGCCGGCACCGGAAATGGCTGCAGCCCAAGCCGACTCGCGCACCTGGTGCGCGAACTGCCGTTGCCCGCCCGCCGCGGCTACTGCTGGTTCGCGGGTGAGGCCGCCCAATCTCGACAGGTGCGGAAGTACTTCCGCGAACTGGGTTGGTCGATGGATCAGCTCGACGTCACCGGCTACTGGCGATTCGGCTCCGAAGCCTGGGACGCCAAGTACGCCCTCGTCGAGGACGATGTCTTCGCCGTCTACGAACGCGCACTGGCAGCAGGCAAGAGCGACAAGGCGGCGTTCGAGGACTACGACGACGCCCTCGAACAAGCGGGGCTGTAGCCGCCGTGAGCCCCAGTAGCCGTGACACCCCCGCACCCTCGGCCGCGACCACCGGTCCGCGCCTCCTCAACCGGCGCCGCAGGGCCTGCGGGCTGCTGGTGGCGGGCGGGCTGCTCGCCACCACCTGCGTGGCCAGCATGGCGATCGGTACCGAGAACGTCGACCTGGCGACCGTCTGGCACGCCGTCACCGACTACCGCGACATCGGCTCCCAATGGATCGTCCGCGACCTGCGGATCCCGCGCACCGTGCTCGCGCTGCTCGTCGGTCTGGCCCTCGGTCTGGCCGGAGCGCTGATCCAGGCCGTGGGACGAAACCCGCTCGCGGACTCGGAGATCCTCGGCATCAATTCCGGCGCAGCCCTTTTCGTCGTCTCCGCAATCGCCTTCCTTGGCATGACCGGGATGTGGACCTACATCTGGTTCGCCTTCGCCGGCGCGCTGTTCGCCATGCTGCTGGTCTACCTCGTCGGCATGACCGGCCGCGCCTCCGTCACGCCGGTGCGGGTCCTGCTCGCCGGTGTGGCGGTGGGTGCGGTGATGGACGGCATCGGCTTCGTCGTGCGGCTGCACCACCCGCGGGCGTTCGACAACATGCGGTTCTGGGATGCCGGCGCGCTCGACGGCCGACCGCTCGACGTCGCGGCCGCCATCGCCCCGTTCATCGCGATCGGCGCCGTGCTCTGCCTCGTCGTGGGGCGTTCGCTCAACATCACCGCTCTCGGCGATGATCTGGCGAAAAGCCTGGGCGGCAACGTCGTCCGCACCCAGACACTGAGCCTGATCGCGGTCACGCTGTTGGCGGGCGCCGCCACCGCGGGCGCCGGGCCGATTGGATTCGTCGGCTTGATGGTGCCCCATGCCGTGCGCCGGTTCACCGGCCCGGACTGGCGCTGGATCCTGGCCTACGCCATCGTCGTCGCCCCTGCTCTGCTGCTGGCGGCCGACATCCTCGGCCGCGTCGTCATCCGACCCGCCGAACTGCCCGCCGGGATCGTCACCGCGTTCCTCGGTGCGCCGTTACTGATCTGGCTCATCCGCAGGCCGGGAGCCGACCGCTCATGAGAACCGGCACCGAGACGCCGACCGGTGAGCGCCTGGACTTCGGCAGGCCCCAGTACGTCGTGCGCGCCGGCGGTATGTCGGCGCGCGCATCGCGGCGTGTCATCCTCGTGGTCACCGCGCTGTTGGCCGGCATCGTCGTCCTCGGCGTCTTCGCCGTCGGCATCGGCAAATACGACGTCGCGCCGGGTGACGTGCTGGGCGTGCTGGCGGGAACCAACACCTCCTTCGACCGGGTGGTCATCCTCGAATGGCGCCTGCCGCGCATCCTGATGGCACTGCTGATCGGCGCGGCTCTCGGTGTCTCGGGGGCGATCTTCCAGGCCCTGACCCGCAATCCACTGGGCAGTCCCGACATCATCGGGGTCAACTCGGGCGCCTACACCGGGGCGCTGGCGGTCATCGGGATCGGCGGGGGCTACTACACGGTCGCGGCCGGGGCCCTGGCCGGCGGCCTGGTCACCGCCGTCGTCGTGTACGCGCTGTCCTACCGCAACGGCCTTGCGGGCTACCGGCTCATCGTCGTCGGTATCGCGGTCAGCGCGGTGCTGAACTCGGTGAACCAGTGGATCGTCATCAAACTCGACTACCACACCGCCGTCACCGCCGCGGTGTGGCAGCAGGGCACGCTCAACGGCCTGAGCTGGGCGCAGGTGCTGCCCATGACGGTGTGCCTGGTGGGCCTGACGGGCGCGTTGGTGGCGCTGGGTCCCCAGCTGCCGGTGCTGCAGATGGGCGACGATGCCGCCGGCGCGCTGGGCGTGCGGCCGGACCGCGCGCGAGTGGCCTACCTCGTGGTCGGCGTCGGCCTGGTGGCGCTGGCCTGCGCAGCGGCGGGCCCGATCTCCTTCGTCGCGCTTGCCGCGCCGCAGATCGCGCGGCGGCTCGCCGCCAGCCCCGGTGTCGGCCTCGTTCCGTCGGCGGTGATGGGGGCGGCGCTGCTGCTGGTCAGCGACGTCATCGCCCAGCAGCTGCTGCGTGGCAGCGAGTTACCCGTCGGCGCGGTGACGGTCTCGCTCGGCGGCGTCTACCTCGTCTACCTGCTCATCAGCCAGGCGCGCAAGCGCTGATGGAGCGCCCGGCAGCCGCGAAAATCACTTCACGAGAAAGCGATCCACGATGACGGGATCTAGTGAACGGCAGGGTGCCCGGCTGCGTGCCGAACATCTGTCGATCGGGTATGAGGACACACCCATCATCGGCGACCTCACCGTGGACGTCCTCGACGGACGGTTCACCGCGATCGTCGGCCCCAACGCGTGCGGGAAGTCGACGCTGCTGCGGGGGTTCGCCCGACTGTTGAAACCGTCTGGCGGCCAGGTGATCCTCGACGGCCAGGATATCGGCGCCCTGCATACAAAGGAGGTGGCGCGGCGCCTGGGCCTGCTCCCCCAGACGTCGATCGCTCCCGAGGGCATCTCCGTGGCCGACCTGGTCTCGCGGGGCCGCTTCCCGCACCAAAAGGTGCTGCGGCAGTGGTCGCGCGCAGATGCGGTCGCGGTGGCCGACGCCATGGCGTGCACCGGCGTGGGCGAGCTGGCCGGACGGCTTGTCGACGAGCTGTCCGGGGGGCAGCGTCAGCGGGTGTGGGTCGCGATGGTGCTCGCCCAGCAGACCCCGCTGGTACTACTCGACGAGCCGACGACCTATCTCGACATCGCCCATCAGGTGGAACTACTCGACCTGTTCGCCCAACTCAACCGCGAACAGAACCGCACCGTGGTGGCCGTGCTGCACGACCTCAACCACGCCTGCCGCTACGCGGACCAGATCATCGCGATGAAGTCCGGAAACATTGTCGCGCAGGGCGACCCGGGTTCGGTTATCACCGAGGAACTGGTGGAGGCGGTGTACGGACTCAAGTGCCAGATCATCGACGACCCGCAGACGGGCACACCGCTGGTGGTGCCGCGGGCCTCACCGCACGTCACGGCACGGCGGTGAGATAGCCCCCGCCCTGGCCGAAGTAGTCCATCGCCTTGTGGTCCACCCCGTCGTCGGTGCGCACCACGTCGAGCACCAACCCCGGAGAATTCCCGCGGTAGGCGTCCGAGCCCGCGACGATGACCATGCCGCCGTCCTCTTCGATGAAGACCCGTCCCGCCGTCCCTCCGTAGGTGCACCGCGACACGTGCGAGGCGATCAAGCGGAGGCGTTCACCGCGAAAATAGCTGTAGGCGTTCGGATACGGATCGGACAGGGCACGGATGAACCGTTCGATGTCGGCCGCCGGCCATGACCAGTCCACCAGGCTGTCGCGGTCCGAACGTTTGTGGAAGAACGTGCGCTCGCCGAGATCCTGCGGAATCGGCACGGCAGTACCGGATTCGAGCCGGTCCAGGGATTCCGCCAGCACCTCGGGCACCAGATCCAGTGTGTCCAGCACGAGGCTGGTTCCGGTGCTGGCGGGGGTGATCTCGACGGCGCGCTGCACCAGGATGTCGCCGGTGTCCAACTCGGCGTCCATCAGATGCGCCGTCAGCCCGGTGTGGCTGGCACCGCTGATCAGCGACCAGATCACCGGTGAGAACCCGGTGAATTTCGGCAGCAGCGAGTCGTGCAGATTCAGGCTGCCGTACCTGGGAATCTCGAAAAGCTCCCCGGGCAGCCGGGTGCGCCAGTTGTTCGCCACCATCACGTCCGGCGCCAGGGCGGTCACCCGTTCGATGAGTTCGGGGGTCGGACGTTTAGCCAGGAACACCTCGATCCCCGCGCCGCGCGCGAGATCTTCGACCGAGTCGGCCCAAATCGATTCGTAGACATGGTCGCTCGCCGGATGCGTGACGACAAGACACACGTCGTGCCGCGAGGCCAGAAGCGCCTGCAGCGTGCGATGCCCCCACGTCTGATAGCCGAACATGACCACCTTCACAGCAACCTCCCAGACTTCTTTCCGACTGCGGCCTGGCCCACAATGGTTAGCCTAACCTTTGATAGCATCCGTTCCGGCACCGGCGGGCACCATCGCCCCCGCTGCCGCAGACAGGCCAAGGCCCGATCCGTGAGACGCTGCAGGGCGGATCCGGTCGCGCCCGACGGCAAAGCGGGAGGAGTCTCTGTGTCCAGCAATCCTTTTGACGACGAGAACGGCCGGTTCCTGGTGCTCGTCAACGACGAGGAACAGCATTCACTATGGCCGGCCTTCGCCGCTGTCCCGGCTGGTTGGACGGTGGTGTTCGGTGGCCCCGACGGTGCTGATCGCGCCAGCGCGTTGCGTTACGTCGACGAGAACTGGACCGATCTGCGACCCCGGTCACTGCGCGAGCAAATGCGCGCCGCGGCGTCGCCGACCGCACCGGCGTGAGCTCTCCGACAGACGACGCATCCACCCGATGGACCGGTGCGGCGGTTCTACGCCGCACGATCACCCGCAATCTGCGCCGGTTGACCACGGGTACCGGTCTGATCGCGCTGCATCAACTCTGCGAGGTCGCCGTCCCGGTGCTGATCGGCGTGATCGTCGACCGCGCCGTCGCGACGGGGAGCATCCCCGCGATCATCGGGTGGGTCGCGATACTCGCGGCCCTGTTCTGCGCCCTGACGCTGGTGTACCGCTTCGGCGCCCGCCTGTTGATGGTCGCCATCGCCCGGGAGTCGCATTCGCTGCGCGTCGACCTGAGTCGCCGGATCGTCGCACCGCTCGGGATCGACACCGAATTCAAAGTCGGTGAGCTGCTCTCGATCTCGTCCACCGATGCCGAAGAGACGTCCTACGTCCTCGATTACGTGCCTCGCGTCGTCGGCGCCGTCGTCGCCACGGTGGCCTGTGGCGCCGTGCTGCTGACCATCGACCTGCCGTTGGGGCTCATGGTGCTCATCGGGGTGCCCCTCGTGGTGGCCGGGTTGCAACTCACGGCGCCGATGATCGCCAGCCGCGTCGAGGATCAGCAGGCCGAAGTCGGCCGCGCCACCGCGCTGGCCACGGATCTGATCAGCGGACAGCGCCCGCTGCAAGGCATCGGCGCCCAGGCCAATGCCGCATCGCGCTACCGCGCCGCCAGCCGCCGCTCACTGGCTGCCACCCTGCGGGCGGCCCGCCTTCAGAGCGTGCACGCGGGTGCCGCGTCGGCGGCCGGAGCACTGGCCGCGATGGCGGTGGCGGTGGCGGCCGCGTACTTCGCACTGCGGGGGGATCTGTCGCTGGGCGCCCTGATCACGGTCATCGGTTTGGCGCAGTTCCTCATCGAGCCGTTCTCGCTGTTGGCGGTCGTGCCGAGCTGGGTGGCCGAAGCGCGCGCATCGGCCAATCGGGTGGCCGCCGTCCTGTCGGCGCCCACCCGCCGCTCACCGCGGCGCGGCGGCGCCACCGCGCCCGACCGGCCGGCCACGGGGATGCTCACCCTGAGCGACTGCACGCACGCGGGCCTGCACGACCTGTCGCTGCGCGTGGCACCCGGCGAGTTCGTCGCGGTGCTCACGTCGGACGCGCGCGACGCGACCGCTCTCATCGACGTGCTGTCCGGACAACTGAGATCCCGGGGAAACGGTGACCGTTCCGCCACCGTGTGTGTCGGCGGCCGCCGCATCGAGGACATCCCCGACGGCCAGCGCCGCCGGGCCCTGCTGGTCGAGCACCATCACGGCGACCTGTTCAGCGGGACGCTGGAGTCCAATCTCGCCGTCTGCGGTGAAACCGACTCCGCGGCAGTCCGTTCGGCGCTCGAAGCCTCCTGCGCCGTCGACGTCGTCGCCCTGCATCCCGACGGTCTTGCCCATCCCGTCGCCGAACGCGGCGCCAGTCTGTCGGGTGGACAGCGGCAACGCTGGACGCTGGCCAGGGCGCTGGCCGCCGACCCGGACGTCTTGGTCTTGCACGATCCGACCACCGCGGTCGACGCCGTCACCGAGCAGGCCATCGCCGACGGTATCCGCCGGCTCCGTTCGGACGGCGGGCGAACGACGGTCGTCCTCACCGCCAGTCCCGCGCTGCTCGCCGCCGCCGACCGTGTCGTGCTGATCGTCGGCGGTCGCGTCACCGCCGACGGCACCCACCGCACCCTGGTGGGCGCGCACCCGGCATACCGCGACCTGGTCAGCCGGTAGGCACGGAAACCCCGAGGTTCAGAAACCCATGACGATCAGCGAATCCATCACCGCACCCGTACTGCCGGTGGCAACGCCGGCACGCACCTGGTTGTGGCTCACTGCGGAGCTGCGCCGCCGCCGCGGTGCGACCGCCGCCACCGTGATCGTCGGGCTGGCGGTGGCCGCGGCCGCGACGGTGCCCATCTACCTGCTGGGCACCCTGGTCGACCGGGTCAGCGACGGCAGCCCGGTCGGCAGCCTCATCGCACTGGGTGGCGCGATCGGCGCGGCCGCCCTCGTCGGCGGGCTGGGCACGGGGGTGTCGGCGTATCTGATCAGCCGGCTCGGCGAACGGACCGTGGCCGATCTGCGCGAGGATGTGCTGGAGCGCTCACTGAACCTGCCCGCCACCATGATCGAGGAAAGCGGCCGGGGTGATCTGCTGTCCCGGGTGGGTGCCGACGTCGCCGCGGTCGCCAAGGCGGTGTCGCAGGTGCTTCCCGACATGCTCAACGCATTCTTCCTCGGTGTCGTCACCCTGGTCGGCATGTCCAGTCTCGACTGGCGGCTCGGGCTCGCGGGCGCGCTGTGCATCCCGGCCTACGTCGCGGGATTGTGGTGGTACCTGCCCCGGTCGGCGCCGATGTACGCCGAACAGCGAGTGGCGATGGCACAGCGTGCACAGGCCACCGTCGAGTCCATCCAGGGCGCCAGGACCATCGACGCCTACGAGACGCACGACCGCCACCTGGAACAGATCGAACAGGCATCCGCGCGCGCCCGCGACATCTCCGTGGCCGTGTTCACGTTGTTCACCCGATTGGTCGGGCGGGTCAACCGCGCCGAATTCATTGGTCTCACCGCCGCATTGGTGGTCGGGTTCCTGCTGGTCCGCTCGGGTGAGGTCACCGTCGGCGCGGTCACCGCCGCGGCGTTGATGTTCCACCGACTGTTCAACCCGGTCGGTGAACTGATGTACAACTTCGACGAGATCCAGGCCGCGGCCGCCTGCCTGGCACGCCTCGTCGGCGTCGTCGACCTTCGCAGCCCGGCCGATGACGACCTGCCCGCCACCGCGGTGCCGTCCGGATCGGCGGTCGAGATCGACCGTGTCTCCTTCGCCTACGGCGCCGGGCCGGACGTCCTGCACGACGTGTCGTTGAGCATTCCGGCCGGCACCCGCTGCGCACTCGTCGGCACCACCGGGGCGGGTAAGAGCACCCTGGCCGCCGTGGTCGCGGGCCTGATCACCCCGACCCGGGGCAAGGCCCTCATCGGCGGCGCCGACGTCGGCGAGATCGAACGCGACCAATTGCGCCGGTGGGTTTCCACGATCACCCAGGAAGTGCACGTGTTCTCCGGACGTCTCATCGACGATCTGCGGCTGATCGCGCCGCAGGCGAGCCGCGACGACGTCTGGTCGGCACTGCGCACGGTCGGCGCCGACGGGTGGGTGAGCGCCCTCGACGACGGTCTCGACACCGCGGTCGGCGAGCAGGGGGTCACCCTGACCGCGGCGCAGGCGCAGCACATCGCGATGGCCCGGCTTGTGCTCGACGACCCACAGGTGGTGGTCCTCGACGAGGCCACCGCCGAGGCGGGCAGCGCGCACGCGGCAGAACTCGAGGCTGCCGCGGCCGCCGCCACCAGAAACCGCACGACGCTCGTCGTCGCGCACCGCCTCACCCAAGCGGCCGCCGCCGACCAGATCGCGGTGATGGAAGAGGGCCGCATCGTCGAGAACGGCACCCACAGCGAACTGCTCGCCCTCGACGGACGGTACGCCCGGCTGTGGCGGGCGTGGAGTATGCACACCTGATCGACACCGCGGGGGCGCGCGAAAGCCCCATTCGGACTTGCGAATCCACCACACGACGAAGGGTTGCCGACTCGTGACCACGCACTCACTCGACATGGCTGAGCTGTTGCAGCTGTGGAACGACCGCTCCACCCCCGCGCAGACGTCCACGGTGCCCTCGTTGTTCGCCGCCCAGTGTGCGATCTCCCCCGACGCCGTCGCCGTCGTCGACGGTGACCGCCGGCTGACGTATCGGGAACTCGGCAGGCGCGTGGCGCAGTTGGCGCACGCGCTGCGCGACGTGGACGCGCGGCCCGAGACGATGGTCGCCGTCGGGGTGCCCCGCTCGGCAGAGATGGTGGTGTGCGTCCTGGCCGCGATGACCGCCGGGGCGTCGTTCGTACCGCTGGATCCCTCCTGGCCGCAGCACCGGCGCGCCCAGGTCCTGGCCGACGCGGGCGCCACGACGGCCTTCGTCGCGGAGGACGACGACTCCGATTGGCATGTCACGCGTTTGGCCGTCGACCTCGACGAGTGGATCCACGCCGGGCTGCCGGAGCAGGCACCCGCCGTCGCGGTGGCACCGGCACAACTGGCCTACGTCATCTTCACGTCGGGGTCGACCGGCAAACCCAAGGGCGCGATGATCCGCCACGAGGCGATCGCCGAGCGGCTGGTGTGGCAGCGCGACCGGATCCTGTGGTTCGGCAAGGACGGCCGCGATGACGCCGCGCTGTTCAAAGCGCCGCTGTCCTTCGATATCTCGGTGAACGAGATTCTGCTACCGCTGATCAGCGGCGGACGCGTGGTGATCGCCGAACCCGGCGGTGAGAAGGACCCCGAATACCTGCTCGACCTCATCCGCCGCGAGCGGGTGACCTTCGTCTACCTGGTGTCGTCGATGCTGGACACCCTGCTCGAACTCGATCGGCTCGCCCGGTCCGGCGGTGCACGAAGCGCGCTGGAATCGCTGCGCCACGTGTGGTGCGGCGGCGAGGTCCTGACCCCGGGCCTGTTCGCGCGGTTCCGCAGCCAGCTCTGCACCACGCTGTACCACGGGTACGGACCGGCGGAGGCGACGATCGGCGTCTCCCACGTGATCTACCGCGACACCGCCGAGCGGATCGCCACCTCGATCGGCCGGCCCAACCCGCATACCCAGCTCTACGTACTCGACGACGATATGCGCCCGGTGCCGCCCGGCGTCGGCGGCGAACTCTACGCCGCCGGATTCCTGCTGGGCCGCGGCTACGTCAACGCGGCCGCGCTGACGGCATCGCGGTTTGTGGCGAACCCGTTCGACGACAACGGATCCCGCATGTACCGCACGGGCGATCTGGCCCGGTGGACCGCCGACGGTTCGCTGGAGTTCCTGGGCCGGGCGGACAATCAGGTCAAGATCCGGGGGCGGCGGATCGAACTGGAGGAGATCGAATCCCAGCTCGCCGACCACCCGGCGGTGCGCCAGGCCGTCGTCGACGTCTACCAGCACGGCGGCGCGCAGGCACTGGTCGGCTACCTCGTCACCGTCGACGGAGTCGCGAATAACGCTGCCCTGCATCGCGAGATCGCGGACTGGTTGGCTACGCGGGTCCCCGACTACATGGTCCCTACCCTGTTCGCCCCGCTGGAACGAGTGCCCCTGACGGCCAACGGGAAAGCCGATCGCCGCGCGCTGCCCGCACCCGTCACCGCCGCGGCGGGAGCGATCACCCCGCCGCGGACACCGCGGGAAAAGGTCCTGTGCCGCGCGTTCGCCGAGGCGCTGGAGATCGAGTCGGTCGGAGCCGACGACGATTTCTTCGGGCTCGGCGGCGACAGCATCGTCGCCATCAGGGTGCTCAGCCGGGTCCGCGCGCAGGGCTACACGCTGCGCCCGCGCGATATGTTCACCCACCGCACCGCCCGGGCGCTCGCGCCACTGCTGACCGAGGCCGACGACGCCCGCTGGGCGGCCGCCGCGGCCGAACCGACCGGATCGGCGCCGGCCACCCCCATCCTGCGCTGGCTCGACGGTGTCGGCGCGGCTGCCGGCGCGTCGGTACTGGACCGGTTCTACCAGGGCATGTCGCTGGTCACCCCCGCCGGCCTCGACGAAGACACCCTGCGAACGGTGCTCATGGCGGTCGTCGCGCGTCACCACGTCCTCTGGGCGTCCGCAGCCACCGCGGCCAGCCTGACCATCCCCCCGATCGCGCCCGAGATCCGGCTGCTCACCGTCGAACTCGGCGACACCGCCGACGTGACGGCCGCGGTGGCGAGCCTGCGCGACGAGTTGGCCGGAGCACTCGATGCGGCCGGCGGGGTCATGGTCGCATCCGGCTGGCTGCGCCGGCCCTCCGCGCAGGGCCGGCTGGTGGTGATCGCGCACCACATCGTCGTCGACGGGGTATCGCTGCGCATCCTGGCCGACGACCTGGCCGCGGCCCACCGCCTGGCCGCCGCCGGCGGCGCGATCCGGCTGCCCGCCGTCGCCACCTCGTGGCGGGCCTGGGCGCAGCGTCAGGCCGAGGCCAGCGGCGCCGGTGTGTTCGACGGCGACGCCGGATACTGGCGGCGGGTGTGCGAGGTTGCGGAGCGCCCCTGGGGCGACCGGCCGCTGGATCCGGCGCGCGACACCGTCGCGACCGAGGCCCGCCTGACCGTCGAGGTGCCGGCCGACGTCACCGAGGCGATCCTCACCGCGGTGCCCGACCGCATCCACGGCCATGTCAACGACGCCCTGGTGGCCGCGCTCTACCTGGCGCTGCGGTCGTGGCGCGCCGACCGTGACGGCGATGCCGCCGCCGGTGCCGTACTCGTGGAGTTGGAAGGCCACGGACGCGAACCACACCGGATCACGCGCCGCGACGTCGGCGATATCGACCTGTCGGAGACCGTCGGCTGGTTCACCACGCTGTATCCGGTCGCGCTGCGCGGCGACGAATTCGACTGGCACGCCGCATTGTCGGGCGGCCCGCAGCTGGCCGCGGCGGTGCGGTCGATCAAGGATCAGCTGCGGACGGTGCCCGCGCACGGTCTCAGCTACGGCGCGCTGCGCTACCTGAGGTCGGGCGACGAACCCGACGTGACACTCGCCGCGGCCCCGCAGGTGCTGTTCAACTACCTCGGCCGGTTCGCGACCACCGGCCGCCCATGGGCATTCGCCGACGACCATGTCACGGTCATGGAGGACCGCGACCCGGCCATGCCGCTGCCCCGGCTACTGGAAGTCAACGCCGAGGCCAACGACCGCGGCGGCCGGACGGTGCTGCGTGCGACGTTCAGCTGGCCCTCGGGTGCGGTGGCACGACATGACATCGCCCGGCTGGCGGGGCATTGGGCAGACCTCCTCGCCACCATCGCCGCCGACGAACACGTCGCGGGTCACAGTGTCTCCGACTTTCCGCGAGTCCACCTCGACTCCGGCGACGTCGCCGATCTCGAGCGGTCCTACCCCGGGCTGCGGGACGTGCTGCCCCTGACACCCACCCAGCAGGGCATCTACTTCCACTCGACATTCGACCGGCGTCGCGATCCCTACGCGGTGCAGCAGATCGTCGACATCACCGGGCCGCTGGACCACGAGCGACTCCAGCGCGCCACCGAAGCTGTCGTCACCCGCCACCGGGCGCTGGCCGCGGCATTCACCACCGTGGCGGACGGCACGCCGGTGGCGGTCCACGCGACACCCGTGCCGCCGGACTTCGAGGTGGTCGACGGGCGCGGTCACGACGACGTCACCGCATTGGTCGCCCGGCACGCGGAATGGGACAGGCGGCGCCGGTTCGACCTGGCCGCGCCGCCGCTGACCCGTTACACCCTGGTGCGCCGCGACGACGAGGCGCACACCATGATCCAGACGGTGCACCACATCGTCGCCGACGGCTGGTCGGTGCCGATCGTGCTCGACGACCTGCTGACCGCGTACGCCGGTGCCGACTTCGACGGGCCTGCCCCGCGGTTCGAGAGTTTCGTGGACTGGCTCGGCGGGCGGGGAGCCGACGCCCAGGACGCCGACCGCGCCGCCTGGACGCAGGTGCTCGGCGGGATCGCCGGGCCCACCCGGATCGCCGCCGCCGACGGCGCCGCCGCACGGTCACGCGGCAGCGCGGCAGACGGATTCGGAAGCCGCAGCGCCGTCATCGGATCCCGCGCGGTGCTCAACGCGGCAGCGAGCCGCTCGTCGGTCACGACCGGCACCCTGCTGCACACCGCGTGGGGCCTGACCGTGGGGCGCCTGCAAGCACCGATGTCGTGTTCGGCTCCGTGTGTCCGGCCGCGGCGCCGAGGTGGACGGTATCGAACGGATGGTGGGCCTGCTGGTCAACACGGTGCCCGTTAGGGTGCGCTGGTCGCCCGGGGAGACCGCCGGGCGCGTGGCCGCGCGGCTGGCCGCCGCCGAGGCCGCGGTGGTCGAACACCACCCCCTGCCGCTGACCGAGGCCCACCGGATCGCGGGGATCCCCGACCTGTTCGACACCCTCGTGGTCGTCGAGAACCTCGGGGCGACCACCCACTCCCGGGGCGGTCTGACACTCGGTGAGATCGGCGTCGTCGAGGCGCCGCACTATCCGCTCACCGTGATGATCACCGTCCGCGACACCGTGTCGGTGACCGTCACCAACAACCGTGAACAGGTGTCGGACATCTTCGCCGACACGGTCACCCGGGCATTCGTCGACCTCATCACCGCGGTCACGGACGATCCCGCGCTGACGTGCGCGGCCGTGGAACTGGGCACGCCCGAACCGCCGCGCACCGGATGCCCGCCCACGACCGTGACGGCGCTGATCACCGGGGCGATCGCATCGGCTCCCGGCGAGACGGCCATCGTGTCCGGCGAGAACTCACTGACCTATCGCGAACTCGACTCGCGCGCCGCCCAACTGGCTCACCGGCTGGTTGCGGCGGGGGTGCGCCGCGGCGACGTGGTCGCCCTCGCCGCGGCGCGGTCCGCCGATACGGTGGCCGCAGTGTGGGCGATCATCGCGGCGGGCGCTGCCTACCTGCCCGTCGACCCGTCCTACCCACGCCCACGCGTCGAATTCATGCTCGCGCACGCACAGCCGCGCGCGGTCCTCGTCGACGCCGCCGGTCGCATGGCGCTGGGCGGCGCCGTACCCGCCGCGACCACGGTGGTCCCGATCGACGATCGCGTCGTCGGCGACATCCGGCCGTTCGAACCCGTCGATGTGGGTCCGCTGGACGCGGTCTCGGTGCTTTTCACCTCGGGTTCCACCGGAGAGCCCAAAGCGGTAGTGGGAACGCATGGGGCACTTGCCAATCGGATCGCGTGGGCGGTCGCCGAATGGCCCGCGCCGACGCGACTGGCCAAGAGCTCGCTGTCGTTCATCGACGGTACGACGGAGTTGCTGGCCGGGCTGGCCGGCGGCGCCCGCGTCGTGCTGGCCGGCGACGACGCCGTCCGCGACGGGCAGCGCCTTGCCGAGCTCGTCTCGACCCACGACGTGCGCCAGTTGGTGGCAGTGCCCTCGCTGGCGGCGGCACTGGCCGACGAGCACCCCGAGGCGGTCCGCGATCTGTCACGGTGGATCGTCAGCGGGGAGCCGCTGCGCCCAGCGCATGTCGCGGCGCTGCAGGCAGCGTCCCCCGACGCGGCCGTCGTCAATTCCTACGGCTCGTCCGAGGTGGCCGGCGACGTGCTGACCGGCCGGCAGGACGGCGACGGCGTGACGCTCGGCACCGTGGTTCCCGGTGCCGGAGTTCGTGTCCTCGACGGATTCCTGCACGACACCCCGCTCGGTGTCATCGGCGAAATCTATGTCGGCGGCGCTCAGCTGGCGCGGGGCTACCTGCACCGGGCCGCGCAGACGGCGGCCACATTCGTCGCCGCGCCCGACGGTGATCGGCTCTACCGAACCGGTGACCTCGGCGCCCGGCTGGCCGACGGGCGCATCGTGTTCGCCGGCCGCGGGGACGACCAGCTCCAGGTCAACGGCCACCGGGTGGAACCGGGCGAGGTGGAATCCGCACTGCGGCGGCTCGGCGGAGCCGCCGACGCGGCGGTGATCGGTGCGGGTTCGGCCCTGGTCGCGTTCGTCGTGCCCGGCGCCGCGGCGTGCGAGCCCGGTGCGCTGCTGGCCCGTGTCGGCGCCGAACTGCCCCGCCACCTGGTCCCGGCGTCGATACAGACGATCGACGCGATTCCGCTGCTGCCCAACGGCAAACGCGACACCGCCGCGCTGCGGGGACTGCTCGACGGCAACGGCGGCCCGCCGGGCGACGTGGTGGCACCCACCGACGACGCACAGCGCGCCGTGGTCGCCGTGATGGCCGGGGTGTTGTCCCGCGACACGGTCAGTGTCGACGCCGACTTCTTCGCCTTGGGCGGTGACAGCATCGCCGCGATCCGGGTGACGAGCCGGCTCGGA
>NZ_JBGAME010000047.1:0-4037 GCF_044223235.1 Mycobacterium sp.
CAGCTGTCCGAGCCGGGGGTGGGGCGGGCGGGCTACGCGGGGTGGTCTGATGGCACCGGTCCGGCCGCCCCCGCCTCCCAGGCGCTGAGGCGGCTCACTGCCGACCAGTCCAGATGCCCCCCGCCGGTGGCCAGCAACGCCAGGAAACGGTCGCGAAGCAGACTGGCGATCGGCAGCGGCACCTCGAGTTCCTCACCGGCCGCCAGCACCAACCGGATGTCCTTGAGGCCGAGCGGTGCGGCGAACCCCGCGGGCTCGAACTGTTCGCGCGCGATCAGCCCGCCGTACGTCTTGTACACCGGCGCGTCGAACAGCGTCGAGGTGAGCAGCTCCAGATACTGCAGCTTGTCCACCCCGGCCTTGCCCACCAGCGCCATCGCTTCGCCGAGACCCTCGATGACCGACGCGATGAGGAAGTTGCCGCTTAGCTTGACCAGATTGGCCGCGCTCGGTTCGTCTCCGACGACGAAGGTGCGCTGACCGATCGCCACGAAAGCGGGGGAGACGGCCTCGACGGCGGCGGCCGTCCCCGCGGCCACAACGAACAGCTTGGCGGCTGCGGCCGCTTCGGGACGGCCGAATACGGGCGCGGCGACGAAACCCTGGCCCGCCTTCGCGTGGGCGGCGGCCAGACGCTCCGACAGCGCGACGCTGATGGTCGACGAGGAGACGTGGACGGAGCCGGCCGGCAGGGTGGCGAGGATGCCGTCGACGCCGAACGTCACGGATTCCACGGCAAAGTCCTCAGCCAGCATCGTGATCACGGCGTCGCCGCGGCAGGCGTCGGCGACCGTGTCCGCCGGGCGCACCCCCTCCGCGGCGAGCGCATCCACCTTCTCCCGGGAGCGGTTGTAGGCCGTCACCTCGTGGCCGGCCCTGACGAGGTTGAGCGCCATCGCCGCGCCCATATTGCCGAGTCCGATGAATCCGATCTTCATAGTTCCCACTCATACCGCGTATCGGTGCAAGTCGCCCCGGCGTCGGCCATCATGAGCGGATGGTCCTACGTCCCGGCCTGACCGCAGCAGTCGTCGCATGCGGCACCCTGTGCGGTAGCCATGGCCTGGCGGGAGCGTCGCCGGTTCCCTCGGCGTCGTCGGCGGGCCTGATCGACGTTCGATTCGCGGTGCCCGACGCGATCATCGACCTGAGGTATGCGACGGCCAACAATTTCGTCGGCAGGCCGCTGTACCCGGCCGACGCGCGATGCCTGGTGCACGAGTCGCTGGCCGAGGGTCTGGCCACTGCCGCCGAGGAGCTACGCCCCGACGTGTTGGTGTTCTGGGACTGCTACCGGCCCCACGAGGTCCAGGTGGAGATGTTCCAGGCGGTGCCGAATCCGGCGTGGGTCGCCCGTCCGGGGCCATACGCCCGCAGCCACGAGGCCGGCCGCTCCGTCGACGTGACCATCGCGAGCGGCGGCGCACTCGTCGACATGGGCACCGACCACGACGATTTCACGCCGCGCAGCCTGGCCTATGCGACCGAGGGCGTCAGCCCGCTGGCGCAAGCCAACCGGGCTCGGCTGCGGGAGGCGATGGCTGCCGGCGGGTTCACCGTGTACCTGGGTGAGTGGTGGCACTTCGACGGCCCCGGCGCTGCCGACCCTCGCCCGTTCCTCGATGTCCCTGTCAACGCACCGGACTGAGTTGCCGTGCACGCAAACCTGCTGATCGAGAACGCGCGGTATCTGGACGTCGTGGCGGGCGAGTACAAGCGGGCAGACATCACCGTCAGCGACGGTGTGATCCACCGGGTCGGTGACGGGTCGGTGCCTGCCGACTTCCCGCGTTTCGATGCCGCGGGCAAGTATGTGCTGCCGGGATTCATCGACTGCCACGTGCACGTCACGGCCGTCACGGCGGATCTGGCCGCGCTCACCGAATGGTCACCCAACTACGTGGCCTTCGGCACCGCAAAGGTGATGGGCGGGATGCTCGACCGAGGTTTCACCACGGTGCGCGACGCCGCGGGCGCCGACTTCGGAATCCACGACGCCCAGGCCGAGGGTCTGCTGCGGGGCCCGCGGGTGTTCTTCTGCGGCAAGGCGCTGACGCAGACCGGGGGGCACGCCGACACCAGGTCCAGGGGCCGACACGCCCACGATGAGCACTACTGTTGCGCCGGCATCGGGCGGATCGCCGATGGTGTCGACGGGGTCCGCCGGGCCGCGCGCGACGAACTGCGCAAGGGCGCCCACCACATCAAGATCATGGCCAGCGGCGGCGTGGCGTCGCCCACCGACCGCATCGACTCGACGCAGTACTCGGTTGCCGAGATCGAGGCGGTGGTAGAGGAAGCCACTGCTGCCAACCGTTACGTCACCGCCCATGCCTACACCGGCCGCGCCATCAACCGCGCGCTGCTCGCAGGCGTTCGCGGCATCGAGCACGGCAATCTGCTGGACGACGAGTCCATCGACTTGTTCCTCGAACACGACGCGTTCCTCACCCCGACCTTGGTGACCTACTGGGCGCTGATGGAGGAGGGTCGCGACTTCGGGTTGCCGCAAGGCAGCTGGGAGAAGGTCTCAGCCGTGCTCGACGGTGGAATGAGTGCCCTGCGCAAGGCCGTCGACGGCGGCGTCAACGTGGTCTTCGGATCCGACCTGCTTGGCGGGATGCATCGCCACCAGGCCAGAGAGTTCGCCATCCGGGCCGAGGCGATGCCTGCGATCGACGTAATTCGCAGCGCGACGGTGACCGCGGCCAGGCTGCTGCAGCGTGACGGCGAACTCGGGGTCATCGCCGCGGGCGCGGTGGGGGACTTCGTGGTCACCGACGCCGATCCGCTGCTCGACATCGACGTGCTGGCCGAGACGCGGCTGGACGCCGTCATCCAGGCGGGCGCCATCGTGAAGAAGTACTGAACAGTGAAGAAGTACTGAGCAGGCGTCCTCTGGGATTCACCCGACAGTCCCGAATACCGTCAATGACACGACGTAGACGATGACGGCGATCACGGCGCCGCGCAGGCTGATTCGCAGCCCGGCGCCGTCGATCGGGTCCAGCCAGCGGCGGCACCAGGACGACACGGTGGGCATCAACCACCATTGCATCAACCCGACCATGAGCACCTGACCGAGCCAGACCGACAGCCATTGCTCCATACCCAGTCTGCCGAATATCGGCGCCACGAACTTCGACTGCAGCATCACCATCGGGTATAGGACCATCAGCAGCAGCATCGCGGTCTTCCAGCTGGGCGTCATCGCAGTCCTGCCGTTCACCCTGCGCACCGTGGTGCCCAACGGGGTGGTCTGGGCGAATACCGAGAAGTCCCGCTCCAGACTCGACCGCACATCCGGCAGGACCTCAGTGCGCAGCGGCGACTGCAGCCATGCCGACAGTTGGGGTTCGGTTCGAAACCGGATCAGCGACCACCATTGGCCCGGCGCGCCCGGAAAGACCGCCGTACCTTCGTATCCGGCGAATTCGGACGCCACCTGCGTCAGCCGGCGGTGCGCGTCATGGAAATCGGTCTCCATCCCCTCGGCCACGCTGGAGGACACGATGCCCACGCCGGTGGGCATCACCGAACCATCGACGATCACCAGATCCGAAGCGAGCCGAAGCAATCCGCGTTCCGTGCCGCGCCGCATCACCGACTTCCAGCGCTCCCCGTCCAGCCACTCGTGCAGCCGGTCCTCGGACTCGAAGGTCACCGCGATCGCCCAATCCATCGGTGCGTCATGGCGATTGGATGCGGTGATGGCAACGAATCCCGGTGAGGCCTCCGCGGCGGATCGCACATCGGGCAGCCACGCGTCGAAAACCTCTGGGGCAAGCGCCCGGTGAAAAATCGAGATGGCGATGGCGTTCAACGTGATCCGGCCGGTCGTTGCAAAACTGATCGGAACGCCGGGGCCGGACTCCGAAACCCAAGGGTCATGCGATCTCCTTGCCGGGTCGCTACATTGCATCGGCCATGGCGACATGGCCTTCGAATCCAAGCGATTCCGCCATAACGCGATATCGATGCGTAAGCTCACGATAGTCGTCGTCGTTGCCGCGGCTGCGGGCCATCAGGGCCCGCAG
>NZ_JBGAME010000010.1:0-137987 GCF_044223235.1 Mycobacterium sp.
CAGGCGCTGCGCACGGGGGACATCGCCCGGCGCAGGCCCGACGGGATGTATGAGGTCATCGGGCGCAGCAGCCGGTTCGTCAAGATGTACGGGTTGCGGATCGACCTGCAGCGGGTGGAAAGCGCGCTGAGCGCACGCGGCGTGCCCGCGCTGTGCGTCGGCCACGACGAAGAGTTGGTGGTCGCCGCCGCCGTCAACGCCGGGGCCGCCATCGACGCCGGGGCCGCCGAGGTGCGGCGTCTCGCGGCAGCCGCGGCGGGGGTTCCCGCGGACGCGGTCCGGGCGCTGGCCGTCGCCGAACTGCCGCTGCTGTCGTCGGGCAAACCCGACTACCAGTCGGTGCGCGACCTGGCCGCCGCCCGAGCCGACGACAGCGCCGTATCGACCGAACCTGAGAATCCCCGACCAACCGACCTTCGGTTCTTGTTCGCCGACGTGCTGCACGTCGATCCGGATGCCGTCGACCCCGGCGCCAGCTTCGTCGATCTGGGCGGGAACTCGCTGACCTATGTCGCGATGTCGGTTCGGCTGGAACGCGCACTCGGCCGGCTGCCTGCGGACTGGCCGCGGCTACCGATTCGCGAGCTGGAAAGCACACCGCCGCCCGCGCGATCCTGGGGCGCCACCCTGGAAGCCAGCGTCGCGCTGCGCGCGGCGGCGATCGTGTTGGTCGTAGGCTCGCACGCCGGGCTGTTCGACTTGTGGGGCGGCGCCCATGTGCTGCTCGGGGTCGCCGGCTACAACTTCGGCCGGTTCTGTCTGACCCCGGTGCCCCACCGGGATCGGATGCGCCACCTGCGCAACACGATCGGCTGGATCGCCATACCGTCCATCGCCTGGGTCGCGATCGCGCTGGTCATCACCGACGACTACCACGCGACCAATCTGCTGCTGGCCAACAAGTTCCTCGGCCCGCACGACAGCATGACCGCCGGGCGGCTGTGGTTCGTCGAAGTGCTGGTGTGGATCCTGATCGCGCTGGCCCTGGTGTGTGCGGTGCCCGCGGCCGACCGGATCGAACGGCGCAGGCCATACGCGTTCGCGGCCACCTTCCTCGCGTTCGGGCTCGCGGTGCGGTACGACGTATTCGGCGTCGGCGCCGACCGGCAGACGTGGTTCACGGTGCTGGCATTTTGGTTCTTCGCGGCCGGGTGGGTCGCGGCCAAGGCGTCGGCGGTGTGGCAGCGCGTGATCGTCACCGTCGTTGTGGCAGTCGGTGTGCACGGTTATTTCGCCGACCCCGAACGCGAGATGTTGATCTTCGCGGGCTTCGCCCTGCTGATCTGGTTGCCCGCGCTGCGCTGCCCCGTCTCGGCAACCGTGGTGGCGGGTGTGCTCGCCGAGGCGTCGCTGTACATCTATCTGACGCATTACCAGATCTATCCGCTGTTCGAGGGGCATCCCGCACTCGGTGTGGCCGCCTCGCTGTCCGTGGGCGCCGCGCTCTCCCTGCTGGTCATCCGGCTGCGCGTCCGGGCGCGCGGTCCGGTGCGCGGCGGCCTGCGGCCCGGCGCGCTGTCCGTGCGGCGCTGAGCCGTCAGCGGCCGGCCAGGTCGACCGCCGCCGATTCGATGGTCTCCTCCGACAGCAGCACCCGCAGCGCGGCGTCGCCCAGCGGGATGAAGCTGTCGTGGCTGGCGACGCGGACCACGGGACCGGGGAACCGCTGCGCAACGAGGCAGGCCACCACCGCCTCACCCACCCCGCCGGTGCTGCGGGTCTCGTCGACGACGAGCACCCTGCCGGTCGCGACGGATTCGCTCAGTATGTCGTCCACCGGCAGCGGTGCCAGCCAGCGCAGATCCACCACCCTGGCGCCGACACCCACGTGCTCCAGCCTGCGCGCCACCCGCAGGCTCATCCGCAGCCCGTTTCCGAACGTGAGGATCGTCAGGTCTTTCCCGTCGCCGTACGTGCGGGCCCGGCCGACCGCCGCGGCGGCATCCGGATAACCGGCCAGCCAGCCGTCGTCGCCGTCGTCGTACAGGTCACGGGTGTGGTAGAGCGCGATGGGTTCGAGGAATACGCACACCGCACCGGAGCTGTGGGCCGCGGCGACGCAGGCGTGCATCATCGCCGCCGCGTCGTCGGGACGGGCCGGTGAGGCGATCAGCAGTCCGGGGATGTCGCGGATCGCCGCAATCGAGTTGTCGTTGTGGAAGTGCCCGCCGAAGCCCTTCTGATAGCCGTAGCCCGCGACGCGGACCACCATCGGATTGCGGTACTGGCGGTCGGAGAAGAACTGCAGCGTGGCGCCCTCGCCGCGAATCTGGTCCGCGGCGTTGTGCAGGTACGCCAGATACTGGATCTCGGGTATCGGCAGCAGACCCGACACACCCGCGCCGAGCGCAAGCCCGAGGATCGCCTGCTCGTCCAGCAGGGTGTCGAACACCCGCGCCGGGCCGGCCTTGTTCTGCAGGCCGCGGGTCACCCCGTACACGCCGCCCTTTCTGCCGACGTCCTCCCCGAAGACGAGCGCCTCCGGATGGGACTCCAGCGCGTCTGCCAGCGCACGGTTGATCGCCAGCGCGACCGTGAGGCCCGAGCCCCCGGCGCCGTCACCAAGGTCCCAAGAATCCCCGAAGTGCCCAGCTCCTCCACCCGTCGCCCGCACCGCGTCGGCGACGGTGTCGGTCAGCGGCACCATCACCTCGGCCGCACTGGCGAGCTGTGCTGCGTCGGCGACCTCACCGGCCAGCTTGATGACCTCGCTGCGTTTGGCCTCGTAGCGATCCAGCGCCTCGACGACCGTCAGCACACCCCGGTCGATGAGGAGTTGCGCGGTGCGCAGCACCGGGTCGCGGGCGTAGTCGGCGACGATCTCGTCGGCCGGTCGGTAGGCCTGCTCGTAGTCGGATCCGGCGTGCCCCATCAGGCGCACGGTGCGCAGGTGCAGGAATGCCGGACGGCGGTGCGTGCGCACCCACTGCGCGGCGGCGCTCGCGGTATCGAACGTGTCGGCAAGATCCGACCCGTCGGCGTGGAAGTACTGCAGCCCGTCGCGGTGGCCGTAGCCGCTGGCCACCCAGCCGCGCGGGGTTCTGGTGCTGATACCGATGCCGTTGTCCTCGCAAACGAACAGCAGCGGCATGGGAAGACCCTGGTAGGCGGAGTGCATCGCAGTGTTGATGGCGCCGACGGCGGTGGAGTGGTTCACCGACGCGTCGCCGAAGCTGCACACGGTGACGGCGTCTTCCGGCCATGGGCAGTCGACGTCGAGTTTGCGCGCCCGCGCGATCGAGAACGCGACACCGACCGCTCGCGGCAGATGGGACGCGATGGTCGAGGTCTGCGGGATGATGCTCAGGTCGTGGCGACCGAACACCTTGTGCCGCCCGCCGGAGATGGGCTCATCGGTGGCCGCGACCAGGCCGAGAAGCACATCGCGCAGCGGGTCGCTTCCGGCGACCTGCGCGGCCCGCGCCAGGAAGAAGCCGCCGGAGCGGTAGTGCAGCAGCGCCGGATCGGTCGGCCGCAGCGCCGCAGCCACCGCCGCGTTGCCCTCGTGCCCGGACGAGCCGATGGTGTAGTAGCCCTTGCCCTGCGCGCGCAGCCAGCGGGCCGCGAGGTCGAGGTGGCGGCTGCCGAGTTGGGCGTCGAATAGTGCGAGCGCGTCGGAGGTGGTCAGCGCCGAGCCCTCGCGCACCGGGTCGGACGGGCCGCTTTGGGTCCCCGGTGCCATCGCGGAGATCGTCCCCATCGCCGAGATCGAGGAGATCGAGGCCGTGAAATTGTCGTCGATGGGTTCAGCCACGTGTCCTCCTGCCTGCCCCGGCCGCAGTGCCGGGCACGCCGACGGCGCGCTCACGCGCACCGTCGATCATCACATTCCGCACCATCGCCCACGCTCAGATGAGTTCGACGGCTTCCGCGATGGACGGCAGCACCCGCGCGGGCCGGAACGGGTACTTCATGATGTCCTCGGCGGTCGTCGACCCGGTGAGCACCAGGATGGTGTGCAGGCCCGCCTCGATGCCCGCCACGACGTCGGTGTCCATCCGGTCGCCCACCATGACGGTGTTCTCGGAGTGCGCCTGGATCCGGTTGAGCGCGCTGCGGAACATCATCGGGTTGGGTTTGCCGACGAAGTACGGCAGGCGCCCGGTCGCTTTGGTGATCATGGCCGCCACCGACCCCGTCGCGGGTAGCGGGCCCTCGGCGGACGGGCCGGTGGAGTCGGGGTTTGTGGCGATGAACCGCGCTCCACCCAGGATCAGCCGGATCGCTTTGGTGATTGCCTCGAAGGAGTACGTCCGGGTCTCGCCGAGGACCACGAAGTCGGGATCGATGTCGGTCAGCGTGTAACCCGCCTCGTGCAGTGCGGTGGTCAGGCCCGCCTCACCGATGACGTAGGCCGACCCGCCCGGCTGTTGATCCTGCAGGAACGATGCCGTCGCGAGCGCCGACGTCCAGATCGACTGCTCGGGAACGGTGAGCCCGGATCTGGCCAGGCGGGCCGCGAGGTCTCGCGGGGTGAAGATGGAATTGTTGGTCAGCACCAGGAAGGGCCTGCGCCGTTCGGCCAGCCGGCGGAGGAACTCCGCGGCCCCGGGCAGGGCCTGGTCCTCACGGACCAGAACCCCGTCCATGTCGGTCAGCCAGCACGAATCCTTTAACGGCATCCGCCCAGTCTTGCAGGCGTGCTGGAGCCGGCCCCAAGAACCTCAGACCGGCTGATGCAGCCGGAACGCGGGCTCGATCTCGCAACCGGCGACGCTGAGCAACATGCCTCCCATCACGTAGTGGCCGACGAGCATCGAGAACGCGAGAATCTGGTCGTGGTCGAGCTCACGGCGCAGCGCCTCGAACGTCACGGGTGACAGGTTGTGGGTGCTGAGCAGTTCGTCGGTCGCCAGCATCAGCGCACGCGTGCGCGGCGACCAGCTGTCGTCGGATTCCCTTGTCAGCGACTCGATTTCGGATCTGTCCACGCCGAGCTCGAGCGCCATGCGAGTGTGGTGGGCGTATTCGTACTGGACGCCGCAGCGCCAGGCGACGCGGATGACGACGCGTTCGTTGTCGTCCTGCGGGATGCGGCCGTGCTGGAGCAGCTGGGTGAAGAACACCGTGTGCAGCGGAAAGGCCCGGCCGAGGCGCGCGGTGAGCCCGAAGCAGGTGTAGTCGTAGCTCTCCCCCGCGCCGACCCGGATGGCGGTCATGAAGGCCCGCTGCCACGGCCGAAGTTCGCGCCGGCTGAGCGGCGGTATGCGGTTGGGGTAGTCGAGTCCGGTCCATTTTCCGTCGGGCAGCGTGAACGGCGGCTGCGGGGCGGCGGTTTCGGGGTCGGACGGCCGGATCTTGCTCAGAATGGTTGTCATACGGGACATTTCAGGCTCCTACTGCACGGCCCGTCAGGGCGAGGACGAGGGGTCGGGGGGCGAATCGGGCGGCGGTGATCGGCACGGCGTTGAGCGCACCGGAGATCACACTCGGCGGTGTGTGGCGCCGGTCGAGCGTCCGGAGGGTGAAGGCGGCGACGTCGTCGGCGGTCTGCCACACCCCGACGCCGGGACGGGTGGTGCCGAGCTTGTCGAAGAACTCGGTGCGCATCGGCCCCGGCGACACCGCAAGGACCTTCAGGGTGCTTCGGCGTGTTTCGAAGGCGATGGCCTCGGTGAAGCTCAGGACGAACGCCTTGGCCGCGCCGTACACGGCCATATCCGGTGTCGGTTGGTAGGCGCTGGTGCTGGCGACGTTGACGAGCGCACCGCGGCCGCCGGCCAGCATCTGGGGCAACAGCGCCCTGCTCAAATCGACCAGGCCGGCGACGTTGAGCTGGACCTCGGCGGCCAGGGCGTCGGCATCCTGGGTGGCGAACGCGCCGTGGACTCCCATGCCCGCGTTGTTGATCAGGGTGTCGACGGTCAGACCGTCGGCCGCGATCCGTTGCGCCAGCGCGGTTCCCGCCCTGGGGGCGGCGAGGTCTTCTGCGTAGACGGCGACGTCGACTCCCGCCTGGGTGCGGATCGTCTCGGCCAGCTCTTCGAGCCGTGCGGCGCGCCGCGCGACCAGGATCAGGTGGGCGCCGCGCCCGGCGAGCCGATGGGCGAGCTGGGCCCCGAGGCCGGAACTCGCACCGGTGATCAGTGCGGTGGTGCCACGATGGTCCATCGTCCTCACCGCCGTCGCACGAGCCGGGTGCCGCCCGCCGAGCCGACCGCCCGGTTCTCCGGGTTCCAGCTGCGGGTGGTGACGATCCCGCGCGGCTGCGCACCCGACCGCTCGACGAGATCGAGATACTCAAAGGGATTGTGGCCACAGAAGATATCGATCTCGGGGCGTTCTGCGTGCAGTGCCCGCAGCCGGTCCTGGTTGTGGCGCCGCTTTTCGCGTTCGGTGGTGACCATGAGCTGGAACAACTCGGGCCCCGGTCCGCACTTGCGGGTGGGCAGCTTGATTTCGCGGGCGTCGAAGTACGCGTCACCACAGTCGAGCAACCAGCCGTCACCGGTGTCGACGGCGATGCCGCAGTGGCCGTGGGTGTGGCCGAACAGCGGGACCATCAGGATGTCGTCGCCGAGCCCGTCGAGGCCGCGGACCGCGTCGAAGCCCATCCACGGCTCACCGCCGTGGGTGTAGGTCCGCCACTTCGGGTTGTGCTCGAAGAGCAGCGTGGGGCGATAGCGGTGGCGGGCGCGGAATCCGTCGCGGCGCTGGGCGGCATCCAGTTCGGTGGCATGCACGTGCACGAGGGCGTCGGGGAAGTCCGCCAGGCCTCCGACATGATCAAGGTCCAGGTGGGTCTGCACGATGTGGCGCACGTCGGGGGGGTCGAAGCCCAGCGCCCTGATCTGCTCGACGGCCGCCAGCGACGGGTCGATGACAGGGCGGGCGTACACCCGGTTGAACTGCCGGCCCAGACGCCCCGACATGTCGAGGTAGTCCTTGGCTCCCAGCCCGGTATCGACGAGGACCAGTCCGGCGTCGGTCGTCTCGAGCAGCAGGACATGGCACACCAGATGTTGGCCGAGGACCGAAATCCCTTGTATGGAAGCGGTATTCAGGTGATGAACGCGGGTGACCGCCATGAGCGGACCTCCTCTGACTAAAAATGAATGTTTGTTCATTCATTAGAGGGGGTACGCACTCGATTGTCAATAATGAATCCTCATTCATTCATGTACAGTGCGCTCATGCCGAGGATCACCGAGAGCCATCGCGCGGCCCAGGAGGAACGCTTCATCGATGCGGCCCGCCGCTGTTTCACCCGGCTGGGGGTGGAGGGCACATCGATGGAGCAGATCCGGACCGAAGCCGGTGTGTCCGCGGGCCTGATGTATCGGTACTTCGCCTCAAAGGACGACATGATCCGCGCCGCGATCACTGCATCGATGGCGGAATTCGAGGACATCGTCGCCGACACGGTCGTGGCCGAGCAGGCCGCCACACCCGCGGGCTACCTGCGATTGCTGCTGGACAAGCTCCGGACCTTCCGGCGTCACTCCGAGGGAGTCGACCTGTTCAAGCTGGCGATTCAGGGTTGGGCGCACGCCCAATCGCGACCGGAAGCCAAGTCCATCGTTCTCAAGAGTTTCGCGCGCCAGCTGAAGTCTTTCCGCGACTTGGCCGCCCAATGGACCACCGACGACGCCGCCGACGCGACCGACACCACCGACAAAGCCGACGCGACGGCGCTCGCCATCGGCGGCGCCGTCATCGGCTACATCGTTCAGGGCGCGTTCCTCGATGCCGACGTCGCCGTGGATCTGTACTGCGCGGGATTCGAAGAGCTCACCCGGTGACGGGGGGTCTGCCGCGCATCATGCGCGGCAGACCCCTGGCCCACTTCGTCACATCACTTCGTCACATGGGCGTCCGCGACGTCCAGCGCCCGGTCCAGGATCGCCAGGCCCTCGCGCGCCTCGGCCTCGGTGACCGTGCACGGCGGGACCACATGGATCCGGTTGAAGTTGGCGAACGGCACCATGCCGCCCGCCTTGCACGCGGCCAGCACCGCGGCCATGGCGGGACTGCTCCCGCCGTACGGCGCCAGCGGTTCACGGGTTTCGCGGTCGGCGACGAGCTCGAGAGCCCAGAACACGCCGAGCCCGCGAACCTCACCGATGCTGGGGTGCCGGGTGGCCATGTCACGCAGCGCGGGGCCGATGACCTCGGCGCCGATCCGGGCCGCGTTGCCGACGATATCCTCGTCGGTCATCGCGTTGATCGTCGCCACCGCCGCGGCCGTCGCCAGCGGATGGCCCGAGTAGGTCAACCCGCCCGGATAGGCGCGATGCGCGAAGGTTTCGGCGATCGCCGGGCTGATGGCCACCCCGCCGAGCGGCACGTAGCCGGAGTTGACACCCTTGGCGAAGGTGATCAGGTCAGGAACGACATCGAAATGCTCGATGGCGAACCACTTTCCGGTGCGGCCGAAGCCGGCCATCACCTCGTCGGCGATGAACACGATGCCGTGGCGGTCGCAGAGTTCCCGCACACCGGCCAGATATCCCGGCGGCGGCACCATGATGCCTGCCGTGCCGGGAATGCTCTCCAGCACGATGGCGGCGATCGTCGACGGCCCCTCCAGCCGGATCACGTCGTCGAGATGTTGCAGCGCCCTTTGGGTTTCCTCCGCGTCGGTGGTGGCGTGGAAGTGCGACCGGTACAGGAACGGGCCGAAGAAGTGCACGACGCCCGCACCCGGATTGTCGTTGGGCCAGCGCCGCGGGTCGCCCGTCATGTTGATGGCCGTGTCGGTTCCGCCGTGGTAGGAACGGTAGCGGGTCAGTACCTTGTGCCTGCCGGTGTGCAGCCGCGCCATCCGCACCGCGTGCTCGTTGGCATCGGCGCCACCGTTGGTGAAGAAGATCTTGTTCAGCTCACCGGGCGTGCGTTCGGCGATCAGTCGCGCGGCTTCGGAACGGGCGGCGTTGGCGTACTGCGGTGCGATGGTGCACAGCGTGGCCGCCTGTTCCTGAATCGCGGTGACCACCTTCGGGTGCTGGTGTCCGATGTTGGTGTTGACCAGCTGCGAGGAGAAGTCCAGCAGCCGGCGCCCGTCGCCGTCCCACACGTAACTGCCTTGTGACGCAACGATTGTCACCGGGTTGATCTCGGCCTGCGCCGACCACGAATGGAAGACGTGCGCGCGGTCGAGCTCGTGGGTTCTTGCCGATTCACGCTTCGCCTCGTCAACGGTGAGCCCGTTGGGCAGCACCGGGGTGACGACGTGGTCGACGGTCATGGGAGTTCCTCTTCTCGTGTGCGAGCGTGCGCATTTGTTCGTCTGCGTGCGGCGTGTCGAGTACAGGCACGCACGCTCGCGCAGGTTGGTTAGTGGGGGTCGGTCTGGTCAGTTGGTGGGGAAGCCGAGGTTGATGCCGCCGTGGGAGGGGTCGAGCCAGCGGCTGGTGATGGCTTTTTGGCGGGTGAAGAATTGCACACCGTCCATGCCGTGGGCGTGGCTGTCGCCGAACAGCGAGGCCTTCCAGCCGCCGAAGCTGAAGTAGGCCATCGGCACCGGGATGGGCACGTTGATGCCGACCATGCCGACCTGCACCTCGTTCTGGAACCGCCGCGCCGCGCCACCGTCGTTGGTGAAGATCGCGGTGCCATTGCCATACGGGTTGGTGTTGATCAACTCCAACGCCTGGTCATAGGTCGCCACCCGCACCACCGAGAGCACCGGCCCGAAGATCTCATCGGTGTACACACTCATCTCGGGGGTGACGTTATCCAGCAGGGTGGGGCCCAGCCAGAACCCCTGGGCGAGGCCGGAGTCGCCGCCGTCGATCTCGACAGTGCGGCCGTCGACGACGACCTTGGCGCCGTCGGCCTCACCGGCATCGATATAGGAGGCCACCTTGTCGCGATGGGCCTGGGTGACCAGCGGACCCATATCGGCATCCGTGGTGCCATCACCGGTCTTGATCGCCGCGGCCCGCTCGGCGATCTTGGCCACCAGATCATCGGCGATCGGCCCGACCGCCACACACGCCGAGATCGCCATGCACCGCTCACCGGCAGACCCGAACCCGGCGTTGACCATCGCGTCGGCGGCCAGATCCAGATCGGCATCGGGCAACACCACCGCATGGTTCTTGGCCCCACCCAACGCCTGTACCCGCTTACCGGCCGCCGTGCCGGTGGCATACACATACTGCGCGATCGGCGTGGACCCCACGAACGACACCGAGGCCACCGCCGGATGGGTCAACAGTTCGTCCACGGCGGTCTTATCGCCCTGCAGAACGTTGAACACCCCGTCGGGCAGCCCGGCCTCCTTCCACAGCCGCGCCAACCACAACGACGCCGAGGGATCCTTCTCCGAGGGCTTGAGCACCACCGTGTTACCCGCCGCGATCGCGATCGGGAAGAACCACATCGGCACCATGGCCGGGAAGTTGAACGGGCTGATGATGCCCACCACACCCAACGGCTGACGAATCGAATACACGTCGACCTTGGTGGAGGCGTTCTCGGTGAACCCGCCCTTGAGCAGATGCGGAATACCGCAGGCGAATTCCACCACCTCCTGACCGCGGCTCACCTCACCCAGCGCATCGGAGACGACCTTGCCGTGCTCGCTGGTGATGATCTCGGCCAACTCACCCTTGCGCTCGTTGAGCAGCTCACGGAACTTGAACAGCACCGCAGTGCGCTTGGCCAGCGACGCATCCCGCCACGCCGGGAACGCCGCCGCCGCCGCATCGATCACCGCACGCGCATCGGCCACACTGGCCAGCGCCACCTCGCCGCTCACCACACCCGTAGCCGGATTGCTGACCGCAGCCGTCGCGGTCGACGTGCCAGCGAAAACCTCGTTGTTGAGCCAATGCCTGATGGTGTTTGTCACAGGTGTCCTTTGATGCGTCTGATGATCTGTGCTTCTACTGTCCCTGCTACCGGCCGCCCGTAGCGGGGACAACCTGTCACAGAAGTCCGCCGAATTCTTACACTGTGTCAGTGATTCCGACCGTCGCCGAAGTCGTCGCGCTGCCGGTGGTGCAAGCGGGCTTACCCGAGGTCATCAGCGCCGAGCACCTGGACCGTCCGGTTCGTTGGGTCCATGTCAGCGACGTGGCTGATCTGTCCGATCTCCTACAGGGCGGCGAGCTGGTGCTCACCACGGGCCAGGCCCTCGTCGCCGAGCCGCGCGAGTATCTCGAACGTCTGGTGGGCGCGGGCGCCGCCGGGGTGGTGGTCGAGACGGGCACCCACATCGCCGCAGTGCCGCCGTCGGCGGGCGAGGCCGCCCGGTCACTCGGGCTCCCCCTGATCGTGCTGCACCGGCGCACCCGGTTCGTCGACATCACCGAGGCCGTACACCGGTTGATCGTCGCCGACCAGTACGAGGAGCTGGCCTTCGCCCACCAGGCGCATGAAACGTTCACCGACCTGAGCATGCGGCGGGCGTCACTGTCCGACATCGTCAGCGCGGCCGCGGACATGATCACCGAGACGGTGGTGCTGGAAGATTTGTCCCACCAGGTGCTCGCGGCCTCGGCGCGGGGCGAGCCCGCCGCGGCGGTGCTGCGCGACTGGCAGCAACGGTCGCGGTTGGCCATGGGCGAGCATGCCGCCCAGGAGAACCGGGAGAGGTGGACGGTGAACCCGGTCGGACCGCGCGGCGAGGAGTGGGGCAGGCTGATCGTCCCCCACCCGCCTACCCGGCCCGCCAAGGCCAAGATGGTGCTCGAGCGGGCCGCGCAGGCGTTGGCCCTTCACCGCATGGCCGAGCGGGGACGTTCCGGCCTCGAGCACCAGGCCCAGACCGGCCTGATGGAGGACGTCCTCCAGGGCAGGATCACCGACGAACGCGAAGCCGAGGTGCGGGCGCACGCCCTCGGCCTGCACACCGCGGCGGTTTATCTACCCGCGACCGTACGCGTCGCCGCGGCGGCCGACCGGCTCGATCCGGTTGCGGCCCAGCGCCGGACGGTGCGTGTGCTCGATTCGGTCGTGCACTCCGTCAAGTCTGCGGGCCACTCCGCGCTGTGTTCGATCCGTCGCGACGGCGAGATCGGTATGGTGCTGGCGCTCGCCGCGCGGCGCGGGGTCACCCTCGACACCGCCGTCTCCCGGCTGGCCGTCGACGTTCGCGACGGCATCCGCCGCGGCGGAGACGCCGACAAGGTGGTGTTCGCGCTCGGTGCCGGTGCCGTGACCGTCGTCGACGCGGTGCACGGTCTGCGCGACGCCGCCCACGTTGCCGACGTGGCGCTGGCGATGCCCGAAAGCGGGCGCGCATTCTTCCGGGCCGCGGACGTCCGCTTGCGCGGTCTGCTGACCTTGCTGCGCGACGACCCACGCGTGCAGAACTTCGCCGAAACCGAACTCAAGGCGCTGCTGCTGCACGACGCACACCACGGCGACAACGGCGTGGCGATCCTGCGGGGCTTTCTCGAACTGGCCGGCAACAAGTCCGCGCTCGCCAAACGCCTTCACATGAGCAGGCCGGCGCTGTACAGCAGGCTCGACGCGATCCAGCGCATCCTCGGCCTCGACCTCGACGACGGCGAGTCGATGACATCACTTCACGTGGCGCTGCTGATCCTGGACGCCCAGACGCCCCCGCCCGGCGGCCCGTGAGGGGCGGCGACCCGACCCGCGCAACTCGCTCCCGGCGGGACGTGACACCACTACTGTGAGATATTCCACGACGAGCGAGGTGCGCCCATGACAGACCGTCCGGTTCGATCGCGAGCTTCCAAGGCGGCCAAGAAGATCCCCGCCAAGAAGTCCACCGCGCAGGCCTCCCCCACAGCCTCCGCCAAGATCTCGCCGAAGGCGCCGGCGAAAGCGTCGGTCAAGACGGTGTCGGCGACGCGCACTCCCTCTCGCGCGAAGGCGGCCAAGTCCACCGTGACCGCGAAATCCGCCACGGCCGCCGGCAAGGCCGGGCCCCGCGAGGTCAGCGTCGGCACGGACGCGGCGTTCGCACCCGCACCGGGCCAGCCCCGCCGGCGCCTCAAGAACATCTCGGAGGTCCGCCACTTCTTCCGGACCAACGACGTGCCGATCTACTTCTTCGGCGCCACGCCGTTCAACCTGCTCGGCCTCGACCGGTGGGTACGCAACTTCTCCTACGTGACCTACTACGACGGCTGGGACGGCGGACATCCCCGGGTGTTCACTCCGACGCACAAGCCGTATCAGGAGTTCACCAGCGGCGAGGAGATAAACAACTGGCTGCTCACCAACCCCGAGGTGCGGGCGCACATCGACGCCGCGACGCCGCGCGGGGTGCGGCCCAAGATCGCGATGGTCTTCTTCGACAAGGAAACCGAGGAGATCTGCCGCGAACTGGGCTATGACCTGATCCTGCCGTCGGCCGAGCTGCGCGAGCACCTGGACTCCAAGATCGTCACCACCCGGCTGGGCAACGAGGCGGGCGCACCGAGCGCACCCAATGTGCTCACCAGGGTCGACGACTGGGCGGGCCTGCGCAAGGCCGCCGAAAAGGCCGGTCTTGGTGACGAACTCGTGGTTCAGACCCCCTACGGCGACTCCGGCAAGACCACGTTCTTCATCTCCTCGGAGGCCGACTGGAAGAAGCACAGCGCCGACATCGTCGGCCAGGACATCAAGGTGATGCGCCGGATCAACAACCGGCCCGTCGCGGTCGAGGCCGTGCTGACCCGTTCCGGGACCATCGTCGGTCCGTTCATGTCGGAGTTGATCGGCTACAAGAAGCTCACGCCCTCGCGCGGTGGATGGTGCGGCAACGAGATGTATCCCGAAGTCCTCACCGGCGAGAACCGGCGTACCGCAACGCAGTTGGTGCGACGGCTGGGCGACCGGCTGGCCAAGGAAGGGTACCGGGGCTTCTTCGAGGTCGACGTTCTGCTCGACACCGACACCGGCGACGTGTACCTCGGCGAACTCAATCCCCGCATCAGCGGCGCCTCGTCGATCACCAACGTCACCGCTGGGGCCTATGCCGACGTCCCGCTGTTCCTCTTCCACATCCTCGAGTACATGAACGTCGAATTCGACCTCGACGTCGACGAGATCAACGAGCGCTGGGAGGAACTGGCCGCCGAGGACGTGTGGAGCCAGATGATCCTGAAGGAGACCGACGACATCGTCCAGCAGCTGACCGCAACACCGCGCACCGGCTTCTACTCCCTCGACGGCAGCGGCAGCCTGGTGTTCCGTGGGGCAGCGCTGGACTGGCACCAGCTGCAGAACGAGACCGAGGTGTTCTTCCTGCGGATCTACGGACCGGGCGACTACCGCTGGAAGGGCGCCGACCTCGGGGTGCTCGTCACGAAGGGGCGCCTGCAGGTCGACACCGGCGGCGGCAAGTCTGCGCTGGCCATCCGCGCGCGCCACCTCATCGACTCGATCCGGGCCGAATTCGCAGGTACACCTATCGTCGAACCTGTCAAACCGCCGACGAATGCGGGGGTGAAGTCAAGCTGAGCTAGGGTCGTCGGGTACCTACCCGACCGACAGGAGGCGCAACGCGCATGGCGCTCGGCGGCGACCCTGGACGTGTTCCGTCCGATGTGACGTTGGAGAACTGGCAGTCGGCTCCGCATCTGCACTGGACTTTCCAGCACATTGCCGATTTCCTACCCACCGCGGTGATCTCGCGCGGGACAGGACCGGTAGCGGAACTGCCGTCTCTGCCGGCTGAGCTGTCCGACATCGCGCTGTTCGACCACACCAGCGGGAGGCGGACCACCGTCGGCGATGTGATGGCGGCCACCGCCACCGACGGCTGGATCGTCACCCAACACGGCAAGGTGCTCGAGGAGCACTACTACAGCGGTATGACGTCCGACACACCCCACCTGCTCATGTCGGTCAGCAAGTCGCTGATCGCCACGGTGGCGGGTGCCCTTGCCGGCGACCACGGGCTGGATCTGGACGCCCAACTGACCTTCTACATCCCCGCTCTGGCGGCGTCCGGATACGCCGGGGCCACCGTGCGCAACCTGCTCGACATGCGGTCGGGGATCGCGTTCTCCGAGGAGTACCTCAACCCGATGGCCGAGGTGCGGCTGCTGGAACAGGCGATCGGCTGGGCCCCCCGCACCGTGCCCGACCTGCCGAACACGATGTACGACTACCTCGTCACGCTGCGCCAGCAGTCGGCCCACGGCGGGCCGTTCAGCTACCGATCCTGCGAAACCGACGTGCTCGGCTGGGTGTGTGAGGCGGCCGCAGGCGCCCGGATGCCCGACCTGATGTCGGAACTGCTGTGGAGCAGGCTGGGCGCCGAGAACGACGCCACGATCGGGGTGGACTCGGTCGGCACCGGGATGTTCGACGGCGGCATCAACGCCTGCCTGCGCGACCTGGCGAGATTCGGGGCGCTGTTCCTCACCGGCGGAGCCTCGCTGACCGGCGCGCAGGTGGTGCGGCCATCATGGATCGCGGACACGTTCGCCGGGGGCAGCGACTCCAGGGCGGCGTTCGCGGCGAGCCCCGACGACAACCGGATGCCCGGCGGTATGTACCGCAATCAATGCTGGTTCCCCTATCCCGGCGACAACGTGCTGCTGTGTCTGGGGATCCACGGCCAGATGATCTACGTGAATCGCGCCGCGGGCCTGGTGGCCGCGAAGCTGTCGAGTTGGCCCCTGCCCCAGGACGCCGCCAAACTGTTTCCGACCATCGCCGCGTTCGACGAGATCGCCGCCAACGTCTCCTGACGGGCGATCTGAAAACCCGTCCGGGGCAACCTTTCTGGGGGCTTCTGGGCTTCTGGGCCTGGACGCAAAGCGCGGCGCGACGGGGCTACTCGGGCAGGCGCAGCTCGGGCTTCTCCACCTCTTCGATGTTGACGTCCTTGAAGGTGATCACGCGCACCTGCTTGACGAAGCGCGCGGGTCGGTACATGTCCCACACCCACGCGTCGCCGAGCCTCAACTCGAAGTACACCTCGCCGTCGGAGTTGCGGGGCACCAACTCCACACTGTTGGCGAGGTAGAACCGTCGCTCGGTTTCCACGACGTAGCTGAACTGGCCGACGATGTCCTTGTACTCCCGGTACAGCGACAGCTCCATCTCGGTTTCGTACTTTTCGAGATCTTCAGCACTCATCTGATCCGCTGTCCTTCACGTCGATCATCACTGCCATCTTTCCTTACCCGAGTTCGCCATGCCGCCCGGATCCCCAGTCGGGTGCGTCGTCGGCCACCACCGCCACGGCTGTCTCACCGACGGCCATCCGCAGCCGACGCACGTTGATGAACGAGTATCTGTGCTGACTGGACGGCCCGAGCGCGGTCAGGGCCGCGGTGTGCGCCGGCGTGCTGTAGCCCTTGTGCTCGGCGAAACCGTATCCGGGGAACTCCGCTTCCATCTTCACCATCGACCGGTCGCGGCTGACCTTGGCCAGGACGCTGGCCGCGGCGATACAGGCCGCCGCCGCGTCGCCGCCCACCACCGGTAGCGACGGCATCGGCAGACCCGGCACCCGGAAACCGTCGGACAGCACGTACCCGGGCCGTACCGGCAACCCGGCGACCGCCCTGCGCATCCCCTCGATATTGGCGACGTGGACACCGCGGCGGTCCACCTCCACCGACGGGATGAACACCACGTGGTAGGCCAGCGCGTAGCGGCGGATCAGGGGAAACAGCCGCTCGCGTTCCTTCTCGTTGAGCTTCTTGGAGTCGTCGAGCGCGGCCAGGCTCTCCAGCCGGTTCGGCCCGAGCACACACGCAGCGACGACGAGCGGCCCCGCGCACGCACCGCGGCCGACCTCATCCACACCCGCCACCGGCCCCAGTCCGCCCCGATACAGCGCCGACTCGAGGGTCCGCAGACCCGACGACCTCCGGATCACTGCCCGAGGCGGCCATGACGCCGACAAACTCAGGACCCCAGCCTCATCGGGACCTCCTATTGAGCGGTCTGCGGATTCACCGAATCGACGCCACCCCACCGCGACGGCGGCCACGCGATGAACCGAGCCTTGCCGATGACATTCTCCACCGGAACCGTGCCATTCATCGGGTCGCCGGTGCACAACAGCCCACGCTGAGCGTCTGCGGGCTGGTTCGTGCAGTGGATGCGCGAATCGGCCGAATGGGTGCGATTGTCGCCCATCATCCACAGCCGGCCCGCGGGCACCGTCACGGGACCGAACTCGTTGCCGAGGCACGGATAGATCTCAGGGTCGGCCATCATCGTCGCCGGATCCAGGTACGGCTCGTGCAGCTGCTTGCCGTCCACGGTCAACCCGGTGTCCGCCCGGCATTCGACGGTCTGCCCGCCGACCGCAATGATGCGTTTGACCAAGTCATTCTCGTCGGGCGGCACAAATCCGACGAACGAAAGCGCGTTCTGAACCCAGCGCAGTGCGGTGTTGTCGGAACGGATCGACTTGTATCCGACGTTCCACGACGGCGGCCCCTTGAAGACGACGACGTCACCGGGCTGGGGGTCGGAGAACCGGTAGGTGAGCTTGTCGACCATGATCCGGTCGCCCACACACCCGTTGCAGCCGTGCAACGTCGGCTCCATCGACTCCGAGGGGATGAGGTAGGGCCGCGCCACGAAGGTGAGCATCACGTAGTACAGGACCAGCGCGATGGCGACGAGGATCGCACCCTCACGCAAGGCGCTGTGCTTACGCTGGGGCTCCTCGGCTGGCTCCTCGGCCCGCTCGGCACCCTCGTCGGCAGTTTGGTCGGCACTGCCGCCGGCGTCGAGCGTGTTTTCGTAGGACGAGTCGGTGGAGTCGGTCACCGCATCAGAGTAGACAGCACGGCGGTCTCCGCCGCGCCGAGCGCGCCACAACTGTCAGCACCCAGCCGGGGCAGGCTCAGCGCTTCTCCTTGATCTTGGCCTTCTTGCCGCGCAGTTCGCGCAGGTAGTAGAGCTTCGCCCGACGGACATCGCCGCGGGTCAGGACGTCGATGTGGTCGATGTTGGGCGAGTGCACCGGGAACGTGCGCTCGACACCCACGCCATAGCTCTCCTTGCGCACCGTGAACGTCTCACGGATGCCGCCGCCCCGACGGCGCAGGACCACACCTTTGAAGACCTGGATGCGTTCCTTGGAGCCCTCGATGACCTTCACATGCACGTTGATGGTGTCGCCGGGGCTGAAGTCCGGGATGTCGTCGCGCAGCGACGTCTGATCGACGAAGTCCAGCGTATTCATCGGTGACACTTCCTTGCTGTTCGCGGCATCGGCCAGGCCTTCACAACACGGTGCACTGCCGAGCCGATGTAGTCGGGTACGTTCTGTGGCGCATCACGCAGCAGGCGGCGACGCCGGCCCCTGCGGACAACTGCTCAATTGTGCCAGACGGACACCGCGACCGTGAAATCGCGGACCGGTAACCCGTGCGACGTCGAGAACGACTCATTAAGCATGTACACGGGTCAAGGGCTACCCTGAATACCACGGGCGGGACCCACGGACGGGACATGAACGGTCCGTCGGATCAATCATGAATCGCCGGAGGAGACCAATGCGACGCTTGTCGTCGACGGTGGTGGCGGCCACCGCGGTCCTCAGCACCGCCACACTCGTCGTGTCCGGTTGCGAGGCCAGGGTATACGGAACGCCCCCGGACCTATCGGATGGGCCGCAGCTCACGGTGGTCGCACCGCAGGGCAGCATGGCTCCCCTGCCCGAGGCGCCGCCGGACGCACCGGCGGCGACTTTCACCGGTCTCGACGCCCGCGCCAGGCAGGCAACCGCCAATGCCGCCGCGGACGGCGCCGACATCACCGTGCTCGTCCTCGACCGCAACACCGGCCAGCGCGTGTCCAACGGCAATACCACCACCATCGCCATCGCATCGGTGGCCAAACTGTTCATCGCCGACGACCTGCTGCTGCAGGAGGCCAAGGGCCAGACGGAATTGACCCCCGCCGATCGCAAATCGCTCGACGTCATGCTGCGGTCCTCCGACGACAACGCCGCCGAGGCGTTCTGGAACCGCAGCGGTGGGGGCGCGATCATCACCCGGGTGGCCGCCCGGTACGGCCTGTCGTCGACCCGCCCGCCGGGTAACGGCCGCTGGTGGAACACCATCAGCTCGGCGGCCGACCTGGTGCGCTATTACGACATGTTGCTGAGCGGTTCGGGCGGACTTCCTCCCGAGCGGGCCAGCATCATCCTGTCCAACCTGGCGCGCTCCACACCCAACGGTATTGACGGCTATCCGCAGCGATTCGGCATCCCCGAGGGGTTGTACGCCGAACCGGTCGCCGTCAAACAGGGCTGGATGTGCTGCATCGCATCGGATTGGATGCACCTTTCCACCGGGGTGATCGGCCCGGACCGCCGGTTCATCATGGTGATCGGCTCGATGCAGCCGGCCGACGACGACACCGCCCGCCGCACGATCACCCAGGCCGTGAAGACCATGTTCCCCGGCGGGCGGATCTGAGCGCTGCGGGTTCGCCCCGCCGCTGCCCGCCGAATGTGACGCCACGGCGACTTTCTCGCGAGATCGGCGCCGTCACGTCACACTCGGCGACACCACACTGACGCGTCAGCCCAGCAGGTCGGGACGACGCTCCCTGGTGCGGCGCAGCCCCTGCTCACGCCGCCAGGCGGCCACCCTGGCATGGTCACCCGACAGCAGGACGTCGGGGACGTCGAGGCCGCGCCAGCTCGCCGGTCGGGTGTAACTCGGCCCCTCGAGCAGACCCTCGTTCGGCCCGGAGTGTGAATCATCCTGGTGGGATTGCGGATTGCCCAGCACGTCGGGCAGTAGCCGCAGCACCGCCTCGATCATCACCAGCGCCGCCGACTCCCCACCGGGCAGCACGTAGTCCCCGATCGACACCTCCTCGACACGCATCCGTCTGGCGGCGTCCTCTGCGACCCGCTGGTCGATTCCCTCGTAGCGGCCGCAGGCGAACACCAGATGCTCCTCGGCGCTCCAGCGCTGCGCCACCGCCTGGGTGAAGGACACCCCCGCAGGCGTGGGTACCACGAGAAGCGTTCGTGCAGAACAGATCTCGTCGAGCGCCTCACCCCACACCGGGGCCTTCATGACCATGCCGGGCCCCCCGCCGTACGGTGAGTCGTCGACCGAGCGGTGCACGTCGTAGGTCCAGCGTCTCAGATCGTGCACCTCGAGTGCGACGATGCCCGCGTCGATTGCCTTGCCCGGCAGCGATTGCCGGAGCGGATCCAGGTACGCGGGAAAGATGGTGACGACGTCGATGCGCATGGCTGTCGGTGATCAGCCCAGGTCCAGCAGGCCGTCGGGCGGATCGATCTCGATCGTGCTGTCGTCGAGCGACACGGCCGCGACGATGGCGCTGACGAACGGAACCAGCACCTCGCGGCCGTCCGGGGCCCGCACCGAGAGCAACTCGCCCGCGGCGGTGTGCAGCACCTCGGTCACGGTGCCTACCCCGGCGCCGTCGAGCGTGCGCACCGTCAACCCCGCCAGCTGGTGGTCGTAGTACTCGTCAGGCGCGTCGATCGGTGGCAGATCCGCCGAGTCGACCAGGAACAGTGTGCCGCGCAGGGCGTCGGCGGCTTCGCGGTCGGCCACACCGGCCAACCGCACCAGCAGCCTGCCCGCGTGCTCGCGCACCGCGTCGATGACGAACGGACGCTCGGCCCCTCCCCGCGACGGCCTGCCGCGCAGGGCCGCGCCAGGGGTGAACCGGGAGTCGGGGTCGTCGGTGCGGACCTCGACGACCACTTCACCCGTGACGCCGTGCGCCTTGACGACTCGCCCGACTACCAGGTCCATACGGCGATCGCGGCTACTGGTCGGTATCCACCACGTCGACGCGGATGCCGCGGCCGCCGATGCCTGCGACCAAGGTGCGCAGTGCGGTCGCGGTGCGTCCGCCACGGCCGATCACCTTGCCCAGGTCATCGGGGTGAACGTGCACCTCGACGGTGCGGCCGCGCCGATTCGTCACCATGTCGACCCGGACGTCCTCTGGGTTGTCCACGATTCCGCGGACCAGATGCTCGACTGCGTCGACGACAACGGATGCCACGGGTTCGCTCAGTTCTCGTCGGCGGGAGCGTCGGTGGACTCGGCGGCGGCCCCCGCGTCCTCGGTGGCCTGGTCGGCCTTCTTCGGCGCCTTCTTCTTCTTGAGCTGGGTGGCCTCACCGCCGGGAGCACCGTCGGCGGCGGCCAGCGCCGCGTTGAACAGCTCGAGCTTGCTCGGCTTGGGCTCCTTGACCTTCAGCGTGCCCTCCGCGCCCGGCAGACCCTTGAACTTCTGCCAGTCGCCGGTGATCTTGAGCAGCTTGAGGACGGGCTCGGTGGGCTGGGCGCCGACGCCGAGCCAGTACTGGGCACGCTCCGAGTCGATCTCGATGAGGCTCGGATCTTCCTTCGGGTGATAGCGGCCGATGACCTCGATGGAACGGCCGTCGCGGCGGGTGCGCGCGTCGGCGACCGCGATGCGGTACTGGGGATTGCGGATCTTGCCGAGCCGGGTGAGCTTGATCTTGACAGCCATGAATGAACTACTCCTGTGATGTCACGCGGCAATTCGGCGATCCGGGCGGATTTGCCGGGATCCGGTTTTGCCTCGCGTGGGTATGACCGCCGCGCAAGCGCCTTGGCGGAAAGCCGCAGGCGGGTCGCGTGACAGACAGCCGATCATTGTGCCAGAGCAGCCGTCACGGACAAAAATTCGCTCCGATCTCGAACCGGTCGGCGATTGCGGCGAGGCTCATCATGGGCCGATTCAACACCGCAGAGCGGCCACCCCGATTTCCGGGTTAGGCTGTCCCGCCATGGGTAGGTTCGTCACCGCCGTCGCGGTCGTCATCGCGGCCCTGTTCAGCGTCAATGCGCCGACGGCCGGGGCCGATGTGGACATGCAGGCCGACATCCAGCCGGTGGGGTCGGCACCGATCCCGGCGGGACCAGCGGAGGCCTGGATCGTCGCGGACCTGGACACCGGACAGGTGTTGGCTGGCCGCAACGAGGACACCCGCTACGCCCCGGCCAGCACGATCAAGACCCTGCTGGCGCAGGTCGTTCTCGATGAGGTGCCGCTGGAAGCCACGATCGTCGCCGGCGAGGCCGACACCAGGGTCGAGTGCAACTGCGCCGGGGTTGCGCCCGGACACACCTACACCGCGCGCCAACTGCTGGAGGCGTTGTTGCTGGTGTCGGGCAACGACGCCGCGAACACCCTGGCCCGCATGGTCGGCGGCGCCGACGCGGCGGTGATGAAGATGAACGCCAAGGCCGCGCTGCTCGGCGCCTACGGCACCAACGTCGTGACACCGTCGGGTATCGACGGACCGGGTATGCCTTTCTGGTCGACGCCGCACGATCTGGCGGTCATCTTCCGCGCGGCGATGGCCAACCCTGTGTTCGCTCAGATCACCGCAATGCCGTCGACGGTGTTCCCCACCAAAACCGGTGACCGGGTTCTGGTCAATCAGGACGAGTTGCTGTACCGCTACCCCGGGGCGATCGGCGGCAAGACGGGGTTCACCGACATCGCGCGCAAGACGTTCGTCGGCGCCGCGCAACGCGACGGCCGCCGGTTGGTGATCGCAATGATGCACGGGCTCGTCCGGGAGGGCGGCCCGACGTACTGGGATCAGGCGGCGTCGCTGCTGGACTGGGGGTTCGCCCAGAATCGCGGTGCGAGCGTCGGGGTGCTGTGACGGTGTTGTGACCTGGCACTCAAAGTTGCTCATTCGCAACGATTTCGAGACCGCCTGACGTCCTGATCGAGACACCACCGCGCGGCGGCACCGATACGCTCGGCGCCCGTGGCCGTCGTTTCCCGAAAGCTGTGCGTGGTGCTGGCCACACTGCTTGCGCTGGCGGCATCGGTGACGGCGCCCGCGGTGGCCCAGCCCGGCATGGAACCGGCGCGGGCGATTCCGGAGGGTCCGGCGCGGGCGTGGCTGGTCGCCGACATGGACAGCGGCCGCATCCTGGCCTCCCGCGATCCCTACGCCCTGTCCGCGCCTGCCAGCACCATCAAGGTGCTGCTGGCGATGGTTGTCCTCGACCAGATCAACCTCAACGCAGCGATCAGGGCGTCCCCGTCGTCCGCCAACGTCGAATGCTCGTGCGTCGGGGTCGAACCGGGCCGGATCTATACCGCGCGGCAGTTGCTCGACGGACTGCTGCTGGTCTCGGGCAACGACGCCGCGAACACGCTGGCCGACATGCTCGGCGGCCGCCCGGTCGCCGTAGCCAAGATGAACGCCAAGGCGCGCGCCGTCGGCGCCCACAGCACCCGCGCCGCCTCCCCGTCCGGGCTGGACGGGCCCGGCATGCTGTCTGCCACGACCGCCCACGATCTGGCGATGATCTTCCGCGCGGCCATGCGCTATCCGGCGTTCGCGCACATCATCCGGCAGCCGTCGGCGCTGTTCCCCGGCGATTCGGGCATGCGACAGATCACCAACCAGAACGAGCTGTTGACCCGGTATCCCGGCGCGCTCGGGGGCAAGACCGGCTTCACCAACATCGCCAGGAAGACTTTCGTCGGCGCAGCCCAGCGCAACGGCCGCCGCCTGGTGGTGGTGCAGATGTACGGCACCGGCGACATGTACGGCCAGGCGATGGGGCTGCTCGACTGGGGTTTCAGCCAGTAGCGCTCAGGCGTACACGCGCCCGCGCAGGATCACCAGGTCGGGATGCCCGGCAACGGCCGCGCCGCTGCGCGGATCCTCGGCGTAGCAGAGCAGATCGGCGGGGGCACCGTGCTGCAGTCCCGGTCGGCCCAGCCATTCGCGCGCGGCCCAGCTCGCCGCGCCGAACGCCTCCGTCGCCGTCATGCCGATGTTCTTCAGCGCGTCGATCTCGTCGGCGATGCGGCCGTGAGCGACGGTGCTGCCCGCATCGGAGCCCGCGTAGACCCTGACCCCGGCCTCCCGCGCCGCGGCGATCCGCGGGTAGCAGCTCGCGTAGAGCGCCCGCATATGCGCGGCATATGCCGGAAATCGAGCCGCGGCGTCGGCGATGCCGGGAAAGTTCTCGACGTTGATCAGTGTGGGAACCAGCGCGGTCCCGTGCGCCACCATCATGTCGATGGTGGCGTCCGTGAGGCCGCTGCCGTGCTCGATGCAGTCGATGCCCGCAGCGATGAGCCCGGGCAGCGCGTCTTCGCCGAACACATGGGCGGTGACCCGGGCACCGTTGGCGTGCGCGGCGTCGATCGCGGCGACGAGCACGTCGTCGGACCACAGCGGGGCAAGATCACCCAGGTCGCGGTCGATCCAGTCGCCCACCAGCTTCACCCAGCCGTCGCCCCACCGCGCCTGTTCGGCCACCGCCTGCGGCAGTTGCGACTCGTCGATCTCGTTCGCGAATCCCCGGACGTAGCGCATCGGGCGGGCGAGGTGGCGCCCCGCCCTGATGATGCGCGGCAGGTCCGCGCGGTCGTCGAGGCTGCGGGTGTCGGTGGGCGATCCGGCGTCACGCAGCAGCAGCGCACCGACGTCGCGATCGGTCTCCGCCTGGGCTACCGCTTCGTCCAGCGGGATCTCTCCGTGCGCACCCAGGCCGACGTGGCAGTGCGCGTCGACCAGGCCGGGCACGATCCAGCCGCCATACCCATCTGCCCCGAAGGCCGTGTCGGCGCCCGCCACCGGTTCGGCCGACAACAGGCCGTCGACGATCCACCACTGGACCGGCTCACCGTCGGGCAGGCCGCGGCCGCGCACCTGCAGAGGCATGCGGGCGACTACTTCTGACCGGGGAATTTCAGCTTCGAGAGGTCGATGTCGGCCAGCCCGGGCGGCAGTTCGTCGAGCCCCTTGGGCATATTCGACAGGTCAGGCCAACCTTTAGGTCTTCCCGCAAGCGGGTCATCCCCTTGAGGCAGACCCTGCATCCCGGCGCCCAGCGGGTTGCGCACCCTCGGCGGCGTCGGACCCTTCGCGCCCTTCTTACTACCTTTCTTGCCCTTGCCCTTGGCGGCCTTGCGGGTCGCGCTCTTGCGGCCGAAGCCGAGACCCCCGGCCATCGACGACATCATCTTGCGCGCCTCGAAGAACCGGTCGACGAGCTGATTGACCTCGGCGACCGTCACGCCGGAACCGTTGGCGATACGCAGCCGGCGCGACGCGTTGATGATCCTCGGCTCGGCCCGCTCGGCGGGAGTCATGCCGCGGATGATGGCCTGCACCCGGTCAAGCTGCTTGTCGTCGACGGCGGCCAGCGCATCCTTCATCTGGCCCGCCCCGGGCAGCATGCCGAGCAGGTTTCCGATCGGACCCATCTTGCGGATCGCCAGCATCTGCTCGAGGAAGTCCTCGAGTGTGAGCTCCCCGCTGCCGATCTTGGCAGCGGCGGCCTCGGCCTGCTGGGCGTCGAAGACCTGCTCGGCCTGCTCGATGAGGGTCAGCACGTCGCCCATGCCCAGGATGCGGCTGGCCATCCGGTCTGGATGGAAGACGTCGAAGTCGTCGAGTTTCTCGCCCGCCGACGCGAAGAGGATGGGCACCCCGGTGATCTCGCGCACCGACAACGCCGCACCGCCGCGCGCGTCGCCGTCCAGTTTGGTCAGCACGACTCCGGTGAAGCCGACGCCCTCGCGGAAGGCCTGGGCGGTGGCGACCGCGTCCTGCCCGATCATCGCGTCGAGGACGAACAGGGTCTCGTCGGGTTGCACGGCATCGCGGATGGCTGCGGCCTGCGCCATCAGCTCCTCGTCGATGCCGAGCCGGCCCGCGGTGTCGACGACGACCACGTCGAAATGCTTGGCGCGCGCCTCGGCCAGGCCGCCCGCCGCGACGGCGACGGGGTCGCCCGCCTTCATCGCCTCCAGTTCGGCGCCGCCGGGTGACACGCCCGGATGCGGCGCGAAGACCTGCACGCCCGCGCGTTCGCCGACGATCTGCAGCTGGTTGACCGCGCCGGGGCGCTGCAGGTCGCAAGCCACCAGCAGTGGTGTATGCCCTTGTCCCTTAAGCCATTTCGCGAGTTTTCCGGCGAGCGTGGTCTTACCGGAGCCCTGCAGGCCGGCCAGCATGATCACGGTGGGCGGCGACTTGGCGAACGTCAGCGGCCGGGTCTGGCCGCCGAGGATGCCGACGAGTTCCTCGTTGACGATCTTGACGACCTGCTGCGCGGGGTTGAGCGCGCCCGAAACCTCCGCACCTCTGGCACGTTCCTTGATGCGATTGACGAACGCTCGCACCACGGGCAACGCGACGTCGGCCTCCAGCAGCGCCAGCCGGATCTCGCGCGCGGTCGCGTCGATGTCGGCGTCGGTCAGCCGCCCCTTGCCGCGCAGGCCCTGCAGGGCGCCGGTCAGCCGGTCAGACAGGGATTCAAACACGGTGGCCAGCTTATCTAACCGCGGTGCGTCAGGTTCACCTCGCGGACCGCCCAGGTCACGGACGTCAGCCGACCTGTTCGGTCCGCTTCTCCCGCGCCGGCGCGGGCAGCACCTGGTACAGGGCCCGCTCGATCTCCTCACGCACTCCGGCATAGTCGGGCGGATCCCCTGGCACCTGCGAGGGCGCCACGATGCAGAACACGTCGACGACCGACGAACCGAGCGTGCTGACCTTCGCCCAGGCGATGTCGACGCCGTCGCGTTCGAAGACATCGGTGAGCCGCGCGAGCAACCCTGCCCGGTCGACGGTGCGGATCTGCACCAGCATCTCGCCCGGGGAGGAGGCGTCGTACCACAGCACCCGCGGCGGCGCGGGCACCTGGCTGATCGGAACGGACGCGGGGATGTCTCCGGCCCGGCCGACGCCATGCTGCGCCGCGTCGCGTTCCCGGCGTTCCAGCGCGTCGATCACGTCGAGCTCGCCATCCAGCGCGAGAATGAACTGCTGACGCAAGAGTTCCGCCGCCGCTGGCGACCCGAAACGGGGCGATACCACGAACGTGTTGATGGCCGTGCCCTCGTGGCTGTTCACCGACGCCGAATGCACGCGCAGCGAGTTCAGGGCCAGCACTCCGGCGGCCTTGGACAACAGACCGCGGCGGTCGGGGGCGATCATCGTCACGTTGAAGATGTGCGGGCTGTCACCGGCCGTCAGGCCGACGTGCACACCACCCTGTTGGGCGAGTGAAAGATGTTGCGGTTCAATCGGATCAGGACGCGGCAGCGACTCGCCCGCCATCACCATCCGACAGCGCCGCACCAGATCGCCGATGAGCGAGGCCTTCCAGTCACCCCATACGCCGGGTCCGGTCGCCCGCGAATCGGCCTCGGCGAGTGCATGCAAGACCTCCAGCAACACCGGGTCGCCGCCGAGCGCATCGACGACGGCTTCGATGGTTCTGGGGTCCTGCAGATCTCGCCGGGTCGCGGTCTCTGGAAGCAGCAGGTGGTAACGCACGATCTTGGACAGCACCTCGACGTCGGCGGGCCACAGGCCCAGCCGGGTGCCGATCTGGGTGGCCAGTTCGGCGCCGATGACACTGTGGTCGCCGCCGCGTCCCTTGCCGATGTCGTGGCACAGTGCACCGAGCAGCAGCAGGTCGGGCCGGGATACCCGGGTGGTGAACGCGCTGATTCGCGAGACGGTCTCCACCAGGTGGCGATCCACCGTCCAGATGTGCACGACGTCGCGGGGCGGCAGGTCACGCACGGCACCCCATTCCGGAAAGAGCCTGCCCCACAACCCGGTTCGATCGAGCGCCTCGATGGTGTCCACTGCGGGCGGGCCCGCGGCGAGCATCACGAGCAGGTCCTTGAGCGCGGGGCGCGGCCACGGGGTGCGCAGTTCGGGCGCGGTCTCGACCAATCGGCTCAGGGTCGACACCGCCATGGGCAGTCCGGTCGTCGCCGATGCCGCTGCGACCCGCAGGATCAGACCGGGGTCACGCTCGGGCCGCGCATCGCGCGCCAGGATCACTTCACCGCCGTACTCGATGACGCCCTCGTCGAGCGGCCTGCGCACCGGGCGACGCAGGGCCGCGATGCCCCGACGGGGTAACGCGTTGGCCGCGGTGCGAAGTCCGGCGTCGACGTAGAAGGTGACGGTGCGGGCCGCGTCGCTGAGCGTGCGGGCCAGATCGAATCGGTCGCCGATGCGCAGCGCCGCGCCGATCTCGTCGGCGTGCTGCGCGAGCAATAGTTGTCGCCCGCGGCGCGACACCCGGTGCAGTTCGGTGCGCACGTTGAGCAACGCGAGGTGCGCACCTGCCAGCGTTCCCGTCGGCGATGCGAGCGCCTGGCTCGGATAGACGTCGGCCAATTGTGCGATGGCAAGCGCATTGAGCAGCTGGACGTCGCGCAGCCCGCCCCTTCCGCACTTGAGGTCCGGTTCGGCGCGATGCGCGATCTCGCCACTGCGCTGCCAGCGCGCACGGGCGTGCTCGACGAGTTCGTCGAAACGCGAAGCGATCCCGGTGCGCCACTGCCTGCGGGCGCCGCCGACGAGCAGCGACGAGAGATCCTCGTCGCCTGCGATGTGCCTCGCTTCGAGCATCGCCAGCCCCGCCGAGATGTCGGCACCGGCGACCCGGATCGCCTCGGGTACCGTACGCACGCTGTGGTCGAGCCGAATGTTGGCGTCCCACAGCGGATACCACAGCATCTCGGCGACACGGCCGACGATGTCGTCGGGCATGTTGTCGTGCAACAGCATCAGGTCGAGGTCGGAGTACGGCAGCAGCTCACGACGTCCGAGGCCGCCGGTGGCGACAATGGCGAAGCCGCTCGTCGCCGTGATCCCGATCTCGGCCGCCTTTGCGGTGAGCCAGAATTCGTGCAGATCGAGCAGTGCGTCGCGCAGTGAGGCCGAATCGAGCTGACGCGCGCGACCGCTGAGCAGTTGTTCGGCGGCCGCGACAAGGTCGGTGGCGGGACGCGGCGAGCCCGCCCCCGGAGCCTCCCAACGGGAGACACCGGCGGCGGGCTCGTAATTCTGTTCTGTCATCGCCAGTCCTCCCCCGGCCGTACCTCATCAACGTTCACACGCTGCACGTCCGGGAGACGGCGGCTCAGATCACCGATGGGTCAGAGGGCGTCAGCCCCCCGTTCACCCGTGCGTACCCGGACCACGGTTTCGACAGGGCTCACCCACACCTTGCCGTCGCCGATCTTCCCCGTCCTGGCCGCCTGCACAATGACATCCACGACTTTGTCGACCGCCGAATCATCGACGACAACCTCGACACGGACCTTGGGCACGAAGTCGACGGAGTACTCGGCGCCGCGGTAGACCTCGGTGTGGCCCTTCTGCCGTCCGTAGCCCTGCACCTCGCTGACGGTCATACCGAGGATGCCCGTCTGCTCGAGGCCGGTCTTGACGTCTTCGAGCGTGAACGGCTTGACGATCGCAGTGATCAGCTTCATATAGTCGATCCCTTCCAAGTCAATTGTTCCCGATCAGACAAGTTCGTAAGCCGTTTCCGCATGTTCCTTCTCGTCAATGCCGACTTCTTCGTCCTCTTCGGCGACCCGCCAGCCCAGCGGCTTGACCATGTACGCGATGATCACAGTCATGATTGCGGTGAATCCAACCGCGATCAATGCGATTACGCACTGCACGACGAGTTGCTTGATCCCGCCGCCATAGAAAAGACCGGTCTCGGTGGCGAGGAAGCCGATGCCGACCGTGCCCCACAGCCCGGAAACCAGGTGTACGCCAACAACATCGAGCGAATCGTCGTAGCCGAACTTGTACTTCAGTCCGATGGCAAGTGCGGAGAGGATGCCCGCCACGGCGCCCAGGATCAGCGACCCGATGGCCGACAGGGCACCACAGGCTGGTGTGATCGCGACCAGGCCGGCGACGATGCCCGAAGCCGCTCCAACGCTCGTCGCGTGGCCGTCGCGGATGCGCTCCACGGCCAGCCACGCCATCATCGCCGCGGCTGTCGCAGCGGTGGTGTTGACCCAGACCGAACCAGCCAGCATGTCCGCCGCGCCTTCGGAACCGACGTTGAAGCCGAACCAGCCGAACCACAGGATCGCCGCGCCGAGCATGACGAACGGGATGTTGTGCGGACGATAGGCTGTCTTGCCGAAGCCGAGGCGCTTGCCGAGCAGAATGGCGAGCACGAACGCAGCCATGCCGGCGTTGATGTGAACCACCGTGCCGCCCGCGAAGTCGATGGGAGCGACGTTGGCCGCGCCCGCCTCTTCGTCATAACCGAACAGCCATGACGCGACGCTGGTCTGGGCGCCCGACAGCAGTCCGCCGCCCCAGACCATATGTGCCAGCGGGAAGTACACCAAAGTGACCCAGATGCCGCCGAACAGCAGCCAGGTACCGAACTTCATCCGCTCCGCGACCGCACCACTGATCAGCGCGACCGTGATCACGGCGAAGGTGAGCTGGAAGGCCACCCAGACGATCGCCGGAACCGTTCCGAAGCCGCCAGATACGAACGTGTCCACCCCGTCGAGCTCCCGGACCTCGGTCAACTGGCTCACGCCGAACAGCGAAAACGGGTTGTCGAAGAGGCCGAGGATATCGGGCTGCCCGGTGTGCGCCGAGGCGAACGACATCGAATAGCCCCACAACACGTAGATGATGCTCACGATCCCGATCGAGCCGAACGACATCATCATCATGTTGAGCACGGACTTCTGCCGCGACAGGCCGCCGTAGAAGAACGCAAGGCCCGGCGTCATGAACAGAACCAGCGCGGACGAGGTGAGTACCCACGCCGTGTCGCCCGCGCTCAGACCGTCGGGCCCGAACGGCAGGAAGGCATCGTCAGGTAAGGCTAAGACCACTTTGTGTGAACCTCCTTGGGAAGTGCGCCGACAGGATCGGCATCAGGAAGAGATTCGACGGCGGTGGTTTCAGCAGTGATTCTGTTGTGTTTCTGCCACGTGAACGGACGTCTGTGAGCGGTTACGCTCGTGTTTCACCTTGCAAGGATCGCGAACTCGGTCATTTCGTGACAGACTGGGTGGCCCCGAATTTGCCTTCTACCCGAGTAGCGCATCGACGAAGGCCGCCGCTTCGAACGGCGCCAGGTCGTCCGGACCCTCCCCAAGCCCCACGAGTTTGACCGGTACACCCAGCTCCTGCTGCACGCGGAAGACGATGCCGCCCTTGGCAGTACCGTCCAGTTTGGTGAGCGCAACCCCTGTGATGTCGACGACGTCAGCAAACACTCGCGCCTGCGCCAGACCGTTCTGGCCGATCGTCGCATCGAGCACCAACAACACCTCGTCGACGACCGCTCTGCGGCTGACCACCCGCTTGACCTTGCCGAGTTCGTCCATCAGACCGGTCTTGGTGTGCAGACGCCCGGCAGTGTCGATGACCACCACGTCGGCGCCCGTCTCGATGCCTTCTTCGACGGCGTCGAAAGCCACCGAGGCGGGATCGGCGCCCTCGTTGCCGCGGACCACCTGCGCGCCGACCCGGGACGCCCAGGTCTGCAGCTGGTCGGCCGCCGCAGCCCGGAAGGTGTCGGCGGCCCCGAGAACGACGCGGCGTCCGTCGGCGACGAGCACACGCGCCAGCTTGCCGACCGTCGTCGTCTTGCCGGTGCCGTTCACACCGACAACCAGCAGCACCGACGGCTTGTCGGCATGTGGCAGCGCCTTGATCGAACGGTCCAGATCGGGTTGCAGTTCGGAGATCAGCACCTGCCGAAGCACGGCGCGCGCGTCGGCCTCGGTGCGCACATTGGCGCTGGCCATTCGGGAGCGCAGCGCCGTGACGATGGATTCGGTGACGACGGGTCCGAGGTCGGCGATGAGCAGCGTGTCCTCGACCTCCTCCCACGCCTCCTCGTCGAGGTCGCCTCCGCCGAGCAGGCCGAGCATGCTGCGGCCCATGGTGTTTTGCGACTTGGCGAGCCGGCCCCGAAGCCTCCCGAGCCTGCCTTCCGTCGGCGCAATCGAGGAGAGGTCGGGCGCAGCCGGGGCGGGCGGAGCGGTGGGTGCAGGCGGAGCGGCGGGTGCGGCGGGTGCGGCGGGTGCGGCGGGTGCGGGTGGAGCCGCCGGCCCGGGTGGCGCGATCGTCTCGGGCGCCTCGGGAGGTGCTACCGGTTCGGCGGGGGCGGGCGGGGCGGCAGCGCCGTTGGTCGGCGCCACCGTCGGCTTTGTCGGCTCCGCCGTCGGCTGTGTCGGCGCCGCCGTGGGTTCGGGCAGCTGGACATCGGCGATCGACCGCTTCGGCGCGTCGCGCGGGATCGTCGCATCGTCGCCCACCGCGGGAAGTCCGCCGGTGTCGATGCGCTCCCCCGCGGGAGGCCGCTCCCGGGTCGGCGGGGGCGCATCCTCCACCGCCGTCGGGGCCGATTGACTGAACGTGATGCCCGATGAAGCCGTATAGCCACCGGAGCGGTCCACGGGTGTGGCAGTCTCTGGTGCTGAAAAACTGATCCGACGGCGCCGGTATCGCACCAGGCCGACGATCAGTACGGCTACGAGCAGAACGGCGATAACCGCGATTGCGATCCACAGACCTTCCGACACCGTGCCATTGTCGCAGGAGGGTCGTCCGGTGACGATCGAGCCCGGTGACGATGGGGCCGGCCTGCAGATGCGCAAGCGCCGCCACATCGACGTCTGCCTGAATCAGCCCGTGGACTATCAGACGCAGACCACCGGTCTGGATCGCTACCGGCTGCCGTACAACGCCCTCACCCAGACCAACCTGGGCTGCATCGATCTGGGCACCGAATTCCTCGGGAAGCGGTTGCGGGCGCCCGTGCTGATCGGTGCGATGACCGGCGGCGCGGACCTGTCCAGGACCATCAACCGCAACCTGGCGTCGGCGGCCGAACAGCTGGGCCTGGGCATGGCGCTGGGCTCACAGCGCATCATGCTGAGCGACGATCTCGCCGCCGCGAGCTTCCAGGTTCGCGACGTCGCGCCGGACACCCTCTTGATCGGCAACATCGGGCTGGCCCAGCTCGACCGTCAGATGATCCCCGACCTCGTCTCCGCGCTGGACCGGGTCGGCGCCGACGCGATCGGGGTGCATACCAACCCGCTGCAGGAGGCCATGCAGCACGAGGGTGACACCGACTTCTCCGGCTCGATCGCGCGACTGCGCGAAATGGCGGGGTCGATCGGCTACCCGGTGCTGCTGAAGGAGGTCGGTCACGGCATCGGTGCGACCGCCGCCGCCGAGCTGCTCGACTGCCCGATCGCCGCCGTCGACGTCGCGGGCGCCGGCGGCACGTCGTGGGCACGGGTCGAACAGTTCGTCCGTTACGGGGAGATCCGCTACCCGTCACTGGCCGAATGGGGCATCCCGACCGCGCAGGCGCTGCTCGAGGTGCGGCACATGCTGCCCGATATGGCGATCGTCGCCTCGGGCGGCATCCGGACCGGGATGGATGCGGCCAAGGTCATCGCGATGGGCGCCGACATGGTGGCGATCGCCCGCCCGCTGCTGGCCCCGGCGATCGAATCATCCTCGGCCGTGGTGGACTGGCTCGAGCGATTCATCGACGAATTGCGCATCTGCCTGCACGGATGCGGCGCGGCCGACCTCGGCGCTTTGCGCAGGCGCGGCGTGACCGAGCTCAGCTGACGACGCCCGCGGTGACCACCGCGGAGCGATCGTCCGCATCGGCCACCGGTGCGCCGGGAACCAGCTCCTGGCCGCGCATGCGCTGTGAGATCACCGTGGTGATGCCGTCGTCGCGCATCGTCACGCCGTACAGCGCGTCGGCCACCTCCATCGTCGGCTTCTGATGGGTGATGACGATGAGCTGCGAACGCTCCCGGAGCCGTTCGAACAGTCCGATCAGGCGGCGCAGGTTGACGTCGTCGAGCGCCGCCTCCACCTCGTCCATCACGTAGAACGGCGATGGCCGGGCGCGGAAGATCGCAACCAGCATGGCGACGGCAGTCAAGGACTTCTCCCCGCCGGACAGCAGCGACAGCCGCTTGATCTTCTTGCCGGGCGGACGGGCCTCGACGTCGATGCCGGTGGTCAGCATGTTGTCGGGGTCGGTGAGCAGCAGCCGGCCCTCCCCGCCGGGGAACAACGCGCCGAATACATCACGGAACTCACGCTCCACGTCGGCGTAGGCCTCGGCGAACACCTGAAGGATCCTGGCGTCCACCTCGGCCACGACGTCCAGCAGATCCTTGCGGGCCGCCTTGACGTCCTCCAGCTGCGTGGACAGGAAGTTGTAGCGTTCCTCCAGAGCGGCGAACTCCTCCAGAGCCAGCGGATTCACCCGGCCGAGCTCGGCCAGCTGCCGCTCGGCACGCTTGGCCCTGCGTTCCTGGGTGGGGCGGTCGAACGGCATCGGGGCGGGCGCGGTTACCTGCTCACCGCGTTCGCGGGCCTGTTCGAACTCGGCCATCTCCAGCTCAGAGGGGGGCAAACCGACCTGTGGGCCGTACTCGGCGATCAGATCGGCCACCGCCATCCCGAACTGGTCGAGCACCTGCTGCTCGAGTTGTTCGATACGCAGCGCCGCCTGCGCTTTGGCGACCTCATCGCGGTGCAGCGCGTCGGTGAGGGTGTTGAGCCTGGCGCCCAGCTCGGCAACGTCCTTGCGCGCCTCTGCCAGCGCGGTCGCGCGCCGCTGACGCTCCGACGACAGCGCGTCGCGGTCACGGGACGCCCGCGCCACCACCGAATTCAGACGCTCCGCCACCAGGCGGCCCGACTCCGACACCGCGGCCGCCACCGCGGCGGCATATTCGCGGGCCTCCCTGGCGCGGACGGCGCGCAGTCGGGCCTCGCGTTCGGCGGCAGCCGCCCTGCGCAGCGAATCCGCCTGCCCGCGAACGGCATTGGCGCGTTCTTCCGCTGTCCGCACGGCGAGCCTGGCGTCGACCTCCACCGCACGTGCGGCTTCGGCCGCCGCGATGGACGTCTGCCGGTCGACGGGCTGCGACTCGGAGACCGGCACCTGCTGGGCGTTGTGCAGCCGCTGCTCGAGTTCGGCCAGCTCCTCGACGGTGCGGACACGCCCGGACTCCAGCTCGCCGCGCTGCTTCATCAATCGCCGGAAGTCGTTGTCCGCGGCTCTCGCACCCTGCCCGAGTCGCCCGAGTTGCTCGTAGATGGCGGAAATCGTCGCATCGGATTCGTTGAGCGCGGCCAGCGCGTGCTCGGCGGAGTCCTGCCGTGCGGATTGCTCCGCAAGGGCGCCCGACAGCGCAGCCGTCAACTCGTGCAGGTGCCGCTCGGTGGCCTCCAGCTCGGCGCGGGCCCTGTCGATCTCTGAGGTGATCTCCAGCGTGCTGGGCTTTCGGTCAGAGCCGCCGGAGACCCACCCCGCGCCGACGAGGTCACCATCGGCGGTCACGGCGCGCAACCGGGGACGGCCCGCGACCAGCTCGAGCGCGACCGACAGGCCGCCGACCACCGCGACGCCGGAAAGCATGGCCGTGATCGCTCCGCGCAGACGCGGGGGCGTGTCGACCACATCGATCGCCCACACCGCACCGTCGGGCAAGGGATCCGCGGGCGTGTGCTGCTCGGCCGGCCAGTCCCCGAGCACGATCGCCGCACGACCGCCGTCGGACTGCTTCAACGCCGCCACCGCCGAGTGCGCCGCCCCGAGATCCTCGGCGGCCACGGCGTCCGCGGCGGCACCGAGCACCGCGGCCACCGCCGCCTCATAGCCGGGCCGGACCTTGAGCAGCTCGGCAACCGAGCCGAAAAGCCCTGTGCCGCTGTGGTTCTTCTGCAACCACGCGGCGCCGTCCTTGCGGTCAAGGCTCACCGAGAGGGCATCGATCCTGGCGCGAAGGGAGGCGATCTGGCGTTCGGCGCCACGTTCGGCCGCCTGCAGTTCGGCGACACGTTCGTCGACGAGACGCAGCGCGGTCACCGTCCGGTCGTGGTGCTCGTCGAGTCCGATCTCCCCGGCGTCGAGTTCCCCGACGCGGCCCTGAACGGTCTCAAACTCCGCCTGGGCGTACTGAGCCTTGGCCGCGGCCTCCTCGATACCGGCAGTGAGGCGCGCGACGGTCTCGTCGATCGACTCCACGCGGGTGCGAATGGTGTCGACCTGTCCGGACAGCCGGGCCAGGCCCTCGCGGCGATCCGCCTCGGCCCGCACCGCGGCAAGATGCGCGCGCTCGGCCTCCGCCGCCGCCCGTTCCCGTTCGGCGAGTTCGTCCCTGGCGGCCTCGAGCCGGGCCTGGCACTCGGCCAGCTCGGCGAGCAGTTCCGCTTCGCGGGCCGCGACCTCGTCGGCCTGAGCATCGAGCGCGTCGGGGTCGGGACCAGTCGACGTCTCCGGCTCGGCGTCGAGCAGGTGGGCCCGCTCACTGGCGATACGCACGGTCGCGCCGACGCGTTCGGCCAGCGCCGACAACCGGAACCAGGTCTGTTGTGCCAGGTCGGCCCGCTCGCTGAGGCTGGAGACCGCCGATTCGTGGCCCGCGAGGGCGTCATTGGCCTGCGTCATCCGCGCGGCGACGTCGTCGTGTTCGCGCCGCAGCGCGAACTCGGCCTGATTGGTGTTGTCGAACTCTGCCTGCCTGGTCACCAGGTCGTCGGCGGCGAGGCGCAACCGGGCGTCGCGCAGGTCGGCCTGGATGGTCTGCGCGCGCCGCGCGACCTCCGCCTGACGGCCGAGCGGTTTGAGCTGACGGCGCAATTCTGTGGTGAGGTCGGTCAGCCTCGCAAGGTTGGCCGACATCGCGTCGAGCTTGCGGACCGCCTTCTCCTTGCGCTTGCGGTGCTTGAGCACACCGGCAGCCTCTTCGATGAAGGCGCGCCGCTCCTCGGGCCGCGATTCCAGGATCTCCGCGAGCTTGCCCTGACCGACGATGACGTGCATTTCGCGGCCGATGCCCGAGTCGCTGAGCAGCTCCTGCACATCCATCAGCCGGCAGCTGCTCCCGTTGATCTCATACTCGCCTGCACCGTCGCGGAACATCCGGCGGGTGATGGACACCTCGGAGTATTCGATCGGTAGCGCATTGTCGGAGTTGTCGATTGTCAGGGTCACTTCGGCACGGCCCAGCGGGGCACGCGACGACGTGCCCGCGAAGATGACGTCCTCCATCTTGCCGCCGCGAAGCGTCTTGGCGCCCTGTTCGCCCATCACCCACGTCAGCGCGTCAACCACGTTCGACTTGCCCGACCCGTTGGGGCCGACGACGCAGGTGATGCCGGGTTCGAAACGCAGAGTCGTCGGCGAGGCGAAGGACTTGAAGCCCTTCAGCGTCAGACTCTTGAGGTGCACGACGTGCCACACTACCGGCGGGTGGCGACGTCATCGCGGAGCCTCTCCGGCAGAGACGGCTATCGCCCGTCGAAACCTTTGAACGGTTCGCCGGGTTCTGACCAGTCGACGATCACCTTGTCCACCGAGCCGGGTGTCCGCCCGCCTCGTAGCAGGTCAAGTAGTTGCTCGCAGGCGTGTCGGGGACCCTGCGCGACGACCTGGACGCGGCCGTCGGGCCGATTGGAGGCAAACCCGGTCAGCCCGAGCTCCAGGGCCCGCGAACGCGTCCACCACCGGAATCCGACGCCCTGGACGTAGCCGTGCACCCAGGCCGTCAGCCGGACGTCACTACCCGATGCTCTTCGCGCAAGCGGCTCATCGCTGCCTGATGCTCTTCGCGCAAGCGGCTCATCGCTGCCCAATGTCAATCACCTCGAACGTCACCTTCGTGCCTGATTTCAGCGTACGACCGACCGTGCACACCTGGTCGACGGCTCGCTCGACAACGGTGAGCAGCCGGGCGACCTCATCGTCGGTGAGCCCGGACAGGTCGATCTCCAGCTTCTCCTCCAACAGCGGATAGCGTTCCTGGTCCCGGTCCGCGGGTCCGGACACTTTGATGGTTGTCCGATAGTCGTCACCGAGACGCCGACGCAACGGGGCGTCGCTGGCCATTCCGCTGCATGCCCCCAGCGCGATCTTCATCAGCTCGCCCGGCGTGAACACGCCGTCGACGTCCTCGGAGCCGACGAACACCTCGGCGCCTCGCGAGCTGCGCCCGGTATAGCGGCGCACCCCCGTGCGTTCGACCCACAGATCCGTCATGGCCTACTTCCTACCTTCCGCCGATATGGCTTTGCCGATGATCAACTGCCCAGGCTAACGACTGGAACACCGCCTCGCGGCGGCCCGCGGCCGCGGCCGCGGGTGATCGTGGTGCAGCGTGGTGCCCGCGGCCGCGGGTGATCGTCGTGCGCGGTATATGGTCACCCGCCGTCCTTCTCGTCCTGGGTGTCGGGGTTGAGGAGGCGTTCGGGGTGGTGTAGGTGGTTGACGCGATGTTGGCCGGTGTCGAGGTGGGGTGGGGGAATCCATTCGATGTGGCCGTCGGGGCGGGTTCGGGTGTGCCATTCGGTGGTTTCGATGAGGCGGTTGTCGGGGCCGCAGGCCAGGCTGAGTTCGTCGATGTTGGTTTGCCCCTGGGCGGCCCAGCCGTTGACGTGGTGGACTTGGCAGTAGTAGCCACCGGTGGTACAGCCCGGGTTGGTACAGCCACGATCTCGCGCGTGCAGCACGATGCGCTGTCCGGCCGACGCCAGTCGTTTGCTTCGGCCGAGGTAGAGCGGGATCTGGCGGTGAGCGTCGAATACGACCAGGTAGTGATACGAGTGGCTGGCCAGCCGCAGCACATCGCGCATGGGTAGCAGGGTGCCTGCGCCGGTGAGGGCGTAGCCGGTCACGCCGGCCGGGCGCAGCGCCCCGCTGGCCGCTGATTCCAGCTCCTTGAGGGTGGTGGCGACGATGATGGTGGCGGGCAGCCCGTTGAGCTGACCCAGCGCGCCCGAGGCGAGCAGGGCGCGACCCATCGCGGTCAGGGCGTCGTGGTTGCGTTGGCCCGCGGTGCGAGTGTCACGGTGGGTCTGCTCGGGTGAGGGGTGACTGTCCACGGCAGGGGTGGGGTCGTCGGGGTTCGCCATGCCGGGGGCGGCCAGTGTGGCCAGAACCGCTTCCAGAGTTGCCCGCGCCTGGGGATCGAGCAGCGCGGTCAGTTTGCTCATGCCGTCGGCGTCTTGACGGTGCAGGGTCAGGAAGCGACGCCGTGCCCGGTCGGTGTCGTCAGGCAGGGCGCCGTCGGGGTCGAGCAGCGCCGAAAGCAGGTCGGCGGCCTTGCGGAGTCCTTCGGGACGCTGCCCAGCCGCCACGCAAGCCAGGTTGGCCTCTGCGGCGGTGCGGGTGTCGTGATCGACCGCAGCGGGCAGATCGGTGAAGAACTTACGGATGATCGCCACATGCTCCGCGTTGAGCCGGCCGGCGGCCTGCGCGGCGGCGGTGCGGGTCAACACCGGCTCCAACGGCTGCCCGGTGATCGCGCGCCGAGGCCCCAGATCCTCCGCGTCCCCCAACCGCCGACCCGCCTCGCGCGACGATATCCGCAGCCGCTCGGCCAGCACCTGGGTCACGTTCTTGGCGCCCAAAGCGATCGGAGAGGCATGGCCCCGCAGCCGGGCCAGCAGCGGGTGTTCCACCGCGGGCAGCCGCCGGCGCAGCACCTCGAGATCCTCCAGTGTGCCCAGCACCTGCGCGTCGGTCAGCGTTTCAGGATCCAGGACCGCCAGGGTTTCCAGCCCGGCGCGCAGCTGCGCCACCGCGGCGTTGGCAGCATCCCGACCCGATCTCATACTCGAACACTAGTTCGAAGGTCCGACAATTACGGAACCACGCAAGCGACCACGGCCACAAGACGAATCATCACCCGCCGAGCGTGCGCATTGGTACGCCACTACCGGCGCGTCACCGTACAGACACGCACTCTCGCCGGAAGAAAGAAGAAATCAGGTAGGGGCGGGCCTCAGGAGCGGCGGATGCGCGGGCGGGCCTGGCATCTCGGGCAATAGAACGACGACCGATTCATGAACTTCTCCCGTCTCATGATCGCGCCGCATCGCCTGCACGGCTCGCCCTCGCGGCCGTAGGCATCCAGCGATCGCTCGAAGTACCCGGATTCCCCGTTCACGTTGACGTACAGGGAGTCGAAGGAGGTGCCGCCCTGCCCGAGCGCCTCGGTCATCACCTCCGCGGCGGCGTCGAGCAGTTCGCCCAGCCGGCGCCGGGTCAGCGAGGATGCCGGCCGCGTCCCGTTGATCCTGCTGCGCCACAGGGCCTCATCGGCATAGATGTTGCCGATCCCGGATACCACGGTCTGGTCCAGGAGCTGGCGCTTGATCTCAGAGTGCTTGCGCCGCAACACCGTAATGACGCCGTCCCGGTCGAATCGCGGGTCGAGAGGGTCGCGCGCGAGATGGGCGACCGGCGCCGGCACGGCGGTGCCGTCGACCGTCACCATATCGGCGATCATCCAGCCACCGAACGTTCGCTGATCGACGAAGCTCAGCGCGGTGCCGTCGTCGAGAAGGGCCGCGATGCGGAGGTGGATGTCGGTGGCCAGCGGACCCAGCAGCATCTGGCCGCTCATCCCGAGGTGCACCACCAGCGCTTGCTCGCCCCCATCGAGGATGAGCCACAGATACTTGCCGCGCCGACCGGTGCCGCTCACCCGGGCCTCCAGCAGGCGCCCGGTCAGATCCGCCGGTCCGGCCTCGTGTCTGCGCACCGCTCGCGGATGATGGACCCGGACGGCGGTGATCGTCCGCCCGGCGACATGGGCCTGCAGACCGCGCCGCACCACCTCGACTTCGGGCAGTTCAGGCATCTACTTCGGAGGTTCCCTCACGCTCTGCCTGGCCGTTCTCGATGGCGTTCCACGCGGCCGCGGCGGCCTTCAGCTCGGCCTCCTTCTTGGTGCGCCCGACGCCCTTGCCCTGCTCGTCACCCGAGATGACCACCACCGCGGTGAACTCCTTGTCGTGGTCGGGACCGGTCGAGGTGACGGTGTAGGCCGGAACGCCCAATCCCCGCGCGGCCATCAGTTCCTGCAGGCTGCTCTTCCAGTCGAGCCCGGCACCCAGCGTCGGCGCGGTATCGAGCAGATTCCCGAAGAGGCGCAGGATGACCTCGCGAGCGGTCACCAGGCCGTGCTCCAGATAGATTGCGCCGAGCAAAGATTCGACGCCGTCGGCGAGGATGCTCGACTTGTCGGCGCCCCCGGAGTTCTCCTCGCCCTTGCCCAGCAGCAGATGGGCCCCCAGGCCCTTGTCACCGAGCCGCCGCCCGACATCGGCCAGCGCCTGCGTGTTGACGATGCTCGCCCGCAGCTTGGCCAGGTCCCCCTCCGAACGATCGGCGTGCCTGCGGTAGAGCTCCTCGGTGATCGTCAGCCCGAGTACCGCGTCGCCGAGGAACTCCAGCCGTTCGTTGGTGGGCAGCCCGCCGTTCTCATAGGAGTAACTGCGATGGGTCAGGGCAACGATGAGCAAACCCTCGGACAGACCGACCCCGAGTGCGTCGAGCAACACCGAATGATCCGGGGTCACGTCGGCTCCTCGTCAGATCCGGTCGGCTCCGCCTCCGGCTCTTCGGTCGGCTCGGGCAAGATCGCCGCCAGTTTCGCCCACCGCGGGTCGATCTGGTCATGGTGATGGTCCGGCTCGGCCTCGGCCAGCGGGATGCCGCACTGCGGGCACAGGCCGGGGCAGTCGGGTCGGCACAACGGCGACATCGGCAGGGCCAGTCCGACGGCGTCGACGACGGACTGCTCGATGTCGATGGTGTCGTCGACGACATGGCCGACCTCGTCGGCTTCCGACGTCGCCTCGGTCGCGCTGTCGGGATAGGCGAACAGCTCGGTGAGATCGATGGTCACCGAACCGCTGGTGGGTGACAGGCAGCGGGCGCATTCCCCCGACGTCGGGGCGGATACGGTCCCGGTGACCAGCACGCCCTCGGACACCGACTGCAGCTGCAGGTCGAGGTCAAGGGGGGCGCCCCGGTCGATCGAGATGAGGTCGAGACCGATACGCGACGGGCTCGGCACACTCTGCCGGAAGGTCATCATCGAGCCGGGCCGTCGACCGAGCCGAGAGATGTTGATCACCAGCGGCGACCGTGACTCGCGGTGCGCCGCCGCCCGCGCATGCGTCGCCATCCCGTCATCTTATCGGCGTGACCAGCGCAGTTCTACGACGGCCCCGACCTACCGGGCTCCGCTCCGGCCGGCGGGTGCACGCCGGACCGGACCCGCTGTCAGCGTGCGACGTAGTCGTGCGTGCCCGCCGCTGTCCTCAGCTGATGACGACCGCGGCCGACCGACCGCAGGGTCCCGTTGAGGAACTCCTCGAACTCGGCGAGCTTGCTGTCGACGTAGATGTCACATTCTCCGCGGAGCCGGTCGGCCTCGCCGTGTGCGGCGTCGATCAGCCGGGCGGCTTCGGCGGTCGCGGTCTGAACAATCTCAGTCTGCGACACCAGCCGCTGCTGCTCCTTGATCCCCTCTTGGACCGCCTTCTCGTAGGACAGGTTGCCGTTCTCCACGAGACGGTCCGCCTCCGCCTTGGCGCGGCCGGTGCTGGTCTCGTACTCGCGCTTGGCGGTGGCGGCGATGCGCGAGGCCTCCTCGCGCGCCTCGACCACCATGCGTTCACTATGCTGGCGGGCCTCGGCCACCATGCGATCGGCCTGCGCCTTGGCGTCGGCGAGCAACCGGTCGGCCTCGGTCCGGGCGTGGTTGACCATCGAGTCCGCCTCGGCGCCCGCGGTCGTGACCATCGAGTCGGAATGCTCCTTGGCGTCGCGAAGCAGGGAGTCCCTCGCGTCCAGGACGTCCTGCGCGTCGTCGAGCTCCCCCGGGATCGCGTCCTTGATGTCGTCGATCAATTCGAGGACATCCCCGCGTGGCACCACACAGCCCGCCGTCATCGGGACACCGCGCGCTTCTTCGACAATCGCGCCCAACTCGTCGAGCGCTTCAAAAACTCGGTACACGGCAACACCCTCCAGGCGTAGTTACTTGTTACCAGTGTGCCTGGTGTTACCTCTGTGACTTCGCTTCCGACGCCGGTGTGTCGCCTACTCGCTTCCTGTCGTGGTCCCAGGCCCACCCGTATATAGGTTGTTTCGCCCACATTATGTCAAGGCGCTGACGGTGCGCACCCGGCCGGGCTGCGCCGCGGCAGCGGGGTCTCGCCGTAGCCGGGCGGTTCCCTGCGCCGCCATCCGCTTCGAGGCACCGTCGACGGTGCTGACGACGCATGCCCGCAGCGACGAGCTCGTCCGCGACGCACCTTGGCACCTGACGAGAAGCCGCAGACGACGCAGAACGGCATGGGTCGCCAACACTTGTTCATGAACTCTGTTACGGCACAACTGAATTGCGAGCAAGCACGGCTTCACTCCGGCCGCGGCTGTGCGCGTACGACGCGCAGCAGACGGCGGTGTCAGCCCAGCTTGGTGCGCAGCGCCGCGTTCACCGGCTCGGGCAGCAGCGCCGATACGTCACCGCCGAGGGCGGCCACCTCCTTGGCCAGCGACGACGACACGAACGAATACCGGGGCGCGGTGGCGACGAAGAAGGTGTCCACTCCGGCGATGTGCTTGTTCATCTGCGCCATCTGCAGTTCGTATTCGAAGTCGGTGCCGGTGCGCAGGCCCTTGACGATCGCGGTCAAACCGTGCGCCAGGACGAAATCGACCACCAGACCCTGCCCCGACTCGACACGCAGATTCGGCAGATGCGTGGTGGACTGCTCGATCAGCGAGATGCGTTCCTCGGGAGTGAACATCCCCTCCTTGTTGGGATTGATCAGGATCGCGACGACGATCTCGTCGAACTGTGCGGCCGCGCGCTCGAATACGTCGATGTGGCCGAGGGTCACGGGATCGAAGGATCCGGGGCATACCGCGCCAGTCATGGATGACGACGGTAGCAGCAAGGGTATTTCACACCCGCTCGGCGAGTTCGACGCGGGTGTCGCCGTAGCGCCGCACCGGCCACGGCTGCCAACCCGGTGGCCAGGTCAGCGTCGCACCCGAGGCCCGCCGTTCGACGACGGCGACCGTGCCCTCGGTCGTCCAGCCCCGTGCGGTGAGCGCGGTCAGCATCGCCAGGATCTCGGGTTCGCCCACCACGTCGTAGGGCGGGTCGGCAAAGACGAGGTCAACCGGCCGGTCCGTCCCCCCGCCGAGCACCGTCGCGACGGTTCCGCGATGCACCGCAGCCGCGGTGACACCCAGATCTGCGATGTTGCGCGCGATGACCGCGGCCGCGCGCTGGTCGGATTCGATGAACACGGCCGATTCGGCACCGCGTGAAAGCGCTTCCAGCCCAAGGGCTCCCGAACCGGCGTACAGATCAAGCACCCGCAGGCCCGCGAAATCCAGGCGCGCCGTGAGCGCATTGAACAGCGCCTCACGGACGCGGTCGGCGGTGGGCCGGGTTCCGCTGCGCGGCACTGCGATACGGCGCCCACCGTAGGTTCCTGCGATGATACGGGTCAGCTGACCACCATCAGGAGGTCGCCGCCCTCGACTTGAGCGGTCCCCGCGAGGGCCACGCGCTGGACGGTGCCGTCCTTGGGCGCGGTGATGGCCGCTTCCATCTTCATCGCCTCGATGGTGGCCACGGTCTGCCCGGATTTGACCACGTCGCCCGCCGACACCGAGACGGTGACCGCGCCCGCGAACGGCGCGGCGATATGGTCCGGATTGTTGCGGTCGGCCTTCTCCGCGGTGGGCACCTCACTGGCGATGTTGCGGTCGCGCACCAGAACCGGGCGGAGCTGGCCGTTGAGGATGCACATCACGGTGCGCATGCCGCGCTCGTCGGGATCGGAGATCGCTTCCAGTCCGATCAGGAGCTCGACGCCGCGCTCGAGCCGCACGCGGTGCTCGTCGCCGTGGCGCAGCCCGTAGAAGAACTGGTTGGCTGTCAGCGTCGAGGTATCGCCGTAGGTTTCCCGATGCGCTTGGAATTCCTTTGTCGGGCCCGGGAAGAGCAGCCGGTTCAGCGCGGCCCGGCACGTGTTGCCCGGTTCGGCAAGCGCCGTTTCGTCCTCCGCGGTGAGCTTCTGGGTGGGCTTGGCCGGTGGACGGCCGGCGAGGGCCTTGGTGCGCAACGGTTCCGGCCACCCACCGGGGGGATCGCCCAGTTCACCGCGCAGGAACCCGATGACCGAATCGGGGATGTCGAAACGCGCTGGGTCAGCGGCGAATTCGTCGGCACTGACACCCGCACCGACCAGCGCGAGCGCCAGATCGCCGACCACCTTGCTCGACGGCGTCACCTTGACCAGCCGGCCGAGGACGCGATCGGCTGCGGCGTAACTGACTTCGATGTCCTCGAACCTGTCCCCCAGCCCGAGCGCGATGGCCTGTTGCCGCAGATTGGACAGCTGGCCGCCCGGGATCTCGTGGCTGTACACCCGTCCCGTCGGCGAGGGCAGCCCCGACTCGAACGGCGCGTAGACCTTGCGCAGCGCCTCCCAGAACGGTTCGAGGTCGCAGACCGCCGACAGCGACAGGCCGGTGTCGTACTCGGTGTGTGCGGTCGCGGCGACGATCGAGGAGAGCGCGGGCTGGCTGGTGGTGCCCGCCATCGGCGACGCCGCACCGTCGACCGCGTTGGCCCCGGCCTGCCACGCGGCCAGGTAGGTGGCCAGCTGCCCACCGGGGGTGTCGTGCGTGTGCACGTGCACGGGCAGGTCGAAACGTGACCGCAGGGCGCCGACCAGGACGCTGGCCGCCTGTGGGCGCAGCAGCCCCGCCATATCCTTGATGGCCAGCACGTGCGCGCCCGCGTCGACGATCTGCTCCGCCAGCTTGAGGTAGTAGTCCAGGGTGTAGAGGTTCTCCCCCGGATCCGACAGGTCACCGGTGTAGCTCATCGCGACTTCGGCGACCGCCGTTCCGGTTTCGCGCACCGCATCGATTGCAGGCCGCATCGAGTCGACGTTGTTGAGCGCATCGAAGATGCGGTAGATGTCGATCCCGGTGCGCGTCGCCTCCTGCACGAACGCGTACGTCACGGACTCCGGATACGGGGTGTAACCAACGGTGTTGCGCCCGCGCAGCAGCATCTGAAGGCAGATGTTGGGTATCGCCTCGCGCAGCGCGGCGAGTCGCTCCCACGGGTCCTCCTTCAAGAACCGCAGCGCCACATCGTAGGTCGCACCGCCCCAGCATTCGATGGACAGCAGCTGCGGTGTCAACCGCGCGACGTGGGGCGCGGCCTCCAGCAGGCTCGTCGAGCGAATCCGGGTGGCCAGCAACGACTGGTGCGCGTCGCGGAACGTCGTGTCGGTGACACCGACTGCCTTCGATTCGCGCATCCACCGGGCGAACGCTTCCGGGCCGACCTCGCTGAGCAGATGCTTGCTGCCCCGCGGGGGCATGGCCGTCAGGTCGATGTCGGGCAGTTTGTCGCGCGGATACACCGCCGAGGGACGCTGGCCGTGCGGCTGGTTGACCGTGACGTCGGCGAGATAGTTCAGGATCTTGGTCCCGCGGTCGGCGGGGGCCCGGGCGGTCAGCAGATGCGGCCGCTCATCGATGAACGACGTGGTCACCCGTCCGGCGCGGAAGTCGGGATCGTCGACGACCGCCTGCAGGAACGGGATGTTGGTCGACACGCCGCGGATCCGGAACTCGGCCAGCGCTCGGCGGGCCCTGGTCGCCGCCGCCGCGAAGTCACGACCCCGGCACGTCAGCTTGACCAGCATCGAATCGAAGTGCGCGCTGATCTCCGCACCCACATTGGTGCCGCCGTCCAGCCGGATGCCCGCGCCGCCGGGCGAGCGGTAGGCGGTGACCCGCCCGGTGTCGGGGCGGAAGCCGTTGGCCGGGTCCTCCGTGGTGATCCGGCATTGCATCGCCGCACCGCGCAGCTGCAGCGTCTCCTGGCTCAGACCCAGGTCGGCCAGCGTCTGGCCGGCGGCGATCCGCAGCTGGCTGCCGACCAGATCGACGTCGGTGATCTCCTCGGTGACCGTGTGTTCGACCTGTATGCGCGGATTGCACTCGATGAACACGTGATGGCCACGCTCGTCGAGCAGGAACTCCACGGTGCCCGCGCACGAATAGTTGATCTGGCGAGCGAACGCCACCGCGTCCGCGCAGATCTTCTGGCGGAGCTCCTCGGGAAGATTCGGCGCCGGGGCCAACTCGATGACCTTCTGATGGCGGCGCTGCACGCTGCAATCCCGTTCGAACAGGTGCATGACATGTCCCGCGGAATCCGCCAGGATCTGCACCTCGATGTGGCGGGGATTCAGCACCGCCTGCTCGAGGTACACCGACGGATCGCCGAACGCCGACTCCGCCTCGCGGCTGGCCGCCTCGATCGCCTCGCGCAACCCGTCGGGATGGGCCACCCGGCGCATGCCGCGTCCACCGCCCCCGGACACCGCCTTGACGAACACCGGGAACTCCATGTCCGCCCCGAGAGCCATGAGTTCGTCCACCGACGACGACGCTGCCGAGGACGACGGCACCGGCAGGCCTGCGGAGCGTGCCGCCGCGATGGCCCGCGACTTGTTGCCGGTCAGTTCGAGCACCTCGGCGCTCGGGCCGACGAAGGTGATGCCCGCGGCCGCACACGCCGACGCCAATTCCGGGTTCTCCGACAGGAATCCGTATCCCGGATAGACCGCATCGGCACCGGCCTGGCGCGCCACCCGGATGATCTCGTCCACCGACAGGTAGGCGCGAACCGGGTGGCCCTTCTCCCCGATCTGGTACGACTCGTCGGCCTTCAACCGGTGCAGCGAGTTGCGATCCTCGTAGGGATAGACCGCGACCGTGGCGATGCCCAGCTCGTAGGCCGCGCGAAAGGCACGGATGGCGATCTCACCGCGGTTAGCCACCAGCACTTTAGAAATCACGAGCTACCCTAACCGGCTCTGTGCTGACTTACAGCAGTGTCGACCAGTAATCCCAGAAACGCACCAAGATGAGCAGGAGCACAGCGGTGAACCACAACGCCGTCAGTGACCACCGCCATTGATGGATTATCCGCGCCGCGGCGTTGCCTCGCAGCGGCTGCAGCGCGATCGACGACGTCACCACCAGCAGCGGAATGGTCACCGACCAGACCACCATGCAGTACGGGCACAACGCGCCGATCCGGTACAGGCTCTCGAAGATCAGCCAGTGCACGAATCCGGCGCCGAGCAGCGTCCCGATCGCCAGACCGGCCCAGTACCACCGCGGCAGCGGGACCTTCGCGACCGCCAGCACACCGGTGACGGTCGTCAGGGTGAATCCGACGATCCCGATCAGCGGGTTGGGGAACCCGAACACCGAGGCCTGATGGCTGACCATCACCGATCCGCACGACAGCACCGGGTTGATGCTGCAGGACGGCACGTAGGACGGGTTGATCAGCAGCTCGACCTTCTCGATCGTCAGCGTCAACGCCGCCGCCAGGCCGACGACACCGGCGATCAGCACCCACAGGGCACTGGGCTTGCCGACCCGCACACCCCGCCGCTCGGGAACCGGGGCGGCCCCGCCCGGCGGGTCAGGGTTGCGGGGCTGCACTGTCACCGTCATGGCGCCGGAGCAGGCGCGGGCGTGGGTGCGGGTCCGTCGAGGGACGGCACGTCGCCGACGATCTCTTTGATCTTCGCTACCAGCGCATCGGGGGTGGTGGGGCGGTAATCCTCGCCGTTGATGCGGATGGTCGGTGTCCCGGTGATGCCGGCGACCCCGGCCATACCCTGCACCATCTTGACGTAGTGACCGCTGTTGATGCATTCGGGAACCCCGCCGGCGGCGCCGGCCTGCCGCGCCAGCTCGATCAGGCGGGCGTTGTCGGGGTATACGCCCCCGCCTTCCTGCGGCTGGATCTCGGGTGTGTAGAGAGCGCTGTGGAACCTCCGGAACGCGTCGTTCGACTCGTCGGCCACGCAGTACGCGGCCGCACCCGCGCGCGACGAGTACCCGTCACCGCGGGCATCCAGAATCGACACCATGTGATAGTCGGCCGCGATGGCGCCGGTGTCGATGAGTTTGTTGATCGTCGGCCCGAACTGCCGCTCGAAATTGCCGCACGCGGGGCACAGGAAATCCTCGTAGAGCGAGAGCACGGCCTTCGGCTCCGTGGTGCCCTCGTTGGTGATCACGTCACTGGAAGCCACCCGGATCGCACGCGCCTCGCCGTCGGAGGGCTTGTCGCTGCCCAACACGATGAAGAGCACCAGCGCCACGGCGAACAGCACGACGACCGAGGTCAGACCGATCTGGATCATCAGATTGCGCTTGCGATCGGCGGCCTTCAGGTCGTAGGCGGGCTTCTTCTTGGGTTTGGTCGGCACGGAACAAGAGTACCGGCGGACGATCAGCATTCTCCGGTGCAGCTGAGATGTGCTCGCAGCGCCCAGATCACCTCGGTGACGGGGGCCGACGCCCGACCGCCCAGGGGAAAGAACACCTTGGCCGCCGTGTGGTAGAGCCGCGTCACGCAGGTGCACGCCGCCGCTGTCCCCGGAAAGCGCTGGGGAGCTTCTGCGACACCGCACGAGAATACTGAAAGGGTCTCACGCGGACGTCGGCGCAGGCGCTGATCAAGTGGCACATTCACCTCGGTAAGATCGTCATCCCCAAGTCGGTGAACCCCGAACGGATTGCGAGTAACTTCCGTCTGGGTTCCGATCCACGGACCTTCGAAACTTCAACGGGTAGGTGACATGACCTCACTGGGCGGGCAGGCGGCTGCGACCCCCACCGTGATCCTCAACGACGATAATGCGATCCCGGTCATCGGCCTCGGTGTCGCCGAGTTGTCCGACGCCGACACCGAGCGCGCCGTGTCCGCCGCCCTGGATGCCGGCTACCGGTTGATCGACACCGCCGCCGCGTACGGGAACGAGGCGGCGGTGGGACGCGCGATCGCCGCGTCGGGCGTCCCGCGCGCCGAGATCTTCGTCACCACCAAGCTGGCGACCGACGACCAGGGGTTCAAATCCTCGCAGGATGCCGGCCGCGCGAGCGTGGAACGCCTGGGACTGGACTACGTCGACCTGTACCTGATCCATTGGCCCAACGTGCAGAACGGCATGTACGTCGACAGCTGGGGCGGGCTGATGAAGCTGAAAGAGGACGGGGTGGCCCGCTCGATCGGCGTGTGCAACTTCACCGACGACAACCTCTCCGATCTCATCGACCTGACCTTCTTCACGCCCGCGGTCAACCAGATCGAGCTGCACCCGCTGCTCAATCAGGCGGCCCTGCGCGCGGTCAACGCCGAACACGGCATCGTCACCGAGGCCTACAGCCCGCTGGGAGTCGGCAACCTCGTCGACAACCCAGCCGTCGGCGCGGTCGCGCAGGCCCACGGGAAGTCTCCTGCGCAGGTCCTGATCCGATGGAGCATCCAGCTCGGCAACGTGGTGATCCCGCGTTCGGGCAACCCGGAACGCATCACGGCGAACCTCGACGTCTTCGATTTCGAGCTCAGCGACGACGAGATGGCCACACTCAACGGCCTCGACGACGGCACCCGGTTCCGCCCCGACCCCGAGACCTATACCGGCACCTGACATTTCGGACGCCGCCGCCACCGTCCGTGGGTGCTCGCACCCCGGCGGACGCGTCAGCCGGTCGGGCAGGTCCCGGCGGCATCACGCAGCACCGCGGCCGAGGTTTGATCGATGGGTAACCCGTAGCCGTGTAGCACTTCGGCGAACTGCACCGCATATTGACACCAGAACGCCCGGTTCGACGGCATCCAATTGGCGGGTTCCTTGTCGCCCTTGTCCTGGTTCGCTGCGCCCGCCACCGCGATCAGGTTCGCCGGATCGTTGGCGAACCGCACGCGCATCTTGTCCGTCCAGTTCCGCGCGCCGAGATCCCAGGCCAGCGCCAGCGGCACGATGTGGTCGATCTGCACCGACGCCCCCACCTGGTTGCCGCGCGTGAACGGAACCGTGGCGTTCGTGTAGGGGTCGTGCAAGACGCCCGTGGCGACGGCGGTCGGGCAGCGCGAAATGGCCACGTAGGTCTTGTCGAGCAGGTCGCGGTCGAGGATGTCGTTGCGGGTGTCGCAGCCGTTGCGTCCGCCTGGTGCATCGTTGTCGTCGGTCCACGACTCCCCGAAGGCCCCCCGCTGGTAGTCGTAGCCGCGGATGCGCACCGGCAGCACGGCGATACCGACGAGCACGTCGGTGCCGGGTGCGAGGGCCGGAATGTCGGCACTCGCGACGACATGGCTCGACCGTTGCGAAATCACCTGCACCGCGACCAGCACCGCCACCACGACGGCGGAGATCAGCCACAGCAGACGTGTTCTACTCACCCGCACTCACGCCTTGTCCAGGAACTCGACGCGGTCGGTGTCGGTGAATTGTGCTGCAAGCAAAGCCATTCCGGGATCGTCGGGGTTGCGCTCGTAGCCGGATTCGCAGAGTTCTCTCGCGGTCTCGATGACCGCCTGATGGTCGACCAGGGATAGGAATCGCAGCGTGATCGGCCGTCCGGACTGACTGTGGCCAAGGACATCGCCCTCGCGGCGATCCAGCAGGTCCAGGTCGGCGAGCGTGAAACCGTCCAGCGTGCCCGCGACCGCTCTGAGCCGCTCCCCCGCCTTGGACGCCTCGGGAAGCCGGGTGGCCAGCAGGCACAGACTCGGATGCGCCCCGCGGCCGATCCGCCCGCGCAGCTGATGTAACTGGCTGATGCCGAACCGGTCGGCATCCATCACGAACATCACCGTGGCGTTGGGCACGTCCACGCCGACCTCGATGACGGTGGTGCACACCAGAACGTCGACCTGACCGTCGCGGAACGCCGACATCACGGCGTCCTTCTCCTCGGCGGCCAGCCTGCCGTGCATCAGACCGACGCGAAGCCCCGACAGCGGGCCGCGCCGAAGGTATTCGAAGAGTTCGACAACGGTGGTGGCGGGCGGCCCGTGCGAATCGTTGGCCTTCTTATCGCCGCCCTTGTCGGTCTCGTCGATTCGTGAAGCCACCACGTAGGCCTGCCTGCCCGTGCGTACTTCTTCGACGATTCGCGCCCAGGCGCGGTCCAGCCACGCCGGCTTCTGCGTGATGAAGATGGTGTTGGTGACGATGGGCTGCCGTCCCCGCGGCAGCTCACGCAGCGTCGAGGTCTCCAGATCGCCGAATACGGTGAGCGCCACCGTGCGTGGGATCGGCGTGGCCGTCATCACCAGCAGGTGCGGCGTCAGACCCTCGGAGGCCTTGGAGCGCAACCGATCTCGCTGTTCGACGCCGAACCTGTGCTGCTCGTCGACGACGACGAGGCCGAGCCGATCGAACTGCACCGACTCCTGCAGCAGCGCATGGGTGCCGATGACGATGCCCGCCTGCCCGGTGGCGACCTCGTCGCGCACTCGTCGCTTCTGTTGCGGCGACATCGAACCCGTGAGCAACGCCACCCGGGTGGCGCCCTCGGCACCACCGAGCAGGCCCGCCATCCCCAGCGGTCCGAGCACCTCGCCGATGGACCGGGCGTGCTGGGTGGCAAGGACTTCCGTCGGCGCCAGCAGTGCGCACTGGAAGCCGGCGTCGATCATCTGCAGCATCGCCAGCACGGACACGATGGTTTTTCCCGACCCGACCTCGCCCTGCAGCATTCGGTTCATCGGCCGGTTCCCGGCGAGCTCGGCCCTGAGCACATCGAGCACCTCGCGCTGCCCGTTGGTCAGCTCGAAGGGCAGCTGTCGCAACAACGCCGACACCAGGCCGTCCTCGTGCGGGGCCGCGGGCGGGCCCGAACCGCCCAACTCCTCATACCGGCGTTTCACCAGCGCCCACTCCAGCCCTACGGCCTCATCGAAAGTCAGTCGCCGGACCGCGTTTTCACGTTCCTGTTCGTTCTCGGCCAGATGGACCGCGCGCAGCGCCGCGTCCTGGGACAGCAGATCGTTGCTGCGCAGGAACGCCGCGGGCATGGTCTCGGGCACCGGGTCGAGCACGTCGAGCACCTGGCGCACACACGCGTAGATGTCCCAGCTCTGCACCTTGGCGCAGGCGGGATAGATGGGGAAGAAGTCGCGCGCGAACGCGGCGAGCAGATCGTCGTCGTCGGCGCCGGCGGCGATGCTCTTCATCGACTTCGAACCGACGTTACGGGTGGTATTCAGCACGAGGAAGGCGGGGTGGGTGAGCTGGAGTGTGCCCTTGAAGAAGCCGATCTCGCCCGACAGCATCACCCGCGCATCCTTGACCAGGCTGTGCTTGAGGATCTTCGGATTGAAGAAGGTGGCGGTGACCTTCGGCTTGCGCCGGCCGAGGGTGACGACGAGGTACTCGCGTTGGGGTTGCCGCTGGCTCCGGCGCAGCTCCGCGCTGGTGATCTCGTCGACGAACGTGACGTGCTCACCCTCTTCGAGGTCCAGCTCCTCACCCTCCTCGCGCACCGCCATGCCGTGGCTGTACTTGCGCGGGTAGTGGCGCAGCAGATCGTTGACCGTCCTGATGCCGAAGTACTCGTCGAGCGGTCCCGCCGCCTTTGCGCCGATCACATAGTCGAGCCTGTCCGCGAGCGTCGCCACGACTATTCGACCCCGATCAGCAGCGCCTCGCCGCGATGGCCGGTGTGGTAGGTGACCAGCTCCGCGCCGAGATGGGTGCGGTGGACGTGGGCCCGCAGCCTTTCGCCCACCGACGCGTCGACGCCGTCGCCCGTCAACACGGTGACCAGCTCACCGCCGGAGGACAGCAGCAGGTCGATCAATCCGGCGCCGGCCGCCGTGATGTCGGGGCCGACGATGAGGATCTCATCGCCTGCGATACCGAGCCCGTCGCCGGGTTTGCAGGTGCCCGCCCAGGTCAACGCCTCCTCGGTGGCCACCCGCACGGTGCCGTACCGCGCACTTGCGGCGGCACGCGCCATCGTGTAGCCGTCGTCGACGACCTCCCGCTGCGGATCGTGGACGGCCAGCGCCGCCAGGCCCTGGACCATCGATCCGGCGGGCACCGGCACCACGTCGACGCCCCAGCCCCCCGAGGCGGTGCATCCGGCCACCAGCTCCTCCGCCGCGACGTAACCGTTGGGCAGCACCATGACCTGGGCAGCGCCGGTGTCGACGAGCGCGCGCATCAACTGTTTGGCGCTGACCGGGGTGTCGGGATCGGGCCGCAACACGTGGGCGCCCTCGCTGCTGAACAGCGCCACGGCGCCGTCGCCGTCGACCACGGCAAGCACCGCGCGGCCGCGGCTCCAGCCGGCCTGGGGATGCCCGATGCCGCCGGTGAGCGCCGTGATCTGGATACGGCTCGGCGTGCCGACCGCCAGCCCGGCCTCGACCGCCGCGCCCGCGTCGTCGGCGTGCACGTGGACCGAGTAGCGGCCGCCGGCAGGGCCGTCGCCCTCGGTGCGCCCGGCCGCGGCGATCGCGACCGATTCGCCGAGCTGTTCCAGCCGTTCCCGGAGCCGTTCGACGTCGTCGGCATCGCAGCGGCTGAGCAGATACATCACCTCGAACTGTGGCGGTGCCGACGTCCCTGCGGACACCTCGGAAGGCGGCGGAGCCGGCCGGTAGGCCTCCCGCTGCGGCAGGTGTCCGGTCAGCGTGGCCGTCATCGCGTCCAGCAACACCACCAGGCCGCGCCCCCCCGCGTCCACGACACCGGCCTCGGCAAGGACGTCGAGTTGCTGTGGCGTCTTGTCCAGCGCGACGACCGCCGCCTCCACCGCGGCGACCACCACCGCCGCCAGGTCGGCGGAGTCGCCGGCGGCGTGCTCGGCCGCACCGGCCGCGGCCTGCAGTACCGACACGATGGTGCCGGGCACCGCGTGGCCCATCGACGCGACCGCAAGGCCGACGCCGTGGCGCAGCACCGCACCGAAGATCGCGCCGTCGATGTCGGCGAGGCCGCCGTCCCGTTCGGCGGCGGCGGCGGCCGTCACCTCCGCGAGTCCCCGCAGGATCTGCGACAGGATCACTCCCGAGTTTCCGCGGGCGCCGTGCAGGGCACCCTCGGCCAGGGCGGCGGCCATCCCGGCCGCGTCCGCGCCGCTCGGCGCGGCCTCGGCATGCGCCCAGGCCGAGCGCATCGTGAAGAGCATGTTCGTGCCGGTGTCGGCGTCCGCGACGGGGAAGACGTTGAGCCGGTTGATCTCGTCGGCGTAGGTGATCAGCTCCCCGACAGCGGTGTGGGCCCAGTCGCGCAGCGCCGAAGCGTCGAGGCGCCGAGCCGACATCCCACCTCCAAACCCCGCTGACCCGCCGTGGCCAGCCTAGCCATTAGCAGGGACAACACCTCCGCCGTGGTGTCCTGGTGGGTATCCGCCGGTGGGCCTGTGAACACGTTTTTGGCGATACCCAGGGCGGCCGGTATCCTGGTCAGGTTGTCGGGTCGAGCCGTGCCGGTCACGGTGGAAAGACCCAGACCCCCAAGTACTGATCCGAGGAGTTCTTGTTATGGCTGCCGTGTGCGACGTCTGCGGTAAGGGGCCGGGCTTCGGCAAGTCGGTGTCGCATTCGCATCGGCGGACGAACCGCCGCTGGGATCCCAACATCCAGACCGTGCGTGCCGCGACCCGTCCGGGCGGCAACAAGCAACGCATCAACGTGTGCACCTCCTGCATCAAGGCGGGCAAGGTCGCACGCGGCTGACCGCTCGATCACCTACGGCTGACCGCTCGATACCCTGCGGCTGACGCTGGGAAGGTTAGGCGGCTGGGCACTCGGGTAGCCCAGCCGTCATGACTTGTCGCATCAACGCTCTGTCATCGCTGTCACGGCCGGCACGGCCTTCCATGGTCCTCGGTGTTACTGCCATCGCGACGGCAGCGGTGCTGCTGACGGCGTGCGGTTCGGGCGATGGCGGCGACGGCACGACCACCAACACCACCACGATCACCACGATCACCACCAAGACGCCGGTCACCACGCTGGAAACAACCACCGAGGAAATGCCGTCGGCCACGTCCGCCCCGACGACGGCGCCGCCTCCCGAGGTGCCGCCCACCGGCGGTGATGCGACCGTCGAGATCCCGTCGCCGCCGGAAATCCCTTCGCCGCCGGAAATCCCTTCGCCGCCCGCTATCCCGTCCCCGCCGGCGATTCCGTCACCGCCCGCCATTCCGTCCCCGCCGGCGATCCCGTGACTGCGCCCGCAATCCGGCCCCGATCAGGGCAGTCGCCAGTCGATCGGGTCGGCGCCCATCCGGTGTAGCTGGTCGTTGGCGCGGCTGAAAGGTCGCGAGCCGAAGAATCCCCGTGACGCCGACAGCGGCGAGGGATGGGGCGATTCGATCACCGCACAGTCGCCGAGCATCGGTTTGAGCGTGGCGGCGTCGCGACCCCACAGCACCGCCACCATCGGTTGGCTGCGCGCCACCAACGCCCGGATGGCGCACTCCGTCACCGCTTCCCAGCCTTTACCGCGGTGTGACGCGGGATTGCCGGGGCGCACGGTGAGCACCCTGTTGAGCAGCAACACACCGCGTTCCGCCCACGGCGTCAGGTCTCCCGTACTCGGCTGTGGGTGGCCGAGGTCGGCGGCGTACTCGGTGAAGATGTTGGCCAGGCTGCGCGGCAGCGGCCGCACGTCGGGCGCCACCGAGAAGCTCAGGCCGACGGCGTGACCCGGCGTGGGGTACGGATCCTGACCGACGATGAGCACTCGCACCCCGTCGAACGGGAACGAGAACGCCCGCAGGACGTTCGGGCCGGCGGGCAGATAGCGATGCCCGGCCGCCAGTTCGCCGCGCAGGAACTCCCCCATCTCGGCGACCTGCGGAGCGACGGGTTCCAGCGCTCGAGCCCAACCATCCTCGACCAGTTCGTGAAGCGGACGTGCGGTCACGAACGCAAAACCTAGCGTGGCCCTCCGGTCAGAACGACTCCCATCCCCGGTTTCCGTGCCAGTCGGCACCGTCCACCAGGACGCGCGGCGGCCCGTCGAGCACCCTGCCGATCGGCCGCCAGCCGTCGGGGAGCGGCCCCGGGAATGTCGCCACCAGGGCATGGTCCTCCCCGCCGCCCAGCACCCAGCCCCAGGGATCGGCGCCGACATCGGTGGCGGCGGCGCGCACCGCATCGAGGTCGGCGCCCAGCGCGTCGCGCGACAGGTCGATGCCGCATCCCGAGCCCGTCGCGATATGGCCGAGATCACCGAGCAGCCCGTCGGAGACATCCGTCATCGACGAGGCCCCTGCGTCGGCGGCTGCTCTGCCCTGACCATAGGGCGGCTCCGGGGCGAGGTGGCGCCGGCGAAGCTCGTCGTGAGCGTGAATATCGTCGTGCCAGAGGCTGTATCCGGCCGCCGAGCGGCCCAGGTCGCCGACGACGGCCACGGTGTCGCCGGGGCGGGCGCCGTCGCGGCGTACCGGCGCACGCCCCGCGAGGTCGCCGAGGACGGTCACCGAGATCACCCACTGCGGCGCACTGACCAGATCCCCACCGACCACACCGGCGCCCAGCTTGCGGACTTCCTCCCACATCCCGTCGGCGACTTCGATCGCCTTAGCGGTTGCGGTGTCACCGGGCGCGCCGAACGCGACAACGAACGCCGTCGCCCGTGCACCCATCGCCTCGACGTCGGCTGCGTTCTGCGCGATCGCCTTGCGGCCGATGTCGCGGGGCGACGACCAGTCCCGCCGGAAATGCCGCCCCTCCACCAGCATGTCGGTCGACACCACCGTCCTGCCATCGGGCGCGATCACGACGGCGGCATCGTCGCCGGGGCCGACCGCCACCACACCGGGCTGCTCGCGCCCCGCCACCAGGCGGTCGATCACGGCGAACTCGCCAAGACCAGCGAGGGTGTCCTCCGATCGTGAATTTGGGCCTTGAGCCAATGTCCGCCTCCTGCCGTCCGCCGCCGTGGCCTGAACGCGAGCCCGACCTGCGGTACGTTTGGTCCCTGCGGCGTGGAGTCTATGCAGCGAGACGGAGGAGATAGCGGGTGGTCGAGGCTTACATGCTCATCCAGACCGAGGTGGGCCGCGCCGAGGTCGTTGCCAATCAACTCGCCGGCCTTCCCGGTGTGCTGTCGTCGGAGTATGTGACCGGCCCGTATGACGTCGTCGTGCGAATCGGCGCCGACACCCTGGGGGATCTGCAGGCCAACGTGGTGCCCAGCGTCCAGCAGATCATGGGAATCACCCGCACCCTGACGTGCCCGATCGCCAACGGGACGCACCCATAGAGTTGCCGGTGTGACCGACCGCAGTCCCGGCGATGCTGGCGATGGCCCACCGCCGGCGCTGCTGGTCGCGGCCATCTCGGTCGCCGTCGCCGCGATCGTCGTGTTCCTGGGTATCGCCGCGGTCCGCCAGGGCTCCCCCGAGCCGCGGCCGGTGCCGATCGCGGCGGTTCCCGCACCTCGCGCGGACAGCACCGAGTGCCATTCACTTCTGGCAGCCGTGCCCGAGCAGCTCGGCGACTACAGGCGGGCACCCACCGCCGAACCCACACCGGCAGGCGCCGCAGCATGGCAGGACGACCCCGACAGCGAGTCGATCATCCTGCGCTGCGGGCTGGACCGACCCGCTGATTTCGTGGTCGGGTCGCCGATCCAGGTCGTCGATCGGGTGCAATGGTTCCGGGTGGGCGAAGCCGGGGCGGGAAAGGACGGGGTGGGAAAGGACGGGGTGGGAAAGGACGGGGTGGGCGAAGCCGGGGCGGGAAGGGGCGGCCGCAGCACCTGGTACGCGGTCGACCGTCCGGTCTACGTGGCGTTGACACTGCCCGCGGGCACCGGCCCCACGCCCATCCAGCAGCTGTCGGCGGCGCTCGCCGAAACCCTGCCTGCGACCCCGATCGATCCGGGACCGGCCGGTTAGCGCAGACCCGTCCCCCTGGCCAGGGCGGTCTCGACCATCGCCGTCAACAGCGTCGGATAATCGACGCCGCTGGCCGCCCACATGCGCGGATACATCGAGATGGTGGTGAACCCCGGCATCGTGTTGATCTCGTTGAGCACGGGGCCGTCCTCGGTCAGGAAGAAGTCGACGCGGGCCAGGCCCTGACAGTCGATGGCCTGGAAGGCCCGGATCGCCAGTTGCCTGATCTCGTCGGCGACATTGTCGTCGACCTTGGCGGGCACATCGAGCTCGGCGCCGTCGTCGAGATACTTGGTCGCGAAGTCGTAGAACGCATCCTCGCGGCCGCGGACCCCCGCCACACGGATCTCACCCACGGTACTGGCCTCGATCCTGCCGTCGGGGAATTCGAGCACCCCACACTCGAGCTCCCTGCCGGGCACCGCCGCTTCGACGATCACCTTCGGATCGTGCCTGCGGGCGTAGGCGATGGCCGCCGGCAGCTCGTCCCACGCCGCCACCCTGCTCACGCCGATCGACGAGCCGCCGCGCGCGGGTTTGACGAACACCGGAAGGCCCAGCCGTTCGCGATCCTCCAGTTCGACCGTGGTGTCGTGTGGCCGCAGCACGAAATGATCGCCCACCGGCAGGCCTTCGGCGATCAGCAGCTTCTTGGTGAACTCCTTATCCATGCCCGCCGCGCTGGCCAGCACACCCGCACCGACATACGGCACCCCGGCCAACTCCAGCAGACCCTGGATGGTGCCGTCCTCGCCGTATGGCCCGTGAAGAACGGGAAACACCACGTCCACCGACGTCAGGATCTCCCCCGCACCATGTCCCAGCGCCACCAGCTGTCCGCTGAGCTGCGGATCGGCGGGAAGGGACAGCGCAGTCCCGGCGCCACCACTGACCTCAGGGAGCCGACCGTCGCTGATCGACAGCGTCTCCGGGCTGGCGTCGGTCAACACCCACGATCCGTCCGGGGTGATGCCCACGGCGACCACATCGAACCGCTGCGGGTCGAGATTGCGCAGGATGCTTCCCGCCGAGATGCAGGAGATCGCGTGTTCGGAGCTGCGTCCGCCATAGACGACGGCGACCCGCGTGCGGCGACCGGCAGAGCGGTCCGAGGTCGCCGGCGAATCGTCTTCGGGCTGGTTTGGGGGACTCACAACCTAGAGAGGGTACCGTCCTGGCCGGATACCGCACGATTCGATTTCGTCACGACGGCCCTCAGAACAAGTCAGAATACTTCAGCCCAGCGCCTGATTGACGTCCGCGATCAGGTCATCGGTGTCCTCTATACCCATCGAAATCCGCGCGAAACCGCCGCTCACCGCGTCGCCCCAGCGGGCACGACGGTCGACGGACGTGTGGATGCCACCGAAGCTCGTCGAGCTGACCATCAGCGCGCTTCGCTCGATCATGGCGTGCACCGCCCCGGCGTCGGCCAACTCAACCGACACGAGCCCGCCGAATCGTCGCATCTGCAGTGAGGCGATCCGGTACGAAGGGTCGTCGGGCAATCCGGGATAGCGCACCGACCGAACCGCGGGGTGGGAGCGCAGCATGACCGCCAGCGCCTGCGCGTTCTGGCACTGCCGATCGATCCGCAGACCGGCGCTGCCGAGGCTGCGCAGCACCAGCCACGCCTCGAAGGCCCCCAGGATCGGCCCGGCGAGCTGACGGTCCCGTTCGACGGACTCCATCAGCCCGGTGTGACTGCCTGCGACGTACCCGGCGACCAAATCGCTGTGGCCCGACAGTGCCTTGGTGGCACTGGCCACCACCAGATCGGCCCCCAGCGACAGCGGCTGTTGCCCAAGGGGTGTCGCGGCGGTGTTGTCCACCACCAGCGTTGCGCCGCGGCTCCGGCAGGTCATGGCCAGCCGGTGCAGGTCCACGACGTCGAGGCCGGGATTGGCCGGCGTCTCCGCAAGCACGACGTCGGCATCCGCAGCCGCGTTGCACATGGCGTCCGTGGTTGCCTCTACAACGATAATCCCTTGCGGAGCAAGGTATTCCATCGCATATCGGCGCACCTGATAGTAGCCGTCGGCGGGGACGACCAACGTCGAACCCGGCTTGGAGAGCACGCGCAGCACCGAGGTGATCGCAGCCATACCGGACCCGAACGTCAGCGCGGCCGCGGCGCCCTCCAGTTGCGCGAGGGCCGACTCCAGCTGCCGCCATGTCGGGTTGGAGCTGCGACCGTAGGTGTCCAGCGGCGCCGCCTCGTCGGGCGACAGGTGATAGGAGGACGCCGGCACTGGAACGGGCGCCACGGGCGCACCCGGAATCGCATCAGCACCAACGGCTTTCACGCTACGGGTGGAATCGCCATACCCTCCGTCCATCGCGCTATTCCGACTTCGTGCTGCGGCCGAGTAGCAGCTTCACCGCTTCGTCGACGGACAGACCGCGGTGACACACGCGCTGCACGGCGTCGGTGAGAGGCATCTCGACGTCATAGCTGGACGCCAGCGCAAGCACCGACTCGCAGGACGCCACGCCTTCGGCGACATGGCCACCGGCGGCGGCCATCGCCGATTCCATGGTGCCGCCCGTGCCCAGACGATAGCCGAACGACCGATTGCGGGAATGCGGCGAGGTGCAGGTGGCCACCAGATCACCGACACCGGCCAGGCCGGCCAGTGTCGCCGGATTGGCGCCGAGCGCCATCCCCAGCCGCATGATCTCGGCCAGCCCCCTCGTGATGATCGCGGCGGCGGTGTTCTCCCCCAATCCGACCCCGGCCGCCATCCCGCACGCCAGGGCGATGACGTTCTTGCATGCCCCGCCGACCTCGGCACCCACCACGTCGGAGTTGGTGTAGGGCCGGAAGTAGCCGGTGGAGAAGGCCCGCTGCAACGCCACGGCGCGCCCGGAGTCGCTGCACGCGACCACGGTCGCCGCCGGCTGCTCATCGGCGATCTCGCTGGCCAGGTTCGGACCGGTGACCACCGCGACGCGCGTCGCGTCGACTCCGGTTACCTGGACGATCACCTGGCTCATCCGCATCAGCGTGCCGAGCTCGATGCCCTTGGCCAGGCTGACGAGCGTCGCGTCGGCGCCGATCAACGTCTTCCACTGCCCGAGGTTGGACCGCAGCGTCTGCGCGGGCACCGCAAGCAGCACCGTGCACGCCCCGTCGAGTGCATCGGCGGCGTCGCTGGTCGCCTTGATGGACTTCGGTAGTTCGGTGTCGTCGAGATAGCCGTCGTTGCGGTGCGTCTCGTTGATCTCCTCGGCCAACTCGGCCCTACGGGTCCACAACCGCACTCCGTTGCCCGCGTCAGCAAGCACCTTTGCCAGCGCCGTACCCCATGCACCGGCACCCATGACAGCAGCCTCCACCACGAATTCACCCTAACGCGGACACCGTGTGGGGCCCGTGCGGACGGTAGACGCGGAGGTCACACGGGGTCACCCGCGGAGGACAACCGCCGACGGCTGGCAGGATGGCGTTCATGAGCGGCGCCAGGGCCGACGGGCAGTCACCGACCACGGATGTATCGCTCGTCATCGCCGTCAAGCGACTCGCGGCGGCCAAGACCCGGCTGGCCCCGATCTTCTCCGCACCCACCCGGGAAGCCGTTGTGCTTGCCATGCTCGTCGACACGATCACCGCCGCATCCGCGGTCGCCGCCGTCACGGTCGTCACCCCCGACGTCATCGCCGCCGACGCCGCGCGCAGGTTGGGGGCCCGCGTCGTTGCCGATCCCACCCCGCCGGGACACCCCGATCCGCTCAACAACGCGCTTGTCGTCGCCGAATCCGAGCTTCGGCCCAACTCGGCGAATATTGTTGTGCTGCAAGGTGACCTGCCAGCGCTGCAACCTAAGGAACTGGCGGAGGCGATTGGCTCGGCGCGCGCCCACCGGCGTAGTTTCGTCGGGGACAGACACGGCACGGGCACTTCCGCCCTGTTCGGATTCGGTGTCCCGCTGGACCCCCACTTCGGTCCGGATTCCGCACGGCGGCATCGCGATTCGGGGGCGATCGAACTGACCGGACCGTGGCCGGGGCTGCGGTGCGATATCGACACGCCCGACGACCTGATGGCCGCCCGCCGGCTGGGCGTGGGTGCCACGACCGCGCGCGCCGTGGCGCGGCTGTGACGACCGCGCGGCCACGTCGCGACGCGCGGAGAACTCGAGTACTACGGGTTGGCGATTCGCGGTAGCAGGACCGACGGTCGATAGGGAATGATCGGTGGGATGACCGAAGCCGAGACCCAGATCCGGGCAGACGAATCGGACGTGGTGGCGGAGACAGCTACCAAGCCGGCGCGGGCTACCGCCGATTCCGCTCCAGAGGCGCCGCCCGCCGCGACATCGCCCGCCGTCGACAACGAGCTGCCCGAGGACCGGTACCTCAACCGCGAATTGAGCTGGCTGGACTTCAACGCCCGGGTTCTCGCGCTCGCCGCCGACCCGTCGCTCCCCCTGCTGGAGCGCGCCAAGTTCCTGGCGATCTTCGCGTCCAACCTCGACGAGTTCTACATGGTGCGCGTCGCCGGTCTCAAACGCCGCGACGAGATGGGCCTGTCGGTGCGATCGGCGGACGGTCTGTCCCCGCGTGAACAGCTGCGCCGGATCAGCGAACGCACACAGCAGATCGCGAGCAGACACGCCAGGGTGTTCCTCGAATCGGTGCGCCCCGCGCTCGCCGACGAGAACATCTTCGTGGTGACGTGGGCGGACCTCGACGACGCGGTGCGCACGGAACTCTCGACGTACTTCCACGAACAGGTCTTCCCCGTTCTGACACCGCTGGCCGTCGATCCCGCGCACCCGTTCCCGTTCGTCAGCGGGCTGAGCCTCAACCTCGCCGTCACGGTGCGCCAGCCCGATGACGGCACCCAGCACTTCGCGCGGATCAAGGTGCCGGACAACGTCGACCGGTTCGTCAAACTCCCGGCCCCTGATTCGCCGTCCGGCAAGCGCGGCCATCGTTTCCTGCCGATGGAAGAACTCATCGCCGCTTTCCTGCCCGTGCTGTTTCCGGGACTGGAGATCGTTGAGCACCATGCCTTCCGGATCACCCGCAACGCCGACTTCGAAGTCGAGGAGGATCGCGACGAGGATCTGCTGAAGGCGCTCGAACGCGAGCTGGCTCGGCGGCGGTTCGGTTCACCGGTGCGGCTCGAAGTGGCCGACGACATGACCGACAACATGCTCGAGCTGCTGTTGCGTGAACTCGACGTGGACCCCGGCGACGTGATCCAGCTAGCGGGTCTGCTTGACCTGTCGTCCTTGTGGCAGATCTACGGCCTCGACCGGCCGTCGCTGAAGGATCCGACGTTCGTCCCCGCGACGCCGCCCGCCTTCGGTGAACGCGAAACCCCCAAGAGCATCTTCGCCACGCTGCGTGACGGGGACGTCCTGGTGCACCACCCCTACGATTCGTTCTCGACGACCGTTCAGCGCTTCATCGAGCAGGCCGCGGCCGACCCCAATGTGCTTGCCATCAAACAAACGCTGTACCGCACGTCGGGTGACTCACCGATCGTCAACGCGTTGATCGACGCCGCGGAGGCCGGCAAGCAGGTCGTTGCCCTGGTGGAGATCAAGGCCAGATTCGACGAGCAGGCCAACATCAAGTGGGCGCGCGCACTCGAGCAGGCCGGCGTCCATGTGGTCTACGGGCTGATCGGATTGAAGACGCACTGCAAGACGTGTCTGGTCGTACGCCGCGAGGGCCCGACGATCCGCCGGTACTGCCATATCGGCACCGGCAACTACAACCCGAAAACCGCCCGCCTGTATGAGGATGTCGGATTGCTCACCGCGGCCCCCGACATCGGCGCCGACCTGACCGACCTGTTCAACTCGCTGACCGGCTATTCGCGAAAGGTGACCTACCGCAATCTGCTGGTTGCTCCCCACAGCGTGCGCAAGGGCATCATCGAGCGCATCGAGCGCGAGGTCGCCGCAGCCGCCGACGGTGGCCAGGGCCGGATCCGGGTGAAGGCCAACGCCCTGGTCGACGAGCAGGTGATCGATGCGCTGTATCGCGCGTCCCAGGCGGGTGTGCGCGTCGAGGTCGTCGTGCGTGGCATCTGCGCGCTGCGGCCGGCTGCGGCCGGGTACTCCGACAACATCATCGTGCGTTCGATTCTCGGCCGGTTCCTGGAACACTCGCGCGTGATCCACTTCAACGCCATCGACGAGTTCTGGATCGGCAGCGCCGACATGATGCACCGCAATCTGGACCGACGCGTCGAGGTGATGGCTCAGGTCAAGGACCCGAGGTTGACGGCGCAACTCAATGACGTGTTCGACTCGGCGATGGACCCGGCCACCCGTTGTTGGGAGTTGGGATCCGACGGACATTGGACGGCATCGCCTCACGGGGATGCGACCGTCCGCGACCACCAAGCGTCGCTGATGGAAAGCCATCGCCATCCCTAAAGCTCGACAAACGCCATGGGCGGGCACATCGGCCCCGATTGAGCTGCAGGAGTAGAGGTGCCCGACAACATCCCGGCGGCGAAGACGCCGAGTGGTACTCCCGTGCTCGCGGCCGGCGCGGTGCTATGGCGTCCCGGCGTCGACTCCGGCGCTCCCGAGGTGGCGATCATCCACCGGCCGCGCTACGACGATTGGTCGCTTCCCAAGGGCAAGATCGATCCTGGCGAGAATGAACCCGTGGCCGCGGTGCGCGAGGTCCTGGAGGAGACCGGCTACACGTCACATCTCGGCCGGCGCCTCGCGACCGTGAGCTATCCGGTTGCGCAGTACACCAAGAAGGTGTCTTACTGGGCGGCGCGTCAGCTCGACGGCGAGTTCGCGCCGAACTCCGAGGTCGATGAGCTGATCTGGCTCCCGGTCGCCGACGCGATGAAGCGGATGCAGTACCGCCACGACCGGAAAGTGTTGCGGGGGTTTGCCAAATACCCCGCCGACACCGCGACGGTGCTCATCGTCCGCCACGGCGTCGCGGGACGCCGGTCCCGTTATCGGGGAGATGATCGCCAGCGTCCCCTCGACAAGCGGGGATGGGCGCAGGCCGAGTCTCTGGTCGGTCAGTTGCTTGCCTTCGGAGCGGATTCCGTGCACGCGGCCGATCGGTTGCGCTGTCACCAGACGGTGGAGCCGATCGCGCAGGAGCTGGCCGTGAAGATCGAGAACGAACCGACCCTCACCGAGGAGGCCTACACGACCGACCGGAAGGCGGCGCGCCGTAGGGTGCTCGACATCGCCGCGGCCGGCGGCACCCCGGTGATCTGCTCGCAGGGCAAGGTGATTCCAGACCTGATCGCCTGGTGGTGCGAACGGGACGGCGTGCGTCCCGACAAGTCTCGCAACCGTAAGGGCAGCACCTGGGTGATGTCGCTGTCGCGGGGCAGGCTCATCGCCGCCGACCACATCGGAAGCCCGCTGGCCAAGAAATAGCGCCACCGGCCGGCGCAGACAGACGCGCCACGGGTCGGATAAGCCCGTGGCGCGCCGCTCGTGAACTTACTTGCGGCCCTTCTTGGCCGGAGCCTTCTTGGCCGGAGCCTTGGTGACCGTCGCCTTCTTCACAGGAGCCTTCTTGGCGGGAGCCTTGGTCGCGGCTGCCTTCTTGGCGGGCGCCTTGGTCGCGGCCGCCTTCTTGGCGGGCGCCTTGGTCGCGGCCGCCTTCTTGGCGGGAGCCTTGGTCGCGGCCGCCTTCTTCGCCGGAGCCTTGGTCGCGGCCGCCTTCTTCGCCGGAGCCTTGGTCGCGGCCGCCTTCTTCGCGGGAGCCTTGGTCGCGGCCGCCTTCTTGGCCACTGCCCTCTTGGCGGCGGCCCTCTTGACCGGGCCTGCCGTGACACCGCGCTTCACCGCGGGGCCATCGGCCGGGAGACGCTGTGCCCCAGACACAACCGCCTTGAACTGCGCGCCGGGCCGGAATGCGGGAACGGAGGTGGGCTTCACCTTCACGGTCTCACCGGTCCGCGGATTGCGCGCGACGCGGGCTGCGCGGCGGCGCTGTTCGAACACACCGAAGCCGGTGATGGTCACGCTGTCGCCCCGGTGCACCGCACGCACGATCGTGTCCACTACGTTTTCCACAGCGGCGGTGGCCTGCCGGCGATCGGTGCCCAACTTGGTTGTGAGTACGTCGATGAGCTCCGCTTTGTTCATTCATTTCCTCCGAGACCAGTGGCCCTCCTTGGACCGACTAGAGGACACGGTAAACCCTCTGACCACTGATTTCCAAGAGCCACGCGCAATTTCAGGCGCCCGGAGCGAATATTTCGGCAATCCGCTTGCCTCCCTTGGCCTCCCCCCGGAGGGAGGCAGAACCGGGTTGATGCCCGACGAATTCGGGTCGCCGCCCCGGCGTCAGGCCGGCAGAGTGCGCGGCTTCCAGGCCGGCCTGCGGGCCTCGTAGGACTCGATCTGATCGAGTTTCCGCAGCGTAAGGCCTATATCGTCGAGTCCTTCGAGCAGCCGCCATGCCGTGTAATCGTCAATCGTGAACGGCACCATGACGGTTCCCGCGGCGATATTCCGATCTTGAAGATTGACAGTGATTTCCAGACCAGGGTTCTGTTCGATCAGTTTCCAGAGCAGTTCCACGTCATCCTGGGCAACCTCGGCGGCGAGCAGGCCCGCCTTTCCGGCATTGCCGCGGAAAATATCGGCGAATCGTGACGAGATAACGACCCGGAATCCGTAGTCCATCAACGCCCATACCGCATGTTCGCGTGAGGATCCCGTCCCGAAATCCGGGCCGGCGACCAATACCGATCCGCGGTCGAACGGGGCGAGGTTCAACACGAATGCCGGGTCGTTCCGCCATGCGGCGAACAGCCCATCTTCGAAACCCGTTCTGGTAACCCGCTTCAAGTAGACCGCCGGGATGATCTGGTCGGTGTCGACATTGGACCGGCGCAGCGGCACACCGATGCCGGTATGAGTACGAAACGCTTCCATGGTTCTCCCCTACTCAGCCGGATCGGTCAGGTCTGCGGGCGACGACAGAGTTCCCCGCACGGCGGTGGCGGCGGCGACCGCCGGTGACACCAAATGGGTTCGGCCGCCCTTACCCTGGCGACCCTCGAAGTTGCGGTTCGACGTTGAGGCGCACCGCTGGCCGGGTGAAAGCTGATCGGGGTTCATGCCGAGGCACATCGAGCAGCCGGCCTGGCGCCACTCCGCGCCGGCGGCGGTGAAGATCCGGTCGAGCCCTTCGGATTCGGCTTGGGCCCGCACCCTCATCGAGCCGGGCACGACGAGCATGCGCACCCCGTCGGCGACGGAGCGGCCGCGCAGCACGTCGGCCACGACGCGCAAATCCTCGATCCGGCCATTCGTGCACGAGCCGACGAACACCGTGTCCACCGCGATGTCGCGCATGGCGATGCCCGGCCGAAGGTCCATGTAGCCCAGCGCCTTTTCGGCGGACTGGCGGTCGGCATCGTTGCGCATCAGCTCGGGATCGGGCACCGACGCGGACAGCGGCACCCCCTGACCCGGGTTGGTTCCCCACGTCACGAACGGACTCAGCGTGGACGCGTCGAGGTAGACCTCCGTGTCGAACTCGGCGCCCTCGTCGGTCCGCAGCGCCCGCCATGCGGCCACCGCCGCATCCCAGTCCGCGCCCGTGGGGGCATGCGGACGGCCCCGCAGATACTCGAATGTGGTGTCGTCCGGCGCCACCATTCCGGCCCTGGCGCCCGCTTCGATGCTCATGTTGCAGATCGTCATCCGGCCTTCCATGGACAGCGATTCGATGGCGCTGCCGCGGTATTCGATGACGTGCCCCTGCCCGCCGCCGGTGCCGATCTTGGCGATCACCGCCAGGATGATGTCCTTGGCGCTGACTCCCGGCGGCAGTTCGCCGTCGACGTTGACCGCCATGGTGCGAAACGGGCTCAGCGACAGCGTCTGCGTGGCAAGCACATGCTCCACCTCCGAGGTCCCGATCCCCATCGCCAATGCGCCGAACGCCCCGTGGGTCGACGTGTGGCTGTCGCCGCACACCACCGTCGTGCCGGGCTGGGTCAACCCAAGCTGCGGCCCGATGATGTGCACGATGCCCTGCTCGACATCGCCCATCGGATGCAGCCGGATACCGAACTCCTCGCAGTTGCGCCGGAGCGTCTCGACCTGGGTGCGCGACACCGGATCCGCGATCGGCTTGTCGATGTCGACCGTGGGCACGTTGTGGTCTTCGGTGGCGATGGTCAGATCCGGCCTGCGCACCGGACGGCCGGTGAGCCGGAGCCCGTCGAAGGCTTGCGGACTGGTCACCTCGTGGACGAGGTGCAGATCGATATAGATCAAGTCGGGTTCGCGCGCTGCGCCGGTGCCGGAACCCTGGGCGACGATGTGGTCGTCCCAGACTTTCTCCGCCAGCGTGCGTGGCTTGGTGGGCTGGTCCATGATCTCTCGATTCGTTGCTCGACGACCCGCCGGGCTGGGCTGGTCATCTCATAATGCGGGACGCTAGTATCTCCCTGTGAGACAGGATAGCGGCATCGGCGTTCTGGACAAAGCCGTGGGTGTGCTGCACACCGTGGCCGAGTCCCCTTGCGGGCTGGCCGAACTGTGTGAACGCACCGGCCTGCCTCGCGCCACAGCACACCGGCTCGCCGCCGGGCTCGAAGTGCACCGCCTGCTGGCCCGCGACGGCGACGGGCGCTGGCGCCTCGGCCCGGCGCTGACCGAACTCGCGGGCCATGTCAACGATCCGCTGCTTACCGCCGGGGCCGCCGTGCTGCCGCGGTTGCGGGAGATCACCGGTGAGAGCGTCCAGCTGTACCGCCGGGAGGGGACTTCGCGGGTCTGCGTCGCCGCGCTGGAACCACCTGCCGGCCTTCGCGATACCGTGCCCGTCGGCACCCGGTTGCCGATGACGGCGGGCTCGGGCGCCAAGGTGCTGCTGGCCTACGCCGACGCCGCGACCCAGCAGGCGGTGCTGGCGACGGCGATGTTCACCGACCGCACCCTGGCCGACGTTCGCAAGCGCGGCTGGGCGCAGAGCGCGGCCGAACGCGAGCCCGGCGTCGCCAGCGTCTCGGCGCCGGTGCGCGACGGGCGCGGCGCGGTGATCGCGGCCGTATCCGTATCGGGGCCGATCGACCGCATGGGGCGCAGACCTGGCGCGCGCTGGGCGACGGATCTGGTGGCCGCGGCCGAGGCGCTGACCCGTCGCCTCTAGGTGTCGGCTCCACGGGTGCCGTCGAGCGTGCAGCCAGGGCGGAGTCCAGCGGCGTGTCGCCGCCCTGGACGCACACTCGGCGAACGATCAAAAGGAAAAGCCTGGACCGTGTGGTCCAGGCTTTCGGTTTGGTAGCCCCGATGGGATTCGAACCCACGCTACCGCCGTGAGAGGGCGGCGTCCTAGGCCGCTAGACGACGGGGCCAGAACCGGATTGCCAGCATAGCTCACCGAGCAATGCTGACCTAATCCGCTTAACGCTTACAGAACGCTCTTCGCGCGAACGCTCATCTGAAGAACAATGCTCTTCGCGCGAGCGCTCATCTGAAGAACAATGCTCTTCGCGCAAGCGCTCATCGCTGGGGTACCAGGACTCGAACCTAGAATGGCTGAACCAGAATCAGCTGTGTTGCCAATTACACCATACCCCATTGGCAGGCCATAACCGCAGGTCACGACCACTTTTCTGCCCGAACGGAACGGCGGGGGCTACCCGCGGAGTACCGAATGGGCCGACGTGCACACTACCAAAGATTTCGGCGTGCTTTTCTCACGCCTCCGCCGGCACCGCGGCGGCGCGATCCCGCCCGGCGGCCAGCCGCTGCAGGCTGCGCTCCCGGCCGAGCAGCTCCAGCGACTCGAACAGCGGCGGGCTGATCGATGCGCCGGTGACCGCCACCCGGATGGGACCGAAGGCCTTGCGGGGTTTGAGTTCGAGGCCCTCGAGCAGCGCCGACTTCAGCGCCGCCTCGATCGCGGCGGTGGTCCACTTACCGACCGCCTCGAGCGCACCGATGGTGGCCTCCAGAACGGGCACCGCGTCGGGCTTGAGCTCCTTGGCCGCGGACTTCTCGTCGAGCACGAACTCCGTGTCGCTGAGGAACCTGAGCAGCTCCCACGCGTCGCCGAGCACGACGATGCGCGTCTGCACGAGCCGGGACGCCTCGGCGAACTGCGCCCCGTCGAGTTCGAGCACATGCCCGCGAGCGGAGAAGTACCGCCGCAGCCGGGTCGCGAATTCGTCCTCGGCGAGCAGCCGGATGTGTTCGGCGTTCAGTGCGTCGGCCTTCTTCTGGTCGAATCTGGCGGGGTTGGAGTTGACGTCGACCACATCGAAGGCGGCCACCATCTCCTCGATGCTGAACAGGTCGTGGTCGGGGGCGATCGACCAGCCCAGCAGCGCAAGGTAGTTGAGCAGGCCCTCGGGGATGAAGCCGCGATCCCGGTGCAGGAACAGGTTGGACTGCGGATCTCGCTTGGACAGCTTCTTGTTGCCCTCCCCGAGCACCGGCGGCAGATGGCCGAACTGGGGCACCCGCTCGGCCACGCCGATCCGGATGAGCGCCTCATACAGCGCGATCTGCCGCGGCGTCGAGGGCAGGATGTCCTCGCCCCGCAGCACGTGGGTGATCTTCATCAGGGCGTCGTCGACCGGATTGACCAACGTGTACAACGGATCTCCGCTGCCACGGGTGAGCGCGTAATCGGGCACCGAGCCGACGGGGAACACGGTCTCGCCGCGCACCAGATCCTGCCAGCCGACATCGGCATCGGGCATCCGCAGCCGCAGGACCGGATTGCGGCCCTCGGCCCGGTAGGCGGCGCGCTGCTCGTCGCTGAGCCGGCGATCGAAATTGTCGTAGCCCAGCTTTGGGTTACGCCCGGCCGCGAGGTGGCGCGCCTCGACCTCCTCGGCGGTGGAGTACGCCTCGTACACCTCGCCGGCGGCCAGCAGGCGATCGAGCACGTCGAGATAGACATCGCGGCGCTGCGACTGACGGTAGGGCCCGTAGGGTCCGCCGATGTCGGGCCCCTCGTCCCAGTCCAGGCCGAGCCAGCGCAACGCGTCGACGATCGCCAGGTAGCTCTCCTCGCTGTCGCGCTGGGCGTCGGTGTCCTCGATACGGAAGACGAAATCCCCACCGGTGTGCCGCGCGTACGCCCAGTTGAACAGCGCGGTCCTGATGAGCCCGACATGGGGGGTGCCGGTCGGCGACGGACAGAATCGAACCCGAACCTTATCGGTCATGACGACTTTCCTTTGCGGACAACCGGATTGGTCAACGTACCGATGCCTTCGACGGTGATGCTCACGGTGTCGCCGTCCTCGATCGGGCCGACGCCCTCCGGCGTGCCGGTCAGGATCAGGTCGCCGGGCAGCAGCGTCATCACCGCCGAAACCCACTCGATGATCGCGCCCACATCGTGGATCATCAACGACGTCCGGCTGTGCTGGCGCACCACACCGTTGACCTCGGTGCGCAGGTCGAGGTCACCGGGGTCGAGGTCGGTGACGATCCACGGACCGACCGGACAGAACGTGTCATGGCCCTTGGCCCGCATCCACTGCCCGTCTTTCTTCTGCTGGTCGCGCGCCGACACGTCGTTGGCGATGGTGTAGCCGAGGATGTTCTCGGCGGCGCGGGAGGCGGGGACGTCCTTGCACGGCCTGCCGATGACGGCGGCCAGCTCACCCTCGTGGTGGACGGGGAACGCGTCGGCAGGCAGCTGGATCGGCACATTGGGTCCGACGATCGCGGTGTTGGGCTTGAGGAAGATCACCGGATCCTGGGGTGCGACGCCGCCCATCTCCTCGGCGTGGGCGGCGTAGTTCTTCCCCATACACACCACTTTGCTGGCCAAGATCGGGGCCAGCAGCCGCACATCGGCCAGCGGCCAGGAGCGGCCGGTGAACTCGGGTGTGCCGAAGGGGTGTTCGGCGATCTCACGGGCGACGAGCGCATCGGCGCCGTTGGCAGTGATCCCTTCGGTGTCCCCTTCGATGCTGACAAAAGCGACCCCGTCGGGGCTGGCGATTCGACCCAGGCGCATGCGGTCAGCCTAGTGACCGCCGGTGGAGCAGCAAAAAATCAGCCCGCGAAAACGCTGTGCAGGAACGGTGTCGAATCGGGCATCGACGCCAGCACCGTTCCGCTGTGGTCCTCCTCGGGATAGATCTTGAGCTCGACGTTCTGGTTGTTGGCCACCAGCTGGTCGTAGAGCAGCAGGGACGACCTCGCGGGCACGTCGCGGTCGAGGAGCCCGGCGCCGAGGAAGATCGGCCGGTCGTAGCCCGTGGTCGGCGTCCCCATGTAGGCGATGAGCGCATCTTCGACACCGGGCAGGGCGGCAAGCGGAGTGCTGAAGAACTGGGTGGGCGTCATGCCCGCCAGCCGCTGGTCGAGCTGGGGTTTGCATACGGTTTCGCCCTTGTCGACCGCGGCCCGCCCGGCCGGGGTCAGCACGCTGTCGACGTCGATGTCGGGCCGGGCGTCGCGAAACCCGGCCAGGATGTAGGCCGTATAGCTGTTGGCAGCCGGTCCGAGTTCAGCGGGCAGGGCCAGATCGGGGCCGCCCAGTTTGACGACGCTCTCGATGTTGGCAGGAGTTCCCGTCGCGACCACGCCGCGGTAGTCCAGTCCGGCGCCGCGCGTGTAGTCGCTGGCCCACCTCGCACTGTTGACCGCCGCTCCGCCGCCCTGGGATTGGCCGACGATCGCCCATTTCGGCGATAGGGGCAGGCCCATTCCGTGTGCGGCGATGACCGACTCGACCACCGCATGCGCCGTCGACACGCTGTTCAGATAACTCATCAACCCCGGCGTGCCCATCCCGACGTAGTCGGTGCCGACGACCGCGTACCCCTGATCGAGCCAGTGGGACAGGTAGACGTTGTCGCGCTCGCTGCGCGGCAGCGCCGACGGCGTGCAGTCGTCACCGAGCCCGACCGTGCCGTGGGCCCACGCGATCACCGGCCATCCGCCCTGGGGTGGCTCGCCGTGCGGCAGGAACACCGCTGCCGTGCTGACGGCGGGCGAATCATGTTGGTCAACCGTCGAATACAGGATGCGATAGGCACTGCCCGCTCCAGCGACGGACAACGCTGGGGCCAATGGTGTCGAGGCGATCAACGCTCCCGGCGCGGGGATCGGTCCGTCGTAGAACCTGGCGTCCACCCCCGACCAGTCCGGCGTCGCGGCGGACGCCGGCGGCGCCACCGCCAGCGCCAGCGCGACACCGAGCACAGCCGCCGTCACCCCACGAGCTGGTCCGTTCATCGGATGAGCCTAGACACAACCTGGCCTTGTTCCACATAGTAGGACACTGGTTCGACATACTGAGATACCGTGGCACCATGGCGAGGTGAGTTCGTCGATCGGAGCGGTGCGCCGATGGTCGATGCTGGCCATCGCTCTGTCCACCACACTGTGCGTCAACGTCTTCATCAACGGCGTGGCCTTTCTCATTCCGACGCTGCATTCCGAGCGCGGACTCGACCTGGCCCAGGCCGGCCTGCTGTCCGCCATGCCGAGCCTCGGCATGGTCGCCACGCTCATCGCGTGGGGGTATGCGGTCGACCGCATCGGCGAGCGGATCGTGCTGGCGCTCGGCGCCGCACTGACCTCGGCGGCGGCGTTCGCCGCCGCATCCGTGCAGTCGCTGGTCGCCGTCGGGGCGTTCCTGTTCCTGGGCGGGATGGCCGCCGCCAGCAGCAATTCGGCAAGCGCCCGACTCGTCGTAGGGTGGTTCCCACCGAATCGGCGCGGATTGGTCATGGGCATCAGGCAGACCGCCCAACCGCTCGGGGTCGCCCTGGGCGCCTTGGCTATTCCGCGCCTGGCGGAAAGCCACGGGGTGTCGGCCGCGCTGCTGTTCCCGGCGATCATCTGTGCGGTGGCGGCGGCGGTGAGCGCGATCGGCGTCATCGACCCGCCGCGACCGCCGCGCGCGAACGCGCCCGCGGACCACCTCGCCAACCCGTATCACGGGTCGTCGGTGCTGTGGCGGATCCACGCTGTCTCAGTGCTGCTCGTGGTGCCGCAGGTGGTGGTGTGGACCTTCGCGCTGGTTTGGCTGATGTCCGATCGCGGATGGTCGGCGGCATCTGCGGGTGCGCTGGTGACGCTGGCGCAGGTGTTGGGCGCCTGCGGACGAATCGCCGCGGGCCGATGGTCGGATGCGGTCGGCTCGCGGCTGCGACCAATCCGCACGATCGCGCTCGCCGCGGCGGCCACCATGGGACTGCTCGCCCTGACCGATTGGCTCGACTCACCCGTCAGCGTGGCGCTGATGGTGGTGGCGTCGGTGATCACGGTGTCCGACAACGGGTTGGCCTTCACCGCGATCGCCGAAATCGCAGGCCCTTTCTGGAGCGGCCGCGCCCTCGGCGCCCAGAACACCAGCCAGCTGTTGGCATCCGGTATCGCCCCGCCACTGTTCGGCGCCCTGATCGGCATCGCCGGATACCCCGCAGCGTTCGTGGTGTGCGCACTGGCACCCGTCGCGGCGCTGCCACTGGTGCCGGTGGATTCCGATCCCCCCATCCGCGCCTGAGCGGACCGACTTCACATGGCAGACGCCATCTTTGGCGCCCAGATGTGCGCACCATCACCGCGCGGAGCTGTTGTCGGGATGCCGCCGCAGGAGCAGAATCAAGATCGTTACATATTGGATTGATTCCAGACTAAGAGAGGTACGGGTTATTGCTATGGCACTCTTGACAATTGGTGATCAGTTTCCCGAATACGATCTCAAAGCGGTGATCGGTGGCGACCTCACGAAGGTCAACGCCACCGAACCTGACGACTACTTCACCCGGGTCACCAGCGCCGACCACGACGGGAAGTGGCGGATCGTGTTCTTCTGGCCCAAGGACTTCACCTTCGTCTGCCCCACCGAGATCGCCACCTTCGGCAAGCTCAACGACGAGTTCGAGGACCGTGACGCCGTGGTGATCGGGGTGTCGGTGGACAACGAGTTCGTGCATTTCCAGTGGCGCGCCCAGCATGAGGAGCTCAAGAAGCTGCCGTTCCCGATGGTCTCCGACCTCAAGCGCGAATTATGCTTGGCCACAGGTGTCCTCAACGCCGACGGGGTCGCCGACCGTGCCACCTTCATCGTCGACCCCAACAACGAGATCCAGTTCGTGTCGGTGACCGCCGGATCGGTGGGCCGCAACGTCGACGAGGTGTTGCGGGTGCTCGACGCGCTGCAATCCGACGAACTGTGCGCGTGCAACTGGCGCAAGGGCGACCCGACCATCGACGCGGGCGAACTGCTCGCCGAGGCGGTCTGATCATGGGTCTCGAGTCGATCAAGGACGCACTGCCCGACTACGCCAAGGATCTCAAGCTCAACCTCGGCAGCATTGCGCGCAGCACGGAACTCTCCGAGCAGCAACTGTGGGGTGCACTCGTCGCAACCGCAGCGGCCACCAGGTCCGAGAAGCTGCTGCGCGAGATCTCCGAGGATGCCGTCGACATCCTCAGCGCCGAGGCCTACCAGGCAGCGCTGGGCGCGGCGTCGATCATGGGCATGAACAACGTCTTCTACCGCACCAAGGGCCAACTCGACGGCCGCTACGACGACCTACGGGCGGGGCTGCGGATGAACATCATCGCCAATCCTGGTGTGCCCAAGGCGGACTTCGAGTTGTGGTCGCTGGCGGTGTCGGCGATCAACGGCTGCGGGCACTGCCTGTCGGCGCATGAATCGGTGCTGCGCGACGCGGATGTGCCGCGCACGTCGATTTTCGAGGCGATCAGGCTGGCGTCGATCGTATCCGGAGTCGCCCAGGCCTTGCTGACGGCCGAGGTGCTCTCGACGGTCTAGCGCGTCGAGTGTGAAGCCACTGCGCGTTTTCGGCCGGAAACGCGCAGTGGCTTCACACTCGCGACGTCAGAGCAGGCCGACGATCCGGTCGCCCACCTGGCGGGTCGACAGCGTCTCATCGCCGCGGCCAGCCAGGTGGGCCTCGACGGCCTTGTCGACCCGGGAGGCGGCGGCATGCTCTCCGACGTGGGCCAGCAGCAGGGCGACCGACATGATGGCGGCCGTGGGATCGGCGATGCCCTTACCCGCGATGTCCGGCGCGCTGCCGTGCACCGGCTCGAACATCGACGGATTCACCCGTGTCGCATCGATGTTGCCGCTGGCGGCCAGGCCGATGCCGCCCGAGACCGCGGCGGCCAGATCGGTGATGATGTCGCCGAACAGGTTGTCGGTGACGATGACGTCGAACCGTCCCGGGTCGGTGACCAGGTGGATGGTGGCCGCATCGATGTGCTGATAGGCGACCTCGACGTCGGGGAACTCCGCGCCCACTTCGGCCACGATTCGCGTCCACAGACCGCCGGCGTAGGACAGCACGTTCGTCTTGTGCACCAGCGTGAGGTGCTTGCGTCGAGACTGGGCCCGGGTGAACGCATCCCGCACTACACGCTGCACACCGAAGGCGGTGTTGAGGCTGACCTCGGTGGCGACCTCGTGCGGGGTGCCCACCCGGATCGCCCCGCCGGTGCCGGTGTAGGGGCCCTCGGTGCCTTCCCGGACCACGACGAAGTCGATGTCAGGATCGCCCGCCAGCGGACTGCTCACCCCGGGGTAGAGCCGCGACGGCCGCAGGTTGATGTGATGGTCGAGCGCGAAACGCAGCGTGAGCAACAACCCGCGCTCCAGCACGCCGCTGGGCACCGACGGATCGCCGATCGCGCCGAGCAGTATCGCGTCGTGACCCTTGAGCTCGTCGATCAGCCCGTCCGGCAGGACCTCGCCGGTGGCGTGATACCGCCGCGCCCCCACGTCGTAGTCGGTCTTCTCGACACCGGGCAGGACGGTGTCGAGAACCTTGAGTGCCTCGCCGATCACCTCGGGTCCGATGCCGTCTCCGGCGATCACCGCCAGCTTCATGACAAGTCGACCACTTCGAGCATCGTCGCGCCGACCGCCGTGCCGATCGCGGCCCGCAGGTCGGCGGGCACCTCCCGGTCGAGCCGCAGCATGATCGTGGCACCCTCGCCGTCGGCATCCTGACTCAGCTGCGCCGCAACGATGTTCACGTCGGCTCCACCCAGCAGCGTGCCGATCTTGCCGAGCGCGCCCGGCTGGTCGCTGTAGTTGATGATGAGGTTGACACCCTCGGCGCGCAGGTCGAAGTTGCGCCCGTTGATCTGGACGACCTTCTCGACGAGCTGCGGACCCGACAGCGTGCCCGCGACGTTGCTCGACGAGCCGTCGGCATACACCGCACGGACGTCGACCACACTGCGATGGTTGGGGCTCTCGGTGGCGGTGGTCAGATCCGCCGCCACGCCGCGCTCGGCGGCAAGCGCGGGCGCGTTCACGAACGTCACCTGATCCTCGATCACCGCGGAGAACAACCCGCGCAACGCCGAAAGTCTAAGTACCCCAACATCTTCGGAAGCCAACTCACCGAACACCCCGACCGTCAGCGATACCGGCAGCTCGGCCGACAACGCACCGATGAGCACACCCAGCTTGCGGACGAGCTCCAGCCAGGGGGCGACCTCCTCGCCGACAACCCCGCCCGCGACGTTGACGGCGTCGGGGACGAACTCACCGGCCAGCGCGAGCTTCACGCTGGCGGCGACGTCGGTGCCCGCCCTGTCCTGAGCCTCGGCCGTCGACGCCCCCAGGTGCGGGGTGACGACGACCTGGGGCAGGTCGAACAGCGGGCTGTCGGTGCACGGCTCGGTGGCGAAGACGTCGAGTGCGGCTGCGCGCACGTGTCCGCTCGACACCGCATCGGCCAGCGCGGCCTCATCGATGAGGCCGCCGCGGGCGGCGTTGACGATGATCACCCCTGGCTTCGTCCTGGCCAGCGCCTCCTTGCCGATCAGGCCGGCGGTCTCGGGCGTCTTCGGAAGATGCACGGAGATGAAATCCGCACGGGCCAGCAGATCGTCGAGGGGCAGCAGCTCGATACCCAGCTGCGCGGCGCGCGCGGCCGACACGTACGGGTCGTAGGCCACCACATGCGTGCCGAACGCCGCCAGCCGCGAGGCGACCAGCTGCCCGATCCGGCCGAGGCCGACCACCGCCGCGGTCTTGCCGTAGATCTCGGTGCCGGAGAACGACGACCGCTTCCATGCACGCTCGCGCAGCGACGCGTCGGCGGCCGGGATCTGCCGGGCCGTCGACAGAAGCAGTGCCAGCGCATGCTCGGCGGCGCTGTGGATGTTCGACGTGGGCGCATTCACCACCAGCACACCGCGCGCCGTCGCCGCGTCAACGTCGACGTTGTCCAGACCGACACCCGCCCGGGCGACGATCTTGAGCTTGGGGGCCGCGGCGATGACTTCGGCGTCCACCGTGGTGGCCGAGCGCACCAGCAGCGCATCCGCGTCGGGAAGAGCGGCCAGCAACTTCGGGCGGTCCGGACCATCGACCCAGCGGACCTCTACCTGGTCGCCGAGTGCGGCAACGGTCGACTCCGCGAGCTTGTCGGCAATCAGTACAACAGGAAGACTCACGCGGACAACAGTAGTGGGTCGCCGAACGCCGACTTCGGCGCGGTCCCGCACTCCCACCGGCGACCGGTCACGCCGAACGGACGCTACTCAAGCAGGGCCGACCGCCGTCACGGAGGTCCCGATGGCGCTGTCGTCGGTCAGTTGATCGAGCAGCACGCCGGCCAGGTCCGCCCGCGACAGCCGTGTCCCGAGTCCGGTGCGCACCGAAGGTCCGACGACCGCGGCACCGGTGGCCGGGTCGTCGGTCAGCCGCGGCGGGCGCACCACCGTCCACGCCAATCCGTAAGCAGGGGAAGAAATCTCGGCCTCAGCGCGTTTCGCCTCCGCGATGCGCTCGCGACCGGCCAGGCGGGGCCATAGCCGGCGGGCGATGCGGGTCTGGTCGGCCACGCTTGACCCGACGCCGATCGTGGAGACCGCAACCACGCGATGCACCCCATGCGCGTGCATCTGCGCCGCCAGATTTGCCGTGCCCTCCGAGCGCACGGTGCCCGGCCGCTGCCCGGCCCGCACGCCCAGGCAGCACACCACGGCGTCGACGCCGGCGAGCGCGGCGCCGACCGCGTCGGCATCGCGGACGTCGCCGACCACCGCGTGCGCCGGTCCGAGCCGGTCCGCCTGCGCGCGGTCACGCACCAGCACCGACACCCGGTGACCCCGTGCCAGAGCCTGCGTCACGACCTGCGTTCCCGTTCCACCCGACGCCCCGACGACGAGGACCTTCATGGCCGTTCCTTTCTTTTGGAGAGTCGCACTATCCACTTAATAGATAGTAGCGCTATCCGCTGTCTGGTGCAGGGCTATTGTTGGCCGCGTGAGGCTCTCCCAGCTCAGCGAGGCCGCCGGGCTATCCCCCGCGACCGTCAAGTGGTACCTGCGCATCGGGCTGCTGCACCGGGGTGAGCAGACCGCGGTGAACCAGGCGCAATACGACCGAACGCACCTGCAGCGACTGCGACTGATCCGGGCGCTCGTCGACGTCGGCGGGCTGAGTACCGACGCCGTCCGCGACATCCTCAGTGCGATCGACGACGCGGACCGGCCGGTCGACGACGTCATCGCCGTCGCCCACCGGGCGTGTGCGATGAATGCGGCCGCGCCGCCGACCGAGGCCGGGGCCGAACTCGGCGATGCGTTCATCCGCCATCGGGGCTGGCAGGTCGGTGCGGACTCGCCGGCCAGAAGCGACCTCGCCGCGGTGCTGGCCGCTCTCGCCGCGCTGCGCTCGGGCGGCGAGGATCGCTCGCAGGCACCCGATGTGAGCGCGGGCGATGCCGTCAATGCGCTGCTGGATCCGTACGCCGACGCCGTCGAACCGCTGGCGCGGGCCGAGATCGCCAACTCCCCCGAAGACCTGTCCCGCGACGAACTTGTCGAACGCGTGGTCGCGGGCACGATTCTGCTCGAGCATGCACTGACCGCCCTGCGGCGGCTGGCCCAGGAACACCACGCCGCGCAGCGCTACGGCAGGCCCGCCCAGACCGGCCCCACCGCACGCCTCCGAATCTAGGCTTACGGTCATGACCAAACTCGCGATCATCTACTACTCCGCCACCGGCCACGGTACGACGATGGCGAAACGGGTGGCCGAGGCGGCCGGGAAAGCGGGCGCCGAGGTCCGCGTCCGTCCCATCGCCGAAACCCGCGACCCGGCGTCGTTCGCCGCGAACCCGGCGTGGACCGCGAATTACGAAGCGACCAAGGATCTTCCGGCGGCCACCGGTGACGACATCGTATGGGCCGACGCCGTGATCTTCGGGTCGCCGACGCGGTTCGGCTCGGTCGCCTCGCAGCTGCGCGCGTTCCTCGATTCCCTCGGCGGCCTGTGGGCGGAGGGCAAGCTGGCCGACAAGGTCTACGCCGCCTTCACCTCCACCAACACCGCTCACGGCGGTCAGGAGACGACGCTACTCACGCTGTATGTGACCCTCATGCACTTCGGCGGCATCATCGTGCCGCCGGGGTACACCGACCAGCTGAAGTTCGTCGACGGAAACCCGTACGGGGTGAGCCTGATCGCCAACCACGACAACATCAGCCAGTTCGACGAACCCATCGACGCCGCGCTGGATCACCTCGCGCGGCGCGTGGTCGCCGTTGCCGACCGCCTCACGTCCTGACGCAATTTCGGCGCGCTTATCGGCGGTCAGCGTCGATAAGCGCGCCGAAATCGCAAGTTAGGCCGTTTCGGTGATGGGCCGGTCGACCCAGCTCATCAGGTCGCGCAGCTTCTTGCCGGTGACCTCGATCGGGTGCTCGGCGTTCTGCTTGCGCAGGCCCTCCAGCTCCTTGTTGCCGCCCTCGACGTTGGCGACGAGGCGCTTGACGAACGTGCCGTCCTGGATGTCCTTGAGGATGGCGCGCATTCTTTCCTTGGTGCCGGCGTCGATGACGCGCGGGCCGGACAGGTAGCCGCCGAACTCCGCGGTGTCGGACACCGAGTAGTTCATCCGTGCAATTCCGCCCTCGTACATCAGGTCGACGATCAGCTTGAGCTCGTGCAGCACCTCGAAATAGGCCATCTCGGGTGCGTATCCAGCCTCGACCATGACGTCGAAGCCGGTCTTGACCAGTTCCTCGGTGCCGCCACACAGCACGGCCTGCTCGCCGAACAGGTCGGTCTCGGTCTCTTCCTTGAATGTGGTCTTGATGACGCCGGCGCGGGTGCCGCCGATGGCCCGCGCGTAGGACAGCGCGAGCGCCTCACCCTCTCCCGTGGGGTCCTGCTCGACCGCGATCAGGCACGGCACACCCTTACCGTCGACGAACTGGCGGCGCACCAGGTGGCCGGGCCCCTTCGGCGCGACCATGCCGACGGTGATATCCGCGGAGGGCTTGATCAGGCCGAAATGGATGTTGAGGCCGTGTCCGAAGAACAGCGCGTTGCCGGCTTCCAGATTCGGCTCGATGTCGTTCTTGAAGATCTCGGCCTGCGCGGTGTCCGGCGCCAGCAGCATGATCACATCGGCCCAGGCCGCCACGTTGGCCGGGGTGTCGACCTCCAGGCCCTGCTCGGCGACCTTCTCGCGCGACTTGGACCCCTCCTTGAGCCCGACCTTGACGTCGACGCCGGAGTCGCGCAGCGAGAGCGAATGCGCGTGCCCCTGACTGCCGTACCCGATGACACCGACCTTGAGGCCCTGAATGACCGTCAGGTCCGCGTCGTCGTCGTAGAACATCTCTGTCGTGTTTGAAGCCACTTGCAAATTTCCTTCTCTTCGATCTCTTGGCGCTGCCGACGTTAGCGGGCGCTATTTGCCGATGCCGCGGGGGCCGCGGGACAGCGACACCACACCGGACTGGACGAGTTCACGGACGCCATAGGGCTCGAGCACCCGCAGGAACGCCTCGAGCTTGGCGGGGGTACCGGTGGCCTCGATGGTCAGCGACTCGTTCGACACATCAACCACCTTGGCGCGGAACAGGTTCACCGCCTCGATCACCTGACCGCGCGTCGCCGCGTCAGCGCGCACCTTGATCAGGGCCAACTCGCGCGCGACGGAATTGTCGACGTCCTGCTCGACGATCTTGATCACGTTGATCAGCTTGTTGAGCTGTTTGGTGATCTGTTCCAGCGGCGCGTCCTCGACGCTGACCACGATGGTCATGCGCGACATGTTCTTCTGCTCGGTGGCGCCGACCGCCAGCGACTGAATGTTGAAGCCGCGCCGGGAGAACAGCGCCGCCACACGAGCGAGCACGCCGGGCTTGTCCTCGACGAGCACCGACAGCGTGTGTGTCTTATATCCGTTGCTCATCGGGCCACCCTGTTCTTCGCGCAGGCGCTCATGCCCGCCACCCTGTTCTTCGCGCAAGCGCTCATGCCCGCCACACTGTTCTTCGCGCAAGCGCTCATCACGCATGTCCTTCGGAATTGTCGTCGAACAGCGGCCGGATCCCGCGGGCCGCCTGGATCTCGTCGTTGCTCGTGCCCGCAGCCACCATCGGCCAGACCTGGGCATCGGCGCCGACGATGAAGTCGATGACCACCGGCCGATCGTTGATCTCCCGCGCCTTGTTGATCACGTCGACCACATCCTCTTCACGCTCGCAACGCAATCCGACGCAGCCCAGCGCCTCGGCCAGCTTGACGAAGTCGGGGATGCGGTGCGAATGCGTCGCCAGATCGGTTTGGCTGTAGCGCTCCTCGTAGAACAGCGTCTGCCACTGCCGCACCATGCCCAGGTTGCCGTTGTTGATGATGGCGACCTTGATCGGGATACGCTCGATGGCGCAGGTAGCCAGCTCTTGATTGGTCATCTGGAAGCAGCCGTCGCCGTCGATGGCCCACACCTCGGCCTCCGGCAGGCCCATCTTGGCGCCCATGGCGGCGGGGACGGCGAAGCCCATGGTGCCGAGGCCGCCGGAATTGAGCCAGGTGCGCGGCTTCTCGTACTTGATGAACTGCGCCGCCCACATCTGGTGCTGGCCGACGCCGGCGACGTAGATCGAGTCCGGTCCGGCGATCTGGCCCAGCTTCTCGATGACGTACTCGGGCGACAGGCTGCCGTCACTTTGCGGCCCGTAGCTCAGCGGGTAGGTCGACTGCACGCCGCGCAGGTACTCCCACCAGTTGTCGATGTTGATGGACCCGATCGTCCCGTCCCGGCGCAGCGCGTCTATCAGATCGACGATCACGTTCTTGACGTCACCGACGATCGGCACCTCGGCGTTGCGGTTCTTGCCGATCTCGGCGGGGTCGATGTCCGCGTGGATCACCTTGGCTTCGGGAGCAAAGGAATCCAGCTTGCCGGTGACCCGGTCGTCGAAGCGGGTGCCCAGCGCGATCAGCAGGTCACTCCTCTGCAGTGCGGCGACCGCCGACACGGCGCCGTGCATACCCGGCATCCCCATGTTCTGCGGGTGGCTGTCGGGGAAGGCGCCGCGGGCCATCAGGGTCGTGACGACAGGAATCCCGGTCAGCTCAGCCAGATCCAGCAGCTGCTCGGTGGCCTCGCCACGCAGCACACCGCCACCGATGTAGAGCACCGGCTTGCGTGCCGCCGCGATCAGTCTGGCGGCCTCGCGGATCTGGCGGTTGTGCGGCTTGGTGTTCGGTTTGTACCCGGGCAGGTCGATCGTCGGCGGCCAGCTGAACGTGCATTGCGCCTGCAGGACGTCCTTGGGGATGTCGACGAGGACCGCGCCGGGACGACCGGATGCGGCGATGTGGAACGCCTCGGCGATGACGCGGGGGATGTCGTCACCGTTGCGCACCAGGAAGTTGTGCTTGGTGATCGGCATGGTGATGCCGGAGATATCGGCTTCCTGGAAAGCGTCGGTGCCGATCAGTCCGCGGCCGACCTGTCCGGTGATGGCCACCACCGGTATGGAATCCATCTGCGCATCGGCGAGCGGCGTGACGAGGTTGGTCGCGCCGGGACCGGAGGTCGCCATCATGACACCGACCCTGTTGGTCACATGCGCGTAGCCCGCGGCGGCATGTCCGGCGCCCTGCTCGTGCCTGACCAGGATGTGACGCAGTTTCTCCGAGTCGTAGAGCGGGTCGTAGACGGGTAGCACCGCACCGCCGGGGATACCGAAGATGACGTCGACGTCAAGCTCCTCGAGCGAACGAATCACCGCCTGCGCACCGGTGAGCTGATGCGGGGCGATCCGCTTCGCTTGGGGCACGGGGACCTTGGCAGCCGCGGGCGTCGCAGCGGCCGGGTGACCGCCGTTGGGCGGTGTCGCCGACCGTTCGGGTGGTCGTGTTGTCGGAGCGCTCACTGTGACCTCTTCGGTGTTCTCTTGTTCGTCTCGATTTCGAGGCTGGGTTGTCGTTACCGTGCGCATGAAAAAACCCCCGCCAGCTGAGGTGCTGTACGAGGGTGGCGCGTTGATGCGGTGGCTATGCCCGGCAAAGGGTAAGCGCGGCATCAACGCGCCAACCAATTACTACGAGCATCTCGGTCTGCATAACACTCGACGGTAGCCTCCGCACAGGTCAAAGGTCAAATTCGGCCACAGCCGACGGCGCCTGCGCATCGGGTCCCCCGCATCCGCGCCGAACCCGGTGGGAAGATGGCGATGTGAGCCCTGCAGCCGCATCCGCTCCGACGGTTCCCGTCGTCATCCGGATCTCGCCGATCGCACATTTCGCGGTGGGTTTCCTGGCGCTGAGCCTGCTCTCGGTGGTGCTGGCCGCGCCGGACTGGCTCGCCGTGCTTTTCGTCATTCCCGTGGTGCTGTCGGCGTCGATCGTGCGCTACCGCACCGTGGCCGACCGGGACAAGATCACCGCACGCACCCTGCTGGGCAGCGAGAGCATCGCCTGGGATGACGTGGACGGGCTGCGATTCGGTAAAGGAGTGTGGGCGTACGCGCGGCGCAAGGACGGCAGCGAGTTTCGACTACCTGCGGTCACCTTCGCCACGTTGCCGTTGCTGTCATCGGTCAGCGGCGGACGGCTGCCCAACCCGTACGCGCGGGATTGATCGGCGCAGACCATCACGCCAAGGGGTTGGCGCCATTCAGCAGGACCCAGATCGCCACGCCTCCGCCGATTCCGAGCAGCAACGCGGCGGCCGATCCGACGAACGGACGCCTGGCCCAGCCGCGGCCCGCGTCGAATCCGTACCGCCCGGGCCCGGTGAGGATGATCGCAGCCGCGACCACGACGAGGGTGATCTGGTATTCGTGGCCGTCGGGCAGGAAGAAGGACAGGTATCCGCCGCCGGGCGCCGCCGTCACAGCGGCCAGCAGCGCGTTGATGAGATAGGCGAGCGCTACCGCGGCGGCGAGCGGGGTGAACAGACCAAGGACGAGCAGTACACCCGCGCCGATCTGAGCGCCGGTGGCGGCGTAGGTCAGGATGTTGGCGTACTGATAGCCGTGCTCGGCCAGTGAGTCCTGGAACCCGCCGAGGCCCTGGCCGCCCCACCAGCCGAAGGCCTTCTGAAGGCCGTGTGCGATCAGCAGTGCGCCCAGCCCCACCCGCAGCAGCATCAGCCCCAGATCCTGGGTGCCCCGCCGCCCGGCGGCCTTGATCCGGTCGTCGCGCTCGATCTCGGTCGGCTCGGCCCCGAACATGCCGACGGGCCCGGCCGGCGGCTGGACGTAGGGAAGCGGTTCCGGTTCGTTCATCAGGGCGTACGCAGGCTGTTCCGTGGCGGGCTTGTCGGTGTCATAGCGTGGGATGGCGGTGGTTTCGAAGTCTCCACCATAGTTCGGCGATGGCATATCATCCTCGGGATCGACCAGGCTCGCCGATGTCGGGCGGCCTGGATCGGGCCGTTGCCAGGTGCGCGGGTCCTGGGACTGACTGGTCACGCTGCCCAGGGTAAGTGCAACGCCGCCGTGAACCGGGGATTTACCGCGGCGCTTCGACCACCGTATTCACGGCGTTTCGGGCACCGCACCGGCGGTGCCGACGGTCGGCGTGGCGCGCACCGCCGGAGCGTCCGTAACCTGGCCAGCATGAGAACGCGCAGGCCCGTACGGGGTGTCGTCGCCCTGGTGTGTGCCGCGCTGCTGGCCGGTGCGGGATGTGCGCGGTTCGATTCGGCGCAGTCGCAGCCCTTCACCACCGAACCCGAGCTGCGCCCAGGTCCCACGTCAACTCCCCCGCCGCCGCCGCCACTGCCGGCCACACCGTTCCCCAAAGAATGCCCGGCACCGGGCGTGATGCAGGGCTGCCTGGACAGCACCAGCGGGTTGATCATGGGAATGGACAGCCAATCCGCGCTGGTCGCCGAGCGTCTCACCGGCGCGGTCAAAGAGGTCTCGGTGCGCGCGGAGCCCATACTCAAGACCACGATCCCGGTCGACGCGTCCGGTGACGGCGGGCTCATGGACATCGTGTTGTCGCCGACGTACTCGCAGGACCGCCTGATGTACGCCTACATCACCACGCCGAGCGACAACCGGGTGGTGCGCATCGCCGACGGCGACTTTCCCAAACCCATCCTGACCGGCATACCGAGGGGCGCCAGCGGGAACATGGGTTCGCTCATCTTCACCAGCCCGACCACCTTGCTCGTGCAGACCGGGGATGCCGGTGATCCCGCGGCGGCGTCCGATCCGGCGTCGCTGGCCGGGAAGCTGCTGCGGATCGAACAGCCGACGACGGTCGACCAGGCCCCCACCACCACCGCGCTGAGCGGGCTCGGCTCCGCGGGCGCGATGTGCATCGATCCGTCCGATGGCTCGCTGTACATCACCGATCGCACGCCCACCGCCGACCGCCTGCAGCGCATCACCAAGGACTCCACGACGTCGACGGTCTGGACCTGGCCCGACCGCCCGGGCGTGGCCGGCTGCGCGGCGCTGGACGGCACCATCCTGGTCAACCTCGTCGGCACCAAGCAGACGGTGGCGGTGCGGCTGGCGCCGGACACCGGCGCGGTGACCGGTGACCCCGAGGTGATCCGCCAGGACACCCGGGGACATGTGTGGGCGTTGGCGTTGTCGCCCGACGGCAACGTGTGGGGTGCGACGGTCAACAAGACCGCCGGTGACGCCGAGCGTCTCGACGACGTCGTGTTCCCGCTGTTCCCGCAGGGCGGCGGCTTCCCGCGCAGCAACGCCGACAACACCTGACGCCACCACACGCCGGAGCCCCGATAGCGCGGTGCCGCGTGGTGCGCTACTGAGCGCAGGCCTGCAGCACCAGATCGCGCACCCTCGCCGCGTCGGCCTGGCCCTTGGTCGCTTTCATCACCGCGCCGACGATCGCGCCGGCGGCCTGCACCTTGCCGCCGCGGATCTTGTCGACAACATCGGGATTGGCCGCGAGCGCTTCGTCGACCGCGGCCTGGATCAGCGAGTCGTCACGGACGACGGCCAGTCCCCGCGCGGTCGCCACCGCCTCGGGTTCCCCCTCGCCCGCCAGCACGCCTTCCACCACCTGGCGGGCCAACTTGTTCGACAGCTTGCCGCCGTCGACCAACGCGACCACCGCCGCGACCTGCTCCGGCGTGATCGCCAGGTCGGACACCGCCACGCCGGCTTCATTGGCCTTCTGCACCAGGAAGTTTCCCCACCATGCCCGCGCGGCGTCGCTGGACGCGCCGTGCCCGACGGTGGCGGCCACCAACTCCACCACACCCGCGTTGACGAGGTCGCGCATCACCTCGTCGGAAACCCCCCAGTCCTGCTGAATCCGCTTGCGGCGCAACCACGGCAGCTCGGGAATGGTCTCACGCAGCCGGTCGACCAGTTCGGCGCTCGGAGCCACCGGCTCCAGATCGGGCTCGGGGAAATAGCGGTAGTCCTGCGCGGTCTCCTTGCTACGGCCGGGTGAGGTGTACCCGTCTTCATGGAAGTGCCGGGTCTCCTGGTGCACCCGCCCCCCAGCTGTCAAAACCGCTGCCTGACGGCGCATTTCGTATCGGACCGCCACCTCGACGCTCTTGAGCGAGTTGACGTTCTTGGTCTCGGTGCGGGTGCCGAATTCCGCCTGCCCGGTCGGTTTGAGCGACACGTTCGCATCGCAGCGCATCGAACCCTGATCCATCCGTACGTCGGAAACATCCAACGCACGCAACAGATCCCGCAGGGCGGTGACGTAGGCCCTGGCGATCTCCGGCGCCCGGGCACCGGTGCCCTCGATCGGTTTGGTGACGATCTCGATGAGCGGCACCCCCGCGCGGTTGTAGTCGAGCAGCGATGTCGTCGCGCCCGTGATCCGGCCCGTCTCGCTGCCAAGGTGGGTGAGCTTGCCGGTGTCCTCTTCCATATGGGCGCGTTCGATCTCCACCCGCCAGGTGGTGCCGTCGTCCAGCGGCACATCCAGGTGGCCGTTGACGGCGATCGGCTCGTCGTACTGGCTGATCTGATAGTTCTTGGGCATGTCCGGGTAGAAGTAGTTCTTCCTGGCGAACCGGCACCACGACACGATCTCGCAGTTCAGCGCGAGGCCGATGCGGATCGCCGATTCGACCGCGGCCTGGTTGAGCACCGGAAGCGAGCCGGGCAGCCCCAGGCAGGACGGGCACACCAGGGTGTTGGGTTCAGCGCCGAACATGTTGGCGCAGGAGCAGAACATCTTCGTCGCGGTGGACAGCTCGACGTGCACCTCGAGACCCAGCACCGGTTCGTAGCGTGCGACCACGTCGTCGTAGTCGAGGAGTTCCGCGGAGTGCGCCACAGTCATGGGGGTGAGTTTAGTGGTGCCTGCCCGCGGGCCCGGAGAGCGGCGGCGCCACTCGGTGCGAGTAGCTGTCAGCGGGGGCTGCAGCCGACACCAGCCGGTCATCAGCCAGACATCAGCCGAAGAAGGCCGCCGCGTCGTCATAGCGGCTCTGCGGCACCAGCTTCAGTTGCCGGGTGGCATCGGCCAACGGGACCCGACCGATGTCCTGGCCGCGCAGCGACACCATCATCCCGTATTCACCCGCGTGCGCGGCGTCGGCGGCGTTGACGCCGAACCGGGTCGCCAGCACCCGGTCGTGGGCGGTCGGGGAGCCACCGCGCTGGACGTGTCCGAGTACGGTGACCCGGACCTCCTTCTTGATCCGCTTCTCCACTTCGATGCCCAGTTGCCCGGCGACGCCGGTGAACCGCTCGTGCCCGAATTCGTCGATGCCGCCGGCGCGCAGCTGCATCGACCCCTCCGCGGGTTTGGCCCCCTCGGCGACCACGCAGATGAAACTCGACGAACCGTGCTGGAATCGCTGTTTGATCAACCGGCACACCTCTTCGATATCGAAGGGCTGCTCCGGAATCAGGGTCATGTGCGCGCCCGAGGCCAATCCGGCGTTCAGCGCGATCCACCCGGCGTGGCGACCCATGACCTCGACAAGCATCACCCGCTGATGGGATTCGGCGGTGCTGTGTAGCCGGTCGATGGCCTCGGTGGCGATCATCAGCGCGGTGTCGTGGCCGAATGTGACGTCGGTGCAATCGATGTCGTTGTCGATGGTCTTGGGCACACCGACGACGGGCACACCCTCCTCGGCAAGCCAGCGCGCAGCGGTGAGCGTGCCCTCGCCGCCGATGGGGATCAGCACGTCGATGCCGTTGTCTTCCAGGGTTTGTTTGATGTCGTCCAACCCGGCACGCAGCTTGTCGGGGTTCACCCTCGCGGTGCCGAGCATGGTGCCGCCCTTGGCGAGCAGCCGGTCGTTGCGGTCGTCGTTCTTGAGCTGGACGCGCCGATCCTCCAGCAGGCCACGCCAGCCGTCCTGGAAACCGACCACCGTTGAGCCGTACCGGGCGTCGCAGGTCCGCACCACCGCCCTGATCACGGCGTTGAGTCCCGGACAGTCACCGCCCCCGGTCAGCACTCCGATCCGCATGACTTACGCTCCTCGCGTCCGCATGGCCCCTATCTTGCACGTTGACGTCCGACCTCGCTGGTCACAGCGCGGCGGGCAGGGAACCCCTTGCCGCCTCATAGGCGGCGCCGACGCGATAGAGCCTGTCGTCGGCCAGTGCCGGCGCCATGATCTGCAGCCCCACCGGAAGGTTGTCATCGGGCGAAAGACCGGCGGGCACCGACATTCCGCAGTGCCCGGCCAGGTTCAGCGGCAGTGTGCACAGGTCGAACAGGTACATCGCGAGCGGGTCGTCGACCTTCTCCCCCAACGGAAATGCGGTCGTCGGCGTGGCGGGCGACACCAGCACGTCGACGGTCTCGTAGGCCTCGTTGAGGTCGCGGGCGATCAGGGTGCGGACCTTCTGCGCCTGGTTGTAATAGGCGTCGTAATAGCCCGCCGACAGCGCGTAGGTGCCAATCATGATGCGGCGCTTGACTTCCGGACCGAATCCCGCGGCGCGCGTCAACGCCATCACCTCTTCGGCGCTGTGGGTGCCGTCGTCGCCCACCCGCAGGCCGTAACGCATCGCGTCGAAACGCGCCAGGTTGGAGGATACCTCAGAGGGCAGGATCAGATAGTAGGCCGCCAGTGAGTGGTCGATGTGTGGGCAGTCGACCTCGCTGACGTCGGCGCCAAGCGCCGTGAGTTGGTCCACTGCGGCGTTGAACGCGGCCAGCACACCCGGCTGGTAGCCGTCGCCACGCAGTTGGCGCACCACCCCGACCCGAACGCCGCTCAGGTCCCCCTCGGCGCCCGCCCGGGCCGCAGCCACCACGTCGGGCACCGCCACGTCCAGCGACGTGGAGTCCCTCGGGTCGTGGCCGGCGATCACCTCATGCAGCAGCGCGGTGTCGAGCACCGTGCGGGCACACGGGCCGCCCTGGTCCAGCGACGAGGCACAGGCGATCAGCCCGTACCGCGACACCGTGCCGTACGTCGGTTTCACCCCGACCGTCGCGGTCAACGCCGCGGGCTGGCGGATGGAGCCGCCGGTGTCCGAGCCAATGGCCAGCGGGGCTTGGAAGGCGGCCAGGGCCGCGGCGCTGCCGCCGCCCGAGCCGCCGGGCACCCGCTCGACGTTCCACGGGTTGCGGGTCGGGCCGAAGGCCGAGTTCTCGGTGGAACTGCCCATGGCGAATTCGTCCATGTTCGTCTTGCCGAGGATCGGGATGCTTGCCGCACGCAGGCGTGCGGTGACGGTGGCGTCGTAGGGTGACTGCCAGCCCTCGAGGATCTTCGAGCCGCAGGTAGTCGGCATATCGGTCGTGGTGAATACGTCCTTGAGTGCGAGCGGGACACCTGCCAGCGGGGATGCGAGGGGCTCACCCGCGGCGACGGCTTCGTCGACGCTGGCGGCGGCGGCCAGTGCTCGGTCCTCGGCGACGTGCAGGAAGGCGTGGTACTGCTCGTCTGTGGCGGCGATCTGATCGAGGCACGCTCGGGTGACCTCGACGGACGACACCTCCCGCGCCGCGATCTTCGCGCCGAGGGTGGCGGCGTCGAGCCTGACCAACTCGGCCGCGGACCCGCCGCTCATTCGGCCTCCCCCAGGATCCGCGGGACCGCGAAACGGCCGTCGACGGCCTTGGGCGCCGCCGCCAAGGCCTGCTCCTGGGTCAGGCACGGTCCGACGACGTCCGGCCGGGTGACGTTGACGGCCGTGAGCGGGTTGTCGGTGGGTTCGACGCCGGCGACGTCGACGGCCTGGATCTGGCCGACGTGGTTGAGGATGGCGCCCAGCTGACCGGCGAAGCTGTCGAGTTCGCCGTCGGTCAGGGCGAGGCGGGCGAGGCGCGCCAGGTGGGCAACCTCGTCTCGGGAGATCTGCGACACGACAGACCAGCCTAGCCAGGTGACGAAGGAGGGCCGCCCACGGCCCGACAAGGAACCTGGCGATCCAACCCCACAGGTGACGAAGGAGGGCCGCCCACGGCCCGACAAGGAACGGCCGTCACCAGTGGCCCGACCTGCTGACCTGCAGCGGCTGTGCAACAGTGTTGCGCGTGCCTTCGTATCTGCTGCGGGTCCAGCTAGAGGACAGACCGGGCAGCCTCGGCTCCCTGGCCGTCGCCCTCGGTTCCGTGGGCGCCGACATCCTGTCCCTCGACGTGGTCGAGCGCGGAGCGGGCTTCGCCGTCGACGACCTGGTGGTGGATCTGCCCGCGGGAGCGATGCCGGACATGCTGATCACGGCCGCCGAGGCCCTGCACGGAGTGCACGTCGACAGCATCCGCCCGTATACCGGCCTGCTGGAAGCTCACCGCGAACTCGAACTGATCGATCACATCGCCGCCGCGGACGGAAAGGACAAGCAGCTTCAGGTGCTGGCCGACGAGGCACCGAAAGTGCTGCGTGTCGGGTGGTGCCAGGTCGTGGAGCTGCGCAACGGGGAGCTGCAGCGTGTCGTCGGCAGTGCCGGTGCACCCGAGACACAGGCCGAGGCCGCACCGTGGCTACCCCTCGACAACGCCGCCGTTCTGGACGCAACCGCCGACTGGGTGCCGCAGCTGTGGCGCGATATGGACACCACTTTGTCCGCCGCCCCGCTGGGCGGCCCCCGCACCGCGGTCATGCTCGGCCGCCCGGGTGGTCCGCAGTTCCGTCCGTCCGAGGTGGCACGGCTCGGTTACCTGGCCGGGATCGTGGCGACGATCCTGGTGCGTTGAGGACGGCGTGCGGTGAAGACGGCGTGCGGTGACGACCATTCGGCCACGACAAACCGAGGAGATCTTGACGTGACATTCATCACTGGCACGATCCCTACAGGCACCCCCTGATGGACCGGGATCCGGTAGCCGTCGATCTGGGCCTGCAGGGCGGTGGCGCGCATGGCGCGTTCACCTGGGGCGTGCTGGACCGCCTGCTCGAGGAGTCGTGGCTGCAATTCGACGGCGTCTCCGGCACATCGGCCGGGGCGATGAATGCGGTTGTGCTCGCGGCGGCTCTGGCCGACGGCGGCCCGTCACGGGCCCGCGAGGCGCTGGAGAAGTTCTGGAAGAGCGTGTCGGACGCCGCGCTGTTCAGTCCGCTCAAACGCGGCCCGATCGAGGTTCTCACCGGCAAATGGAGCATGGACCACTCGCCGGTGTTCGCCGCGCTCGATTTGGCAGCGCGGGTGGTCTCGCCGTACGTCAGCAATCCGCTCGGCTGGAATCCGCTGCGCGGGATTCTGGCCGAAAACGTCGACTTCGACCGACTGGCCCAGGCACCGATCAAGGTGTTCGTGACGGCGACCAACGTGCGAACCGGTCGCGGGCGGGTGTTCCGCAACGCCGACATCACCCCCGATGTCCTGCTCGCCTCGGCGTGCCTGCCGACGATGTTTCAGGCCGTCGAGATCGATGGCGAGGCGTATTGGGACGGCGGGTACACCGGCAACCCGAGCATGACGCCGCTGATCCGAGAATGCACCGCCTCGGACACGATCGTGGTGCAGATCAACCCGATCGAGCGACCTGGGACGCCGCGGACGGCGATCGAGATCCAGAACCGCCTCAACGAGATCGCATTCAACTCCGTGCTGATCAAGGAGTTGCGCGCGGCCGCACTGCTGCGTCAGGTCGCCGACCCCGGCACCGGTGACGGGGCCGCGCTGGCCGATATGCGCATCCATCGCATCGCCAGCGACGTCATGCTCGAGCTGGGCTACTCGTCGAAGCTGCTGGCCGAGTGGAAATTCTTCCTGATGCTGCGCGACGAGGGACGCAAAGCGGCCGACGCGTTCATCACCGCGCACGGCGCCGACCTCGGGCGACGCTCGACGCTCGATCTCGACGAGTTCCTGGAAGGCATCTGATCAAGCGGCGCTGATTCAGCCCTCCAGCCCGTCCGGCCCGCTCTCCAGCAGGCGCCGGAATCCCTCTTCATCGAGGATCGGCACGCCCAGCTCGACGGCTTTGTCGTATTTCGAGCCCGGTGAGTCACCGGCCACCACGTAGGCGGTCTTCTTCGACACCGAACCGACCGCCTTGCCGCCGCGGATGATGATCGCCTCCTTGGCCTCGTCGCGGGACAGGCCCGGCAGCGTGCCGGTGACGACGATCGACAGCCCCTCCAGCGTGCGCTGCACGCTGGCGTCACGTTCGTCGGCCATCCGCACACCGGCCGCGCGCCATTTGTCGACGATCGCGCGGTGCCAGTCGACGGTGAACCATTCGATGACCGCGGCGGCGATGGTGGGGCCGACGCCCTCCACCGCGGCGAGTTGCTCCTCGGAGGCGGCGATGATCGCGTCGAGGCTGCCGAACTCGGTAGCCAACGCGCGCGCGGCGGTGGGCCCGACGTGGCGGATCGACAAGGCCACCAACACCCGCCACAGCGGCTGCGCCTTGGCCCTGCCCAGGTTGGCCAGCAGCCGGTTGCCATTGGCCGACAGCTCACCGCTCTTGGTGCGGAACAGCTCGGTGTGCAGCAGGCCGTCGGCGGTGAGGGTGAACAGGTCACCCTCGTCGGTGATCACACCGGACTGAAGCAGCGCCACCGCGGCCTCGTAACCCAGCCCCTCGATGTCGAACGCACCTCGCCCGGCCAGGTGGAAGACACGCTCGCGAAGCTGCGCCGGGCAGGATTGGGCGTTGGGGCAGCGGATGTCGACGTCGCCCTCCTTGGCCGGCGCCAGCGGGGTGCCGCATTCGGGGCAGTGCGTTGGCATCACGAACTCACGTTCGGTGCCGTCGCGCAGGTCGACGACCGGCCCCAGCACCTCAGGGATCACGTCGCCGGCCTTGCGAATCACCACGGTGTCACCGATGAGCACACCTTTGCGCTTCACCTCGGACCCGTTGTGCAGCGTGGCCAGGCCCACGGTGGAGCCGGCGATCTTCACCGGTTCCATGTAGGCGAACGGGGTGACCCTGCCGGTGCGGCCGACGTTGACGCGGATGTCGAGCAGTTTGGTCTGCGCCTCCTCCGGCGGGTACTTGTAGGCGATCGCCCAGCGTGGCGCGCGGGAGGTCGAACCGAGCCGGCGCTGCAGCGCCATCTCGTCGACCTTCACGACCACACCGTCGATTTCGTGCTCGACGTCGTGGCGGTGCTCGCCCCAGTAGGCGATCCGCTCGGTCACCGCGTCCAGCCCCCGCACCCTGGCGGTGTGCTCGGACACCGGCAACCCCCACGCCTTGAGCGCCAGGTAGGCGTCGTGCAGCGTCTTCGGGGCGAACCCCTCCGCGTGGCCGAGGCCGTGGCAGATCATCCGCAGGTTGCGCCGCGCGGTGACGGCGGGATTCTTCTGCCGCAGCGACCCGGCGGCGCTGTTGCGTGGGTTGGCGAATGGTGCCTTGCCTTCGGCCACCAGCCTGGCGTTGAGGTCCGCGAAGTCGGACACCCGGAAGAACACCTCGCCGCGGACCTCGAGCACCGGGGGCACCGGAAACTCGTCGGACTCGGCGAGAACCTCCGGCACGTCGTCGATGGTGCGGGCGTTGAGCGTGACGTCCTCGCCGGTGCGCCCGTCGCCGCGGGTGGCGGCGCGCACCAGCCTGCCGTCGCGGTAGACGAGGGCGAGCGCGACCCCGTCGATCTTGAGCTCGCACAGATAGTCAGCGTCATCGCCGATCTCGCCGCTGAGGCGCGCCGCCCAGGCGGCCAGCTCCTCGGGTGTGAAGACGTTGTCCAGGCTGAGCATGCGCTCGAGGTGGTCGGCGGGGGTGAAATCGGTGGCGAACCTGGCGCCGCCCACCAGCTGCGTCGGTGAATCCGGTGTGCGCAGTTCGGGGTGGTCCTCTTCGAGCGCCTCCAGCTGGCGAAGCAGCGTGTCGAATTCGGCGTCGGTGACGATCGGTGCGTCGCGCACGTAGTAGCGGAACTGGTGGTCGCGCACCTCGTCGGCAAGATCCTGCCAGCGGCGCCGCAGGTCCGCGTCCCCCGCCTCGCCGGCCTGGTCGGCCAGCACCGTCTCGGGATCCGGGGTTGCCTGCGTGCTCACCCTCGCAGGCTAACCGAGGACACCGACACCGAGCGGTGCCCGCCCGGACGGCAGGCTCAGAGCATCTCCAGCGGACGCCGCCGCGTCGGCGGTGCGAACGCGGCGTCCAGTGCCCGCAGATCGTCGGCCGTCAACCGGATGTCGCGCGCCGCCGCGTTCTCCCTGACATGTGCGAGGTTCGCGGACCGCGGAATCGCCATGACGCCACCCCCGTTCCGGTCGCGCAGCACCCACGCCAGCGCGATCTGAGCCGTGGTGGCGTCGTGACGCGCCGCCACCTCGCGCAGCGCCGGGTGCCCCAGCAGTCGGCCCTGCTCGATCGGCGAGTAGGCCATGACCGGTACCCGGCGCTCCCGCAGCAACGGCAGCAGGTCGTACTCGGGTCCGCGTCGGGTCAGGTTGTAGAGGATCTGGTTGGTGTGGACCTGTTCACCGTGGGGTGCATCCGCCAGCTCCGCCATATCGTCGGCGTCGAAATTGCTGACGCCCCAATACCGGATCTTGCCCGCGTCGAGCAGGTCGTCGAAGCCGGCAACGGTCTCGGCCAGCGGGACACCGGCGCGCCAGTGCAGCAGGTAGAGATCGACGTGTTCGACACCGAGCCGGTCCAGGCTGTCTTCACATGCTCGTACGGTGCCCCGCCGGGTCGCGTGGTGCGGCAGCACCTTGTCGACGAGGAACACCTCGTCGCGACGACCGGCGATCGCCTCTCCGACGACGACCTCGGCTCCCCCGTCGCCATACATCTCGGCGGTGTCCACCACGGTCATCCCGAGGTCCAGTCCGAGCCGGATCGCGGCGACCTCGTCACCGGCGCGGGCCGGGTCCTCCCCGAAGAACCACGTGCCCTGTCCCAGAGCGGGGATCGGCTCACCGGACGGGAGTGTCACGTAGTCGGCTGCAGCGGTCATGGCGGCCAGTATTACAGCCGCCCGAGGCCGCTCAGCCGGTGTACTCGAGGAACGTCGCCATACCCCCGTCGAGGTGGTAGTCGTTGTGGCAATGGATAATCCAGCGGCCCGGGTTGTTGGTGTCGAAATCGACCTCGACGGTCTGCTTCGGCGGCACCAGCACGGTGTCCTTGCGCGGCCCCGTCCCCTGGGCGTTCACGACCTGGAACGTGTGGCCGTGCAGGTGCATCGGGTGGAACATCATCGACTCACTGACGAAGCGGACGCGGACGCGCTCGTTCGGCGCCAGTGCGATGCCGTTGTTGGGCGGATCGTAGAGCTTGCCGTTGATCGGCCAGGTGTATCCGGCCATCGGGCCCGCGAGCCGCAGGTCGACCGTCGTGTCCGGATCATGTTGCGGGAGAATGACATCCGGTGCCGCATCGAGACTCGAGGTGTTGAGCACCTCCGAGGTTCGCAACCCGGCGACAAACGCGTCGACGTCGACGTTCGACGGCGCGTTGCCCACGCGCAGCTCGAGGCGCGCGTAGCCGTCCTTGCCTTCGGCGGCAGCGATCACCGGGGCCGACGATCGCAATGTGACGATGGCGTCGGCGCGCTCGCCCATTCCGAGAATCACCGCATTGGCTCGGCGCGGGACCACCGGATAGCCGTCGGTATGGGTGACGTTGAGTTCGGTTCCCGGCACCGCCACGCGGAACGCGGTGTCGGCGCCCGCGTTGATGATGCGTAGCCGAATCCGCCGAAACCGTTGCCCCGCACGGTAATCCATCACCTGCGGATCGGTGGTCGTCCGCCCGTTGATCAGGAAGTACGGGTAGGTGACGTCGCCGCCGTCCTCGCCGAGCGGCCGGCTCGGGCTCAGCGGCGGCGCCGCACCCGTCATCGGTTTCATGCCGGTCTTCTTCAGGTTCTCGGCGACCTGATCGGGAGTGGTGCCGGTGCCGTCGATCCAGTCGTCGAGCACCACCACGAGCTCGTCGTCGTAGTCGGCGCCGTCGGCCGGATCCTCGATGATCAGCGGGCCGTACATGCCGCGGTCAAGCTGGGTCCCGACGTGGGAATGCAGGTAATAGGTGCCCGCGTCGGGCACCACGAAGTGGTAGTCGAAACTGCCGCCGGGGGCGATCGCCGGCTGCGTCAGCACCGGGACGCCGTCCATGGCGTTCGGTATCGCCAGACCATGCCAGTGCACCGAGGTGTCCTGCGGCACGCCGTTGGTGACATGCGCGCGCAGTTCCTGCCCCTTGCGCAGGCGGATTTCCTTGGCGGGCACCGTGCCGGTGTAGGTCCACGTGCGGACCGGCACACCGCCTAGGTCGACGTCGGTCTCCGCCGCGTTCATGGTGACCTCGACGGCGTGGCCGGCAGGACCGGCTTGCCCCGTGGGTTGTTCGGCGGCCGCCGGCTCGGGTGATCGTGTGGAGCATCCCCCCAGCACACCCGAGGCTGCCCCGGCAGCCGACAGCGCCAGGAACCCCCGTCTGCCGATCATGATGCAAGACTCGCACGTCGGGGGCGCCCGCAGAGCGAAACGACGAATCCGTTTCCTCCGCCCCTCAGCGGGTGGCTCCGCCGCTACCCTGGCGATATGCCCCACCCGATCATGTTCGCCGACGACGACCTCGGGTTGGCTCAGGTGCGGACCATCGCGCTGGCATTCCCGCAAGCATTCGAGAAGATCTCCTGGGGCAGGCCGGTGTTCTGTGCGCCGAAGATGTTCGTCATGTACGGCGGCAACGCCAAACAGTCCAGCGACATGGTGGCCTACCCCTACTCGATCCTGGTCAAGGTCGACGAGTCCGACCGGCAGGCCCTCGAACAGGATCGGCGGTTCTTCTACCCCGCGTACATGGGACCCTACGGCTGGCTGGGGCTGAATTTCACCGCCGCCGAGGTGGACTGGGACGAGGTGCGGGAACTGGTCGATGCGTCATTCCGGATGATCGCCACACGCAAACTGATCAAACAGCTCGACGATCTCTGACACCATCGGAAACACGAATCCATTGGAGGCGCCGTGAGTTTCGCAAGTCCCTTTCCCGACGTCGAGATCCCCCAATCGGCCGTGTATGACTTCCTGTTCGGCGACATCGCCGAGGCCGACCGCGATCGAGTCGCGCTGATCGATACCGGGACGGGTGCGAACACCACCTACGGCGAGATGGTCACCCGCATCGACGCATTCGCGGGGGCACTCAGCGCGCGCGGCATCGGGGTCGGTGACGTCGTCGGGCTGCTGGCGCCCAACAGTTCGGCGTTCGCGATCGCCTTCCACGGCATCCTGCGCGCCGGCGCGACGGCCACCACGATCAACGCGTTGTTCACCGCGAACGACATCGCCAAGCAGCTGACCGACTCGCACGCCAGGATGCTGATCACCGTGACGCCGCTGCTGCCTGACGCCTCCGAGGCGGCCGCGGCGGTGGGCCTCGCGGATGCCGAGTTGGTGGTGCTGGACGGCGACGGCGAGGCCGCGAGCGGCAGGCCGAACGCCGACGACCTGCTCACCGCAGGCGTCGAGCCGCCACGGGTCAGCTTCGACCCGGCCACTCAGCTCGCGGTGCTGCCGTACAGCTCGGGCACGACCGGCGTCCCCAAAGGTGTGATGCTGACCCACCGCAACCTCGTCGCCAACGTCGCCCAGATCCGCCCGCTGCACGGGATGACGGCCGACGACACGGTGCTGGCCGTGTTGCCCTTCTTCCACATCTACGGGATGACGGTGCTGCTCAACGCCGCCCTGCAAGCGCGGGCACGGCTGGTGATCATGCCCGCCTTCGACCTCGGCCGGTTCCTGGAGAACATCGAGACCCACCGCTGCACGGTGGTCTTCATCGCTCCCCCGGTGGCGCTGGCCCTGGCCAAACACCCGATGATCGACGATCACGACCTGTCCTCGCTGAGGGCGATCCTGTCGGGCGCGGCACCGCTGGACGCCGCCATCGGGCATGCCGCAGCCAAGCGCCTTGGCTGCCGACTCGTGCAGGGGTACGGCATGAGCGAGCTCAGCCCGGTCAGCCACTTCACCCCGTTCGGCGCGACCAGCCCGACGGGCAAGGATGCGCCGCTGAGCTCGGTCGGCTGGACCGTGCCCAACGCAACGTGCAAGATCATCGACCCCGAATCCGGCGCCGAAATCACCCCGCCCGCAGAGGGAATCAGCACGACCGGCGAGCTGTGGTTCAGAGGCCCGAACGTGATGGCCGGATACCTCGGCAATGACAAGGCCACCCGCGAGACGATCGACGACGGGGGCTGGCTGCACACCGGCGACCTGGCCGAGGTGGACGCCGACGGCTGCGTCTACATCGTCGACAGGCTCAAGGAACTCATCAAGTACAAGGGCTATCAGGTGCCCCCGGCGGAGCTGGAGGCCGTCCTGCTGCATCACCCCGATATCGCCGACGCGGCCGTGATCGGTGTCGTGGACACCGAATCCGGCGAAGAAGTGCCCAAGGCGTTCGTGGTCAGGCAGCCCGACTCCGACCTCACCGGCGACGCCGTGATGACGTTCGTCGCGAGCCACGTCGCGCCCTACAAGAAGGTGCGATGCGTCGAGTTCATCGACGCCATCCCGAAGTCCGCGTCCGGCAAGATCCTGCGAAAGGACCTGCGTAGGGTGTAGCAGGCCTGGTCAGATGGCGTCGGGGTCCTCGGCGAAGGCATCGGCGGCCGTCTGGGCCAGCTCCACGGCCACCCGCGCCCACGCGGGCGTCGCACCCGCAAGTCCGCAGGTGGGGGTCACCCCGATGCTGTCGCGCAGGACCGAGCGCGGGAATCCGAGCCGATCGGTGAGCGACACCGCGGATTTGGCGACCTCCTCCGCAGACGGGCGCGCGGCCGGTGCCGTCGACGGCACCACGCCGAGCTGCACCGTGCGGCCGGATTCCACCAACTCCCCGATCCCGTCCAGGTCGGCCGCCACCAGCGTCGACACGTCGATGGAAACCGCGTGAACAGTGCTGCGCTGCAACATTTTCCACGGCATCCCGGCGGCACAGCTGTGCACCGCGACCTCGCCGCCGACTCGCGCGACGCACTCGTCGACCAGCGCCGTCGCCAGCGCCTCGTCGACCGGGTGCACCGGGGTCAGTGCCGTGACACCCACCAGCCGTCCCGCCAGGGCGGCGGGCAGTGACGGCTCGTCGAACTGCACCACCACCGTGGTCTCCAACCTGCGCGCCACGGTCGCGCGGTGGAGGGCCACACCTTCGGCCAGCGAACCGGCCAGATCACGTACCGCCCCCAGGTCGGTGATGGCGCGGTGGCCGCCGGACAACTCGAGCTGCGCGGCCAGCGTGATCGGTCCGGGCGCCTGCAGCTTCACCACCCGCCCGCTGCCCCGCAGCCCGGCGACCTCCCACGCCTCCTCGAGCGCGTCGACGTCCTCCTCGAGCATGCTCGTCGCCCGGCGCACGACAGCGGTGCGCCCCGGCGCGATCCGGTATCCGCGCGGCACCGTGTCGATGCCGATGTCGACCAGCAGCGCGCCCGACCGACCGATCAGGTCGGCGCCTACGCCGCGGGCGGGCAGTTCCACCAGGTGGGTCAGGGTGTGCAGCTCTCCGACCACCACCTCTGCGGCCGGTCGGGGTGCCGAGCCCGGCCAGGACCCGATTCCGGTTGCCGCGGCGAAAACGTTCACTCGGCCAACACTATTCGATCGTCCGGCCGTCGATCACCCGCGCCTGGGGTTAGTCTCGCGACGGGAAGGGGATCCGCACTGTGACCCGATCGGCCGCACCCGCACTGGCGTGGTGTGCAACGGTGCTGATCGCCGCGGGATGCGCGCAGTCCGTGACCGGGCAGGCGGTGCGCGCGGCGCCGGGTATCGACGACGACTCGCGCTCGCCCGTCGACGTGGACACGCTCATCCTCGACCCACGACAGATGCGGGCGATCACCGGTGCAGGCGACGATCTGACGATCATCCCGACCATGGACGCCAAGGTCCCCGTCGACATCGAGGAACTGGCGAAAACCGCTGATCCACAATGTGAATGGATCTTTGCGGAGACGCTGACGTTCGGCCCCGAGGTCGAGGAGTTCCGCAAGACGACCTTTCAGCTCCCTCCTCGTGGCGGCCTGATCTCCGAGGCGGTGGCGGGCTACCGTGACACCGCCACGGCGCGGCGCGCCTTCGGTGCCCTCGCGGCTCGGATCGGCGACTGCGCGGCCACGACGTACGGGAGGATGCTCCTCGGCGACTGGACCGGCACACCCGAGGCCGTGTCCACCCGCAGCCCGGGCGGATGCGGCCGCGACTATCAGGTGCGCGACGTCGTTCTCGCCGAGGTGACGTTCTGCGCATTCCCCGAATCGGTGCCCGAGATCGTGCTCGCCAACATTCTGGCCGGACTTCCTGACGGCTGATGTGATGACGACCGCCTGCGCGCAGCGCACATTGAATAAACTTCGGCGACAATCCGATCGATAGACGGGGGCACCACGTGCTGGAAGCGGTCACCCGGCTGGCCATCGCGGCACCCCGGCGCGTCATCGCTGTCGCATTGCTGGTCATCACGGCCGCCGCGATCTTCGCTATCCCGGTCGCGGGCAGCCTGTCGGCGGGCGGGATGCGCGACCCCGCGGCGGAATCCTCGCAGGCCGTGCGCCTGCTCGAGGAGAAGTTCAGCCAGGGCCACATGGCGATGATCGTGTCGGTCACCTCGGACGACGGTGCCGACAGCCCGGCCGCCCGGACCACCGGCGCGGACATCGTCGGGCTGCTGAGCACCTCACCGCACGTCACCCAGGTGACATCGGCGTTCACCGGGCCGCCGGCACCCGCCCTGATCAGTACCGACGGTAAGACCGGGCTGATCGTCGCGGGCATCGCCGGCGACGACACCCAGGTACAGCAACGCGCCAGGGACCTGGCCGAGCAGTTCCCTCCCGACCGCGACGGTGTGACGGTGCGGGCCGGTGGCGAGGCGACCAGCTTCTGGCAGGCCAATGCGCAGACGCTCAAGGACCTGGTGTTCATGGAGTCGCTGGCGATGCCGCTGAGTTTCGTCGTGCTCGTCTGGGTATTCGGCGGTCTCCTCGCCGCCGCACTGCCGATGATCGTCGGCGTGTTTGCCATCGTCGGGGCGCTGGCCGTGCTGCGCACTGTCACGCTGTTCACCGACGTGTCGATCTTCGCGCTGAATGTGGCCGTCGCCATGGGCCTGGCACTGGCGATCGACTACACCCTGCTGATCCTCAGCCGGTACCGCGACGAACTGCAGGCCGGGGTCGACCTGCACAGTGCGCTGCGGCGCACGATGGCCACGGCGGGCCGCACGGTGTTGTTCTCGGCGCTGACAGTCGCGTCGTCGATGGTCACGCTGGCGCTGTTCCCGCAGTATTTTCTGAGGTCGTTCGCGTACGCCGGCGTCGCGGTGGTCGCTTTCTGCGCGGTCGCATCGATCGTCGTCACGCCCGCTGCGATCGTCCTGCTCGGCGATCGACTCAACGCACTGGACATCCGTGTTCTCGTGCGACGCATCCTGCATCGCCCCGACCCGGTGGCCAAGCCGGTGGAGGACACATTCTGGTACCGCATGACGACGTTTGTGATGCGCTACCCCATCCCGATCGGCGCGGCGATCATCGCACTGTTGCTGCTGCTCGGGACGCCGTTCCTCGGGGTCAAGTGGGGCTTTCCCGACGACCGGATGCTGCCTGACTCGGCGTCATCGCGTCAGGTGGGCGATCAGCTCCGCAACGATTTCGCGGTGAACCCGATGACGAACATCACTGTCGTGATGACTGACACCGCGGACGCGAGGAGCGAAACAACCACCGCGGACGCGAGGAGCGAAACAACCACCGCGGACGCGAGGAGCGAAACAACCACCGCGGACGCGAGGAGCGATAAAGCCACCGCGGACGATGTCGCCGAACTGAGCCGGTACGCGGCGCAGCTGTCGACGATCCACGACGTGGCGTCGGTGTCGGCGCCGGGCGGGACGTTCGTGGACGGCAATCTGGTCGGGCCGCCGAGCGCAGCGACCGGAATCGCCGACGGCAGCGCGTTCCTGACCATAGCAAGCACCGCGCCGCTGTTCTCCGACGCCTCGGAGCGTCAACTCGACGATGTGCATGCCGTCGCTCCGCCGGCCGGAACGACCGTCCACCTCGGCGGGGTGGCCCAGGCCAACCACGACACCGTGCACGCCATCATCGACCGGCTTCCGGAGGTGCTGGGCATCATCGCCGCGATCACCCTGGTGCTGCTGTTCCTGCTCACCGGGAGTGTCGTACTGCCGCTCAAGGCGGTCGTGCTCAACATCTTGTCGCTGACCGCGGCGTTCGGCGCCCTGGTCTGGGTCTTTCAGGAAGGTCACCTCGGTGCGCTCGGCACGCCGGTGACGGGTGCGCTCGAGGTCGACGTGCCGGTGTTGTTGTTCTGCATCGCGTTCGGGCTCTCGATGGACTACGAGGTGTTCCTGATGTCGCGGATCCGGGAGCACTGGCTGGAGTCGGATCGGACCCCCGCCGCCAACACCGAAAGCGTCGCGCTCGGTGTCGCCCACACCGGCCGGGTGATCACGGCCGCCGCGCTGATCATGTCGATCTCGTTTGCCGCGCTGATGGCCGCGCAGGTGTCGTTCATGCGGATGTTCGGCCTCGGCCTGACACTGGCCGTGCTGATGGACGCGACGCTGGTCAGGATGATGCTGGTGCCCGCCTTCATGCGGGTGCTCGGGCGGCGCAACTGGTGGGCCCCGCGACCGCTGGCCCGGTTGCACGACAGGTTCGGCCTCAGCGACACCGCCAAGCAGGGCACCGGGACACCGGGCTAGCTTTCACGCCCCGAGATCTGCGTGAGGGCTGCGCCAACGGTTTCACGACCACAGCGCAGATCTCGGCGCATCGAGGGGCGGCGTGGGGACGCTCGGCGCGATCCCGACGTATCGGTTTCTGCCAGTCGGCGATCAATTCCTGCCACCAGGTAATCCTGACCTGCTGGTTTAGACAGTCAGACCGGCACGAAGCACCACCGCTTCACCGCCGCTACGACATCACCGGGAGTGATCACCATGAAGAAGTTCACCCTCTCCGCCCTGACCGCAGGCGCCCTGGCCGCAGGCCTGTTCGGCTTCGCCGCCCCCGCCCAGGCCGACATCGACCACCACGGCTGGATCCAGGACATCCAACCCACCGTCACCGTCCCCCACGTCGACACCACCGTGCGCCACAGCGGCCGCTAAACCCCACCCACGCTCAACGGGCACCCCAACGCGGGGTGCCCGTCGGCGTTTCTCCGCACCCCCGTCTGCGCCGAGACCTACGCCGAGATCTGCGCCGAGGTCGTCAACACTCGCCAACGCACAGCCCACGCGCAGAAATGGCGCACAATCGAAAGGGCTATCGCGGGGAGCGGACTATCGATAGTGACCGCGGCCGAGCGCCCGGGGACTGGCAGCCGGACCGTCAGCGGGTGATGGTCGCGCTGCCCAGCACCTCGTCACCGTCGGGATCGCGCCGGTAGAGCACCATCGTCTGGCCGGGCGCAACACCGCGCAGCGGCGTATGCAGCCGCGCCTCCAGCCGCCCGTCGATCAGTGCCGCGACCGCGGCAACGGTGCCGCCGTGGGCCCGCACCTGCACGTCGCATTCGACGGGTCCGGTGGGCGCGCTGCCCGAGGTGAACACCGGTCGTTCGCCGGTCAGCTGCCACACGTCGAGGTCGGCGGCGGCGCCGACGCGCACGGTTGCGGTGTCTGCGTCGATGCCCGTGACGTAGCGGGGCATCCCGTCGGGGCCCGGACCGGCGATACCCAGCCCCTTGCGCTGACCAACGGTGAAGCCGTGGACGCCGTCGTGCTCGGCGAGCACCGTGCCCGCCGCGTCGACCACCGGACCGCGCCGCACACCGATGCGGGTCCCGAGGAAGGCGCGGGTGTCACCGGAGGGAATGAAGCAGATGTCGTGGCTGTCGGGCTTGTCGGCCACCGCCAGCCCGCGGCGGGAGGCTTCCTGGCGGATCAGCGGCTTGGGCGTATCGCCGACCGGGAACACCGCGTGGCGAAGCTGGTCGGCGGTGAGCACGCCGAGCACATAGGACTGGTCTTTGTCCTGATCCACCGCCCTGCGAAGCCGGCCCTCCGACAGGCGCGCGTAATGCCCGGTCGCGACGGCATCGAACCCCAGCACCACGGCACGGGCGGCCAGTGCCGAGAACTTGATCTTCTCGTTGCAGCGCACGCAGGGGTTCGGCGTCTCACCGCGTGCGTACGACGAGACGAAGTCGTCGATCACGTCCTGCTTGAATCGGTCCGCGAAATCCCATACGTAGAAGGGAATGTCGAGGATGTCGGCGACCCGGCCGGCATCACCGGCGTCCTCCTTGGAACAGCAGCCCCGCGATCCGGTGCGCAACGTGCCCGGCGCGGTCGACAGCGCCAGGTGCACGCCGACCACGTCGTGGCCCGCATCGACCATCCGGGCGGCGGCGACCGACGAATCGACCCCGCCACTCATCGCAACCAGGACACGCATGGGTTCAGTCGACCGCGCCCGAACTCGCCAGCGCCGCCTGCCTGGCCCGGTCTACCGCGGCGGGCAGCACGGCCAGCGCGGCATCCACATCGGCGTCGATGCTGGTGTGGCCCAACGAGATCCGCAGCGAACCGCGCGCACTAGCAGGGTCAGCACCCATCGCGATCAGGACATGCGACGGCCGCGCCACTCCGGCAGTGCACGCCGAGCCGGTCGAACACTCGATTCCCTTGGCGTCCAACAACATCAACAGCGAATCGCCCTCACACCCGCGGAAGGTGAAGTGCGCGTTGCCCGGTAACCGGCTCGAGGTGGCGGCACCGTTGACCTCGACGTCGTCGATGCTGGACAGCACACCGTCGATCAGGCGGTCCCGCAACGCCCGCACCCGGGCACTGGTGGTCTCCAGCCCGTGAATCGCCACTCGCGCGGCGGCCGCCATCGCCACCACTCCGGCGACATCGGCTGTCCCGGAGCGGACATCGCGTTCCTGACCGCCGCCGTGCAGCAGCGGGACACACCCGACGTCCCGGCGCAGCAGCAGCGCACCCACACCCGTTGGACCGCCGAACTTGTGCGCGGTCACGCTCATCGCCGACACCCCGCTGGCAGCGAAGTCGACGGTGATCTGGCCGACGGCCTGCACGGCGTCGGTGTGCATCGGAACGTCGAATTCGGCCGCGACGGCAGCCAGCCCGGCGATCGGCTGGATGGTTCCGACCTCGTTGTTGGCCCACATCACCGACACCAACGCGACATCGTCGTGATCCTGCAGCGCGGCCCGCAGCGCCGACGGCGTGACCGAGCCGTCGGTGCCGACCGGCAGCCACGTCACCTCGGCGCCCTCGTGCTCGACGAGCCACTGCACCGCGTCGAGCACGGCGTGGTGCTCGACGGGTGTGGTGACGATGCGCCGGCGGCACGGGTCGGCGTCGCGGCGCGCCCAGTAGATACCCTTGACCGCGAGGTTGTCGCTTTCGGTGCCACCCGCGGTGAAGATCACCTCGGACGGCCGCGCGCCGAGCAGGTGGGCCAGCGTCTCGCGGGCCTCCTCAGTGCGCCGCCGCGCCAACCGGCCCGCGCCGTGCAGGGAGGAGGCGTTGCCGACGGTTGCCAGCACAGCCGTCATCGCCTCGATGGCAGCCGGGTGCATCGGTGTCGTTGCGGCGTGGTCGAGATAGGCCGGCTGATGCGTGGTCATAACCCGTCAAGGATAGCCGTCGCCGTCCGGCCGTCCCGAACCCCTGTTCAGGCGACCAATGCGTGGCCGTGCGCGTGCTGGGTACCCGCGCCGCGCACCGCCTCCTCACAGCGTGCCGCCAGATCGCGGCGGTCGGCGCCGGGCAGCTGCAGCGACTCCACCCGCACATGGCAGACAGTGCGGCGGGCGGTGATCAGCCGGGCGATCGACGCGAGCAGCGTGTCGTCACCGATGTAGGCGGGTACCGTCGACGCCCGCCCATCGCGATGGCGGTACGACAGCCGCAGCGGCTGCACCGGCCGGTGCGCATCCACGGCGGCCTGGAACATCGCGGGCCGGAACCGTCCGTAACCCAGGCCGCACCAGGTGGTGCCCTCCGGGAACGCCACCACGGTGTGCCCCGCGCGCAGCCGCTCGGCGACCGCGCCGACCACGTCGGGCAACCGACGCAGGCTCGTCCGGTCGATCGGGATGACCCTCAAGAACCGCGCGAGCAGCCCGAGCCCAGGCCAGGAGATCACCTCCGATTTCGCCACGAATGAGCCGGGCAGCACCGCACCGATCGCGAAGATATCGACCCACGACACGTGACCGCTGACCACCAGCACCCCGCGCAGATTGCGAATCGGGCCGCCCGACACCGTGATTCGCACGCCAAGACACCGGAGCACCAGCCGGCAATAGCCCCGCTGCACATGAGAGCGACCGGGCAGCGGTACCGCCAGCAGCGGCAGCGCCAGCGACAGGATGAGCAGCATGCAGGTGCGGACCGTGACACGCAGCCAGACCGTCGGCCGCCGGCCGGTGTCGGCCTCTCCGGCGCGCACGCAGCCGGCGTCGCACGTCGCCCGCGGCAGCCAGGGATGCTCGACGGTCATGACGCGGCGCCCTCGACGTCAGCGACTGAACCGGCGCCCATCCCGTCGGCCATGGCGGCCGCCTGCCCGACCGATCGCAGCCTGCGCAGATAGCGGATGTCGGCTGTGCCCTTGTCCAGCAGCGCGGGAAAGTCGCCGACCCCGAAGTCAGGATCGTGGGCCGGTTCACCGCAGATCCGCGCCCCCAGGCGCAGGTAGCCGCGCATCAGGGGCGGGATGTTGACCCGCGCGGGGGGAGGGATCTCGTCGAGCCCCTTGCCGTCGATGACAACCGGCCGATAGGGGCGCACCGTGTACGGCCGCGGGGCGGCGTGTCTGCGCAGTACGAGGTCACGCACCCCGCGCAGCTGGCGGCCCGGCTCATCCGAGCCGACCGGCACCGACACGCACCCGGTGACGTAGTCATAGCCGCTGTGATCCAGATAGGCCAGGATGCCCGCCCACATCAGCAGGACGACGGCACCGTTGCGATGATCGTCGCGCACCACCGCGCGCCCCATCTCGACCATCGACGGCCGCAACGGATCCAGCCCGGTGACGTCGAATTCGGTGGCGGTGTACAGCCCTCCCGCGGCGATCGCGCCGGGCGGCGGCAGCATGCGGTAGCAGCCGACGAGTTCGCCGGACCCGTCCTCACGCACCAGCAGGTGGTCGCAGAACTCGTCGAACCGGTCGGCGTCGCGGCCGTCGGCCGACCCGGCGAGGGCGAAACCCGGCTCGGAGGTGAACACGTCGTGGCGCAGCCGCTGCGCGGCGTCGATGAGCTCAGGGTCGGTCGACAGTAGCAGCGTGTACTGGGGACCGCCGATCGATTCGGCTGGTTGGTCGGCGGCGATGAGTACGGAAGCAGTGCTCATACCCTGCACGTTCGCCCAAATGTTCGGCGAGGCGGCAATCACGGCGTGACGTGTTCGTGCACGCTCGGTGACGAATTGTCACCCGCGGGTCGCCGCGCCCTCGATGCACGACACCCCCGGCCGCATTCTGGTTCGGCCGGGGGTCGCGTGGCTGGCTGTCAGCCCTTGCGGGTTTTGATCGCGTCGGTGAGCTGGGGGGTGACCTTGAACAGGTCTCCGACGATGCCGAGGTCGGCGATCTCGAAGATGGGGGCTTCCTCGTCCTTGTTGACCGCGATGATGGTCTTGGAGGTCTGCATCCCGGCGCGATGCTGAATCGCCCCGGAAATCCCCAGCGCGATGTACAGCTGCGGCGAGACCGTCTTGCCGGTCTGGCCGACCTGGAACTGACCCGGGTAATAGCCCGAATCCACCGCGGCCCGCGAGGCACCGACCGCACCACCCAGCACATCGGCCAGCGCCTCGACGACCCCGAAGTTCTCGGCCGAGCCGACGCCGCGCCCGCCGGCGACCACGACCGACGCCTCGGTGAGTTCCGGACGGTCTCCGGCCACCGCCGGCTCCCGCTTGGTGATCCGGGTGGCGTTCTCCGCGGCGGCGGGCACCTCCACCGTGACCTGCTCACCGGCACCGGCGGCGGGGGCCGCCTCGACCGCGCCCGGGCGCACGGTGATCACCGGGGTGTCACCGGTGGCCTGCGCCTCGACGGTGAACGCCCCACCGAAGATCGAATGCACCCCGGTAGCGGGGGCCTTGACCTCCACGACGTCCACCAGCAGCCCCGAGCCGATACGAGCGGCCAACCGGCCCGCGATCTCCTTGCCCTCGGCGCTGGCGGCGACCAATACGGCCGCGGGCGCCGCGGACTCGGCCAGCCCGGCGAGCACATCCACGAACGGGGTGACCAGGTAGGCGTCGACCTCATCGGATTCGGCCACATAGATCTTGGCCGCCCCGGCAGCCTTGAGGTCCTCGACCAGTCCGGCGGCGGTGCCCGGCGCGGCCACCACCACCGCCGAGGGCTCGCCAAGGGCACGGGCCGCGGTGATCAACTCAGAGGTGACCTTCTTGAGGGCACCGTCGGCGTGCTCGACGAGCACAAGTACTTCAGCCATGGATACTCAGCCTCTTTGCTCTGGAAGGAAAAGTCTTAGATCAGTTTCTGGGCAACCAGGTACTCGGCGATCTTGGCGCCGCCCTCACCCTCGTCGGCGATCTTCTCGCCCGCTGACTTCGGCGGCTTGGGCGTCGCCGAAAGCACCGTCGAGCCGGCGTTCGGGCCGCCGACCTCGTCGGCCTCCACCCCGATCTCAGCCAACGTCAAGGTAGTCACTTCCTTCTTCTTGGCCGCCATGATGCCCTTGAACGACGGGAACCGCGGCTCGTTGATCTTCTCGTTGACGCTGACGACCGCGGGCAGCGTGGCCTCCAGCGTGAACACGCCCTCGTCGGTCTCCCGCTCACCGCTGACCGTGCCACCCTCCACCACCAGCTTGCGCACATGGGTCAGCTGCGGCAAACCCAGATACTCGGCGATGATCGCCGGCACGGCACCAGCGACCCCGTCGGTGGATTCATTGCCCGCAATCACCAGCTCGGTGCCCTCGATGGTGCCCAACGCCCGCGCCAACGCCCACGCCGTCTGGATGACATCGGAACCGGCCATGCCGTCGTCCTTGAGATGCACCGCCTTGTCGGCGCCCATCGACAACGCCTTGCGGATTGCCTCACTGGCGCGCTCCGGTCCGGCGGTCAGCACGGTCACCGTGCTCTCCCCGCCCGCCCCGCTTTCGCGCTCCTTGATCAACAGCGCCTCCTCGACGGCGCGCTCGTTGATCTCGTCCAGCACGGCGTCGGCGGCCTCACGATCCAACGTGAAATCGCCGTCGGCGAGCTTGCGCTCCGACCACGTGTCAGGCACCTGCTTGATCAGGACCACGATGTTCGTCATGACTCTGGTTCGTCCTCCTCGATGAGGCCGGGGCCCGGCCGGCCATAGCACGTTCAACGCAAACGCGGACCATGTTACTAGCCAGTAACTTGGGGTGCTTCGCAGGATCACCATAGCTTGCCTCTGCCAGCCGAAATCATGCACGTCAGCCCTCCCGCGGCAGCCGAACTGGGCCGGAACGGGCGACCAACCCGCGGGCTGGACTAGCCTGCCATGCAATGAGCGCATTCGACGGGCCCCCCACGGCCGACCTTCCGTTGACCGGGGAGCGAACCGTGCCCGGTCTGGCCGAGGAGAACTATTGGTTCCGCCGCCACGAGGTGGTCTACCGGCGGTTCGCGGCCCATTGCACGCGCCGCGACGTGCTCGAGGCGGGCTGCGGAGAGGGGTACGGCGCCGACCTGATCGCCGATGTGGCCGAACGGGTGGTCGCAGTGGACTACGACGAGGCGACAGTCGCCCATGTCCGCGCCCGCTATCCGCGGGTCGACGTGCGCCACGGGAACCTTGCGGAACTGCCGCTGCCCGCGTCGACGGTGGACGTGGTGGTCAACTTCCAGGTGATCGAGCACCTGTGGGATCAGGGCCAGTTCGTCGGCGAATGCCATCGGGTGCTGCGGCCGGGCGGTGTGCTGCTGATGTCCACGCCCAACCGGATCACCTTTTCCCCCGGGAGGGACACGCCGCTCAACCCGTTTCACACCCGCGAACTCAACGCCGCCGAGCTGACCGAACTCCTCACCGGCAAGGGCTTCACCGTCGAGTCGATGCTCGGGGTGTTCCACGGCGAGCGGCTGCGGCAGCTCGATGCGCGCCACGGCGGATCGATCATCGACGCACAGGTCGCGCGTGCGGTGGCCGGCGAGCCGTGGACCGAGGAGCTGCTGGCCGATGTGGCGTCGGTGTGCGTCGACGATTTCGATCTCGCCGATGCGGCGGACCGCGACATCGACGACAGCCTCGATCTGGTTGCGATCGCGATCCGGTCGTGACGGAGTCGAGCACCGCGGCGTTTTCCGGCCAGGCACGCACGGCCGCGGTCCCCGGCATGTTCACCCTGGTACTGCACACGCACTTGCCGTGGCTGGCCCATCACGGCCGGTGGCCGGTCGGCGAGGAATGGCTGTATCAGTCGTGGTCGGCCGCCTACCTGCCGCTGCTGCGGGTGTTGCGCACGCTGGCCGCCGAGGGCCGCCACCACCTGGTCACACTCGGCATGACCCCGGTGGTCACCGCACAGTTGGATGACCCGTACTGCCTGACGGGCATGCACCACTGGCTGGCGAACTGGCAGCTGCGCGCACTGGAAGCCGCCACGATGCGCGGCGGCACCGACACCTCTCCCGCGTCGGCGCCGGAAGCATTGCGCGCGTTCGGGATTCGCGAACTGGACGAGGCAGGCGGCGCCCTCGCCGATTTCGCGACGCTGTGGCGCCATGGCGCCAGCCCGCTGCTGCGGGAGCTGATCGACGCGGACACGATCGAGTTGCTCGGCGGGCCGCTGGCCCACCCGTTCCAGCCGCTGCTCAACCGCCGCCTTCGGGAGTTCGCGCTGCGCGAGGGACTCGACGACGCCAGGCAGCGATTCGCGCACACGCCAGCCGGGATCTGGGCGCCCGAGTGCGCCTACGCGCCCGGGATGGAAATCGATTACGCCGCAGCCGGTGTCACCCATTTCATGGTGGACGGGCCGTCCTTGCATGGCGACACCGCACTGGGCCGGCCGGTCGCCGGTTCCGACGTCATCGCGTTCGGGCGGGACCTCAACGTCAGTTACCGGGTGTGGTCGCCCCGATCCGGCTACCCCGGTCACGCCGCCTACCGCGATTTCCACACCTACGACCACGCCACCGGCCTCAAGCCGGCGCGTGTCACCGGCCATAACGTGCCGTCGGCGGAGAAGGCCCCGTACGATCCGAAGCGCGCCGACAGCGCCGTCGACGCCCACGTGGACGACTTCGTCGGGGTGGTGCGGCGCCGGCTCATCGAGGAGACCGACCGGATCGGCAGGCCCGCGCATGTTGTCGCGGCCTTCGACACCGAATTGTTCGGGCATTGGTGGTACGAGGGGCCGGTCTGGCTGGAGCGGGTCCTGCGGGCGCTGCCTGTCGCCGGCGTGCGCGTCGGCACCCTCGCCGATGCGATGGCCGATGGCTTCGTTGGGGATGCCGTCGAATTGCCGCCCAGCTCATGGGGTTCGGGTAAGGACTGGCAGGTCTGGGCCGGCGAACAGGTGGCAGACCTGGTGCGGCTCAACGCCGAGGTCGTCGACAGCGCGCTGTCGGCGGTAGACAAGACGCTAGCCCGGTCCGCATCGCCGGGATCCCCCACCGCACGCGATTTCGTCGCCGATCAGATTCTGCGCGAGACGCTGCTGACCGTGTCCAGCGACTGGCCGTTCATGGTGAGCAAGGACTCCGCCGCCGATTACGCGCGCTACCGCGCACATCTGCACGCACACGCCACCCGTGAGATCGCCGGAGCACTGGCGTCAGGCCGCCGCGAGCATGCGCAGCGGCTGGCCGACGGCTGGAACCGCGCCGACGGACTGTTCGGCAGCCTCGATGCCAGGCGGTTGCCCCGGTGACCTCTCCCCCACGCCCGCGACGGCCGTGGCGCGGCCGATGAGGATTCTGACGGTGTCATGGGAGTACCCGCCGGTGGTGATCGGCGGGTTGGGCCGCCACGTCCATCACCTCGCGACCGAGCTGGCCGCCGCGGGCCATGAGGTCGTGGTGCTGTGCCGCCGGCCGACCGGCACCGATCCCAGCACGCATCCGTCGATCGACGAGATCAGCGAGGGCGTCCGCGTCATCGCCGCCGCACAGGATCCGCACGAATTCGAGTTCGGCGCCGACATGATGGCCTGGACGCTGGCCATGGGGCATGCGATGACGCGGGCCGGCCTGGCTCTGCACACCTCGGAATCGTGGCGACCGGACGTGGTGCACGCCCACGACTGGCTCGTGGCCCATCCCGCCATCGCGCTCGCCGAATTCTTCGATGTTCCACTGGTTTCCACGATCCACGCGACGGAAGCCGGCAGGCACAGCGGCTGGGTCGCCGGCGCGATCAGCCGCCAGGTGCACGCCGTGGAGTCCTGGTTGGTGCGTGACTCCGATCTGCTGATCGCCTGTTCGGCATCGATGTCGCAGGAGATCACCGACCTGTTCGGCCCCGATCTCGCCGAGATCAGAGTGATCCGCAACGGAATCGACGCCGCACGTTGGCCGTTCGCGCCACGCGCAATCCGATCGGGCCCGGCGGAGCTGCTCTATCTGGGCCGACTGGAGTACGAGAAGGGTGTTCACGACGCCATCGCCGCGTTGCCCCGGATCAGGCGCACCCATCCGGGCACGACTCTCGTGATCGCAGGCGACGGCACCCAGCGGGACTGGCTGGTGGAGCAGGCCCGAAAGCACAAGGTGCTCAAGGCCGTCACCTTCGCGGGCCGGGTCGACCACGAGGAGTTGGTGCGGCTGCTGCACCGGGCCGACGCCGCGGTGCTGCCCAGTCACTACGAGCCGTTCGGCATCGTCGCGCTGGAGGCGGCCGCCACCGGGACCCCGCTGGTGACCTCCAACGTGGGGGGGCTGGGCGAGGCGGTGATCGACGGGGTGACCGGGATGTCGTTCCCGCCGCGTGACGTCGCCGGGCTGGCGAGCGCGGTCCGTGCGGTGCTGGACGATCCCGACGCCGCCCAGCGCCGGGCGAATGCCGCCCGCGACCGGCTGACGTCGGATTTCGACTGGCACACCGTCGCCATCGACACGGCGCAGGTCTACCTCGCGGCCAAGCGCCGCGAGCGCGGACCGCTGCCGCGGCGGGCCATCGTCGAGCGGCCGCTACCGGATCGGGGCTGAGCAGGAGCGGCTAATGGGCGGCTTTCTTGCGTTCGATATCGGCGAGTGCGGCGGCCAGCTCCGCGCGCTCGGCGGCCGACGTCTCCCACGCCAGCTTGCGATTCTTCACGACCTTGGCCGGTGCGCCGACCGCGATCGAATAGTCGGGGACATCGCCCTTGACGACCGCGTGCGCACCCAGCACGCAGCCCCGCCCGATGGACGTACCCCGCAGGATGGTCACCTTCGCGGCGATCCAGGTGTCCGGGCCGATCCGCACCGGGCTCTTGACGATGCCCTGATCTTTGATCGGCACGTTGATGTCGTCCATCTTGTGGTCGAAGTCGCACACGTAGCACCAGTCGGCCATCAGCGCCGATTCGCCCAGTTCGACGTCGAGATAGGTGTTGATCACGTTGTCGCGGCCGAGGACCACCTTGTCGCCGATGCGCAGTGAACCCTCATGGCAGCGGATGGTGTTCTTGTCGCCGATGTGCACCCAGCGGCCGATTTCCATCTGGCTGAGTTCTGGAGTCGCTTGGATTTCTACGCCCTTGCCCAGAAAGACCATGCCGCGGGTGATGATGTGCGGGTTGGCCAGCTTGAACCGCAGCAGTCGCCAGTACCGGACCAGATACCAGGGTGTGTAGGCCCGGTTGGCGAGCACCCACCGCAACGAAGCCAGCGTGAGGAACCTGGCCTGACGCGGATCACGGAGCCGAGAGCCCCGCCAGCGCTTGTGCAGCGGCGCACCCCACATGGTCGTCATGGCGGGAAAGCCTACGCGAAGCTCGCGGGACATCCGCGGGTCGCTACGACGGGGCACCCAGCCCGTCGGGTTACCCTCACGTGGGCGTGAAGCCCGGACGCAACCCGACGACCTGAGAGGACCCTGTGTTCCGGCGATTCCTCGGGTTGGCGGCAACGGTGCTGGTCGCCGCCGGGCTGACCGGCTGCGGGAACACCGATTCCTGGGTGCAGACCCATGCGGCGACCGGGTGGCCCGCCCAGTACGGCGACGCGAACAACAGCAGCTTCACATCGGTCGAGGGTGCTGACGCGCTGCGGCTGGAGTGGTCCCGCTCGGTCAAGGGTGAGATCGGCGCCCAGATCGCGCTGGGCTCGGGAAGCTACCTGGCCGTCAACGCGCAGACGGCGGGCGGTTGCTCGCTGATGGTGTGGGAGGCCGACAACAACGGCCGTCAGCGCTGGTGCAACCGGGTGGTGCAGGGCGGCGGGTTCGCCGGCCCGCTGTTCGACGGGTTCGACAACGTCTACGTCGGCCAGCCCGGCGCAATCCTGTCCTTCCCGGTGACCCAGTGGACCAGGTGGCGCCAGCCCGTCATCGGAATGCCCGCCACGCCCAGGATCCTGGCGGACGGTCAGCTGCTGGTGACGACGCATCTGGGCCAGGTGCTGATCTTCGACGCCCACCGCGGCTCCGTGGAGGGCACGCCGCTGGATTTGGTGACGGGGATCGACCCGATGGACTCGATGCGCGGACTCGACGACTGCGGGCCTGCGGGGCCGGGTTGTCCGGTAGCCGCCGCGCCCGCGTTCGCCGCGGCATCGGGCATCGTCGCCCTGGGGCTGTGGGAACCCGGTGCCGGCGCGCCGATCATGGTCGGGCTGCGTTACCACCCCGGTCAGAGGCCGCTGCTCACCCGGGACTGGACCAGTGCCGTCGTCGGTGGCGGGCCGCTGGCCAGCCCGGTGCTGTCGGCGGACGGCGCCACGATCTATGTCAACGGGCGTGACGAGCGGCTGTGGGCGCTGAACTCCGAGGACGGCACGGTGAAATGGTCCGTTGCGCTGAACTACCTGGCGCAGACGCCACCCTCGGTGTCCCCAGACGGGCTGATTATCGCCGGCGGCGGGCCGGGGGCAAGGCTGACTGCCGTCCGCGACGACGGGGAACGCGGCGACGTGGTGTGGACCCGCGACGATGTCGAGCCGTTGACGACGTCGAGCCGCGCCGGGGAGGGCATCGCCTACGCCGTGGTGCCGTCCGGCGGGCCCGATGCTCCCCGCGGTCAGGCGTTGATGGCGTTCGACCCGGCCGACGGCCGCACGATCGACAGCCACGAGATGCCGGAGGCCACCGGCTGGCCGGTGGGCATTTCCGTCGGCCACGATCGCCGCGTCGTGACCGCGACCAGCGACGGTCAGGTCTACGGCTTCGCCCCCGCCTGACCGCGGGCAGTCATCGATCTAGATGGCCAGGAGGGTCGCCAGCGCGGCGCGGGGAACCGACGCCTGCGTCGCGCCCGCGGCGTCGGCCAGCAACTCGCCCTGGCCGAAGAAGAAGATCACGGTGTCGTCGGTGAGCGCGAAGTTCTGGTAGTGCGACGGGTCCATGCCGTCGGCGGGCGAGATCGCCTGCTGCACACCGGTCTTCCTCTGCAGGTCGGCCTGCACGATGGGATAGATGACGGCCAGCGGGTCGGCGCCCGGGGTGAACAGGGTGTCGTAGGTGATCGGTGTCCGCGCCGCCAGGTTGTAGTTGAAGGCCTTGAACCAGGTCTGCGGGTGGGCACCGCCGACGTTCTGGTACACCTCGAACACCACGCTCTGCGTGCCTCCGGGAGAAACCCCGGACCGGTACGCGGCGCCTTTCGCGTCGAGCACGTAGGGCAGGTCGCGTGAGCCGGGCATATCCGAGACGTTGATGAAGCCGTCGCGGGTCTGGGTGAGGTAGCCGACCAGGGCCGGCTGGTCGGGGTAGTTGTCGGGGAAGCTGAAGTCGAGGGTGTAGGCGGTGGCGGCGGCGTGGACGCGGCACGTCCCGTCGGGGTCCACCGTGCCCGCCAGGTCGCGGCACGCCGATTGGGCGCCAGCAGTCGCGGTGCCGGACCACAGCGTCAGAATGCCGGCCGCGACCGCAGCGGCCAGGGCGGAAGTTCGCATCGTCGGGTCGTCCTCGCAGGCGATCACGGCGCCGGCGACACCGCCGACGCTACGTTGACAGCCTACGCCGCCATGCCGGGTCGTGAGTTACCTCGACGGGCGGCAGACGAATGCCGTTGCCCGGCTTGCGGCCCCGGAACCGAGTCGCGCGATGACGACGGCGATCGGTGTGGAACCCCGCAGCCGCAGTCGGGCGCGCAGCGTGTCGGGGTCGACGTTCACCCCGCGCACCAGGATCTCGAGCGCACCGGCGTCGTGCGCCGAAAGCACCTGCCGCAGACGACGTTCGCTATAGGCAACGCGGTCGAGCACCTCGAATCCGCGGACTCCTGGCGGCAGCTGATCGCCGGACAGGTAGGCGATGTCCGGATCGAGTTGCCAGAGGCCGTACCGGGCCGCATAGTGCCGGACCAGGCCGGCGCGGATGACCGCACCGTCCGGTTCGAGGATCCACCGGCCGGGCGCTGCCACCGCACAGTCGTCGGGTTCGGCGTCGGTGATCTCCTCCGGCCCGTCGAGCAGCGTTGCGCGCCTGCCGACGCCGGACGCTGCCAGCCCATACGACCACAGGCAGGCCTCCCGGACGCCGCCGCCCAGTGAGGTCACCTCGATCTCGCCACGAAAGCCCGACCGCTCCAGCCACGTGAAATCGATTCCAGGAGAACACTTCACAACGCTGTCGCGGTCGCGGTACAGCTCGAGAAGCACATCGAGCGCGGGGGTGTAGGCGTGCGGATCGAATCGCCGCCGCCCGCCGGCGCGGCGGCCCGGGTCGAGCAGGACGACGGCCTCGCGGGTGATCGGGTGCAGTGCGTCGGCACGGCAGAGATCCACGTCCGGGACGTTGTGACGGGCCATGGCCAGCCGGACCGGATCGATGTCGCTGCCCAGCACGAGCGACGCGCGCGTTCGCAGAGCCGCAAGCTCAGACCCGACCGAACAGGTCGCGTCGTGCACGGTGGCACCCGCCAGCCGGCGGGCACGGTGCTGCGCGACGGGTTCGGCGGTCGCCTGCTGCAGCGCGTCGTCGGTGAACAGCCAGCCGGATGGGTCAACGAACTTGGCGGAGGCCCTGCGGCGCAGCAGCGTCGTTTCCACCAGCGCAGCCGCCCGGTCACCGAATCGTGTTCGCAGCGAAGCGATGTCGGACACCAGGGTGGCGTCGTTCAGGCGGTGGGCGGCGGCGTCTTGCAGCGCCCGCGCACCGTCGTCGCCGCCCAGGTAGGCGACCGTTGCCAGGTCGAAGAGGCTCAATCTCCCGATGGTTTGACGCCGGTCACCATCACGTTGTAGAACCAGCCCTTCGGCACCACCCGGCGCCACACATTGGCGTCGACCCAGCTCAGCGCCATCCAGCCGTTGAACGCGAATTTCGCCCAGCCCCAACCCAATTTGCCGGGCGGCACCGCCGCCTCAAAGGTCCGTACCGGCCAGCCCAGCATCGCCGCGGTGAATTCCTCACTGGCCGTGCGGACCTCGATCGCACCGGCCGACGTGGCCATCCGTTCCAGGTCGGCCGGCTCGAAGGTGTGCAGGTCGACGACGGCCTCCAGAGCCGCCGCGCGCGACGACTCGTCGAGCTCGGTCTGCGGCCTGCGCCAGCCGTCCAGCCCGGGCAGCCTGGTCAGGTGGGTCGCGGCTCGCCATGTCAGCGTGGACAGCGCCCGCGCGTATGAGTTGCCGACCGTGGTGGGTTCACCCGCGAAGACGAACCGGCCGCCGGGCTTGAGCACCCGGATGACCTCACGCAGCGACAGCTCGACGTCGGGGATGTGATGCAGCACCGCGTGGCCGACCACCAGGTCGAAGGTGTTGTCCTCGTACGGGATGCCCTCCGCGTCGGCCACCCTGCCGTCGATGTCGAGTCCGAGCGACTGGCCGTTGCGGGTGGCCACCTTCACCATGCCGGGGGACAGATCGGTGACGGAGCCGCGGCGCGCCACCCCGGACTGGATCAGGTTCAGCAGGAAGAAGCCCGTTCCGCAGCCGAGTTCCAGCGCCCGGCCGTAGGGCAGGTCGCGCTGTTCGGCCTCGGGCACGATGGCGTCGAATCGGCCCCTTGCGTAGTCGACACACCGCTGGTCATACGAGATCGACCATTTCTCGTCGTAGGACTCGGCCTCCCAGTCGTGGTAGAGCACCTGGGCGAGTTTGGAGTCGTGGCGGGCGGCCTCGACCTGCTCGGCCGACGCGTGGGGGTTGGGAGCCGGGTCACCGGCGAGATCATCCACGGTGCGGAACTCCTTCATCTCCGTCATGCAGGGCAGCCTAACCGTCGCCGTCGATGGCGGCTTTGGCGGCAGCCAGTACCTGTACCGGATACTCCAGGAACCGCGAGGCCCACGCCAGCGCGGCGTCGTACACGTGGTCAGGGGCGACCAATTCGTCGACCAGGCCGAGTTCGAGCGCCTCCTTGGCCCCGACGAACCGGCCGCTGAACACCAGATCCTTGGCCTTGCTGGCACCGACCGCGCGGGCCAGTCGCGCTCCGCCGCCCCCGCCGGGGGCCATACCTGCGAGGACCTCCGTGGCCCCGAACTTGGCGTTGTCGCCGCTGACGCGCCAGTCGGCGGCCAGCGCCAGCGTCAGCCCGCCGCCCAGGGCGTAGCCGGTGATCGCGGCGACGGTGGGTTTGGGCACCGCGGCGAGCGCATCGACCGCCTCGCGCCGGACACGTTCGGCTGCGGCGATCTCGTCGGCGTCCAGCGCGCGCAGTTCGGGCACGTCGTCGCCCGCGGAGAAGATCTCGTGACCGCCGAAGACGATCAGCGCGATGATGTCGTCGCGGCCATGGAGATCGGCGGCGGCCGCCGCGATCTCGCGGTAGACCTGCCTGGTCAGGGCATTGGTCGGCGGGCGGGACAGCAACAGCGTGCCGATGCCGGGATGGTCATCGCTGAGCCGGATGCTGACGAATTCACTCACCGGGACTCCGGTGGCTTCGCGCCCGGTTGTACCGCTCGCTGTCGAAGAACTCGATCTCCCAGTTGCCGTGGCTGATCGTCAGGCGCGGCTCGACGGGCACGATCCGGCGCTCCGCCGCGAGGACGTCGGCGACGCTGCGCGTGGCCAGCGAATCCAGCTGCGTCCAGGTGGGCGGCAGCAGAAAGGTGCGCCCGGCCTCGAAATCGTCGAGCGCCGCCTCCGGTGTCGTCCAGTCGGCCCTGTCGGTTTCGGTGTTGTCGCCGTCGGCGCGCTGGCCCTCGGGCAGGGCGCCGACGAAGAAGTACGTGTCGTAGCGGCGGCTGCGCTCCTCCTTCGGGGTCACCCAGTTGGCCCAGGGGCGCAGCAGGTCGGCCCGCAGGATCAGGCGCTCCTGGGTGAGGAAGTCGGCGAAGGACAGCGAGCCGTCGGCCAGCGCGGCGCGGGATTCGCCGTAGACCGAGGCGTCGCTGACGATGCTGCCGGGCTCATCCTCACGCCCGGCGAACAACACCCCGGACTCCTCGAAGGTCTCCCGCGCGGCCGCGCACACCAGCGCCGCGGCGAGGTCGGTGTCGACGCCGAACCGGTGCGCCCACCACGACGGGTCTGGTCCCGCCCACCCGGTCCCGGCGTTGCGGTCACGGTCGTCGACTCCCCCGCCGGGAAAAACCATGACGCCCGCGGCGAACTCCATGGCGGCGTGGCGCCGCATGAGGAAGACGTTGATGCCGGTGGGGGTGTCCCGCACCAGCATGACGGTCGCGGCGGGCCGCGCATCCAGCGGGGCGGCGGGCCGCGCATCCAGCGGGGCGGCGGGCTCCGGTGCCGTCACCCACGCCTCCGGTGCGCGGCCCGACTGCGGATACGCCTGGCGAAGTACCGCCCGTCGATGTAGTCCAGGGCGATCGACTGGCCGAAGGCCTTGGACAGGTTCTCGGCGGTCAGTACGTCGGGCAGCAGACCCGACGCGACGATGGTGCCTTCCGACAGGATCAGCGCGTGGCTGAAGCCCGGCGGGATCTCCTCGACGTGGTGGGTCACCAGCACGATCGCGGGCGCGTCGGGGTCGGCGGCCAGATCGGACAGGCGGGCCACCAGTTCCTCGCGGCCGCCGAGGTCGAGTCCGGCCGCGGGCTCGTCGAGCAGCAGCAGTTCGGGATCCGTCATCAGGGCACGGGCGATCAGGACCCGCTTGCGTTCGCCCTCCGACAGGGTGCCGAACGTGCGGTCGGTCAGATGTTCGGCACCCACGCTTTCCAGCATCTCGACGGCCTGCGCGTAGTCCATGTCGTCGTAGGTCTCGCGCCAGCGGCCCAGGACCGCGTATCCGGCGGACACCACCAGGTCGCGCACCACCTCACCGTCGGGCACCCGCTGGGCCAGGGCGGAGCTGCTCAGCCCGACTCGCGAGCGCAACTCCGCCATGTCGACCCGGCCGAGCCGCTCACCGAGCACATAGGCCGTTCCCGAGGACGGATGTTCGGTGGCGGCGGCGATCCGTAGCAACGACGTCTTTCCGGCCCCGTTGGGGCCGATGATCACCCAGCGTTCGTCCAGTTCGACTGCCCAGGTGACGGGTCCGACGAGGGTGCGGCCGCCGCGGCGCAGCGTGACCCTCGCGAAGTCGATCAGCAGGTCGGGGTCGGCTGCGTCGGGAGCTGCGGGCACGTGACCATCGTGCCGTACAGCGCGGGCGGCGCGCCCCGCGGGTCAGCGTTGCGACAGGGCGTGTTCGCCGGGGTGCGCGAGCACCGTCGCCCATCCGCTGCGGGCCAGAACGCGGCGCGGAGTCAGCCGCAGGACCAGCTGCACCAGCGGTCCGATGCCCAGCGCGTAGACCACGGTACCCACGCCAACGGCACCGCCGAGCAACCAGCCTGCGCCGAGCACCACCGTCTCGATCGAGGTGCGCACCAGGCGCACCGAAAATCCGGTGCGGGTGACGAGGCCGGTCATCAGCCCGTCGCGCGGGCCCGGCCCGAGCCCGGCGCCCACATAGAGCACCGTGCTGATCGCGTTGAGCACCACGCCGCCGACCATCAGCGCCACCCGAATCGGCAGAGACGAGGGGGTGGGCAGGATCGCGAGGGCGGCGTCGACGGTCACGGCGATCACGATGACGTTGGCGACGGTGCCGATGCCGGGCCGATTGCGCAACGGGATCCAGGCCAGCAGAACCGCGACGCCCACGACCCCCGACGCCAGCCCGATGGTCAGCCCGGTGTGGTGGGCCAGACCCTGGTGGAAGACGTCCCACGGGTCCAGGCCGAGCCCGGCGCGCACCATCATCGCCATCGAGAGCCCATAGCCCGTGAGACCGACGAGCAGCACCGTGCCACTGACCACGGTTGGCCTGCGGTATTCGGTCACCTCGGGTCCACAGGACGTGGGATCGGGGTGAGTGCGGCGCGAAGCCACGCCAGTTGCTGAGACCAAGGTGATGGCATGCGTCCAGAATCGCGATGAACTGGCTTGCCTATCAATAGCCAGTTGGCGAATACTGGCTTCAAATGACAAGTCCAATGTCCGATCGCGCATTGAGTGTGGAGCTATTGGCCCGCGAACTGGGCAACTGGCGCACATCCAGTCGCAGTGGGCCGGTCTACCAGGGGTTGGCCGATGCGATACGGCTGCTCGTCGTCGACGGCCGCCTGCCGGTGGGCGCCCGGCTCCCCAGCGAACGCGCGCTGGCCGACGTCCTTCGGGTGTCGCGCACAACGGTCACCGCCGCCTACGCGGCACTGCGCGATGACGGCTACCTCAAGGCGCGGCGCGGCGCGCGCAGCACAACCGCTCTGCCGCTGGCCCCGGCCGCCGCACCCGAAGCGGTGCCGCGCGTCCTCAGCCTGGCGGCCGCGGCACTGTCGGCTCCGGCGACCGCCGTCCTCGACGCGTACGGCGCAGCCACCCGCGAGATGACGCCCTACCTGCACGAGCCGGGCCACGAACTCGTCGGGGTCAGCGCGCTCCGCCATGCCATTGCCGAAAGATATTGCGCGCGAGGACTTCCCACTACTCCCGACGAGATAGTGGTGACCAGCGGTGCACTGCACGCGATCAGCCTGATCCTGGCCACCTTCGTGCAGGCAGGCGATCGGGTGCTCGTCGAGCAGCCGACCTATCACGGCGCGCTTTCGGCGATCCTCACGAGCGGCGCCAGGCCGGTCCCGGTGGCACTCACCGACGACGGCTGGGAGCTGGACGCTGTGGACGCCGCGGCGCGCCAGTTGGCGCCCAGCCTCGCCTATCTGATTCCGGACAACCACAATCCGACCGGCCTGACGATGCCAGAGGTGCAGCGAAAACGGTTGGCGCACATCATCGCCGACACGCGGACCCGCACCGTCATCGACGAGACCATCATCGACATGTGGCTGGACGGGCCGATGCCCGCCCCCGTCGCGGCGGCCATGTCGACTCGGCGCGACCTCGTGCTCACCGTCGGGTCGATGTCGAAATCCTTCTGGGGCGGCCTGCGGGTCGGCTGGATCCGTGCGGAGCGCCCCACCATCGCCAGCATCGCCGCGCTGCGACCGTCCGTCGACATGGGCACCGCAATCCTCGAACAGCTTGCCGCCGCAAGGCTTTTGGCGATGCACGACGAGATCCTCGACGAGCGCAGGGACATCCTGCGCCGCAGGCGCGCGCTGCTGTTGTCGCTGCTGGACGAGCACCTGCCCGCCTGGAGGCCCGGCCGCGGTGCCGGCGGCATGTCGCTGTGGGTGCGGCTGCCCGCGCCGATGAGCACCGCCCTGTCCGCATCCGCGTCACGGCTGGGCCTGGATCTGCCCGCGGGCCCGCGGTTCGGTGTCGACGGGACGCTGGAGCGGTTCGTCCGGGTGCCCTACGCGCTGCCCGACGACCAGCTCATCGAGGCGGTGCTGCTGCTGGCGCGGGCGTGGCGCAGCGTCACGGGGTCGGCGATGCCCGAACCCGGTGCCATCGTCGTCTGACGAGCGATTTCGGCGCGCCTTTCGACGCTGAGCGCATGAAACCGCGCCGAAATCACCTCAATCCGGGATGTCCACCCGGCGGACCACCCCGTCGACCGCGTCCGCGGCCTCGATCTCACCGCGGGTGACGCCGAGGATGAACAGCACCGTGTCCAGGTACGGATGGCTCAGTGACGCGTCGGCGACCTCCCGCAGGGCGGGTTTGGCGTTGAACGCCACCCCCAGCCCCGCGGCCGTCAGCATGTCGATGTCGTTGGCACCGTCGCCGACGGCGACGGTCTGCTCCATCGGCACCCCCGCCTGCTGCGCGAAGTCGCGCAGCGCCTTGGCCTTTCCCGGACGGTCGACGATCGGTCCGATGACCCGCCCGGTCAGCTTGCCGTCGACGATCTCGAGTTCGTTGGCGGCGACGAAGTCCAGCATCAGCTCGTGTGCCAGCGGCTCGATCACCTGGCGGAAGCCGCCGGACACCACGCCGCAGTGATACCCCAGCCGGCGCAGGGTGCGCAGGGTGGTCCGCGCACCGGGCGTCAGCTCCACCTTGTCGGCGACGTCATCGAGCACGTGGGCGGGCAGCCCCTCCAGCGTGGCGACCCTCCGGTGCAGCGACTCGGCGAAGTCGAGCTCGCCGCGCATCGCCGCCTCGGTGACCTCCGCGACCGCCGCCTCGGCACCCGCGTGGGCCGCCAGCATCTCGATGACCTCGCCCTGGATCAGGGTGGAATCGACATCGAACACGATCAGGCGTTTCGCCCGGCGCGACAGGCTGTAATCCTCCAGCGCGATGTCGACACCCTCGTCGACGGCCACCCGCGCCATCGCGGTCTGCAGCTGCGCGTAGGCACCGCCGCGTGGCACCGACACCCGCAGCTCCAGGCCTGTCACGGGGTAGTCGGACACACCGCGGATGAAGTCGATGTTGACGCCGAGCGCGGCGACCTCACGGGCCACCGCACCGAATGCGCCCGCGCCGATCGGCCTGCCCAGCACCACGATGGTGTGGGTCGACGGTTCGCGCATCACCGATGTGTCGTCGCTGCGTTCGATCGTGACATCCAGGCCGATGGCGTGGATGACGTCGTGCACCTCTTCACGCAGCGCGGCACTGCCAGCCACGTCCTGTGGTCCCGCCACCAGCACACCCAGCGTCAACCGTCCCCGGATCACAACCTGTTCGACGTTGAGCAGTTCGACCTTGTGCCGCGACAGCACCTCGAACAACGCCGACGTCACACCCGGTTGATCATGTCCGGTGACGGTGATCAGCACCGACACCTTCGACGTGCTCACCCCTGCGCGAAGTGGCAGGCCATCAGCTGGCGTGGGTGCTGGAGTGATCGCGGCCGACGTGCGCCTCGGCCCGCATCCGATCAACCATGTGCGGGTAGTGCAGCTCGAACGCCGGGCGCTCCGAACGGATACGCGGCAGCTCGTTGAAGTTGTGGCGCGGCGGCGGGCAGCTGGTGGCCCACTCCAGCGAGTTGCCGTAGCCCCACGGGTCGTCCACCGTGACGACTTCGCCGTAGCGCCAGCTCTTGAACACGTTCCAGAAGAACGGCAGCGTCGAGGCACCGAGGACGAACGCGCCGATCGTGGAGACGATGTTCAGCGTGGTGAAGCCGTCGGTGGGCAGATAGTCGGCGTAGCGGCGCGGCATGCCCTCGTCACCCAGCCAGTGCTGCACGAGGAAGGTGGCGTGGAAGCCGATGATCGTCATCCAGAAATGCAGCTTGCCCAGGCGCTCGTCGAGCAGCCTGCCGGTCATCTTCGGGAACCAGAAGTAGATTCCGGCGTAGGTCGCGAACACGATCGTGCCGAACAGCACGTAGTGGAAGTGGGCGACCACGAAGTAGGAATCGCTGACATGGAAGTCCAGCGGTGGGCTGGCCAGCAGCACGCCGGACAGACCGCCGAGCAGGAAGGTGACCAGGAATCCGACGGAGAACAGCATCGGCGTCTCGAAGGTCAGCTGGCCCTTCCACATCGTGCCGATCCAGTTGAAGAACTTGATGCCCGTCGGCACCGCGATCAGGAACGTCATGAAACTGAAGAACGGAAGGAGAACGGCTCCGGTCGCGTACATGTGGTGCGCCCACACGGCAACCGACAGCGCCGCGATGCCCAGAGTCGCGTAGATCAGCGTGGTGTAACCGAAGATCGGCTTGCGGCTGAACACCGGGAAGATCTCCGACACGATCCCGAAGAAGGGCAGCGCGATGATGTACACCTCGGGGTGGCCGAAGTACCAGAACAGGTGCTGCCACAGCATCACCCCGCCATTGGAGGGGTCGTACACGTGGGCGCCGAGGTGGCGGTCGGCGGCCAGGCCGAACAGCGCGGCGGTCAGGATCGGGAAGGCGACCAGCACCAGAATCGAAGTGACCAGGATGTTCCAGGTGAAGATCGGCATCCGGAACATGGTCATGCCGGGCGCACGCATGCAGACCACGGTGGTGATCATGTTGACGCCGCCGAGGATGGTGCCGAGACCGCCGACGGCCAGGCCCATGATCCACAGATCGCCGCCTGCGCCGGGCGAATGGATGGCGTCGGTCAGCGGGCTGTAGGCCGTCCAGCCGAAGTCGGCGGCACCGCCGGGGGTGATGAACCCGCCCATGGCGACCAGCGCGCCGAACAGGAACAGCCAGAACGACAGCGCGTTGAGCCGTGGGAATGCCACGTCGGGTGCGCCGATCTGCAGCGGCAGCACCAGGTTGGCGAAACCGAAGACGATGGGTGTCGCGTAGAACAGCAGCATCACCGTGCCGTGCATGGTGAACAGCTGGTTGAACTGTTCGTTGGACAGGAACTGCAGCCCGGGGACGGCGAGTTCGGTACGCATGAACAGGGCCATCAACCCGCCGATGGCGAAGAAGATGAAGCACACCACGCAGTACATGACACCGATGAGCTTGTGATCGGTGGTGGTGATCAGCCTGTAGATCAGGTTGCCCTTGGGGCCGAGCCGTGCCGGGTAGGGACGTCGTGCCTCGAGTTCTCCGATTGGGGGCGCTTCGGCTACCAAGAGGTCCTCCAAACATTCCGTCGGGACATCCCCGCTTCGATAGCTATGAATCCTAGCCCCCGTGGGGCGGTCTGTAAGCCTGGGTCCTACAAACTGTCGTACTGGATTGGCGGACGGCTCGCGCGGGTAGCCTGACCTGCGTCTACCTGCCGGGGTGTTACCGTCGGCCGCGTGTTTAGCACGGGACGCGCGAGCCTCACCGGCCCCGCGTCTCGCAGGGTCGGGCTGCTCGCGGGCGTCGCGGCGGTGCTCACCGCGGCAATCGTCACGACGGCCACCGGCTGCGGGTCGTCCGCCGGCACCCAGCGGCCGGCGTCGGGCCAGACTTCCGTCATCACCAGCACCACCAAGATCGGCGGGGCGGGCGTGCTGGGAAATCAGCGCAGGCCCGACGAGTCGTGCGCGCCCGAACCGTCGCCCGTCGACCCGGGACCACCCGAGCGCGAGGTGCGCCACGCGGCCGGTACGACGCAGGTGCACGCGGACCCCCAACGGATCGTGGCGCTTAGCGACGACCAACTCGACGCGCTGTGCGCGCTGGGTCTGCAGTCGCGCATCGTCGCCACGGCGCCGGCCGGCGGGGCGAGCACACCACCGTCGTATCTGGGCACCGTCGTGCATGACCTGCCCGCCGCGGGTAGCGCCACCGCTCCCGATCTGGACGCGATCCGGGCGGCTGCACCCGACCTCATCCTGGGTTCGCAGGCGCTGACACCCGACGCATACGCGGCCCTGTCGGCGATTGCGCCGACAGTCTTCACCGGGCCTCCCGGGGCCGACTGGAAGGCGAACCTGCGCGTCGTCGGCGCGGCGACCGGACGTTTCGAGGCCGCCGCCGCACTGATCGACGGCTTCGACGAAGCGGCCGCCCAGACCGGCGTGGCCACCGATGCCGCGCACTTCCAGGTGTCGGTGGTCCAGCTGACCGACAAGACACTGCGGGTGTACGGCGCCAACAACTTCGCCGCGGGCGTCCTCCAAGACGTCGGACTCGATCGTCCCGCCGGACAGCGGTTCACCGATAGGCCCTACGTCGAGATCGGCACCACCGACCTGGCCGGCTCACCTGACTTCTCCATCGCCGACGGCGACATCGTCTATGTCTCCTTCACCTCGGCCGAGGCGAAGGAGCGCGCCGCCGAGGTACTCGACAGCGATGCGTGGCGCGATCTGTCGGCCGCCAAGGACAACCGGGTGTACGTCGTCAACAACGAGGTATGGCAGACGGGGCGAAACATCGTCGCCGCACGCGGCATTCTCGCCGACCTCCGCCTGGTCAACGCGCCGATCAACTGAGCGATCGCCGGAGCTTTCCGCGCGGCGGGCCTTTAGGCTGGATTCGCACCCCGGACGCGGAAATAGGTGGCGTCCAGCGTGCGTTGGCTATCCGATGTGTCGCATTATCGCGACAGTTTCCCAATCGCACCGACCGGTCCGCACCGGTCGGCGACTGACGACGAAGAGGCCTGAGATGAGCACCGTCACCGCATATGCCGCAACCTCCGCGAGCGAACCGCTGACCAAGACGACGATCGAGCGGCGCGAGGTCGGCGCGCACGATGTCGCATTCGATATCCATTTCGCCGGGATCTGCCACTCCGATATCCACACCGTCAAGGGGGAATGGGGCCAGCCCGCCTACCCGGTGGTGCCGGGCCACGAGATCGCCGGCGTCGTCACCGAGGTCGGTTCGCAGGTCACCAAGTTCAAGGTCGGCGACCGCGTCGGGGTGGGCTGTTTCGTCGATTCGTGCCGCGAATGTTCCAACTGCCTGGCCGGGCTGCAGCAGTACTGCACCGGGACCGGCATGGTCGGCACCTACAACGCCGTCGGTAAGGACGGCACCTCCACCTACGGCGGCTACAGCACCGCCATCGTCGTCGACGAGGACTATGTGCTGCGCATCCCCGAGGCGCTCCCGTTGGACAAGGCCGCGCCGCTGCTGTGCGCGGGCATCACGCTGTATTCGCCGCTGCGGCACTGGAAGGCCGGGCCCGGCACGAAGGTGGCGGTGATCGGGCTGGGCGGACTGGGCCACATGGGTGTCAAGCTGGCCGCCGCCATGGGCGCCGAGGTGACGGTGCTCAGCCAGTCGCTGAAGAAGATGGAGGACGGGCTGCGGCTGGGGGCCAGCCATTACTACGCCACGTCGGATCCCGACACGTTCACCAAGCTGGCGGGTACGTTCGACCTGATCCTCAACACGGTGTCGGCCAACCTGAACCTGGGCGACTACCTGGCGTTGCTGGCCACCGACGGGACGCTGGTCGAGCTGGGTATCCCCGAGCATCCGATGAGCGTGCCGGTGTTCCCGCTGGCCATGGGCAGGCGCAGCCTGTCGGCCTCGGCGATCGGCGGCATCCCCGAAACCCAGGAGATGCTGGACTATTGCGCCGAACACGGTGTTGGTCCCGAGATCGAGGTCATCGACGCGTCCTACATCAACGAGGCCTACGAACGGGTGCTCGCAAGCGACGTGCGCTACCGCTTCGTCATCGACATCGCCACCCTGCGGTGACGGCGGGGCGCTGACACTGGGTAGCGGGCACGCTGGGTAGGGGGACGGTTGGACTAGACGGCAGGGCTGTCCACGCCGGCCAGCGGCCATCCGGCCGCGGCCAGTCGGGCGGCAACCCGCTTGATGTTCTCCGGGCCGGCGTCGTGGTGTGTCACGTCCTCGATGAAGGCCGCGATCTCGTCCCCGTCGATGCTGCCGTCGGACAATGCGGCCGAATCCGTGGCGGTGAGGTGTCGCACCACCTCGGTGAGCTGTTGTTCGGTGAGCGGTGTGGCGCGCAGCAGGGCCAACAGCGGAACCCGGTCGGTACCGGGCACACCCTCCGGGTAGCCCGCCCGCAGCCAGTTGAGGATCGACGCGAATAGCGACGTGGTGGTCACGACGCCCAGTGTCGCCCTCCCGCGGCCTCACCGCCACCACGGCACACGACAGTTGGCGAGCCATTCACCCGCGGTTCACGGCGTCGGGGGATCAGCCCGCCCGAAGCGTTGCCTGTCAGTTTCCTGGGAATTCCCGGGAATGCCGCTCCCCCGGTTGTCGAACCGTGCGCGGCGGGTGACGCTCGCTACGGAATCGCAACGCGGCGGCGCCACCGAAACCGTATTTCGTACCGGAAGGTCCGCGTTGTCCACTGAATCCGCAGCAGCACCCACAACTGGCACGGCGGGTCTGAAGAAGGGCGCGATCGGCATCGTCGCGGTCATCTTCATGGCCGTGGCCAACGCCGCCCCCATCACCGCGATGACCGGCAACGTGCCGATCGCGGTCGGATTCGGCAACGGACTCGGCGCGCCGGCCGGATTCCTGTTCGCCACCATCGCGCTGACACTGTTCGCGCTGGGCTATGTCGCGATGGCCAGGCACATCACCACCACGGGCGCGTTCTACGGGTTCATCTCCCACGGGCTCGGCCAGACCTGGGGTATGGCCAGCGGCTTTCTGGCGACGTTCGCCTACATCGTGTTCGAGGGTTCCCTCATCGGCGGTTGCGCGTACTTCGCCAACGACGCGGTGAACACCGTTGCGGGAGTGAACGTTCCGTGGCTGGTGTTTGCGATCGCGGCGATCGTCGTGATCGGCGCGCTGTGCCACTTCCACATCAGCCTCACCGCGGCGATCCTGGGTGTGACCCTGGTCTCGGAGGTGATACTGCTGCTGGCGCTGGCCCTTTCGGTGATCGTCAAGGGCGGTGGCCCGGACGGCTTCATGCTGGACCAGACCGTGCTGTTGAACAAGGCCTTCGAGAGCCTGCCCGCGGGTGCATTCGGCACCGCCGCGGCCGCCGGTTCGATGGCCATCGGCCTGTTCTTCGCGTTCTGGTCGTGGGTCGGTTTCGAAACCACCGCCGTCTACGGCGAGGAATCCCGCAACCCGAAGACGATCATCCCGCGGGCCACGCTGATCGCGGTGATCGGGCTGGGCCTGTTCTACACGTTCGTCTCGGCGATGGTGCTGGCAGGAAACGGCGCCACGGCGTCGGTGGAGACTTCGATCAGCTCGTCGCCACTGGACCTGTTCTTCAACCTGGTACACACCAATCTGGGTGGATTGCTGCTCGACGTCTACAAGATCCTGCTCGTGATCGGATCGTTCGCCTGCGCGCTGGCGTTCCACAACGCCGCATCTCGGTACCTATTTGCGCTCGGCCGCGAAATCCCTTCCACCGCAGTAAAATCCACTCTTGGCGCTGCGCACCCCAAGCACGGCTCGCCCTACCTCGCTTCGGCACTGCAGAGCGTCATCACACTGGTACTGGTGCTGCTGTTCGCCGGCTTCACCGCCGTCCAGGTGCCCGACGCCAACGGTGTTCCCATCGACACGCCGTCGCTGGTGCCCTACACCAACATCTACGGTCTGCTGGCGCTGATCGGCACGGCGGCCATCCTGCTCGTGCAGGCCATCTGCTCGGTCGCGGTGATCTGGTACTTCTGGGTGCGAAAGACCCACCGCGGCAACGTGATCACCACACTGGTGTGCCCGCTGCTGGGCGGTGTGGCGATGGGGTATGTGGTGTGGCTGCTGTGGGACAACCGCGCGTTCGCCGCCGGTTACGCCGCCAACTCCCTTGTGTTCAAGGACGCCCCGTACTTCATCGCGGGCGTGTTCGTCATCGGCTTGGTGTACGCGGTATGGCTGCGCTACTCCAGGCCGGGCACCTACGCCGAGATCGGCAGGACGGTGCTCGAGGACGCCCACGAGCGCCCCTGACACTTCCTGGCGAGCAAACGCAGAAGCCCCTTCTCCGCCCGGTTTCGGGGTGCTTTTGCGTCTGCTCGCCAGGGATTACGCCGGCAGGATGCGCCGGGACGGCAGCGGGCTGGAGTAGACCACGCTCGTCGTGATGCTGCCCAGCGTCGCGAGCTTTCCGGTGATCCGTTCCAGGTCGGGCATGGATCTGGCCAGCACCTTCATGATGAAGCAGTCGTTGCCGGTGACGTGATGGGCCTCAACGACTTCGGGCACCACGGCCAGCAGATCGTGCACCGGCCGATAGTTCCCCGACGGGTAGGCCAGGCGGACGAAGGCCGTGATGGCGTAGCCGAGAGCATTGGCGTCGACGACCGCGGTGTAGCCGACGATGATGCCCGCGTCGACGAGCCGGCGAACCCGATCCGCGGTCGAGCTGGGCGACAGCGAGACGGCGCGGGCGAGATCGGCGGTGCTCATCCGCCCGTCGGTCTGCAGAGCGTCGAGGATGAGTTCATCCGTGCGATCCAGGTTGACCCGTTGATTGTTCGGCATACTGGCAAGTATTCCGCTGATCCGATGCCACTTCACGCCATTCGCCGTCAGCTGCCCGTTCTCGAGACCGATGTGCCGGTGTTTGGATTATCTTCATGACTGCCGCCGCGCGTGACTTCTTCGCCGCCAAGCTCACCTTCGAGACCGATCCGGCCGACCTCGCCGCCGCCCGGGCATCGGGCACGCCACCGCTGATCGTCGACACCCGCTCGACCGAGGCGTGGGACCAGGGCCACATCCCCGGTGCCCGCCACATTCCGGGACCCGACCTCGCGAAGCGGGCCGCAACCGAACTGCCCGACCTCGACGCCGACATCGTCGTCTACTGCTGGGGACCCGGGTGCAACGGCTCGACCCGCGCCGCGTTGCTGCTGACTGAGCTGGGCTACCGCCGGGTGCGTGAGCTCATCGGCGGCTTCGAATACTGGGCAAGGGAAGGCCTGGCGATCGAGACTGCGCGGGGCCGCACCCGCCGTCCCGTCGACGACCTCACCGCACCGGTCGCCGCGACGGTGTGAGTCCTGCGGGCGGCTCGCGTAGCGTCACGGCGCATGACGTTGCGCCACGACGAGTCGGCCGTTAACGCGTGATCGTCGTCATCGGCGCGGGAGTGTGCGGGCTCGCGGCCGCCTATGAACTGTCGCGGCGCGGCAGGCAGGTGATCGTGCTGGAGCGCGGCGAGCCGTTCGGCGAGCAATCCGCGGGACTGGCGCGGATCTTCCGCATCGCACACCGGCGACCGGAGTTGTGCGCGCTCGCCGTGCAGGCCCGCGCCGGCTGGGGGCGCTGGGAGGACGAACTAGGTGCCGGACGGCTGCTCGGCGACGAGGGCTTCATCGCCGCCGGGCCGCGTGAGGACACCGCGGCGGCGATGCAGCACGCGGGTGCGGAGTTCCGCTGGCTGGACCGCCGTGAGATCGCGGCCAGGATCCCGTTCGTCGTACCACCTTGGGAGGGCGGCGTTTTGGATCCGGCCGGAGGTGCCCTGCGCATCCGCCGCGCGCTGTCCGCCCTGGCGCAACGGGTCGACATCCGCCGCGCCGAGGTCACCTCGGTCACCGACGACGGGTTGGTCACGCTGGCCGACGGCGCCATCCTTCGCGGCGAGCGCGTGCTGATCTGCGCGGGAGTCGAAACACCTGAGTTGTTCGGCCCGCTGGGCGTCGAGTTCGTCCCGCACACCCGCTACAACTACCAGGGCGCCGATGCGTCCGGCGCGGCCTGCCTGTCCGCGCCGGAGGGCTACGGGCTGCCCCTGGGGAGCACGGGACAATGGGGATTCGGCCAGGAAGAGCCCGATCCCGAAGCGGTGCGCGCCCTGTTCCCGTCGCTGACGCCGGTGGGTCAGGTGGATTGTGTGTCGGTGCGCGCGGCGTGGCTCGACGCCGGCGGCGACGGCTGGACGGCGGCGAGCCGGGGTCAGGTCGTCGCGTTCGTCGGCAGCAACCTGATGAAGTTCGCGCCGCTGCTCGGCGAACGGCTCGCCCAGGCGGTGCTGAGCGACGAGCCGCCGGCCAACTTGTCCCCGTGAGCGAAGCACGCCGCGGGTCGCCAGGGTTCAAGGTGCATGCACTGCCGCCCAAGCACTTTCACGACAGACCCGCCGGTCGCCGGCCACGGTAGCCGGGGCACCCCCTCCAGTACAGCGAATTTCCCCGATCGACAGCGCATGCGAGTTCCAGACCAGGCGCGCCCCTCAGTCGTATTGCGGCGCGCTGGCGACCCCCACGACGAACATGCTTGGTACCTTGACAGCCGATCGCGTTGGGAACACGCACAGAGGGAGGCGCATTGGCTCCGTCGCGTCGCAGTGCCTACAACGCTGTTGCACACTGGGTGCGCATCGGCGCGGTGGCAGCCGGTGTGGGTGTCGCCATCGGCAACGGTCAGGCGATCGCCTCCGCAGCCCCTGGGGACACCGCGGACAGCGCCGACCATTCGGCCGGCAGCACCGAACCGCGCACACTCACCGCTACGGGAACCACCGCGGCGGACACGACATCAGCGGTTCCGCGACGAGCCCGGCCGCGTCCGGACGCCGTCGCGGTGCGGATCCCCCGCCCTACCCAGCCGGACGCCGGCGAAGCCACTTCCGCGCGGCCGAACCGGAAACAAAGGCACGGCTCCGATGGCCCGGCCGATCCCGCCGTGACGGAGACCCAACCCCGCACACAGTCCGGTTCGGGCGCTGACGGGGAACCCCGTAAGTCATCGAGGAACTCGACCCCGCGACCCGTCGGCCCGCAACGGCTCACCGACATAACCCGTCCGGAACAGCGCGCCGAGGTCCAGCGCCGACCCGAGGACGCATCGCCCGCCACCAGGCAGCCGAAGGCGGTCGTCGGCGCGGACATCCCCACCGCCGTCCGCCGGGAGGAGTCCGCCGTCCCCGACCCTCGGGAAGCGGAAACACTCACGCCGGCAACCATATTCACAGGAACTCCGGCAGCTACTAGGATGACCGCCGGCGTGACGGTCCACCGTGCCCTCGCCGGCGCGCTGAGCCGGATCGGCCTGGGCGAACCGGCCACCGGCCTGCCGTTGCCACACATGCCGCCGGAGAACCTGGTCGCATCGCTGTGGCTGGCGGCGCGTGACGCGCAATCGCGCCGAACCGCTGTGGGCGCGGCTCCGGCGGCGACGGTCGTGGGCGACCCACCAGCGCAGCGCGGCATCGAAATCGCCAACCTGGCCGCCCGGCCGGACGTGACCGCCACCGTCGACGGCGACAGCACCGTCCGCGTCGTCAACGGCGCCTTCACCGACGCGACGATCAACAATGCGGCAGAGGCCGCCGACGTGTTCAACCAGATGTCCGGATTGATCGGCGCCCCTGCGGGTTTCGCCAACGAGACGGATATCACCGTGCAGCGGGTGGGAGCATCAGAGGACGACGGCGAAACGTTCTACCGTATGCATCAGACGGTCGGCGGCATCGAGGTGCTCGGCGGCGAAGTTATCCTGGCCACCGACGCCGACGGCGCCGTAACGGGACTGTTCAACAACTACGACAGCCGAGTCGACGGTATGGAATTGACGGCCGCCCGTCGGATCGACAGCAGGACCGAGGCGGCCGCGGCGGCGATTGCCGCCTACGTCGGTTCGCCCGACGCCCGGCCGTACCGGGTGATCGCCGCGCCGTTGATCGCGGCCGGGGTGGTCAATCCTGAGCTGGTGATCGACGCGCTCGACGCCGACACCGACCCGCAGCTGGCCTGGCGTGTGGTGGTGGATCCGCCCGACGCCGCGGATCTGGTCCGCGGCGCCGCCACCGACCCTGGGGCGACCTACTACATCGCCGCCGCCGGCGCCCGTGCCGGCTCGGTGATCCGCCGCACGTCGAATGCCGATGCGCTGGCCCTGGGGTCGGCGGCCACCGCCACCGCCACCGATGACCTGGGGGCCAGCCGCCAGATCGGCGTGGCCCGGCTCAGCCTGCTGATCCTTGACATCGACAACCTGCACGACCTCACCCGCAACATCGAGACCGACCGCACCACATACTTCTTCTTAGTTGGGCCGCCGATCACGCCGGGTGTCCCCGTCTTCCGGGACCTGTCCGGCTGGGACACCTCGGCGGTATCCGCGCACGCGAACATGGCCGAGGTGTACGACTACTACTCGGATGTGTTGGGGCTGAGATCGTTTGACGGTGACGGCGCCCCGGTGGTGGTGAGCATCCAGTACAACCCGCGCGAATCGCTGTCGGACTACACCGACGGCTACGACAACGCGTTCTGGGATTCCACCAGCCAGCAGTTCGCATTCGGCGACACCGGCGACCTCGAAGCCGCCGTCGACATCGTCGGGCATGAATTCACCCATGCCGTCGTGGATCACGCCGTCGGCGACCGGGACCGCAGCCTGGACTACGGCGAGTCGGGCGCACTCAACGAGGCCTACGCCGACGTCCTCGGCACGCTGATCGAGGGCAAGACCGGTTCGGGCCGCTGGCTGATCGGCGAGGACGCTGCCAGCGGGCCGATCCGCAACCTTGCCGACCCCACGTCGATCGGCACGACCTACGGGCCCTACCGCGCGAGCTACGCCGATCGCTACACCGGCACCGGCGACGAGGGCGGTGAACACGTCAACAGCACGATCTTCAGTCACGCGGCATACCTGATGATGACCGACCCGGCGACCAGTGACATCTCCGACGACGCCTGGGCGCGGCTCTTCTACCACTCGCTGTACCGGCTGAGCCCCGGGGCCACGTTCGCCGACGGCCGCGCCGCGGTGCTCAGCACGGCGATCGCCTCGGGGTACACGGATGCGCAACTCGACGCGATCGAGCGGGCCTTCGACCAAGTCGGGATCGCGGAGGGCGCGACCACAGCTGTCTGATGCCGGCGTCTGACACATCCGGGTGGAGATGAGCGCCAGGGCAGCCCGATGGTGCGAGCTACCGTCGCGGCTGCCGCATACGCGCCTTCGTCAGAAGTCCCAGTCCTCGTCGGTCGTGTTGACGGCCTTACCGATCACGTAGCTCGATCCCGAGCCGGAGAAGAAGTCGTGGTTCTCATCGGCGTTGGGGCTCAGCGCCGACAGGATCGCCGGGTTGACCGCGGTCTCGTCGCGCGGGAACAGCGCCTCGTAACCGAGATTCATCAGCGCCTTGTTGGCGTTGTACCGAAGGAACTTCTTGACGTCCTCGGTCAGCCCCACCTCGTCGTAGAGGTCCTGGGTGTACTCGACCTCGTTGTCGTAGAGCTCGAAGAGCACCTCGTAGGTGTAGTCCTTGAGCTCCTGACGCCTGGCCTCGTCCACGAGCGCCAACCCACGCTGGTACTTGTAGCCGATGTAGTAGCCGTGCACGGCCTCATCGCGGATGATCAGCCGGATCATGTCGGCCGTGTTGGTCAGCTTGGCCCGGCTGCTCCAGTACATCGGCAGGTAAAAACCCGAGTAGAA
>NZ_JBGAME010000042.1:0-8323 GCF_044223235.1 Mycobacterium sp.
TTCAACCATGGTGCGGAACTTCAGCATCGAAAACCGCCTGCCGTCTATTCCAATGCGCTCGGAGGCGTAGAAGACGGGACCCTTGCTACTCAACTTGATGGCGATGGCAGTGATAACAAGAATTGGAAGGGTGCCGATGAGGGCGGCCATCGCGAAACAAAAATCAAACGCGCGCTTCTGAAAGCGCTTTGCGCCGTGATACTGAGGCTTCTCAATGTGCAACAGCGGTAGACCGGCGATCGGTCGCATCACAAGTCGATTGAGCGCCACATCCATCACTCCAGGTGAGACGACAAGATTCACGCCCATCGGCTCGAGTTCCCAGATAAGCCTGCGGAGTCCCAGAACCCCGAACTGTCCCGTGTCGGCGATCGCCACTGTATCGGCGCCGCATGCGTGGATCGCCTTCAGTGCATCGGTCTCCCCGCCAACGATAGGAACGGATTGACCGTTGACCATCAGGCATTCGCCACGTGGAGGACCGTATCCCGGTACCCCGATCCCCACGACCTGATATCCATCGGTGGGGTTTCGCGTGATCTCGTTCGCGAGGTTTTGCACCGCTTCGCGCTCACCGATGGCCATGACCGCGGTTCGGTATTGGCCATCTACGCGCTTGCGCATCAAATATTCGCGCCACATCCACCTGCTCAGCACCAAGCCGAGTACGCCTACAGGAAGAGCCACCGCGAGATAGCCGCGCGAGATCTGAAGTTTCAGAAGTAGTTCGGCGATCGCAATGGCCCCGAAGGTTCCGAATGACGCGGTGATCACCCGGCGGTACTCCTCGATGCCCGCACCGATGTATTTTGGCGATCTGGTATGGAAACAAGCGAGAGCGGACGACCAAATGATCACCAGGAGAGCCGAATACGCCGTTACGTAATGACTCATGTATCCGGGCGACGTCGGCGTGCTGCCGAATCGGACGTACTGTGCGAGTATCACCGCGGAACAGATGACAACGGAGTCTGAAATGAGCAGATGCGCGGCGTATCGCCGCTCCCATCTTGAGCGGGCAAGCACCCGGTCCGATAGATCTGCAACCGTTGCAGCGGCGGCAGGCGCGATGCGGACCGAGTTGCGCGTACGTTCCTGATCGTCGACCACGGTGTCGCGATAATCAGGTGGCGCCGAACGCTCGTTGCCGTTACTGGGTCGGTAGATGACTTCCCGCGGCGACACTGACATTATCCCGCGACTCCTGTGCTCAACTCGTTGATTTCGCTTACCTTGCGGCTTTCCCGAGGCGGTCGACCATAGGGGTTCGACGCGAGCCCGCAGCGCATGGCCTCACGGCTCGGAATACCGTGAAACTCCTGTCTGGCAATGAGTTTCAGGGCGACCGCCGCAGAAATGGTGCTTACTGCCGGCACCGCCCGCTCCGTAGTGGGCCCGGGGCGTGGGCGGCTGAAGATGTTGACCAGGCTCAAACGACTCATCCCCCTTCGCCGACGCGACAACTTGCCGTGCCAACGAACGCCCCCTGCGGTCGCAAATGTATACATATTAGCTGTACCTACACTCAGCGGCAGTGCTGCGTCCGTGATTCGCCGAACGTACCACCATCGATCGCACCCAGCAACCAAAACTAGCAAAATCTATTGCCCTGCCGACATGAACGCTGGCCGATCCGAGGCCCGCAAGCGTGCTAGCGAATTCATATCTGGTCGAGGTACTGGCATTTTAGGAATGACGCAAAGCCATGGAATCTGTCGACAGGCCGCCCTGCTGTCGGGGCTCGAAACATACCACCTGGGTTTCAGCAATGAATCGACGCGGCGCGAGACGACTTGGCGGGTGCGCCACCTCGGGCAGTGGCCCCGGCCCTTCGCACTACGGACCATGTAGTCGCGATAAACAGCTATGGCAAACGGATTTTCTCGAACTGAACAGTCGGTGACGTGCCCAGACTGGCTTGAGTGGGGCAGGGTGCCGCGGCTGAGGTTGGGAACAATCGATCAGGCGATCTCACGGCGAAACCGCGTGGCCAGTGGTCCGCCGTCGGATCTAGCGATCGCCGGCTTCGGGATCGCCCGGAGGCTTTATAGGTGCAGCTACTCCCGGCTGGAACAACGGGATGGCTGGCACGCAGTTCTTTTCCGCGGCATGGACCAGGGCGTCGAGCTTCGCCGAAGACAACAGCAGGCGCGGCTTACCGATCCAGCCGCAGGTGCAGCACGCCTGGCTTCGGTAGTGAGGGCGGACCACCGCTGCGATGCCTGGCCGGTCGTGCCCATCACCCATCGCTACTGGGTCACCAACCTCGGCGAACACGGCTGCGGCTCAAGTACGCGCCCGCAACGCCCACTGCATCCGGGTTTTATTGCTCACCTGAGCCCTGCTAGCCGCCACCGTTCGTACTGGCGGCCGTGTATATGGTGAGGCCAGAGCGTTGCCATGGCAAGCGATGAGGTTTGTCGACTCTCGAGTTGCGACGGCCGGGATTCGTCAGCGGTTGGCTCCTTCGAGAATGCGCTGGTCCCGTTTCATGATCGATCCGGCCGTGGTCATGTCGTTCAACACCGTCAACAAGGCCTTCCAGAGGGTCTGTAAGTCGCTTGACTGTGCCGGGTCGGTGAGCGCATTGCACTCGGCCGCAAAGGTTTCAGCATCGGTGACGAGTGACTGGAGCGCGTGCGTCAGGTCGGGCTCCGGCGTGGGAATGTGCGTGGATAGTTCGTCGGTGAGGTGCTCACTGGCTGCCCGGCAGGCTAGTTTCGCGGCACTCACGTCCCGCGCGTTCACGGCCGTCCGGACAGCGTCCAGTTCACTCCTGCCGTCGGTCATAGCGGCATAAATTGCTGTGACTCGAGACCGCTCTGCCCACGCGGCCATCGCCTTGATGGCTTGCTCATCGGGGCGAACTTCACCCCAGCCGTCGGGGACGTGACCGGGTCGCGCCGCAGATTGCGCTTCGCTCGTCGTCGGGGTGGCTGCTACCGTCTGTGTCGCTGTCGTGTCGGCCCTGCCGGCGCATCCCGTCAGGACAGCAGCAACGGCCACAGTGGCGATCGTCGCTTTCATGCGCGCCAATGGTAGCCCTATCGCGTGCCAGGCGGAACGGTTGAGCGTCGGTATTGCCAAACAATTAGTTGCAACCCAGTTACGGTCAGGGGCGGCCGCGCGCGGTTGCGCGCGGCTCGGTCGGTTCGACCTCGGCCTGGCGCGGTCGCGGGATGCTTGCCAATGCAGTAGCTCGCGGGCAAGTAGCCGAGGTTCGGCGGGCTTCGTCCATACTTGTGTCGGCCCGAGTATTGGGTCTCTAACTAGCATGTAGTCGTTCTCGATGGAGTACGGCGGCCGACAAGGCCCGCCTGGTGCGCGGGTTCTCGATGGATCAATATGTTTGCTGTAGCTGATGTGTACTGCGTGCGGTTCTGGTAGGGTTGCCGGATGCTCGTGATGGCACACGCGGCACGTCAAGCGCGTTATGGCAAAACGATGAGGCTTTGCCATAACGCGGGGTCGGCCGTCACGGCATCCGCGGGAAGCCGGATGCCGTATGTCTGTCCCAGTAGCGTTGTCGCAATCTCCACATGCCGGGATGAAGGGTCGGCGGAGCTGATGGATACGTCTCGGCTCCGCCGGCCATCCGGGGCTCGATAACGATGCGTGCGCTGGTCACCGGCGGTGCGGGCTTCATCGGATCGACATTGGTCGACCGCCTGCTGGCCGACGGCCACCAGGTGGTCGTGGTCGACAACTTCTGCACCGGCATTGCGGCGAATCTGGAGCACGCATACAACTGCAACCGGTCGCGCCCCCGTGCGTTCACGTCGGTGGACTCCGACATTCAGGCACCTGAACTCGTCGACATCGTCTCGGGCGTCAACCCGCACGTGATCTTCCACCTGGCAGCGCAGGTCGACCTCGACGTCTCTGTTTGCAACCCCCAATTCGATGCTCGCAGCAATGTTCTGGGCACCATCAATCTGTGCGAAGCAGCCCGGCAGGGCGGAGTCCGGCGGATCGTGTACGCCGCCTCGGGAACGGCCCGTTACGGTGCGCAAGCTGGCACCGTGGATGAATCCGATCGGATCGAACCGCTTTCGCCGCATGCCGTGGGCAAGCTGGCTGGCGAGCTGTACCTGCGCGCGTACGCGGAAATGTATGGCCTCGCTCCGATGTGCCTGGCACTCGCCGACGTATACGGACCGCGACAGAATCCTCACGGAGCTACCGGCGCGATTGCCGCTCTCGGCAGCGCGCTGATCACCGGTCGACCCCACTGGGTTTACCGCGACAGCAGTGACGCACGCGATCTCGTGTATGTCGAAGACGTCGTCGATGCATTTGTGCGCGCGGGGTGCGCTCCGCTGAGGAAGACTGGGACCTTCCACATCGGCACGGGGCAGTGCACCACCATGACGGATGTGTACAACCTCATGTCGGCCGTCCTCGACGGAGCGCCGGTGCCGAGTGCGGACGAGGTCCGGGGCGTCGATCTGAATGCGATCACGTTGGATACGACGAAGGCCGCGAACGAACTTCATTGGAAGCCCGCCGTCGGCCTGGTGGAGGGGATACGGCGGACGATGAACTGGCTGTGCGACATCCTCGAGGCCGAACCGTCCGCGCTTCTCGGTGCTTAAGCAGCGGCCAACTCCACGCCCGTCAATACCGGCGTCGCCGTCCAGGACCGTGTCGACAATCGCCTTGCCGGCGATACCGAACATGCACAATCCATGCAGGATGGGTCCTAGGAATCCGGCAGCTGCGACGAATTCCGGATCGGAGTGCAGTGGGTTGCGGTCGCCGCGCAACCGGTACGACAGCGCTTGCTGCGGCGGCGTCGGCATCAGCACCTCGACATCTGGCGAACGATATGGCAGCGCAACCGAATTCGACGGTCCACCTTCTCCAGGCTTGCTGTTGTGAGGCCTTGATGTGCGGCGGTGGGGCAGCGACCATGCCCGCGGCGCGGCTCCCGACCACGACGACGTCGAACGGCTGTCCCGTTATGTAGAACACGTTATAGAATTGCCCCGGGCGGGGGACAACTTGCCTGTTCCACGAAACGAGGGACGTCATAAAGTGCTCACTCTTGAGGTGCGGGAGGACCTCGCCGCCACCCTCGCGCGGGCCGAGCGGTCCCGCGAACCGATCGCACCCCTGACCGCAGCGCAGCCGGGCATCGACGTCGCCGACGCCTACGAGATCCAACTGATCAACATCCGTCGGCGGGTCGCCGACGGTGGGCGCGTGATCGGCCACAAGGTGGGCCTGTCCTCCGAAGCGATGCAGACGATGATGGGTGTGGACGAGCCGGACTGCGGGCACCTGCTCGACGACATGCAGGTATACGAGGACCTCCCGGTCAAGGCAGGCAGATACCTGTACCCGCGTATCGAGGTCGAAGTCGGGTTCGTCCTCGCCCACGATCTGCCCGGCGCCGGCTGCACCGAGGACGATGTGCTGGCAGCGACCGCCGCGTTCGCCCCGGCGATCGAGCTCATCGACACCCGCATCAGCGACTGGAACATCAAGCTCTGCGACACCATTGCGGACAACGCGTCGTCGGCGGGTTGGGTACTCGGCGATGCGCGGGTGTCGCCCAAGGACGTCGACATCACCGGCATCGATGTGGTGCTGAGCCGCAACGGGGAGACGGTCGCGAAGGGCCGCAGTGATGCGGTTCTCGGCAATCCGGTCACGGCGGTGGCTTGGCTGGCCCGCAAGGTCGACGAATTCGGTGTCCGGTTGAAGGCCGACGACATCGTCCTGCCGGGGTCGTGTACCAAAGCCATCGACGCCCGACCGGGCGACGACTTCGTTGCTGACTTCGCCGGCCTTGGCGTCGTGCATCTTTCGTTCAAATAGCGTCGAGTGACCGTCACGGACCGCGCCGAGATTGACTTTTTGCAGGCCCGCTCTTGGGTTCTGTCTGCAAAACGTAGATCTCGCGCCGACGGCGTGCGGAATCGGACTGCAGATTGCAGCCCCGCAGTGGGTTACAGGTGGGTTACAGGCCTGCCAGGATGAGCGCCAGGACGTCGAGAGTGTCGATGAGCAGGTCCTCGCCGAATCGCGGCAGGCGCGGATCATGGCCGATGCCGGCTGCCAGGGCGTCTATGTCGTCGACTCCGCGAGCGCCCTGGTGCTCGATGGTGTGGCCACACCGGGTGTCGGTGTCGGTCGGGACAGGCACTATGTCGGGCATGGCCACACGTACGCAGGCCCAGGCGCTCCTGGAGCAGCTGGCGGGACCCGACGCCCAGTTACGCGACGATCAGTGGACCGCGATCGAGGCGCTGGTCGTGCATCGCCGCCGCGCACTCGTCGTGCAGCGGACCGGCTGGGGCAAGTCGGCGGTGTACTTCATCGCCGCCAAGCTGTTGCGCCTGGCGGGCAGCGGGCCGACGGTCATCGTCTCCCCGTTGCTGGCGCTGATGCGCAACCAGGTGGCCGCCGCCGAGCGGGCGGGAGTTCACGCGGCGACCATCAACTCCAGCAATGTCGCCGACTGGAACGACATCCACGACAGCGTGGCAACTGGTGCACTCGATGTGCTGCTGGTCAGCCCGGAGCGGCTGAACAACCCGGATTTCCGAGACGCCGTTCTTGCCGCACTTGCCGGCGACGCCGGGTTGGTCGTGATCGACGAGGCGCACTGCGTGTCCGATTGGGGACACGACTTCAGGCCCGATTACCGTCGGATCCGCACGCTGATCGCCGACCTGGGCACGGACATTCCGGTGTTGGCCACCACAGCGACCGCCAACGATCGCGTGGTCGCCGACGTCGCGCGGCAGCTCGACGCCGGAAGGCCGGGTCATGACATCCTGGTGCTCCGTGGCGGTCTCGACCGTGAATCACTGCGGCTGTCGGTGCTCACCGTCGGCAATCCGGCACAGCGGCTGGCATGGATTGGGGCGAACCTGAATTCGCTTCCGGGTTCGGGCATCATCTATACGCTCACCGTGGCGGCGGCCAACGACGTGGCCGCCGACCTGCGCGAGCAGGGCCACGCCGTCGCCGCTTACACCGGTTCGACGGAAGCCGCCGAACGTGAGGGGCTCGAGGCCGACCTGATCGCCAACCGGGTCAAGGCCCTCGTCGCCACATCGGCGCTGGGCATGGGATTCGACAAACCCGATCTGGGCTTCGTCGTGCATCTCGGCGCGCCGTCGTCACCGATCGCTTACTACCAGCAGGTGGGCCGCGCCGGTCGCGCGATCGCCGCTCCCGGATGCGCCGAGGCGATTCTGCTGCCGGGACGCGAAGACCAAGACATCTGGCGATACTTCGCCTCGGTGGCGTTCCCGTCCGAAGCGATGGTGCGCAAGGTCATCGGTGCCCTCGAACCCGATCGCCCCCTGTCGACACCCGCGCTGGAGCCCTTGGTCGATCTCAACCGCAGCCGCCTGGAGATGGTTCTGAAGGTGCTGGATGTGGACGGCGCCGTCCGCCGGGTCAAGGGCGGGTGGATCGGCACCGGTCAGCCCTGGGCGTACGACGAGGAGCGCTACCGGGCGCTGGACGCGGCGCGCAGGCGCGAACAACAGGCGATGCTCAACTATCAGGACACCGGCGGGTGCCGAATGCTGTTCCTGCGGGCCCAGCTCGACGATCCCGGCCTCCGCGATGCCCAGCGGTGCGGTCGGTGCGACAACTGCACCGGATCCCGCTTCAGCCCCGACGTCGACGTGGAGGCAACCGAGGCCGCCAGACGTCGACTTGTCCGGCCTGGGGTCGAGCTGGCCGCGCGCAAGCAGTGGCCGACCGGGCTGGCCAATCTTGGGGTGGAGTTGTCCGGACGTATCGCCGACGGTCCAGCAGCGGGCCGGATCATCGGCAGGCTGTCGGATCTCGGCTGGGGCGACCGGCTGCGCCACGTCCTCGGCGAACCCGACGCTGAGGTTCCCGATGACCTCCTGCGCGCCGCCGTCGACGTGCTCGCCGCGTGGGACTGGGCGATGCGCCCGGCGGCGGTGATGTCGCTTGATTCCTCGACGCACCCCGTGCTCATCGCCTCGCTTCGCGCCAGCATCGTAAGCCTGGGCAGGCTGACGGACCTGGGTGTCCTGAGATATCGTCCGCAGCGCCGACCGGTCACCGCCGCCAACTCGGCCTACCGCGTTGCGGGCCTGCATGATTCGTGGGAGCCGCCGGATCCCGCCGCGATTGCGGCAGTACCGGGTCCGATACTGCTGATCGACGATTTCACCGACAGCGGTTGGACGCTGACGATGGCTGCGCGGATGCTCCGGCAGGGTGGTGCGGCACAGGTGTTGCCGTTCGCATTGGCCGGCGTCGGGTGACCGGGACGTGGTCCCGCGCACGTGAGGAGCGAAAAATGGTCCCGCGCACGTGAGGAGCG
>NZ_JBGAME010000042.1:8331-30376 GCF_044223235.1 Mycobacterium sp.
TGGTCCCGCGCACGTGAGGAGCGAAAAATGGTCCCGCGCACGTGAGGAGCGGATATGCCTGTCTACTCGTTTGAGGGTCGGTCACCGGTGGTCGACCCTGGCGCGTTCATCGCCCCCACCGCGGTCCTCGTCGGCGAGGTCCACGTCGAGGCCGGCGCGTCGATCTGGTTCAACGTCGTGATCCGAGCCGACTTCGCCCCCATCGTCGTCCGCGAGGGCGCCAACGTTCAGGACGGCAGTGTGCTGCACGCCCCGCCGGGCATCCCGGTCGACGTCGGTCCCGGCGCCACGATCGCGCATGGCTGCGTCATCCACGGGGCGCACATCGGTGCGCAGGCGTTGATCGCCAACCACGTCACTCTGCTGGACGGCGCGGTGGTCGGCGTACGCAGCCTGGTCGCCGCCCACTCATTGGTGATCGGCGGCACGCAGATTCCTGACGAGGTCGTGGTGGCGGGCTCGCCCGCGACGATTCGCGGGCCCATCGCCGGTACCGGCGCCGAGACCTGGGTCAATACGAATCCCGCTGTGTATCAACACCTCGCGCAACGCTATCGGGACGGGCTCGGTAACGCGGCGCCGTAGCGCGTCAGGCGATACCGAACTCCTTGATCTTGCGGTAGATGGTGGCGCGTGACATGCCGAGTGCCTCCGCGGCGTCGGACTTGCTGCCACCGTTCTCCCGCAGGCTGCGCACGATCGCGTCGCGTTCCAACGACTCCAGCTGCGTCAGTCTGCGCCGTGCCAGCGACCGGCACTCGGCGGGCAGCTTGTCGGCACCAATGGTGCCCGAGCGCTGCAGTGCCACGGTTTCGGACAGCACCTTTCGCAGCTGAGCGACGTTACCGGGCCAGGGCAGCTTGTTGAGCTGGCGCATCGCGTCGGGACCCAGCCGGACACCGGCCCCGCGGGTCAACTCCCTCAGCAATTGGGGCACCAGATCGTCGAGGTCTTCGAGCCGATGCCGTAGCGCGGGAACGCTGACGGTATGGGTGAAGAACGGCAGCACCAGGATGTCGACGAGTGGCGAGCGCGCCTCGACGCCCATCGTCGCAGCAATCCAGCCGTGCCCGGCGCGGGTCTGCAGCAGGGTCGCCAGCGGTTCCAGTACGTGGTCGCCGAGCTCGTCGATATTGGCGATCACCACCGCGAAGTCGCCGCTCTCGGTCTCGGCTTCCAGCTCGGCGACGAACTCGTCGGCGCCGAGGAAATCGTCGTGGCGAAAAACGCGCACGGTGCGCTCCGGGCTGACATGTTGCGCCACGGCCTGTCCGAGCCGCGTGCGCCCGGAGCCCGTCTCGCCCTGGATGACCACCCACTCGCGCTCCCGGTAGCACCGGTCGACCTGTTGGCAACATCGCCGCCAGGAACTGCTGCGGCCCGCGAGGCGCGGAATTGCCGGCAGTGCCACCGGACTCACTGTGGCCTGCCGATCGGCGGACTGCACATACACGTGGAATACGACGTTGTCCTGGCGGCTGCGTGTGATGACCTGCTCCGCCGCCGACACACGTACCGTGCTGCCGCTCGGCAGGGTGGCCACCGCCGTTGTCGTGTGCAAGGTCCGGGCCAGCTCGGCGGCGTGATCCAACAAGGCCGCCTGGTCACCCGCGTTGAGGGCCTGCCGCAGGAACAGGTTCATCAGCACCACGTCGCCGCCGATCGCCAGAACCCCGCCCGGGTAGCGGCGGCTCTGCTTGAGGTACGCGTCCAGCAGCGCGGTCTCGGTCTCGTTCTTCATCGCGCTCAGCCGATCCTCGATCTGACTGCCTGCGCTCTTGGCCAGGACGAACAGCAGGGGATCGGATTGGCTGGCCCAGCAGGTCAGGTCGACGACGCCGAGCACCTTGCGGCTGATGGGGTCTCGGATTGGCGAACCCGCACATGCCAGCCTGCCCAGCGCGCCCACGTAGTGTTCGCTGCCGCGGATGAACGTGGGCGACCCCGTTTCCAGTGTCGTGCCGATGCCGTTGGTGCCGGTGAACTCCTCGGCGTAGCTGTAACCGCGCGCAAGCCGGACATCGTCGAGCACCCGCTGGATCGTCGAATCCGGCGCGATCCGCTCGAGCACCACACCGTCGGCGGATGTCAGGACCACGCTGACGGCCTGCGACGCGAGATCGTTGGCGATCCGACGCAGCACCGGCGCCGCCGCATGGGTCAGCGGGGTGTCGGTGTCGGGATCGCGGACGTACGGCAGATCGACGCGGTCGGGATGGACGTGCAGGGCCTGTGATCGGCGCCAGGACTTCAGTACACCGGCGGTGATGGCGCTGGTATCCAGCGCACCCGCGAGAAACAGCTCCCTCGCCTGCCGGACGTCCACCGCGATGTGGCCGTCGGGGTCATTCGCCACTGGCTGTCACCTCGGTTCCGTCTGCTGCTCGGCGGGCGCACGCGTCCACTTGCCGACAGAAGAGGGTCGTGCGATGGCTGCACTCGCAGGCTAGACCCGTTCAGTGTGACCTGCGTCTCAAATTGAGAATACCTCGCGCCGGGCTGCGGCTTGCCCGGCTTCCCGCACCGATGTGACCTGCGTCTCATAGTGAGACGGTCGAGTGCGATGGCACGCGGTTGCATTCGAAGTGCATCGTCCGCCCGCCGGCACGGTGTCGGCTTGCAACCAGGAGGCGCACTTTGAGTAGGCAAAGCCTGACCAAGGCTCATGCGAAGATCACCGAACTTTCGTGGGAACCGACGTTCGCGACACCGGCCACCAGGTTCGGTACCGATTACACCTTCGAGAAGGCCCCGAAGAAGGACCCGCTGAAGCAGATCATGCGGTCCTACTTCCCGATGGAAGAAGAGAAGGACAACCGCGTCTTCGGAGCGATGGACGGGGCGATCCGCGGCAACATGTTCCGCCAGGTGCAGCAGCGCTGGCTGGAATGGCAGAAACTGTTCCTGTCGATCATCCCGTTCCCCGAGATCTCGGCCGCCAGGGCCATGCCGATGGCTATCGACGCGGTACCCAACCCGGAGATCCACAACGGCCTGGCCGTGCAGATGATCGACGAGGTCCGTCACTCGACGATCCAGATGAACCTCAAAAAGCTCTACATGAACAACTACATCGATCCGGCCGGCTTCGACATCACGGAGAAGGCGTTCGCGAACAACTACGCGGGCACGATCGGACGGCAGTTCGGCGAGGGTTTCATCACCGGTGACGCGATCACCGCGGCCAACGTGTACCTGACCGTGGTCGCCGAGACGGCGTTCACCAACACACTGTTCGTGGCCATGCCCGACGAAGCGGCCGCCAACGGCGATTACCTGCTGCCGACCGTGTTCCACTCGGTGCAGTCCGACGAGTCGCGGCACATCTCCAACGGGTACTCCATCCTTCTGATGGCGCTGGCCGACGAACGCAATCGTCCGTTGCTCGAGCGCGACCTGCGCTACGCATGGTGGAACAACCACTGCGTGGTGGACGCCGCGATCGGCACCTTCATCGAGTACGGCACCAAGGACCGCCGCAAGGATCGGGAGAGCTACGCCGAGATGTGGCGGCGGTGGATCTATGACGACTATTACCGCAGCTACCTGTTGCCGCTGGAGAAGTACGGCCTGACCATCCCGCACGATCTGGTCGAGGAAGCGTGGAAGCGCATCGTCGACAAGTTCTACGTGCACCGGGTCGCGCAGTTCTTCGCCACCGGCTGGCCGGTCAACTACTGGCGCATCGACGCCATGACCGACAAGGACTTCGAGTGGTTCGAAGCGAAGTATCCCGGCTGGTACAACGAGTTCGGCAAGTGGTGGGAGGACTACAACAGGCTGGCATACCCCGGCCGTAACAAGCCGATCGCGTTCGAGGACGTCGGCTACACCTACCCGCAGCGCTGCTGGACGTGCATGGTGCCGTGCCTCATCCGCGAGGACACCGTGCTGGACAAGGTCGACGACCAGTGGCGGACCTACTGCTCGGAGACCTGCCACTGGACCGACGCGACCGCGTTCCGCAGCGAGTACGAGGGCAGGCCGACGCCGAATATGGGTCGGCTCACCGGGTTCCGCGAGTGGGAGACGCTGCACCATGGCAAGGATCTGGCCGACATCATCTCGGATCTGGGTTATGTGCGCGACGACGGGAAGACGCTCATCCCACAACCACACCTGGATCTGGACCCGGCCAAGATGTGGACGTTGGACGATGTCAGGGGCAACGTGTTCAACAGCCCGAACATTCTGCTGAACGAGATGAGTGACGAAGAGCGCGAAGCGTACATCACCGCGTATCGCGCCAACGCACTCGCCTGAGCGCCGTCTGGGATCCCAACCATCACCCGCCTCCGGTGGGTGGTGCCGTGACGATCCGGCATCACCCACCGGGATCCACGTCTGACCACCGAACAAGAGGGGTTCACTGTGGCCGAAACGCACCGCATCAACTTCGAGCCAGTCGACCTCGAAATGGAAGTCCGCGAGGATGAGAACATCCTTGACGCCGCCTTCCGGCAGGGCATCCATCTCATGCACGGCTGTCGCGAGGGCCGGTGCTCGGCTTGCAAGTCCTACCTGCTCGACGGCGACGTCCAGATGGACAACTATTCGACGTTCGCCTGCAACGACGCCGAGGTCGACGAGGGTTATGTGCTGCTATGCCGGTCACATGCGTTCAGCGACTGCACAATCGAGCTGCTGAACTTCGACGAGGACGAACTGCTCGGCGGTGTGCCGATCCAGGATGTCCGCACCCGGGTGGTCGCTGTCGAACCCATGACGCGCGACATCGTCTCCCTGAAACTGGAGGCGGTGGAGCCGGCCACGTTCGACTTCAAGCCGGGGCAGTACGCCGACATCCACATCCCGGGCAGCGAGGAGCACCGGTCGTTCTCGATGGCGACCACCCAATCCACGCCGGGTCAGGTCGAGTTCCTGATCAAGAAGTACCCCGGCGGCAAGTTCTCCGGGCTGCTCGACGATGGCATCAAGGCGGGCGATGAGTTGACGCTGACGGGTCCGTACGGCACGTCGACGCTCAAGGACGGCCACGTGTTACCGGTCGTGTGTGTCGCGGGCGGTGCGGGCATGGCGCCGATTCTGGCCATCCTGCGGCACCTGAGCGAGACCTCCAGCAGGCGGCCGGTGCGGTTCTACTACGGTGCCCGCACCGCCGCCGACCTGTTCTATCTCGACGAGATCGCCCAGCTCGGTAAGGGATTGGTGGACTTCCGGTTCGTGGCCTGCCTGTCGGAATCGATGGAGGGCACGCTGCCGGACGGATTCGCGATCGAGGAAGGGTTCGTCACCGACATCGTCGCTCGTCATGAGAGCGACATCACCAAGACGGAGGTCTACCTGTGCGGTCCGCCGCCGATGGTGGATGCCGCGATGGTAATGCTTGAATCCCGTTCCGTACCAAAAGATCAGGTGTTCTACGACAGTTTCACCAGCCCAATTTTCGATTGAGACCAATCCAAACCGTTTGCAGCCCAGAGAGAAACAGAAAGGTTAGCAATGTCTGCACCTGAGCAGTCCCCCGTCGCTACGCTCGCCCCGCCAAAGCAGCGTAGCTTCCCCAAGATCGAGTTCACCGACTCGGAGGCGGGCGCGCTGGAGTTCCCTAGTTCCAAGAGCCGCAAGTACTCCTACTACAAGCCGGCCAAGCTGCGTTCGACGATGTACGAGGACGTCACCATCGACGTGCAGCCCGATCCCGATCGGCATCTCACTCAGGGCTGGATCTACGGCTTCGGTGACGGACCGGGCGGATACCCGCAGGAGTGGACAGTAGCCCGGTCGGCGAACTGGCATGCCTTCCTGGACCCTAACGAGGAGTGGGAGCAGACGATCTACCGCAACAATGCTGCGGTCGTGCGCCAGGTGGACCTGTGTCTACAAAACGCCAAGAGAGCCCGGGCCTATGACGGCTGGAACACCCCCTGGCTCAAGTTCCTCGAACGCCATCTCGGCGCGTGGATGCATGCCGAGCACGGCATGGCGCTACACGTGTTCACCTCCATCCAGCGCTCCGGCCCCACCAACATGATCAACAACGCCGTCGCCGTCAATGCCGCGCACAAGCTGCGCTTCGCACAGGACCTGGCGTTGTTCAACCTGGACCTCTCCGAAGCGAACGAAGAATTCGACGGCCAGGCGCACCGGGAGACCTGGCGGTCGGCGCCGGAGTGGCAGCCCGCCCGCGAGGTGGTCGAACGTCTCACCGCCGTCGGTGACTGGTGCGAGCTGCTGTTCGCGACCAACGTGGTGTTCGAACAGCTCGTCGGTCAGCTGTTCCGCAGCGAGTTGGTGATGCAGATCGCCGCCCGCAACGGCGATTACATCACCCCGACGATCGTCGGCACCGGTGAGAACGACTACGACCGGGACCTGGGTTACACCCGAGCCCTGTTCCGGATGCTGTCCCGCGACGAGCAGTTCGGCGAAGCCAACAAGGCGCTTTTCGCGGACTGGATGGCGATCTGGGTACCCCGGTGCCTGGAGGCTGCCCGCGCCCTTCAACCGTTGTGGAGTCAGCCGGCCGAAAAAGTGGTGACGTTCGCCACCAGCCTCGATCATGCCAAGGCGAAGTTCGCAGCCGTGCTCGGCGACATTGACCTCGAAACCCCCAAGGAGCTGGACAAGTGACAACGATGCAGTTCGGATCAGCCACCGCAGTCTCCAACATGTGCGGTGTCACGTTGATGAACACCCCCGTCGGGCGCGTTGTCGCCGATGTGATGGGCGCGAAGGAGGGCGTGGAGCTCACCGAGTACCCGTCGATGATCCGGGTCGATGGGCAGCGGCTGCTCGACTTCGACTATGACGAGATCACCGACGCACTCGGCGAGGAGTTCGACGGTTCGATCTTCGAGGAGATCAGCTCCACCCACTACGGGCGGATGGTCCACCTCGACGACCGGACCCTGTTGTTCGCGAATCCTGAAGACGCCGCCGAGTACATCGGATTCGACCTGACCGTCAAGTGATCCCTGCGGTGAAGCAGCCCGACCGAGAAGGATTCCGGATGTATCAGGAGACCACGCAGCGGGTCATGCTGTGACTCTCGCAGTGGTGTCAGTCGAAGCGGTCGATTCGGCGATCCTGGCGGCGTTGTCCACCGTCACGGATCCCGAATCCGGCCGGCCCATCACCGAATTGGGCTTCGTCCGTTCGGTTCTCGCCGATAGCGACGGTGTCACCGTGCACCTGCGGATGCCTGCGGGGTTCTGCTCGCCCGACTTCGCCTGCCTGATGGCCTCCGACGCGCAGGACGCCCTGTCCGGCGTCGAGGGCATCGGGGGCATGGGGGAGGTCCGGGTCGTTCTGGACGGCCACCACGACAGCGAGAGGACCTTACTGCGCAGGGCGCACATCGCGGCGGTGCAGCGGTGCGTCGCGGCGATGATCCGGCGGGGTTTGGTGGCGCCCGGTGACGTCCACTTGCTCACGCTGCGGGATCTGCCCGCGGGAAGGGAGACGGCGGCGCTGCTGCGCCGCCGCTTCGCCCTCGGGTTCAGCATGTGCCCCAACGGGCGGGTGCTGGTCGACGACGAGGGCCATCCGCTGGTGGCCGAGGACGTGCTCCGGATGCGGGCCGCTCTGCTGTCATGACCGCGAACGTGCATCACACAACACCACGAGAGGAAACGTAAACCATGGCAAAGGAGCTGCGGTACAACACCGAAGCCCGTGCTCGGCTCGAGCACGGTGTCAATGCGCTGGCCGACGCGGTGAAGGTGACGCTGGGCCCGAAGGGGCGAAACGCCGTGCTGGAGAAGCTGACCGGTCCGCCCACGATCACCAACGACGGGGTGACCATCGCGCGGGAGATCCAGCTGGCCGACCCGTTCGCCAACATGGGCGCTCAGTTGGTCAAGGAAGTCGCGATGAAGACCAACGGCGTGGTCGGCGACGGAACGACCACCGCCACCGTGCTCGCCCAGGCGATGGTGCGGGAGGGTTTACGCGCCGTCGACGCGGGCGCCAATCCGATGCGGGTGCGCCGCGGCATCGAGCGCACCGTGCCGGTGGTGCTGCGTGCACTGGCCGACAATGCGGTGTCGGTCAGCGGCCGCAGCGATCTGCTGCGCATCGCCAGCCTGGCCGCCAGCGACGACGAGGCGATCGGCGAGGTCATCACGCGCGCGGTGGAACACGTCGGTGAGTCGGGCGTGGTTACCACCGAGGAGAGCGACGCGCTCGGCCTGGCCGTCGACGTCGTCGACGGCATCGAGTTCGACCACGGCTACATCTCCGCCTACATGGTCACCAATCCGGAACGCATGGAGGCCGTGCTGGAGAACCCGGTGATCCTGTTGACGAACAAGAAGATCACCGCGGTGCAGGAGATCATGCCGACGATCGAGGCGGCGAAGCGCGCGGACCGTCCGCTGGTCGTGCTCGCCGAGGACGTCGACGGCCCCGCACTTCAGCTGCTGGTCGGGGGCAACATGCACAAGACCATGCAATCGGTGGTGGTGCGCGCGCCCGGATTCGGGCATCGCCGCATCGCCGAACTGGAAGACCTTGCCGTTGCGCTGGGCGGGCATGTGATAGCCAAGGACACCGGTATCGAACTCTCGGAGGTGTCGCGCGAACATCTGGGTTCCTGCGACCGCATCACCGTCACCGAGAACGAGACCACCATCGTCGGTGCCCACGGGGACCAGTCTCTGGTCAATGCCCGCGTGAAACAGCTTGAGGCGCAACATGAGCGGGCCAGGATAGACGCCGACCGGGACAGCATCGAACTGCGTATCGCCCGCCTGACCGGGCGGGTCGCGGTGATCCGGGTCGGTGGGGCCACCAGCGTGGAACTCAAGGAACGCATGCTGCGGGTCGAGGATGCGCTGGCCGCCACCCGGGCGGCGGTGGAGGCGGGCATCGTCTCCGGCGGCGGGACCGCGCTGGCCCAGGCGCATCGCGCGCTTGCCGATCTCGACCTGCCCGGCGACGAGGCGATCGGCACGCAGGTGGTGCGGCGTGCCCTGGCCGAACCGTTGCGCTGGATCGCGCTCAACGCCGGGTTCGAGGGTGACGACGTCGTGCGGATCGTCGAGGACCTGCCACTGGGGCACGGGTTCAACGCGCTCTCCGGTGAGTACGGCGACATGTTCGACGAGGGTGTCATCGACCCACTCAAGGTCACCCGGGCCGCGCTGGAGAGCGCGGCATCGATCGCCGCGCTGCTGATCACGACGGAGACGGCGATCGTCGAGCAGGTGATGGTCAATCCCGGTGCGATCATCGCGCCCGGTTTCGGTGATCTCGCCGAGGGCATGGTGCGTCCGTCGAATATTTACTGAGGCATCTACTGAAGACATCTACTGAAGACATCTATTGAGACATCAGTGTTGGTCTTTCCCCCGAGAAGAGCACACCGATCGCCGCACGAGGCCCCGCCAGGCCGCGGCGATCGGTGTGTCTCCCTTTTTCACGTACGCGTTTGTCCCACAGGGAGGTTGAGAAGTGAAAGCTCTGGTCTATCGCGGTAGCGGGCAGCGGTCCTGGGAGTCGGTGCCGGACGCGGCGATCCAGCAGCCCACGGACGTGGTGGTGCACGTCGATGCCGTCACGATCTGCGGTACCGATCTGCACATCCTCAAAGGTGACGTTCCCACGGTGACCCCGGGGCGGATCCTCGGCCATGAGGCGCTGGGCACGGTGGTCGAGGTCGGTTCGTCGGTTCAGCGGGTGAAGGTCGGCGACCGGGTCCTGGTTTCTTGTATCAGCGCCTGCGGCAGTTGCCGCTACTGTCGTGAACGAGCCTACGGCCAGTGCCGTGGCGGTGGCGGCTGGATATTGGGGCATCTGATCGACGGCACGCAGGCCGAACTCGTGCGGGTGCCGTTCGCGGACAACTCGACCTACAAGATCCCCGACGGGGTCAGCGACGAGCAGATGATCCTGCTGGCCGATATCCTGCCGACGGCGTACGAGGTGGGCGTGCTCAACGGAACCGTGCGCCCCGCCGACGTGGTCGCGATCGTCGGCGCGGGGCCGATCGGACTTGCTGCCGTCCTGACCGCGAAACTGTTCAGCCCCAGTCACATTGTGGCGATCGACCGGGCGGACACCCGGCTGGAAGCGGCGCTCAAGCTCGGCGCGCACGCGGTGGTCAACCCCGATCGCGACGACGCCGCGGCCATAATCGCCGAACTCACCGGCGGGCTGGGCGCCGACGTCACGATGGAGGCGGTCGGGATCCCGCCGACGTTCGACCTGGCGGTGTCGCTGGTGCGTCCCGGCGGCCACGTCGCGAACATCGGGGTGCACGGCGCGCCAGTCACGCTGCATCTGGAGGACCTGTGGATCAAGAATCTCACCCTGACCACGGGCCTCGTCGACACCTACTCCACATCCACGCTGATCGATCTGGTCGCCAGTCACCAACTCGACACGTCGTCGATGATCACCCACCGGTTCAGGCTCGACGAGTTCGAGGCGGCCTACGACGTGTTCGCGAAGGCGGCCGACACGGGTGCACTGAAGGTTCTGGTCAGCGCGTGACCATCAAGTGAAAGGACATCGCACATGATCTTCATCGTGGTCAAGTTCAACGTCGCGCCGGAGTACGCCGACGAGTGGATCGCCAGGACAAGGGAATTCACCGCGGCCACCCGCGCCGAGCCGGGCAACCTGTGGTACGACTGGTCCCGCAGCGTCGAGAACCCCAACGAGTTCGTCCTGGTGGAGGCGTTCCGGGACCAGGACGCCGGCGTCGCCCACGTCACGGCCCCGCATTTCCAGGCCGGCCTTGATGCCATGCGCCCGGCGCTGACCAGGACGCCGCAGATCATCCACACCGTCATCGACGCCGACGGCTGGTCGACCATGGGCGAACTGGAGATCGAATCGGTCGCCATCTAGTGCTCGCTCCGCGCCAATCCCCGCACTCTCCCCGCGCCGAATGTACGGAAGTTATACCTGTTTCACGAGATGACGGGTGAACAACCGTACATTCGGCGTGGAGGGGTGGATCGGCTCAGACCAGATCGAGCGCAGCGCTGACGATCGCGTCGGTGTCGATGCCGTGCCACCGGTACACATCCTGTAGCGAGCCGACCCGCCCGAACTGGGTGACGCCCAGCGACCGGTGGGCGACCCTGTTGATCGACGGCAGGAACGACAAGGCGTGCGGATGGCCGTCGAGCACGGTCACCAGCGGCGGTGCCTTCTCGGCCGGGAACACCTGGTCGAGGATCCACGTCGGCGAGTCGCCCCGGCCCTGCCGTGCCCGCACCGCGTCGAACAGCAGGCCGGGGCTGGTCACGCAGATCACCTCGGCGTCGATGCCGCTGTGCGCCAGCCGATCCGATGCTTGCAACGCCTCCGTCACGGTGGCGCCCATCGCGACGATCGACACGGCGGGCCGCGGATGGGGGCGCAACGTGTACGCCCCGGCGACGACCTGCCTGCGCCTGCGCTCCCTGGCGGCGGAATCGCCGGGCAGCCCTGCCAACTCCTGATGGACCGGCCGCGTCGACAGCCGCAGGTATGCCGAGCGGCCGCCTGCCCGGCCCAGCTGGGCCAGGCAGTGCAGCAGGATCCACTCGACCTCGACGGCGAACGCGGGTTCGTAGGACACCAGCCCGGGCTGCTCGATGCCGATCGACGGCGTCTTGATGGACTGGTGCGCGCCGCCCTCGGCCGCCAGCGTCACCCCGGCGGGAGTGCCGACGAGGATCGACTGCCCACCGGCGTAGATGCCGAAGGACCATGGCTCAAGGGCGCGTTCGACGAACGGGTCGTACAACACCCCGATCGGCATCAGCGGTTCGCCCCAGCGGCTCCAGGTGGCGCCCAGCTCACCGAGCAGGCTCACGAGGTTCGTTTCGGCGATGCCCAGCTCGATGTGTTGGCCGGAGGGTCGCTCGCGCCAGTGCATGATCGTTTCGGCGTCGTCGTCGAACCAGTTGCGCCGCTCGGAGGGTGACCACACCCCGACCTTGTTGAGCCAGCCCGCGAGGTTGGTCGTCGAGCTCACATCCGGGCTCACCGTCACCACACGCCGCGCGACGTCAGGTGCCTCGCGGGTGAGGTCCAGCAGCGTGCGGCCGAGCGCGGCCTGTGTTGTGGTCACCGCCAGCGGATGCCTGCCGATGTCGGTGGGCACCGCCGGCGGGGTGACGGCCGCGTCGGGGTGCCTGCGCAGCCGCTCCCTGGCCGCGAGGCAGATCCGGCCCGCCTCGCTCTCGGGGGCGAAGCGAGTCCACGGGTGGGCGCTGTCCATTCCGAGCCTCTCGGCCAGTTCGCCGAACTGCTCCTTGCTCAGCAGCGACGAATGGTTTTGCGGGTGCCCCTGGATCGGCAGACCGTGACCCTTGATGGTGTAGGCGATGATCACCGTCGGGCGGCTGTCGTCGATCTGGGCGAACGCCTCGCGCAGGGCGTCGAGATCGTGCCCGCCGAGGTTGGCGATCGCCTTCACCAGCACCTCGTCGGCCAGGCCGGCGATGAGCTCGGTGATCGCCGCGGCATCGGGTCCGTCGCCGGGCAACCGCGACCGCAATTCGGTTGCGGTGCAGCGCAGCAGGCGCTGGTACTCGGGGTTGGGCATATCCAGGATGCGCCTGCGCAGCTGCGGACCGCCGTCCCGGGTGAACAGGTCCTCCAACAGTTTGCCGAATTTGACGTCGATCACCTGCCAGCCCGCCGCGGAGAACATCGCCGCCAGCCGCCCCGCGGCGATATTGGGGACCACCCGGTCGAGCGATTGGCGGTTCATGTCGATGATCCACACGATCTCGCCCAGTTCGGCCACCGAGGGATCGAGGATCGCCTCCCACACCGCGCCCTCATCCAGTTCGGCGTCACCGACCAGCGAGTACTGTCTGCCGGCACCGGCCTTGCCGAACGCGGTGCCGACGTAGCGCCTGGCGATGGCGCCCCAAATCGGCGCTGTCGCACCGATTCCGACTGATCCGGTGGAGTAGTCGACGGGGTCGGGATCCTTGGTGCGGCTCGGATAGCTCTGCAGCCCGTTGAACTCCCGCAGTCGCGGCAGGTAGCTTTCGTCGAGTTCGCCCAGCAGGTAGTTGATCGCGTGCATGACCGGGGACGCGTGTGGCTTGACCGCCACCCGGTCGTCCGCGGTGAGGTGCTCGAAGTACAGCGACGTCATGATCGAGACGATCGAGGCGCACGAGGCCTGATGTCCGCCCACCTTCAGTCCGCTGGGGTTGGGCCTGACGTGGTTGGCGTGATGGATCATCGCGGTCGCCAGCCACAGCACGTGATCGCCGATCTCCTGTAATGCCCCGGTCGTTTCGACCGTGCCGGCGCCCTCCGTGTAGCGGGTCGACATGATGTTCCCTTCGAACAAAGCTCAAAGAGCTTGAAAATACGCGGCGAACCGTGCATAAGTGTTAGTCAAGGGCACCACCGATAGAACTTTCGCGCAAGCGCCAATATCTCTGATGTGCATAGTGCGCAACTTCTGCGGTCGATACGGGCAGGAAGGTCACCAGAATGGCAACACCGATCGCGGACTCGATCGACGCTCGATTGCTGCGCGCGCTGAAACGAGATGCGCGCGCGACGACGATCGCGCTCGCCGAGGAGATGAACGTCTCCCGCAACACCGTGCAGGCGCGCCTCGCGCGTCTGGAACAACGCGGCGCACTGCTGCCGTTCGATCGGAGGATCGACCCGGCATTCCTCGGCTATCCGATGCAGGCGGTGGTGCTCACCCGGGTCAAACAGCGGATGCTCGACGAGGTGGCTGCCGCGCTCACGCAGGTACCCGAGGTCATCGAGGTGCAGGGGTTGAGCGGATCGGTCGATCTCCTGGTTCGTGTGGTGGCCCGTGAAGCCGACGACCTCTACCGCATCGCCGGCCAGATCCTCGACATCAGAGGTGTGCGCCGCACCCGTACGGCACTGGTTATGCGCGGGCTCGTCGACTACCGGCTCGCGCAGCTCATCCGCGACTGAGTTGTCCCGACTACTCGGATTCGGGCAGGCCGACCCGCAGCGCGATCTGCTGCATCTTTCCGATCGCGGTCACGAACTGATCCGTGGTGACATCGCCGGGAGCGCTGTCGAACTCCAGCCGGACGAGCGCGGGTCCCTGGGTGAACAGCAGCAGCGTGACCGCCTTGGTGCCGTCCGGCGAGGTGCCGGAAATCACCGTGCCGTCGGTCCCGACCGGGGAGGGGCTGGGCGTGCCGCCATTGACCATGGTGTTGATCGTCGCGGCGGCCTGACGCAGGGTTGCCGACGCGGTTTCTGCGTTGGGATACACGACGAACGTGTTGGCGATCGCCCGGGTGTCGTCGGTGTTGACGAACAAGGCGCTCGCCCCGGGTAGCCCGTTGGGGTTCTCGCTCTCCGAACGGACCGCGAAGGTGTCCTCCGTGTCGCTGAGTTCGCCCGCCGTGATGAGCAGGCGGCTGAAGTCCACCGCTTGCTCTTCCTGGCTGGTCGGCACGATGGGCGCACTCGAGGTCGACGGCGGCGGGCTGCCGAAACGCGCTGCCGGCGTGAGTTCGGTCGAGCCGCAGGCGGTGGCCGTGAGCGTGACGAGGACGGCGAGGGTGGCGGCGAAGGCGGCGGGGTTTCGGGTCTTGTGGCGTGTGCAGGCGTTGCGAGACAAACTGATCAGGGCTTCTGGTGGGGCGGTTTGGTGGACGACGCGTCCGCCGTCAACACTACGCGAGCGGTGGCGTCTGCGGGGGCCCCGGTGAGACTGCGGAATCCCCGCCAGCCGATATAGTGGACACGATGTTCACAAAGCGCTGGTCCGCGGCGTGACGGTCGCCTCCACCCGGGCCGAACCGGAACGGTCGAACGTCCGTGACAGCCGCGGTTGGCTTTGTGTGGCGGCCGCCACATTCGCGATCGCTTGGGGCGGAAACGAATTCACCCCGCTTCTGGTGATGTATCGCACTCAGGACACTTTTTCCGCCGTGACTGTGGACGCCCTGTTGTTCGCCTATGTGCTCGGCATCGTCCCGGCGTTGCTCATCGGAGGACCGCTGTCGGACCGGTTCGGCCGCCGCCCGCTCATGCTCCCTGCGCCGCTGTTCGGTGCCGCCGGCTCGCTGGTCCTTGCGCTCGGTGCGGATTCGGCACCGGTCCTGGCGATCGGCCGGGTGCTCAGCGGCGTGTCGCTGGGACTGGCGATGGCGGTGGGCGGTAGCTGGATCAAGGAATTGTCGGCGCCGCCATGGGGCAGGGGCGACGGCGGAGCGCGTCGTGCCGCGATGGGCCTCACCGCGGGGTTCGGTGCGGGTGCGGGCGCGGCCGGAGTCCTGGCGCAATGGGCGCCCTGGCCGACGGCATTGGCGTACGTGGTCAACATCGTGCTGTTACTGGCCGCGGGAGCGCTGCTGGTGGCCGCGCCGGAAACCCGCGAACGCCAGACCGACCAGGGACCTTTCCAGGGGCCTTACCCGCGGCCTTGGTGGACCGACCTGACCATCCCGGCGGCCGGACATCGGCGCTTCCTGCTCGTGGTCGTGCCCGTCGCCCCCTGGGTCTTCGGGGCGGCCGCATCCGCCTACGCGGTGATGCCCGCCCTGATGTCCGACCACGCGCGGCGGGCGCCGATCGCCTTCTCCGCGTTGTTGTGTGTGGTCACCCTCGGCTGCGGCTTCGTCATCCAGTCGGTCGGCAGGCGCATCGACGCGCCCGGCGGCGTGCGTGCCGTGGTGGTCGCGCTGGCGCTGCTGGTGGTGGGCATGGTGATCGCATCGTGGGCCGCTAGGAACCTCTCGGTGTGGTGGGCACTCGCCGCGGCTGCGGTGCTGGGTTGCGGCTACGGGATTGCGCTGGTCGCGGGACTGCAGGAGGTGCAACGCATCGCCACGCCCGCAGACCTCGCGGGCCTGACCGCGGTGTTCTACAGCGTCAGCTACCTGGGCTTCGCGGTTCCCGCGGTGCTGGCGGTACTGGCGCGCACGTGGCCGGATCTGCTCACTTACCCGGTGATGTTCGCTGCCGGGGCCGCGGCGGCGGTCGCGTGCCTGGTGATCGTGGTGCTCGGACACCGTGCGCACCGGCCAGCGCTGGTGTGACGTGACACACATATCCTGAACGGGTGGTCGCCGAGAAGCTTTCAAACCGCCGCGGCAGGCCACGCAGCGTCGCGGTGCGTGATGCCGTGCTCAGCGCCGCCGCCGAATTGGCGCTGGACGGCGGACCCGCCGCGGCCACGGTGGACGCCATCGCCAAACGGGCCGAGGTCAGCCGCACCACGATCTACAAGTGGTGGCCGTCGGCTGCGGCGATCGTGCTGGAAGGCCTGTTGGACGACGTGCGGGATTCGATCGTGCGCCCACCGGGCAGCACGTCCCTGGAGGCCCTCAGCCATCACGTGCGGTCGCTGAACTCGATTCTGACCGACCCGGCCGTCGGGCCGTTGTTGCGCAACGTGATCGCGGCGTCCTCGTCGGATCCGGCGATCGCCCGCGCTCTGATCGAGCGGTGGGTCGCACCCCGCCGCGACGCCATCACCGGCATCCTGCGCGAGGCCGCCGCGGGTGGTGAGATCCCGGCAGGCGCCGACATCGAGGTGATGGTCGACGCGATGGTCTCGCCGCCGTACTACCGGCTGGTGCTCGGCCTGGCCCCGCTCGACGACGACGACGTCGACCGGCTCACCACCACGGTGTGGCGCGGCTGCCGAGGCTGAACCGGACGGATCAGCGCGGGAGTTTGGCGTTCGACACGGCGGGGTGCACGAAGGCCACCGGCGTCAGCTTACGACGAACGAAGGCCGTCGAGGATCGGGACGCTAGCTGCCCGTCGTGATCACTGTCGAGGTGTCTACCAGATCCGTTGCGGCGGTGACTATTCGGCTTTGTTCCTGAAGTCCGTCTGAGTTGAGCTGAAGAATGTAGGTCCCGTCGGCGGCGCTGATCACCGCCGTGGTCTGCGCGATGATCTTCGTCTGCGCATCCTGCACCCAGATGCCACTGAGCCGGTAGGACGGGTAGCCCGCCAGGGTTGCCGGACGGCCCTCGTCGATGGGTTCATAGCCGGGCAGGTTGCGCAGCTCACCCGACGCCAGGTCGAGGATGGTCTGCGGGTCGGCGTCACCGCTGAGCCGGGACAGCAGCGCAACGACGCTCGGGGTGTACCGCGACGCCTCGGGTCCGGTGTAGGTGATGGCGTCGTAGGCCCAGTCGGGGGTGTCGTGACCCGCGTACGTCCAGCCGTCCGGGAGGGGAAGGTCGACGGTGGGCGAACCGGGGTCCCCGCGCCGCACCGGGGTGTCGGTGATTCCGTTGCTCTGGAAATAGGTCGCGATCGTGGGATGGGCGCCGCCATCGCGAGATACGACCCCAGGTGGTGCCGTTGTGTCGCCAGCCGGTTGGGTGCCCGATCCGCAACCGGACAGCCCCAGGCACAGCGCCGCCGCCAAGGTCGCCGCGCCGATCACCGAGGAGCCCACCGCCACCTCCCGCCGGCCGGTGGTGCGCTGTCGACGTTGTCCCGGCTTGTCCACGCTGTCCGAAACCTTCAAGACCACCCCAGCCGGTGAGCCTAGCGTTTAGCCATGGACATTCGCCTGACATCCACCGTCGTCGAGATCGTCACGAGCGACCTCAAGAGATCGGTTGAGTTCTACCGGTTACTGGGCTTGCCCGTGCCAGATCCGGACGGCCCGCATCTCGCAGTGACACTGCCCGGCGGGAACACGCTGGCGTTCGACACGGAGGAGGTGATGGCCGGGATGCATCCGGGCTGGACGCCACCGTCGTCAGCGGGGCGGATGGCGATCGCGTTCGGAGTTGCAAGCCCATCGGACGTCGATGCGATGTTCCGCATCGTGACGGACGCCGGGCACCGGGGCACGCTGCCCCCGTTCGACGCGCCGTGGGGGATGCGCTATGCGACGGTGGAGGATCCCGACGGTGTCTCGGTGGATCTATTCGCGCCGTCCCACTCGGAGCCGGGCTGAGCTGACCGAATTGCCGACGGTGTGACACCGGCGAACTCACGCACTTCCCGGTGCAGGTGCGGCTGATCAGCGTAGCCCGCCCGGGCGGCCACCTCGCCCGGCGGGAGGCCGGCGGCGAGCAGCCGGGCGGCGCGGCGAAACCGCAGGATCCGCCGAAGCGTCGTCGGTCCGTACCCGTACACGGCCGCGCACTGGCGCTGCATCGTGCGTTTTGACCAGCCAATGTCGTCGGCCACGGCCGACACCGAGGCGCCGGTGCCGAGACGTCGGGTGACGTGGCCCAGCTGTCCCAAAGACCAGGGTGCGGTGTATGTGGACGGCGAGCATGCCGCGAGCCAGACTGCCGTCTCGACAAGGGGCCGGCGCGGCCCGACGATTCGCAGGTCGTCGAGCGGCACCCGCCGGTCGAGCAGCGTGGACGCCGGAACACCGATCAGCCGGGGCAGCACCCCGGGACGGAATCGCAGACCGGCGATGGGTTCTGCGCCACGGTGCGCGACGGACACCGTGGTGTCTGGCCCCGCGACCACCAGGCCGCCGTGCATCTGGATGAGATCCATGCACCCGTCCGGCAATACCCGCACCGGCGCTTCGGGCCCGTCGACAACCCATTCGCACTCGACGAGCGGCCGCAGCACCTCCGGTGGCGGGAACTCGCGGTAGCCCACTCGGCCAGGCTACCGCCGGTGGTCAGTCGGTGCGCTCCGCGGAGACCGGTGATCCACCGGGACTAGAGGTATTCATTCATGTCGTCTCCATCGTCTGTGTCAGCTCGGTCATCTCGCGCCGACGACCTGGATCGACGAGTGGTCACCGGAGGACTGTCGGCAGGTGGCTGATCGGTTACACCACACGGATCTAGAAGCCGTTGGCGGAGGCGGACGAGGGGCTGCGCTGTGCGCTCGACGTGGATGCGAGTGCGTCGAGGAACGATCGGGCCCAGCGGTCGACATCCTGGGCAAGCACCTGCCGCCGCAGGGCCCTCATCCTGCGTCTGCCCTCCTCGGGGGTCTGATCCAGCGCGGCTTCGATGGCGTCCTTGACGCCGTCGATGTTATGCGGATTGATCAGATAAGCCTGGCGGAGTTCCGCTGCGGCACCGGTGAATTCACTCAGCACCAGGGCGCCCCCGAGATCGCTGCGACAGGCCACGTACTCCTTGGCGACGAGGTTCATCCCGTCGCGTAACGGGGTGACCAGCATGACGTCGGCCGCGACGTAGAACGCGATCAACTCATCGCGGGGAACCGGGCGGTGAAGGTAGTGCACGACCGGGTGACCGACCTCACCATATTCGCCGTTGATATGGCCGACCTGCCGCTCGATGTCCTGCCGCATCTGCTTGTAGCTCTCGACGCGCTCGCGGCTCGGCGTGGCCAGCTGCACCAGCACGGTGTCGTCCCGTTTGATCCGGTGGTCTTCGAGCAGCTCGGCGAAGGCGCGCAGCCGGACGTCGATACCCTTCGTATAGTCCAGCCGGTCGACACCGAGCAGGACCTTGCGCGGATTGCCGAGCTCGTGGCGGATCTCCCGCGCCCGCTGGCGGATGCTGCGATTTCGCGCCCTGCCGTCGAGTTCGGCCGAGTCGATGGAGATCGGGAAGGCTCCGACCGTGACAGTACGGAATCCGATCTGAACCTCCCCGAACCGGGACCGGACACCCACCGATGCCCGTGAGGTGTTCGCACCGACGAGGCGTCGGGACAGGTAGAGGAAGTTCTGCGCCCCTCCTGGCAGGTGGAAGCCGACCAGGTCGGCGCCGAGCAGCCCCTCGATGACCTCCGTACGCCACGGCATCTGCATGAACAGTTCCACCGGTGGGAACGGGATGTGCAAGAAGAAACCGATGACGAGGTCGGGCCTCAGCGTCCGGAGCATCTTGGGTACCAGCTGTAGCTGGTAGTCCTGGATCCAGACGGTCGCGCCGGGCGCCGCCGCCTTGGCTGTCGCCTCGGCGAATCGCCGGTTGACGGCGACATAGCAATCCCACCACTCGCGGTGGTAGAGGGGCTTGACGATCAGGTCGTGATACAGCGGCCACAGGGTGGCGTTCGAGAACCCCTCGTAGTACTTGCCGACCTCATCGGCAGACAGGCTCACCGGGTAGAGCTGGAGGTCATCCTCAAGGATCGGATCTTCATCTGCGTCCGGCACGCCGGGCCAGCCGATCCACGCGCCGCGGCGGCGGCGAAGCAACGGCTCCAGAGCGGTGACCAGGCCACCCGGACTGCGCTTCCAGGTCGACGTGCCATCAGGCAGACGCTCCAAGTCGATCGGCAGCCTGTTGGCCACCACCACGAATTCGGAGTCTCCGGAGTCGGCCATTCCCTGGCCGTCCCCCGGAGTCACTCACGCCTCTTGTTTCGCCGGTCCGATACCGAGCATGGACAGGAAGACCCGGCACTCATCGGCATCGGTCGCATACGCCGCGACTACCCGCCTGGCCTGGCTTGCCGTGCTGTCGGCCAGGGGTTCGACGTCGCCGATTTCGGCGTGATCAGATTTTGCAGGCATAGGACAACTGTAGGCGACGCTGCAGCACCCGGGTCCGCCCCCCGCGACTAGGCGTTGCGTCCGTCGCCGAAAGTCACCTGCGGTGTCGCCGCGGGGCCCATGGCCTGGTTTTCCTCCGACAGGCCGATGCACTGTCCCGTGTTGGCGCCGGTGCACGGAATCCCGTCGACGGCCGGCAGGTCGGGGTTGCCCGGGATGGGGCTGAACGAGCCGCCGGAGTTGGGCACAGGGCCCGAGTTCGGCACGGTGTGCGGAACGCAGACGCCCGTGTACAGGTCCTCTTCTTCGCCCGTCGGGCATGACTGAGCCAACGGGGCAAACGTGGCCTGCGCCGGGGTGGCGACGACGGCGACCACAGGCGCGGCGGCCGCGGCGACCGCGAATCCGCCGGCAAAGATCAGGCGTCGGGCTGAGAACTGGAAGGTCGCCATCGTCACGCTTTCTGTAGTTATTGACGGTTCGTCGGCATGGATTCTATGGAAGCTGAATGAGTTCTGCACACGTTCTACTACTTCCCTGGGAGCGTGCCCGGGGAAGTAATGGGCCCATCGCATCCGGTGGTCGGGCTACGGGCTGGAGCTGATGGTCGAGCGCGGAATGGCGGGAGGGCCTTCCGACTGAGCCTCTTCGGCGAGACCGATGCACTGTCCGGCATTGCCGCCCGTGCAGGGCACGCCGTCGATCTCGGGGATATCCGGGTTGCCGAGTGGCGTCGAGAACGGCGAATTCGGCACCAGGAACGGGGTGCACGTCGTGGTGTAGATGTCTTCTTCCTCACCGCCGCTGCATCCGGCCGCCAGCGAAGCCGGCGCCTCGTGCACGGGCAAAGCGATGGCGGCGACGGCTGGGGCTGCGGCCACCGCCACCGCGAACCCACCAGCAAAGATGAGTCGTCGTACCGAGATCCGGTGTATCGCCATCGCCACGCTTTCTGCCGTCGGTTGGTTTCCGGGCCAGTTCCGCATCGGTTGCATTCTAGGAACGCTGAAAGGAATCTGCATGCAATCCAATCAGTTCCTGAGAGCAAACTCACCTCGAGCGCAGCGTCCAGGCATTACACAGCCGAGGCGCCCATTCGGGCGCCTCGGCTGGTGTCGGTTCGAATCGAGCAGGCTAGGGGCTGGAGCTGACCGAAGACCTCGGTGAGACACCTGGTTCACCCTGCTCCTCGGACAGGCCGATGCACTGCCCGGTGTTGGCGCCGGTGCACGGGATGCCGTTGACCTCGGGAAGCCCACCGCTCGGCGCGACGGGAACCTCCGGCGAATTCGGCACCACATCGGGGACACAGGTTCCGGTGAACAGATCTTCGGTCTCGCCGGACGGGCACGCGGCCAGCGCGGGTCCCGCGCCACCATCGGACGGGACGGCGAACGCGGCAACTGCCGGCGCCGCCGCCACCGCGGCGACGAATCCACCGGCGAGGATCAGCCGTCGTGCTGAGAACGGAAACTTCGACATCGTCGTACCTTCTGTAGGTCGTTTCTGTAAGTTTGCTGAACATCAGGCTCATCGCGGTGTCTGCATTGCGCGCAGTCTAGATCGCCTATGTCAAGAATACGCTTACTCAAGGGAAATGATGTTCGCAAGCCCGCCGCCGCGGGGCATGAGTGTCTTGTCTGTGGAGCTGCTTGAGAGTTGCTGTGCTACAGCTGTCCGAGCCGGGGGTGGGGC
>NZ_JBGAME010000002.1:0-562619 GCF_044223235.1 Mycobacterium sp.
GTTGCCTACCTCGGCATCCCGTTGATCGGCCCGGACGGCTACGTCATCGGTACGCTGTGTGTTTCGGATGTCACACCGCGGGTGTGGACGACGGGTCACGTGCAGATACTCCGCGACTTGGCGCAGCTGGCGGCCGAGCGGATCTTCGCGGCGCCCGCCACCCATTAGCGTTCATCCCTGGCAAATTCTGAATGGCCCCATTGTGATTGGAGTGCGGCAAACGCATTCGCCATTTAAACTATCGGCGATTCCAATGGGCAGGGGGATGAATGCAACTGGACGTGACGACCCGACGTTTGCCGCGTGCGCAGCGTGCGCCGCAGTCGCTTCACCAGGTCGTCGTCGTACCAACCCATGCGCCCACCATGCCGCGCTGGCTGGAGGCCGCGCGGACCCGACGCGGGCATCTGCTGGTCCTGTTGATCGACGACACGCTCGGTGCGGTCTGCGCTGTCGCGCTGGCGCTGTGGTGGACGCGCGGAAACCCGGTCACCGTCCAGGTCGGCGTGTATCTGTGGACCTTCGTGCCGTTCGTGATCATCCTGATGGCCAGTCGTTCGATGTACCGGCGCAGGCTCAATCGCACCTTCCTTGACGAGGCCGAACCCGTCCAGACCGCCGTCGCGCTGGCCACCTTCGCTACGTTGAGCGTGGTCCTGTGGAGCGAACCTACGGTCTGGCCGAGCCTGCTGATGCTGCACATGTGGGTGTGCGCGGCACTGCTGATCCCGGGGGTGCGTTTCGCCGGATCGCTGGCCCAGCGCTGGTTGCGGCGACGCTATCGGGACGCGGCGCCGACCGTGATCATCGGCTCCGGGCCCGTTGCGCAGCAGTTGATCACCCGGATGCGTCAGCTGCCCGAGTACGGACTGCGTCCCGTGGGGGTGCTCGACATCACCCCGCCGACCGACGACGAGGTGCTGGACGTGCCGTATTACGGGCCTGTCGCGAACCTCGCGCTGGTTGCAGGCACCACCGCGGCCGAAGAGGTCATCGTGGCCCCGTCCGCCATGGACGACGAGCAACTGGCCCTCGTCGCGCACAGGGCACAACAGCTCGGGCTGCGCGTCAGGGTGGTGCCCAGACTCATCGACGCGATGGGTGGCGGCGCCCGCGTGGAGCACCTGGGCGGCATGCCGTTGGTGGTCCTCGACCATGTCGATCCGCGCAGTTGGCAGTTTGCTGCCAAACATATGTCCGACCGGATTGCCGCGGCTATCGGGCTGTTGCTGATCTCGCCGCTGTTCCTGACGCTGGCGTTGTTGGTCAAACTCAGCTCGCCGGGGCCGGTCTTCTTCGCCCAGGAGCGGGTTGGTCGCGATGGTAAACCGTTCGGCTGCTTGAAGTTCCGCAGCATGCGGCCCGTCGATCCGAGCGACGAGGTGTTCGAACTGAAGGACGGTGCCGCACCCGGCGGCGTGGAGGGCGTCGACCGCCGCACCCCCATCGGCAAGATCATGCGCAAGACGTCGATGGATGAACTACCGCAGCTGATCAACGTAGTGCGCGGTGAGATGAGCTTGGTGGGGCCTCGGCCGGAACGCCCGGAGTTCGTGGAACTCTTCGCGATTCAGGTTCGCCGCTACGGCGAGCGCCACCGCGTGAAGGCCGGCATGACCGGCTGGGCGCAGGTGCACGGGCTGCGCGGGCAGACGTCGATCGCCGACCGCGCGGAGTTCGACAACTACTACATCGAGAACTGGTCGGTTCTATTGGACTGGAAGATCCTGGTGCTCACCGTGTTCGCGGTGCTACGACCCACAGAAGACTGACGACCGCGTGCCGGGCCGCCCCGAACCCGCCCACGTCGGTCTCATCCCGGACGGGTTGCGGCGCTGGGCCGACGCCAACGGCACCAGCCTTGCCGATGCCTACCTGCGCGGTGCGCACAAGGTCGTCGAGATTCTGCTGGCGTTGCAGCGCAACGACATCCAGACGGTCACCGTCTACAATCTGAGCCGCGCGAACCTGGGCCGCCGACACGACGAACTCGAGGCGGTGTACGCGGCGTCCATCCATTTTCTCGAAACCCTGATCCCAGCAAACTTCGACCCCGGCGAGTCCGCCGTGCGACTGCACGGTGAACGCAGCCTGCTGCCCCAAGCGTTTCAGGCGGCGGCGTGCCGTACCGAGTCCCTCATGACCGGTGACCGGTTCCGGATCAACGTGCTCGCCCCGTACGACGCCTATGATGAGTTGCGCGGCGCCCAGCGCCGGGCGGCGCGGGAGGGCTGTGACATCGCCGACGCCTTCGACATCGGGGAGGTCGACCTGGTGATCAGGACCACCGCCGAGCCGCTGTTGAGCGGATTCCTGCCGCTGCAGAGTCAGTACGCCCAGCTGATCTTCCTGAACACACCGCTCAACGACCTCGATACACGGCACATCGACGACCTCGTCGCCGAGTTCCGGCGTTCGCAGCAGCGACGTGGCCGATGAGCACCGAACGCCGACCCCTCGTGATCGGCGCGGGCCCCGCCGGTCTGACCGCCGCACTCGAACTTGCGCGCCGAGGAGTCACCCCGCGCCTCTACGAGGCGTCCGGGCGCGTCGGCGGTTTGGCCTGCACGCCGACCGACGGCGACTGGCGAGTCGACCCTGGCGGGCACCGGTTCTTCACCAGGAGTGAAGAGGTGCTGGACCTGTGGAAGTCACTGCTCCCGCCACGCCAATGGCACTCGATCGCGCGGCGCTCCGCGACGCTGGTGGACGGTCGATACGTGCGCTACCCCCTCATCGGCCGTGATCTGATGACGCAGATGGGGCGCCTGCGTGGACTGCGCGGGCTGACCAGCCTGGCCTGGGCCAGACTGCGGTGCGGGCTGGACCCGCGCGACGACGATGTCAGTTTCCGCGACTGGGGCACAAGGGAATTCGGGCGGTATTGGTACGGCGTGTTCTTCGAGGGCTATGTGCGTAAGACCTGGCTCACCGAACCGGATCAGATGTCGAGCGACTGGGCGGATCAGCGGATCAAACCGATCAACTGGTGGCTGCGACGAAAACCCAGCCTCGAGAACCAGGATGTGTTCCGCTATCCCCGGCTCGGGCCGGGACAACTGTGGGAGGCCGCGGCGGATGTCCTCGCGCAGGCCGGTGTGACGGCGGCATTGCACGCTCAAGTGGACAGCATCCGGGCCGACACCGCGGGGTGGACGATCGGATTCGCCAACGGCCACACCGCATCCGGCGACAGCTTGTTCTCCAGCATGCCGCTGCGCAGGCTGATCGAAGTGCTCGAGCCCGCCCCGCCGGCCCACATCCGCGCGGCGGCCGGTGCATTGAAGCACCGGGGCCTGATCACGGTCGCGGTGGCACTGCGGCGGCACTACGACATCCCGTACAACTGGGTGTACACGCCCGGTCCCGGTCTGCGGGCCGGCCGGATTCAGAACTACACCCACTGGTCGAAGGATCTCGCACCGCCGGGCTGGACCGGCACTCACCTCGGACTCGAGTACTTCGTCGGCCCTGATTCCGACCTGTGGGCCACGGATGACGCGAGCCTGGAGGGCATGGCGATGGCGGATCTTGATGCCCTCGGCCTCGATGCCGGTGTTCTCGACCACGTGATGGTTGTGCGGTCCCGCTTCGCCTATCCCGTCTGCGATCCCGGCCGGGAGCGCAGTATCGCGTGGATCCGCGACTTCCTGCGTCGCGAGCATCCGGCGCTTTACCCGATCGGCCGCAACGGCATGCACCACTATGACAATCAGGATCACGCGATGTTGAGCGCGATGCACAGCGTCGCCCGCTATTTCGGCGAGTACGTGGATCCCTGGCAGGTCAACACCGACCGCCGCTACCACGAATCGGGGCTATTGAAGGGCTGAGGTCCGGTCAGCGGAAGCGGACATTCAGCGTCGCCAAGCCGAAGATCTTGCGCCCTGCGGACTTTGCGGCGACCACGACCACACCGCTGCGGGTCGCCGGGTCCAGCGACTTGATGCGGCCGCTGAATTCGATGTCGGCGCCCTCGGCGGCCGAGACGATCGCGGGCTGGGACAGCCGCACCGCGTAACGGGTGACCGCGCCGGGGTCGCCCGTCCACGCGGAGGCGAATCCGGCGCCCAGACCCATGGTGAGCATTCCGTGAGCGATCACGTCGGGCAGCCCGGCCAGTTTGGCGATGTCTTCGTCCCAATGGATCGGGTTGGCGTCGCCGGCCACGCCCGCATAGTTGACCAGGTCGCCGCGGGACAGCCGGGTGTGGTGCGTGGGTAGTTCGTCGCCGACCTTGACGTCATCAAAGGACGGCGTCCCCGGCGTGCGGGTGATGCCGCCATCGGAGATCCGAATCTCGCCCTCGGGGCGGACGGTCTTCTCGTAGACCGCGTCGGAGCTGTTGATGTCGAGGATGTTCAGGTCGTGCATCATCGCGTTCTGCACCGCCGCCATGGTTCCGGGATTGATGTCGTCGGCGGTGACTCCCACGACGGTGGTGTGCAGCGTGTGCACCCGCTCGCCCGCCGCATCGGTAAACGTGTTGGTGACGGTGATCAGCTCCCTGCCGCCGATGCTGCGCACCGACGTCAACTCCACGTCGACGTGGAGTTCGTCTCCCGCCACGATCGGGCGGTGCTGTTCGAAGACCTCTTCGGTCTGCAGGTAGGTGTCGTACCCGACCACGATCGATTCGAACATCCGGCGGTTGCAGCTCATGCCCGGGGTCGACGTGAACGTCAACGGCGCGACGACGTCCGAATAGCCCAGCTCAACGGCGGTGGAGACATCCCAGTGCGCGGGGTGGTAGTCCTGCACCGCGCGGGCGTATTCGCGCAGCTTCTCGCGGCCCACGAGGTATGTGCCGTCCATCTGGTAGTAGTGGCCGACCCGCGCTTCGAGTGCCGGCGCGCCTGCTGATGCGGTCATGAATGTGCTCAACTCTTCTATCGTCGTGTTCGATGGGCCGACCAGTGCACAGTAACGCGCGGCCCCCGTCGCCCTGTGCGTCGATGCTCGTTCGGCGGGGCGGTTCGGGGCAGTAGGGACAGCCCTACCCTGGAGACGCGGGCACGCCGGATGGGCAGCCGCCGGGTGGACGCCTAGCGTCGCGTGGGACTGGAGCATCCCCCGCGGCCCGGACAACACCGAGCAGAATCGCCGGGTTCTCGCGGTGCTGGCCTACCTGCGCGGCTAGCACTTCTGGCGCCGATGCGACGATGACGCCATGACCGCAACGCTCGTCGCGAAGAATGTGGCCGGCGGGTTCGCCCATCGCACGTTGTTCGAGGGCCTCGACCTGACCGTGGCGCCGGGCGATGTGATCGGAGTCGTCGGCGCGAATGGCGCAGGCAAGAGCACGCTGCTGCGGATCCTGGCCGGGGAACTCGAGCCGATTGACGGCACGGTCAGTCTGGCGCCTGCCGATGCCTTCGTCGGGTGGCTGCCGCAGGAGCATGAACGGGTCCCCGGCGAGACCGTTGCCGCCTACATCGCGCGCCGCACCGGATGCTTCGAAGCGACGCACGCCCTGGAAGCGGCGGCCGAGGCGCTGGCGCACCCGGGTCCGGCGGGAATGGACCAAGACGCCGTTTACGCTGCGGCACTGGATCATTGGCTCGCCACGGGTGCGGCTGATCTCGATGAACGGCTGCCGGCGGTGCTGGCCGACCTGGGGCTCGACGTCGATGTGGTGCGCCCCGAGTCGACGCTGATGACCGGGCTCTCCGGTGGCCAGGCGGCGCGGGTCGGCCTGGCGGCGCTGGTGCTGTCGCGTTTCGACATCGTGCTGCTCGACGAGCCGACCAACGACCTCGATCTCGACGGACTGGACCGGCTGGAGCGTTTCGTGCGTGAGCTTCGCGGTGGCGTGGTGGTTGTGAGTCACGACCGGGAGTTCTTGGCGCGCAGCGTGACTCGCGTCCTCGAATTGGACATCGCGCAGAACATGACCACGGTGTTCGGTGGGGGGTACGAAAGCTATCTGGAGGAACGTGAGGTCGGGCGCCGGCACCGGCGCGAACAGTACGAGGAGTTCGCCGAGAGGAAAGCCGATCTGGTGGCCCGCGCACGCGTTCAACGGGAATGGTCGAGCCAGGGGGTGCGCAACGCGATCCGCAAATCGCCCGACAACGACAAGATCCGGCGTCGCGCCGCCACCGAGTCCAGTGAGAAGCAGGCGCAGAAGGTGCGGCAGATGGAAAGCCGGATCGCGCGCCTGGAGGAAGTGGAGGAGCCGCGCAAGGAGTGGGCGCTGCAGTTCACCATCGGGTCCGCGCCGCGGTCGAGTTCGGTGGTGGCGACACTCGACAATGCTGTTGTGCGCCAGGGCGATTTCGTGCTTGGTCCGGTGTCGGTGCAGGTCGATGCCGGTGAGCGCGTCGGCATCACCGGACCGAACGGAGCGGGGAAGTCGACGTTGCTGCGGCTGCTGCTGGGCCGCCGGCAGCCCGACGAGGGGCGGGCCAGCCTGGGCGCCAACGTCGCCATCGGCGAGATCGATCAGGCCAGAGCCGAGTTCTCCGGGCCGGGGCGACTGGTCGATCGCTTCGAACATCACCTGCCGTCATGGTCGACCGCCGACGTGCGCACCCTGTTGGCGAAGTTCGCGCTCGGCGCCGACCACGTCGAACGTGCGGTGGACGAACTCTCGCCCGGTGAGCGAACCCGCGCCGGCCTGGCGCTGCTTCAGGCCCGTGGCGTCAACGTGCTGGTGCTCGACGAGCCGACGAACCATCTCGACCTCCCCGCGATCGAGCAGCTCGAGCAGGCGCTCGACAGCTATGCCGGTGCGCTGTTGCTGGTCACGCATGATCGCCGGATGCTGCAGAACGTTCGGCTGGACCGGTCCTGGCTGGTCGACGACGGCCGGGTTATCGAGCTGTAGGTCAACTGACCGCTACTCGTGGTGGTGGTAGTGATCGCCTTCGATGTCGCCGTTCAACGGGACGGCTGCGGGCGGTGCGGGTTCGACAGGCGCCGGTATCGCGGGCGTGCCGGTCGCCTCGACGATGACCAGCCGCGGAGCCGGTGGCGCCGGATGATCGTGCTGGCCGTCAGCGTGTTCGACGCTGGGCCCATGATGGCCGTGCTGCAGACCCGAAGCCACTCCCACGGTTGACGCCAGAACGATGACAGCACTGCCGCCGAGGAGGACGCCGGTGGTTGCGAAGGACGGTAGTGACCCTCCCCGACGCGCGCGGTACCAGACCCAGCCCGCCCCCATCACGACATAGATCTCGAGCAGCAGGGCGCAGAGGTCGGCGGCTTGAATCATCTCGGGTTGACCGGCATGTGGCCCGAGCGGCACGCCGGCAGTCCGAGAAACGCCCCACAGCGTGACCGCCCCGACGTTGGCGATGATCCCGGCGGCAAGCACGGGTCGTGTGGCGTGCGTGAGCACCAGTCGCGCCCAGAGCAGTTGGAACAGTGCCAGTGAGACGAAGAACATTCCCGACGCCGTCCACTGTTGCCAGTGCGTCGGTGCGACGGCGAAGTGGATGATCGCCGCGCCGAGCGAAGCGATCGCCGCAAGACGCGCGGACAGCCTGCCGTCCTTCCTCGCCGTTGCTCGGGATGCCATTCGTCCGATGATGTCAGCGTCTGCCCGGACCGTCGCCGCGTGACATCACATCTCAATGCGACCGAGATATCCCTGATATCCCCGATAGCCCAGTAGTTCACCCGGCAGCGTCCGTCTGCGATTGGCGCCTGCAGCGAGGCCGCATTAGTTTCTGGGGGTGATTTCCTCAGCTGCTGGTGCAATCGCGCGGTGGATGACACCCTTCCTGGCCGCTGCCGCCGTCGCAGGTATGGTGCTGTCTCCTGTGCCGGAGCGCGACGGTCCCTCACCGGCGGTGCGCCTAGTCAGCGACGCCAACCCGCTCGCCGGAAAGCCCTTCTACGTCGATCCCGTGTCCGCGGTCATGGTGGCCGCGCGGAACGCCAACCCGCCGAGTCCTGAGCTGACCGCCGTCGCCAACACACCCCAGGCGTACTGGATCGACCAGCACTTCCCCGCGGGCACCGTCGAAAGAACGGTGGCGGGGCTCGCAGGCGCGGCACAGGCCGTCGGCGCGACGCCGGTGCTGACGCTGTATGCGATCCCGCACCGCGATTGCGGCAGCTACGCCGCGGGTGGGTTCGCGTCGGGCGCCGATTACCGCCGGTGGATCGATGCGGTGGCATCGGGCTTGGGCTCCCTGCCTGCAGCGATCATCCTCGAACCCGATGCGATCGCGATGGCCGGTTGCCTATCGCCGGATCAGCGCCAGGAGCGCTTCGACCTGCTGCGCTACGCCGTTGACACGCTGACCCGCGATCCGGCCGCGGCGGTGTACATCGACGGCGGGCACTCCCGCTGGCTGAGCGTCGACCAACTCGCCGCAGGGCTCAACGAGGCCGGTATCGCCAAAGCGCGGGGATTCAGTCTCAACACCACGAACTACTACACCACCGATGAGCAGATCGGTTACGGAGAGGCGGTGTCGGCGCTCACGAACGGCTCGCATTACGTGATCGACACGTCCCGCAACGGTGTCGGTCCGGCACCCGAGTCCCCGCTGAACTGGTGCAACCCCGGTGGCCGGGCGCTCGGCACGCCGCCGACCGCGGCGACCGCGGGGGCGCACGCCGACGCGTACCTGTGGATCAAACGGGTGGGCGAGTCGGACGGATCATGCGACCGCGGGGAACCGCGTGCCGGTGTCTTCGTCAGCCAGTACGCCATCGACCTGGCCCGCAACGCGGGCCAGTGAACGCTAGACGGTGAAACCGCCGTCGACGTTCCAGTTGGCTCCGGTCACATAGCCGGACTCTGGGCCCGCCAGGAAACTCACCACTGCGGCGACGTCGGTGGTGTGGCCGTAACGGCCCAGTGCCATAACCTCTTTCAGGCTTTCGGCGAAGTCGCCATCGGCGGGATTCGCGTCGGTGTCGATCGGACCCGGTTGTACGTTGTTGACCGTGATCCCGCGCGGGCCGAGTTCCCGGGCCAGTCCTCGGGTGAGGGATGACACCGCGCCCTTGGTCATCGCGTACACGGAAAGCCCGGGCCCCGGTACCCGGTCGGCATTGATGCTGCCGATGTTGATGATCCGTGCACCCTCGTCCAGATACTTGATCGCACTGCGCACCGCGAAGTACACGCCGCCGATGTTGATCGCCACCAGACGGTCGAACTCCTCGGACGCGAAATCGTCGATCGGGGCGATGTGGACGACACCGGCATTGTTCACCAGCACGTCCAAGCCGCCGAGTTCGGCGACCGCCTGATCGACCGCGGATGCGATCTGCGCCCGATCGGCGGCGTCGGCCTGGATCGCCACCGCTGTGCCGCCGTTGGCCGTCACCTCGGCGACGAGCTTCTCGGCGTCGGCCGGCGAGCTTGCGTAGGTGAAGGCGACCGATGCGCCGTCCGCGGTCAGTCGCCGCACGATCTGTGCACCGATCCCGCGCGAACCGCCGGTGACCAGTGCTCGCCGTCCCGCCAGCGTTGCCGTGCTCATGTCCATGGACCTCCCAGAGTGATTACGAACCGGATTGTTCCTTAGTATGGTGAGGTCAAGGTCGATACGGCTGAATAAATTCCCGGTCTGGCCGGATCAGGCGAAGGGCGGTGCGCAATGGCGGTCGGGCGGCCGCGGGAGTTCGACCCCGATCAGGTGGAGCAGGCAGCGATGAAGCTGTTCTGGGAGCACGGCTTCGATGGAGTGTCGATCTCCGATGTGTCGGCGGCTACCGGGGTGAATCGTCGCGGCATCTATGCCGAGTTCGGCTCGAAGGAGTCGCTGTTCGAAAGAGCCAAACAGCACTATCTCGCCGGACCGGGTGGCTACCTGACCGATGCGCTGGCGCGGCCGACGGCCCAAGGCGTCGCCGCAGCGATGGTGCACGGTGCGGCCGACACGGTGAGCGGCGATCAGCGCGGGTGTCTGCTCGTCGGAGACGCCCCGGGCCTGGCCGAGCTGCGCGACGCCATCGTGCATCAACTCGCCGAGCGTTTCGATGCGGCGGTAGCCGGTGGCGAGTTGTCCGGTGTCGACACGCTGTTGCTCGCCCGCTGGATCGCCGCGGTGTGTCAAGGGCTTGCCGTCCAGGCCCGCAGTGGAGCCAGCCGCGCCGATCTGCATGCCGTAGCCGAACTCGCATTGGCGGGTTGGCCCGGGTTCTTCCCGGAGAGCGGTGCGCCGCCAAAAATCGCAGGGCGATGACGGACCCCGCTGCTACGCGTTGATCGCGTGACAATGATCCGCCGCGGCCTTCTTTCCCCCGCCGGGATGCACAGGGCATCCTCGGCGGGGTTGACGCGCGCGGACCTCGTGGGCCTACTTCGGGCGACTCCCTCCGGGCGCCGGGGCGTCGTCAGCCGGCCCAGTCGCTTCCGATCCTTCCGTCGCCAGGCTTCGGCGGCCGCAGTGGCCGTGCACCGCCACCGGAAGTGTGGGCCGGAACAGCAATCTCGTAGCTTTCTCACCTTTGGTGTATGTCCTGCTGGGAACGTCGCCTGACGTTCCCATAGTTTGGTGTATCCAAACGTCTTCTCCACCAACAGTTTTCGGTGAAACAATCATTCGACATCGCGGGCTTTGCGATGCACCATGATTGAAAAGCAACGCACCCCGCTCAGCCGGTGTGCAGAGCGGCACAGCACGCGAATCAGCGTGCCGTGCTCGTCCTTTGAGAACTACACAATGACATTGAGTCACAATGGTGTTGAGCGTCCGTGACGAAACTGGAAGACGTGCCGGACTCAAGATGACCTTCCGCTCGTTCAAGCTGCTGGACGAACTGGCGGCGGCCGCGACCAAGGCGAAGGCGGCGCAGAGCTGACCTGTGCCCTCGGTCGGCAACCGCCTGCACAGTTCCCGGCGCCGTGACCGTAGCGCGGGTGAGCGGACTCCGGTTCCGAATGCTGCCGAGAACCTTGTGTCCACGCTAAACCGAAGGCTGTCGACACTCGCGGTCGAGCACCCGGTGGTCGTTATCATCACCGAGACGGCCGCAATCGCCTCCCCAACACCGGTCAGCCGCCGAGGCGACGTTTCGCGACGATGAGCATGCCGGAGCGCGGAGGACGCTGAGGAGCACTGAGGAAAATGCCCGGACTCGCCGACGCGATCGCCTCGCTTCAGCTGGTTGACCATCATGTCCACGGAGTCACCGCGCACGACCTCTCACGCGCCGAGCTTGAGACGATGCTGACGGAGTCCGATCGTGCGCGGCCCGCAGGTCTGACACAGTTCGACTCACAGGTCGGCTTCGCGGTGCGCCGGTGGTGCGCACCGCTGCTGGACCTGCCCTCGCACGCCGATCCCGACTCCTATCTGGCCCGTCGGCTCGAACTCGGCGCGGCCGAGGTCAACCGCCGCCTGCTGCGCGCCAGCGGGGTGGACACCTACCTGGTGGAGACCGGCTACCGCGGCGCCGACATCCTCGACGTCTCGGGCATGGCCGAGTGCAGCGGCAGCGCCGCGCGGGAGGTCGTGCGGATCGAGACCGTCCTGGAAGCGCTGCTGTCGGGCGGCGCCGACCCGGTGTCCGTCCCGACCGAGTTCCCGCGGGTCCTTGCGGAAGCCAGCACCGGTGCCGTCGGCCTGAAGAGCGTCGTCGCCTACCGCCACGGCTTCGACTTCGACCCGGCACGGCCGTCCGACCGGGACATCGTCGCGGCCGCCGCCGCGGCGATCGAGCAGTTCGAACGCACCGGGCGGGTGCGGGTCGACGATCCGGTTCTGCTGCGGTTCGGGCTGTGGTGCGGGATCGACCGCGGCTTGCCGCTGCAGCTGCACACCGGGTACGGAGACCCCGACTTGGACCTCCACCGATGCGATCCGCTGCTGCTGATGCCCTGGCTGCGGCTGGTGGAGTCCTGCGGGGTGGACATCCTGCTCCTGCACTGCTACCCCTACCACCGCCAGGGCGGCTACCTCGCGCAGGTGTTTCCGCACGTCTACTTCGACGTGGGGCTGGCCATCAACTACACCGGGGCCCGATCGCAGGCGGTCATCGCCGAGTCGCTGGAGCTGGCACCGTTCGGCAAGATCCTGTTCTCCTCCGACGGGTGGGGCCCCGCCGAGCTGCACTACCTGGGCGCCGAACTGTGGCGCAGGGGCACGGCGGCCGTGATTGCCCGTTGGGTCGACTCCGGCGATTGGGCCATCGATGACGCCGTTCGCGTGTTACGAATGATCGGTCGCGACAACGCGATTCGTGTGTACGGCTTGGACGGCCGGTGAGCGCCGAACTCCGCGCGGCCCCGCTTGACGCCCTGACCCGGGCCCGCGACGACGGGGTGGACCTGCGCCACCGGGCGCCACCTTCAGCTAGCCGCCACGCACGTCCATGTCGAGACCGACTCGCGCCGAAAGGAACAGCATGGCCGAATACCCCGCGACGAGCGAACCTGATGCCGCCGCCCTGTCCCAGTCGCAGACACCCTACGTGGACGCGATCCGCCGCTACGCCGACACCGACTACGTGCGCTTGGACGTCCCCGGCCACAGCGGCTCAGCGCTGGCGCAGCCGGAACTCGCCGAGCTTTTCGGTGACCGGGTGCTCAAACTCGACCTGCCGCCGCTGGTGGACGGCGTCGACCAGGGGACCGCGCCAACGGCCCTGCAGCAGTCGGCACGGCTGGCCGCCGAGGCGTGGGGGGCGCGGCGCACCTGGCTGGTGACCAACGGCGCATCCAAAGCCAACCTCGTCGCCTGCCTCGCCCTGCGTCATCTCGGCGAACACGTTGTGGTGCAACGGAGTATGCACTCCAGCGTGATGGACGGGATGGTTCTCGGCGGTCTCATCGGGCACTACGTCCAGCCCGATGTCGACGCCGATATCGGCGCCGCACACGGGGTGCGGCCTGCGGCCCTCGCCGATGCGCTGGACGCCCAGCCCGAGGCCGTCGCCGCGTACGTGGTGACTCCCAGCTACTTCGGCGCGGTCTCCGACGTGCCGGGGCTCGCACAGGTCGCCCACGCCCGCGGTGTGCTGTTGATCGTCGACCAGGCGTGGGCCGCCCACTTCGGGTTCCACCCCGACGTGCCCGAGAACGCCCTGCGTCAGGGTGCCGACCTGGTCATCTCGAGCACCCACAAGCTCGGTGGCAGCCTCACCCAGTCCGCGATGCTGCATCTCGGCAATGGGCCCCGCGCCGATGAGCTGGAGCCGCTGGTCAATCGGGCCTTCCGCTCGATGCAGTCCACCAGCGCGAGCTCGCTGCTGATGATGTCGCTCGACGTCGCCCGGCACTCGCTGGCCGTGCACGGCCGGGAACGGATTCAGCGGTCGCTCGATGCGGCCGCCCGGTTGCGCGCCGGCCTCGCCGACGACGGGCGCTTCGCCGACCTGTCGGACCGGTTCCTGCAGTCGCCCGCGGTCGTCGGGATCGACCCGCTGCGGATCGCGATCGATACCCGAGTCGGCGGACTCAGCGGCCACACTGCCCGCCAGTTGCTGTTCCACGATCATCGGGTCCACACCGAGATGGCCACCGACTCCGCGGTGGTCGCGGTGATCGGCGCGGGTGCCGCACCCGACATACCGCGCGTCCTGGATGCGCTGCGGGAATTGCCCGACGAGCACGCGGAGAACGCACCGCTGGTCGGCCTGCCCGACGCGGGTCCGATCGCGATGACCCTGCGGCAGGCGTACTTCGCGCCGGCCGAACTGATCCCGACAGACCAGGCGGTCGGCCGGATCTCGGCGGACTCGCTTGCGGCCTACCCTCCGGGAATCCCGAATGTGCTGCCCGGGGAAGTGTTCACCGCGGATGTCCTGACCTTCTTGTGCAGCACGGCCATGTCCCCATTCGGTCATGTCCGCGGCGCCGCGGATACCGCGCTCACCCATGTCCGTGTGCTCAAGCAGACGTCGTTCTCGTGACGCGGCACATAACCGCAGACGCTCATCGGCTCCCGATGAAGACCCAGGTACCGCTGGCCACCGCGACCGCGATGGACGCCGCGGCGATGCCCACACCGGCGGCGATCAGGCCGAGTTCCCGCGCGCCGAACGACGACGGCCGCGCCCAGGTTCGGGTCGGGTACGCCCCGAATCCGCGCGCCTCCATGGCGGTCGCCAGCTTCGATCCGCGGCGCACCGCGAAGACGAGCAGGGCGAAGGCCTGGCCCAGGAATCGGCGCAACCGGGCATGGTCGGTCACACCCCGCGCCCTCCGGGCGTAGCCCAGGTACTGCCAGTCCTGGTGCAGCAGGCCGACGAGGCGCATTCCGGCCAGCGCCCCGACGACGAACCGCGCGGGAAGTCTGAGGATCTGGCCGAGCCCGTCGGCAAGCTCGATCGGCTGCACGTCGAGGAACAGGAACACCGATGGCAGCGCAATGGCCATGACCCGCAGGAACATTGCCAGCGCGAGCTCGATGGATCCGTCGCTGATGTTGATCAGCAGGAAGTGCCAGTGGATGGTGCCGGCTGGCTCTCCGTAGAGGAGATTGGTGAGTGCGGTCAGGGCGGCCGCTAACGTGATCAGCCCGCCGCGCACCAGGAACGGCCGCCAAGGCACCCGGAGCGCGAGCAGAAGGGGCAGCTCCAGCACCAGCGCAGTCAGCGCGGACACCCAGTCGACGCTGAGCACCAGCGCGAAGGCGATGATTCCCGCGGCGAGCAGTTTCGCGACGGGATTCACCCCCGGGCGGGCGGGGGCCGCGGCGACGGCGACCGACGTCATGACCCTGCCGCGTCGAGCAGGGCAAGTTCGATGCGGTCGTCGGCAAGCACCTCGACGAAGTCCGTGTCGTGGGTGACCGCGACGACGCCCGTTCCCTCGCCCGCGATTTCGGCCAGCAGCGCGATGAGCTCCTCCCAGGTGCGGCGATCCTGCCCGAACGTCGGCTCATCGAGAACGACGAGACCCGGCCGCGTCATCAGGACGGTGGCGACCGACAGCCGTCGCTTCTCACCGCCGGAGAGTGTGTAGGGATTGCGCTCGGCGAGGTGCGCGAGGCGCAGCCGCTCGAGCAGCGCGTCGGCGCGGGCCCGGATTGCGTCGGCACTGAGCTTGAGCGCCTTCGGTCCGAGGGAGAGCTCGTCGCGGACGGTGCCGGTGAGGAACTGGTGTTCAGGGTCCTGGAAGACGCTGGCGATGCGGGTCAGAAGGTCCTTGGACCGCCACCGAACCGGTTCGCGGTTCTTCGGGGACGGCGCGAAATCCGGGTGAGCCTGAAGGATGCCGCCGCGGGGCGGCAAGAGTCCGCCCAGAGTCAGCGCCAGCGTCGACTTTCCCGCGCCGTTGGGCCCGGTCACCGCCGTGACGCGACCCCGGGAGATCCCGAAGTCGAGGCCGCTTCGCAGTTCCGGACCCGAGCGGTATCCCAGCGCCAGGTCGTGGGCGACCAGCAGCGGCTCCGCGATCGCTGGTGGGTTTCGCCGGACGTGGGGAACGGGGGCGTCGGGCACCCAGATGCCGGAGCGCACCAGATGGTCGCGCTCACGCTGGATGGTCTGTTCGGGCGGCCCGTCGGCGACGATGCCGCCGTCGGCGCCAAGGACGATGACCCGATCGATGACGGGCAGCCAGGTTTTGGTGCGGTGTTCGACGACCACGACCGTGGCGCCGGTCAGGTCGGCCGCCGTCGTGACCGCGTCGCGAACCTCGATGACCCCCGCCGGATCTAGGTTGGCGGTGGGTTCGTCCAACAGGATGAGGCCGGGGTTCATGGCCAGCACTCCGGCCAGGGCGAGGCGCTGTTTCTGACCGCCCGAGAGCACCGAAGTATCCTGCAGCACAGGAAGATTCAGCCCGACCGACCGCAGCGCCTGGTGAACTCGCGGCCAGATCGCGGGCCGGGGAACGGCGAAGTTCTCCATCCCGAAGGCCACGTCGTCACCGACTCGCGAGAGGATGACCTGCGAGTCCGGGTCCTGCAGCACCATCCCGATACGGGCGCGCCGGTCGGCCGGGCGGGCGCCGTCGACCAGGACGCGCCCCGACTCCTGCCCTTCCTCGGAGCCGCCGAGCAGCCCGGCGAGCCCGTGCAGCAGCGTGGACTTGCCCGACCCCGACGGTCCGAGCAGCAGCACCCGCTGACCGGCTTCGATGCTCAACTCGAGGTTGCTCACCGCCCACCGGTGCTGCCCGGCGTGCCGCCAGCCCCAGCCGCGAGCCGTCACCTCGGCACCGCCGAGCTGGACAGCCGAACCCAGGGTCATCGGGGTACGGGACTCGAAATCACCCTGCCGGAATCGAATCGGCTGAGCGCGCCGGTCTTGGCCAGACCCCGCACCACGAACCACGACAGCACCCCGGCGATCAGCGCGCCGGAGACGATGGCCGAAGCGGTGTAGATGGTGGCGAACGCGGTCGCCGAGCCCGGGTACCAGAGGATCAGGTCGTTGATGGCCAGCGCCAGGCCGGCAACCGCCCCGGCAAGAACCGCGACGGGCAGATTCCAGCGGCGGTACAGGAAGGCGGCGAAGACCAACTCGGCCCCGAGGCCCTGGACCAGACCCGATTCGATGGTCAGCACACCCCACTGGTTGCCGACGAGGGCCGACACCGTCGCGGCCACCAACTCTCCGTACAGCGCTGCGCCCGGCTTCCGGATGACCAGCGCCGTGAGGACGCCGGCGAAGAGCCAACCACCGCCCGCCAGCGCCTGCAGACCGGGAAGCGCCGCACTCAACGGCTCCGAGATCGGATTGGACGCGACGTTCCAGAAGACGAAGACGAGACCTGCTGCCACCGCGAGCACGCTGGCGACGACGATGTCCACGACCCGCCAGCGCAGGGCGGGCCGGGTGTCGAAATTTTCAGGGTATGGCTGGCTCATGAGGATTCCTGTGCTTGCGTGCCTAAAGATGCAGAACCGCCGACGGATCGGGCGGAATCGAATACTGGTGACATGTACGGGTATTCGGGCCGGGCCCGGCCCGGACCGCTCAGATCGGTGGTACGTGACAAATAGTGTTCACGTGCGTCTCCCTACGCCGGCATTACCCGGTCAGGTTCGTACGGTCGACAGCCGTTCAGCCGCCCTCTCAGCGCACTCGGTGTGCGCTCCCGTGTTCTCCGTATTTCAAGCTAGCGCAGGCGGTGCGACTCCGCTAGGCCGGAGCCGGGTCAGCCTTGGTGAATGTCCAGCTCAACCCGTCCACAGCTTCGGCCGCGACGTAGTCGGCGGCCGCACGGGGGGCCTCGCGAGCGATGAAGACGTCCTCCTGCGCGGCCCACCGGTCCCAGTGCGGGCGGTAGGTGTCGCCGTCGCGCTCCAGTGCCCGCCGCTTGCGGACGGCGTCGGGAGTGTCGACCCAAATGCCCAGGTCCGCGAGAGCGCGGTGGGCGCGGGACAACGCACCGACACCTTCCACGATCACCCGCTGGCCCGCGTCGACGGTGGACCAACCATCGGCGGTGCCGGTGGACCAGTTCCAGCGACGCCACCGGCCCGGCCGACCGCGCCGGCGAGGTTCCAGCAGATCGGTGCGAATGTGCTCGGATGCCCACGCCAACCCGTCCCAGCCAGGGTAGATGTCGTCGAGGCGCACTATCGTGCTGGCCGCCCAGCGGCGATGCAATTGGCCGGCGAGCATGGATTTGCCCGACCCCGAGCGGCCGTCGATCAACACGGTGGTCGCGTCGGCTGCGGTCAGGCTGCCGGCGATGTCGTCGACGTTCACACCCGTTGCAGCGTTCCGGGACGGGCGATCAGACCTGACATGCCGGCGCGGCGGGTTCGTGGGTGGGCGCCTGCAGCGGCAGCCGCACGACGAATCGCGTGTCACCGGGCTCGGATTGCACTGTCAGGTTCCCGCCGTGCTTCTCGACGATCCGCCACGCCAGGTCCAGACCCAGTCCGCTGCCCTCGCCGACGGGTTTGGTGGTGAAGAACGGGGTGAAGACGCGGTCGATGAGGTCGTCGGGGATGCCGGGGCCGTCGTCGCAGATCTCGACCCGGATCATGGTTTCGCCGTCGCGCGCGGTCCGCACCGTCAGTGTGCCACTGCCGTCCATCGCCTCGATCGCGTTGTCGATGATGTTGGTCCAGACCTGGTTGAGATCGCCTGCGTAGCAGTTGATTTCGGGCAGGTTGCGGTCCCATTCGGTGATGAGTCCGATGTCGCTGTCCGCGCCGATCCGGCCGTCGAACATCATCAGCGTACTTCGCAGCAGTTCATGGACATCCACCCGTTGATACGTGCCGCGGTCCATCTGTGAGTACTGTTTGGCCCCCGCGAGCAGGGCCGAGATGCGCTTGCTGGCCTCGATGATCTCGCGCACGCGCAGTTCGGTGTCGACGGACTCCTTCAACCATTCCACGGCGCGTTGCAGGGCACCGGTGCGGCTCTCGCCCGTCTCGTCCGTCTCGTCCGGGTGGTCCGACTCGACCGTTGACGACACCCGCTGCAACCAGTCGACGTCCAAGCCGGCCTCCACGAACGTCGGCGCGTAGTCCCATCCGGCGATGCCGTGTTCGTCGAGCCAGTCGCCGATCCGCTCCTCGCGGTCGGCGGTTTCCAACGCGCTGGTGTCCCGGTTCTTCGAGGCTCCGACCCGGTCGGCCGCCTCTTTTTGAACGTCGACCAGCGCATGGAGTGCATCGTGGGTGAACTTGCCCTCGGCGATCATCGCCAGTTTGCGCCGAACCCTTCCGAAGCCCCCGCGGAGGTCGTCGGCGGCGCGGGCGATGGCCGCTGCCGGGTTGTTCAGATGGTGGGTCAGGCCCGCGGTGATGGTGCCCAGCGCCAGCAGCCTGGCGCGCTGACCGAGGATCTGCTGCTGACGCAGGGTCCCCAGGGTGTGGCCCACCAGGAGGTGCACGGCCATGGGGAACTGCGAGCGCATGAAGTCGGCGAACCGGTCGGCGTCGAGCACGTAGAACCGCGACTCGCGGACCAACCGTATCGATACCTCGTAGACCTGGACCGCGTCGGGGATGTAGGACGACCACGCGCCGCAGTACGCCCCGCGCTGGGATGTGCGGTTGGTTTGGATATCGACGCTGCCCAGGCGGCCCGACATCACCAGCTCACCCTCGATCATGACGTAGAAACACGTCGCGGGATCACCCTCCCTGATCAACAGGCCGGGCGGGAACGTCTCGATGCGGCCCTGCTCGCACAGCAATTGGAGCTGGGCATCCGTCAGGTGCTCGAACAGGAACAGGGTGCGTAGCTCGTCGACCTCGCAGCGATCGCCCATCAGCACAGGTTAATTGAGTCGCCGCGCACCGGTCCCGGAGGACCCGGGCGGTGCACGTCCATGCTCATGTCGGTCAGCCGCTCTGCAGCGATAACACGGTGACATCCGGGCGCGCGCCGATACGCACCGGGGGACCCCAGAAGCCCGCGCCCCGCGTGACGTAGAGCTGCGTGCCCTGCACGGTCGACAATCCGGCCAGGGCTGGCTGCGCGAGCCGTACCGCATAGTGGAACGGCCACATCTGGCCGCCGTGGGTGTGCCCGGACAGTTGGAGGTCCACGCCGCGGGCGGCCGCCTCCTCGACCAGGATCGGTTGGTGGGCGAGCAGAATCGTCGGCCTCGCGGGATCGGCACCCATCAGGGCACGGTCGAAGTCCGTTGCGTCGGAACGAGTTTCACCGGCGATGTCATTGACACCGGCGAGGTCGAACGCCCCGGTGCCGCGGCGGATGACCGTGTTCTCGTTGCGCAGACGGTGCAGGCCGAGCCGCTCCAGCTCCCGCAGCCAGTCGGCGGTGTCCTCGACGTAGTACTCGTGATTGCCGGTGACGAAGAACGTTCCTTCGCGAGATTCCAGATGTCGCAACGGTTCCGCTGCGGATCCGAACTCCTCGACCGTCCCGTCCACGAGGTCGCCGACGACGGCGACCAGGTCGGGTTCGGTCTCGTTGATCATCCGTACGATCCGCTCGGTGTGCGCCCGGCCGGACAGCGGGCCGACGTGGACATCCGACACCACGGCGATGCGGAACCCGTCGAACGCTGGATCGAGGCGCCGCAGCCGCACCGGCACCCGCAACAGATCCGGCGGGCCGAGTGCGGTCGTCGCGCCGACGCCGACAAGCCCGGCCGCGGCGACGCCGGCGGTCACCGCGCCGGCCCGCGCGAGGAAGAGCCGGCGGTCCACCGCCGGGGATTCCGTTTGGCGCTCGTCGGCCGCTGTCGCCGCTTTGACCCCTGCTCCGCGTGTCGCCCACGTCCGAAGCGCCGCACGGATCGGCTCCAGCACCAACAGTCCGAGGAACAGGTACACGACCATGCCGAACCAGAGGTAGCCGGGCCAGGAGAGCCATGCCGCCGGGCGCGTGGAGGTCATCCGCGGCAGGAACAATGTGACGGCCAGGACCGCCGCCATGGTGAGTACCACCGCCGACAGGATCAGGCGGGTTCGTCCCGGCCGGGTTGTGTCCTTGACCAGACGTTTCCAGATGTACAGGTGCATCAGGACGAGAACCGAGCAGAGAACAACGATGAACATGCACGTCCCTCACGCGTCGGCCGGCCCTCGAATAGACCGTCACCAGCCTAGTTGGGCTGCGCCGCCACCCTTCGCGACGACTTCGGCGTCGTCGTCAGATGGTCACAGCCCTCACGCGGAAGTTCGGTGTGACTACCTGCGCTGGGCTTCAGAGTGCGCGGAGTTGGCGCACGACGGCATGGTGGTCGGCATGGTGGTCGGCATGGTGGTCGGCGTAGTGGTGGTCGTCGGGCGTGGTGTCCGGTGCGGCCTGGAAGGACGGATGCCTGCGCATGGCGGCTTCGAGTTCCGCGGAACGGCGCTGAGCCGCGCGCCAGGTAGGGTGCGATTCGAGGGAAACGACCGTTGCGCCGGTTGCCTTCGTCGCCATGATGAACGCCCTTCCGCTGACGTCGTGACATCGCATGTCAGTTTGTAACTACAGCGTGCGCGGTCAACCTGAGCACGACCGTCAGCGTTGGCCGTGAAATTGATAAGAAAAGCTAACAAGTGTGGGCTAGGCCACTGGGCAGCCTCTCTCCGACGGCAACTTGACGGCTCGCCGTCCTCGTAGAACCGGGCGCAGCGCCCGCCGAATCCCACACGATACGGACGCTCGTGTGGGTAAAGATGGGAAGCGGGAACCGCCGCCTATGGACATCCCGGGCGATCACGAGAAGTGAGGAACCAGATGGCACGACATCAAGCCGTTCACGTCGCATCTGCCGGAGCACCCTTAGAGGTCGTCGACGTGGAGACGTCACCACCGCGCAGAGCGCACGTACGCATCGCCGTGGGGGCGTGCGGCGTCTGTGGCACCGATCAGGGCTTCGTCAACGGTGGGTTCCCCGCGATGAGCTGGCCCCTGACTCCGGGCCACGAGATCGCGGGCACCATCGCCGAATTGGGGGAGGGTGTCGACGATTTCGCGGTCGGTGACCGGGTGGCCGTCGGCTGGTTCGGCGGACACTGCAATAACTGTGTGCCTTGCCACCAAGGCGATTTCATCCACTGCGTCAACATGCAGGTGCCGAGTTGGCAGTACCCGGGCGGATACGCCGAGTCGGTCACCGTGCCCGCCAACGCGCTGGCGCGGATCCCCGATGAGCTGTCCCTGGCGGAGGCCGCGCCGATGGGCTGCGCGGGCGTCACCACGTTCCATGCGCTGCGTGAATCGAAAGCCCAGCCCGGCGATCGGGTCGCCGTGCTGGGCGTGGGCGGCCTCGGACACCTCGGCGTGCAGTTCGCCAGGGCGATGGGGTTCGAGACCATCGCCGTCGCGCGCGGGGCGGAAAAGGCCGACGACGCAATCGCGCTCGGCGCGCACCATTACGTCGATTCCACCGTCGGTGACGCCGGCGAGGAGTTGCAGGCGCTGGGCGGGGTGACGGTGGTGCTCGGGACCGCCGCAAGCTCGAAAGCGATGGGGGACACCATGAGCGGGTTGCTGCCGCGGGGTCAGCTCATCGCGATCGGAGTCACCGCCGATCCGCTGCCGATCAGCCCGCTGCAGCTGATCATCCCGGGACTGTCGGTCACCGGTCACCCGTCGGGCACCGCCCGCGACATCGAGGAGACCATGGCCTTCGCCGTGCAGTCAGGGGTGCGTGCGCGTATCGAGGAGCTGCCACTGGCCAGGGCCGCGGAGGCGTATTCGGCGATGGAGCAGGGTCGCGCGCGCTACCGAATGGTCCTCACCATGTGAGCCTCTTGGTGCGGTCTCGGCCCATCGCCGTGTTCGCGCCGTGGGCATCGTTGGTAACGCCGCCGCAATAGTCATGCCACAGCGATGTAGCCGCGGTGGCATAGGTTCGCGGCACCCGCGCACCCAGACGATGTGAAGGCGGACCGTATGAAGGCACTTTCCCACCCCGCGCTCCAGATCGGTCTCGCCGCCGTTGGCGGACTGGTGTTCGGCCTGCTGGTCGGCGAGTGGGCGGCGAACCTGAAGTTCTTGGGCGACATGTTCATCCGGCTGATCCAGATGTCGATCGTGCCGCTGGTGATGGCGTCGGTGATCGTCGCGACCGCGTCGATGTCCGGGACGGGGACCGGCCGGATCGCCTTCCGGACCTTCAAGTGGATGCTCGGCTTCTCGTTCGTCGCGGCCGTTTTGGCGTGGGTGCTGAGCATGCTGATCCAGCCGGGTGCGGGCATCACCTTCGCCCAGGCGCCCGACGCTGAACTGGCGGATTCGGCATCGGAGGCGTTGGGCTGGCAGGAGACGCTGCTGAACTTCGTGTCCACCAACATCTTCAATGCGATGTCGACCGCAACGATGGTTCCGATCATCATCTTCTCGCTGCTGTTCGGGGTCGCGCTGCGCAGTCAGATCAATAAGACGGGCGACACCAGGGTGCTCGGGTTCGTCGATCAGATCCAGCAGATCGTGCTGACCATGATCCGGATGATCATGTACATCGCCCCGATCGGTGTGTTCTGCCTGCTGGCCGCGCTGGCGGGCGATATCGGCTTCTCGGTCGTCACCTCCGCGCTGAAGTACCTGGGCACGACGCTGCTCGGCGTCGTCATCCTGTTCGCCGTCTTTGTCGCGGTCGTCACGGCACGCACCCGCCTCAACCCGGGGAAGCTGCCCGGCAAGCTCGCCGAGCAGACCGCGATCGCGATCACCACCACCAGTTCTGCCGTCACGTTTCCGACCGTGCTGAAGAACACCGTCGAGAAGGTGGGCGTGAGCCAGAAGGTCGCGAACTTCACGCTCTCGGTCGGGTTGACCATGGGTTCGTATGGCGCCGTGCTCAACTACATGATCGTGGTGATGTTTCTGGCGCAGTCCGGTGACATCAGTTTGAGCGTCGGCCAGATCGCGCTCGGCATGGCGCTGGCGATCCTGCTCAACATGGGCACCATCACGGTTCCCGGCGGGTTCCCGGTCGTCGCGATGTTCCTGGCCACCTCGCTGGATCTACCATTCGAGGCGGTGGGTTTGCTCATCGCCGTCGACTGGTTCGCAGGCATCTTCCGCACCTTCCTGAACGTCAACGGTGACACTTTCGTGGCGATGTTGGTCGCCAACGCCGACGGCGAGATCGACCGTGAGGTCTACAACGGCACCAAGACCGTGACGGCCGAGGAGATCAACCTCGACGAGTACCGCGATGTGATGGAGCGGGCCGACCAGGCGGACTGACCTCGAGCAGGGGCACGCCGTTGCGCAGCCGGATCGCGCCGGGCAGGTCGAACGGGCATGTCCGCTTGGCGACGACGATCCGGCGCACGGCAAGCTGTCCGCTGACCGTGCACGTTCCGGATTCGATCGCGGTCAGTCGCGCCCGTTCCACCACAGCGCGTGCCCCGGCGATGCGCACGGCGAGGCTCAGTTCGACCTCGAGGACCGCAAAGGACGTGCCGTCCACGAACACTTCGACGGTGGGATGGTGGGCGGATTCGACGCTGTGTGTCGCCAGCACCACGATTTCCCGAGTCGACGGGGCGTGCCGGGTGCGCAGCGCGGCCTGTCGCAACGCGTGGTGTTTGGCCCATCCGGCGGCGACCACGTCGGTGAGATTCATCGACAGCAGGCCGTCCGTTGCCCGGGCCACCTCGCGCTGGACGATGGAGGTCAGGCCGGGGACGGGGGATGTGATCACCCCACGCTCGCGCAGCGATTCAGCCAGCGCAGTCGGTTCGCCGGGTACCGCACCGAACAGGAGATCCCGCGCGGTCGAGGTCGCGCCAAGGGCTGACGGCGTCAACGGTCCACCTCCCTGATGGTGACGGTGCCTGTGTCGGCATGGGCCTCCGCCCGGATTGCGTGGGTGGCCTCGCCGGGTGCAGGCGTCTCACGCACGGCCAGGACCGGCGGTGGGCCGGGCCGTCGGACGGCGCGGACGCGCGTATCCGGATGCGGCCGGCCCCGCTTGCGTAATCGCGAGAACCCCAGGCCGGCCAACACGAGCGCGCCGGCCGCCAGGGCAAGCGCCACCCAGCCGGCGATCACCATCGAAGGCGGTGTCGTCGTCGCCGGGGGAGGGCCGGCCCGATCACTGGCCGGCTCGGCTGCCACCGTCGTGGGCTCGGTGGTGGTCACCGTCGTGGGTTCGGTGGTGGTCACCGGCGTTCCAGGGGCATCCCGCTCGGGAGCGCTCGTGGGGGTCACCGGCTCCGGGACCGTGAACGGAGCGCTGACCTGACCGGCCCGCCCGCATGTTGCGCTCACCCGATGCTCGCGGGGCGTGGCTGCCGCGGGCACCGCCGTGCTCAGCAAGACCTCGGCGTCTCCTTCGGTGACCTCCCCGGGGAGCACGTCGTCGTCCCAGAGGAAGGTGATCGTCCCGCACCGCCCGAGCGAGACGCCCGGGTACGCGGCGGTGACCGTCGCCGTGAACGGCTCGCCGGGCTCACCCCGGTCGGGTATGAGCGTCAGGGGGCCCATCACGCCGAGCACACGGTCTTGCGTCGGCGACTCGGCGGGGCTCACCGACGTTTCAGTGGTAACGGACGGCGTCGTCGGTTCAGGCTGGGCCTGGGCCACGCCCCCGGTGAGGATCGTCGAGATCATCCATCCCGACGCCACCACAGCCGCGGCACCGCGCCGTTGGACTGGACCCATCCGGGCAGTATCACGCCGATCACGTCGGCGGGGATGAGTACTCCGGTACTTGAGTTTGCGAGAGCGTCTTGGCGCGGCCTATGACGCGAACGATCCTGCTGGCGCGCTGCTTTCCGGACCGGGGGGTGCCGCATCGCCGGCCTCGGCCGGAAGGGGCGGCAGAGGCGGTGTATCGACGTTTTCCGGCGCGGCGGGCGCTGCGTCGCCGGGTTCGCCCGGATCTGACGGGGGCGCGATCTCGACGCCGAGAGCTTCTTCGAACGGCCCGATGTGTTGCGGGCAGGACGACGCCATCGCCGCGCCGATGACGAAGCCGGCGGTCTCGTAGTTGAACCCACCGCGCTGGGCGACCTCGGTGATCATCGACTCGATCGGATCAACGGCAGGGTGGGCCTGGGCGAACCGGTAGTCGAGGATCGCGCAGATCTCGCGTTGGTGATCGAGCGCGTAGTTGAGCGCGGCCGTCTCGTCGATCTCGGGGATGTCAGGCACGCCCGGAAGCGGTTGTGCGGCAGCGATACCGGGGGACGCGGCCAGGCCGAGACATGTCACCGCGGTGGCCAGCTTGACGAGCATCTTCCCCATGAAACTTCCCCCATCTGTCGGCCATCCGCAACGCCGAATTGGGCCGGCCCAATCGCCTTGTCGTCTGGATACTCTCAAACCGACGTCGCTCCGCACGCAACATTTCCAGATTTCACCGGTGAGGCCGGGATCCGTGGCCGACGTGGACGCATGGGTGTCTGCCGGATACGTCTACTCCCGTCACCGCGGGCGCGTGTCCTCGGCCGGCCCGGCGACACTCGGGGCGCCGGTAGCCTCGGCGGTGACCAGGACGGCACCGACGGGAGCAGAGACCGAAGCGATGGCAGATTCCAAGACGGTTCGCACCGAACCCGCCCGCAGTCGACGGCCGCGACGGGCGTGGCGGCGCCGGGCGATCGTCGGCGCGGTCCTGGCGCTGCTGTTCGGGGTGCCCTGCTGGACGCTGCTGTGGGCAGGCGCCCCGTGGCCGGTCGGGGTGTCGGTCGCGGGGACCGCCGTATTCGCGGCCGCCCTCGCCGCCCTACCGATCCTGATGAGGTACGGGCATGGACACCCGCACCGAGATCGGGCGGCCGTTGCAGGCGATGCGCTACTGGGCGTCGCGTGGGTGTTGTTCGTCTGGTCGGTGCTGTCGCTGGCCCTGCGGTTGGCGCTGGCCGCGTTCGGCGTCGGAGATCCCGCGGCGGCGCGCATCGTGGCCGTGGCGGTCGTGGGGGTGGTGGTCGCGCTGCTGATGTGGGGTTTCGCCGAGGCGATGCGGGTTCCCCGCACCCGACATATCGATGTCGTCATGCCCAGGCTGGGCGCCGGATTGGACGGGTTGCGGGTGGCGATGATCACCGACACGCACTACGGGCCGATCAACCGCGCCAAGTGGTCGGCGGCGGTGGCCGGCCGGCTCAACGGCATCGGCGCCGAAATCGTATGTCATGTAGGCGATATCGCCGACGGGACCGTCGATGTGCGTGGGGCGCAGGCCGAACCGCTCGCCGCGGTGCACGCCACGCTGGCCCGCGCGTACGTCACCGGCAACCACGAATACTTCAGCGAGGCCCAGGGCTGGCTCGACCGCATGCAGGAAATCGGTTGGGAAGCGCTGCACAACCGCCACATCGTGGTCGAACGCGGCGGCGACCGGCTCGTCATCGCGGGGATCGACGACGCGACGGCGGCGGCATCCGGCCTCGACGGGCACGCCGCCGATCTCCGAGCCGCCCTCGCCGGTGCGGATCCCACGCTGCCGGTGGTTCTACTCGCGCATCAACCCAAACAGATCGTGGATGCGGTCGCCGCGGGCGTGGACCTGCAGCTGTCTGGCCACACCCACGGCGGACAGATCTGGCCGTTCAATTACCTTGTGCGGCTTGATCAGCCGGTCGTGCAGGGGCTGAGTGCCCACGGCCCGCGGACACAGCTGTACACCAGCCGCGGCACCGGTTTCTGGGGTCCGCCGTTCCGGGTGTTCGCACCGAGCGAGATCACCGTGCTGACGCTGCGACGCCGGTGAGTTCAGCGGTTCAGCGGCACAGCGCCAGGACGGCCTCAGTGATCGGCGTCATGCCGCTGCACGATGGCCAGCAGCTCGGCACGCACGGTCGAATCGGGCAGGGCGTTGATCCGCGCATACAGGCGTCGCCGATCTCTGGCAAGCCTGCGGTCAGCGCGAAACTTCGCGAAGGACATCCTTCTCAACTCCTTGATCGTTCCCCCGGATCTCGGGGGTTCATGTCCGCGGTGCGGGGCAGACCCGTTCGCAGGACACCAACGATGCTCCGTGTTAAATCGAGGTAAATCAAACCGCTGGCATGTGAGATTGCAGACAGTCGATGTGACACAAGCCATATCGGAGTAGCTCGTGTGATCGAGGTGATGTGACGTGACACAGCAATGGATTCCGGCCGTCTTCATGCGGGGCGGCACCAGCAACGGGGTGTTCTTCCGCGACGAGGTGCTGCCGCCCCCGGGTGCTCAGCGCGACGCCGTGTTCCTATCCGTGCTGGGTAGCCCCGACCCGTACGGCCGCCAGCTCGACGGCATGGGCGGGGGTGTGTCGTCGCTGTCGAAGGTCGTGACGGTATGCCGATCGGACCGCATCGACGCGGACGTCGAGTACACCTTCGGCCAGGTGGCGGTGGACCAGCCGGTGGTCGACTACTCGGCCAACTGCGGGAACCTCTCCTCGGCGGTCGGGCCGTTCGCGGTGGATGAGGGTCTGCTCGGCGACGTGCCCGACGGACCGCTGACCGTCCGGATCTTCAACACCAACACCGCGACCGTGCTGCAGGCCGATTTCGAGGTGCGCGACGGTCGCGCAGCCGTGGCCGGGGACCTGGCCATCCCCGGCGTCGCGGGCACGGGCGCCCCGATGCGGCTGTGCTACCTCGAGCCCGGCGGGGCGAAGACCGGTGCCGTGTTGCCCACCGGCGACCCGACGACGGACGTCGACATCGCGGCGGGCCGTCAGGTGGTCTCCTGCGTCGACGTTTCCGCCGCAACGGTTTTCGTCGCCGCCGCCGATCTCGGTCTGACGGGTACCGAGTCCCCGGCAGACCTCGGCGCCGACGCGAGCCTGCTGGCGTGCCTGGAAGAGCTGCGCCGCGCGGGTGCGGTGGCGATGGGACTGGCGGCACACACCGGCGCGGTCGCAGCGGCGGGACCGAAGATCGCGATGGTCGCGCCGCCCGCGGACTACACGACGATCAGCGGGGCCCGCATCGACGGCGACACCTTCGACGTGGCGGTCCGGATGATCTCGATGGGCCAGCCGCACGGCGCCATCCCGGGCACGGGAGCGCTGTGCGTGGCCGCCGCGACCCGGATCCCCGGCACCATCCCGCACCGCCTGACCCGCGCCGGCGCCGGAGCCGCGACCGCGATCGCCACCCCGTCCGGGGTGCTCACGGTCGAGGCGGACGTCACCGTGACCGACGGTGCGCCACGCGTCGCCAGCGCATCGCTGTACCGCACCGCCAGGGCGCTGATGCGCGGCTCGGTCGCGGTCACACTCAGCTGAGTCCGCTCAGCGCCTGCGGCAGGGAACCCGTGTGCAACACCCCGAGCCGCTGGGTGGCCCGGGTCAGTGCCACGTACAGCTCGGCCGCACCGCGTGGACCGTCGGCCAGGATGTGATCCGGCTCCACCACCAGCACCGCGTCGAATTCGAGGCCCTTGGTCTCCGCCGCCGGCACCGTCCCGGGCACACCGGGCGGTCCGATCACCACGCTGGTGCCCTCCCGGCCCGCTTCGCCGCGGACGAATTCAGCGATGGCAGAGGATAATTCGTCATCGGCGACTTGTCGTGCCCACGGCCGGACACCGCAGGCGCGCACCGACTCCGGCGGCCGCACCCCTGGCGCGAACTCGGTGAGCAATGCGGCGGCGACGGCCATGATCTCCGCGGGTGTGCGGTAGTTCATCGACAGCGACCGGTAGACCCAGCGGCCGGGGACGTACGGTTCCAGCACCGAGCCCCACGAGGTCGCCCCTGCCGCCGACCGGCGTTGCGCGAGGTCGCCCACGATGGTGAAGGACCGGCTGGGGCAGCGCCGCATCAGCACCCGCCAATCCATCTCGGACAGTTCCTGGGCCTCGTCCACCACGATGTGCCGGTAGGTCCAATCCCGGTCGGCGGCAGCACGTTCGGCGAGTTCGCGGGTGTCCCGCTCGACGAACCGATCCGCGAGGTCCTCGGCAGCCAGCAGGTCGCCCGCCAGCAGGCGGTCCTCGTCGTCCATCAGGTCCTCGCGGGCGATCATGAGTTCCAGCACTCCCGCCGCGTAGTCGGCCTCATCCTTGCGCCGCCGCTCAGCCGCGCGGTCCGCCGCCCTGTCGCGGCCCAGCAGATCGACCAGCTCGTCGAGCAGCGGGACGTCCGACACCGTCCACGCGTCGCCGTCGGCGCGCAGCAGCGCCGGGTCGGCACCCGCAGCGCGCAGCCGCTCGGCGGACTCGTAGAGCCGGCCCAGCACCGTTTCCGGCGTGAGGATCGGCCAGAGGTCGTCCAGCGCCGCGGTGAACTGGTCGTTGTCGGCCAGTTCGTCCAGCAGATCGGCGCGCAGGTCCTCCCATGCATGGCGATCCTCGCGGGTCAGCCAGCCCTTGCCGATCCGCGCGATCGCGCGCTCGGTGAGGACCCAGGTGACGATCTCGCGGAACACCGCGCGTGCCTCGTTGTGCGGCTTGCCGCTGTCGCGGGCCTCCTGCCTGGCCCATTCCGCGGTTTCCGCGTCGATCCGCACGCTGACATCGGACAGATCGATCGGCAGCGGATCCTCGGGCAGCCGCTGCCAGTCGGCGATCGCCGCGGCGAGCACGTCCAGCATCGCCAGCGCACCCTTCAGCGCGGCCACCCGCGGTTGATCCTCTGCGGTGACCAGCAGACCGGGGAGCATTCCGCCGGTCGTGGTGAACACGACGTCGGACTCACCCAGCGACGGCAGCACACGGCCGATGTGGCGCAGGAACGCCGAACTCGGCCCGACCACCAGCACGCCGTGGCGTTCGATCCGCTCCCGCTGCGTATAGAGCAGGTAGGCGACCCGGTGCAGCGCGACCACGGTCTTGCCGGTGCCCGGCCCGCCCTCGATGACGAGCACCCCGGGGTGGTCGAGCCGGATGATGGCGTCCTGCTCGGCCTGGATGGTCGCCACGATGTCGCGCATGCCGTGACCGCGAGGCGCGTTGACCGCCGCGAGCAGCGCCGCGTCACCCTGCTCGTCACCGCGGGGACGGCCCAGGGTCTCGTCGATGAAATCGACCACATGTCTTCCCCGCGTGAAGAACTGGCGGCGTCGGCGCATGTTTTCCGGTGTCGCGGCCGTGGCGGTGTAGAACGGGCGTGCCGCGGGGGCCCGCCAGTCCAGCAGCAGCGGCTCGTAGGAGTTCTGCTCGTCGAAGATGCCGATCCGGCCGATGTAGAGCCGCTCGTCGGCCGCGCTGTCCAGCCTGCCGAAGCACAGCCCGCTGTCGGCGACGTCGAGCCGGTTGGCCTGCTTCGCCAGCGCACGCACCTCGGCGTCGCGCTCCACCAGCGATTCGTTGTCGCTGCGCAGCGCCGCGCGGTAGCGGTCCCGCACCTTGGCGCGCTCGGCGTCGAGGCGGCGGTAGAGCCCGGTGACGTAGCTCTGTTCGGAGCGCAGTTGATCCTCGTGCTCCAGCTGCGGCGCGAGCAGCCGCCTGGCGGCCTGCGCCGCCCCGTCGGAGCGGATTGCGGCGGCCAGGGCCGCGGCCCGCTCGCGCGTCTCCGGGGCGGCGACCGACTCGAGCGCGGCGGCGACCGAGGCGGTGGTCACCGGATCATGATGTGCCACACCGATACCCAGCGCGGCGACGCGCTGCGCCCAGTACGGCTGGTCGGCGCCGTGGGGCAACACCAGCTGCGGCACACCTGCCAGTGCGGCCGTTGTCGTCGTCCCCGCTCCGCCGTGATGGATCACCGCGTCGACCCGGCCGAACAGCGCCTGTTGGTTGACTTCGCCGATGACGAAGCAGTCATCGTCGCTGCCTGCCCCCGTCAGGGGTGTCCAGCCCGGGCTGAGGACGACGCGGAGCCCGAGGGTGCGGATCGCGTCGACGCACACCCGGATCCGGTCGGGAGCGACGGGCACGCTGCCGAAGCCCACGTACACCGGGGGATCACCGGCGTCCAGGAACGCCTCCAACTCGGCGGGCAGCTGACGGTCGTCGGGCAGGATCCACGCTCCGGTCTGCACGACGTCGAGGTCGGGGACCGGTTGCCAGGGGTCCAGGACGGGGTCGGTCGCCAGCCACAACCGTCCGCCCAGTACCTCCTTGCGCACGTAGTCGCGGACGTCTCCCACCGGGGAGAGGCCGATCGAGGTGCGGAAGTGGTCCAGTATCTCGCCGAACGCGGCGTTGACGCTCTGCGCTTCGGGCATCTCCGGCGGGAACGGCCGGCCCGGATAGACCAGCGGCGGGTCCTGCGGTGACGGCAGCATCAGCTGCTGGAAGGCCGCGTACCCGAAGCGGATGCTCCGTTGGGCGGCCACCGAGCGAACCCCCGCGGCGAACGGCATCATGCCGGTGGCCACCAGTGCGTCACAGCCATCGGCGGCCGCCGCGACCGTGCGGACCGCGTCGAACTGGTTGGCGATCAACTGCGCGGGGGTGCGTGAACGCTCCGTCGCCAGGGCGCGGACCGGCCTGCCAACCGGCACCACCGGGACGCCGAGGCCGGCCACCCGTCGCGTGGAGTCCACGTCCGGCGGTGCGCAGATGCGCACCTGTGCGCCGAGTTCCCGCAGCCGCACCGCGAGGGCGGCCATCGGTTCGACGTCGCCGCGCGAGCCGTACGTCGCCAACACCACTCGCAATTCGCGTCCCCGCTTCCCGTGTCAACTGACTTCGGCCAGCGATTCTGCGGCACCACCCCGGCCTTGCCGCAAGCCCCCCCACCGGCTATATCGTGGAAGGGGCCGGATTGTGGCGTCGACCGCTCCAGGCCGGGGGCATCAGCGTTCGCCACATGTCAGACCAGCGGCGGGGTGGCACGCCACTGGGCCAGCGCTTCGGCCAATCCGTGCGAGGCAGCGGCAGCTGCGGGATCAGGGTGAGGCAGCCGACGAACTGGAGCCGCCTGCCGTCAACGTGCGCGTCGGGTGCACCCGTTCACCGGCATCTGACCGCCAGATTCTGACAGAACATCCCGACGCCGCCCCACCGGGCCGAATCGTCGCCCTCGTCGGTGGGGTTCACCGACATGACAGGAGTGCTCGTCAGCAACTGGTCGATGATCGACGGCACGGGAGGCGGGGGGTTGGGCTGCGCCTGCGCGACGCCGGCTCCGCAGGCGATGGCCATGACGACGACGCCCCCGGCGAACAGCCTCGCCGCGCACCTGCGAAGTGTCATCGTCGCTCCCCTGTGGCGTCTGCCGGTGTCGGTCATCGTTCTCCAGGATATGCCAGGCGTGGTCGGCCCAACCTTTCCCGGCCCGCGTCGCGCAGCGGTAACAGGCGCACAACATTCCGAACGCGGTGGTCAGGGCGCGCCGTGGCGCACCGCCGACCGCGCTTACCGTACAGGCCGTGAGACCGCTCGCCGCGCCCGTTCGTCACGTCGCGGTGTTCGGGGTGTGCCTGGTCATCGCCGTGACCATCCCTGCCCCGGCGGGCGCCGAGCCCGAGCCCGGCCCGGCGTCCTACGCGACGCCCGCGGCGGGCGGTCGCGTCCCGCAGGGCGTTCCGGCAACCGTCACCACACCTGACGGGTGGACCCTGGTGCTGGGCGCCAAGGACGAGATGCAGATTCCCGTCGCGCCGTTGACCACCGCCGTGTCGTCTCGCGAATACCTTGCCAGCGGCCTGTTCGCCGGGTCGCTGACCGGGCCCGGGGAGCCGCGGGGGATCCTCGAGGTCGGCTACGAGATCGGCTGCGGAGTCGATATGAGCACATCCAACGGCATCACGATGGCGGGCAGTGGCGGCATGACGCCGTCCCTCGGCGTATCCGGCCCGATCGGTGGCGTGCCGACGGCCGCCCTGCCGGTGCTGTCCACACCGGTCAACGGCGTCATCACCGTCGGCCTCAAACCAGGCATCGTGATCATCGTCCCGGTCAACAGAAAGGAGTTCAAAGGGGCCAACCCGTGGGTGATGATCAGCAATTTTCACGTCAAGATCGATGGATGCGTCGGCCAGTCCTTCATCCGCTCGTATGCGACGTTGACTCGACAGACCGATGAATCCGACGCCGTGCTTGCCTACGTCGGGGCGACGACCACCGTCTGACCCCGTCAGTCCATCCGGCCGACGTCACGCAGGTGCAGGACGACCCCGCCCTCCTCGTCGGACGCATTGACGTCGACCTCCACGTCGAAACCCCAATCATGGTCTCCGGCAGGGTCGTCGAGGATCTGGCGCACCCGCCACACCCCGGGCTGTCGGTCGAAGATCAGCATCGCCGGGCCGCGGGCGTCGGCAGCGGTCCCGACGGTGTCGTGTTCGGCGAAGTACTCCCGCCCGATCTCCTCCCAGCGCTCGGCGCTCCACCCGGTGCCTGCGTCCAGCGCGCCGAGGCCGTCCCAGCGCCGCCGCGCGAACAACTCCACCCGGCGGAACAGCGCGTTGCGGATCATCGCCGTGAACGCCCGCTCGTTGCCCGACAGCGGGCGCGGGCGGACCGGCACCGCCACCGGTTCGTCCAGCGGCTGGTCGGGGCTGGTGAGCTGCTCCCATTCGTCGAGCAGACTCGAATCGACCTGCCGCACAAGCTCACCGAGCCACTCGGCGATATCGGTGACCTCCTCGGTGCGGGCCGCCGCGGGCACCCCGGACCGCAGCGCCTTGAACGCGTCGGAGAGATACCGCAGCACCGCACCTTCCGAGCGGGTCAGCCCGTACAGGCTGATCAGCTCCCGGAACGTCAGCGCTTTCTCCCACATCTCGCGCACCACCGACTTGGGGGACAGATGCCCGTCCGCGGCCCACGGATTCGACCGCAGGTACACCTCGAAGACGTGACTCAGCAGCTCGTCCAGCGGCTTGGGGTAGGTGATGTCATCGAGCAGCGCGATCCGCTCGTCGTACTCGATGCCCTCGGCCTTCATCGCGGCCACCGCCTCGCCGCGGACCTTGTTCAGCTGGGCCGAGAGGATCTGCCGGGGATCGTCCAGCGTCGCCTCGATCACCGAAACAACATCCAGCGCATACGTATCCGACGACGGATCCAGCACTTCGATGGCGGCCAGCGCAAACGTCGACAACGGTTGGTTCAGCGCGAAATCGGGTGGCAGATCCACGGTCAGCCGGTAGCGCCGACCGTCGGGTTCGGCTTCGGGCAGCCTCACCACGACGCCGGCCTGCAGCAGCGAGCGCGCGATACCGACGGCCTCCCGGATCAGCCGCAGCTGACGTTTGCGGGGTTCGTGATTCTCGGTGAGCAGCCGCCGCATCGCCTCGAACGGATTGCCCGGCCGGTCCACGACGTCGAGGATCATCGCCGTCGACACCCGCATATGACTGGTCAGCTGCTCCGGTGCCGCGTCGACCAGTCGCTTCTGCGTCGCCGCACTCCACGGCACCATGCCCTCGGGGGCCTTGCGGCGCACCAACTTTCGGCGCTTCTTCGGATCGTCGGCCACCTTGGCGAACTGTTTGAGGTTCTCCACCTCGTGTTCGGGTGCCTGCACGACGACGGTGCCCGCGGTGTCATAGCCCGCCCGGCCTGCCCGCCCGGCGATCTGGTGGAACTCACGGGCGGACAGCAGCCGGGTGCGGGTGCCGTCGTACTTCGACAACGCGGAGAACACCACGGTGCGGATCGGAACGTTGATGCCGACGCCGAGGGTGTCGGTGCCGCAGATCACCTTGAGCAGGCCGGCCTGGGCCAGCTGTTCGACCAGCCGCCGGTACTTGGGCAGCATCCCGGCGTGGTGCACGCCGATCCCGTGCCGGACCAGCCGTGACAGCGTCGTCCCGAACGCCGAGCTGAACCTGAAGGCGCCGATCATGTCGGCGATCGCGGCCTTCTCCTCCTTGGTGCACACATTGACGCTCATCAGCGCCTGCGCCCGCTCCAGTGCAGATGCCTGGGTGAAGTGCACGACGTAGATCGGCGCCTGCCTGGTGTCGAGCAGATCCTGGATGGTCTCGTGCATCGGGGTGGTCGCGTAGCTGTAGAACAGCGGTACCGGGCGTTCGGCCTTGTCAACCAGCGCGGTGGGCCTGCCGGTGCGCCGGGTGAGGTCCTCCCGCAGGAACGTTACGTCGCCGAGCGTGGCCGACATGAGCAGGAACTGCGCACGCGGCAACTCGAGCAGAGGCACCTGCCACGCCCAGCCGCGGTCGGGGTCGCCGTAGAAATGGAACTCGTCCATCACCACAAGGTCGACGTCGGATTCCCCGCCCTCCCGCAGCGCGGTGTTGGCCAGCACCTCCGCAGTGCACGCGATGATCGGCGCGTCGGCGTTGACCGCCGCGTCACCGGTCAGCATGCCGACGTTGACCGCGCCGAAGACCCCGCACAGGGCGAAGAACTTCTCGCTGACCAGCGCCTTGATGGGTGCGGTGTAGTAGCTGCGCCGCCCCGACGCCAGCGCGGCGTACAGCGCACCGGTGGCCACCAGGGACTTTCCCGACCCGGTCGGGGTCGCCAGCACCACGTTCGCACCGCTGACCAGCTCGATCAGAGCCTCTTCCTGTGCCGGGTACAGGACGATGCCGCACGCCTCGGCCCACGCGGCGAAGGAGGCGAACAACTCGTCGGGGTCGGCCCCCCGCGCGCGGAGGGCCGACAGGTCGTCTGGGTCGTCGAGCAGGGAGGGCAGAGAGGGTTGGGCGGCGGTCATCGTAGGTACCAGCGTGCCCGACACTCTTTCGAGTCCCAGCGGCAGGGCTGGCTGTAACGGACAGGCTTTCTGTAACAGATAGTGGCGACCGGAGCGATCAACAGACTGACGCGGCGGAGATCGAGCACCGCCGCAGCCGGGTTGGAGGGAATTGGTCGTGCTTCGTCGTCTTGGGTCGGCAGTCGCCGTGGCCGGTGCCGTGTGGGCCGGACTGGCCACGGGTACCGCCGCTGCCGCACCGGAATGTGCCGACTTCCATTGGATCGGCGCGGCCGGATCCGGCCAGCGGGACGGGGCGCTGCTCTACGCCAACGGTGGCATGGGTGATGTCGTCTACCAGTCCTACCAGCAGCTGCGTGCCGAACTGATCGAGGACGGGCGGACCATCACCGCCGAAGCCGTGCAGTACCCGGCGGCGCCGGTGCCGGTGGACGAGGGGCTGGGCGGCTGGCTGGGCTTCATGGGCAGCGTCGAGGACGGCGCCGACGCGACGGCCGCCCAGTTCGAGGCGTTCACGGCACGCTGCCCCACCTCCAAGGTGGTCCTCGCCGGTTACTCGCAGGGCGCCATGGTGATCCACCGCACCCTCTACGACCTGGCCGACGACCCGCACGTGGCGGCCGCGCTGCTGATCGCCGACGGCGACCGGCTGCCGGGCGACACCACCATCAACCTCGGGTCGACGGCGGTCCTACCCAGCGCCGGCAAGGGGGTCGCGCAGGAGCACTCGTTCCTGGCCTCCACCAACACCTCGCCGCTGCCGTCGCAGATCGGCGCGCGCACCATCAGCGTCTGCGATGTGGGCGACCCGGTCTGCGACTACGATCCCGATGCCGGCGAGGTGCCCGCTGACGGGGTCGCGATACACACCTCCTACGCACCCGCCTTCAGCGGTCCGCACGGGTGGGGTGCACCTCTCTACTACCTGGTTGCCAACTCTGCGCCTGCGCCGTCGCCGGCACAATCGCAGGCGATCGAGCTGAGCACGTCCGGCGCCTGACGCCAATCGGCGCCCGGATCGTCGACGTTGTACCGGATCACCTGCCCGTCGATGACGCTGAGCGCGTCACCAACTGCCCGCCGAGCCCATCCTGCACGCGGAGGGTAGTGCGGTGGTCCGCGACAGGGGGCAGCATCGCCGATGCGCTCCGACTTATCGTCAGTCGGTGACCATCACCTATGACGAGGCGTTGCGCGAGCGGTTCGCGGTGCATCTGGCTGCCCACGAGCGTCGTGCCGTAACGGATCCGGCGAAACGTCAGGCTGCGGTCGCGGTGGTGGTCGTCGACTCCGAACTCGGCGAGGACAGGGTGGATCCCGCGCCGGTGGACGACTGGATCGCCGGGCGCCCGATGGACTCCGGACTCGACGGCCGTATGGTCGACGTCTCGGGCGGTGCATCGTTTCTGTTGTGCCGCAGGGCATCCCGGCTCACGTCGCATTCCGCGCAGTGGGCGCTGCCCGGCGGCCGGGTGGATCCGGGGGAATCCGTGGTCGACGCCGCGCTGCGGGAACTCGACGAGGAGGTCGGTATCCGGCTGTCCGACGCTCATGTGCTGGGTCTGCTCGACGATTACCCGACTCGGTCGGGTTACGTCATCACACCGGTGGTGCTCTGGGGCGGTGGCCGGCTGGATCCCCGGCCCGCGCCCGACGAGGTAGTGGCCGTTTACCGGGTGGGGCTACACCAACTGCAGCGCGACGATTCGCCGCGATTCATCACCATTCCGGAGAGCCCGCGCCCGGTCGTCCAGATCCCGTTGGGCAACGACCTCATCCACGCGCCGACGGGCGCCGTCCTGTTGCAGCTGCGCTGGCTGTGTCTAGAAGGCAGACACGACCCGGTCGATGATCTGGAGCAGCCCGTGTTCGCGTGGAAGTAGATCCGTGCCGATCTCCCAGCGCCAATGCCCTTGCAGCGCAACGGATAGACACCGCGTCAGCGCTTGACCGCCGTGACCACCAGGTACTCGGCGGGATACAGCGTTTTGCCCGGTTCGACGGTCCTGTTCCAGCGCTTGAGGAAGGCCAGGAATTCGTGGTCCAGCTCCGCAAGGCGCTCGGGACGGTCCTGGTTGAACCGGTAGGCCGCAATGACCGGGCCGTAGTTGCGCTTCCAGTACTCGCGAAACTCCACGGGATTCGCGCAGTGCGACATCAACGCGGTCTGGCGCCGCGTGGTCAGCGAGGCGACCGCGTCACCGAACAGGCCGCGCACGTACTCTTCGTCGCCCCACAGCGGTGGTGCACCTGCGCCGGGCGGAGGCGGTGCCGCAAAGCGCTTGATCGTCGCGAACATGTTCCCGATGAACCCGGTGGGTGTCCAGTTGATCATCGCGATCGTGCCCCCGGGCCTGCACACCCGGAGCAGCTCGTCGGCCACCGCCCGGTGATTCGGTGCGAACATCGCCCCGACACACGAGATCACGGCGTCATAGCTGTCATCGGCGAAGGGAAGCGCCTCCGCGTCGGCCTCGGCCCATTCCAGTTCTATGCCTCGCCCCTCCGCAAGCCGGCGACCGGCGTCGAGGAGTTCCGGTGTCAGATCGCTGGCGGTGACGACCGCACCCAGGGCCGCGGCCGGAATGGCCGCGTTGCCCGATCCCGCGGCGACGTCGAGGACGCGGTCTCCGGGCCGAATGCCACTGGCTCGCACCAGCTCGGGACCCAGTTGCGGGATCAGTTCCGCGGCAACCGCGGGATAGTCGCCGGACGCCCACAGCGCGCGGTGTTTGGCCTTCAGTTCATGGTCGGCGGTCATAGTGGTCACCTTGATGCCTCCTCGGATTCGTCGTTGAGTCCACGAATAATCCCGCCGCAGTGTTCAACAGAGCTGTCAAGAATATGGAATCGCCTGGTCAGGGCTATGTTGGTGACGCCGACGGCTGGGTCATTCCGGGGTCAAGCCGTGCCGGTCAGCGCGTTGAGCATGGTGTCGAGGTACTCGGGTGACAAGTCCGCCTGTTCCGGTGTCGCGTGGGCGAGCTGGCCGATACCGAGGTAGCTCGTGTAGGCAAGCTGCGCCCGTCGCGCCGCTTCGTCCACCGGGAACCCCAGCTCGGCGAACAGCTCGGTCAGGTAACCGAGGCGTCGCCGAGTCACCCGAGCCAGCACGGGCGCCACGAGTGGATGTTGCGCCGTAGCCTGAAGCGCCAGTTCCGCCCGGGCGCCGACCCCCGCATGGCTGCCGATGGCGCCGACGATCAGCGCGCGCAGCCGCGCGATACCTGCGGGCTCGGCTTCGATCGCGGCGATGACACCGTCCGTATCGACGCGTTCCCACAGCTCCAGGGTCGCGGTGACCAGCGCCTCGCGATTCGTGAAATGCCAGTAGAAGCTGCCCTTCGTGGCGCCCAGTCGCGCGGCGATCGGCTCGACCGCCACCGCGGTGAGTCCGCCGTCGGCGAGCGCTTCGAGGGCCGCCGCAGTCCAGTGGGCTTTAGAGAGGCGGGGAGGACGCTGGCGCGGCGGCACCGCCATACGGTACCGTACGGTTTCACCATACGGCACCGTACGGAGGGGTCATGCGGATCATCAATACGCACGAGCGAGTCATCACTGCCGACGCGACGGACATTGCTAAGTTGCTGGCCACCCTCGGACAACCCGGCGACATGCTTTACCCGCCGCTGTGGAAACCGATGTGGTTCGACGGTCCGGTGGCGGTCGGCGCCACCGGCAGCCACGGCACCATCACGGCCTACGAACCCGGACGGCTGATGGAGATCGCGATCCCGCCGGGCATGGGCATCAGCGGCGCGCATGCGTTCACCGTCACACCGCTGGGCTCGGGCCGTTCGCTGGTCCGCCACGAGATCGACGGCGACGCCACCCTGGTGGGCTGGCTCGGCTGGCAGGTGGCGATCCGCGCCGCTCACGATGCCGTTGTCGAGGGCCTATTGGACCGCCTGCAGGCCGCCACGGGTGCGCCGCCCGCACATCCTGCCCGGCTTTCGGCGTATGCCCGGCTGATTCGCTGGGTGGAGCGGCCCCGGGCCCGTGCGGTCGCCGTGGAGCCGACGGGTCTGCTCACCGGCGTATTCAGCCGTGTCGACTACGCCGATGCGTTTGCGATCGATACCCGCGGGGCCCGGCTGGACGTACGGCGCTGGGGAGAGGCGATCTTCGGGAACGTGCCGCTGTGGGTCGCTGCGTTGATAGGCGTTCGTCAGCTGCTGGTCGGCCTGGTCGGCATCGAGAGACACACCCCGGGTGCCTTTCGCACCCTCGCCGCTGACGACGATGAAGTGGTGCTCGGCGGCGACGCTGGCCATCTGGATTTTCGCGCCTCCGTGCGTCGCGACCCCGGCCGGATCACGCTGACGACACGTGTCCGGATGCACAACCGGCGCGGCCGGGCGTACTTCGCCGTCGTCCGTCACGTTCATCCCTATGTGGTGCGCGCGATGCTCACTCGGGCGGTGGCGCGAGCGTGTGAGAGTCAGGGGCCGCCGCGTCCGGCAGCGACGAAGGGCTGACCGCTTTCGGGAATGTCGTATTCCAGGAAACTGAACGGGAGGCGTGCGGCGAAGGCCGCCAGCGAGGTATCCATCAGCTGAAAGTGGATGTGTAGCTCGCTGGAGTTGCCCGAGTTCCCGCGTTGCGCTGCCCGGGTACCCGTTCGGCCACCATCGGCCGCGGCGGCCGGGGTAAACCGACATGACCGCACCGCTCAGGTGAAGGTCGCGTCCAGCGCCGCGGCGAGGTCGGCGATCAGGTCGGCGGGATCCTCCAACCCCACCGACAAGCGCAGGTGTCCGTAGGTGCAGAACTCCTCGGGGTAGGCCCGCACCCTCGGGCCGCTGGTGCCGACGTGCACGATCAGCGATTCGTCGTGTCCCAGCGAGACGGCTGAGGTGATCACCCGAAGGTTTGCCACGAACCGGTTCTGCGCCGCGGGATCCCCCTCGACGGCGAAGGCGAGCATCGCCCCGAATCCCCGTCCGCCGAACTGCCTTTGGGCAAGGTCGTGCTGCGGGTGCGTCGGCAGGCCCGGATACGCCACGAACGCGATGCGGTCATCGGCGGCCAGGAACTCGGCCACCTGCTGAGCCGAACGCATCTGTCGTTCCAGGCGCAGCGGCAGCGTCACCGAACCGCGCATGATCAGCCAGGCGTTGAACGGGGAGATGACGCCGCCGACGTCGACCATCGCCTCGTCCGCAATCGGTGCGATCAGCTCGCGGCGGCCGATCACCGAGCCGCCCATGGCGTCGCCGTGGCCGTTGATGTACTTGGTCAGCGAGTGCACCACCAGATCAGCGCCGTCGTGCAGCGGGCGGTACAGCGGTGGGGGAGTGAAAGTCGAGTCGACGACCAGCAGGGCGCCCGCCGCGTGGGCCAGGCGCGCGATCTGGGCGATATCGACTACCCGGGTGGTCGGATTGGCGATGGTTTCGACGTGCACCAGGCGGGTGGTGTCGCGCAGCGCCGCGGCGACCGCGCCGAGGTCGGAGGCGTCCACGAACGTCGCCTCGATGCCGTACTTGTCCGATAGCAGCTCGGTGAAGAGCCGGAACGTCGCCTCGTAGCTGACGTCGGTGATGACGACGTGATCGCCGGAGCGCAGGTGGGTGAAGTACACCGCGTGCAGGGCGGCCACACCGGAGGCCAGGGCCACGGCGTCCTCGCCGTCGTCGAGTGAGGCGAGTTTGCGTTGCAGGCCAAGCTGATTGACCCCGGAGTTACGGGTGTACAGCGGGATGTCGGTGCCCGACCAGCTGATCTGTGACGGATCGTCCGGCAGCGCATACGAGTTCGCCATCACGATCGGCGTCCGGATCGCTCCCGAGCCGCTGTCGATGGCGTTGCCGGCGTGCACGGCCTTGGTGAGGAACGCCAGGGTCGCGGGGTCGTGTTTGTCGGGACGGACGGCTCTCATGGCGGTCAACGCTAGCTCGTCAGTACATGTGGTCCGGGGTGATGACGCCGGTGATCGCCTGCGCCAGGATCGTGCTGGCCTGATGGGGTACATCGGTGTTGATGAAGAACACCAACGTGGTCTGATTCTGGGGGAGGTGCAGTGCGACCGTCTGGTAGCCGAAGATGACGCCGCTGTGCCCGATCCATCCGCCGCTGTTGAACAGGCCCAAACCGTAGACAGCGGTGCCCTCGGGGTTCATCGGCACGGTGGACTCGAGGCGCTCTCGCTGGGTTGGGGGTGTGAGCAGCGTTCCGGTGGCCAGTGCAGCCGCCCAGATCCGCATGTCCTCGAGCGTCGAGACCATGTTTCCCGCGCCCCAAGCCCAGGACGGGTTCCAGTCGGTGGCCACTTGCTCGCGCCCGTCGAGTGTCGTGTAGCCCTGGGGGTGAGGTTGGGGGAACGCCGCAGTGGTGGGAAAGCTGGTGTGTGCCAACGCCAACGGGCGCAGAACGTGTTCGTTGAGGTAGTCCGGCAGGCTTTGGCCGCTCTGCTGCTCGACCACCAGGCCGAGAAGAACGGTGTTGGTGTTCGAGTATTGGTACTGGGTTCCCGGCTCGAACTGCAGCGGCTGCTGGAGGGCATAGCCGACCGTCTGCTCGGGCGTGAAGGTCTGATGCGGGTCGGCGGTGTAGGCGTCCGCGAACTCCGCGACATCGTCAAAAGTGACTAAACCACTGGACATTTGGGCTAGCTCCCGCAGCGTTATCCGGTCGCCGGAAGGTACGCCGGGAATGTACTTCGCGATCGGATCGTCGAGTCGGAGCTTGCCCTGATCGACCAGCTGCAACATCGCGGTGACGGTGAATGTCTTTGTCACGCTGCCGATGCGGCTGTGAAAGTCGGTTTGCATTGGGGAGCTCGTCGACTTGTCGGCGACGCCGAACGTCCGTACATAGTCTCCCGTTGGGCTCCAGATGCCGATGATCGCCCCGGGGATCGATGCCTCCGCCATGGCCCGGCCGATGGCGTCATCGAGTCGGGATGCTGTCCGCGCGTCGATCGCGGCACCGGCGGTGGCGGTCGCCGTATCGTCTGGAGTTGCCGAGACCGGGGATGCGCATCCAGCCAGCGCAAATAGCACCGCTCCCGACACCGCGAGCACCGATCGACGTCGCAGCGCAATCATGCGTCGAGTGAACATCGCGTCAGCCTAGACTGGCCAGCTCACCGACATCCACACCCTCAAGGCCGACGCCGAAAACCGCGGATGGACGGACGAAGCAGCCCGCCACGATCGAGTCGCCCTCGCCCTTGCCGACCATCTCCACCGCCTCAACAGATGAACCTGAGCACCACCGGGCTGGCCACGGCCCCGAACGCCGGATAAATGAATGCCTAAACCGCGAAATCCGCAGATGCGCAGACGTTGTCGGCATCTTCCCCGGCCGCGATGCCCTCATCCGCCTCGTTGGAGCTGTCCTGGCCGAACAGCATCACGAATGGGCTGAAGGACGTCGCTATCTTTGACTCGACGTCCTGGCCCGCGCCGCTGCCACCGGCAACTACGAACCCGCACCCACACCACCGGCCACCAACGGCCTGCCCGAACTGGAGCACGCAGCATGATAAACCCAAGCATCACAGACGAATTCGGCCCGCGGTTGACCCGCGCCTACCTCGACCAGCTCGCCGACACCGGTCACACCGGCTGGCACGACGGGCACGGGGTCCCCGCGCCATGGCCCGAGGACTTCTGCGGTCCCGACTGCGGATGGCAACCCACAACAGGACGCCAACTCTCCCAAAATAGATGTCGGACCCTCGAACTAGTGTTCGATACATGGATTCGGGCAGTGCCGTTACCGCGGTCGCGCAGTTGCGCGCGGGTATGGACCTGCTGGCCGGGGTGAATGCCGAGGCGTTGTCTGACCGTGAGGTGTTGGGGGTGCTTGACGACCTCGAGACGCTGCGCCGCCGGTTACCCGCGCTGGAGCATGGGTTGGTGGCGCGGCTGGTCGCGCAGGCGTCCCCGATCGCGTTGGGTGCCAAGAATATGGCCGATGTGCTGGCCGAGCGGCTGCGGATCTCCGCCAGTGAGGCGCGGCGCCGGTTGGCCGGCGCCGAGGAGCTGGGCCCGCGGCGCGCCCTGACTGGGCAGCTGTTGGCGCCGCGGTTGGCGGCCACCGCCGCCGCCCAGGCCGACGGGCAGATCAACGCCGAACACGTCGCGATCATCCGGCGGTTCTTCACCGACCTGCCCGCCGCCGTGGACCATGAGACCCGCCAGGCCGCCGAGGCCACCCTGGCCGCCGTGGCCGCCGGGCAGCGCCCCGAAGGGCTGCGCCACGCCGCCCACCGGCTGGCCGCGCTGCTCGACCCCGACGGCGCCCTACCCGACGACCGCGACCGGGCCCGGCGCCGCCACCTGACCCTGCACCGCCAAGGCGCCGACGGGATGAGCACCCTGACCGGGCTGCTCGACCCCCAGGCGCGCGCCACCCTGGAAGCCGTGTTCGCCACACTGGCCGCCCCCGGCAGGGCCAACCCCGACGACCCCACCCCCACCATCGACGGACAACCCACCGCCGAACAGGTCCGCCGCGACACCCGCAGCCCCGCCCAACGCCACCACGACGCGCTGACCGCCATGGGCCGTGCCCTGCTCGCCTCGGGACAACTCGGCCAGCACCACGGGCTACCCGCCACCATCATCGTCACCACCACCCTGGCCGAGCTGGAAACCGCGGCCAGCGGGACACTGCGCCCCGCCGGGCAGTCCGGCCACGCGCTCACCGCCGCCGGCACCCTGCTACCCATGGCCGAGGTGATCCGGCTGGCCAGCCACGCCCACCACTACCTGGCGGTCTTCGACAACCACCGCCACATCCCGCTCTACCTGGGCCGCGCCAAACGGCTAGCGACGCCCGGGCAACGCATCGTGCTCCTGGCCCGCGACCGCGGCTGCACCAAACCCGGCTGCACCACCGGCGGCTACTACTGCCAGGTCCACCACGTCAACGGCTGGGCATCCCAGGGACACAACAACAACGAGGGACAGACCAACATAGACGAACTCACCCTGGCCTGCGGCCCCGACAACCGGCTCATCGAAACCACCGACTGGACCACCCACACCCGCGACGACGGCCTCATCGAATGGCGCCCACCCGCCGACCTCGACACCGGCCAACACCGCATCAACCACCTCCACCACCCCGAACGCCTCCTCGCACTCGGCAACCACAACGACAACGACCACGACAACGACCACGACAACGACAACGACAACGGCAACGGCAACGGCAACGGCAACGGCAACGGCAACGGCAACGACCACGACAACGAGGAGGACAACGAGGAGGACAACGAGGAGGACGAGCAGAACGAAGACGGCGAGGAGGACAACGGCAACCAGAAAGAAGAAGTGGACGAATACGACAGTGGATGAACACAATCCACGCGACGATGACCATAAGCCACTGTTCCGGTCGACCGGCACAGCTGACCGGCGGGCCACCGCTCGGCCTCGCTGACCGGAACCGCACCGCACGGGACGGCCGACCGTGCGCGGGCGGGCCGCCGGCCGGAACCGCCGCTACCACGGAGCGAATTCCTCACCGAGATGGGCGCGGTCGGGCGGGCGAGCGGGATTCGAACATCGCTACTCGACAACCGGGAACAGTGATTCGCCGTCCTAGGGTGCACCGTCAACCTGACCGCGGTGGGTCCCAGGATCGTCGGGCGCCGCATCGCTACCCACAATCGCCTCGTCGTCAACGGCCCCATCGTCAGGGTCCCGCGGATCGATGTCGGCGGGCATCACGTCGGGCTCTTCTTCGGCGAGTCGTTGGTCCAGCGGCGCGCCCTGACGCTCTTCGTCGGCGGACATACCGAACTGATCGACGCCGCTCCACTGCTCGGGCGGATCAACCACTTCGTCACCGTCGTCGTTCCGCAACTCGTCGGAATCGGTAGCTTCCATCGGGCTCAACGTGTCATCCTCACCACCCGTGCCGTTCGTTGTGGTGCCGCTCCGTTTTGGCGTCCGGCGAACAGGCCGCGCTCTCGCAGGATGGCGACCACCCATTCGCCGAACCAGAACCGAACGTCCCTGCCGCCCGCACGATCGACGCCAGGTAATCGATGGCTGCGGCACGGTCGCTGTGCGCGGCGCCGGCGGGGGTGACCCACGCGAGTTTGGCGGCTGGGCCACACCGGATCACGGGCTTGCGTCGGCCTGATCCGAAGGCCGAGGGTCAGTCCGTGGAGTCCGGTCTCCTTGCGGCGTCGACCATGGCCCGGATCGCCCACCGGCGTACCTTGCGGGCTTCGGCGTCATCGATCTGCAGGACGTCCTTGAACACGACCATCGCCTCGGTCCCGATGACCAACGCAAGCGCCTTGGTCAGCGATTTGAGGGCGGCAGGACGGAACTGGTCGCGGCTCGGCGCGAGCGCGGCCTCGATCAGGGCGGTCCTGCGGTTCTGCCGGGGCGGCACACCGCGGCCGTGCTCGCCGGTGACGTCTCGGGGAATGGTGTGGGACAGCATCAGCCGCAATGCGGGTTCGTTCGCCGAGATCATCTCGTAGAGCGCGGCATCCACCCGCTCCAGGCGTTCGACGGGATCGTCCGACGACATTCCGCTGAACAAGTCCTCGGGATCGGGGACGGCCCCGTCGATCGGCGCCTCGACGAGCAGCGATTCGATGCTGGGGAAGTAGCGGTACGCCGTTGACCGGGAGACGAGGGCTTCTTCGGCGACGTCCTCGACCGTGATCCTGCGGCCCTGCTTCATCAGTCGTGAAGCGGCCTCGAGTAGATCCTTCCGGGTGCGGCTCTTCTGGTTGGGCCGCCCGGGTACTTCGTTGAGCATTGAATCAATCATATGTGTCGCTTACGGCGTAAAAGCGCGGTGCGGCGCTCCGCTGTCAGTCGATGACCTCCCAATGGTCGCTCTCGCCGACCGGGCCCGCGGTGAGCCGCACCGTACGGGTATCGCCTTGCGGGTCAACGGCGGTGCAATCGATCGACTGCCCGATCGCCACCACTTCGATGCCCTCGCCACAGGTCACCGACACATCGAACCCGTAGTGGTCCGTGAGCTGATCGGTCAGGGTCTGCGATGTGCCCTCCAGGTCGAAAAGGGCATCGAGGGTGCTGAAGGTGACGTTGTAATCGGCATCGGTCACGACCACCTCGACGCGCACCGCTTTTCCGTCGACATCCGCCGTGCACACGAAGCTGTCTCCAGCCTGGGGCGGTTCTGCCGACCGCGGGCAGTCGACCGAGGACACATGTTGTGACATCGAGGCATAGCTGGAGTTGAGCTCGTCGGCGATCGCCCTCTCGACGATCCCGTAGTCGAGCGTGTCCGCCGATGCGGTGAACTGGCAGGCCGCGATGGCGGGGGCCAGCAGCAGCACCGCCGGGAGCCGCCGAAGAAGGCGGCGGGCGCCGATGCGCAATGGCGCAGCTGTCGTCACCTCGGTGTGGTTCATCTTGTTCCTTGAGTCCGGTTGGGTATTGGATGAGTGAAGCATAATGAGACAGGAGTCTCATGTAAAGACGGATGTCTTAAGAGACTGCGAGGCGGTGCCGAAAGAGCCCCGCTCACGCCGGAAAGCCGGGCTCAAGCGGGATTCGGACAAGGGCGGAGCCGTTGCGGCCCAATGTCATCGACGAACGGTGGCGAGGATGTCCACGCCGGTGTGCCTGCGCGACGTCAGGCGTCGGCCGCCAGCGACCGGCAGCTGGGCGCACCGGTGGGCAACCCGGCGAGGCGGTGCAGAATGCCGCCGACAACGGCGATCCGTAGCGTGCTGACCTGACCTTCGTCCGGTTCACCGACGTGCTCGGCGGTACCGTCGAGGATCAACTGGTACTCGCCGTCGCCATGCGGATGCCACACCAGTGTCAGCGCCGGCCGGTACACCACATTCGATCGAGTGCGGGATCCGACGTCCGCGACCAGATGGCCGGCGTCGACGCCGACAATCGCGGTGACGACGTGCGGGCGCAGGTCCTCGGCCACCGTGACCAGGGTCGCGCGCGGCCCGAACTGGCCGATCATCCGCCGGACATCCTCGAAGTCGACGTCGTGCGCCACCTTCGCATGCTACTGCGCCGCATTGCCCGGGCGGTGTCGCCGACCGTCTAACCGGGCTCCACCGCCCACGCCCCGCCTGCCATCACGCCGGTGACCCCGAGGTCGGTGTCCAGCACCACCAGGTCGGCCGTGGCGCCGTCGGCAAGTGCGGGGCACGGCAGACCCAGCGCGCGGGCCGGGTTCATCGACGACTGGCGGACCGCCAGCAGCAGGGCTTCGTCGCGCGGCAGTTCACTGTTGGCGACGGCGAACCCGAACACCCGGTCCATCGTCACCGTGCTACCCGCGATGGTCTGGGTACCCGCGATATGTGCCCTCCCGCTGACCACGTCCACCCCGAGGGGCCCCAGTCGGTAGGTTCCGTCGGCCATGCCCGCCGCGGCTATCGCATCGGTCATCAGCGACACCCGGTCGGCCCCGGCACTGCGGTTGACGTGCCGATACAGTGCGGCGTCGACGTGCACGCCGTCGGTGATGAGTTCGACGGTCACCCGGTCGTCGTCGAGCAGGGCTACCACCGGGCCCGGCTCGCGATGGTGGATCGGGCGCATCGCGTTGAACAGGTGCGTGGCCACGGTCGCGCCCGCCGCGATGGCCGCGCGCGTCTGCTGATAGGTCGCCTCGGTGTGGCCGACGGCGGCGACGACACCGGCGCCGACGATCCGCTCGATCGCCGCCAGACCACCCGTTCGTTCCGGGGCCACGGTCACCATGCGAATCGTGCCGTCGCCCGCTGCCAGCACCCGGTCGACTTCGCCGGGATCGGGGTCGCGCAGCAAGGTCGGATCGTGCGCGCCGCACCGTTCGGCGGCCAGCCACGGCCCCTCCAGATGGATCCCCGCGATCAGGCCGGCATGCACGTCGTCGGCAAGGGCGGAAACCTCACGGAGCAACTCGGCGGGAGCGGCGGTGACCAGGGAGGCGATCAGGGTGGTGGTGCCGTGCCGCAGGTGCAGCGCCACCGCCGTGGACGTCTCTGCTGTGGTCGCGGTGGAAAAGCCTGCGCCGCCGCCGCCGTGCACATGGGTGTCGATGAACCCCGGCACCACGGTCACCGCGCCGAGCGCGCGGTCCACCGCACGCGCCGGCGGGCCGGCGCCGACGGCGCACACCTTCGTGCCGGACACCTCGATCCATCCCGGCCGCAACAACTCTCGGCCGGTGAGCACCGTGTCGGCGGTGAGCATCATGACGGATCAGATGCCCTGCCACTCGGGTTTGGACAGGTAGGTCTCGCGGTAGTAGTCCACGAGCTGAAGCCGGCTGGCCGCGGCGTCGTCGAGCAGCACCGTCGCGTGCGGATGGTGTTGCAGGATCGTCGCGGGCCACATCGCGCTGACCGGGCCCTCCACCAACTGGTGCACGGCTTCGGCCTTGCTGCGGCCCGACGCGACCAGCACCACATGCCGGGCCGCCATGATGGTCCCCAGGCCCTGCGTCAGGCAGTGGGTGGGAACCAGGTCGACGTCGCCGCCGAAGAACCTGGCATTGTCGATCCGCGTCTGCCGGGTGAGTGTCTTGATGCGTGTGCGTGAGGCCAGCGACGATCCCGGCTCGTTGAAGCCGATATGCCCATCGGTGCCGATCCCCAGGATCTGCAGGTCGATGCCGCCGGCCTGGCCGATGGCCTCCTCGTACGCGGCGCATGCGGCCGGGATGTCCGCGGCCAGGCCGTCGGGACCGTGCACCGCGCCGGGCGCGAAATCGACACGCGAGACGAACACGGTGTCGATGACGTTGCGGTACCGCTCGGGATGGTCGGCGGGCAGCCCGACGTATTCGTCGAGGGTGAAACCGCGGGCCTGCCGAAACGAGATCAGCCCGGCGTCACAGCGGGCGGCCAACTCGTCGTAGATCGCCAGCGGGGACGATCCGGTTGCCAGTCCAAGCACCGCGGCGGGTTTACGGTCGAGCAGACCCGCGATGGCGTCGGCCGCTATCGCACCGCACGCCGCCGCATCCGCGGGGATGACGACTTCCATTACCTGTTGGCCGTGAAGAGGGGATCGCGTGCGGCAATCGGGGAGCCCGCACTCACCGCGGCGGACGGCGTGACGTTGTCGGATTCCCGTTCGTCCATGACCACCACGGGGACAATCGGATTGAGGCCCTTGGCTTCGATGGCCGGCACGTCGTAGGTGATGACCACCTGGCCGGCAGTGACCTCGTCGCCCTGGCTGACGTGGGTGGTGAAGCCCTCGCCGTTGAGCGCGACGGTGTCCAACCCGAGATGGACCAGGATGCCCACATTGTCGGGGGTCATGATGACGTAGGCGTGCGGCATGAGCTTGAGCAGTTTGCCGCTGACGGGGGCGACGACGTCAACCACACCGCGCGGCGGGTCGATCGCGGCGCCGTATCCGACCATCCCCTGGGCGAATACGGGGTCGGGCACGTCCTGTAGCGGAACGGCGCGCCCCTGCACGGGTGCGAGGACTGACGTGATGCTCACATTCGACTCCTTTGTCCGGTGCGTCCAAGGATAGGGAGTCGAAGTCGGTTCGCGTGCCGGAAAGCCGGTCTCAGCCGCCCGGTCAGGGTCTAAGCTTTTCGCTCAGCTTCGACCGAGGCGGCACTCCGCACCAGATGGAGGTCACGGGGATGAGCGATATGGCGAAATCGCAAGGGACAAAGCAGAAATCGGGACTTCACATCCCCGGGTTCGCGCAATTGCAGCGACTTGGCAAGAGCCTCATGCTTCCCATCGCAGTCCTGCCCGCGGCGGGCATCCTGCTGCGGCTGGGGCAGGACGACCTGCTGGGCCGCATCGACGCGCCGGTGATCGGACCGTTCTTCCACGCCATGAGCGCCGCGGGTGGCGCGCTGTTCACCAATCTGCCCTTGCTCTTTGCTGTCGGTGTCGCGATCGGGTTCGCCAAGAAGGCCGACGGCTCAACCGCGTTGGCCGCGGTCGTCGGCTATCTCGTGATGGACGCCGTCTTCAAGACGATGTCGCCGGTTGTGCTCGCCGGCGAGGTCGACAAGGCGGGCGAGCAGGCGCAGATCAACTACAGCGTATTTGCCGGGATCGTCGTCGGGCTGGTGACCGCCGCGCTGTTCGACAGGTATCACACCATCAAACTGCCCGCTTACCTAGGCTTCTTCGGCGGGCGCCGATTCGTCCCGATCGTTGTTTCACTGGCGTGCTTGGTGATTGCGTTCGGAATGAGTTACTTCTATCCGATCTTCGACGCCGGGCTGACGGGGCTGGGCCGGTTCATCGGCGGCGCAGGCGCGGTGGGCGCGTTCGTCTACGGTTTCGCCAACCGCATGCTCATTCCGGTCGGCCTGCACCACATCCTCAACTCCTACGTGTGGTTCATCTACGGCGACTATCAGACCCCCGACGGCAACGTCGTGACAGGTGAGCTCACCCGGTTCGCTGCGGGTGACCCGACGGCGGGGATCCTCACCTCCGGGTTCTACCCGATCCTGATGTTCGGCCTGCCCGCCGCCGCCCTGGCGATGATCCACGTCGCGAACAAGCGCCAGCGCAAGATCGCGGTGGGCATTCTGTCGGCCGCTGCACTCACCGCCTTCCTCACCGGCGTCACCGAACCGCTCGAGTTCGCGTTCATGTTCGTGGCGTTCCCGCTCTACGTGATCCATGCCCTGCTGACGGGCCTGTCCCTGGCCATCGCCTATCTGCTGGACATCCACCTCGGGTTCTCGTTCTCCGCGGGCCTGATCGACCTGCTGCTGTACGGCACCGCTCCCGCCGCGAAGAACATCCCGCTGCTCGTCGTCATGGGCCTGGTGTTCTTCGTCGTCTACTACCTGATGTTCCGGTTCGCCATCACGAAGTGGAATATGCGGACCCCCGGGCGGGAGCCCGAGGAGGAGTTCGACGCCGACCAGGCCGCCAACCTCACCGATACCGAAGGCGCGGCCGCGATCGGCACCTCCACCGGTTCGGGCGCGGCGGTGCAGACCGTGGCCGCGCCTGCCGCCACCGACAGCAAGGCCGAACAGCTCATCGCCGCATTCGGCGGGCGCGAGAACCTTGTGAACGTCGATGCCTGCATCACCCGGTTGCGCATGGAGGTCGCCGACAAGAGCAAGGTGGATCAGGCCCGCCTGAAGGCGCTCGGCGCCGCCGGCGTCATCGAGGTGGGCAACAACGTCCAGGCGGTGTTCGGGACGCAGGCCGAGGCGCTGAAGAACGATATCAAGGACGTCCTCTAGCCGGGTTGGGCGTGGACGTACTGCTGCGCGCGCGAAAGATGTTGAACTGCAGCGCAATCACCGGCCAGTCCATCCCGTGCTCCGGTCGGATGTCCACCCTCACCGTTGGTCGGCGTCGCGCCCGTATGACACCCGGTAGGCTCAGGCCCGTGAGCTGATCGGTTGGTTTGTGGGGGAGTATGCCGGGCTGGGAACCGGGGAATCGGTGGTCTGTCGCCGTTCCGATGGGTGTTGTGGAACCCCGGTGGGCGAGTCAGGAGTCGTCATTCCACGTGGATCCGGAATCCGTCGATCTCCCCGTACTCCGTGCGCTGCTGCGCATCTCCCAGGTGGTGTTGAACGCCAACTACTTCGACGAGGTTCTCGAAGGCGTCGCTGAACAGGCCCTGATCGCGCTTGGCGCCGCGTCGGTGTCCATCTCCCGCTGGGAGAGGACGGGCGACGTGCTGCGCACCCTGATCAACGTCGGCGAGCTCAGTCCCGGCGAGGAGCGCTGGCCCGACCACGAGTTCTATCCGGTGACCGGTGACGCGCACGTCGCGCGACTGCTGCAGCACGGCCGTCCCTATCTCAATGCGGTCGACGCCCCGGGAATCACAGCCTCCGACATCGCGTGGCTGAACCAGCTCGGCAAGGAGAGCGAGTTGGCGGTGCCGGTGATGTACGACGACGTCATGTGGGGTGAGCTCTGGGTGACCGGGGTCGACGGACGCCGTTTCGGTCCCGACGACGTGCAGTTGCTGCAGGCCATCGCCGCGCACGTCGCGCAGGCGATCAGCAGGTCCGAGCTCCTGAGCACCGTCTGGCGGTACGCCTACCAGGACCCCCTGACGGGTCTGGCCAACCGGCGGGCGCTGGATCAGCGGTTCGGCGCGGGGGACTGGGCCGCGACCCGACCTGTGCTGTTGGTCTGCGACCTGGACGGATTCAAGGAGGTCAACGACCGAGACGGTCATCCCGCCGGGGACGCGATGTTGCGACGCGTCGCCGGGGTGCTCTCCGGTGTCGCGTCCTCGACCCCGGGGTCCATGGTCGCTCGGGTCGGCGGCGACGAGTTCTGCATCGTGTTGCCCGACTCGACACTCGCCGATGCGGAGCAGTTCGCCCGCCGGGCTGGCAGCGAGGTTCGGCGCCTGTCGGGGTCGGCCGACCTCACCCTGAGTTGGGGCGCGTCGTCGTCCGGCGGCAACGGCCGGTCGGGGCCCGAGCTGATCGTGGCGGCGGACGCGGCGTTGCTGGAGGCCAAACGCCTCGGATTCGGGCGCTTCAGCACCGGCGTGGCCGGGCCGGTGGGATCCTCTCGGGATCCGGGCCATCGCCACGCCACCTCCAGGACCGCGCGGCGGGCCGCGGATCGACTCGTTCCGCGCGTCGTCCAGCTCCTCGATGAGCTCCCCGGCCCGACGGTGGTGTCGGCCCTGGAGATGCTGGCCGCGCAGGTTCATCACGCGATCGACGCCGCGGCGTGGTCGGTGTGGGTGACAGCCGAAGGCGGTACGGTGCTGCGCCGGCACAGTGGTTCAGGCGAGGGTTCAGGCGAGGGTTCAGGCGAGGGTTCAGGCGAGGGTGCGGGCGGTGTGCCCGCCCGTCTACTCGCCGACTATCCGGCGACGGCCATGGCCATTGCCGACGGCAGCGCGTTCATCGCGGCGCGGGAGTTGTGGGGTTCGGATCCGGCGGAGACCGCACTGCTCGAACGGCTGGGCCACCGGGCGGTACTTGCGGTCGGAGGTTTCGATGGGGACCGCGGTTTTCTGCTGGCGGTTTACTCCGACAAGGAATCCCCGAATGGATATGTCGACCTTGCCGCGATCGAACCGCACGTCCGCGTTCTCACCCGGTACTGCCTGACGGTGCGGACCGGGGCGGGGCCGGCGGAGGCGGGGGCCACGTGAGGACGGCCACTTGAGGGCGGCGTCGCCGGCGCCCGCACTCCGCGGGCGCGTCTATGGCCACCCCTCGCTTGGCCAAGCTCGATCACTCGCGACCGGAGTGCGTCCGGCGGCGCAGAACGCCAGCGACGATACAACTGTATCGCCGACTCCTCTGTCGCGTGCGAATTGCGGCGGGTGTCTAGCGTGGTGACGTGAGTACCGGGCCGTCCTCTGCGCGGGCCCGACCGTCGAGCGCCGAGCACATCCGCGACGTCGCGTTGCGCGAATTCGCCGCGCAGGGGGCCGTAGGCACCTCCTTGCGTGCCGTCGCCGCCGCGGCCGGAGTATCCGTCGGCCGTGTTCAACACCACTTCGGCACCAAGGCACGGCTCATCGAAGCCGTGGACAATCACGTCCTGGCGGTGCTCCGCTCGCAGTTGCCCGGACCGGATGCGCATCCGGTGGCCGACCCGGTCGGTGACTTCGGCAACCACGTCATCGCCCTGATGGCCGACCATCCCGACGTCATCGGCTATCTCAGCCGAGCGCTCATCGAGGGGAGCGAGTTCGGATCGATCGTCTTCGACAACCTCGCTGACCGGGGTCGCGCCCGGTGGGAGACGCTCATGCGGCTGGAGATCGCCCGGTCCGATCTCGACGTCACGTGGGGCGCGCTCAACCCGATCCTGCTGGCCCTTGTCGTGTTCATGCTGCGCACGCAGATCGAACGTCACCTCCCCGAGCCGCTCACCACCCCGGCGCAGTTGCAGCGCTGGGAGCATGCCGTGAGCGCGTTGATCCGCCATGGCCAGTTGCGACGAGAAGCCGAGGACGGGGCCGGATAACTCCGGCAACGCGGGCAGGGCGCTGGGTCAGCCCTTCATCAGCTCACCGACATGGGCGCTGACCGAATCCGTGAGACCCTGCAGGTCGTAGCCCCCCTCGAGGACCGCCACGAGCTTGCCCTGGCAGTGCTGCTCCGCCGCCTTCATCAACTCACGGGTCACCCAGCCGAAATCGTCGGCTGTCATGTTCAGCGACCCCAGCGGATCGCGTTCGTGCGCGTCGAAGCCCGCGGAAACGATGATCAGCTCGGGGCTGAACGCATCGAGCGCGGGGAGGATGCGGTCCTCGAACGCCTCGCGCAGTTCGGGGCCCGCGTCGCCGGCTGACAGCGGCGCGTTGAAGATGTTGCCGACACCGGTCTCGCGCACGGCGCCGGTGCCGGGGAACAGCGGCATCTGATGGGTGGAGGCGTAGAGCACGCTCGGATCGGAGTAGAAGATCTCCTGCGTGCCGTTTCCGTGATGCACGTCGAAATCGACGATGGCCACGCGCTCCAGGCCGTGGGTCTTCTGGGCGTGGCGCGCCCCGATGCCGATGTTGTTGAACAGGCAGAACCCCATCGCCCGCTCGGTCTCGGCGTGATGGCCCGGTGGGCGGCAGGCGACGAAGGCGTTCTGCGCCTCGCCCTCGAGCACACTGTCGATCGCCTGCAGCGTCCCGCCGACGGCACGTAGCACAACCTCCCACGTCGAGGGCTCCATCACGGTGTCGCCACCGTCGAGGTAGACGTAGCCCGCATCGGGACGGGCTTCCTCGAGCGCGTCGACGTACCGGTTGCTGTGTACATAGCGGGTGGTCGCCAGATCGGCGACCTCGGCTTCTTCGCGGACCAGCGGGTCGAACTGCGGCTGGCCCAGCACGGCCTGGACGGCGCGATAGCGGTCCGGACGTTCCGGATGCCCGGCGCCGGTCTTGTGGTTGGCGAAGCTCGGATGATGCAGCAACAGGGTGGCCATGGGAGGTAGAGCCCCTTTTCAGGTCGAGCATCCGGACACTCAGTCGAATACTGTATGCAAAGGTCCACGGTAGCCGATTGTCGGCTCGTCTTCCAGAGTGCTGTCCGGGGTCGGCCGAGGCAAGCGGCCGGATACCGAGCGTGCGACGATCGGGAGGATGCTGCCCGCCGATGATCACGTGCACTCCGAGTTTTCGTGGGACACCGGTCCGCTGGCATCCATGCGCGAGACATGCGGGCACGCCGTCGCGATCGGGCTGCCCGCCGTGGCGTTCACCGAGCACGTCGATTTCACCGCATGGGGACCAGGGGATCGGCCGCCGCCGGCGGGGTCGGTCGCCGCTGCCATCGGCCGGCGCAGCCGGGTGCGGGCGCTGGACCTCGACGGATACTTCGCGAGTATCGACGAATGCCGTGCCCGGTTCCCCGGACTGCGCATCCTGGCGGGAATCGAAGCGGGCGAACCTCACCATTTCCGGAGCAGCGTGGCCGCCGTGCTGAGTTCCGGACGGTTCGACCGGGTACTGGGCTCGCTGCACTCGCTCGTGCACGACGGGCGGCTGGTGTTCGCCAACCAAGTTTTCGCGCACCGATCCGCAGACGCCGTGGTGCGCGACTACTTCGCCGAACTCGTGCGGCTCGTCGAGGGCTCCGATGCGTTCGAGGTGCTGGCCCACTGCGACTATCCCCGCCGGTACTGGCCTGCCGATCGGGTGGGTGAGTACCGAGAGTCGGATTTCGAGGAGGAGTACCGCACCGTCTTTCGTGCACTGGCCGCCTCGGACCGCGTTCTCGAACTCAACACCAGCAGCCCGTTGGCGTCGGCGACGCTGATGCGGTGGTGGTACGAGGAAGCTGGCGGGGCGGTCTCCTTCGGCAGCGACGCGCACGTGCCGCTGCGGGTGGGGGCGCTGTTCGACGTGGCGGTCGACGTGGTGTCGGCCGCAGGTTTCCGGCCGGGTCGCGACGAGTACGACTTCTGGCGCCGGTGAGGCGTCAGGGGCTGTTCTCGCACCGACTTCTGCCTGGTGGTCGTAAAGCGCCCGGCGAGGTCACCTGCCGGCCCGATCCCGAAGGTGTCGGCGATCCCCTTGGTAGCATGCGGTGAGTGGCCGCGTTCGAGTCCGTTGGAAAAGCCCTTCATGCCAAGGGCATTCGTGACGTCCGGACGGACGGCACCAGCCGGGCCGCGTATTCGTCCGATGCGTCGCTGTACCGCGTCACCCCGGCGGCGGTGGTCTTCCCCGCCGATCACGGTGAGGTCGCACGGGTCGTCGAGGTGTGCGCGGACCGGGGTGTGCCGCTGACCGCACGCGGCGCGGGCACCTCCGTCGCGGGCAACGCCGTCGGACCCGGCGTCGTGGTGGACTTCAGCAGGTACATGAACCGCGTCCTGGCCGTGGACCCCGAGGCGCGGACCGCCGTCGTCCAACCGGGCGCGATCCAGGCCGTGCTGCAGCGTGCCGCCGCCCCATACGGGCTGCGATTCGGGCCGGACCCGTCCACCCACACCCGGTGCACGATCGGCGGGATGATCGGCAACAACTCGTGCGGCTCGCGAAGCCTCGGCTACGGCAGAACCTCCGACAACGTCGCCGCGCTTCGGGTCCTCACCGCGACCGGTGAGGACCTCCACGTGGGCGGGCCAGTGGCGCGCCGGGAGTCGCCCGTCCTGGCCGAGCTCGAGGCCGTCACCCGTTCCGGATTGGCGACGATCCGCACCGAGTTCGGCCGCTTCGGCCGCCAGGTGTCGGGATATTCGCTCGAAAACCTGTTGCCCGAGAACGGATTCGACGTGACGCGCCTGCTGGTCGGCAGCGAAGGCACGCTGGCGGTGTGCACCGAGGCCACAGTCCGGCTCGTCACCGAACCGGCGCACCGGATTCTCGTGGCGCTCGGTTATCCCGACATGGCAGCGGCAGGTGACGCCACCCCCTCGGTGCTCCTGCATGCGCCGACGGCATGCGAGGGTATCGACTCGCGCATCGTGGACGTCGTGCGCGCGCGCCGCGGCAGTTCGGCGGTGCCCCCGTTACCCTCGGGTGGGGCTTGGTTGTTCGTCGAAGTCACCGGCGACACCTTCGACGAGGCCCGAGCCGCCGCATCCCGAGTCGGAAGTGAGTGCGGCGCAGTCGATTCCCTCGCAGTCGAGGATCCGGTCCGGGCCGCCGCGCTGTGGCAGATCCGGGCCGACGGCGCCGGACTCGCGGGGCGCAGCCCGGCCGGACTGCCCGCCCACGCCGGGTGGGAGGACGCCGCGGTTCCCCCGCAGCGGCTGGGCGACTACCTGCGCGACTTCGACGCGCTGATGACCGAATTCGGACTCACCGGACTGCTCTACGGCCACTTCGGCGACGGCTGCATGCACGTGCGCATCGACTTTCCGCTCGACAGACCCGGCGGTGTCACGGTCTTCCGCCGGTTCTTGTTCGCGGCCGCTGAGCTGGTCGCCGGCTACGGCGGGTCGCTGTCGGGTGAACACGGCGACGGGCGGGCGCGAAGCGAACTGCTTCCCGTGATGTACTCGCCGCAGGCGCTGACGTTGATGGCCGCCGTCAAGAACGTGTTCGATCCCGCCGACATCCTCAACCCCGGCGTCCTCGTCGATCCGTGCCCGCTGGATGCCGATCTGCGGATACCCGCCGCGCCGGCGGTACGCACGGACCTGGCGCTCGCCTATCGCCACGACGGCGGCGATTTCGGCCGCGCCGTGCACCGGTGCACGGGGGTCGGGAAATGCCGGGCCGACAACACCGCGGGCGGTGGCGTGATGTGTCCCTCCTACCAGGCGACCCGGGAGGAGAAGGACTCCACGCGGGGCCGCGCGCGGGTGCTGCAGGAGATGATCAACGGCACCGCGGTCGCGGGCGGCTGGCGTTCACCCGAGGTCCACGAGGCGCTCGACCTGTGCCTGTCCTGTAAGGGCTGCGCGTCCGACTGCCCGGCCGGGGTCGATATGGCTGCTTACAAAGCGGAGGTGCTCCACCAGAGCTACCGCAGGCGCCTGCGGCCCGCCTCGCACTACTCGCTGGGATGGCTGCCCCGTTGGGCCAAGCTCGCCGGCATCGCACCGCGCCTGGTCAACGCGTCGCTGCGGCTGCCGCTGGTCGGACCGGCCGCCCTGGCGGCGGCGGGAGTGGACCACCGCCGCGCCATCCCATCGTTCGCGGCGACGACATTCCGGTCGTGGTTTGCAGGGAACGCCGACAACCTCCGCGACGGCGACGAGGTCGTGTTGTTCGTCGACACCTTCACCAATCACTTCGCGCCGGAGGTGGGCATCGCGACTGTGCGGGTGCTGCAGGACGCCGGATACCGCCCGGCACTCGCCCCGGGGCAGCAGTGCTGCGGGCTCACCTGGATCTCGACGGGTCAGCTCGACGCCGCCCGCCGCATCCTGGGCCGCACCGTTTCCGCCCTTGCGGGGGCCGCCGATCGGGGCACCCCGGTCGTCGCCATGGAACCGTCCTGCACCGGCGTGCTGCGGTCCGATGCGGCCGAACTGCTCGGCACCGCAGAGGCGGACCGCGTCGCGCGCGCCACCCGCACACTGGCCGAGCTGCTCACCGAACGCGGCTGGCAGCCGCCATCGCTGGCCGGGGAACACGTTGTCGCACAACCACATTGCCATCACCATGCGGTGATGGGATGGAGTCCCGACGCCCGGCTGCTGCAGCGGGCGGGAGCCGATGTGCGCCGGGTCGGGGGCTGTTGCGGGCTGGCGGGAAACTTCGGCGTCGAGAAGGGCCACTACGAGGTGTCCGTCGCGGTGGCAGAACAGCAGCTGCTGCCCGCGGTCCGCGCCGCCGCACCCGAATCGACGATCCTGGCCGACGGGTACTCCTGCCGAACCCAGCTCGCCGACCTCACCGACCGCAGGGGCCGCCACTTGGCCGAACTGTTCGCCGATCGGCTGGTGCGACGGTAGCGCCTGTGTGCTGATCTGTAGGTCAGTTCAACCCGTGCCCGCGCAGGCGCTGTGGTGTCACGGATGACCCTTCGCGAAGCGATACTCTTTGGCGCATGGCCCGAAAGAACGTGCTGCTCCGACGCGACGAGATCATCGACGCGATGGTCGATCAGATCGCCATCCGGGGCATCGCGGCGACGCGGGTTGCCGACGTCGCCTCGGCGCTGGGCGTAAGCACCGGCCTGATTTTCTATCACTTCGACACCAAAGAAGCGCTGCTGGCCGCGGCGTTCCCTCGCGCCATGGAGCACGACCTAGACGACCTCGGGAAGGTCGTCGCGCGCAAGTCCGCGCCCTCGACCCGGCTGAAGGCCGTGATCAAGCTGTACTACCCCGCCAACGACGCCCCCGGCTGGCGGCTGTGGATCGACGGGTGGGCAGCGGCACTGCGCGACGAGCAGCTGGCCGAGGTGATGAAGGACATCGACGCCGAGTGGCGTGCCGCGGTCCGAGACCTGATCGTCGAGGGCAATGCTGCAGGCGAGTTCGAGTGCAGGGATCCGGCGGAGTCGGCCGCACGGATCACCGCGCTACTCGACGGCCTTGCCGTGCAGTCCGTGGTACGCAGCGCCGGTCCCACTGCGGCGCAACGTAAGCGCTGGATCGACGGGTTGCTCGACTACGAACTGCACCCTACCGGGGCCGAAAAGCATTGGTACCAATCGGTTTGAAGGGATCTGGCATGAGCGTTGACGGCGTCGCGAGCTCCTTCGAAACACTCAACGTGGCGGAGTTCGACAGCCACGTCCATGTGGAACTGGCCCGCCCGGAGAAGAAGAATGCGATCAGCGCGGCGACCGCGGCCGAACTGCACCGCGTATGCGAGCACCTGGAAACCGCCCCCAAGATCTTGATCATCAGCGGCGCCGGCGGGGTATTCGCCGCCGGAGCCGACATCGAGGAGATGAGGGACCGGCGTGCCGACGACGCGCTCGCGGGCATCAACTCACGGGTGTTCCGCCGCATCCACCACCTCCCCATGCCCGTCATCGCCGCGGTCGACGGCTGGGCACTCGGCGGCGGCGCCGAACTCGCCTACGCCGCCGACTTCAGGATCGCTTCCAGCGCAGCACGATTCGGCAATCCAGAAGTGGGCCTCGGCATCGCCGCGGCTGCCGGGGCGGCTTGGCGACTGCCCGCGCTGGTCGGCGAGTCGATGACGATGCAGATCCTGCTGGCCGGCCGGGTCCTGGACGCCGCGGCCGCGCTGGCGTGCGGACTCGTGCACGAGGTCGTCGAACCCGAGGAGCTGTTGGCCAGCGCGGTCCGGCTCGCCGAACGGATCGCCACAGGGTCGCCGTCCGCCGTCCGGCTGACCAAGGCTCTCGTCCACGCCCCGCCCTCGGCGCACCCGCTGATCGACAACGTCGCTCAGGCGGTGCTGTTCGAGACCGGCGAGAAGTACGATCGGATGACCGCATTCCTGGAGAGACGCCGTGACCACACTTCCTGAACGGGTCGGAGTCGTCGGCGGCGGCCGCATGGGCGCAGGTATTGCCCACGCCTTCCTGGTCAACGGCTGCGATGTCGTCGTGCGGGAGACCGACACCGCCGCGGCGGAGGCCGCGGCAGGCCGGATCGGGCGATCGCTCGTCGCCGCCGCCGAGCGGGGCACCGTCACCGAGGACCGAAACGCCGTCGAACGCAGGCTGCGGGTGGCCACCGATCTCGGCGCGCTGTCGGACTGCGCCCTCGTCGTCGAGGCCGTCCCGGAGAACATCGAGCTCAAGGCGACGGTACTGAACGCCGTGGAGTCGGTGGTCGCCGCGGACTGCGTGCTGGCGACCAACACCTCGTCTCTGTCGATCGACATTCTCGCGGGCGCACTTCGGGCGCCGGAGCGCTTCATCGGCCTGCACTTCTTCAATCCGGTTCCGGTCAGCGACCTCGTCGAGATCGTCACCGGCGAGAAAACGGATCCCCGCCTGAGCGTCGCGGCGGTCGAGTGGGTTGGCGCACTTGGCAAGCGCGCCATATCTGTTCGGGATTCGCCCGGCTTCGCGACGTCGCGCCTCGGCGTCGCGATCGCGTTGGAGGCGATGCGGATGCTGGAGGAGGGTGTCGCGTCGGCGGAGGACATCGACACGGCGATGCGGCTGGGCTACAAGCATCCGGTCGGCCCGCTCGCGCTCACCGACATCGTCGGCCTGGACGTGCGGCTCGATATCGCCACACATCTGGCGGATACCCTCGGTCCACGCTTCGCGCCGCCGGCGATCCTGCGCGACCTGGTTGCGCGCGGGCACACCGGACGCAAATCCGGCAGAGGGTTCTACACATACTGACCGGTCCGCCGGTTCTGACCGCCGCGGCCGACGGCTGTTGCTGCACCTGACTCGGCGGATGCAGACCAGGGTGAATCGGAACCAGTACCGTGTCCGGCATGACTCAGGGCGCCTGGCCCTACCGCCCGTACAAGCCGCCGGTGTCGACGGCCGACCTGGTGGTCTCGATCATCGTGCTGGTCGTAGCGGTGCTCATCGGCGGCGCCGGCGCGTTCATGGGCCTGTTCATGCTGGCGTTTCTCGACCATTGCCCTCCTGAGACCTGCAGTGTCGACGGTGCGGTCACCGCGGTGGTGAGCGCAGTCCTCGCCGCCGGACTGGTCGTGCTGGTCGGGATCGTCGCGACCACGATCGCGCTCGTCCGCCGGAAACCCGCCTGGCCGTTCGCGATCGCCGCCCTGTTCCTTTGCGTGGCGACGCTCGTGCTCGGGGGCGTGTGGTACGGGGGCGCGGTCGGCGCGTAGCGCCGCGGCAGCCGTGCCTGGAATCCAAGCACGCGGAATCCTCCGCGCGGTGCGAAGCGTTTGTGGCCCAGTGCAATACGATGGCGCCCGGCGCTGTCGTCGGGCACGGCTCGGCCACGGAGATCGGAGTCGAAGTGGACCAGCACGTTCGCGTGGGCGGCAGGCGGCTCGCCATTCGCCGCAGCGGCAGCGGACCGCCGGTGGTTCTGCTCAACGGGGTCCTGATGTCCCTGGCGACGTGGGAACCCGTGGTGGCGCACCTCGACGGGTTCGACTGCATCCGGGTCGACGCACCCGGACTCATGGACACTGCCGCGTCACAGCCGGTCGTCACGATGAGCGGCTTCGCGTCGCTGATCCGCGACTTGCTCGACGAACTGGGCATCGGCCGCGCCGATGTGATCGGGTATTCGTTCGGCGGGATGGTCGCCCAGCAGATGGCTTTCGATTCCCCCGCGCGGGTGCGCCGGTTGGTCCTGGTCTCCACGTCGTGTGGCTGGGGTGCGGTTCCGAGCAACCCCATCGCCTGGTGGAATGCGCTGTTGCGCGACGGCTGGCCGGCGCCGACCGAAGCGCTGCCGGTGTGGTTCATGCGGCAGTGGACCGCGGTGCTGCGTCAGGAGTTCGGCACCCGCTGGGGCGACGGGCTCTGGCTGTTCGCCGAGCAGATGGCCGCGGCAACCTCCTGGTCGAGCCTGCTGTGGTTGACGATGCTGACTCAGCGCACCCTGGTGATCACCGGCACGGTGGACACGCTGGTGCCGCCCCAGAACGCGACCGTGCTGGCATCCCGGATACCCGGCGCGCACACCTACCGGGTGCGCGGCGGGGGCCACCAGTGCCTGTGGGACTACGCCGACGAAACCGGCCCCGTCATCGCCGAGTTCCTGCGTTCAACGGATTCGGCTGCGCTCGACCAGCCTGTCCAGTTCGGCTGACATGCGGTTGGGGTACTGCAGCGGGACGAAATGCGTCGCGGGCAGTTCGACATAGCTGCTGTTGGGGGTGTTCGCGCTGGCGGCGCGCATCCGCTCGGCCGAGGTGATGGAGTCCCACGTGCCCGCCACGTAGGTCACCGGCATGTCAACGGCGCTCAGGTCGATCGGCGCGTGGTCGCCGACCGCGCGTGCCAGCCGGGAGTACCAGGGCCAGTCATGGTTGGTGAACCGCCGGAGTACACGGATCAGCGTGTCCGCGTGGACGAGGTCGAGCCCGATCGTGCTCAACCCGCGTGGGTCGAACCCCCGCTCGGGGGTTCCGGGCAGCCCGTCGCCGATGCGGTTGAGGACCGGGCCGAGATAGCGCATGAGGTGGGCTCCGAGTTGGCCCGCACGGGGTCGCAGCACCCGGGGGAGCGGATGCAGCAACGCTTCGAAGGTGCCGCCCGGCACGCCGGCGACCGCCAGCACCCCGGCGATGCGCTGTGGTGAGCGCAGGGCCGCCTCGAATGCCACATTGACACCGAGCGACCAGCCGATCACCACCGCGCGCTCCACCCCGAACGCATCCAGCACGGCGAAGAAGTCGTCGGTGTGGTCCGCGACGGTAATGCGGGACTCGTCGGCTGGGCGGTCAGAGCCGCCGAGTCCGCGGTGATCCCAGGTCATCACGCGGTACCGGTCGGTCTGCTCGTTGATCGACGGCCAGGCATCGTGCGGGGTGCCCAGGCCATTGGAGATCACCACCGGTATCCCGTGGCCCGCGTTGTCCCAAACGCGAAGACGGGTGCCGTCAATGGATACGACCGACCGGTACCCCAACACCCTGCCCTGTCCGAGAAACTATGCTGCTGTCGCGAACGATGGTAATTCCTGCGGGTCGCTCGCAACGTGCACTTGGCCGCAACTGGCCGCCCGTAATGTTAGGCCCCGTAATGTTGAGGCCTGTGAGTCGCGTCCAGTTGACGTCCGGTGCATTGCACGTCGAATCGCACGGTGATCCGCAGGGGCCCCTGATCCTGTGTGTGCACGGGCTGTCCGCCAACTGCCGGTCGTTCGATCGCTGCGTGTCCCACCTCGTGGGCGCGGGCCGTCACGTGGTGACGATGGATCTGCGCGGCCGAGGGCACAGCGAGGTCACCCCGCCCGGTTCCTATGGCTGGGACAACCACGTGCGTGACCTGATCGAACTCGCCGATCGCTTCGACGCCCATTCGTTCGAGGTGATCGGCCACTCGATGGGCGGATTCATCGGCATGGTGCTGGCGGCGGCACATCCCGCGCGGTGCACGCGGCTGGTCTCCCTCGATGCGCTGGGGGTTCCCGAAGCGAGTGCGTTGATCCCCATCGCCCGATCGGTCAGTCGGCTCGGCCAGACTTTCCCGTCGACGGATGCGGCGGTGGAGTACATCCGCTCCGGCGGGGTAATCGCGTGGGACTCGTTCTGGGACAAGTACTTCGACTGGGAGTTCGAACCGGTTGACGACGGTGTCCGGATTCGCACCTCTCTGGCGGCGGTAACCGAGGACAGTGTGTACGCGACCACGCAGGACATCTACCAGGTGTGGACCCGAATCGAATGCCCGGTCCTGGTGGTGCGGGCCACCAGGCCGATGGGGCCGGAAGGCGGGCTGGTGGTGGCGGCCGCGGATGCGGAGCGTTTCGCGGCCACCGCGGCCGGCCGATTGGTCGTCGATGTCGATGCCGACCACTACACCGTGCTCACCGAGCCGGCGGCGATCGACGCGGTGACGCGATTTGTCGGCGCCGCGCCGCCCAACGGCTGAGCCCGCACTCCGTGGCCGCGCCGGTGGTGCGCGTCACCCATGCCTAGATTGTTAGTGCACTATCTATTAGTGTACGGTTAGTTAGTGCCCACATTGGACTCGTTCACCGACGACCCCCTCGCGCTCGACCAGCAGGTGTGCTTCGCGCTCGCGGTCACCAACCGCGCGGTACTCGCCGTGTACCGGCCGCTGCTGGAGCCGATGGGCCTCACCCATCCCCAGTACCTCGTCATGCTGGCGCTGTGGGATCACCACCGCTCCGAGGCCTCGCGGGATCCGCTGTCGGTCAAGCAGATTGCCGCGTCCCTTCAGCTCGACTCGGCGACGCTGTCGCCGATGCTCAAACGCCTGGAGTCGATGGGTTTGGTGACACGCACCCGCAGCCTCACCGACGAGCGCGCCACCGATGTCAGCCTCACCGAGGATGGCATCGCACTGCGCGAGCGGGCCCTGGCGATTCCCTTCGCCGTGGTCGAGCGGCTCGGCGTCAGCCTCGAGGAGCTCGAACGTCTGAGGGACGTGCTGACCGGAGTGAACGCCGCGGCGCTGGCCGCGGGCGCGCTGGCCCGGCCCGGTGACGAACCGGCGCCGCACACCGAACCCTGACAGCCGGTCGAAACACGGCCACCGACCATCTACGCAGGCAATGGAGGAAGAACCCATGAGCGACACGTACACCCGCCCGGACCCGGTGCGCTGGTTCTGGTACGTCTACGGGGGCACCCTGGCCCCCCGCTACCGCGAGTGGGTCTTACACGACCTGGCCGGGCCGACGCGCTGGGTCCGCCAGATCGTGCGGACCGTCGCGGTGCTCGTCCCCCTCGCAGTCGTCGGGCTGGTGATCGCGGGTCCGACCTGGATCACCTGGCTGGCGATCCTGGGCGGTGTGGGACTGGCATTGATGTACGCGCTGTCCTACATCGATCAGTCGGCCGAGCACCGTCTGCTCAAGCACGGATTCCCGGACGGCACCCTGCGACGGACGCTCGCCGAACGCAACTCGGAGTCCATCGCGGACAAGACCCAGCGTTACGACTCGATGTATCGGGGGGCGTCGTCCGGCCAGTAGACGCGCGTCGTCGATGTTTTGGATCGTCTCACCGGACCGGTGAGCGCGGCGTAGCGCACTACGTGCGCTTCGACAACGGTCCCGAATACGTGGCGCACGCCGTGCATGACTGGTGCCGATTCAACAGTGCTGGTTCACTTTTCATTGATCCCGGCTCGCCCTGGCAGAACGCCTAATTTGAATCGTTCAACGGTCGGCTCCGTGATGAACTACTCAACGCGTGGCGCTTCGACTCGCTATTGGAAGCCCGCGTCATCATCGAAGACTGGCGCTGCGACTACAACGCTGACAGGCCCCACTCCGCCCACGGAGAACTCATCCCAGCCGAGTTCGCTCTACAGTGGGCCACGACCCACCAACCCCAAGCCGCATAGCGACTGGACCACCAAACGGGTCCCCCTCACCCCGTCGCTAGGCCGTGAGGATGATTGCTGCGATCGGACAGTTCACAGCCATTTCCGTCCGCTCGTTGCTATACGCACATACAGTCTTGACTGATGCGCTGCTAACTTTGCCGGGGAGGACGGAAGATGATCCCAAAACCTCTCATTGGCGCGGTCGCCGCAGCAACGATGTCTGTCCCGTTCGCCGGAGCGGCGTGGGCCGATGTTTCCGTCTCGGTCGGCGGTGTCACGGTGATGGACGACGGCGGTCCGAGCACGGCATTCACAAACGGCCTGAACTTCGCTTATGCGGCCAACGACAGCGAGGCGGGGGCGATCGGGCCTTTCGGAAATGTCGCTATCGCCACCAATAACAGTTATTCGGCTGCCGCGGGGTTGTTCAACACGGCGATCGCCGACAACGACAGCGATGCGAGTGCGGGCTACGCCGGTAGTGGAAACACCGCGATCGCGCGAGATGGCAGCTCCGCTGGAGCCTACGACGGCAACTTCAACACCGTGCGAGCCACGAATAACAGTTCCGCGCAGGTGTACATCGGAAACTTCAACACCGTCACGGCAACCGACGGCAGCACCGCGCTCATCTCCGGCGACGCCAACAGGGTCACGGCGCGCTGCGGAGGTGAGGTGATTCTGGAAGCCCAGGGGCAAGCCATCACGACACCCTGCGAAGCGGGATGAGCAAGAACAACGCTGAAGACGGTCCACGCGACTCCTGGTGGCGGGCGGACTTCGTACCCCCTTCGCGACCCTCAGCTGAGGCGCGCACGCGACTAGCTGTTTGGAGGCATCCAATTACGTCGGAGTATCTGGCCGGCCAGGTCTCGCGGCCGGTGGTTGTCAGCACTGGCCACGTCTTTGCTGGGGCGGCAGCGGAGAGCACGTTTGAACCGTAGACCCGAATTCGCCTCGGTCCACGACACGCCCGCACATACCCACTTCCAAGAGAATTCGGGGACGTTGGGGATCTTCACGTCGGGAGTGCCGGCGTCGACGAGGAACGTCGTCGGGGCATGGCCGGGTTCGACGTTGGCCAGCACGATCAGGTAGTCGGCGACGTTGCCGACGAGAATTCTGATCCCGCGCCGGCTTGCGAGCTGGCAACGGCGTCGCGGGCGGGTCGCCGGTGATCCCGTGCCGGGGCGCCGATCGCCCGGCGGCCTATTGTTGGCGGAGTGTCCGAACCGTCCAGCGACCACGTGCGCGAGCTTCGTGCGCGCCTCGACGGCCTGACGATCCGCGATGCCGACCGGCTCGGGCGAAGGCTGAGGAGCCACAGGGCTACCGAGCAGCTGGATCGGATTGCGGAACAGGTCACGGCCGCGGAGGGTCTGATCGCGGCGCGGTTGGGGGCCGTGCCCGCGATCACCTACCCCGACCTGCCGGTCAGCGAACGGCGAGACGAAATCGCCAGGGCCATCGCCGAGCATCAGGTGGTGGTGGTGGCCGGGGCGACGGGATCGGGCAAGACCACCCAGCTGCCCAAGATCTGCCTGGAACTCGGCCGCGGAATCAACGGCACCATCGGCCACACCCAGCCGCGGCGGCTGGCGGCCCGCACTGTGGCCCAGCGCATCGCCGACGAACTCGGCACGCCGCTGGGCGACGCGGTCGGCTACACCGTCCGGTTCACCGATCAGGTCAGCAACCGCACCCTGGTCAAGCTGATGACCGACGGCATCCTGCTGGCCGAGATCCAGCGTGACCGCAGGCTGCTCCGCTACGACACCCTGATCCTGGACGAGGCGCACGAACGCAGCCTCAACATCGACTTCCTGCTCGGCTACCTCCGAGAGCTGTTGCCCCGCAGGCCCGATCTGAAGGTGATCGTCACGTCGGCGACGATCGAGCCGGAACGTTTCGCCGCGCACTTCGCTACTGAGGGTGGCCCCGCCCCGATCGTCGAGGTCTCCGGCCGCACCTACCCGGTCGAGATCCGGTACCGCCCACTGGAAGTCCCCGCACCCTCCGATGACGACGACGATCCCGACGATCCCGACCATGACGTCGTGCGCACCGAGATGCGCGATCAGACCGAAGCCATCGTGGACGCGGTGCATGAGCTGGCCGCCGAACCACCGGGCGATGTGCTGGTGTTCCTGTCCGGCGAACGGGAGATCCGCGACACCGCCGAGGCGCTGCGCGGTGCACTCGACCCGCTGACCACCGAGGTGCTTCCGCTGTACGCCCGGCTGCCCACCGCCGAGCAGCAGAAGGTCTTCTCGCCGCATACCGGCAGACGAATCGTGCTGTCCACCAACGTCGCCGAGACATCCCTCACCGTTCCGGGCGTGCGCTACGTCGTCGATCCCGGCACCGCTCGCATCTCCCGCTACAGCAGGCGCACCAAGGTACAGCGGCTGCCGATCGAGCCCATCTCGCAGGCCTCCGCCGCGCAACGAGCGGGCCGATCCGGTCGTACCGCGCCCGGTGTGTGCATCCGCCTCTACTCCGAGCCGGACTTCGAATCACGGCCGCACTACACCGATCCGGAGATCCTGCGGACCAACCTCGCGTCGGTGATCCTGCAGATGGCGGCGCTGGGCCTGGGAGACATCGAGGCGTTCCCGTTCCTCGATCCCCCCGACCGGCGCAGTATCCGCGACGGCGTGCAGCTGCTGCAGGAACTCGGCGCGTTCGATGCCCGCGGAGCGGATGCGGCCGGCGCACATCAGCCGGCCATCACCGATGTCGGCCGCCGCCTGGCCCAGCTGCCGATCGACCCGCGGCTGGGCCGGATGATCCTGCAGGCCGACGCCGAAGGTTGCGTGCGGGAGGTGCTGGTGCTGGCCGCGGCGCTGTCGATCCCCGACCCGCGGGAGCGCCCGACCGACCGCGAGGAGGCCGCGCGCCAGAAGCACGCCCGCTTCGCCGACGAACACTCCGACTTCACCTCGTACCTCAACCTGTGGAACTACCTCGCCGAGCAGCGAAAGGCGCGTTCGGGTAACGCATTTCGGCGGATGTGCCGTGAGGAGTTCCTGCATTACCTGCGGATTCGCGAATGGCAGGACCTGACGGGACAGCTGCGCAGCATCGCGGCTGGACTCGGGTTGAAGGAAGGTGGCGGGGCCGGCGAACCCGCCGACCCCGCGCGCGTGCACGCAGCGCTGGTGGCAGGATTGTTGTCGCACGTCGGACTTCGGGAAGGGGAGGCCCGGGATTATCTGGGAGCCCGCAACGCGCGGTTCGTCCTTGCGCCTGGATCCGTGCTGACGAAGCGGCCGCCCCGCTGGATCGTGGTCGCCGACCTCGTCGAGACCAGCCGGCTGTACGGGCGCATAGCGGCACGGATCGAACCGGAGACCGTCGAGCGTGTCGCCGGGCATCTGGTGCAGCGCACCTACAGCGAGCCGCACTGGGATGCCAAGCGCGGAGCGGTGATGGCCTTCGAAAGGGTGACCCTCTACGGCCTTCCGCTGGTGCCGCGCCGCCGCGTCGGATACGCCGACATCGAGCCGGACGTGGCGCGCGACCTGTTCATCCGGCACGCGCTGGTCGAGGGCGACTGGCAGACCCGGCATCACTTCTTCCGCGACAACGCCCGGCTGCGCGAGGAACTCGCCGAGCTGGAGGAGCGCGCCCGCCGACGCGACCTGCTGGTGGGCGACGACGCGGTCTATGAGCTCTACGACACCCGCATCCCCGCCGGGGTCGTGTCGGCGCGGCATTTCGACGGCTGGTGGAAAAAGCAGCGGCATAAGACGCCCGACCTGCTGACCTTCACCCGTGACGAGCTGCTGCGTGCGGAGGAGAACACGGCCGACCGGCCCGACACCTGGCGTGCCGGTGACACGTCACTGCCGCTGACCTATCGGTTCGAGCCGGGCGCCGACGACGACGGCGTGACGGTGCACATACCGGTCGGGGTGCTGGCCCGTCTCGGCGGTGAGGAGTTCGGCTGGCAGGTGCCCGCACTGCGCGAGGAACTGGTCACCGCACTGATCCGCTCGCTGCCGAAAGACCTGCGCCGCAACTTCGTTCCCGCACCCGACACCGCCCGCGCGGTGCTCGCCGCGATCCAGCCGGGTGCCGAGCCGCTGTTGGAGGCCCTGCAACGCGAACTGCGCAGGCGCACAGGAGTTCTCGTGCCGGTCGGCGCGTTCGACCTGGACAAGCTGCCCGCGCATCTGCGGGTGACCTTCGCCGTCGAGTCACCCGACGGCATCGAGGTGGCCCGTGGCAAGGACCTGGGGGCGCTGCAGGAACAACTCGCCGCGCCGATGCGGCAAGCCGTCGCCGATGCCGTTGCCGGCGATCTGGAACGAACCGGGCTGCGCACGTGGCCGGACGATCTCGATGAGCTGCCGCGCAGCGTCGAAGGCGCCCGGGGCGGCCACACCGTCCGCGGGTTCCCCGCGCTGGTCGACGCGGGCGCGACAGTGGACGTGCGGGTCTTCCCCACCCGGATCGAACAGGACACCGCGATGAGACCCGGTACCCGCAGGCTGCTTCGGCTTTCGGTGCCGTCGGCCGGCAAGGCCCTGGAGCGGGCCCTCTCCCCGCGCAGCCGTCTGGTACTCGGCAACAATCCGGACGGTTCGCTGGCCGCGCTGCTCGACGACTGCGCCGACGCCGCGGTGGATGTGCTCGCGCAGGAACCGGTGTGGACCCGCGCCGCCTTCGCGGCGCAGCGGGACCGCGTCGCGGCTGGCTTGGTGCCGACCACCCTCGAGATCGTCGGCCGCGTCGAGGACGTGCTCGCCGCCGCGCATGACGTCGACATCGCGATTCCCGACAAACCGTCGGCGGCGCAAGCAGATTCGATCGAGGACATCCGGACACAGCTGAGTGTGCTGTTGCCGCCGGGATTCGTCACCGCGGCGGGCAGGTCGCGCCTGGCCGATCTCACCCGCTACCTCACCGCCATCCTGAGGCGCCTCGAGCGGCTGCCGCACGCGCTGAACGCCGACCGTGAACGGATGGGCAGGGTGCATGCCGTCGAGGATGCCTACGACAATCTGCTGCAGGCACTCTCGCCGGGGCGCGCGGCTGCGGCCGACGTGCGCGACATCGCGTGGATGATCGAGGAGCTGCGGGTGAGTCTGTGGGCCCAGCAGCTGGGCACCGCCCGGCCGGTCAGCGAGCAGCGGATCCACCGGGCGATCGACGCAGTCGTCAGCTGAGATTTGCTGAACGCCGATGAACACGAGTTGGATCAAGCTCGGCGACCCCAACGATCCCACCACCGAGATGGGCCCGTGGCCAACGGGCTGCAGTACGAGAGGGTTCTCCACTACCTGGAGACGGTGTTCACAGACGTGACGCCGCAGATGACGGTGGTGCGTGAGGAGCGCTTCGGCTAGCCTAGGTTTGCTTGTGGCGCTTGGTGATTGGCCATAGCCTTGCGGTGTGGAGCAAATGTCCCATTCCGGTGAGCCGCACGTCGGTTCGGTTTCGTCGAAGCTGAACTGGCTGCGGGCGGGCGTACTTGGTGCCAATGACGGGATCGTATCCACGGCGGGCATCGTCGTCGGTGTCGCAGCGGCAACGGCCGATCGCGCGCCGATCGCGATGGCGGGTATCGCGGGGCTGGCGGCCGGTGCGGTGTCGATGGCGCTGGGCGAATACGTATCGGTGAGCACCCAGCGCGATACCGAACGTGCACTGCTGAGCAAGGAACGGCGCGAGCTGCGCGACGACCCCGCCGCCGAACTCGACGAATTGACGGACATCTACGAGAAGAAGGGGCTCGCCGCGTCGACGGCCCGGTCGGTGGCCGAGCAGCTCACCGACCACGATGCATTCGCGGCCCACGCCGAGGCTGAACTCGGTATCGACCCTGACGTTTTGACCAACCCCTGGGCGGCGGCGTTCTCCTCCGCGCTGTCGTTCACGACGGGAGCTGTGCTGCCATTGGTGGCCATCCTCCTGCCACCAACGTCGCTACGCGTCCCCGTCACGGTCGTGACCGTGCTCATCGCGCTCGCGATCACGGGGTTGGTCAGTGCGCGTCTGGGCGGAGCACCCGTCGGGCGGGCGGTTCTGCGCAACGTCGTGGGCGGCGGCCTGGCGCTCGCCGTGACGTACGCGATCGGACACCTGGTCGGCGGCGTGATCGGCTGACCGTGATCGCCGACATCGATGGGGCCTATCCTGACCGAAACGTCGGGAGGTGAGTTGTGTGCGAAGAGAATCCGGGGCGCTCGAGGACGCGGTCATCGATGTCCTCGAGGCAGCCGGTGCACCACTGAGCGTCTCGCAGGTGCGGGCGGCGCTCGACGGCGAGTTGGCGCACACCACGGTCATGACCGCGCTCACCCGGCTGACCCGCAAGGGCCTGCTGACCCGGACCAGGCAGGGCCGCGCCTACACCTATGAATTGGCCGTTCGTACCGGCGAAATGCCGGCACTGGAGGCGGCGATGAGGATGCGGCGCGAACTCGATGGCCGCGCGGAACGCGCCGACGTGCTGGCCAACTTCGTCGCCGGCCTGGCGCCCGAGGACGAGGCGGTACTGGCGGAGTTACTCGAAAAGTCCGACGACGCGAAGCGCCGGCGGTGACGGTCTGGGCCGTGCTGGCCGGATCGTGGTGTCTGGCAGGTGTGCTCGCGGTTGTGTTGCCCCGGCTGGATGCGGTGTTCACGCCGGTCTGGCTGCTCCGCTTGACAAGTGTGGGAGCGCTGTTGCTGGCGGGGGCCACCACGACGGCGGTTGTGGCGGCGGCAAGCATCGCGGCGACGGCCCAGCACCCCCTGGGCCGGCCGGTGGCCACCGGGCTGGTGCTCGCCATCGGTATCGGCGCCTGTCGGGCCGTCGGGCACGGTGTCCGCGTGCGGTCGAGTTGGCGCGGCGGTGCGCCGTTCCGCCACGCCGGCCATGGCCGACCCGGCGGTGTGCTCACGGTCGATGACGACTGGCCCGCCGCGTTCGCCGTCCCGGGTCGTGGCGCCGTGGTGGTGTTGACCACCGGCCTGTGTGAGGCGTTGCCCGACGACGAGATGGCTGCGGTGATCCGACACGAACGGGCACACCTGCGATCCCGGCACCATTTGTACATCCATGCTGTCGAGATCGCGGCGTGCCTGAATCCGCTGTTGGCCGGATGGCCGCGGGTCGTGCGCTACGCGGCCGAACGGCAGGCCGACGAGTCGGCGGCGCATCCCGACCGGGCGGTGGCGGCACGCGCCGTTGCCCGGGCGGCGATGCTGTCCGCACGAACAAGTTCCGCCCGCCATGACACGGCCGGACGGATCGACGGCGGCTGTCGGGACGTCGTGCGTCGAGTGCAGGCCTTGCAGGGCACCGCGCCGGGCAGGCAGCGCCGCTGGGCGCTGGCGGTCGCTGTCGTCCTCGTCGTCGGCGTCGCCGCCGATCTGGGCATGAGCGCGGACGTCGCCCAGGACCGGATAACCCCCGAACCGGGTGAGGCGGTCTCGGTGGTGGTCGGCTGATCGGCGCTATTCGCCGCCCGCCGCGACTTCACCCCACGCGGATTGCGCCCCCGAATCGCCGATCCGGTAGACCTGGACGGTCGCGGCAACCGCGGCGACGATGACCAGTGCCGACACCGCACCTGCCAGAAGGCGAGGCAGTGGCCGTCCACGATTGCCGCGTAGGTGTACCACGACAAGCCCCACCGCCGCGACGAGGATCGCGGCCGAGAAGTACAGCATCGTGTCGCCGAGTGCGGCGTGTGCCTCGACCGCGGTGCTCTCGCCCACCCGGTGCTCGAGCCATTCGCCGGCCTCCGTCGTGAGTGGGGTGAGTGCGACGCACGCGATCGCGAGCGCCAGTACAAGCCAGACGAGGCGGCGCAGCGCCGCCGGCCACAGCGCGCAGACGACGGACAGCGCGGCCGTCAAGGGCGTGAGTACGACGAGGAAATGCACCAAAAGGACATGGGCGGGAAGACCGTTCACGGTGGACACGACAAAAATACTACATAACTTGTAGTAGTTGGGTGGACGCGCACATCAAGATCACAGTCGGCCGACAGGCACTCACGGCGGTCCTTCCGCCGGTGCGCGCTATCCGGACTCGGATGCGGACGCGGTGGACCGTTGCTGCCAGGGCCAGCGGCCGGTGATCTCGAGCTCCAGTGAGAAGCTTAGGAAGGTCCGGATCGCGACGATGCCTGCCAGCACCGCGATGTTGCGGGCATCCGGGGTGACCGCAACCGTCTTGATGATGTCCGCGGCCACCAGAAACTCCAGCCCGAGCAGGATCGAGCGGCCCAGGTCACCGCGCAGCCTGCGGTAGACGTCCGCGTCCTTGCCGAGCGCGCGGCGGGCCGCGACCACCGATGCCCACACGGTGCCGATGGCGATGATCGCCACACCCACACCGTCGATCACGGTGCCGACCGTCTCGACGGCCTCGACGAAGCCCATGGCCGAACAGTAGAAGAGCTAAGGCCACGGAGCCGGGCAGCGCGCCGTATTCGCGGATCAGCCCCCGGCGAATCCGGCCTTGGCCAAGACCTTCTGCCCCGTTTCGCTGGTGACGAGGTCGACGAACTTCTGCGCCAGCTCCTGGTGCGTGGAGCCCTTGAGTACCGCGATCGGGTAGGTGTTGACGGCCTGGTCAGCCTCGTGGAATGGGACCGCCGCGACCTTGTCACCCGCGCCGATGGCATCGGTGACGTAGACGACGCCTGCGTCCGCCTGCCCGGTCGTCACCTTGTTCAGCACGTCGGTGACGGAGGTCTCCTCGCTGACGGGGGACAGCGTCACCCCGGTGGCGTCCTCGACCTTCTTGGTCGCCCCGCCGCACGGCACCGGCTCGGCGCAGATGACCACACTGACACCCGGCTTGGTCAGATCCTGAAATGACGTGATGCTCTTCGGGTTTCCCGGCGTCACGGCGATCGTCAGGGTGTTCGACGCGAAGTTGAGCGGCTGACCGTCGAGTAGGCCGGCCTGCGCGGCCTTGTCCATGTTCCTGCTGTCGGCCGACGCGAAGACATCGGCGTGTGCACCCTGGGTGAGCTGGGTGACCAGGTCAGATGAGCCGGCGAAGGAAAACTCCACCGACGAGCCCGGATTGTCGGTTTTGAACTGATCAGCGATCTCGGTGAACGTGGACTTCAGGGAGGCGGCTGCGAACACCATGATCTCGCCACCCTCCGACGAGGCGTCCGGTGGCGCGGATGTCGTCGTGCCCGATGTCGTTGTGCCCGAGGATGAATTGCTTCCCGATCCGCATCCGGTGACCAGCGCCAGCGCCACGACGCCCGCCAGCACCAGGCTCCTCGCCGGTGTCATGACTGTCCTTTCGGTGTTTCGACGATCACCGTGGTGGCTTTGACGACGGCGACGGCGATGCTGCCGGGCTCGAGCTTGAGTTCCCGAACGGCCTCCGAGCTCATCAGGGAGACGACAGTGAACGGTCCGCACTGCATCTCGACCTGGGCCATCACCGTGTCGGTGATGACGTTGGTGACAAGCCCGGTGAACCGGTTGCGCGCCGAGCTGGCGATGCCGAGCGGATCGCGTGGAGCCGCCCCGGCGTTGGCTCGGGCGAACTGCGCCAGAGCGGCGCCGTCGATCACCTTGCGTCGCGCGTCGTCGTAGGTCGCCGGGAGATTGCCGTCGTCGATCCACCGGCGAACGGTGTCGTCGCTGACCCCCAGAAGATCGGCGGCATCACGAATACGCAGCTTCGGCACCGCCGAATGGTAGCCAGACGATTACGCCGAAACAACCGCATCTGCGCTTTTTTAATCTGAATATCACCGTATCTGCGGAGTCATGCTCGTTACGTCGATCGCCCGCGGCCCACCCCCCGGTGCTGGCGGGGCAGAAGCAGCCAGCCGTGTGCGGGCGAAGCGCCTTACTTCGTATGTCCGTGGTTGTTGGAGATCTGGAAGGCGGCGACGTCGTATTGGCTCACGACGTGGGGATTGCCGCTACTGGTTCCCCCCTTGGAGTCCGGGTTGGCATAGCGTGTCTCCGCGTTGGCGAACCCGCCGCTGCTGAAGCCCGGCGGCGAGACCGGCGAGGCCGGAGACCCGGCTTCCTGGTTCGGTTGACCGGTGCTGTTCGGGTTGTCGCAGGCGTCGTGTGGATTGTCGGCAAGTGCAACTCCGGCCGGCGACACCGCGACTAACACGGCGACCGGGCCGGGGAGGATCACGGAACGCTTCATGAGGTTTCCTCCAATCGTGAGGGGCCGTTATCGACATGTTCGAGACGCCGGATCGGTTCAACGCGAAGAGGTTCCACATTGAGGTTGCCGTATGATCAGCGGACCTTTAATCGCTTGGTGCACAGACATTGTCAAGCTGTCGAACAGAAGTCTCCCAAGGGGCGCAGAGCATCGAGTCAGGCGCGACGCGCTACGGACTGCTGCCTGCGGGTGGGGCGGCGCCCTGATGGCTCAGGATGTAGCCGTTGAGGTCGGCGAGAAGTCCCCACGGCGACGCAGGGGCGGGTGCGCAGACCGGCGGGCACTGCGTCAGCTGCCAGGTCTGGCAGTCATTGGTGGTGAACGTCGTGTCGGTCGCGTCGATCCGCACGATCTGTGGCTTCTTGGTCATCGCGTTGTCCACGATGGAGTCGCCGTTGGCGCGCTTCCAGTAGCAGACGCCGCCGTCACCGGGGCCGGCCGAGCTGTAGGTGCCCGGCTGGATGTCGGTCCCGACCGCGTACGTTCCGTTGCCGTCGATCGTCACAGCGGCGGGAGGTGCCGGTGCGGGCGTGGCATCGGGATCCGCCGAGGCGACCCCGGGTGCGAACGACCACGCGGCGCCGGCCAGCGCCACTGTTGCCACGATCCTCGATGCCCACATCGACCAACAGCTTAGACGGGCTCGGCAAATATGACCACGCCGCCTTCCTTTGCGCGCAGCTGGCTCACAGGGTCGACAATTTGTCGTGCGAAGTCGAGACAGCCTGCGGTGCAGGCCGCACGATATGTGTGCGCGACAGCAACGTCGCAGCCGAATGAAAGGGTGAGATGGCACTTCCAGTCGCAAGGGTCGTCGTCGTGTGCATGGCCGCCGCCGCCATCGGCACCGGTGTCTCGATCGCCGCCGCCCCGTCGAGCGGGGCAACGGTGTGCGGTTCGGTGGGCGGGGCCCATGTCGATGTCAGCGGATGCGCCGACCCGTTCTACGAGCTCAACGACGCGCTGCCACCGCCGCCCCCGCCTGCGTACGTGCCACCGCCTGCCTATCCGCCACCACCCCCACCTCCTCCGCCGGTCTACTATCCGCCGCGCCCAGACGTGAGTGTCTGCGCCGACGTCGGCCGGCGAGTGAGCGTGAGCGGCTGCGTCTGAGGCACCGGGCCGCCGCCGGGAATGCCGCCGTGCGGCGGCCAGTTGCCCCAATCATGACCGACGTCACATTCGATCCGAGAACCCTCCTGGCGGAGGGCCGACTCGGCGTACTTGCAACCATCAAATCCAACGGGATGCCTCAGCTCTCCCCGGTCACACCGTCCTACGACAGGACCGCCGAGGTCATCCACGTGTCGATGACCGAAGGCCGGGCCAAGACGGCGAATCTGCGGCGCGATCCCCGCGCCGCGATCGAGGTCACCAGCGCAGACGGCTGGTCATGGGCCACGGCCGAGGGACCCGTGACGCTGACCGGTCCGGGCAGCGACCCACATGGCCCGGAGGTGGAGGCGCTCGTCGATTACTACCGCAGTGCGGCGGGTGAGCATCCGGACTGGGATGAGTATCGCTCCGTGATGGTGTCCGATCGCAGGGTCTTGATGACGATGAGGATCGAGCGGGTCTACGGGGAGCGGATTCGCTGACCTGCGGGCCTTCCTGGAACGGGCCGGGTAGAACTGAGGGATGATCGGGCCCCTCGGAGTGTGTGCACTGGTCGTGACGGTGGCGGGCGCCCTGATCGCCGCGGGGGGAACGGCGCTGGCGCAACCTGAGACCGCCCCGGTGGTCAAGCCGACCGTGCTCGCCGAGGTGCCCCACGACGACAACGCATTCACGGAAGGCCTCGAATTCGACGGTCCCGCCCTCTATGAGGGCACGGGCGGGTGGGGTGATTCCGAGCTGAGGCGCGTGGAACCCGCCACCGGAGCAGTGCTGCGCGCGGCTCCCCTTCCGCACGAGTACTTCGGTGAGGGCATCACCGTCGTCGGCGACCGGATCTGGCAGCTCACCTACCGGGACGGCGTGGCCGTCGAATGGGACAAGGCGAGCTTCACGCCGGTGCGGGAGGTACCGCTGGCGGGGGAAGGCTGGGGTCTGTGCCGAGACGGTGACAGGCTGATCCACAGCGACGGCACCGATCTGCTGCGGTTCCATGACACCGCTGACCTCACCGAGACCGGCGGGGTCAAGGTCACCCGCGACGGAATCCCGCTGATCGGCCTCAACGAACTCGAATGCGTGGACGGCCAGGTATGGGCCAACGTGTGGCCGACCGACACCATCGTGCGGATCGAACCCAGCACCGGCCGAGTGAACCTCGTCGTCGACGCGTCGGGCCTGTGGAAAGCCGACACCAGGACCAATGCGCAGGTCCTCAACGGCATCGCCCATATCGAGGGCAGTGACTTTCTGCTCACCGGTAAGGACTGGCCATCGGCCTTCCGGGTGCGGATCGACACCGGCGGCGCTCACTAGCTGCCCGCGGTGCCGAATCATGCACCGATTCGCGGGATCTCGGCGGTTATGCGGTCCAGCAGAGCCGGATACCGGTTGGCTTCGCGATGCCTGCCGGGCTTTCCGCTGCTGACCAAGCCGGCGGCGAGCCCGCGATCGGGGTCGGCCCACACCGCGATGTTCACCAGGCCGGTATGCCCGAATGCGGCGGGCGCGTCCCGCCCGAACGGGCCGAACCTCGTCGACCCCAGCATGTAGCCGGTGCCCCAGCGCAGTGGCGTGAGGCCGGTGGCGATATCGGGGCGCAGCCGCCGGCACTGCGCCGTCGCGCCGCGCAGCGTCTCCGGGCGTAACACCCGCACGCCGTCGAGTTCGCCTCCGCGGAGCAGGATTTCGGCGAACCGGGACAGTTCGTTCGCGGTCGACACCGTGTTGGAGGACGGCACGACCCCGGTCAGGAAGCGCGGTGTGTTGGTGAACGGGATGACCTGGTGCATCGTCCCCCCGATCGCAGTGCGAAACGCCGCCGCGATCGGGGCGGGCAAGGGCGCGCCGGTGGCGTGGCTCGGCGCGACCAGCTCGACATCGTGTTCGGCCACACCGTAGTTCGTCCATCGGAAGCCGAGCGGCTCGAGGATCTCGGACGCGAGGATGTCGCGGATGTTCCTGCCGGTGGCCGCGGACACGATCTCGCGGACCAGCGGGCCCCACGTCACCCCGTGGTAGATATGTGCCAGGCCCGGACGATGCAGGGGTTTGAGCTCGCCGAGCATGCGGCGGGCGTACTCGCTGTCGCCCAGGCGTTTGAGGTTCGGCCGCGGTCCGGTGGCGAAGGGGACCCCGGCGCTGTGCGTGATCACATGCCTGATCGTCGTGCGGTCTTTGCCGTGACTCGTGTACTCGGGCAGATAGTCGCAGACGCGATCGTCGAGTGAGAAGCTCCCGCGTTCGACAAGCATATGCACGACCGTCGTCGTCACCGCCTTGGCCGCGGAGTACACGCAGAATGGCGTTTCCGTTGTGGCCGTGACCTTTTCGGCATCCGGCAGGTCGCAGGGTCCGTTACCCCAGCCGTGGCCGATCGCCCGGTTCAACACGACGGCGCCGTCGCGGCGAAGGCACAGCTGGATCGCCGGATGCATTCCGGCGCGATACCAGTGCCGCACCGCCTCCCAGATCCGCTCGATCGATGCCGCGTCGACGCCGCTGTGGTCCTCCTCGCCGACAGAGGTGACGGCATCGAGGTCGGTCGGTACGCGAATCCGGCCTGGCTCTTGGGAGTTCATTGCCTGTGCAGGGTGGCACCCAGATGGTGCTGGACGGGCTGCCCGACGGCTCCCATCCGCACCGAGTAGGTCAGTTCGTCGCCATCGACTCGAATCGAACGACTCAGGGCCATAACATCTTTGGCCGACGCGCTCAGGCCGATCGAGGTGGAGATGAGTTCCATCACGAGCGTGGACCCGCGCACCGACAGCGTGCCCTCCTCTATCTCGGTGATTCCGGTCGGATGGGCGAGAATCCATTCGACCCGGTCGGCGGAGGGTGCTCTGAGATAGCCCGCCTCCGCGTGCAGCGGCCGGCCGTCGTCCTCGGCCTTCGTTCGCTGGCTGTAGGCCAGGAACGGCTTGCCCACGTGGCTGAAGCTGATTTCCTCGAGATAGCGAAACGGCTTGATCGTCGGGTACTCGCCGGCGCCCTGACCCACCCACGTGCCGAGCAGGGGCGCGAGGACGGCGATGGCGGGATGGAGATCGGCCACGCCTGTCAGACTACGGCGGCTACCGCGCCGACCGGCCTTCGGCGTGCGGTTGCGGACGGATTGGGTGGTGCGGCGCCGGTCAGCCCGCCATGATCTCGATCAGCCCGCCATGAACTCGTTGTAGGCGATCGCGAGCTGCGGGGGCAGGAGCGAAACGTTGCACTGCCGCTCCGTGTCACCGAGCGGCGCGAGGATGCCGCGCAGTTCGTAGTACTCACCCGGATTGGCCGTGAAGTATCCCCGCACGTTTGCCTGTGCCTCGGCGTACGGCTGGTTGGCCGCCGCGGTGAGCACCTGGCCCGCACCCGGGTGGGTGGCCAGATACTGCTGCGTGTCGCCGGTGACCGTGCGGACCGTGTTGGCCAGCCCGTCCGCCGAGCACTGCTGCGGTGCCGCGGATGCGGACGGCGCCGCGACCACCGCCGTGGCGAGTCCCCCGAGCAGTGCGCCCGCAAATGCGCCGGAGAATTTCCGGCGCGCGGAATCAGCGCTGGATTTCATGATCACCCTTTTCTTGTTGTGTGCGAATCAGGTCGCTGTTTACCCCGCCCGAAATCCAAGGTAGCCGAGGCGGGCACTCGCTAAACCAAACCCGCAGGGGCGCTTCGCTCCCGCCGCCGGCGGTGTTACCGCCCACTGCGGTGAAATCCGCCGCAATTAGCGCCTTGTGGCTGAGTATTCGCCGAGATCGGCGAGGCATTCGTGAGAATTCTCAAGATGCACGGCGAGCCCTTAATTGATCGTGATATTCGATGTCATCGAATTGTTATGAATAGCGCGATCGCCTGCGCATGATCATCCCGACGCGCGACAATGCCCCGTGACCGCAGAATCTGAGGACCCCCGGCGCGACTATCCGCAGATGGCGGCCGCGCGTGGTCGGGTCGAACCGGTGCCGCGGCGGATTCGTGGCTACCTCGGCGGCGAGCTGGTATTCGACACCCTGGCGGCGCGGTATGTGTGGGAGGTGCCCTACTACCCCATGTACTACGTCCCACTGACCGATGTCCGGCGGGAGTTCCTGCGGGACGACGGTCACCCGCAGCGGGTTCAGTTCGGCCTGTCACGGCTGCACTCATTGGTGGCCGACGGGCATACCCGGGCGGGCGCCGCCCGCGTCTTCGACACGAACGGTGACGGTCTTCTGGCCGGGACGGTGCGCTTCGAGTGGGACAGTCTGCACTGGTTCGAGGAGGATGAGCCGATCGTCGGGCACCCGCGCAGCCCGTACGTGCGCGTCGATGCGCTGCGCTCGCATCGCCATGTCCGCGTCGAGCTGGACGGCGTCGTGCTCGCGGATACCCGCTCTCCGGTGCTGCTGTTCGAAACCGGGCTGCCGACACGGTATTACCTCGACCGCTCGGACGTCGCCTTCGAGTATCTCGAGTCCAGCGCCACCCGGACCGTGTGCCCTTACAAGGGGGAGACCTCGCAGTACTGGTCGGTGCGCACCGCAGACACGGAACACCCGGATCTCGCGTGGGCGTACGACTACCCGCTGGCGGCCGTCGCAGCGATCGCCCGCATGGTGGCGTTCTACAACGAGAAGGTCGAGCTCATCGTGGACGGTATCGCGCTCACGCGGCCGCACACGCATTTCGGCTAGCGCGCCCGGGCGGGATCATGGCCCGTATGGCCGACGAGCTGGACGAGTTGTACGGGGTCGAGCCCACCGAGTTCACCGCGACGCGGGCGCGCCTCGCCTCGGCGGCCAAGCGCCGTGGCGACGCGGAGGCCGCAAAGCGGATATCCGCCGCCCGCCGACCCACCACGGCAGCCTGGGTGGTGAACCTGCTCGTCCGGAAGGTCCCGGATGCGCGGGAGCGGATGACCGGGCTCGGCGAGCGGTTGCGCGCCGCGCACGCCGCGATGGACGGTACGGAAATTCGGGTGCTGTCGCGCCAACAGCGGGCGCTCGTCGACGAACTGTGCCGCGCCGCCTTCGAGGCAGCCGCGGTATCCGACCCGTCGGCCGCGCTGCGCGAGGATGTCACCGGAACGCTGCAGGCGGCGATCGCCGACCCCGACGCCGCCACCAGGCTCGGTCGGCTAGTCAAGGCCGAGCGCTGGTCCGGGTTCGGCGGATTCGGGGACACCACCACGATTCACACCGCAGGGCGGCGACCGGTGCGGTCCGCGCCGGCTGCACCACCGGCACCGCCGCGGCGCACGAACGAGGAGAGGGCAGCGCTGATCGCCGCGGAGCAGGCCGACTCCCGGGCACATCAGGAGTTGTCCGAACGCCACGCAGAACTCGCCGCCGCGCGTCTACGGCGCGACGACGCGCGCGGCAGGCTGGAGGTCGCGGAGGCCGCGGTTGACGCGGCTCAGCGCGCCTACGACGAGGCCAAGGAGGTCAACCGCGCCGCGGCTGAGTCGGTAAGACTTGCCAAGGCCCGCCTCGGCCGGGTGGAAGCCGACTCAGCGGGTGGCGACTAACTAGCTCTCGATCAACTCGATAGCGTCGTCGTCGAGGAATGCGATCCCGCCGTCATCGAGGGCGACGGCGTACCTGCGTGCGCGCACGGTGAGTTTTTCGTCGACGATGACCTCGGTACCCGCCAACGTCCCGTAATCGTCGACGATCTCACCGGTGACCTGAGATTCGTCGGTGGTACGAACCCGGGAGCCGATCGGGAACCCGCTGATGTCTTCGGCCCCACTCATGCAGAGAATGTAGCGCCTCGCGAGATGTGATGTCATCCGGAGGGCGCGCCGTGTGTTTGATCGTGCACATTCCGGTGTGGGCATCGTCGAGGATGCGCACGCCTGAGCCGCGGCGGGGGTCCGCGGTTATCCTGAGCGCAGCCATCCATGACGGGGAGTGCGCACATGAGGATCCAAGTACTGCCGTACGTCACGCTGGAAGTCGACGACCGGGTGCGCACCAATATCCGGGCCGTCGGAGAGCGGTTGCGGGTCAACGTCCGCGCATATTTGCTGAGCGCGGCGGACGACGTCGACGAGGCGGGTGAGAAGGTTCGCGGATTCTGCGATGCGGCAGTGCACCGGGTCGATTCGGTGGTGGCGACGGTCACCAACAAGATTGCTCCCCGCCGCGATGACTCCGACCCCCGGCGCGAGGCGAGCTGAGTCCCGGTCTTCACCTTCGATAGGACCAACAGTCGGTCGTCGTTCTACGGTGGTGGATGCTGTCGCATTCCGGATGCGGGCGAAGAGAGGTAGACACGCTTGGTCGGCCAAGGGTTGGCGGTGTTCTTTGCACTGCTCGCGGCGATCTTCGCCGCGATCGGCATCGTGGTGCGGCAACGCGCCACGATGGACGTGCCCCCCGAAAAGGGTGTCAGCGCCGTCATGCTCAAGACACTTGCCCACCGTCGGTTGTGGTGGGCAGGCACCGCCGCCGCGGTGGCCGGATACGGGTTCCAGGCGATCGCGCTGGTCTACGGGTCATTGCTGTTGGTGCAGCCGGTGCTGGTCTCCGCCCTGTTGTTCGCGCTGCCGCTGAGCGCGCGGATGGCGGGGCGTCGGGTCTCCAGGGCTGAATGGGTGTGGGCGTTGGTGCTGACCAGCGCCCTGACCGTCTTCGTGATCCTCGCCAAGGCCACGTCGGGTAACTACAACGTGCCCGTGCCCGTGACGACCGCCGTGGTCGTCGTGTCCGCGATCGTGGCCACGGCATGCGTCATCGTCGCCACCCGCGCCGCCAGCTGGCGACGGGCGGTGCTGCTCGCCGTGGCCGTGGGCGTGCTGTTCGGCGTGGTAGCGGTGCTGACGAAGATCGTGATGCACATGGTCGCGGTCGGCGCCGGTTCGGCCGTTCTGACCACGCCGACGTTGTACCTCCTGCTGCTGCTCGGGGTCGTCGGCACCCTGTTGCAACAGTCCGCATTCCACGCGGGCGCGCTGCAGACCTCGGTCCCGACCATGCTGGTGCTCGAGCCGGTGGTCGCGGTGCTCCTCGGTTCGATGATCCTGGGCGAGCACATGTCGATCACAGGACTCGAACCGGTCGTGCTGGCGGTCTCCACGGCGGCGATGGTCGCGGCGACCGTCGCGCTGGGCCGTGACGAGGGCGCATACGAGGAGAAACTCGAAGCCGAGGTCGCACGGCGGGCCGCGAAATCGGGCAAGACGCGGCGCGCCGCCAGATCCGACAGCACGCCACGCCGCGCGGCCTGACCGCGCGGAGCGCTGCAGATCGCTGGTCGCACTCACCCGGCGGCGCGATAAGTCTCGTCGGGAATGGCGTAGCCGCGTTCCTGAGCGGTGTGTGCCAGCAGACGGCGCAGTTGACGGCGTCCGCGGTGCAGGCGGCTCATCACAGTGCCCAGCGGCACATCGGTCAGCTGCGCGATCTCCTTGAACTGGTAGCCGACCACGTCGGCGTAGTACACCGCCGTCCGGAACTGCTCCGGCAGTGCCTGCATTGCCGTCTTGACGTCGCTGTCCGGCAGCGATTCGAGCGCGAGTTCCTCCGCTGAACGCAGGCCGCGCGACGACTGCGCCGCGTTGTCCGCAAGCTGCAAATCGCTGATATCGGCGATCGGACTCTGCTGCGGGCTGCGCTGCCGCTTGCGGTAGCCGTTGATGTAGGCGTTGGTCTCGATGCGGTACAGCCACGCCCGGAAGTTGCTGCCTTCCCGGAACATCCGGAAGCCGCGATAGGCGTTGGCCATGGTCTCCTGCAGCAGGTCTTCGGCGTCGTGGTGGTTGCGGGTCAATCGCAGTGCACGCTGGTACAGCTCGGCGCGCAACGGGGCGGCCTCGCGTTCGAACCGGGTGGCGAGGTCTGCTGCGGTATCGTGGTCGGCGATCTGCATCGGGCTCTCCTTGACAAGGTTCCGGGGATGTTCCGGGCTTGGCTCAAAGATTCCGTCTCGGTGATCCGAAGTCGTCAGGGCAGGCACCCGAACGCCCCTCCGGCCAGCGTCCATCCACGTCTACCGGCTAGCAGGTAGACGCCGTGCTCCGGCCAGAAACCGTCAGACCGTGGCGCGCACCTTGGAGGCGGCCGATTCGGGCATCGGTTCGTATCGGGCGAAGGAGCGGGTGAAGGAGCCCGCGCCATGGGACAGCGAACGCAGGTCGATCGCATACCGCGTCAGCTCGACCTCGGGGATGTCGGCCCTGACCAGGGTGCGGTCCTCGCCGACATTCTCGGTGCCCAGGACGCGTCCGCGTCTGCTGGATAGATCGCTCATCACGGGGCCGACCAGATCGTCGGGCACCAGCACCCCCACCTCGTCGACCGGCTCGAGCAGGTTGATCCGCGTCGCCGCAGCCGCCTCCCGCAGTGCCAGGCTGCCCGCCATCTGGAACGCGAAGTCGGACGAGTCGACGCTGTGGGCCTTGCCGTCAAACAGGGTCACGCGGATGTCCACCATCGGATAGCCGGCGGCGACGCCCTTCTCCATCTGCGCGCGGACACCCTTCTCCACACTCGGGATGAACTGCCGCGGGACGGCCCCGCCGACAACCTTGTCGACGAACTCGAATCCCGAGCCCTCGGGCAGCGGCTCGACCTCGATGTCGCAGACCGCGTACTGCCCGTGCCCACCGGACTGCTTGACATGGCGGCCGTGACCCTTGGCGTGCCCGCCGAACGTCTCCCGCAGCGGCACGCGCAGCTCGACCGTGTCCACCGCCACACCGAATCTGCGGGCCAGCGCGTCGAGCACGACACCGGCGTGGGCCTCACCCATGCACCACAACACGATTTGGTGCGTCTCCGGGTTCTGCTCGATCCGCAGCGTCGGGTCCTCGGCGGCCAGCCTGCCGAGCCCAACCGACAGCTTGTCCTCATCGGTCTTGGCGCGAGGTTGCACCGCGACGGGCAGCAGCGGTTCCGGCATGGTCCACGGTTTCAGCACCAGCGGATCGCTCTTGTCGGAAAGCGTGTCACCGGTTTCGGCCCGGCTCAGCCTGCCGATGGCGCAGATGTCGCCGGCCACCACCGAAGGCGCCGGACGCTGCTGCTTGCCGAGTGGGAATGACAGCGTGCCGATGCGCTCATCCTCGTCGTGGTCGGCGTGACCCCCGATCGAGCTCAGGTCGGCGTGGCCAGCACCCGGCCCGCGGGTGGCATTGTCACCGAAAAAGGACGAAAAATGACCCGACACGTGAACGGTCATGTCGGGTCTGATGGTCCCCGAGAACACCCGGGCAAGGCTCACCCTGCCGACGTAGGGATCCGATGTCGTCTTGACCACCTCGGCGAGCAGCGGGCCGTCCGGATCGCAGGGCAGGCTCTTGCGCACCGCCCCGTGCGGGCTGAACACCTCGGGCAGCTGATGTTCCGGCGGTGAGGGAAAGCCCCGCGCCGCCACCTCGAGCAGCTCGAACGTGCCGACCCCGGTTCCGCTGCACACGGGGATGACCGGGAAGAACGAGGCGCGCGCGACCGCCCGCTCCAGATCCTCGATCAGCGCACCCTGGTCGATGTCCTCGCCGCCCAGATAGCGCTCCATCAGGGTCTCGTCCTCGGACTCCTCGATGATGCCCTCGATGAGGGTGCCGCGGAGTTTCTCGATCTGATCGGAGTAGGAGCCGTCCGGGGGATGGACGGTGCGTTTGCCTTCGGCGTACTCGTAGTGCGACTGGGTCAGCAACCCGATCAACCCGCTTCCTGCGGGAAAGTACAGCGGCAGTACCTTGTCGCCGAACGCATCCTGAGCGGCCGCAAGAGCGCCCGGGTAGTTCGCCCGGGCGTGATCGAGTTTCGTGATGACAACGGCTCTCGGCATGCCGACCTGACTGCACTCCAGCCACAGCGACTTCGTCGGCTCGTCGACACCTTCGTTGGCGGCGATCACGAACAGGGCACAGTCGGCCGCTCGCAGACCCGCCCGCAACTCACCGACGAAGTCGGCGTAACCGGGCGTGTCGATGAGGTTGATCTTGATTCCGTCGTGCATCAGCGGGGCCAGGGCCAGCCCCACCGAGCGCTGCTGTGCCACCTCGGCCTCGTCGCTGTCGCAGACGGTGCTGCCATCGACCACCGAACCCGCCCTGGTAAGGACGCCGCTCGCCACGAGAAGGGATTCCACCAGGGTGGTCTTACCCGCACCCGACGGGCCCGCGAGGACCACGTTGCGGATCGCGGTGGGCCTGTCCGCGGTCGGAACGGCCCCATTGCCCTGGGAAGTTGTCGCCTTGTCTGCCATGACGTTCCTTCCTGTTAATTCCACAATTCCCCGATGTGACACCGAGCACAAGTCCCGCGTTGCGGTCGAAGAGACCCCGAATGTGAGCGAATGTGAGCGACGCGGCCGGCGGGCCCCAGGCGACACGCGTTGTCGCAGCGAGCCGGTCCCGGGATTGCCAACCGGTCACGACGCTTCGTGAGGTGTGCGCGGCCTGCGCGGTGCGTCGCTCGGCGTCACGCCCGCCATGACGACCAGCGCAGCACCTCGACGGTGACGACGGGTCCGTCCAGCGCTATCCGCTCGTACTGGACGTACTTCTCGCGGAGCAGCGCGTAACCCGTCGCCATCTCCTCACCGCTGTGGTGGATCGCCGCGACACCGTCGGCGCGCACCCACCACAGCTGCGACCAGTCGGGGCTGTAGTGATCGGCGAGCAGGCTGACACGCGGATTGGCCTCGATGTTGGCGAGCCGGCGCAGCCGCTGGGTCGACTTCCGCTTGGCGTCGACGGCGGTGTAGATGACGTCGTTGTGGACAGCGAACACCACCGGCACGAGATGCGGCGCGTCGCCAGGCCCGATGGTCGCCAGCGTCGCCACCGGGCAGTCCGCGAACAGGGCAGCGGCATCGGGGTCGGGCATGGGAACAGCCTATTGAGCCCGGCGACCCGTCCGGAAGCCGTAACGTCCGGGAATACCGGCCGCCGGGAGCCTCGCACGCGCCAACGCGGAGATCGACCGGCTGTGGGCGGCGCAGGCGGACGCGGGTTGCCCGAATGAAGACCGCTGTGCGCGAGCGTTTCTCGCCGTATCTCAGTTGCGCGGGCCGCGAGGCTGGGGGGCCACGCTGATGGGCGAACGGGTGACCGGCGTGCGGGTGACACCGATCTCCGGTTTGTTCGTCTGGCGGGGGCGCGGCGGGTAGTACGCGGGCGCGCGATTGGCCGGCGCGGGCGCCTCGGCCTCCGGTGCTGGCGGAGGCGGTGGTGGCGGAGGGGGTGGTGGCGGTGGCGGCTCGCTGGAGTGCACCGGCGGAGGAACGGCGGTGGTGGGCGCGACGGACGGTGACGGGGTGCGCTCGTCGGAGGGTGCGGGTGACGGTGACATGCCTGACCCACTGAACACCAGCAGCACGCCGGCCACCACGATCGCGGCCGCCGCCAGAGCGGTCGCGGTGAGTACGACGGTGGCTTGCCTGGTGCGGTACCACGGTGTCGCCGGCGCGGGCTTGAAATCCCATGCGCTGTCGAAGGTGTCGAATCGGTGGTCGTCCAGCAGCGTGACCGGGCCGGTCTCACGGTCGTCCCAGATGTTGTCGTTGGGCTCGTCCCACAGGTCGTCGTCGGCAAACTCGTCAAGTGGGTAGCCCTGCTCGTCGAGAAGGGGGTAGCCCTGTTCGTCGACGAGTGCGTAGGGCTGGCCGTACGACTCGTACGGTGGCTCCGCCACGCCGCCTTCGTACGGTGGCTCTGCCACGCCGGCTTCGTACGGGTGCTCTGCCACGCCGGCTTCGTACGGGTGCTCTGCCACGCCGGCTTCGGCGTACTGCCCGGCTTCGTCGCCGTCCGCATAGCCTGCCGCAGCGTCCTGACCGGTGTCCTGACCGTCGGCGGGAAAACCGGGACCGAAGTCCTCGTCGTGCTCGTCATGCGCCGCCGCACCGTAGCGTTCATGGGATCGCCCGGCGCCCTGGTCGTGGCGCACCCGCCCGGCACCCCCGGAAGGCCTGGAAGGCTCGGAAGGGTCGTCCAGGCGGTAATCGAAGTCCTCGGAGACTTCGCGTTCGGCCATCCTCTGATGCTATCGCCCCCACCAGGGCAAACGCTCGGCCGAGTGGGAGATCGATGAAGTCTTGGCAAGCTCCCGCGTCGTGACTGCATGTCGCGATAGGGTTCCAACGCCGCGCTGGATCCATTCACCGTCGCGACCAGATTCCGTAACCGAGGCGTCAGCACCGCGCCTCCTGACCATCGGAAGGTTCGGCAATGACCAAATCTCGACTCCTCCCCGGCGTCATCGCCGCGGCGTCGTCCGCTCTCCTCGTCGTCGGGCTGGCGGCGTGCGCACCGCCCGAGAAGGACAACTCAGGTTCGGCGAGCGAATCCGGCGCGAACGCCGCCACGGCCACCTCCGCTGCCGACCTCGGCGGCATGGATGCGCTCGTCGAGGCCGCCAAGGCCGAGGGAGAACTCAATGTCATTGCGCTGCCGCCTGATTGGACGAACTACGGCGCGATCATCACGGCGTTCAAGGAAAAGTACGGCCTCAAGGTGAACGAGGCGCAGCCCGATGCCTCCAGCCAGGAGGAGATCAATGCCGCCCAACAGCAGAAGGGCAGGAGCACCGCGCCCGACGTGTTCGACCTGGGCCAGGCGGTGGCGCTCGCGAACACCGCGATGTTCGCGCCGTACCAGGTCGCCACCTTCGACACCATCCCTGACGGGTTGAAAGAGTCCACCGGCCTCTGGGTCAACGACTACGGCGGCTACATGTCCATCGGCTACGACTCGGCCAAGCTGCCCGAGGTCGCGGGGGTCGACGACCTGCTCAAGCCCGAGTTCAAGGGGAGCGTCGCACTCAACGGCGACCCGACCCAGGCCGGTGCCGCATTCTCCGGCGTGGCAATGGTGGCCCTTTCCCAGGGCGGCTCGGCCGACGACATCGCCCCGGGCGTGGAGTTCTTCCGCAAGCTCAACGAGGCGGGCAACTTCCTGCCCGTCGATCCGACCCCGGCGACGATCGAATCCGGCCAGACGCCCGTCGTCTTCGACTGGGACTACAACAACGCCGTGGAGACCAAGAAGCTGCCGAGCTGGAAGGTGCTGGTGCCGCCCGGACCCGCATTGGCCGGCTACTACTTCCAGGCCATCAACAAGGACGCGCCGCATCCGGCTGCCGCCCGGTTGTGGCAGGAGTTCCTCTTCAGCGACGAGGGCCAGAACCTGTTCCTCGCGGGCGGTGCACGTCCGGTGCGGGCCGACGCGATGGTCAAGGCGGGCACGATCGACAAGGCCGCCTGGGATGGGCTTCCCGTCATCGAGGGGCAGCGGGTGATCCTGTCCGAGGAGCAGACCAACGCCGCGAAGACCTACCTGGCCGACAACTGGGCCAAGGCGATCGGCTGACCGATCGATGTCACCGGCCAAGCGGGACGCCGGCGGGCCGGCCAAGCGGATCCGGGAGGCACTGCCACTGCTGCCGTTCATGGCGGTCGTCACGATCTTCCTGATCATCCCGACCGTGACCGTCATCGTCAGTGCCTTCTACGCCGACGGCCAGTTCTCCCTGGAGCGCATCCAGGCGCTGTTCTCCCGCACGGCGCTGACCGCGCTGTGGAAGAGCGTGCTGCTCTCGGGCAGCACCGCCATCATCGGTGCGGTGCTCGGCGCGGTGCTGGCCTGGTTGGTCGTCAGCAGCCCGCCCACCTCGATGGTGCGAAGGGCGGTGCTGTCGCTGTGCAGCGTGCTGGCCCAATTCGGTGGTGTTGCACTGGCATTCGCGTTCCTGGCGACAGTCGGCCTCAACGGGGTGCTCACACTGTGGGTGCAGCAGGCGTTCGGCTTCAACCTCGCGGGCTCGGGATGGCTGTACAGCCTGAGCGGATTGATCCTGGTGTACACGTACTTCCAGATCCCGCTCATGGTGATCGTCTTCGTGCCGGCGTTGGAGGGTCTGCGCGACCAGTGGCGGGAGGCCGCGCTGAACCTCGGTGCGTCACGATGGCAGTACTTCCGCGAGGTGGTCATACCGTTGCTGACGCCGGCGTTCCTGGGTTCGGCGTTGCTGTTGTTCGCCAACGCATTCGCCGCCTACGCCACCGCGGCCGCACTGGTCAGCCAGGGCAGCCCGATCGTGCCACTGCTCATCCGCGCCGCGCTGACAAGTGAAGTGGTGCTGGGACAGTCGGGCTTCGCGTATGCGCTGGCGCTGGAAATGATCGTGGTGGTCGCGCTGGTGATGGTCGCCTACAACATGCTGGTGCGGCGCACCGCGAGGTGGCTCAAGTGAATCGGACCACGCTGGGCGGCAAGATCTTCCGTGCGGCACTGTGGGTGCTGTTCGGGCTGTTCTTCCTGTTTCCGCTCTACGCGATGGCGGACTTCTCCACCCGCAACCTCCTGCAGGGCGGGCGCACCCTGCAGGCGTGGAAGAACCTCGTCGAGGACGACGCGCTGTATCAGGCCATCGTGATCTCGCTGCTTCTCGCGGTGTTCACGGTGGTCGCGATGCTGGTGATCCTGGTGCCGACGATGATCTGGGTCCGGCTGCGGGCGCCGTGGGCCAGGGGCTTCATCGAGTTCCTCTGCCTGTTACCGCTGACGATCCCGGCGCTGGTGGTCGTCGTCGGGCTGCGCAACGTGTATCTGTGGGTCACCTACTTCCTCGGTGAGTCGGCCCTGACCCTGACCTTCGTCTACGTCGTGCTGGTACTGCCATTCGCCTACCGGGCCATCGACGCGGCCCTGGCCGCCATCGACCTCAAAACCCTTGCCGAGGCGGCACGTTCACTCGGGGCGGGCTGGATGACCACGATCCTGCGGGTGATCGTTCCGAACATCTGGTCGGGGATTCTGTCGGCCGCCTTCATCTCGATCGCGGTGGTACTCGGCGAGTACACGATCGCCTCGCTGACCGGATATCAGACGCTGCAGGTCCAGATCGTCGCGATCGGCAAGAGCGACGGACCGACGTCGGTGGCGGCATCACTCGCGGTGCTGCTGTTCGGTTTCGCCCTGCTGGTGATCCTGTCGCTGGTCGCCCGCGGCCGGCGGCGGACCGGAGCCGTCGCCACCGCCGTACCAACCGCCGCACCCACCTCGACCCAGGGAGCGTCCGCATGACCAACGGAGTCGCCGTCCAGCTGAACGACCTGACGCGGGTGTACGGCCCGGTGAAGGCGCTCGACGGACTGACTCTGCACATGGAGCCGGGGGAGATGGTGGCCCTGCTCGGGCCGTCCGGGTGTGGGAAGACCACCGCGCTGCGGATCCTGGCCGGGCTGGACGAGGCAACGTCCGGCACGGTGCTCGTCGGCGGTAAGGACATCAGCGGGGTACCCGCGAACAAGCGCGACATGGGCATGGTGTTTCAGGCCTACAGCCTCTTTCCCCACCTCACCGTGCTGGACAACGTCGCCTTCGGCCTGAAGATGCGGGGACGGGGCAGATCCGAGCGGACATCGCGGGCCGCGGAGATGCTCGACCTGGTCGGGTTGGCGGCGCACAAACACAAATACGCCAACGAACTCTCCGGCGGCCAGCAGCAGCGGGTGGCGCTGGCCAGGGCGCTGGCCGTCCAGCCGCGCGTGCTGCTGCTCGACGAGCCGCTATCGGCGCTGGACGCCAAGGTGCGCACCCAGCTGCGCGACGAGATCCGGCGCGTGCAACTGGAAGTCGGTACGACGACACTGTTTGTCACCCACGATCAGGAGGAAGCGCTGGCCGTCGCCGACCGGGTGGGGGTGATGAGCCAGGGCAAACTCGAACAGCTCGCGGCGCCCGCCGAGCTGTACGCCAACCCGGCGACACCGTTCGTCGCGGAGTTCGTCGGCCTCAACAACAAGGTGCCCGCGGAGGTTTCCGCGGGAAACGCCAAGCTGCTCGGCACATCGGTGCCCGCGCTGGCAGGCTCGATCGCCCATGGCCGCGGGCTCGCCATGGTGCGGCCGGAATCGCTGACCGTCGCCGCGGCCCCCGGCGGCACGGCCGCGGTGTCGTCGGTGGCCTTCCTCGGGCCGATCTCCCGGGTCTACTGCACGCTTGCCGACGGTTCGGTGATCGGCGCGCAGATGACCAGCTCACAGGCCCGCGCATTCTCGGTGGGACAGGCCGTGACGGTCGGAGTCGAGCCGACGGGTGTGCTTGTGATCGCCGAGAGCGGCGCCGCCTGACCGCCGATCGGGGTGGTCGACGATCACACCGCCTGGATGGGCTCGATCCCCAGGTCGCGGTAGGTGACGAGCGCGACGAACGGGACGTCGAGCTGCGCGAACAGTTCGGTGGCCACGTCGCCCCGGTCGACCATCGGGATGACCCCGGTGACCACCGCACCCGCCGCGACCACCCGGTCGTAGGCCTTGGCAGTCGACCCACCGGTGCTGATCACGTCGTCGACCAGGAGCACCCGCATGCCGGGGGTGATCCTGGTGCCCTCGATCCACTGTTCGCGGCCGCGCTGCTTCTGCTCCTTGCGCACGGAGAACCAGGCCTTGCCGGTGACCATCGCGACGCCGTGCGCCAGCGGATCGGCGCCCATCGTGAGGCCCCCGACGGCGTCGTACTCGATACCGTTGTCCGCGGCGAGGTCGGCGACCGCGTGGCTGACGATCGAGAGCCTTTCACCGGTGTCGACTGCGTACTTGCCGTCGATGTAGTCGCGGCTGAGCTGGCCGCTGGCCAGCCGAAACGGTTCGTCGCGGCGTTCGTGTCCGCGGGTGCGGATGAGGTCGAACGCCGCTTGCCAGGTGTCCGGACGGTCGGTCGCAGAAGGCATACCGGCGATCGTATTGCACCGGCGGTCAGCCCCCGCGGGCTCGCCGGGTCAATTCGACCGTCGCGGGTCGCATGTCCTCGATCGAGGCGATCGGTGCGGCGTACCCGACTCGGGTGTAGGCGACCCCGCGGTCGGTGATGACCCGCAGATCCAGGCCGTAGCGGTCTGCACCGGAGCACGTCGCCTGCACGGCGTCCGGATAGCCGCCCAGTGTCCTGGCCATCGAGACCAGGGCCTCGGCGTGGTCGGCGTTGAGATGGGCCATCGCCGCCACGGCGTGCGGTCTGACCGGGTCGGGTCGGGCCGCCGCGTAGTCCGCACCCGATGCCGAGTCCATCCGCCCATACCCGCCGACCCAGCGCACCCGTTGCACGCGCAATACCCACACGGAGAAATCGCTGAAGTCGACGTAGTACCGCGCGGCCGCGACAGCGCCGAGGTGAGCCTGCCTGGCGGCCGCCGCCTCGTCGCCGGTGGGGCGCTCCGCGGCACCGGCCAGGGTGATACGTGCGCTGGCCAGGGGGTCGGTGTGGGTCTCGGGCGAGACTATCGAGATGCTGGCCCGCGGATCGCCCGCCAGATTGCGGCCGTGCTCTGCGAGGTTGGACACGCACAGCACCGGCGCACCGCCGAGCAGCCCGTACGTCACGAACGACGCCCACGGGTCACCGGCCGCGGTCAACGTCGCCAGGGTGCCGACGTTCGTCGACGCCGCGATCGTGCGCGCTTCCTCGGCGGCCGACGGGCGGACAGGGTTGACCACCTCGGTCAGCGGCGCAGGGGCCGACGGGGCGTCGCCGGGGTCGCCGTGGTCACGGGTGCCCACCGTCGGCACCCTACCCGCGATTCAGGTGACTCAGGCGATTCAACTGAGGCGGGGATGGGTAGGTTGGAGGACTGATGGACCACAACACCGACACCGGGGTACCGCGTCCGCAGCCGTCCCCGGCACATGACCCGGCGGGGGGCAGTCACGTCGAGCCCGGTCCTCAGGGCCGCACGGTCGAGCACCCGAGCGCCGACGACTTCGGGCACGCCAGGGTGCTGCCGCAGGATCGCGTCTGGTTCAAGAGGGCCGTTTTCTACGAGGTCCTGGTCAGGGCCTTCTACGACTCCAACTCCGACGGTGCGGGTGATCTGCGCGGCCTCATCGACCGGTTGGACTACCTGAAGTGGCTCGGCGTCGACTGTCTGTGGTTGCCGCCGTTCTACGATTCGCCGCTGCGCGACGGTGGCTACGACATCAGGGACTTCTACAAGGTGCTGCCCGAGTTCGGCACGGTCGACGACTTCGTCGACCTGCTCGACGCGGCGCACCGCCGCGGCATCCGGGTGATCACCGACCTGGTCATGAACCACACCTCCGATTCACACCCGTGGTTCCAGGAATCCCGCCGCGACCCGGACGGGCCGTACGGCGACTACTACGTGTGGAGCGACACCAGCGTCCGCTACCCCGACGCGCGGATCATCTTCGTCGACACCGAGGAGTCCAACTGGACGTTCGACCCGGTGCGCAGGCAGTTCTACTGGCACCGGTTCTTCAGCCACCAGCCCGATCTCAACTACGACAACCCCGCCGTCCAGGAGGCGATGATCGACGTCCTGCGGTTCTGGCTGGGCCTGGGTATCGACGGGTTCCGGCTGGACGCGGTGCCCTACCTGTTCGAACGCGACGGCACCAACTGCGAGAACCTGCCAGAGACGCACGCCTTCCTCAAACATTGCCGCAAGGTGATCGACGACGAGTTTCCCGGGCGGGTCCTGCTCGCCGAGGCCAACCAGTGGCCCGCCGACGTCGTCGAGTACTTCGGTGATCCCGACACCGGCGGCGACGAATGCCATATGGCGTTTCACTTCCCGCTGATGCCGCGCATCTTCATGGCAGTCCGCCGCGAGTCGCGCTTCCCGATTTCGGAGATCCTCGGCCAGACGCCGCCGATCCCCGAGATGGCGCAGTGGGGCATCTTCCTGCGCAACCACGACGAGCTGACGCTGGAGATGGTCACCGACGAGGAACGCGACTACATGTATGCGGAGTACGCCAAGGATCCGCGGATGAAGGCCAACGTCGGTATCCGGCGGCGGCTGGCCCCGTTGCTGGACAACGACCGCAACCAGATCGAGCTGTTCACCGCCCTGCTGCTGTCGCTGCCCGGTTCGCCCGTCCTGTACTACGGCGATGAGATCGGGATGGGCGACATCATCTGGCTGGGTGACCGCGACGGTGTGCGTACCCCGATGCAGTGGACGCCCGACCGCAACGCCGGCTTCTCCACCGCGACACCGGGCCGGCTGTACCTGCCGCCCAACCAGGACGCGATATACGGTTACCAATCGGTGAACGTCGAGGCCCAGCGCGACAATTCGGCGTCGTTGCTGAACTGGACGCGCGTCATGCTGGCCGTCCGGCGCCGCCACGACGCCTTCGCGCTCGGCGCGTTCCGCGAGCTCGGCGGCTCCAACCCGTCGGTGCTTGCCTATGTGCGGGAGCTGGCCGGCGAGGCCGGGACCGTGCTGTGCGTGAACAACCTGTCGCGGTTCCCACAGCCGATCGAACTGAATCTGCAGCACTGGAACGGGTACACACCGGTCGAGATGACGGGATACGTTGAGTTTCCCCGGATCGGTCACCTGCCGTACCTGCTGACCCTGCCGGGACACGGGTTCTACTGGTTCGAACTGCGGCAACCGGTCGGGGAACTCAGGGATAGCAGAGAAATGGAGGCGCAGTCATGACAGCGGCTGACCTGCCTCCCGCGGCGCTGCCGTGGAGCGACTGGCTGCCGCACCAGCGGTGGTACGCCGGGCGCAGCCGGGAACTGGCCACCGTCGAGCCCGCCACCGTGGTCACATTGCGCGACGGCCTCGACCTCGTCCTGCTCGACGTCGCCTACACCGACGGCTCGAGCGAGCGTTACCAGGTGCTGGTCGGCTGGGATCCGGCCGACGAGCTCAGCACGTCGGCGACGATCGGGACGGCGCCGGGCGCCGGAGGGGATCGGGTCGCCTACGACGCCCTCTACGACGCCCCCTCCGCGCAGTACCTGCTACGGCTGGTGGACGAATCCGCCGTCGTCGGGCCGGTGACGTTTACCCGCGAACCGGGTGCGGCGCTGCCGGTGGACGCCTACCCGCGGGTGTTCGGCGCCGAGCAGAGCAATACCAACGTGGTGTTCGAAGAGGCCGCGATCCTCAAGCTGTTCCGGCGGGTCACCCCCGGGGTCAACCCGGACATCGAATTGAACCGGGTGCTCGCCCGGGCCGGCAATCCGCACGTCGCCCGCCTGCTGGGGGCGTTCGAGACCGGACCGTCGGCGCTGGGGATGGTCACCGCGTTCGCGGCGAACTCGGCCGAGGGCTGGGATATGGCCACGGCCAGCACCCGCGACCTGTTCGCCGAGGGCGACCTGTACGCCGACGAGGTCGGCGGCGACTTCGCGGGGGAGTCCTACCGCCTGGGTGAGGCGGTGGCGTCGGTGCACACCTGCCTGGCCGGCGAGCTCGAGACGTCGACGGTGCCGTTCCCGGCCGAGGCCATGCTGGCCCGGCTCGGTGCTGCGGTCGCGGCCGTACCCGACCTGCGCAAATATGCCGAGCTGATCGAGGAGAGCTACCGCAAACTGGCGGAGGAGACCGTCGCCGTGCAGCGGATCCACGGCGACCTGCACCTGGGGCAGGTGTTGCGGACGCCGGAGGCGTGGCTGCTGATCGACTTCGAGGGCGAGCCGGGACAGCCGCTGGAGGAGCGGCGGCGACCCGACTCGCCGCTTCGGGATGTGGCGGGCATGCTGCGGTCCTACGAGTACGCCGCCTACCAGCGGCTGATCGAACGGGGTTCGGCCGGCGGGGACGGGCAGCGCGACAAGCAACTCGCGGCGCGTGCCCGCGAATGGGTGGAGCGCAACAGTGCGTCGTTCTGCGAGGGTTACGCAGCGGTGATGGGCGCCGACCCGCGCGATTCCGCGCACCTGCTCGCCGCCTACGAACTCGACAAGGCGGTGTACGAGGCGGGCTACGAAGCCAGACACCGGCCGGGCTGGTTGCCGATCCCGCTGCGCTCGATCGCCCGCATCGTCGGCTGACCGGCCCGCTAGAGCGTGACGATCCCGTAGTCGCCGATCCGGTCGATCAACACGTGCAGCTGGTCCTGTGACGAACCCAGCGTGTGCTCGATGGCGGTGAGCCGGGCCGCGTAGTGGCCGACCGGATACTCGGCGGTGACGCCGATGCCGCCGTGCAGCTGGATCGCCTCCTGGGCGATATGCCGGCCGGAGCGCCCGATCTGCAGCTTTGCCCTGGCCGCGATCACCGGGTCGAGATTGCCGTCGGCGATCGACATCGCGGCGTAGAGGTTCATGCTGCGGGCCAGCTCCAGTGAGACGTACATGTCGGCGGCCCGCTGGGTCAGCGTCTGGAACGTGTTGAGCGTGACGCCGAACTGCTTGCGTGTCTTGAGGTATTCGGTGGTCAGTCGCAATGCTTCCTCCATGGCGCCGACGGCCTCGGCGCACAGCGCCGACTGGATGCGGATGACGGCGTTGCGGATGGCGGCCGATGCGTCGGCCGCGGCGCCGAGCGGTTCGGCCGGGGTCCGGTCCATGTCGATCTCGGCGCCCCGCTGCCCGTCGAAGGTGCGGTAGGGGCGGCGGACCACCGTGGTGGCCGCGTCGGCGACGTCGACGAGGAACAGCCCGGTGCCGCCGTCGGGCAGGACCGCGCTGACCACCAGGGTGTCGGCGCAGTCGCCGGCGAGCACGGGATTCTTCGTGCCGGTCAACTGCCACGAATCACCTTGCCGGACAGCACTCGTCGCGATAACGGCACCCGGCGTCCGGTGGCCGGGCTCGGAGTGGGCGAACGCAAGCAGCCGCCGTCCCGCCGCGACGGCGTCGAGCAACGACTCCTGGTCGGCGCCCGCGACTTCGGCAATGAGGGTGACGGGGGCCAGCGCCGCGTGCACGATCGGTTCGGGGGCCAGTCTGCGGCCGAACTCGGTGAGCACCACCGCGATCTCGAGCTGCGAGGCTTCGACGCCGAGTGACAGAATCCCGGTGTCGGCCAACCGGTTCCATACATCCCTGCTCCAGCCCAGCTCCGTCTCCAGGACCTTGTTGCGGCTTTCCGTGTCATTGGCGGCGTAGCTGCGGGACAACAGGTCGCGGGTGGTGTCGCGCAGCATGACCTGTTCATCGGTCAGCGAGAAGTCCATGCCTGCCTCACAATCCGAGAATGGTGGACGCGATGATGGTGCGCTGCACCTCGTTACTGCCGCCGTAGATCGACGTCTTGCGGTAGTTGAGATAGTGCGGGGCGCTGCGCTGCGCCCAGGTGGGGGAGGAGATCGCCTCGCCGGCGTCGAACGGCAGCGTATCCGGGCCGGCGACCTCGACGAGCAACTCGGTGGCCAGCTGTTGCAGCTGGCTGCCCCGCAGCTTGAGCACCGACGACGCCGGGTTGGGTTTCCCCCGCGACGATCCGCTGGTCACCCTCATCTGCGTGAGTTCCAGTGCAAGCAGCTCGTTTTCGACCTCGGCGAGCCGTGCGGCGAACAGTGGGTCGGACAGCAGCCCGCTGTCGATGGCGTGCCGCTTGACCTCGGCGAGGCGCACCTTGGTGCGAGCCACCCCGGCGATGCCCGTCCGCTCGTTGCCGAGCAGGAACTTCGCGTAACTCCAGCCCCGGTTCTCCTCGCCGACGAGCTGGTCTGCGGGTACCCGGACGTCGGAGAAGAAGACCTCGTTGACCTCGTAGCCACCGTCGATCAGTTTGATCGGTCGCAGCGTGATACCCGGCGTTCCCATGTCGATGAGTAGGAAGGAGATCCCGGCCTGGCGTTTGGGCGCATTGGGGTCGGTGCGTACCAAACAGAAGATCCAGTCGGCGTACTGGCCCAGCGTCGTCCAGGTCTTCTGCCCGTTGACGACGTAGCTGTCGCCGTCGCGGATCGCGGTGGTCCGCAGCGAGGCGAGGTCGGAGCCGGCCTCCGGTTCGGAGAAGCCCTGGCACCACCAGATGTCGAGATTGGCGGTGGGCGGCAGGAACCGCTGCTTGATCTCCTTGGAGCCGAACTCCGCGATCACCGGCCCCACCATCTTGGTGTTGAAGTTCAACGGTTCGGGGACGCAGGCCAGCTGCATCTCGTCCATCCAGATCTGCAGCTGCGTCGGCGTCCAGTCCTTGCCGCCCCATTCGGCGGGCCAATGCGGCACGGCCAGCCCGTGGTCGTTGAGGATCCGGTGGCTGGTGACGATGTCGTCGCGGCCGACGGGAAGTCCCAGTCTCATCCGCTCACGGATCTCGACGGGGATCTCCGCGGTGAAGAACGTACGGAGCTCATCCCGGAAGGCGGCTTCGTCGTCGGTGAGGGCCAGCTGCATCAACGCCTCCTGTCGGGTGATGGCCTGACGCAAGACTAAACCACCGGTTGGTTGGGCGGCCTACTGGTCGGGCGCGTAACGGTCTCGCCGTGCCGGCACACCACGAATCGAACCCTCCCCGACCGAAGGAGATACGACATGACCATTTCCAGGACCCTTCCCACCCGCACGCGTCAGACCACTTTCGACGGCCTGGCCGCCGTGCTGGCCCGCTACGGCCTCGTCGCCGTGATCGCGTGGTTCGGCGGGCTGAAGTTCATGGCTTACGAGGCCGCCGGGATCCAGCCCCTGGTTGCGTCCAGCCCGTTCATGGGCTGGGTGTACGACGTCTTCTCGGTCGGCACGTTCTCGGCGCTGCTCGGCGTGTTCGAGCTGACCGCCGCGGCTCTGCTGGCCGTCAAGCCGTGGTGGCCGAGGGTGTCGATCGTCGGGAGTGTGCTGGCGATCGGGCTGTTCGTCGCGACCGTCAGCTTTCTGTTCACCACACCCGGCGTGACGGAGGCGTCGGCGGGCGGGTTCCCGGCGCTGTCGATGGTCGGCGGTTTCCTGTTCAAGGACATCGCGCTGCTGGGCATCGCGGTGTGGACGCTGGCCGACGCGCTGGCGTCGGTGCGCACCAGCGCCGCCGACTGATCGTCAGCGGACGAGGCGGCGCAGCAGGGCGGAGGCCGTGGCGACACCGAGCACCGCGGCCACCACCAGCACCGCGATATCGACCGCGGGGTTGAACGGGGTACCGATGAGCAGCCCGCGCAACGCGTTCACCTCGTAGCTCAACGGGTTGACCGCCGAAAGCCAGCGCAGCCACTCGGGCATCACGTCAACCGGGTACAGGGCGTTTGACGCGAAGAACAACGGCATGGTGATGGCCTGGCCGATGCCCATCAGGCGGTCCCGGTTGCGCACCAGGCCGGCCAGCGTCATCGACAGGCAGGCGAAGAACGCCGAGCCGAGCACCACCACGGCCATCGCGGCCAGGATCCGCAACGGGTTGACGGTCATGGCCACCCCCATCAGGTAGGCCAGCACCAGCACCCCGACGACCTGCACCACCGAGCGCACCCCCGCCGCGAAAGCCTTGCCGGTGATCAACGCCGAGGCGGGTGCGGGTGTGACCATCAACTTGGCGAGGATGCCCGCGTCGCGGTCCCAGATGATCTGGATGCCGTAAAAGATCGAGATGAACAACGCCGACTGCGCGATGATGCCCGGCGCGAGGAAGGCCAGGTAGGACACGTCGCCGGTGTCGATGACGTGCAGGTGGCTGAACGTCTGGCCGAAGATGAGCAACCACAGTGCGGGCTGGACCATCCGGGTGAACAGCTCGGTGCGATCGTGGCGCAGCTTCTGCAGTTCCACCAGCGCGAAGGCGTTGATGCGCAGCACGACGGCGCGGATCCGGCGCCAGCCGTGCGGCGCGCGGACGAGTTCGATGCGGACTGTTGGCTCAACTGACACGGCGTGCCGTCCTCCTGCTCGAGCGGACCTCGCGGAAACTCGTCTGGGAATCGCCGCCCGCGGCGAGATCGGAGCCCGCGTAGTGGCGGAAGACGTCCTCGAGGGTGGCCGTGGGCGATACCCCCGCCTTGAGTTCCGCCGGCGAGCCGACGGCCTGCAGTCTGCCGTGGTCCATCAGCGCCACCCGGTTGCACAGGACGTCGGCCTCCTCCATGTAGTGGGTGGTCAGCAGTACCGTCATGCCGAACTCGGCCTGCATGTTCTGCACCTGGGTCCACACCCCGTCGCGGGCGATGGGATCCAGCCCGACGGTGGGTTCGTCGAGAATCAGCAGCGACGGCCGATTGACCAGGGCCTGTGCCAGCTCGAGGCGGCGGACCATGCCGCCGGAATAGGTGCGCGCCGGTTCACGGGAAACGTCGAGCAGCTGCATCGCCTCGAGCGCCTCGTCGACCCGGTTGTCGCGCTCGGAGCGCGGTACGTCGTAGAGCCGGGCGAACAGCTCGACGTTCTGACGCCCCGTCAGCGCCGATTCGATCGACAGCTGCTGGGGCACGTAACCGATGTTGTGCCGGATGTCCATGGTCTGGCGCCGGCTGTCCAGCCCGAAGATCAGCACCTGGCCGCGCTGGGCCGGCGTCAGGGTGGTCAGCACCCGCACCACCGTGGTCTTGCCCGCGCCATTGGGGCCCAGCAGGCCGACCGTCTCACCGGCCCGCACCACCAGGCTGAAATCCTGCACCGCGGTGAAGTCGCCGTAACGGTGCGTCAGATTGCGGCATTCGATGGCAGCGGGGAGGGGGGCCCGATCGCTCATGGCTGCCTCTCGCGCAGTGCGTTCGTCATCTGGGCCAGCACCGCGAGACCGGCCCGCAGGTCGTCGATCTGGCGGTCGTCGAGTTCGTCCAGCACGGTCGACAGCGCGGCCCGGCGCGCGGCGCGGGACTCGTCGGCGATGCGCTGGGCGGGTTCGGTCAGGTGCAGTCGGCCCACCCGGCGGTCGTCGGCGTCGACGGTCCGGACGAGCAGGCCGCCGGCGGCCAGCTTGGATACCAGGGTCGACGCGGTGTTGGGCACCAGGCCGAGCTCATCGGCAGCCTCCCGGACCGAGATACCGGGCTGACGGCCCACCAGACGCAGCAGTTCGGCCTGGGACTGGGTCAACCCCGTCGAGTCGAAGCCGGGACCAGTGGACCGGCGCAGCTGCCGACGGAACCGGCCGACGATGCTGAACAGTTCACCGACCAGATCGGTGCGGGTCTCCATGACCCGAGAATACCTCTGATACAGAGGTATTTCGGCGCTATGGTCGGCGGATCGCTCAGGGCGCCACAGCGTCGGGCGACTCGGGCAGCACCTGCCCGCCGTCGATCGCGATGGCCTGGCCGGTGATGTAACCGGCCTCGTCGCTGGCCAGGAACGCGGCCGCGTAGCCGATGTCGTGCGGGGTGCCCAGGGCGCCCGCCGGGATGGCCCGCGCCATGCCGGCCAGGTAGTCCTCACCGAGGTCCTTGAGCCCCTCGGTGAGGATGTTGCCGGGCAGCACGGCGTTGACCGTGATGCGGTGCGGTGCGAGCTCGATCGCCGCGGTGCGCATGAAACCCAGTTGGGCCGCCTTGGACGCGCCGTAGTGCGTCCAGCCGGGGAAGCCGGTGATCGGACCGGTGATCGACGACGTCAGCACGACCCGGCCGCGGCCCGACGCGACGAGTGCGTCCAGACAGGCCTGCACGCTGTACACGTTCCCCTTGACGTTGACGTCGAGCACCTGGCTCAGCTCGGCGGGCGTCATGGTCTTGAGCGGGGCTTCCGGGAAGATGCCGGCGTTGGCGCACAGCACGTCGATGCCGCCGAACGCCTCGACGACCGCAGCCGCCATCGCCGCGCAGGAATCCGGATCGGTCACGTCGGCGATGACGCCGAGCACCCGACCCGCGCCGAGACCGTCGAGCGCGCCGACCGCGGCGTCGACGTCGTCTCTCGACCGGGCCGCGATCGCCACGTTGGCGCCCCCGGACGCGAACACCTCTGCGATACCGCGCCCGATTCCCTTGCTGCCGCCGGTCACCAGGACCGACTTATCCTCGACGGAGAACATGACGATCAGTGTCGGGCCTACCCGGGCGGGTGCGCCACCCGTGTCGTCGGCCGCAGCATGAAGTCGAGGAAGCCGTCGCGTGCGTCGGGCGGCACCTCCAGCGCCGGGCCGATCATGTAGAGCACGCCGACGCCCGCCGACATCATCACCATCGCCCGCAATCGGGCTTCTGCCTCGTCGAGCCCGTACTCCCTGAACGCCTCCCTGATGGCATCCAGCAATCTTTCATCGCTTTGCCGAACGTTGCTGGAGACCCGTTCGTCGGTCAGCGCCCACGCCCGCATCACCCGCTCGAGGGCGAGGTGCTGGGGGGCCACCAACATCGTCAGCATCACGGCGAGCCGTTCGCGGGGATCGGCGATGTGCGCGTCGATGAAGCCACGCCGATCCGCGTCCTGCAGGTCCCCCCAGGCGTCCACCAGGGCGGTGCGATAGGCGTTCATATCAGCGAAATGCCAGTAGAAGCTGCCTTTTGTGACGCCCAGCCGGTCGCACAGCCTGCCGATTCGCAGCGCGTCCGGCCCGCCCTCCGCCAGAAGCGCGAACCCTGCCTGGATCCAGTCGTCGACGGAGAGCGGGCGGCCGGAACTGCGCTGCGGCGCCATGGACGGCAGCATACGGGCCGCGCATGTTTCCGTCGTTGACACTTGCGAAAATTATTATGGCAACTTTGTGATCTGGGTCAAAGGGGCCGGGGGAATCACGGGAGAATTCGAGGAGGAATCACGGGGAATCAGATGATGCGGAGGCCGCAGCCGTGGCCACCCGGTAGTCTCCGCCGCTCGTCGGTTTCTACTCCCGGCCCGCCCGGCCGGTGGCAACGCAGATGATTCCGGTGCCGCAGTGGTGGCCACGGCTGCTCCCGGGCAAACGTACCATACCCACTGGTACGGCCGCTGTGTGAGCTGGTCAGGCGCGTTTCGTCACGGCCTGCAACACCACGACGGCGCGCGCGTCCACGCTGAGCGTCGCTCCTGCGGCCAACGCGGTGGGCTGGTCGTCCGCCTCGGCGGCGGTGTCGACCACCGGGAGCCACGCCTCTCCGAACTCCTTCGAAGGCAAAGCGAAGTCGATGGGTTCGTGGTGGGCGTTGAAGCACACCACGAAGGAGTCGTCGACCACCCGGTGGCCGCGCGGGTCGAGGTCGGGGATGCCGTGTCCGTTGAGGTAGACGGCCACCGACTTGCCGAAGCCCGAATCCCAGTCCTCTTCGCTCATCTCCGAACCGTCCGGGCGGAACCAGGTGATGTCGGGAAGGCCGACGGTATCGCGCTGGCGCACCGGGCGGCCGGTGAAGAAACGCCGCCTGCGGAACACTGGATGCGCCGAGCGCAGGGCGGAGACCTTCCGGCAGAACGTCAGCAAGTCCTCGTCGGCGTCGTCCCAGTGCACCCAGGTGATCTCGTTGTCCTGGCAGTAGCCGTTGTTGTTGCCCGCCTGGGTGCGACCCAGTTCGTCGCCGTGGCTGATCATCGGCACGCCCTGCGAGAGCAACAGCGTCGTGAGGAAGTTGCGCTGCTGACGCGACCGCAGCGCGTTGATCTCGGCGTCGACGGTAGGCCCCTCAGCACCGCAGTTCCACGACCGGTTGTGGCTCTCCCCGTCGTTGTTGTTCTCGCCGTTGGCTGAGTTGTGCTTCTCGTTGTAGGAGACCAGGTCGCGCAGGGTGAAGCCGTCGTGGGCGGTGACGAAGTTGATCGAGGCGACCGGTCGGCGCGCGGTGTGCTCGTACAGATCGGCCGAACCGGTCAGGCGATAGGCGAACTCGCCGAGGCTGGCATCCTCGCCGCGCCAGAAATCCCGCACCGTGTCGCGGTACTTGCCGTTCCACTCGGTCCACTGCGGCGGGAAGTTGCCCACCTGGTAGCCGCCGGGACCGACATCCCACGGTTCGGCGATCAGCTTGACCTGGCTGACCGTCGGATCCTGCTGAACGAGTTCGAAGAACGCGCTCAGCCGGTCGACGTCGTAGAACTCGCGAGCCAGGGTGGCGGCCAGGTCGAAGCGGAAACCGTCGACGTGCATCTCGGTCACCCAGTACCGCAGGGAGTCCATGATCAGCTGCAGCGCGTGCGGATGACCGACGTTGAGGCTGTTGCCGGTGCCGGTGTAGTCCATGTAGTAGCGCTTGTCGTTGTCGACGAGGCGGTAGTACGCGGCGTTGTCGATGCCGCGCATGGACACCGTGGGGCCGAGCTGGTTGCCTTCGGCGGTGTGGTTGTAAACCACGTCGAGGATGACCTCGATGTCGGCTTCGTGCAGTGCACGCACCATCGCCTTGAACTCCTGCACCTGACCGCCAGGGGTCGAGCTGCTGGAGTATTTCGCTTCGGGGGCGAAGAAGCCGATGGTGTTGTAGCCCCAGTAGTTCGACAGGCCCTTCTCGATCAGCGTCGAGTCGTTGACGAAGTGGTGCACCGGCATCAGTTCGATCGCGTTGATGCCGAGCGACTTCAAATGCTCGATGATCACGGGGTGCGCGACCGCCGAATAGGTGCCGCGGATTTGTTCCGGGATGTCCGGATGCGTCTGGGTGAGACCCTTGATGTGGGCCTCGTAGATCACCGTGTCGGCGTACTCGTGGCCGGGCGGGCGGTCGACACCCCAGTCGAAGAACGGGTTGATCACCACCGACATAGGCATGTCGGTCGCCGAGTCGTCGTCGTTGCGGCTGTCCGGGTCGCCGAAGTTGTAGCCGAACAGCGGCTGGCCCCAGGAGAAGGTGCCGTCGATGGCCTTGGCGTAGGGGTCCAGCAGCAGCTTGTTCGGATTGCAGCGCAGCCCGGCGCGCGGGTCGTTGGGACCGTAGACCCGGTAGCCGTACCGCTGTCCCGGTCCGATGTTGGGGATGAAGCCGTGCCAGACGAAGCCGTCGACCTCGGGCAGCGTGACCCGGGTCTCCGTGAAGCCGCCCGCGCCGTCCGGTTCGAACAGGCACAGCTCGACCGACTGGGCGACCTCGCTGAACAGCGCGAAGTTGGTGCCGGAGCCGTCGTAGGTTGCGCCGAGGGGATAGGCCTTGCCCGGCCAGACCTCCGGCGGCGGCGGGGCGGGAGGGCGCGCCGGTGCGGCGGCACGCGCCTGGCCGGCGACACGCATCTGGCCGGTAGCACGCACCCGGCCTTTGGCACCGGTGGGGCGGGCGGCTCGGCTCAAGGTGGTCCTCCAGATCGCTCTTGATCGATTCGCAGCTGACCAGTTGACGATACGGGTCGGGGACACCGGCGGGCATCGCGAGCGACCGTTCGGTCGACCCGGCACAGGTATGAGCCCGCTCACACGGCCGTCGGCGACCTGCCCGGATACCCGCACCGCCGCGACGCTGGTCACCGAGGTGGTGTGTCGACCATCACGTCACGCCGGATCAGCTGACTTCGACACCGGACCGGCGCAGCTCGTCGACAGCGGCCGCGGTGGATTCGGGCGCCACCCCGGCGGTCAACCCCAGCAGCACGCGCGTGCCGAAGCCCTCCTTGGCGGCGTCGATGGCCGTGGCCCGCACGCAGTAGTCGGTGGCGATCCCGACGATGTCGACCTCGTCGATATCGCGCAGTCGCAGCCACTCCCCCAGCGGGGTGCCCGCCTCATCGGCGCCCTCGAACCCGCTGTACGCCGCCGACTGTTTACCTTTCATGAACACCGCGTCGACGGCGGTCGTGTCGAGTTCGGGGTGGAAATCGACACCCGCGGTGCCCACCACACAGTGCGGCGGCCAGGAGTCCACGAAGTCGGGCTGGGCGGAGAAGTGCCCGCCCGGGTCCACGTGATGGTCCTTGGTCGCGACCACCTGGGCATAGCCGGGGTTGTCGGCCAGCAGTCGGCTGATGTTCCTGGCGACGTCCGTGCCACCCGCCACGGCCAGGGATCCGCCTTCGCAGAAGTCGTTCTGCACGTCGACGATGATGAGCGCCCGCATGGGCCCAACGGTATCGCCGTCGGGCCCCGTCGTGCCGGGCCCGTTGTGCCGAGGCTCAGTCGAGCCGTTGGTGAGCGGTCAACAGCAGATGGTCGAACGTTGCGCGCGGGGGCAGCGTCTCCTCGTAGGTCAGCCCGCCGAAATCGGTCAGCAGCCGCTCGGCGAGTGCGCGCAGTTTGACGTTGGTCTCCTGGGAGCGCCACTTGAGCAGTTCGAACGCCGCTTCGGCGTCGATGCGGTAGACCAGCATCAGCATGCCCTTGGCCTGCTCGATGGTCGCGCGGTTGCCCGCAATCTCGGCCACCGTCGCGCTGACCCGGGCCTCGGTCGTCGGATCTGGTCCCGACGGCGACACATCCACGTAAAAGCCATGCGTGCCAATAACATTGGCTTCGTCGGTGCCGTCGTACAACTGGTCACCTATGACCACGACGTCGTGCACCACGCCGTGGGTGTCCAGGATCCGGTGCCGGGTGCTGAACGGCTCGTGGGTACGTCGGATGTCGTCTAGGGTGGCTGCGACCTGGACGTAGTCGTCGGGATGCTTGTGCGCCAGCACGAGTGCGGTGGTAGGGGTCACCGTTCCCGGCTCGTAGCCGTGCATCATCTGCACCTGCTCCGACCACTCCCAACGTTCGTCGGCGAAATAGAAGCGGAACCAGCCCACCCGCTGCGGCGCACCACCCACCAAAGCCTGTTCCAGGGATTCGCTGCCCCGCACGTCGACACAGTACCGCCGCCTGCCTTGATCCGACAGACGCGCCCGACACCGACTGAGCCCCCGCCGGTGGCGGGGGCTCAGTCGGTGTCGGTGCTGACTACTTCACGTCCACATAGACCGTCTGGCCCGTGATCGTCGTCCTGATGCTGTTGCCGGGCCCCGCGGAGTCCGTGCGGCTGTACGTCTGGCCCGGCCGGACCGCGACGACGGTCGCCTCGCTCAGCGGAGTGGTGCCAACGCGGTTGACGACGACGTTGTAGCCCTGGGCCTGCAGCTGGCTGATGGTCTCTTCGGCGCTGCCGGGACCCGCGGGTGCCGCCTGCGCCGGTGCGGCGATACCGATGATCGCGGCGCCGATGCCGCCGGCCATGAGAGTGGCAAATCCGAGCTTCTTCATGGTGGTGCCCACATCTTCCTCTGAGTGTTCTCGGCGCCAGGAATCGCCCGGCGTCGAGCGTTTCGTGCTGCTTGGTTGTGCCGGTATGTTTTGTCAAACCGACAGGTCAGAGGATTAATTTCCGGTGGCGGGAATTGATCGGCGGCTGGCAGGAATGCACGCGCTGGGCACACCCGCCGCCGAGATCTGCACCCGGGTTGTCGAGTTCGCGAGAGCACAGCCCTGGCGCAGAACTGGGCGCAGCTAGTGCGTGGCGCGGACGGGGGCGTGGTGCGGCCCCCAACGGCCTACCGTGAAGGGATGAAACTGGCGGCGATGCGGCTGCGGCAACGCGACGGCATCACGTGCGGCCCGACCGTCGCCGTCGTCGCGGGTGCGCTGCTCGATCCGGACTACCGCGCCGCGCTCATCGAACCGGGGTCACCATCCGTCGCCGCGGCGGGCCGGCTGTGGTTCGCCGACGAACAGGCCCGCGTCCACCGCGAGGCGAACCGGTGGTGGCCGCGCAGGCTGGGCACCACCCCGATGGGCATGGCCCACGCGCTGTCGGCGTGCGGTCTGCGTCGCGGCGTCCGTTACGGGTGGCGGTTGTTCCGCGGCCGCCGCGACCGGATGCACGACGTGGTCCGTGCCGTCGGCGACGGTCTGCCGGTCGCCATGCTGATCGGGCGGTTCATCCCGCGGCACTGGGTGCTGATCGTCGAGGCGGATGACGATGTCCTTCAGTGCTACGAGGTCTTTCAGTGCTACGAGCCGTCGTCGGGTGAGGTGATGCCCGTCCGCATCGCCGCGGTGCGCCGCTCGCTGATCGCCGGGCTCGGCTACCCGCGTCCTTTCGCGTTCGTCCTTCCCCGCTGATCGCAACCGACCGCGCCGAAAGTACGGAAGATGTACGCGTTCATCGAGTGATCCGCAAACATCCGTACATTCGGCGAGGGGCGGGGTCCGGGTCCTTCCGGCAGTAGCACCGCAAAACCCCCGCGGACGACACCGGCACGGGGATATAGTCGGCCCGTGATCAGCGGAAATCCGCTGATGGGGCGGGACAGCGAGCTGGGAGTTATCCGTCGCGCACTCAGCGGGGTCGGTAATTATGCAGGGGTGGTGATCGTCGGCGCTGCGGGCGTGGGGAAAACCCGTCTGGCGCGCGAGGTCCTCGCCGGTGCAGTGACGGCCGGGGAGCGGACCAGTTGGATCGTCGGCACCGAATCCGCGCGTGCGCTGCCGTTGGGCGCCTTCACCTCGACGATCGACCCGGCGATGAGCGGCGCGCTACCCAACGTGCGCAGACTCATCGATTCGTTCCTGCCGCGCCAGCCGCAGCGACGCGCTCTGGTCGGTGTCGACGATGCCCACCTCCTCGACGGGCTGTCCGCGCACGTCGTGCACCAGCTGGCGCAGTCGCGCGGTGTGCGGTTGGTCGTCACGGTGCGGGCCGGCGCGGCCGAGCCCGACGCGGTCACCGCGCTGTGGAAGGACGGTCTCCTGTTGCGGCTGGATCTGCAGCCGCTGTCGGAGGACGCGACGACCGCCCTCGTCGAAACGGCGCTCGGCGGGCCGGTTGACGGACGCAGCGCGAAGCGGCTGTGGCGGCTGACCGGCGGCAACGCCCTGTACCTGCTTCAGCTGCTGAAGGACCAGGTGAGCGCCGGCCGGATCCACCGGCTCGCCGGGGTATGGATGTGGGACGGCAACGTCGCCGTGTCGCAGAGCCTCACCGATATGGTCGGCCGTCAGCTCGGCCTGCTCACCCCGGGTCTTGCGCTGGTGGTCGACGTGTTGTCGCAGTGCGAGCCGCTCGGCCTCGACGTGCTCTGCGATCTGGCGGATCGCGGTGATCTCGAGGAGGCCGAGCAGGCGCACCTGGTGACCGTCGAGCGGACGCTCGGGAAGCTGTCGGCGCGGCTGGCGCACCCGCTCTACGGCGAGCTGCGTCGGGCCGAGGCCGGCGAGATGTATCTGTCCCGACTGCGGGGGCGGCTGGCGCAGCGGCTCGCGGGTGAACCCGATGACGACATGCAGATGACGGTGCTGCGGGCGGCGCTCACCCTCGAGTCCGATCTCATGCCGGATCCGCAGCTGTACCTGAGCGCCGCGCGCGTGGCGATGACGCTTCTCGACCCGGACTCGGCGGACCGGTTCACCAGCGCGGCCGCCGATTGCGGTGCGCCCGAGGCGATTCCGATGCGCGCGATGACGATGGTGCTGCTCGGCCGCGGCGAGCAGGCCGAAGAGATCCTGCGCGACATCGGATCGGACCCGAGCGCGCCGTCGGGCGACGACGTCCACTACTGGGCGACATTGCGCGCCGCCAACCTGATCTGGATGCTCGGCCGGCCGCGAGAGGCCGAAGCCATCCTGGAGCATCTGGCCGCGGGTGAGGAGTCGGATGCGCAGCGGGCGGCTCGCGCCGCGGTCGAGGCGTGCCTGGACGCTGTCCTCGGCCGGTGCCTCAGCGCCCAGGAAAAGGCACGGGCTGCACTGGAATCCGGACATCTCGCGGATTTTCACGCGATGATGGCTTCGGTGGCGCTGATGATGGCGCTCGGAGCGCTCGGCGAGGTCGGGGATATGACGGCAGTGGCGCACGGTGCGGTCACCCGAGCCGTGCATTCGTTCCAGTCGTCACATCTGCGGTTCTGGTTCGGCGGTGTCTACGGTCGCGCCTGCCGGCTGACCGGGCGTATTGAGGAGTGCACCAATTCCGCCAGGGCGCTGGCCGATTCGGAACGAGACCTGCCTGGGCTCGCCTACGCCAACCTGGCGTACCTGCTGGGGCAGGCCGAACTCGCGCGCGGCGCCGTGACTGAGGCGACGCGACTGCTGCACGAGGCCCTCGCCGGTGTGGAAAACCACAGGGTGAGAACGGGTTTACATCCCGCTTGCTGTTTCTCTCTGGCCGAAGCGCACGCCAAACTCGGCCAGCACGAGGCGGCCCGCAGCGCCTTGGCCGAGGCGCAGGCGTGTGTGCCCGCGGACTATGTCTTCATGCAGACGAACCTCTCGCTGGCAACCGGATGGACACTGGCTGCCGGCGGAGAGCTGACCGACGCGATGGCGGTGGTACGCCGCGCCGCCGGGGACGCCCGTAGCCGTAGGCAGCCTACGCATGAGCTGGCGTGCCTGCAGGCGCTGACCCAGTGGGGTGACACCGCGGTGACCGGGCGGGTGCGCGAGCTGGCCGACGAGCTGGCCCTGCCGTTGGCCGATATCGTTGCGCGGCACGCGAAATCGTTGCTCACCGACGACGGACCCGGACTGCTGGCCGCGGCGACGGATTACCAGGCGCTCGGGGATCGGGTGACCGCCGCCGACGCCGCCGCCCAGGCCGCGGTCGCCTTCTCGCGGGGTGGGCAGCGCAGGCGCGGTATGTATGCGGCGGCGATGGCCCAGGAGCTGGCCAGGGAATGCGGTGGGCTGTGCACGCCAGCGCTGCGGAATCCTGCGGGCGAGCCGCTGACGAAACGCCAGCGCGAGATCGTCGAGTTCGTGATCGCCGGGATGTCGAATCGCCAGATCGCGGATCGGCTGTACATGTCGGTGCGCAGCGTGGAGGGCCATCTCTATCGGGCCTGTCAACGGGTGGGGGCGAACTCGCGCGAAGAGCTGGCCGCGATCATTCGGGCGGGGCCGCTGGGCCCGGGGTGAGCGACGACCGCATTGCGTCGGGTAGCACGTCAAACTATAGTCTGGACACATGTCCAGAAGGCTCGGAGTCGCCGCGTGACACGTTCGGATCTCGGAGCCCGCTGAGGATGCGCGTCGCGCTGCTGTCCTATCGAAGCAAGGCTCACTGCGGCGGCCAGGGCGTCTATGTCAGGCATCTGACCCGCGGGTTGGCCGAATTAGGCCACACCGTCGAGGTGTTCTCCGGCCAGCCCTACCCCGAGATGCTCGATCCGCGGGTGCGGCTCACCGAGGTCCCCAGCCTGGACCTGTACCGCGAGCCCGATCCGTTCCGGACCCCGCGGCCCGGCGAGATCCGCGACCACATCGACCTGATCGAGCTGGCGACGATGTGGACGGCCGGCTTTCCCGAGCCGCGCACGTTCAGCATGCGCGCCGCCCGGCTGCTGGCCCGTCGGCGCCACGAGTTCGACGTCGTGCACGACAACCAGTGCCTCGGAGCCGGGCTGCGCACGATCGCCAAGGCCGGCCTGCCGGTGGTGGCCACCGTCCACCACCCGATCACCCGCGACCGGATGCTCGACATGGCCGCGGCGCGCTGGTGGCGAAAGCCGTTGGTACGCCGATGGTACGGGTTCAGTGAGATGCAGAAGCGAGTGGCTCGCGGCATCCCCGATCTGATCACCGTGTCGACGTCGTCGGCGTCCGACATCGCCGAGGACTTCGGGGTCTCGCGGACTCAGCTGCATGTGGTGCCGTTGGGCGTCGACACCGAGTTGTTCACACCGTCGGACCGACGTGTCGTCGGCCGGATCATCGCCATCGCCAGTGCCGACGTGCCGCTGAAGGGCCTCAGTCATCTGTTGCACGCCGTCGCCAGGCTGCGGGCGCAACGGGATCGCTGTCATCCCCGAAATCTCCGCGATCTTGACGTGCAATTGGTATCCAAAGTCGGGCCCAACGGGCCGACCGCAAAGCTCATCGCCGAGCTGGGCATCTCCGATATCGTGCACATCTCCAGCGGTCTGTCCGACACCGACCTCGCCGACCTGCTGGCGTCGGCCGAGGTCGCGTGCATTCCCTCGCTGTACGAGGGCTTTTCGCTGCCCGCCGTCGAGGCGATGGCCAGCGGCACGCCCATCGTGGCCAGCCGGGCGGGCGCGCTGCCCGAGGTGGTGGGCCTCGACGGTGACTGCGCCCGGCTGGTGACACCTGGCGACGCCGATGAATTGACCGCGGTGCTGGGCGAACTGCTCGATTCGCCCACCCTGCGGCGTAGCCTCGGTGCAGCGGGACGACAGCGTGCCCTATCCGTGTTCAGCTGGGAATCCGTTGCGGCTCAGACGGTGTCGGTGTACGAACGGGCGATATGCTGACGGTGGACTTCGACCGGCTCGGGGTCGGACCCGGAACTACGGTCATCGACGTCGGCTGCGGTGCGGGCAGGCACACCTACGAGGCCTACCGGCGCGGCGCCGACGTGATCGCGTTCGATCAGGACGGGGCGGAGCTCGACAACGTCGACGCGATGTTGACGGCCATGCGCGAACAGGGCGAGGTGCCGCACACCGGACGCGCGGAGGTGGCCAAGGGTGATGCGCTCGAACTTCCTTACAGTGAAGGAACATTCGACTGTGTCATCGCATCGGAAATCCTCGAGCATGTGCCCACCGACGACCGCGCGATAGCCGAGTTGGTGCGTGTGCTCAAACCCGGTGGCGCGCTGGTCGTTACGGTGCCGAGGTGGCTACCCGAGCGGATCTGCTGGCTGCTGTCGCGGGAGTACCACAGCAACGAGGGCGGCCACGTGCGGATCTATCGCGCCAGTGCGCTGCGGGACAAGATCGTGGCACAGGGAATGCGCCACACGTATCGCCATCACGCACATGCGCTGCATGCACCGTTCTGGTGGCTGAAATGCGCTGTCGGAGTGTCGAAGCCGGACCATCCGGCGGTAGTGGCCTATCACCGGATGCTGGTCTGGGACATGATGAAGCGGCCGTGGGTCACCACGACGGCGGAATCGCTGCTCAACCCGCTCATCGGCAAGAGTGTTGCGCTGTACTTCGACAAGCCGGTGGTGGGCTGTGCCGGGAGCTGAGGCGCCGGGCGTTCCCGGAGTGCTGACTCCGGAGCAGTGCCGCCGTACCGCACTGTCGATTGCGGCGTCCCAGGAGCCGTCGGGTGCCATTCCGTGGTTCGAGGGCGGTCACACCGACCCGTGGGATCACGTCGAATGCGCGATGGCGTTGGGCGCGGCCGGCCTTCTCGAACCGGCGCGGGCCGCCTTCGAATGGTGCCTCGCTACCCAGCGGTCCGACGGTTCGTGGCCGATCCGGCTTCGGGACGGTCGCGCGGAGGACACCAACAGCGACAGCAACTTCTGCGCGTACATCGCCACCGGGGTGTGGCATCACGTGTTGATCACCGGGGATCGCGGGTTCGCCCAGCGCATGTGGCCGGTGGTCACCCGCGCCATCGACTTCGTGCTGGACCTACAGAGCGACGGCGGCGAGGTCTACTGGGCCAGAACAGAATCCGGGCCGGTGCGGGAAGCCCTGCTCACCGGGTGCGCGAGCGTGTACCACAGCATCCGCTGTGCGCTGGCGTTGGCGAATCACCTCGACGATCCCCAGCCCGAGTGGGAGGTCGCGGTCGGCCGTCTCAGGCATGCGATCGTCGAGCACGCCGAGTCGTTCCTGGCCAAGGACGCCCACTCGATGGATTGGTACTACCCGGTGCTCGGCGGCGCGCTGCGGGGCCGAGTGGCTCGGGCCCGTATCGACGAACGCTGGCGCGACTTCGTGGTGCCGGGCCTGGGCGTGCGGTGTGTGGATCATCGGCCGTGGGTAACCGGTGCCGAGACCTGTGAACTGGTGCTGGCACTGGATGGTATCGGTGATCCGGCCCGCGCGAGGGAGCAGTTCGCGGCCATGCACCATCTGCGTGAGGGTGACGGTTCCTACTGGACCGGACTGGTGTTCGACGACGGCAAGCGCTGGCCAGAGGAGCGCACCACCTGGACCGGTGCCGCGGTGATCTTGGCCGCCGATGCGTTGTCGGGCACGACACCGGGCAGCGGGATCTTCCGGGGCTCGGGGCTGCCCCGCGGGCTGGAGAGCGACCTCGGCTGCACCTGCGCGGTCAGAGACGGCTAGCCGCTGACCCGCTCGAGAATCCGCATCGAACCGGTTGCGGCCACCTCGGTGAACTGTCCGGAATCCAGTGCACGACAGTAGATATGGTAGGGGGCCTGGCCGCCGTCGGCCGGGTCGGGGAAGACATCGTGGATGATCAGCGCACCGCCTGCCTCGACCCACTGCGCCCAGCCGTCGTAGTCCTGCTGGGCCGCGGCCTCGGTGTGGCCGCCATCGATGAACAACAGCCGCAACGGCGTTCGCCAGCCGCGCGCGACGACGGCGGACTTCCCGACCACGGCGACCACGTGATCGTCGAGCCCGGCGGCGTCGAGCGTTCGTCGCAGTGCCGGCAGCGTGTCGAACCGGCCGGTGGAAGGGTCCACCAGGGAGGCGTCGTGGTACTGCCAGCCCGGTTGGTGTTCCTCGGAGCCGTGGTGGTGGTCGACGGTGTAGACGATCGCATCGGACTCGCGCGCCGCCGCACCCAACATGAGCGTGGATTTGCCGCAGTAGGTGCCGATTTCGACACCCACCCCACCGCGCAGGTAGCGTACCGCGGCGTCGTAAAGGGCGCGGCCCTCGTCGGCGGGCATGAAGCCGGTGACGGCGTCGGCCTGCGCCAAGAGCTGCGCCGCACGCGCTGGCAGCGCCGTGTCGGTTGGGCTCATGGGACAACCCTCATGGGACAACCACTGTAACCGCTGCCGGGCACCATCCGTTGCAGTAGTGTCCGGACATGTGTCCGAATCAGCGTTGGAGTCGACGCGCCGCCGGCTGACCGCCAAACAGGCCGACACCGTCGAGCGACTGGGCCGGGCCGCCGTGGACTTGCTGAGTCGTGAGGGATTCGCCGGGTTGACCGTGCGGCGGGTGGCGGCCGAGGCGGGCGTCGGCGCCGCCACCGCCTACACCTACTTCTCCTCCAAGGAGCATCTGGTTGCCGAGGTGTTCTGGCGCAGGCTGGCCGGCTCGCCGCCCGCAACGCGCGCGTCGGGCGATCCGGCCACCCGCGTGGTCGAGGTCTTGCAGCACATCGCGCTGCTGCTCGCCGACGAACCGGAGTTCGCCGGCGCCGTGACGACGGCGCTGCTCGGCAGGGACCCCGATGTGGAGGTGTTGCGGCGGCGGATCGGCGGTGAGATCCGCGACCGGCTTGGGAACGCCCTGGGGCCGGCGACGGATCCGGACCTGATCGATTCGCTGGAAATGCTGTACTCAGGTGCGCTGGTGCGCGCCGGCATGGGCCATGAGTCCTACGCCGACATCTCTCGCAGACTGGAGAAGTCGACCCGGCTGATGCTCGGTCAGTAGCTCGTCGGGCCCAGGACGGCCAGCCCCGCGGCGATGGCCGGCCCGGAGATACCGCGAACATCCTTACCGTCCTCGACGAAATGCGCTGTCAGTTCCCGTAATCCGCCCAGCAGGATAAGCGCGAGCGGCGGCGTGACAGGTGGTAGCTCCGCGCGCCGGAACCCGGGACTGCTCGTGAGGTCGATGAGCATATCCGTCAGGCCGGTCATCGCGGCGCGGTGCAGCGGAAAGGCCGCGGCGCCGAGGCCGGGCAGTTCTCGGATCCAGCTCAGGGTGATTGCGGGCCGGGACTCGATGTGGTCGATGTAGGCGCGCACCGCCTGCCGGATCTGTTCATGCCAGTCCGCATCCCCGTCGACGGTGGTCTGGATCCGTGCGATGAGGGCGTCGTTATTGCTGCGCAGCAATTCGATCAAGCAGTCCTCCTTGGTCGCAAAGTGACCGTAGAAGGTGCGCTTGGACGTTCGGGCCAACCGCACGACGTCGGCGACCGTCGTCTCGCGATAGCCGCGTTGCGCGATCGACGCGGCCAGTCCGTCGAGAAGGCGGCTGCGGAACGGATCGTCGGTGACCGGAACGCCGGCGTCCTCGTCGAGCGCTGTCGTCATATCTGCCAATCACCCTTGCACCGTTTCGGTACCAAGCGGTACCGTAGCCTTCATCGCACGGTACACCTTAGTACCAGGATCCGGGGACCGGGAGTGTCATGAGCGAAGCATCGATCGTCGGGCCGCCCCTCAGAACGTCGTTCGATAGGGCCGGCGACAACACGATGGCCCAACGCGCGGTGCGTCTTCCGCCCGCTCTTCCCCTTCCCAGGGCCGTCCAGGGCGCGATGTTCGTGACATCGCGGCGCGCGACCGTGAGCCAGGGCATGCGCTACGGCGACGTGTTCCGGTTGGACGTCCCGGTGTTCGGGCGGTCGGTCGTGGTCGCCGACCCCGCGCTGGCCAAGGTCGTGTTCACCGCCAACACCGACGACATCGGCAATGTCCAGCCCAACCTCAGCCGGCTGCTGGGGCCGGGATCGGTGTTCGCGCTCGACGGCACCGAGCACCGTCGCAGGCGTAAGCTCCTGACCCCGCCGTTCCACGGCAAGAGCATCAGGAACTACGAGACCATCTTCGAAGAGGAGACGCTTCGCGAGGCGGCGAACTGGCCATACGGACAAGCGTTTCCGACGTTGCAACCGATGATGCGGATCACGCTCAACGCGATCCTGCGTGCGGTGTTCGGCGCCGGCGGCACCCATCTGGACGACCTGCGCCGGATCATCCCGCCGTGGGTGACGCTGGGCTCGCGACTGACCCCGTTCCCGAGTCCGCCACCGGCCATCGCGCGGCGTGGGCCGTGGCGCAGGCTGGCTCAGTACCGCAGTGAGTACGACGCCGTCATCGACCGGATGATCGACGCGGTGCGCGCCGACCCGAACTCCCACTCCCGTACCGACGTGCTGTCCCTGCTGCTGCACAGCACCTATGAGGACGGGTCGGCCATGTCGCGCACAGACATCGGCGATGAGCTGCTCACGCTGCTCGCCGCGGGACATGAAACCACCGCGTCGACGCTGGGCTGGGCGTTCGAGCGGATCAGCAGGCATCCGGGCGTCCTCGAGCGGCTGGCAGCCGAAGCCGACACGGAGGGCAACGAGTACCGGCAGGCCACCATTCTGGAGGTGCAGCGCAACCGCACCGTCATCGACTTCGCCGGGCGCCATGTGTATTCGCCGACCTTCGAACTCGGCGAATGGGTCATCCCGCGGGGGTACTCGATCCTGGTCGCTATCGGTCAGCTGCACCGGCGCGCCGAGGACTTCCCCAATCCGCGGCACTTCGACCCGCAGCGCTTCGTCGGAAACCGTCCGCCGACCCTGTCGTGGATTCCCTATGGCGGCGGCACCCGGCGGTGCATCGGCGCCGTATTCGCCAATGTCGAGATGGACGTTGTCTTGCGAACTGTGTTGCGGCACTTCGCGATCAACACCACGACGGCGCCCGGTGAGAAGGTGCACTCGCGCGGGGTCGCGTTCACGCCCAAGGACGGCGGGCGCATCGTCGTATACCGGCGATAGCGATCCGGTGTCTTGGAGGTCGTCCGCACCGATTTCTGCCGTCTGGTCGTCGCAATTGGCGGGTCGCAGCCTTCAGGCAGAAATCGGCGCAGGAAAGGGCGGGCGAACTCCGTCCGTGGTGCGCGAATCTAGGCGCGCTGCCTAGGCGTCCTGGGTCGCGCGTTTCGGCAGCTTCCACCCGGGCCGGGGGAAGTGGCAGGTGTACCCCGTGGGGTAGCGCTCCAGGTAGTCCTGATGCTCGGGCTCAGCCAGCCAGAACGCGCTTGCCGGGGTCACCTCCGTCACCACCTTCGCAGGCCACAGGCCCGACGCGTCGACGTCGGCGATGGTGTCCAGCGCGATTCGCTTCTGCTCCTCGTCGAGGTAGAAGATGGCGGAGCGGTAGCTGGTGCCGACGTCGTTGCCCTGCCGGTTCTTCGTCGACGGGTCGTGGATCTGGAAGAAAAACTCCAGCAGGGTGCGAAAGTCGGTCTCGGCTGTGTCGTAGACGATCTCGATGGCTTCCGCGTGTCCCGGGTGGTTGCGGTAGGTCGGCTGGTCGTTCTGGCCGCCGGTGTAGCCCACCCGGGTGGACACCACGCCCGGCTGCCTGCGGATCAGGTCCTGCATCCCCCAGAAGCAGCCACCGGCCAGGATGGCCTTCTGATAGTCGCTCACGCGTCCTCCTCAATCCGTCCAGTGAAGAGCTTCCTGTACTCGCCGTACCCCTCCGCGTCGAGGTCGTCGAGGTGAATGAATCTCAGCGAAGCCGAGTTGATGCAGTAACGCAAGCCGCCCTCGGCGCGTGGCCCGTCGGTGAAGACATGGCCGAGGTGGCTGTCGCCGTGGGAGGAACGCACCTCCGTGCGAATCATCAAGTGGCTGAAGTCGCGCTTCTCGACGATGTTGTCGACTCCGTTCGGCTCGCGAATGGGCTTGGTGAAACTCGGCCAGCCCGACCCGCTGTCGAACTTGTCCAGCGAGGCGAACAGCGGCTCGCCGGACACCACGTCGACGTAGATTCCGGGTTCGTGGTTGTCCCAGTACTCGCCCGTGAACGCACGCTCGGTGCCGTTCTTCTGCGTGACGCGATACTGCTCCGGTGTCAGCGCGTTGACCGCGGCGGGATTCTTGTTGTAGGCCATGGGTCCTTCCTTTTAGGCACAGGTATAACCGTTTGTGCGGGTCGGATAATCCCCCGTTACGCGGAGGCACCTCGACAAACGCGACTTTCGAGGCGACGTGGCGCGCGCCGCGGCGAACCGGGACTGGGACCCGTGGGTGGAGCATTGCACGCCCGACGTCCGCTAGGTCGAACACGCAACGTCCGCACCCTCGGCATCGACGGCCTGCCGGCCATCCAGTAGCTCGGCGCGTGTGCGGCAGGCCTTGGACGTGGCTGGTGACGTGTGCTACCGCGTCGGCGACTGGGGCGCAACCTTGCACGGGGGCGGTCGCCGCCGAGCGCCGGATCAGAATCGAACAAGCACAGCGGGAAAATATATCTTTATCGATACAGCCCTGTATAGCTCAATTAACATGCGCGAAACGGGCTGACCCTACTTTCGCCCGATGGCAATCACGATAGATCCACCGAAGAGTGAGATGGTGCGGCTGGCGAACAAGCCACCGTGGTACACCTCGCTGTTCTTCCAACTGTTCGTCGCGATTGTGGCGGGAATCTTGGTCGGATGGCTGTGGCCCGATCTCGGCGGCAGCTTCAAGCCACTCGCCGATGGCTTCATCAAGCTGATCAAGATGCTGATCGCGCCGATCATCTTCTGCACCGTGGTCCTGGGCATCGCGCATGTGGGTGACCTCAAGTCCGTCGGCAGGATCGGGGTCAAGGCACTGATCTACTTCGAAGCGGTCACCACTTTCGCGCTGCTGTTCGGGCTGGTCGTCGGCAATATCGTCAAACCCGGCGCCGGGTTCAGCATCGACCCGCAGACCCTGGCGACCGGCGCGGATGCGCTGGCGAAGAAGACCGGCGACAGCGAGCTGCCCCACACTGTGGAGTTCCTGCTGAACATCATTCCCCACTCGGTGATATCGGCGTTCGCCGAGAACGCGCTGCTGCAGGTGTTGTTCTTCGCGGTGCTGTTCGGCTTGGCGCTGGCCAAGTTCGGCGAGCATGGGCCGCCGGTCATCCTTGAGTTCATCGACCACATCAGCCATATCTTCTTCACCATCATCGGCTGGGTCATGCGGCTGGCCCCGCTGGGCGCCTTCGGTGCCATGGCCTACATCATCGGCCAGTACGGCATCGGGTCGCTGGCCAGCTATGGCAAACTCATCGGGGCGTGTTACCTGGCGGCGATTCTGTTCATCCTGATTCTGGCCGCTGTCGCGTGGGTTTTCGCGGGGGTGAACCTCTGGAAGTTCCTGGTCTACATCAAGGACGAATTCTTCCTGGCGCTGGGCACCGCCTCCACCGAAGTCGTTCTGCCTCGGATCATGACCAAGCTGACCCACGCCGGGTGTTCGCGCACCACCACCGGTCTGGTGGTACCGACCGGGTACTCGTTCAACCTCGACGGCGCCACCCTTTATCTGTCGATCTGTGTGCTGTTCCTGGCCCAGGCGTTGGGCGTGGATCTGAGCCTGGGCGAGCAGATCACCGCTGTGCTGATCCTGATGTTGACGTCCAAGGGCATGGCCGGGGTGCCGGGATCGTCGTTCCTGGCGTTGTCGGCCACAATCGCGGCGATCGGGCACGGCGCCATCCCGGTGGCCGCGGTCGCGCTGCTGCTGGGCGCCGACCGCATCATGGACTCGATGCGGGTCTCGGTCAACCTACTCGGTAACTGCGTGGCGACCTTCGTGGTCGCCAACTGGGAAGGCCAGCTCGACAAGGACCGCATGCGCAAAGTCCTCAACGGTGAAGAGGTGCCCCCCATGGAAGAACCCGACCCGATGAGCGGCCAAGCAGCGGAGGCCCCGGAGGAAGACGCCCTCACCGCCGGACCACGCGACTGAATCCCCGCGTTCATCCGTTGCAACGGCGTCGCCCGCATCGTGGTGTGGGCGACGCCGTATCCGGCGCTTCGGGGCCCGGCGAAACCCCAATACCGCGTCCGCTCCACCAGCCGTCTCGACACTGCGGCGATTCCGAGGGCGCCTCTCGAGGTAGCGGTTGCACCGCGGGTGCATCCCATCCACCACGGCGGGCGCAGCCCCTGAGAAGCTAGCCTCGGTTCAGTGACCGAAAAGATTCACGTCGACCTCAGCGGTCCGCCCCAGACCATGCTCGCAACCTTGTACGCCAAGGCGCTCGACGCCGACCTTCCGCATTCGATGCTGCACGACCGATGGGCGAAAGAGGCTGTCGCGCAGATCGATTATGACTGGTCCAAGACCACGATCACCCCTCGCAACGCCCCCTCGGTCAGCATGCGCTCCGCCCATTTCGATGCCTGGCTGCGGCGGTTTCTCGCCGCTCATCCGCGCGCGACCGTGCTGCACCTCGGCTGCGGCCTGGACAGCCGGTTCTTCCGCGTCAACCCCGGCCCCGAGGTGCAGTGGTACGACGTCGACTACCCCGAGGTGATGGCCCTGCGGGAGCAGCTTTATCCCGACGCCGACCGTTACCACCTCGTCGCGTCGTCGGTCAGCGATCCCGCGTGGCTGGCCCACATCCCCGGCGACCGCCCCGCCGTGATGGTCGCCGAGGGTCTGACGATGTACCTGACCGAGCGCGACGGCACCGGGTTGCTGCGGCGGGTGGTCGATCGATGCCCCTCGGGTGAACTGCACTTCGATGCGTTCAACAGTCTCGGAATCCGGCTGCAGTGGGCCAACGCGGTGGTCAGGAGGTCCGGGTCAACCTTGCGCTGGGCCATCAATGGTCCATCCGACATCCTGGGTGCGATCCCCGGCACCCGGCTGCTGGACTTCGTCCCCTTCTTCGAATCCGAAGCCTACGCGGGGATGCCCGGAGTACCGGCGATCTACCGCACGATAGCCGGGATCATGAACCGGCTGCCGGTACTGCGCACGATCGCGCAGTTTCACCGCTACGCATTCTGAGGGCGCCGCGGCGCCCGCACTCCCAGGACGGCCTGCCATTGGTTGCCGTTGCCGAACCGGGGAGCCCACGGCCAACGGCCGCGGTCGTCCGCCCATACCAGTTGAACCGCGCGCACCTGCAGGCCCCCGAACGCCGTCGCCCACACCAGATGCACCTCCGGGTGCTCGACCTCGACGACCTCGATCAGCGGGCCAGCGCGCAGCGCCATCCGACGGCCGGGCGGGAACGGCTCGCCGTGCAGCGCATCATGGGCCGCACCGTTGAGAATCCGCACCGACCGATCCGGGCCGACGCCGGCGAGGAGCATCTCGGGCAGGCCGAGTTCGTGCAGACCGACGGTGTACGCGAAGGGGAAGCGGTCGCTTTCGACGTACTGCACCGCCCAGCCGTGGGTGAGCACCGTGGCGCGCAACTCCTGGAGGTAGTCCTCGTCGGTGGCGTCGGGGTGATCGCACTTCCAGCACATGGTGGCCGTCCTTCCTGTTGTCCTGGGGGCCAGCCTGCACGCAGGGTCCGACATCACATTCGCTGCACCGCGAGCTCCACTTTTTTCAGGCATCGCGCGGGAGCCGAGCTGCAAAGCGTCGATCTCGGCGCACCGGTCAGCGCATCACCGACACGTCTACACCCTCGACCGCGAGCCCCGTCGCCATCGTTACCCTCATGGGGTGCCAACGGTCAACGGACACGTCTCGCACTGGTTCGATCGGCTCCCCGCCTACCGCGAGCCGCTTCCCGGCCACCGCACCGCCGACGTGTGCGTCGTCGGTGCCGGATACACCGGCCTGTGGACGGCCTACTACCTCAAGCGCGCCAACCCGTCGCTGCGCATCGTGGTGCTTGAGGCGCGCTTCGCGGGATTCGGCGCCTCCGGCCGCAACGGGGGCTGGCTGTCCGGACTGGTGCCCGGCGACCGGCACCGGATGGCCGACCGGTACGGCCGCGAACGCGTGCTGGCCTGGCAGCGGGAACTCAACCTGGCCGTCGACGAGGTGATCGACGTGGCGGCTGCCGAAGGTATCGACGCCGGGATCGCCAAGGGCGGGACGCTGGAGGTGGCCCGCAATCCGGCGCAGGCCTCACGGTTGGCCGCCCGGCTCGAGGACGAACTCAGCTGGGGGATCGACGGAATCGAGCCGTTGACGAAGGACCAAGCGGCGCAACGTATTCAGCTCAGCGGCGTGGTGTCCGGCTATCACACACCGCACTGTGCGCGCATCCAGCCCGCGCGGTTGGCCCGCGGCCTGGCCGACGCGGTCGAACGCCTCGGCGTCGAGATCTACGAGCAGACCCCGGTCACCTCGATCGAGCCGGGCCGTGCGACGACGCACCGGGGAACGGTGACCGCCGGATTCGTACTGCGCGCCACCGAGGGGTTCACCGCCGCACTACCGGGGCACCGCCGGCGCTGGCTGCCGATGAACAGTTCCATGATCGCCACCGAACCGATCCCGGACCGCATCTGGGAGTCGATCGGCTGGCAGGGCTGCGAGACGCTCGGCGACACCGCGCACGGGTTCTTCTACGCCCAGCGCACCGTCGACAATCGTGTCGCGATCGGCGGACGAAGCGTGCCCTACCGCTACGGGTCACGCACCGACTCCGACGGGCGGGTGCCCGCACGGACGATCTCGCTGCTGACCTCTGTGCTGCATTCGATCCTCCCGCAGGTGCGCGACGTGCCGGTCGCCCACGCCTGGTGCGGTGTGCTGGCAGTGCCGCGCGACTGGGAGTCGACGGTGACCTTCGACCGGGCGACGGGCCTCGGCTGGGCCGGCGGGTACGTCGGCCACGGGGTCACCGCGACCAATCTGGCCGGTCGCACGCTGGCCGACCTCGTACTTGACCGGGGGACCGTGCTGATCGACCTGCCTTGGGTGGGCCACCGGTCCAGGGCGTGGGAGCCCGAGCCGCTGCGCTGGCTCGGCGTGCGCGGCCTCTACGTCGCCTACAAGCTGGCCGACCTGCACGAGGCGCGCGGACGGGCCACCACGTCACCCATCGCCCGCCTCGCCGACCGGATCACCGGCAGGCCCTAGCGGCGGAAGAAAGCCCCGCCGTGGCGTGTTGTCAGAAGAGGCCGGGAGAAGCCTCGTGAGGAGCCGCCATGACCGATCGACCGATCCTGCAACCGACCGCCGAGCATCCGATCACCGTCGAGCCCACCGGCGGGCGAGTCACGGTGCGGGTCAACGGCGAAGTCATCGCCGACACCCGTGACGCGCTGACCCTGCGCGAGTCCACCTACCCGGCCGTGCAGTACGTCCCGAGGCGCGACGTCGTGGGGGACCGGCTCGTGCGCAGCGACACTGCAACGTACTGTCCGTTCAAGGGCGACGCCGGCTATTACCACGTCACCACTGTGGACGGTGTCGTCGACGACGTCATCTGGGAGTACCGCGAGCCCTACTGCGCCGTCTCGGCCATCGCGGGACACGTCGCCTTCTATCCGCACAAGGCGGACATTCTCGTCGAACCGGCATAGCCTACGGCGGTGCCCCATTGCACCAGCGTGCTCTTCGCGGGCCCGGCGAGCCCCGTGTTGTCGCTGTCCCCGCTGCGCCGCGGTCGCGGCGACCCCTGCTACTTCGACGCCGCCGACGGGGCCGTCTGGCGGACCAGTCTGATGGCCAGCGGCCCGGTCACCGCGCGGATCAGCCGGTCGGCGCCCGATCGCGTCGACTGTGAGGCATGGGGGAGCGGTGCAAGCGAATTCAACGAGAGGCTGCCTGCGCTGCTCGGCGCCGCCGACGACGCATCGGGTTTCGCGCCGCGGGAACCGACCATCGCGGCCGCATTCCGCCGGGTGCCGCACCTGCGGCTGGGCCGGACCGGACGGGTGCTGGAGGCGCTGGTGCCCGCGGTCATCGAGCAACGCGTGTCGGGAATGGATGCGCACCGCGCCTGGCGGCGGCTGGTGACGGCCTACGGCGCACCTGCACCCGGTCCCGCACCCGCGCACATGCGCGTGCCGCCCGCACCGAACGTGTGGCGGAGAGTTCCGTCGTGGGAGTTTCAGCGCGCCAACGTCGATCCGGGCCGGGCCCGCACCATCGTGGGATGCGCCCAGCGCGCCGAAGCCCTGGAGCGGTTGGCGGTCCGAGCTCCCGAATCCGCGCGCACCGCGCTGACGTCGTTGCCCGGCGTGGGGGAATGGACGGCGGCCGAGACGGCTCAGCGGGCGTTCGGCGATGCCGACGCGCTGTCGGTCGGCGACTACCACCTGGCCACCATGGTGGGCCGCAGCCTGTTGGGCCGGCCGATCGACGACGCGGCCATGGTCGAGTTGCTCGAGCCCCTGCGGCCACACCGGCACCGGGCGGTGCGGCTCTTGGAGGTGAGCGGCCTCGCGCGGACACCTCGCTTCGGCGCTCGCCAGGCGATTCCCGATCTCAATGCACTGTGAGCTGATTATCGGAGCGCACACACGGGTACGCGGATGCAGACAGCCTATATCCGTGCAAATCCGTGCAAATCCGCGCAAAGGAGAAATCGATGACGACACAGTTCACCGTTCCAGGCATGTCCGGCAAGGCCGGAAGCCGAGTCGCCGAGCTGCTGCAGAAGCAGCTGAGCACCTACAACGACCTGCACCTCACCCTCAAACACGTGCACTGGAATGTCGTCGGGCCGAACTTCATCGGCGTCCACGAGATGATCGACCCGCAGGTCGATCTGGTCCGGGGCTATGCCGACGAGGTGGCCGAACGCATTGCCACGTTGGGAGAGTCCCCGCAGGGTACGCCGGGGGCGATCGTCAAGGACCGCACCTGGGACGACTACTCGGTGGGCCGTGACACGGTGCAGGCCCACCTCGCCGCGCTCGACCTGGTGTACACCGGCGTGATCGAGGACACGCGGGAGGGCATCGACAAGACCGAATCCCTCGATCCGGTGACCCAGGACATCCTCATCTCGCACGCCGCTGAACTGGAGAAGTTCCAGTGGTTCGTACGTGCCCACCTGGAGAACTCCGGCGGCAAGCTGGCCCACGCTGGCAAGTCCACCGAGAAGGCGGCGGCCAAGAGCGCGCGTTAGTCCTGTTGCCGAGTCAGGAGCCGCTCTCCAGCTCGTCGTCGCGCACCGGGCGGTCGGCGAGTGCCTCCGCGCGACCGAAGAGGTACGGGTAGGCAACACCGGCGATCGCCGCCCCGACGAGCGGCGCCAGCCAGAACACCCAAAGCTGGGCCGGGGCGCCGTCGCCGTTGAAGAACGCGACGCCGGTAGACCGGGCGGGATTGACCGAGGTGTTGGAGATCGGAATCGAGATCAGGTGGATGAGCGTCAGGGTCAGCCCGATCGAGATACCGGCGAACCCCTTGGGCGCACGATCGTCGGTCGAGCCGAGGATCACCAGCAGGAAGATGGCGGTCAGGAGGATCTCGGCGATGATCACCGCCCCGAGCGAGAATCCCCCCGGTGAATGTTCACCGAATCCGTTGGCGGCCATGTTCCCCGTCGCGGTCCAGTCCTCCTGGCCGCCGGCGATCACATAGATCAGCAGGCCGGCGACCAGGCCGCCGATCACCTGCGTAACCCAGTAACCGGGCAGGGCTTTCCATTCCACGCGGCCGGCCAGTGCCGCCCCGAGCGTCACAGCGGGGTTGAAGTGGCCACCGGAGATGGTGCCGAACGCGTACACGCCGGTGAGCACCGTCAGGCCGAAGGCAAGGGCCACCCCGAGAAAGCCGATCCCTAGCGAAACCCCGTCGTCGCCTGCGAATTTCGCGGCGAACACTGCGCTGCCGCAGCCGCCGAACACCAGCCAGAACGTTCCGATGAATTCCGCTGCCAGCCGGTGTCCCATTGTGGGCGTACGCATGGCGACCTTCCGTCGAAGCCGGGTTGACCCGTCCGACGGTTCCAGAACGGGTGCGTCGTGGGAAGTGTTCTGCTGAAGATGTTCTCAAGTCGAAACATCCATGATCCGCTGTGCGTGGGCGTGCCTCTATCGTCGATTGTCTTGCGGCAGTGAGCGGATCCGTAGTGCGGTCAGTCGTCGCGCGGGGAGCTGCGTTCGGCCACGGTGTCCCGGTCGAGCCGCTGCGCTGAGTAGATCGACACGCTGGTCCTGCTGATCAGTAGATAGGCGATACCGACCGTGATCATCGCGCCGGGCAACACCGAGAACGAGCCGGTCATCTCGGCGACCATGATCATCACCGCGAGCGGGGCGTGGGCGACGCTGCCGAAGCAGGCCATCATCGCTACCACGACGAAAACGCCTGGCCCGTCTGGTAATCCGGGCATACCGACCAGGTCGGCGAGCCGCCAGATAGCGGCGCCGACGAAGGCGCCGATCACGATGCCGGGGCCGAAGATGCCACCCGAGCCGCCGGTTCCGATCGACAGCGAGGTGGCGACGATCTTCGCGAACGGCAGGATCACCACGATCCACAGCGGGATCGTCAGCAACGTGTCTTCGGCGACCGCGGCCTGCACCCAGCCATAGCCGCTGGACAGGATCTGCGGAATCGCCAGGGCGAGTAGGCCGACCAACAGGCCGCCGGCGGCCGGCTTGATCACCGGGCCGCCGGGTAATCGGCGCGTCAACCGCATCGTCGCGTAGAAGGTGCGCGCGTAGAGGTACCCGACCGCAGCGGCGACGATCCCGATCAGCGCGAACCACGCCACCTGGGTGGGCCGGAATGCGTAGTCGGGGACGACGAACCCGAACAGCGGATCGAAGCCGAGAATCGAGCCGTAGACGATATAGGCGGTGCCCGAGGTGATGAATCCCGGGATCAGCGAGCGATAGTCGAAATCCGCGCGGTAGATGATCGACGCCGCCAGCACCGCCCCGCCCAGCGGCGCTCCGAAGATGGCCCCGATACCCGAGCCGATGCCGATCGACACCGCGACCCGCCCGTCCTCGTCGGACAGGTTCAGTCGACGGGTCAGCAGCGATCCGAAGCCCGCCGAGATCTGCGCCGTCGGGCCCTCCCGTCCGGCGGACCCGCCCGAGCCTATGGTCAGCGCGCTGGAGACCATCTTCACCAGCACCGCCCTCGCGCGGATCGCCCGCGGATCGGTGTGCACCGCCTCGATGGCGCTGTCGGTGCCGTGCCCCTCGGCCTCCGGAGCCAGCTTCGCCACGATCCAGGCCGACACGAGTGCGCCGCCGAAGGTGATCAACGGGATGGCCCACGGCCGCTGGTAGCCCGGCGAGCCGGGGTGGCCGCCGTCACCGACGGCCGTCGGAACGTCGTATCCGCCGAGGTAACCGAGCAGGAACCGGCCCGCGTACTCCAGAGCCAGAAAGAACACCACTGCGCCCAGACCTGCGATGACGCCGATCGCAATGCCGAGGATCAGCCATTTGCGCAGATACCCGGAGCGCCGGACGAAGGCGCCGAGCCCGCCGATGAAGTCGGGGGCCGAAGGCATGGTGCGGATGGTATCCGACGGCGGCGCCGGGGCAGCGGGCCCGCGTGGGTTAGGTTCGCCGCACGCTAATACCCCCCAGGGGTATGGTGTCGGTATGGACCACATCGACCACGCCGAGCATATGGACCACGCCGAACACACCGACCACGCCGAACACACCGACCACGGTGAACACACCGACCACGGCGAACACGGGGGTCATGCCCATCACGTGGCACAGTTCCGCCGCCTGTTCTGGATCATGCTTGCGCTGGCGGTGCCGACGGTCGCGCTGTCGGGCATGTTCGCCATGATCGTCGGCTACCGAATCCCGCCCTTCTCGGGATCGACCTGGGTGTCACCGCTGCTCGGCACCGTCATGTACCTGTGGGGCGGGCGGCCCTTCCTGACCGGCGCGATCGGCGAAATTCGTTCCCGCACACCGGGGATGATGCTCCTGATCGGCTTGGCGATCACGGTCGCGTTCCTGTCGTCCTGGGGTGCCAGCCTGGGAGTGCTGCATCACGAGCTCGACTTCTGGTGGGAACTGGCGCTGCTGATCGTGATCATGCTGCTTGGCCACTGGATCGAGATGCGGTCGCTGGCGCAGACTTCTTCGGCACTGGACTCGCTGGCGGCACTGCTGCCCGACGAGGCGGAGCGGGTCGAAGGTGACGGCACCGGCAACAGCATCGTCCGGGTGCCGCCGGGCGAGTTGCAGGTCGGCGACGTCGTGATCGTGCGGCCCGGCGCCCGGGTGCCCGCCGACGGAGACATCATCGAGGGCGCGGCCGACATGGACGAGTCGATGGTCACCGGAGAGTCGCGCGCCGTGTCCCGCACCGTCGGCGATCGGGTCGTGGCGGGCACCGTCGCCACCGACTCCGGGCTGCGAGTCCGGGTCAGCGCCGTCGGTGACAACACCACGCTGGCCGGCATCCGGCGCCTGGTGGCCGACGCGCAGAACTCGTCCTCGCGGGCGCAGCTGCTCGCCGACCGGGCCGCCGCCCTGCTGTTCTGGTACGCGCTCAGCGCGGCCGTGCTGACCGCGGCGATCTGGGCCACGATCGGCCAGCCCGACCAAGCCGTCGTGCGCGCCATCACCGTGCTCGTGATCGCCTGCCCGCACGCACTCGGGCTGGCCATCCCGCTGGTGGTGGCCATCGCGACCGAACGGGCGGCGCGTGGCGGAGTGCTGGTCAAGGACCGGCATGCGCTGGAGGCCATGCGCACCGTCGACACCGTGCTGTTCGACAAGACCGGCACCCTGACCAAGGGGGAGCCGACGGTGGCCGCGATCGCCGCCGCTGGCGGATACACCGACACCGACGTGCTCGCGATGGCCGCGGCCGCCGAATCCGACTCAGAGCACCCCCTGGCCCGTGCGATCGTCGCCGCCGCCCGCAGGCAGGGGCTCGATGTGCCGTCGTCGGCGGACTTCTCGTCGTCGCCTGCGGTGGGTGTGACAGCGACGGTGGGGGGCCGGGTGGTGCGCGTCGGCGGCCCGCGGCTGCTGGCGGAGTTGGGCGCTGCGGAGCTGCCCGCCACGGATGGGTGGCACCGCCAGGGAGCCACCGTCCTGCATGTGTTGGTCGACGGCGCGGTGGCGGGTGCGCTTGCGCTGGCAGACGAGGTGCGCGACGAGTCTCGACAGGCTGTCGAGGCACTGCGCCGGCTCGGCATCCAAGTGGTGATGATCACGGGGGATGCGCGGCAGGTGGCCGAGTCGGTGGCCGACGAACTCGGCATCGACCGGGTGTTCGCAGGCGTGCGTCCCGAGGACAAGGCCGAGGCGGTGGCGTCGCTGCAGGCCGAGGGCCGCACGGTGGCGATGGTCGGCGACGGTGTGAACGACGCCCCGGCGCTCGCCCAGGCGGGCAACGGCGGCGTCGGCATCGCCATCGGCGCGGGTACGGATGTGGCGATCGCGTCGGCGGGTGTGATCCTGGCCAGCTCGGATCCGCGCTCGGTGCTCTCGGTCATCGAGCTGTCCCGGGCGTCCTATCGCAAGATGAAGCAAAATCTGTGGTGGGCAGCGGGATACAACCTGATCTCGGTACCGCTTGCGGCGGGTGTGCTGGCGCCCGCCGGTTTCGTATTGCCAATGTCGGTGGGGGCGATCCTGATGTCGGCGTCGACGGTGGTGGTGGCGCTCAACGCGCAGCTGCTACGCCGCCTGGATCTCAGCCCGGAGGCCGGGGTCAGGGCCGTATCGGTCCGCTCACCAGTTCTCTAAGAATCTGGCTAGGCTTTCCCGCAAAGCCTGTACGCGAGGTCTTCGCTGCAAAATACTCATGAGTAGCTTGTGTAGCGAACGGGGTCGAGGATCGGGCGTTTGGTGGGTACGTTGCGCATGCGTCTGCCGGGTTCGGCTGGCTGCGTGAAAAGTCAACAGCAGCAACGTGTTCCGGCGTTCATGGTATTTCAGCGTGGTAGGTGGGTGCAATCCGGTCGGCAATTGAGTTAGGTCGGGCTAAGTTGGCATGTCAGGCGGTGTTTGTCCTATCGTTTTGGACACTTATGGCGAGTGGGAATAGAGCCGTCGTTCAGTGCTGCACGAAGGCGCCCCACCGTGGACCGGCTAATGCCGACGAACGCTCGGCATGCACACGAGCTTCCTGAAGGTGCGCAACGGCGCATGGAGACAGAGAGTCAGGTGGGAATGGCGCCCAAGATGACCCGCGGGCTGTACGACGCCGCGTACGAGCACGACGCGTGCGGCGTCGCGATGGTCGTCGACATGCACGGCCGCCGCAGCCGCGGCATCGTCGACAAGGCGATCACCGCCCTGCTCAACCTCGAACACCGCGGTGCACAGGGCGCCGAACCCAACACCGGGGACGGCGCCGGGATCCTGCTGCAGGTCCCCGATGAATTCCTGCGCGCGGTCTGCGGCGACCAGGGCATCGACCTGCCCGAACCCGGCGCCTATGCCACCGGCATCGCGTTCCTGCCGCAGTCGTCCAAGGACGCCAAGCTGGCCTGCGTCGCGGTCGAGAAGATCGTCGAAGCCGAGGGTCTGCGGGTGCTGGGCTGGCGCGACGTCCCCACCGACGAGTCGTCGCTGGGGGCGCTGGCCCGTGACGCCATGCCAACGCTGCGGCAGGTGTTCATCGGCGGCGCTTCCGGGATGGAACTCGAGCGCCGCACCTATGTGGTGCGCAAACGCGCCGAGCACGAGCTCGGTAACAAGGGCCCGGGGCAGGACGGCCCCGGCCGCGAAACCGTCTATTTCCCAAGTCTTTCGGGTCAGACGCTGGTCTACAAGGGGATGCTGACGACCCCGCAGCTGCGGGCGTTCTATCTCGATCTGCAGGATGAGCGGCTGACCAGCGCCCTGGGCATCGTGCACTCGCGCTTCTCCACCAACACGTTCCCGTCGTGGCCGCTGGCACACCCGTTCCGGATGATCGCCCACAACGGCGAGATCAACACCGTCACCGGCAACGAGAACTGGATGCGGGCCCGTGAGGCGCTGATCCACACCGACGTGTTCGGCTATCACAACGACCTGAACAAGATCTTCCCGGTCTGCACGCCCGGCGCCTCGGACACCGCACGTTTCGATGAGGTCCTCGAACTGCTCTACCTGGGCGGACGCAGCATCGCGCACGCGGTGTTGATGATGATTCCCGAAGCCTGGGAGCGCCACGAATCGATGGATCCGGCGCGCAGGGCGTTCTACCGCTACCACTCGTCGCTGATGGAGCCGTGGGATGGTCCCGCGTCGGTTTGTTTCACCGACGGCACCGTCGTCGGTGCGGTGCTCGACCGCAACGGCCTGCGTCCGTCGCGCATCTGGGTGACCGACGACGGCCTGGTGGTGATGGCGTCGGAGGCCGGGGTGCTCGACCTCGATCCCGCCACCGTCGTACGCAGGATGCGATTGCAGCCCGGCCGCATGTTCCTCGTGGACACCGCGCAGGGCCGCATCGTCGACGACGAGGAGATCAAGGCCGAGCTGGCCGCCCAGCACCCGTATCAGCAGTGGCTCGATGCGGGCCAGTTCCACCTCGACGACCTGCCTCAGGGCAACTACGTCCGGATGCCGCACCACCGGGTGGTGCTGCGCCAGCAGACGTTCGGCTACACCTACGAAGAGCTGAACCTGCTGGTCGCGCCGATGGCGCGGACAGGGGGCGAGGCGCTGGGATCGATGGGCACCGACACCCCGATCGCGGTGCTTTCACAACGCCCGCGGATGCTGTACGACTACTTCCAGCAGCTGTTCGCGCAGGTGACCAACCCGCCGCTGGACGCCATCCGCGAGGAGGTGGTGACCAGCCTGCAGGGCGTCATCGGCCCGGAGGGCGACCTGCTGAACCCGGACGAGAATTCCTGCCGTCAGATTGTGCTGCCGCAGCCGATCCTGCGAAACCACGAGCTGGCCAAGCTGGTCAACGTCGATCCTGACCACGAGATCCGCGGCCGCAAGCACGGCATGCGCGCAGCAGTCATCCGGTGCCTCTATCCCGTCGAAGAGGGCGGTGTCGGCCTGCGCAGGGCGTTGGAGGACGTCCGCAAGAAGGTTTCCCAGGCGATCCGCAACGGTGCGCGCATCATCGTGCTCTCCGATCGGGAGTCCGACGAATGGCTGGCGCCGATCCCGTCTCTTCTGGCTGTCGCCGCCGTGCACCACCACCTGGTCCGGGAACGCACCCGCACCCAGGTCGGCCTCGTCGTCGAGTCCGGTGACGCGCGCGAGGTGCACCACATGGCGATGCTGGTGGGCTTCGGCGCCGCGGCGATCAACCCGTACATGGCCTTCGAATCGATCGAGGACATGCTCGATCGGGGTCTGCTCAACGGGCTGGACCGCGAGAAGGTCCTCACCAACTACATCAAGGCCGCGGGCAAGGGTGTGCTCAAGGTGATGTCCAAGATGGGGATTTCCACCCTGGCCTCCTACACCGGCGCCCAGCTGTTCCAGGCCGTCGGCATCTCCCAGCGGGTTCTCGACGAGTACTTCACCGGTCTGCGCTGTCCGACCGGCGGCATCGACCTCGACGACATCGCCGCCGAGGTGGCCGCCCGGCACAACCTGGCCTATCTGGACCGGCCGGACGAGTGGGCGCACCGCGAACTGGAGGTGGGTGGCGAGTACCAGTGGCGCCGGGAGGGTGAGTACCACCTGTTCAACCCGGACACGGTTTTCAAACTCCAGCATTCAACTCGGACCGGGCAGTACCCGATCTTCAAGGAGTACACCCGGCTGGTTGACGACCAGAGCGAGCGGATGGCCTCGCTGCGTGGCCTGCTGAAGTTCAAAGACCCCAAAGATAGCGGGCGCCGGCCTATTCCGATCGAAGAGGTGGAGCAGGCCAGCGAGATCGTCAAGCGGTTCTCCACCGGCGCGATGAGCTACGGCTCGATCTCGGCCGAGGCGCACGAGACGCTGGCGATCGCGATGAACCGCCTAGGCGGCCGGTCGAACTCCGGCGAGGGCGGTGAGTCCGCCGACCGCTTCGACCCCGACGACAACGGCGACTGGCGGCGCAGCGCCATCAAACAGGTCGCCTCGGCCCGCTTCGGGGTCACCAGCCACTACCTGACCAACTGCACCGACATCCAGATCAAGATGGCGCAGGGAGCCAAACCCGGTGAGGGCGGCCAGCTTCCGGGACACAAGGTGTACCCGTGGGTGGCCGAGGTGCGGCATTCGACGCCCGGCGTCGGCCTGATCTCGCCGCCGCCGCACCATGACATCTACTCCATCGAGGATCTCGCGCAGCTCATCCACGATCTCAAGAACGCCAACCCGTCGGCGCGGATCCACGTCAAGCTGGTCAGTGAGAACGGGGTCGGAACGGTCGCTGCCGGCGTCTCGAAGGCGCACGCCGACGTGGTGCTGATCTCCGGGCACGACGGGGGCACCGGCGCGACGCCGCTCACCTCGATGAAGCATGCCGGTGCGCCGTGGGAGCTCGGCCTGGCCGAGACCCAGCAGACGTTGCTGCTCAACGGACTTCGCGACCGCATCGTGGTGCAGGTGGACGGCCAACTCAAGACCGGCCGCGACGTGATGATCGCCGCGCTGCTCGGCGCCGAGGAATTCGGGTTTGCCACCGCGCCGTTGGTGGTCTCGGGTTGCATCATGATGCGGGTGTGCCATCTGGACACCTGCCCGGTGGGTGTGGCCACCCAGAATCCGGTGCTGCGGCAGCGGTTCAACGGTAAGCCCGAGTTCGTGGAGAATTTCTTCCTGTTCATCGCCGAAGAGGTCCGCGAACTCATGGCGCAGCTGGGCTTCCGGACTCTCAACGAGGCCGTGGGCCAGGTCGGTGCGCTGGACACCACGCGTGCGGCCGAGCACTGGAAGTCGCGCAAGCTGGATCTGTCGCCGATTCTCTACGAACCGGAGTCGGCGTTCATGAACCAGGACCTGTACTGCAGCTCGCGGCAGGACCACGGGCTGGACAAGGCGCTGGATCAGCAGTTGATCACGCAGTGCCGCGAAGCTCTGGATTCCGGCTCGCCCGTGCGCTTTTCGACGACGATCACCAACGTGAACCGGACGGTGGGCACGATGCTCGGCCACGAGGTCACCAAAGCCTATGGCGGGCAGGGCCTCCCGGACGGCACGATCGACATCACGTTCGACGGTTCGGCGGGCAACAGCTTCGGCGCCTTCCTGCCCCGCGGCATCACGCTGCGGGTCTATGGGGACGCCAACGACTATGTCGGTAAGGGCCTTTCCGGCGGGCGCATCGTCGTGCGCCCCTCCGACAACGCACCGGTCGACTACGTGGCCGAGGAGAACATCATCGGCGGCAACGTGATCCTGTTCGGTGCGACCGACGGCCAGGCGTTCCTGCGCGGTGTGGTCGGCGAGCGGTTCGCCGTGCGCAACTCCGGTGCCCACGCCGTCGTCGAGGGCGTCGGCGACCACGGCTGCGAGTACATGACCGGCGGCAAGGTCGTCATCCTCGGAAAGACCGGCCGCAACTTCGCCGCGGGCATGTCGGGAGGCGTCGCCTATGTATACGACCCGGACGGGACGCTTCCCGACAACATCAACGGAGAGATGGTCGACCTTGACGCCTTCGACGACGCCGACGCCCAGTGGCTGCACGATATGATCCTCGCGCACGTGGATGCCACCGATTCGGCTGTCGGCCAACAGATCCTGTCTGACTGGGACGCGCAGCTGGCGAACTTCGTCAAGGTGATGCCGCGCGACTACAAGCGGGTGCTGAAGGCGATGGCGGACGCGGAGGCCTCCGGGGCCACCGAGACGGAACTCAACGACGCGATCATGGCGGTCGCTCGTGGGTGACCCGAACGGCTTCCTGAAGCACACCCGCCGTGAGTTGCCCGCGCGGCGCCCCGTTGCGCTGCGGCTGCGTGACTGGAACGAGGTGTACGAAGAGTTCCAGCGCGAGACCCTGCAGGTGCAGGCGTCGCGGTGTATGGACTGCGGTATCCCCTTCTGCCACAACGGCTGTCCACTGGGAAACCTGATCCCGGAGTGGAACGATCTGGTGTTCAAGGGCAGGTGGCAGGAGGCGATCGAGCGACTGCACGCCACCAACAACTTTCCCGAGTTCACCGGCAGGCTCTGCCCCGCGCCGTGCGAGGCATCGTGTGTGCTCGGCATCAACCAGGACGCGGTGACCATCAAGCAGGTCGAGGTCGAGATCGTCGACAACGCGTTCGACAACGGCTGGGTCAAGCCGCTTCCGCCGGGCGAGCTGACCGGTAAGACGGTCGCGGTCATCGGTTCCGGCCCGGCGGGCCTTGCCGCTGCCCAGCAGCTCACCAGGGCGGGTCATTCGGTGACGGTCTTCGAGCGTGCCGACCGGATCGGCGGGCTGCTGCGCTACGGGATCCCCGAGTTCAAGATGGAGAAGCGCCACATCGACCGCCGCATGGAGCAGATGTCCGCCGAGGGCACCCAGTTCCGGGCCGGGGTGGACGTCGGTGTGGAAATCACGGCGGATCGACTGCTCGCCGATTTCGACGCGGTGGTGCTGGCCGGCGGGGCGACGGCGTGGCGGGACCTGCCCGTCCCGGGTCGTGGGCTCGATGGCATCCACCAGGCGATGGAGTACCTGCCGTGGGCGAATAAGGTGCAGAACGGCGATCCGGTTCTCGGTGTCGACGGTGAGCCGCCGATCACCGCCAGGGGCAAGAAGGTCATCATCATCGGCGGCGGCGACACGGGTGCGGACTGCCTGGGCACCGCCCACCGTCAGGGCGCCGCCAGCGTGCACCAGTTCGAGATCATGCCGCGGCCGCCCGCAGCGCGCGCCGACTCCACTCCGTGGCCGACGTACCCGCTGATGTTCCGGGTGTCCTCCGCACATGAGGAGGGCGGCGATCGGGTGTTCGCGGTGAACACCGAGCAGTTCACCGGCAGCGACGGGAAGGTCACCGGCCTGCGGGCGCATGAGGTGCGCATGGACGCAGGCAAGTTCGTCAAGGTCGAGGGCACCGACTTCGAGTTGGAGGCTGACCTGGTGCTGTTGGCGATGGGCTTCGTCGGCCCCGAGAAGCCGGGCCTGCTGACCGACCTGGGTGTCGAGTTCACCGACCGCGGCAACGTGGCGCGCAATGCGGACTTCGAGACCTCGGTGCCGGGTGTGTTCGTGGCCGGCGACATGGGCCGCGGACAGTCCCTGATCGTGTGGGCCATCGCCGAGGGCCGGGCCGCGGCCGCCGGCGTGGACCGCTACTTGATGGGCAAGACCGCACTTCCTGCGCCGATCAAGCCCACGGCGGCGCCCCAGCGCTAGGGCGCATTCGCACACACCGGCTGCACGGGTAGCCACACGGGAAACTTCCGCCTCACCAGAAACATCGGATTTTTCCTCGGCGTGGCTCCCGCTGTTTGCCAGATCACAGGTATCTAATGACGGACAGTGGGTCGTGCGGTAAGGTTGGCCCACGGTTCAGCTATTCCAAACCGCAGGAGTGATCACCGTGTATGCCAACCCGATATCCCGGACCCGGGTGGGTCGAATTGCCTGGTCCTGGTTGCGCCATCCGGTCAAGAGCCGTGAATTTCCTGCGAAGCACGAGCGGTTGATCACCGCAGACGAGCTACTGCGCTACGGGGTCTGAGGCCCCTCACCAGCATCATCGGCGCTCGATTCGCGGGCGTGACCGTTTGTTTGCCTAACTGTTATAGATTTGTGACCGTCGGTGCGCGCACGGATTTCGTGCGGATTTCGTACCCATTCCAGCCGACGGATCGCTAACACCCACCCACGTGACACCACGGTCTCTGCCCATTTCAGCAATCGATACATACCGCCCGACAACAAGGTCGGGGGGTGAGATTGCACGGATTTCGCTGTCGCTATGCCTTCGCCAGGCCGGAATCCCGGATCGCCTCGGCTAACGGCTCCAGCACCGCGGGGTCGTGGGGCGGCGGCAGGTAGATGATCGCAAGGTCCAGCCCACGCTCGCTCAGTGCGGCGGCGCCCTCGATGACCTCCTGGAAGTCGCCGTCCGGGGACAGTCGCACATGGGCGGACATCAGGATCTGCTTGGGGTCACGGCCCACGTCGGCGCAGTGCGACGCCAGCACGTCGCGCTTGCGGGAGAACTCGTCGGGCGTCCCGCCTGCGAAGTTCCAGTGGTCGGCGTACTTGGCCGTGATGCGCAGGGTGCGCTTCTCGCCGCTGCCGCCGATGCAGATGGGCGGATGGGGTCTCTGCGGTCCCTTGGGCTCGTTGCGGGCCGCCTTCAGCTGATAGAACCTGCCATCGAAGTCCGTCGTCTCCTCCGACAGCAGGCCGATGAGCACCTGGCAGGCCTCCTCGAACCGGTCGAGGCGGTCCTTGATCGACCCCAGCTCGATGCCGTACGCACCGGATTCCTCCTCGTTCCAGCCGGCGCCGATGCCCAGCTCCAACCGGCCGCCGGACACGATGTCGAGTGCGGAGGCCATATTGGCCAGCACCGCCGGATGCCGGTAGTGGATGCCGGTGACCAACGCGCCGAGCCGCAGCCGCCGCGTGGCTTGGGCTAACGCGGTGAGGGTGACCCACCCTTCCATGCACGGCCCCGATGAGTCCGAGAAAATCGGATAGAAGTGGTCGAATGTCCACCCCGATTCGTAGACGTCGATGTCGTCGGCGGCCTGCCAGACCGCGAGCATGTCGGCCCAGGTGGTGTTCTGCGGTGAGGTTTTGAAAGCGAAGCGCACCTGACCGACTCTAGGAGTGTTTCCTGACAACTGGCCGATGAATTACGCGCTGGCGCGGGGTCGTAATGGACATGATCGATATGACGACCGCCTGTGCACACACGGCGACGCTGCTCGACGGCGTCCGCGACGACCAACTCGACACCAGAACCCCGTGCGAGAAGCTGACGCTGGCTGAGCTCGTCGCCCACATCGGCGGCCTCGCCGAAGCCTTCGCGGCCGCGGCGCGCAAGGAGACGGGCCCGCTCACGGACACACCTCCCGGCGGCAGCGGCTACCGGATCGACGACGACTGGCGCTCCCGCTACCCGGCGGCGCTCACGGACCTGGCCGCGGCCTGGCAGGGCCAACCGGCGTGGGAAGGAATGACCCGGATCGCAGGCATGGACATACCCGGCGACGTCACCGGAAGCATCGCGCTGACGGAGGTCGTGCTGCATGGCTGGGACGTCGCACGGGCGACCGGCCAGGACTTCCGCGTCGACGCCGACGTGGCCGACGCGGTGCTGGCACACCTCGAGTCGTTCGCCGCCGACGGTCCCGTCGAGGGTCTGTTCGGGCCGGCGGTCGCGGTGCCCGACAACGCCCCGGCGATCGACCGCGCGCTGGGACTCAGCGGCCGCGATCCGGGGTGGTCCGCACAGCCCTGACTGATTCCCCGCTGATTCCCGGGAGCGCACGCGCGACGATCAAACTAACTGATAAATTCTTCAATCGTTCGATCGTCAATGTTGTGAATGCTTGGGGGAGGTCTCGTGGGGTCCGAACCGCTGTACAAGCTCAAGGGCGAGTTCTTCAAGACTCTCGGCCACCCCGCGCGCATCCGGATTCTTGAGCTGCTCGTCGAGGCCGACCGATCGGTGGGGGAACTCCAGCCCGAGGTGGGGCTGGAATCGTCGAACCTCTCTCAGCAGCTCGGCGTGCTGCGGCGGGCCGGCGTCGTGGTCACCCACAAGGTCGGCAACAACGTCATTTACTCGATCGCCTCGCCCGACATCGCGGAGCTGATGGCAGTCGCGCGCAAGGTGCTCACCACGGTGCTGTCCGATCGTGTCGCGGTGCTCGAGGACCTGCGTGCGGGCGAACGCTGACCGATGGGCTGGATAGGCAAGATAGTGCGGGTCGGCCGGGTGACGGAGGCGGAGCCGACCAGACCAGGCCGGGAGGCGGAGCCGACCAGACCAGGCCGGGAGGCGGAGCCGACCAAACTGGCTACGGCGGCGTTGATGAAGGGCTCGCTGCAGATCCGACACGTCGACGCGGGCTCGTGCAACGGCTGCGAAGTCGAGATCGGCGGCGCGTTCTGCCCGGTGTACGACGCTGAGCGGTTCGGCGCGCGGCTGGTCGCCTCACCTCGGCACGCCGACGCCCTGCTGGTCACCGGCGTCGTCACGCACAACATGGCCGATCCGCTGCGTGACACCCTCACGGCCACCCCACAGCCCCGGCTCGTCATCGCCTGCGGAGACTGCGCCTTGAACAAGGGCGTCTTCGCGGGCGGATACGGGGTCGCGGGCGCGGTGGGCGACATCGTCGACGTGGACGTGGAGATTCCCGGTTGCCCGCCCGAACCCGCCGCCATCGTCGCGGCACTGCGGTCGGTGACGGGCAGATGAGCGCCACCCTGCAGGTCGACACTCCCGCGGTGCCCGTGACGCACGGCCGGGCGGTGGGGCCGGCCGTCGCCGGTGTGGCCACCTCGGCCATCGGAGCGCTCGGCGTGTGGCTCGGGGTGCTCGGACTGTCCGGCGGCGTGGGCCCGGTCTCCGTGGACTGGCTGCTGCCGCTGTCGGGAGTGCGGTTCGCCGTCGATCCCCTCGGCGGCTTCTTCCTTGTCCTCACCGGCGCGGTCACCGTTCCCGTCGGGATCTACAGCGTTGGTTATGCCCGTAAGGAGCACATCGGCGGCGTACCGCTGGTGGTGCTGCCCGCATTCGTCGCGGCGCTGCTGACCGTGCCCGCCGCGGGGTCGATCGCGACGTTCCTGCTGGGTTGGGAACTGATGGCGGTGGCCTCCCTGGTGCTGGTGCTCACCGAGCACCGCCGCGCCCAAGTCCGTTCCGCCGCACTGCTCTACGCAGTGATGACTGCCGAATTGTCGGGCCTGCCCGACGGTGCCGAATTGTCGGGCCTGCCCGACGGTGCCGAATTGTCGGGCCTGCCCGACGGTGCCGAATTGTCGGGCCTGCCCGACGGTGCCGAATTGTCGGGCCTGCCCGACGGTGCCCGGCTGGCCGTCTTCCTGCTCACATTCGTCGGATTCGGGTCGAAGGCCGGATTGGTGCCGTTGCACGCCTGGCTGCCGCGTGCGCATCCCGAAGCGCCGAGCCCGGTGTCGGCGCTGATGAGCGCCGCGATGGTCAACCTCGGGATCTACGGCGTCCTGCGGTTCACCATGCCGCTGCTTGACGGTGGCCCACGCTGGTGGGCCCTGCTGGTGGTGGCGGTCGGCATCGCCTCTGCGCTCTACGGGGTCCTGCAAGCCAGCGTCGCTGCGGATCTCAAACGGCTGCTTGGCTATTCGACCACCGAGAACATGGGCCTCGTCACGACGGCGCTCGGCGCCGCGGTCGTGCTGGACGCGGCGGGCGCGCACGCGGCCGGAGTGGTCGCCACGACGGCAGCGGTGCTTCATCTCGTCGCGCACGCGGCGTTCAAATGCCTGGGCTTTCTGGCCGCCGGGTCGGTGCTGGCCGCGACGGGACTGCGCGACCTCGACCGCCTCGGTGGGCTGGCCCGCCGGATGCCCGCCACCACCGCGCTGTTCGGGATCGCGGCGCTCGGCGCGTCGGGGCTGCCGCTGGGGGCGGGTTTCGTCAGCGAATGGCTGCTGCTGCAGGCGCTGATCCACGGCGGGTCCGGCCACGACACCACGACGGCCCTCGTCGCACCCCTGGCCGTCGGCGCGATCGCGCTGACCACCGGGCTCGGCGTCGCCGCGATGGTCAAGGCGTTCGGCATCGGATTCCTGGCGCGGGCTCGCAGCGACGACGCCGCGCGCGCAGCGGAGGCGCCGGCGTCCATGCTCGGCGGCATGGCGCTGGCCGCCGCGGCCTGCCTCGTGCTGGCCGTAGCCCCAGTGGCAGTCGCACCCGCCGTGCAGGCCGCGGTCGTGGACATCACCGGCGCCGGGTCGTCGGGCCTGGTCGACTTCGGCACCCTGATCACCCTCCCCGGGCTCGGCGGATCCATCGCGCCGGGGGTGCTGGCCGCCGCGCTGGTGGTCGCAATGATCGGTGCCGTTGCCGCGACGGCGCTGCGGTCGCGGCGACGGCCCGCACCGGTGCGCCTGCCGCTGTGGGCCTGCGGCGCCGCCGAACTCACTCCGCGGATGCAATACACCGCCACCTCGTTCGCCGAACCGCTGCAACGGGTGTTCAACGATGTCCTGACCCCCGACACCGACATCGAGATCAGCCACTACGCCGAATCGCACTACATGGTCGAGGCGATCAGCTACCGCAGTCGGATCGCCGACGTCATCGAACGGCGGCTCTACCGGCCCGTCGTCGCGGCGGTCGAAGCGCTGGCGGCGCTGATCCGCCGCGCCCACACCGGAAGCGTCCACCGGTACCTCGCGCTCGGCGGACTCGGGGTGCTCGTCGTCCTGGTGCTGGCCCGATGACCGTGACCGCGTACCTCGCCGGCGCCGTGCAACTGACGACCGTGGTGCTCGGCGCACCGCTGGTGATCGGGCTGATGCGCCAGGTGCGCGCCCGGCTGGAGGGCAGGGCGGGCGGCGGTGTGCTGCAGCCGTGGCGCGATATCCGCAAACAGCTTGGCAAGCAACGGATCACACCGGAGGGCACCACCGTCGTCTTCGCGGCGGCACCGGCCGTACTCGCGGGATCGACGCTGCTGATCGCCGCGGCCATTCCGATCGTGGCCACCGGATCGCCGCTGGACCGGGCCGCCGACCTGTTCGCGGTCGTCGGGCTGCTGTTCCTCGGCACCGTCGCGCTCGCACTCGCGGGCATCGACACCGGCACGTCGTTCGGCGGCATGGGCTCCAGTCGCGAAATCACCATCGCCGCCCTGGTCGAGCCGACGATCCTGATGGCGGTGTTCGCGTTGTCCATCCCGGCCGGATCAGCCAATCTCGGTGCGCTGGTGAATAATACGCTGCAACACCCGGGCCAGGTCGCGTCGGTCACCGGGGTGTTGGCTTTCGTCGCGCTGACGGTGGTCATCGTCGCCGAGACCGGCAGGCTGCCCGTGGACAACCCCGCCACCCACCTGGAACTGACCATGGTCCACGAGGCGATGGTGCTGGAGTATGCCGGACCGCGGCTGGCCCTCGTTGAATGGGCGTCGGGGATGCGGCTGGCCGTCCTGCTGGCGCTGCTCGCCAACCTGTTCCTGCCGTGGGGGATCGCGGATCCGGGCGCCGGTCCGGTGCAGATCGGCATCGGCGCGCTCGCCGTCGTCGTCAAGGTCGCCCTGCTGGCCGCGCTGCTCGCCGGGGTCGAGGTGTTCGTCGCCAAGTTGCGGTTGTTTCGGGTACCCGAACTGCTCGCCGGTTCTTTCCTGCTGGGTCTCCTCGCCGTCACCGCCGCCAACTTCTTCACGGTGAGGGGCTGAGGTGACGGAGAACATGTTCGCGGTGGCCGTGGACTTCGCCGCCGGTGGGCTGCTGCTGACGGCGGTGCTGATCGTGTGGCGGCGCGACCTGTCCGCGATGGTGCGGCTGGTCGCGTGGCAGGGCGTCGCGCTGGCGGCGATCCCGCTGGTCCGCGGCGCCCGCGAGGGCGACGCCACCCTCGTCGTTGTCGGCCTTGCGGTGCTCACCTTGCGCGCCGTCGGGCTGCCTTGGCTGCTCGGCCGTGCCGTCGCCGCCGAACCCGAAGGCGGGCGTGAGGCCACCCCGCTGATCAACACCGCAACGTCGCTGCTGATCACCGCGGGGTTGACGCTGGCCGCGTTCGCGGTGACGCGCCCCGTCGTCGACCTGCAGCCCGGCGTCACCACCGCGGCGGCCCCCGCCGCGTTCGCGGTCGTGTTCATCGCACTGTTCGTGATGGCAACCCGGACCCGGGCGGTGTCACAGGCAGTCGGTTTCCTGATGCTGGACAACGGAATCGCCGCCGCGGCGTTCCTACTGACCGCCGGGGTTCCGCTGATCGTCGAACTCGGCGCATCCCTGGACGTGCTGTTCGCGGTGATGGTGATCGGCGTTCTGACCGGCAGGCTGCGGCGCGCGTTCGGTGACACCGACCTCGACCAGCTGCGGGAGTTGCGCGACTGATGTCCACCGCCGTATTCGCCGCCATCGCCGCACCCATCCTGGCCGCCCTCGTCACGCTCGTCGCCGGGTGGCGGCGCTCGACGGCGCTGCTGACCGTGGCGGCCGCCGGGACCGTGCTCGTCGCAGGCGGTGTGGTCGCCGCTCGCGTGGGCGACGGAACCCACCTGTTTGGCGCTGGGCTGCTGCGCGCCGACGCGCTCAGCGCGACCATGCTCATCGTCATCGGCGTCGTCGGAACACTCGCCGTCGCAGCGGGAATCGGCTACATCGACGGCGAGCTGGAGCACGGCCACACCGACGCCACCGGGGCACGGCTGTACGGAGTTCTCACCCCCGCCTTCCTGGCGGCGATGGCGATCGCGGTGTGCGCCAACAACATCGGCGTCATCTGGGTGGCGGTCGAAGCGACCACCATCGTCACCGCGTTTCTGGTGGGCCACCGTCAGACGCGCACTGCGCTGGAGGCCACCTGGAAGTACGTGATCGTCTGTTCGGTCGGCATCGCCGTGGCGTTCCTCGGCACCGTCGTGCTGTATTTCGCGGCCCGCCACGCAGGCGCGTCGGCAGAGGACGCGCTCAACCTGGATGTCCTTCTGGCTCATGCCCATTCGCTCGATCCGGCGGTGACTCGGCTGGCCGGCGGACTGCTGCTGATCGGCTACGGCGCCAAGGCGGGCCTGTTCCCCTTCCACACCTGGCTGGCCGACGCGCACAGCCAGGCCCCCGCGCCGATCTCGGCGTTGATGAGCGGGGTGCTGCTCTCGGTGGCGATGTCGGTGGTGATCCGGCTGAAGCCCGTCATCGACGCCGGTGCGGGAGCCGCGTTCCTGCGCACCGGCCTGCTGGTCATCGGCCTGGTCACACTGCTGATCGCAGCGATGATGCTCACCGTCACAGGCGATCTCAAGCGGATGCTGGCCTACTCGTCGATGGAGAACATCGGCCTGATCGCGGTGGCGGCCGCCGCGGGGACGCGTTTCGCGGTCACGGCGCTGCTGCTGCACGTGCTGGCACACGGCGTCGGCAAGACCGTCCTGTTCGTCACCGGCGGGACGCTGCAGAGCGCCTACGGTTCGACCGCCATCTCCGACATCAGCGGGGTGCTGGCCCGGTCCCGGCTGGTCGGGGGCGCGTTCGCGGTCGGGGTGGTGGTGCTGCTCGGCATGCCGCCGTTCGCGATGTTCGCCTCCGAACTGGCCATCGCCCGCGCCCTGTCGGCGGCCGACCTGACATGGGCGCTGGCGGCCGCGATGACATTGATCGCGATCGCGTTCGCCGGCCTGGCCCGCAACGCGGGCAGGATACTGTTCGGGCCGGCCCCGGTGGGGGTGCCGGCGATCAGCCCGCCGCTCGGCGTCGGCGCCGTGCTGGCCGCCGGGGTGACGGCGTGTGCGGTGCTCGGCATCACCGCGGGCCCGCTGACCGGTCTGCTCACCGCCGCCGGCCAACTCGGGGTGCTGCGGTGATCCCGGAACTGACGCGCCGCACGGTGTCCGACGACGAACTCGCCGAGACCGCGGAGAAGCTGCTGGTTTCGGGTTTCCGTCCGGCGCTGGTGGCGGCCCACCACGAGAGCGACCGGCTGCGCATCGTCTACCTGTTCCTGGCGGGCCGTCCCGACCGGCGCGTCGAATTGACCCGCAGGCTGCCCGCCGACGCGCCGAGGCTGGAATCCCTTGCTTACCTGTCCTTTCCGCTGAGCCGTTTCGAGCGCGAGATGTCCGACCTGTTCGGTGTCGAGCTCGTCGGCCACCCCCGCCCGAGACGGCTGGTGCGACACGCGCACTGGCCTGCGGGCTGGCACCCGATGCGCCACGACGCCGGAGCGCCGCCCCCGTTCGAACCCGCGGGACGATTCCCGTTCGTCACGGTCGACGGCCCGGGTGTCTACGAGATCCCGGTCGGGCCGGTGCATGCCGGGATGATCGAGCCGGGACACTTCCGCTTCTCGGTCGCCGGGGAAACGGTGCTGCGGCTCAAGGCCAGGCTGTGGTACGTGCATCGCGGGGTGGAGAAGCTCTTCGAGGGCAAGCCCGCCTGCGGGGGCGTGCAGCTGGCCGAACGGATCAGCGGTGACACGTCGGCCGGCCATGCGCTGGCGCACTGCCTGGCCGTGGAGGATGCGCTAGGGGTCGAACTGCCCGAGCCCGCGCACCGGCTGCGCGCGATGCTCATCGAACTCGAACGCCTGTACAACCATGCGGCTGATCTGGGGGCGCTGGCCAACGACGTCGGGTTCTCGCTGGCCAACGCCCACGCGCTGCGGATCAGGGAACGGCTGCTGCGGATCAACGCCGAAGTCACCGGGCACCGCCTGCTGCGCAACGCAATTCGGCCCGGTGGTGTCGGTGTGCGCGCACTACCCGATCCGGGTGTGTTGCGCGCCGTCGCCGCCGACCTCGCCGAGGTCGCCGCCCTCACGCTGGGCAACGGCGTCGTGCACGACAGGTTTGCGGGCACCTCGGTGCTGGCAGCTGACGACGCCACCGCACTCGGGTGTCTGGGATATGTCGCAAGGGCCAGCGGGGTGCGCACCGACGCCCGCGTCGAGCACCCCTTCGCCGAACTCCCGGTCACCGAGGTCGGGTCGACGGCGGGCGATGTGCTGGCCCGCTACACCGTGCGCCGCGACGAGTTCGCCGCCTCCGTTGACAGCGTGTGCCGGCTGGTCGAGGACCACGGCGTCGGCGGAGGCGGCGCGCTGGACGTCGGCGCGGAGGTCAGGCCGGGCGGCGGTTCGGGCATCGGCGTCGTCGAGGGTTGGCGCGGTACGATCGTCCACCGCGTCGAGGTCGGCGACGACGGCAGGCTGACCCGGGCGAAGATCGTCGATCCGTCGTGGTTCAACTGGCCCGCCCTGCCGGTGGCGATGGCCGACACGATCGTGCCGGACTTCCCCCTGACCAACAAGAGCTTCAATCTGTCCTACGCCGGTAACGACCTGTGACACTGGAGGCCATGGACCCCGTCGCCGCGCTGCGCGAGATCGCCTACTACAAGGACCGGGCGCGCGAGGACCCCCGACGGGTGATGGCCTACCGGAAGGCGGCAGACATCGTCGAAGCGCTGACCGAGGCCGATCGTCAGCGGCACGGCGCGGCGGGCAGTTGGCAGTCGCTGCCCGGTATCGGGCCCAAGACGGCGAAGGTGATCGCGCAGGCCTGGGCCGGGCGGGAACCCGACACCCTGGTCGAATTGCGCTCCGCGGCAGAGGATTTCGGTGGCGGAGAGCTGCGGGCTGCGCTGCGCGGCGACCTGCACGTGCACTCCGACTGGTCGGACGGTTCGGCGCCCATCGAGGAGATGATGCTGACCGCGCGGGACCTCGGCCACGAATACTGCGCGATGACCGACCATTCCCCCCGGCTCACGGTCGCCAACGGACTGTCCCCCGAGCGGCTACGCAGGCAGCTCGACGTGATCGAGGAACTGCGCGAGACCGTCGCGCCGATGCGCATCCTCACCGGCATCGAGGTCGACATCCTCGACGACGGATCGTTGGATCAGGAGCCCGAGCTGCTCGAGCGTCTCGACGTCGTGGTGGCCAGCGTGCATTCCAAGCTGGCCATGGACGCACCGTCGATGACGCGGCGGATGGTCACGGCGGTGACCAACCCGCATACCGACGTGCTCGGCCACTGCACCGGCAGGCTGGTGACGGGAAACCGCGGTGTGCGCCCGGAATCGAAATTCGACGCCGCCACGGTGTTCACCGCCTGCCGCGACTACGGCACCGCCGTCGAGATCAACTCCCGCCCCGAGCGGCGCGATCCGCCGACCCGGCTGCTGAACCTGGCGCTGGAGATCGGCTGCCTGTTCTCCGTCGACACCGATTCGCACGCCCCCGGACAGCTGGAGTTTCTCGGGTACGGGGCGCAGCGGGCACTCGACGCCGGAGTGCCAGAAGACCGGATCGTCAACACCTGGCCCGTCGAGGAGCTGCTGGAGTGGACCGGGCAGGCCTGACGACTCAGTCCGGTAGGTGCGGCATCTCCAGACCGGGATCACGCCCTAGGAGCACACCGCGGGTCAGGGCAGCATTGCCGTAGCGGCCGCGCACCAGGTCGACCGCCGCGTCCAGGGCGACGGTGTCCGCCACCTGCCCGAACGGAAGCTCGAGCTGCTGGGCGCCGTCCCTGTCGATGCCGGATACGGCGAAACCGATGAGCGTCAGACCCCGTTCGGCGATCAGCGGCGCCGCGGCGGCGACCAGCGCGCGGGCGGTATCGAGGATCGGGTCGGTGGATGCGGTGGCGCGAGCCATCGTGTGCGAGCGGGTGGCACGAGTGAAATCGTCGAACCGCAGCCGCAGCACGAGGGTACGGCCCGTCCGCTCCGCCTTGCGCATCCGGCGGGTGATGCGGTCGACGAGATTGACCACGACGGCATCGACGTCGTTGGGGGACATGGTGTTTCCCGCCCTGCCCAGCGCCCGCTGGGCGCCGACCGATCGGCGGCGGACGCCCGTTCGCACCCGGCGCCGGTCGATGTTGCGGGACAGGGCGAACAGCTGGCGGCCCATCGCGCCACCGACCATCGCGGCCAGCGTCGCTTCGTTCAGCTCGGCCACGTCGGCCACCGTCTCGATGCCGTGCGCGTGCAGCTTCTCGGCCGTCTTGACGCCGACGCCCCACAGCCGTCGGACCGGTAGCGGATGCAGGAACGCCAGCTCGCGATCGGGCGGCACGAGCAGCAGACCGTCAGGTTTGGCCTCCTGACTGGCCACCTTGGCCAGGAACTTGGTGCGCGCGATACCCACCGTGATCGGCAGCCCTACCCGGTCCCGGACGCGCGCCCGCAGGTCGGCGGCAATCTGCACCGGTGTCCCCGACACCCGGTACAGGCCCGACACGTCGAGGAAGGCCTCGTCGACGCTGAGCGGCTCGACGATCGGTGTGGTGTCCCGGAATTCGGCGAACACCGCCTCGCTGGCCGCAGAGTACGCGGCCATCCTGGGGCGGACGACGACCGCCTGCGGGCAGAGCTGCAGGGCCTGGCGCCCACCCATCGCGGTGCGCACCCCGAAAGCCTTCGCCTCGTAGCTGGCCGCGAGGACCACTCCGGCGCCGACGATGACGGGCCGTCCGCGCAGCGCCGGATCGTCACGCTGCTCGACGGACGCGTAGAACGAATCTAGATCAGCGTGCAGGATGCTGGCCCCACCTGATCCGAACATGCGTTTCCTTGAGTCGCAGCGGCAATCCCTCCACCGAACTGTCTCACTGGCGACCGACAACGCGCTTTGAGAGACGCCGCGACGCCGCGACCTTGCCGATCTAAAGAGGCCGAGACACTTGCTGGTACCGCTGCTCATGCATCTGGGTTGATTTCGGCTGCAATCAGGTCTGCGAGGCGTTGTGCTGTGTCGAAGTGGGGGGTGAGACGGGTCTTGGTCATGGCGAAGGAGGTTTCGGTTTCGGTGTCGGCATAGACATAGCTGCCACCACCACCGACCCAGCCGAACGTGGTCGGTGTCTCGTCGGGCCGGGTGCCGATGCGGCCGAGCGGATATCCCAGGGCCAGCCGCGCATGGTTACCGAAGACCTGGTCGGTGCCCTCGAAGGCTACCGCCGTCAACTCCTGCAGCTGGTCTGGTTCGATGAGCCGACCGTCGAGGACCGCGGCGTTCATGGCGCCGATCCCCCTTGCGGTGAAAGTGCCGACCGACGGAATGTCGGACTGCAGGATCTCGTGGCTGTTGCCCATCGCCGCGGTCGGTTGCAGTTCCCATGGCGCAAGAATCGCATTGCCGTCAGATGGGGCGACTGGGCTCGGTGCAGCGTCTTCGAGTCGCGCCAGCCGGGCCAAATCTGCTTGGGGCACACTGAAGTACAGGTCGCCGGCGGGGATGCCCAGGGGCTCGGTGACCCACTCGTGTAAGAGTTGCCGCATCGGTTTGCCCGTGCCCCGGCGTGCGACCTCGCCGACAAGGAAGCCGAAGGTGAACGAGTGATACCCCGTCTTGGTCCCGGGTTGCCACCGCGGTTCGGCGTCGGCGATCGCGGCGCAAACTCGCGACCAGTCCGACAACTCGCCGGGACCGACGCCACGAGGCATCGCCGGCACGCCGACCGAGTGGGTGAGCACATGTCGAAGGGTTGCAGTCGCCTTGCCGTGGGCACCGAACTCCGGCCACAGGTCGACCAGTGGTGTGTCGTATCCGAGCACACCGGTCCTGACAAGCAGATGAGCGATCGTGGACGTCATGACCTTCGCAGCGGAGAAGCTGAAGAACGGAGTCTGCGGCGTCACCCTGTGCCCGGTCTGGCTGTCGGCGATGCCGGCGACGGTGTCGACCACAAGGGCACCGCGGTGGTAAACGGCAACCTGTAAGCCGGTTTCGACTCCGGTGTCGATGAGGTCGTCGAGGACGCTTTGGACCTTCTGCTGCAGGGAGGGCGCCATCGTCACCGGCTCGGCCACGCGTAACGAGCCTCGATGACGACGTCCACACCAGTCAAAGCATTCGTCCCCGTCGTGCGCACACAGCGGGTCAGTGTCCGGTGCCGTAGATCGCGCTGATCCAGAAATGCGCCAACGTGTCGAGCACCCGGTCCTCGGGTATCGAGGGGTCGGCCCCGGCGAAGCTGGACGACAACGCCTGCTCATTGAGCAGGAGCAGCGCCGTGGCCAGGTCCACGGCGGGCAGCGTGTCGGGTGCGGCGCCGCGGACCCGCTCGGCCTCGATCGCCTTCGTGGTGTGCTCGATCCACTTGCGCATGAACCGCGCCCACATATCCCTGGCGTCGGGGATACCCGCACGCGCGGCGAATGCGGCCCTGGTGATCCCACGGTGCGCGCCGAACACCTCGAAGAAGACGTTGATGCCCGCCCGCCAGCCTTCGTAGCGGTCCGCGGGGCGATGGTCGGCCAGCCGATCGTGAGCCTCCGCGGCGGCCGCCATCAGCCGGTCCAGCAGCGTGAGCAGCACCGCGTCCTTGGACGGAAAGTAGAAATAGAAGGTGGGCCGCGACAGCCCGGCACCCCTGGCGAGGTCGTCGACGGAGATATCGGCGAACGGCCGATCGTTGAGCAGCCGCTCGGCCGTGGTCAGAATGGCCAGTTCACGGTCGTCGCCGGAGGGCCGCTGGGCCCGACGCCCGCGCGCCGTGCGGGTGGTGCCGGTGATCGTCACGGGCCTCACTTTACGCGGTGTCGAACTTCTCGACGGACCGTTGACGCTCTCAACATGGTGTTGATAGCTTGACATCATGACCGAGAATGTCGACGTCGTCATTGTTGGGGCGGGTATCTCGGGCATCAGCGCGGCTTGGCATGTCCAGGACCGCTGCCCGACGAAGAGTTTCGTGGTCCTCGAATCCCGGCCGAACCTCGGCGGGACGTGGGACCTGTTCAAGTACCCCGGGATCCGGTCGGATTCCGACATGTACACCCTGGGATTCCGGTTCAAGCCCTGGAGATCTGATCAGGCCATCGTCGACGGACCATCGATCCTGAAGTACCTCAACGAGGCGGCGTCCGAGAACGGCATCGACAGGCACATCCGCTACGGCCACACCGTAGTCGCGGCGAACTGGTCGGACGCCGACAGCCGGTGGGAGCTCACCGTCAACCGCAACGGCGAGGAGATCACGATCCACTGCTCGTTCCTCGTCGCCTGTACCGGCTACTACGACTACGACCGCGGCTATACCCCGGAGTTCGCCGGTCGCGAAGACTTTCGCGGCACCATCGTGCACCCGCAGCACTGGCCGGAGCATCTCGACTACCGGGACAAGAAGATCGTGGTCATCGGCAGTGGCGCGACGGCGGTGACGCTGATCCCGGCGCTGATCGACGGCGGCTCTGGTCACGTGACCATGCTGCAGCGGTCACCGACCTACATCCTGCCGCTGCCCGATACGGACCCGCTCGCTGCGCGGTTGTATCGACTGCTCCCGGCCGAGGCCGCCTACACGGCCATCCGGTGGAAAGCAGTGGCGCTGGCCACTATCCAGTATCAGTTCGCCCGCCGATTCCCCGGAGGCTTCCGCAAGGCGCTGCGCGGCCTGGCCCGCCGGCGCCTACCCGAGGGCTACGACGTCGATACTCACTTCAAGCCCAGGTATGAGCCGTGGGATCAGCGGCTGTGCTTCGCCCCGAACGGCGACCTGTATCGCGTCATCCGCCACGGGGCCGCCGATGTCGTCACCGATACGATCGAGCGGTTCACCGAAAACGGCATCCTGCTCACCTCCGGTGCGGAACTCGACGCCGACATCATCGTCACCGCAACGGGTTTGAATCTCCGGCTGTTCGGCGGAGCGGACATCTCCCGCAATGGCGAGCCGGTGACACTGGCCGAGCAGATGGCGTTCAAGGGCATGATGCTCACGGGGCTGCCCAACATGGCGTTCACGGTCGGCTACACCAATGCATCGTGGACGCTCAAAGCGGACCTGGTATCCGAATTCATCTGCCGTGTCATCAATTTCATGGACGCCCGTGGATACACCGTGGCGGAGGCGCAGCCCGACGCATCGATCGAAGAGCGACCGTTGATGGAGTTCACCCCCGGGTACGTGCTGCGCGCACTGGACCGGCTACCCAAGGGCGGTGCGCGCACACCGTGGCGGCTCCGGCAGAACTACCTGTTCGACCTGCAGCTCATCCGCAGGGGAAGGGTCGACGACGAAGCGCTCAAATTCACGAAAAAGGATGCTGCACAGTTGATTCCGGCCGCCGCCGAATCGGTTGGTCAGTCGGAGCCCACCACTACGATGCCGTCCTCGTCGCTATAGACTGTGTGGCCCGGCACGAACATCACACCGCCGAATGTGACGGCGGCATCGCGCAGCCCCTTGCCGGTCTTGGAGCTCTTGCGGGGATTGGTACCCAGCGCCTTGATGCCGATGTCGAGCGTGACCAAGATGGTCGAATCGCGCACCGCGCCATTGACGATCAGCCCTGCCCACCCGTTGGAGCGGCCCAGCTCGGCGATCAGATCGCCGACGAGGGCGGTGTGCAACGACCCGCCGCCATCGATGACCAGTACCCTGCCGTCGCCGGGCGTGGACAGCACCGATTTCAGCAGCGCGTTGTCCTCGAAGCAGTGAACGGTGGTGATCGGCCCGGCGAACTGTGACCGGCCGCCGTACTGTTTGAATTGCAGGTCGCAGCTTCGGACGTCGGGGCCGATCTCGTCGACGAGGTCGGCGGTGGGGCGCGGTTGGATGGTCACCGGTCGATGCTAGCTGTTAGCCACTGCACGCAGGGAGTGCCCTTCGTCTGCAGGCGTGCCTGCCGACAATGGGCGAATCAGTCCTCGACGCGGCGCCGCGCGACGATCACCGCGACGATCGCCAGTAGGCCGGCGATCAGCGCCGCGACCACCGGCACGCGGGATTGGGCCGATCCCGGCAGATGTGCCGGCGATGGTCCGGTGACGGGGTTGCTAGCGGACTCGACGGTGGACTTCGCCTGGGCCGCGGTCTCTTTGGCCGCCGAAATCATGTCGCTGGCACCGTTCGTCTCTGCGAGGGCCGCGACGGTTGGAGGCCCGACAGGCCGCACCGCTTTCTTCGCGGGAGCCTTCTTGGCGGGCGGTGCGCCTTTGGCGGCCGTCGTCGGCGCCTTCTTGGCAGGAGCTTTCTTGGCCGTCGCCTTCCTGGCGGCCTTGGCGGGCGCCTTCTTGGCCGGGGGTGGAGGCGTGGCAGCCGCGTCGGCACCCGGAGAGGCCGGTGCCGATCCGCCGGGGGCGCCGTCGGGCTTCTCGTCGGGTCGATCCTGCGGATCTGCCATCTGGCTGCTCCTTCGCAGTGTTTCGTCCTCGGCGTCGTGGGCCAGTGCGTAGCCGGCAGTGCGTCCCATCATGCCAGGTGGCCGCCAAGGCCCGGCGTGCCGTCAGGTCCGCCTGCGAACCGCCCACCAGGCGGCCGCGCCGACGGCCACGATGGCGGCGATCCAGAACGGCCAGAGGGGGACGGCGTCCGCGGAGCCCGCCGGTGTGGGGGCGGTCTGCGATGACGGCGTCGAGGGCGCGGGGACCGTCTCAGGTGCCGGGGTAGGGACTGAGGTGCCGACGCCCGCGGCGCTGGGCGGCGTGAACTGGAACGGCCACGATCCCGACACGACGTGCCCGTCGGCCGAGGTGGCTCGATAGTTGGCGGTGTAGACGCCCGCCGGACCGAGCGGCCGCACCGCAATGCTGATCACGGTGTCGTGCACCTGCGGTTCCCCGGTGGACCACAATTGCCCGTCGGGCCCGACCACGGTCATGGCCGCGAACTGCGCCTGCATCGGCTCGTTGAACGTCGCCGATACCTGCGTGGGTGACTGCGTCAGCGCGGCATTCTCGGCCGGATCCGACGCGATCAGCGTGGCGTGCGCGGACGCCGCCGGCGCCACGGTGAGAGCGAGCGCAACCGACGACAGCAGCACGGCCGCCAGGCGTTGCAGGTGCCGTCGGATCATCGGCTCAGACAACTCCGAGCCGGGCCAGCAAGTCCGCGTCCACGCCGTCGAGCTGTGACGCGATCGCCGCGTGCGCCGCGCGCCGCCGGGCCGACGGCATGTTCTCCGCAGCGGTCACCGCGGCGGACAGATCATCGAGACGTTCGGTGATCGCGGTGGCGAACTCGCGGGTCTCGGCGTCCTTCGGGTTCTTCTCCACCACCATCCGCAGGGACTGCTCGGCCCCGGAGATCCTGGCGGACAGCCGGGCACCGTGGCCGGAGAACTGCCCGATCTGGCTGAGCGGGACGCCGAGCCGGTCGGCCCGGCGTTCGTCGGCGAATCCACGCGCGGCGATGGCGGCCCGATAGACCAGCGGCACCAGAACGGGCGCGAGCAGCCTGGTTACGGTCAGCACCCGGCGAATTCTGGTGGGGGACAACAGCCGGCCCTCACGGGCGGCCTTCAACTCGGTCTCAGCAATCTTCAGCGCGGCCCTGTCGCTTTCCCGCTGCGCCTTCATCTGGGCCCTCAGTTTGGCGTTCTCGGCTTTGTGCTCGACCTTGATGCGGCGCGCTTCGTTCTTGGCGCCCAGCTTGGCCTCGAGTTTTGCCTTCGCCTTGATGGCTCGGGCCTCAGCTCGGCGGGTAGCGCGGCTTTTACGTCGCTTGAACAGGCCCATCCGGCTGCCTCCAGGTCAAGTCGTCGACGACACACGATCGCGGCTGCGTTGCAGCAGACCCAACAGTATCGCTCGGCCGGTCCGCGCTGCGCCTGCGCCCGTGGAGAGGTTGCGGAATGGGTGCACTAGCAAATTCCACGCCAAAGTTGTGCGACAATCGAAAAGTCCGTGTGAATTGTGCGGAACATCTCATGAGGGGTGGTGACGTAGTGGGTTCGCGTGTGCGTGTCGCTGCGTCAGCGTGCCTTGTCGGTTCCGGCCTGTTCATCGGTGGTATCGGCGGCGCATTGGCCTTCGCAGAATCTCCGAACGGCGGTGCCGGGGACGATCGCGGCCAGTCTCAGGGGCAGGTGGGCGGCGGTAACGGTCCCGGTGACGTTGGGCCAGGCCAGGAACCCGGCGGCGGGCACGGTCCGGGTGGTCCGGGTCGTCCAGGATGGCCGGGTGGCCCGGGTGGCCCGGGTGGCCCGACTCGACCCAGCAGCAATCCGACCGATACGAAGACCGATACGCCTACCAGGACTGAACCGACGACCAAACCCTCGGAAACCAAACCCTCGGAAACCAAGCCGTCGGGAACCACGAAGCCGCCGGAAACCACCAAGCCGCCGGAAACCACCAAGCCACCGGAAACCACCAAGCCACCGGAAACCACCAAGCCACCGGAAACCACCAAGCCACCGGAAACCACTGGGCCGTCCGAACCGACATCGACAACCACATCGACGACACCCACATCCACGACAACCACATCCACCACAACCACCACGACGAAAACCACCACAACAACTGACCGGCCGACGACCACCACGACCGTGACGGTTCCGGGGGGCGGCAGTGGTAGTGGTGGCGGCGGCGGTAGTGGCGCTGGAGCGCCCGGCATCCCGTTCTCGTTGTCAGGCGTGCAGTTCCCGGTACAACCCGGTGCCGTCCCGCCGCGGATCGCAACCGCCGCCGGGCAGACCCCGTTCGAGCCCAACGAAGCGCCTGTCGTCGTCGAGCCGCCCGCCGCGGTGGGGCCGATCGGTGCCGCCCCTGTCCCGCCGCCCCTCGTGGTCGGGCTATCGGCGGGTGGTGAGGGTGCGGGAGGGGGTGCCCCCGCAGCGCCGCCGCAGGTGCCGCTGTCGGCCGGGCCCAAGTCGATCCTCTCCGAACCCAGCGCCGGTCGGCAGGACGAACCCGCGGCGATGGGCGGACCTCTTCTGCCGCCCACATTCCGGATGGGCTATGCCGAGTACCTGCGCACCGCCACCATGACGCAGGTGGCCGCGCTGGCCCTGCCCGGCGCGGCGGGAATCCTCGCGCTCACCGGTCTCGGTGGTCTCCTCGGATACCGCCAGGCAAAGGCCGGCCGCGCGGTGCGGATGAGCGAGCTGGCAAGGTACATGAACTAGCGACATACATGAACTAACGACATACATGAACTAACGACAACGTCCAGCCCGGGGCCGAGAGGCTGGTCCATAGTGGATACGTCGAGAGGGGATGCAGTTGCCCGCGAGTCGTCAGGTGACACGCGCGGTCGGCGCGGTGCTCGACCTCGCACCGAGGCACGGCGAAGTGTCGCTCACACGCCTTGTGCAGGCAGTCAGCCAAGATCGCGGACGGCCGATCGAGATCAAGATGGCCGATCTGCCACCCGGCGTGTGCGGGCAATGGCGCCAATACGCCGACCGGGACGTGTTCCTGATCCAACAAGGCCTGCCGGCATGGGACCGGACGTTGGCCCATGAGCTGGGCCATCTCGTACTTGGACACGACGGGATCCCAGTGCTCGAGGCCGCGCGCGAGAACGTCGAGCTGGCCAGCTCCGACCTCATTCGCTACATGCTCAACCAGCGCACCGGGTGTATGGGACCCGGCGGGGAGGATATCGAGCAGGAGGCCGAGGATTTCGCCGCCCTGCTGATCTTCCGGCTTGGCCGGCTGCCCTCCGACCGCTCGTCGATCGTCCAGGTCCGTCTCGGGGAGGCGTTTGGTTGATCGTCTGGGTGATCGCAGCGCTGCTCGGTCTGGCGACCGGACTGCGCATCGGGTGGGCACTTGTCAACAAGCAATCGCTGGTGAGCACCGCAATGATCCTGGCGCTTGGCTGTCTCGGACTCGTCGCGGCGCTCAACTGGCAGCCGCTGACCCTGTTGATCGACACCGCCCTGCACTGGCCCAACATCGCGATGGGGCTCAGCCAGGTCGCGTTGATCGCCTCTGCCGCGGGCAGCTGCGTGATGATCACCACGGTTGCCTCCGACCACCGCCCGGTCATCACGCGCCGCATCGCATTCGCCCAGTACGCCATCGCCGCCGTCATCGCGGCGGCCAGCCTGGTGAGCTTCTTCGCCAAGGGCAAGCAGTCCGAGATGGCACCGCAGGAGTACCTCATACACAGCCTGGGCTGGTCGTGGCTGCTGCCGCTGCTCTACATCATGCTGGCGATGACCCTGGTCTCCTGGGCAGGCATGCGGCACTCCAACCGCACCCGTCGCGGGCGGGCGTTGTTCGTCTTCACCATCGGAATCGTGCTCATCGTCCTCGCGAGCGCGTTCTTCCTCCTGCAGGCGATCGGCACGACCCGGTTCGTCGGGGTGGGCGCCGCAGCCACCCTGCTCGGCTCGGCCATGGTCGTCGTCGCCGCCGGATCCCTGCTGCCCAGCATCGAGGATTGGTTCGGCGCCCGCTACGAACTCAGGGTTGTTCGGCCGCTGCTCGCTGAACTCGGCCGCAGGCACGCCGATATCGGCATCGGCATACGGCCACGCGGCCCGCTGGCATTCCGGGTGGCCGAGCGCATGTCGCTGATCTCCGACGCGTTGTTCCTCGAGGCGACCGAGGTGACCAGGCGTGAACGCGTCGAAGCCACTCAGCGCGATCCCGGGTCGTCCCTGCCGATACCCAACCTCGGTGCGGAGGTGGAGATCGATGCGTTGGAGGCGCCGCCGGTTGCGCCGCGAGAGCAAGCGCGAGCAATCGCGGAGTGGATCTACGCGGGGCGCGCGCTACCCCGCGACGAAACACGTGCGGCATTCCCGGGACTGAACTGGCTGAGGAAACCCGATTCGTACTCCGACCGCGAATGGATACTGGCCATCGCCACCGAGTACCGCGCACTGGAGCAAAACTGATCGCCGCCGCTCAGGTGTAGCGACAGCGGTATCACTTCGCCGGGAACCCAAGTAGGTGAGCGTGGGTGCCCCGGCAGGCTAAACGTCCAGACGCTCCCTGCGCCGCAGCTCGTCAACCTTCTGGGCGAGGTCGTGCTGGGCCTCAGGGGACAGGCCGACCGTCCGCGCCGCAATACGCCGAACACCCTCGTCGCGCATGCTCGCAAGCCACGTCAGCTCCTTGTCGAGCTTCTCGTAGTACTCGTCGTCGGTGAAGTAAGCCGGCTTAATACGGAAGAAGTTGGCAAGTGCCGCCATGGTCGTGGCCGACGGGTTCGTACGGTTGCCTGATCGCAGCTGAGACAGGTACGGAGCGGACATGGTGACACCCTCCGCCTTGAGTGCGGCGATCACTTCTGCGGACGTGTGCGGGCCCCTACCGGGTGGATAAACGGTGTCGAACAGGCGGTTTAGGCGGGCGGCGAATGTCGTACTCATCGATGGACCTCCACGGGCGAAACGAGCGGACTAAGTAGGCGGCGGATTTGCTGACTATCGTAGCGAGAGTTGTCTCCACAACCAAGTGCAAACCGCCGAATTGTTAACCCGCGTGTTCACTTCTACCAGCCGAGCCTGTGGATAGTGCCTGCATTTCGTGTGGTGAGGCTGCCATTCCTCGATGGTGCTAAGCAAATGCACGGGGCGACACGCGATCGCCGCCGCGTGGACCGCCGTCAGGTCCGCATCGCAATCTCGATGTTCACTACGGGCAACGGTCGTTGTGCGGGGGCCATCAGGTTCCGGGGTTTGCTGGCTGATGGTGCAGTTAGGCCAAATCGCTTCCGGCTGTCCGACAGCCTGCCTCGTGGCGAGGGTCAGCCTCGGGAGCGCCGAAACCGCGTCAGTCACCCTCTTCGCGGTTGCCGTGCGAATACGCGTCGATTCTCACGACGAGTCGAGCGGTTCCGCGGCGGCCGGGTGCGCCCCGCTGTCGCACCGTCGCAAACTTTTGCGAGATCACGGCGAGATCACGATGGGCTGCCGACGGGATGGCGTCACGACCGCGGCAGGTCTCCCCCGGCAGGACGCTCACGGTTCGACGCGACCCGCCGCGCGAGGGTGTGCGTCACCGCGTGGCCGCCGCACTGCGCTGATGTGGCCGGCAGACGCCGGCGGTGTCTATGCGGCGAGCAGCATCGCCAAGATGGCGGTGTCGGGGTGGCTGATCGGGTCGACGCCCACACGGCTGACCATCGACGTGACCGTGCCGTCCGACTCTGCCTCGACCCACGCCGCGCGGTGCTCGAGGCCGAGATGGGGCAGGCCGGGGAGCAGCACGCAACCGGACGCGGCGCCCGAGCATTCCGGCAGCGAGGGCGTCGTCTCCGACGGAGGGTGCAGCATCAGCAGGGCAGGTGGCTGGCGATCCGCGAAATATCCTGGTGGAACTGCTGATTCGCCGACCACGGTGCCTTCGGCCAACACGAGCCCGACGGTCCCGGGCTCGGGCTCGTCGGGCAGTTCCTCACGCACGCCGAAAATGGTTGTGGTGGCCAGCAATCCGGGCAGAGACGCCACGCGGACCGTGACCATCAGAAGTTGGGCCCACTCCTTGGTCGAGTCGGGCCAGCGACCCGACACCACAAAACCTTTGAGCGCGCCGCGTGAGTGGAAGGGGGCGATCTCGATCGCCCTGCCGGACCCCGTATCCATATCGCCTCCGGGACATCGGTGTTCAGACGTACCGGCCCGCGCCGGCATCAACCATGGCCTGACACTTCGGTGGGTCGATTTGCCCAGCATGAGGCAGGTCCCTGCTGGCACGCAAGAGGACACGAGTGCCAACGGCCGCGTCAGCCGGCCCGTCGGCGCCGTTCCCGGACCGTGAACACCACCCGGTAGGAGCCGGTCGAGGGCACCCACCCGAACTGTCGCGAGTCGACGACGCCAGCGGCGCGGGGGTTGTCCGAGCGGGCCTCGAACATCGGGCCGCGCACCTCCCCAACGCGTTTGACCAGCCAGCGGGAGGGCAGCGTCGGGTCCGGGAAGACCCGGAGCTGGCCGCTCCTCGGCGCACCGCAGCGGAGCGCGAGCAGCCCGTCCCCTGGGATCAGAGCCGGGCGCATCGAGTCCTCGACCACGCTGAACCGGCGCAGTGGCCAGCGGGAAAAGCTCCGCCACCGATGGTTTCGGTTCACGGCCTAAGGGTAAGTTAGGACCATGCTGCATCGACTGTTCGCCAACGCCACCTCCGCCCACGCTCACTGCGACCTGTATTGCGGCGTGTACGACCCCGCTCAGGCCAAGATCGAGGCGCTGTCATGCCTCAAGACGCTCCAGAAGTACAACGACTCCGACGACGAGCATTTCCGCACCCGCGCGATCCTGATCAAGGAGCAGCGCGCCGAGGAGGTCAAGCATCACCTGATGGTGCTGTGGGCGGACTTCTTCACCAAGGAGCATTTCGAGCAGTTCCCCAACCTGCACCAGCTGTTCTGGGACGGGGTCCATGGCGCCGGCGATGTGAAGAAGTCGACTGACGTGGCGGTCGCCGAGAAGCTCCTCGCGACGATCGATGAGATTGCCGACATCTTCTGGCAGACCGAGAAGGCCAAGGGGATGGGCGTCTACCCACCCGCCTGAGGCCCTCCCGCTTTAGAGCCGGGGTTTTAGAGCCAGACGATCAGGGCAAGACCTGCCAGCAGGGCCAGTGCGATCAGGCTGGCCCGCAGGCAGGCCATCAGCTGACTGCGGGGATCGGCGGGCGCGGTGGGGTGCCATTCGGGTGGCACGGCGGACCCTGAACCGATCGGATACGACGCCATCACACGCTCCTGACCTGCACCATCAATGCCCACAACCCCCGTGTAGTCCCACCACCAATTGCGTGGCGCCGATCATAACCCGGATGCGGAGGCCACAAAAATTGACGGGAGCTGGCTCACTCCAACGGAGTTGGCGGGTGTCGCCTCACTCCAGGAGGTGGCCGCGCATCGCCACGGCAACCGCGGCGCCTCGATCGGAGACGCCGAGTTTCTCGTAGAGGCGGCGGATGTGGGTCTTGACCGTCGTCGGCGCCAGGAACAGTTCCTCGGCCATCTCCGGGACGGTGCGGCCCTTGGCGATCAGACGCAGGATCTGCTGTTCCCGTTCGCTGAGCAGCGGCACCTGTGACCGTGCGTGCTGGTGCACCTGCGTGGCCAGCGAGGTGACCAACTCCGGCGGCAGCACCTTCTCACCGCGCGCGCAGGCCACGACCGCCGCGACGATCTCGTCGCGGTCGGATTCCTTGGACAGGTATCCCGCAGCGCCTTCACGGATGGCCCGGTACACGACCGAGCCCTCGGTACTCGCCGAGAGCAACAGGACTCGGGTGGCGAGGTGGTCGCGGTTCACCGCATGGGCGATCGCGATGCCGTCGATCCCGGGCATGTGATAGTCGAGCAGCGCCACGTCGGGGTGATGCTCGTGAATGGCGTCCAGCGCCGCGCGCCCGTCTCCGACGGCAGCGAGCACCTCGGTCCGGCCGCTATTGGCGAGGGCGCGCACGACACCGTCGCGATAGACGGGGTGGTCGTCGCCGACCACCACCGACACGTGGCGCTCCGGCGTCGTCCCCGACCTACTCACGATGCCTCCTGTGGTTCGGCCGCCACCACGCCGTCTGAGGCGCGCACCGGCAGCATGACGTGCACCCAGGTGCCGCGCTCGACGGGCCGGAACTCCACGGCGCCGCGCAGCGTCTCCACCCGCGCCCGGTGCGATGCCAGCCCGATGTGCCCCTCGCGGAGGCGCCGCGACAGCTGCTCGGGATCGAGGCCGACACCGTCGTCGCGCAGGTCCATCGTCACGTCGTCGCCGTCGTCGCTGAGGCGCAGGCTCACGGTGCCTGCCTCGGCGTGGCGGGCCACGTTGCTCAGCAGCTCGCGGGCCAGTCCGTACAGGATCGCGTCGTCGGGATGGCGCCGCGGGTAGTCGATATCGCAGTCCACCCGGATGTGGGTGCGTTCAGCGAAGGAGTGGACCAGTGTTTCGACGGCGGCCGCCAGGCCCGCCTCGTCGAGCACCGACGGGTGCAGCTCGCGGGTGACCTGCCGCAACTCTTTGGAGACCGTCCCCAGCAACTCGCTTGCGCGCGTCACATCGCGCATCTGCGGAGCTATTTCGTTGTGCCGCAATGCATCCCGTAGATCCTGGCGCGCCGCCAGGACCGTCTGCAGCGGCCCGTCGTGCAGCGCCTCGGCGATCCGTCTGCGCGCGCGCTCCTCGGCCGTCATCACGTCGGCCAACAACAGCGACCGGCTCTGTGTCAGTTCGGCGATGCTGACCAACCGGCGCTCCTGGGTGCGCGACACCCCGTACGAGCACAGGCACAACAGCGCGAGCATGGTGAGGATTGTCACCATCGCCTGGGCGGACAGTTGTTCGCGGTACACCGGGTCGGACACCACCGCGACGCCGCCGCCGGCGATGGCCGCCATCGCCATCACCGCCGCGCGCCTTCCGCGCTGCGTCGCGGTGAAAAACGGCAGGAACGCCAGCAGGCCGAGCATGAGATAGCCACCGGTGGAAAGGAATTGCAGCGCACAGATCGCGGCGATGTCGACGGGCGCCATGGGCGCCACCTCCCGCAGTCGGCGGGCCTTGGTCGGCGTGCGAATCCACAGCCACGCGGCCCCCGCCGCCAGCACACCGTAGGCGCCGACCAGGACGAACTGCGCCGGCCACTGCTCGCGGGGTGTACCGCTCACCACCGCGAGCACCATCACCGCGACCAGGGCCACTCTCAGGATGGCGCGCAGCCGTTGTGCCTGCCGCTCGAACTGCAGGAAGATCTCCCGGACCGCCTCGCTTGCACCCGCCCGCTGCACCACCGTAGGCAGTGCGGGCTCCGGCCGGCGCAGACGTTTGCCCGGTGATGCGGTGGGCGAGGACGTGGTCGCCGCGGTGCCGTCGTGGCGCACACCCGGGAGTGTATAGGTGCAGCTTATGACGGTGTGCCAGTCGAGCAGGGGAGCGCGCCGGTGTCACGCCGCCGAAGGGCGGAGTTGCCCGGCCGACACCTCCGCCAGCGCGGCCCGGAACGGCTCCAGCCCACCCATCCCCCTGCGGAGGGTGCCGGTCACCACGTCGGACCCGCGCCTCCCGGTCGCCGTGATCGCCGTGATCGCCGCCGTCAGCACCGGGTGCGCGCTGCATTCGACGAACACGTCGCAGCCCTCGGTGTGCAACCGCCGGATCACCGGTGCGAAAACCACCGGGCGCCTGGCATTGGCGTACCAGTAGTCCGCGGTGAGTTCCCTGCCGTCCATCCGGCCCCCGGTCACCGTGGAACGGAACGGGATTCGCGACCGCTGCGGTCGCAGCCCGCGCAGCTGTGCGATCAGCCGGTCCCGAAGCGGTTCCACGTAGGCGCAGTGCGATGGGATCGACGCCGGGACGATCCTGGCCGTGACGTTTTGCCCGTTGAGCCGGTCGACCAGATCGGTGAGCGCCCGGCACTCGCCGGCCACCGTCACGGCGTTCGGCCCGATCAGCCCGGCCAGCTCGAGCGCCCCGCCGTAGCCGGTCAGCAGGGCACGGACCTGTCCACTGGGTAGTGCTATCGACGCGATGCCGCCGCGGCCGGCGAGTTCCTCGGCGAACAGCCGCGACCGCGTGACGATCACCCGCGCGGCGTCGGCAAGGGTAAGCGCGCCCGCCACGCAGGCGGCGGCGATCTCACCCTGTGACTGTCCGACGACGGTGACCGCCTGCTGTCCACTGTCGAACCACAGCTCGGCGAGCGCGACGTGTACGGCGAACAGCGCCGGCTGGACCACCTCGACGCGATCGAGCGCGGGCGCGCCCGCGCGTCGGCGCAGCACGTCCTCGACGGACCAGTCGACGTGGGCGCCGATCGCGGCCGAACAATCACGCAGCCGTGCGGCGAACACCGGGCTGGTGTCGAGGAGTTCCGCTGCCATTCCCGGCCACTGCGATCCCTGCCCGGGAAATACGAATGCGGTGGGCCGGCCGTAGCCGGTGGAAGGTGGCTCGTTCATGAGATAGACACTGCTGCGCGCGCCGCGTTTCGGGCAGCGCGCGAACAGACGATCCGCGGGATGACGCTGAGGTCATCCATTCGGAGGACGGGCCGGCGCGCAGCCCCCAGCGAGCCAACCCATTTTTTCGCTCGGCCCGCCTGCGCCTGTTGATCGGAGTGCGATTCGGCCCCCAGGTTATCCACAGTGATCTCCAGCCCGCTGACAGATCCACCGGCTCACACCGCATCGCGGCAGCTGAAGACCTGTGGATGAACCTGTGGAAACTGTGGATAGCCGTCCGATTGCTGGCGCGGTCCAAGTGTGACCGGGTCGGTGCGCGGGCCGCACGGACATGTCAGCATGGAGTGATGGACGAGTATGAGGTCGCCCAGACGGACATCGCAGGCCTGCCCGCGGCGTTCGACGAGTCGGTGGTGCTGCTTGACGTGCGTGAGGACGACGAATGGCAACGCGGTCACGTCGCAGGCGCCCAGCACATCCCCATGGGGGAGGTGCCCGCGCGAATCGGCGAGATCGACCCCGATGCCACGCTCTACGTGGTGTGCCACGCCGGCGGCCGGTCGCAACGGGTATCGCAGTATCTGGTGCGTAACGGCTACGCCCCGATCAACGTCACCGGCGGGATGCTGGCGTGGGCGGGTGCCGGGCGCCCGACCGTCACCGACGACGGTTCCGCGGGCCACGTCTGATCGACCGGTCGGAAACCGTCGCTAAGCTGGTCGGATGATCCAGGTGTGCGGCCAGTGCGGTACGCGGTGGAACGTTCGCGATCGCCAGCGGGTCTGGTGCCCGAAATGCCACGGCGCCCTCTTGGCCCCGTCGGCGGCCGCGCCGGATCCCCAGTGGAGCGGCGGGGCCGTCGCTCCGCGGGCCCCGCACGCAGGGCCGCGGCTGCCGCGCGGATACCGCTGGATCGCGGTGCGGCCCGGCCAGCCGCCGTCGGTTCCCAGGCGCCGCAGATCGCTTGGTCCGACTCCGCACTACACCGAGATTCCCCGGTGGGGGTTGGTCGAGCGGTTCGATCCCGTCGAGCAGCACGCACCGCCCCGCACCGGACCGTCCGCCGCGGTGCTGCGGGCCACGCTCATCACGACGATGGTGGTGCTCGCCTTCGCTGCGCTCGTCCACGTCGTCCGGTACGTGCTGTTGCTGATCAACCGGACGGTACTGCTGCATCCGCTGATCGCCGGGATTGCGACCTGGCTGGGAGTCGCGGCCAGCGTCCTGGCGATGTTCACCGTGGTGGCAAGCGCGGTGACGTTGACGAACTGGCTCATCGCCCGTCGCGCGGCGGCGTTCGCCCGCCGCGGCATCGATGATCCCCGTCCGGTGTGGATGCAGCGGGTGGGTTGCCTCGTTCCGTTCCTGAACCTGTTCTGGGCGCCGATCTTCGCCATCGAATTGGCCGCGGTCGAAGGCCGGCTCGACGCGCTGCGCCGCCCCATTGTGCTGTGGTGGATCGCATGGGTGATCAGCACCGTGGTGTCGGTGTTCTCGATTGCGACCAGCTTCACATCGGACGCGCAGGGTATTGCGGACAACACGGTGACGACGACGTTCGCGTATCTGCTCGCCCTTGCCGCGCTGGCGCTGGTGACCAGCGTATTTCTCGGGTTCGAGCGCGCGCCGCTGCAGCGGACCGCCAAGCGGTACGTGATCATCGCCGGCGACATGCCCACCGAGCCCACCGAGTCCGTGAAAGCGCCCGTGGACGCGCCCGCGCCGGGCCGGGACGCCGACGAGACCGTCCGCGTACCGGCGACCGAGCGGGAAAATCCCATTCCAGTTGAGCCCCAGGGCCAGAACCCGGCAGCATAGGTGCATGGCAACGGACGACGGCACGTCCGGCGGTCACCCGTTTGTGGTGGCGCACCGGGGCGCATCGGCCGACCGGCCTGAGCACACGCTGGCCGCGTACGAGTTGGCGCTCGAAGAGGGCGCCGACGGCGTCGAATGCGATGTCAGGCTGACGCGCGATGGGCATTTGGTGTGCGTCCACGATCGTCGGGTGGACCGGACGTCGTCGGGGTCGGGACTGGTCAGCGACATGTCGCTGGCCCAATTACGGGAGCTGGACTACGGCTCGTGGCACGCAGGCGGACGGCGGGGCGGCGATACCGGTCTGCTGACGTTGGACGACCTCGTGACGCTGGTGCTGGACTGGAACCGTCCGGTGAAGATCTTCATCGAGACCAAACATCCGGTCCGTTACGGCGCACTGGTGGAGAGCAAAGTGCTGGCCCTACTGCACCGCTACGGGATCGCCTCGCCGGCCTCCGCGGACCTGTCGCGGGCTGTAGTCATGTCGTTCTCGGCAGCGGCGGTGTGGCGGATCAGGCGGGCCGCGCCGATGCTGCCGACGGTGCTGCTCGGTGAGACGTCACGGTACCTGGGTGGCAGCGCGGCGACAACGGTCGGTGCGACCGCCGTCGGACCGTCGATCGCCACCCTGCGTGAGCATCCCGAACTGGTCGACCGCGCAGCCGCGCAGGGACGGGCGTTGTACTGCTGGACCGTCGACCACTACGAGGATGTGGGCTTCTGCCGCGACCTCGGGGTGGCCTGGGTGGCCACCAACCACCCGGGCCGCACCAAGGACTGGCTGCAGAACGGCCTGACCGGGGTCGATCAGGACTGACTTGGTCGATCAGGCAGAGGGCCGCCGAGCGGGCCGCAAACCGGGCTAAAGGGCGCCGCCGGCCGCGGTGGGAGCGCTGGGGTCGGCGGCGGCCGCGGTGATCTCGCGCGCGACGAAATCCTCGAGGTGGAACAGGTTGGCGCCCGCACGATCGGCGATGCGCACCAGGGTGGTCATCAGCGCGACCTCCTCGACCTGCTCCTTGAGGAACCACTGCATGAACTGCTCGCCGAGGTAGTCCCCCTCGTCGCGGGCGGCGGCGGCCATCCGGCTGATCTGCTCGGTGACGGCGCGCTCCTGGGTCAGTGCCAGCAGCAGCGCATCGCGGGGGGCATCGAATGTATTGCACACGGCATCGACACCGGGGATCTCGACCTCGACATCGCGGTCGAGCAGGTACTGGACGAGCATCATCGCGTGGTTGCGCTCTTCGACCGCCTGGGCGTAGAAGTGCTTGGCGAGCTGCGGCAGGTCGGCGCCATCGAAATGCACGGCAATCGCGATGTATTGCTGAGACGCCGTGAATTCACTGCGGATCTGATCCTGAACAAGCTGGTGAAATTTGGTACCCGGAGCGCCGACATTCGTCATAGTGCCAGCATAGAGGGCATTTGACGCCGCTGTCACAGAAGGTAAACCTAATTCAGGGCAGCTTACCCTAAATCGAATGGGCCCGATGACCGCCATCTAGTGAAGTTTGCTGATTCCTCTGGTTCCGGAATCAGGGGTGGCCGTCGAGCACGTCGGCGGGCAGGGGTGCGTCGTCCGCGAGCGCGCCGAACAGGCGTCCCGCCGCGTCGGTGTCCCACAGCACGACGTCGCCGGAGTCGTTCCAGGTGAATTCCCCGATCGGTACGGTCACGGTGGCGGTGTCGCCCCGCAGCGCCCACGCCAAGCGGGCCAGGTCCCACACGTGCGCGCCGTCGTCGACGGTGAGCGCAGCCGACGCCGCGCGCCCCATCGGCCACCAACGCAGCGGGTTGACCAGGACCGCGGGGCTTGCGGCGCGGTGCAGCAGCGCTGACATGAACAGGCGCTGGTTGACCATACGATCCAGGTCGGCGCGCGGTGTCGCACGGGACCTGACAAAACCGAGCGAGGTCCGGCCGTCCAGTTTCTGGCAACCGGCGGGCAGGTCGATGCCGGCCAGCGGGTCGTTGAGCGGCTCGGCGGGACACACCGTGACGCCGCCGACCGCGTCGACGAGCGCAGCGAACCCGTCGAACCCGATCTCGGCGTAGTGATCCAGCCGCAGTCCCGTCGCCTGTTCCACCGTCTGCGCCAGCAGGGGGCCGCCGCCCAGCGCGAAGGCCGCGTTGACCTTGTCGCTGCCGTAGCCGGGTATCGGCAGGTACGAGTCGCGGGGGATCGACACCATGGTGGTCGGCGCCGCCGAACCCGCGCCGGGTACGTGGACCAGCAGGATCGTGTCGGTCCGTCCATTGCCGAGGTCGCCCCCGGTGGCCAGCTCGGCCTGCTGGTCGGCTGACAGATCCTGCCTGCTGTCCGATCCGACCAGCAGCCAGTTGGTGCCGCGGCCCGCGGCTGGGCGCTCTGGGTAGTCGGCGAGGACCGGGATGCGGCGCAGCGACGAGTCGATCCAGAAGCCCATTCCCACTACCGCTGCGGCGGCCACGACGCAGATCACCAGGAGCGTGACCGCGACACGGCGCCACCGCCGCCTGCGGGGTTTGGGTGCGACTTGCGGGGTCTGGCGCCTGCGGGGCTGCGGCGGCACCGGCCTGGGTGAGCCGGCGGACCGCCGGGGGGGAGGAGGGGGAGGCGGGGCCGGCGCGACGCGCTGCGACGGGGCCGGCGGTGGATTCGGCGGGGCCGGCGGTGGATATGGCGGGGGCGGCCAGGGCGGAGGTGGCCGGAAGTAGGGATCGCGGCGGATCACCTGCGATGGTTCACCCGCTGGTGACGGCGCGCCGGGAGGTCGACCTCGCCGGGGGTCGCGGTGCTGCCGGCGGTTGTCGTTCACAGCAGAAATGTACGTCCCGCGGGCACGATGTCATTGCAACCAGCCGAGATGGTCGGCCAGCAGTGCATACCCGACGAACGCCACGGTGTCGATCACACCGTGCGCGATGATCAGCGGCCACAGCCGGCCCGTGCGCATCCACGCGTAGCCGAACACCATCCCCATCGCGATATTGCCGAGCCCCGCTCCGAAGCCCTGGTACAGGTGATAGGCGCCGCGCAGCAGGCTCGACACCACGAGTGCGACGACGGGGTTGACCCGAAGTTGGCGCAGCCGGGTCAGCAGGAAACCCACGACAATCACTTCCTCGGCCCACCCGTTGGCGAACGACACCGCCACGAGCACCGGGATCCGCCACCAGCTGTCATAGAGTTCGGCGGGCTCGACGGAGGCGTTGATGCCAAGAACCCGGGCGAGTTGATACAGCGCAAGCCCGGGTAGCCCGATCAGGGCCGCCAGGCCCAGACCCCCGAGCACGTCGGCCCGAAAGCGAGGCCGGCCGAGCCCGATGTCATCGGGGCCGAAACCGCTGCGCCACAACAGGTACAGACCCAGGATCCCCCACGCCAGCAGCTGGAAGACGACGGCGAGGTTGAGGCCGAAGTCGATCAGATCGATGGGGGAGCGGCGCGGGTTGAGCGCGATGATCTGCCCAGCCAGGCCGAGGACCACCGCCTCGATGAGATGCAACAGCGCGGTGTAGGCGCTCAGGCCGAACGTCACCGCCAGCACGACGAAGATCTCGATGCGGACCGCCCGCCGCTGCGGCTCGGTCAGGTCGTCGGCGGGGCCGGTCACCGCACATACGGTAGTGGCCAGCGGGAACAGTGCCGCGCCGCGCGGGACGAAGTCAGAGTTGGCGGGCGCGCAGACCGTTGAGGAACGGGCAGCCCATCAGGATCCGGATCGCCTGGCTGAGTCCCGCCACGTCGTCCACGGGTGCCGAGAAGGGCAACCGGACGTCGTGGTCGCCGTCGATGCCCTCCACCCGTAGCCGTACCCCGTAGCGGTCAAGGCCCAGTGGCCGCACCCGCCCGCGCCGCAGCGCGGCGGGAAGCTTCGTGGCCAGGCGGTCGATCACGTCGCGGTGCGCCGAGTCCAGGTGCTGCAGCCAGCACGACTCCATCACGCAGAACGGGTCGGGGCGGGCGTCGAGCAGTGCACCGACCCCCACGGATTCCGCACCTGTGGCATCGGCGACCACCACCGATTCGATCTCCACGCGCGCCAGCACGTAGCGCACGTCCGCATCGCCGCCCAGCACATGCGAATGCACCTGCAGCAGAGCCGGATTCGGGCTGCGACTGGCGATCAGGTCCAGCATGGCCGCGACGTCGCCGAGCGGAATCTCGTGGACCCGGCCCCGAATCCAGACCAGCGACCGCACGGGTTCACGCAGCGGAAGCGGCGCGTAGTCGGTGAGCTCGAGAACCGCCTGCACGCCGGTGACGCCGGCGGCGGCGACCATCGTCGTCAGCGGGCCCCGGACCGGGAGCGTGACCGCGAACGATCCGTCATCGAGTAGGTGATGCACCGGCGAGGCGACCGGGTCGACTCCCTCGACGGCAACCATGGCACCGGCGCCGCGCGCGCAGGCGCTGCGGATCCGCTCCGCCGTCGTGGGCGCCATATGCATCGTTCCAGGCGTCATCCTTTACCCCTTCTATAAATAAGGTAAGGCTAACTTAATTAGACCGCCTGGGCTGTGCAAGCCCTATCCGCGCGACGGCCGGTCGGCGACACGCCAGCGGCTAGGGTTGGGTCGTGCCGCGCATCGCCTACCTCGGGCCGGAGGGAACGTTCACCGAACTGGCGTTGCGGCAGATGGCGCAGCGCGGCGTGGTCCCCGCGGCCACCGCAGGCGAGGTCACGCCGATGCCGACCGACAGCACACCGGCGGCACTGGCGGCCGTCCGGTCCGGCGACGCCGCCTACGCGTGCGTGCCGATCGAGAACTCCATCGAGGGCTCCGTGCTGCCGACCCTGGACAACCTTGCGACCGGCACACCGCTGCAGATCTACGCCGAACTCACTCTCGACGTGTCCTTCACGATCGTGATGCGCGACGGTCTCGCCGCCCAAGACGTGAAGACCGTCGCGGCGTTTCCGGTGGCCGCCGCACAGGTGCGCAAATGGCTGGCGGCCAACCTCCCCGGCGCTCACCTGGTGCCGGCCAACTCCAACGCCGCGGCGGCCCACGACGTGGCAGACGGACTGGCCGACGCCGGGGTCAGTACGGCACTGGCGGCCGCGCGCTGCGGCTTGCCGGTGCTGGCCGCCGACATCGTCGATGAGCCGAACGCGCGCACCCGGTTCGTCCTCGTCGGCCGCACCGGGCCCCCGCCGCCGCGCACCGGCGCCGATCGCACCTCGGTGGTCCTGCGCCTCGACAATGTGCCGGGTGCCCTGGTGTCGGCGATGACCGAGTTCGCGATCCGCGACATCGACCTGACCCGTATCGAATCGCGTCCCACCCGCATCGAGCTGGGCACCTACGTGTTCTTCCTGGACTGCATCGGACATCTCGACGACGATGCGGTCGCTGAGGCACTCAAAGCGCTGCACCGTCGTTGTGCAGATGTGCGTTATCTGGGTTCCTGGCCGACGGGAGTCGTCGCCGGTGCGGTGCCACCGGGGTTCGACGAGGCGACACGCTGGCTTGACGACCTGCGCCGGGGGATGCCGGGCGGATCCGTCGCGGGGGTCGACCGATGAGCGGCCGGTTGGTGCTGGTCCGGCACGGCCAGTCACACGGCAACGTCGAGCGGCGGCTGGACACGCGGCCGCCCGGCGCGGCGCTGACGGATCTGGGCCGCGACCAGGCCAGGGTGTTCGCGCGCGGCCTTATGTGCGCGCCTGCGATGATCGCGCACTCCATCGCCGTTCGGTCGGCGCAGACGGCCGCCGAGATCGCCGCCGAATGCGGACTGGCCGCCGTCGAGTTCGAGGGAATCCACGAGGTGCAGGTCGGCGACCTGGAGAACCGCAGCGACGACGCGGCGATCGAGGCCTTCAACACCACCTATGAGCGATGGCATCGAGGCGAACCAGATCTTCGGCTGCCCGGCGGGGAAACCGCGAGCCAGGTGCTCGACCGGTACCTCCCTGTCATCACCCAGCTGCGGATGCGCTACCTCGACGACGATGCGTGGCACGGCGACATCGTCGTGGTCAGCCACGGCGCCGCGATCCGGCTGGCGGCTGCCGCACTCGCTGGCGTGGACGGCACCTTTGCGCTCGACCATCATCTGCGCAACACCGAATCGGTGGTGCTGGCACCGATCACCGACGGACGGTGGAGCTGTCTGCAGTGGGGAGCGCTGACGCCGCCGTTCTATCCGGAGCTCGATGCAGATCCCGTGCACGACGCCCTGCAATCGGCCGATCCGATGGGCTGATGTCCGGTCAGCTCGGTCAGACCGCCAGCGCGACGTCCTGGCCGCATGGGCACCCGACCGCCTCGCAGTCGATGCGGAACGAATGCAACGCCTCCGGTGTGGTGCACTCGATCTCGGTGCACTCCGAGCGGGCCCGCGCATGGTGGACGACCGTGCCGTGACAGTGCTCGAGGCCCGCGTGGCACTCCCGGCAAGGGATCATGGCCCGTTCATAGCACTACCCGCGGACAAAGCGTGGTTGCCGCGCTCATCTGCGCTGAAACCAACTCCAATGTGATTGCAGCCCTTGAACACTGGCCTGCAACGGACCGTTCGGCCGCAGGCGTGCCAGCCAGTAGTAGCCAGAGCTAAGTTATCCATCGAGTTCAGCAACCTCATTGTATTAATACTGAAGCGGCCTCAGCTATCAGGATATACCGGGAGGTAGTGGCTCAGAATGACAGGAAATCGCGAGCTCACCCAGCGGTGTTCCTATCGGAATGCCAGCGAGGAACCCGATCTCCCTTTGGCCCGAATACCGGGCGGGGCAGGTCCCGTAGCCGGCAATTCAGTTGAAATCACTACGATCGATCGTCGTCGGTATATCGCCTTCACCAGTAGATACGCCCGGATTCGGGTGGCAGTTGCCTGGCTCAACGTACCGGAAGGCGGCTTTGGCGGCACTCCTCTTAATCAATCTTTCATATTGGAATAGTATTCGGTAGGCGTTCTTGGATGCCGTGGGATCCGACGGTTTTATTGCCGTTCAATAACGGCTCAGTGCGGCACTCAATGTCACCGATAGGAAACGACAGAGTCACAGTATGCGCCTGTTTGAGGGCGGTTAGGCAATTAACGATGACCCCGTCTAGACATCATTTCAAGATTGCTATACGTTCCGCTTGCGGAATTCCGCTGATGTTATTCACGGGCACAATCAGGAGGCTCGACGTGACTGTTCTCTTTGGTCGAATCACTGTCAGGGTGGTTGCGGGCGTTGGATTGTGTGCTGCCGCTGTGGCATTCAGCCCGCCCGCAGCGGCCGCTCCGCTGAAAGCGGGCGGAACCAACTGCCTTGAGGTCTTGGCGGGCACCGCCGCGCTGGCAGCGGCCGGCGGTCCGGGGGTTGTGGCCGGTGGCGGGGCCGCGCCGGTGGCGGTGGCCGGTGGCGGGGTGGCGACCGACGCCTGCAGCGCGGCTGCCGTTCAGGCTGCGGGGGCAGGCGTTCCCGTGGTGGCACCTGGGCCCGCAGCGGTTCCGGTCGCTGCGCCGGTACCCGTGGGCGCCCCGCTGGCGGCGCCCGTACCTCTGGGCGCCCCGGTCGCGGCACCGGTACCCGTGGGTGCCCCGTTGGCGGCACCGGTGCCGGCCGGCGCACCCGTCCTCGCACCCGTACCCGCAGGCGGCGCACTGGTCGCACCGGCAGCCGCCGGCGCTCCCATCACCGAAATGGGCGGCGTCGGCACGGGTAAGGGCGTGCCGACCACCCCGCCGATCGGCGCCGACGGGCCCACGCCCGGTGTGCCGCTTCTGCCGGGTGATCAGAACTAGGCTAAATCACCAACGCCCGCAACAAATTTCAGACACCAGTTGTACGCACGCCAGCCCTCTGCACACGACAGGCTGGCCACCACAAGAGGACCGGATGGATGCGGGCGATTGCTCATTGTGCCCTTGCGATGGTGGCCATGACCGTCGCTACCGGCACGTCCGATGTCAACCCAACGGCTGCCCATCTGCCGTTGGGTCCTGACATCGAATCGATTTCGCCCGCCCAGGGCGCGGTGGTGGGTGTGGGGCACTCAGTGGTCGTGACCTTCGGCCGGCCCGTCGCCGATCGGGCGGCCACCGAGCGCGCCATCCGGATCGCGTCGGCACCGGCCATGACGGGCAGCTTCGAATGGCTCGAAAGCAATGTCGTGCATTGGGTTCCCGACAGATTCTGGCCGGCGCACAGCACGGTGAAACTCTCTGTCGGCGGCATCCCGACGGTATTCCAAACGGGACCAGCGGTTGTCGGAGTCGCCGACATCTCGGAACACACGTTCACCGTGACCATCGACGGAGTGGGTGCCGATTCACCGATACGACTTCCCGCGCCGCACCATCTTCCCCACATGGGCGAGGAAGGAGTGCTGCTGGCAACCATGGGCAGGCCGGAATACCCGACGCCCGTCGGCACCTACACCGTGTTGGCGAAGGACAGAGAAGTGATCATGGATTCCAGCAGCGTCGGCATACCCATCACCGATCCGGACGGATACCGACTGGTGGTGGACTACGCGGTCCGCATCACGCGGCGCGGGCTTTACGTGCATTCGGCTCCGTGGGCGATCCCGTCAATGGGGTTCGAGAATGTCAGTCACGGCTGCATCGGCCTTATCCCGGCCGCGGCGGAGTGGTATTTCAACAACGTCAATATCGGCGACCCCGTGATTGTGCAGGAATAGCGCAAGCGCTCATCCCCACCCCAACTCGTGGAGGCGTTCGTCGTCGATCCCGAAATGATGCGCGATTTCATGGATCACCGTGATCGCCACCTCCTCGACGACCTCGGCTTCGCTATCGCACATCGCCAACAGGGCGTCGCGATAGATCGTGATGGCGTCGGGCAGCGACCCGGAATAGGAACTGTCGCGCTCGGTGAGCGCCACTCCCTCGTACAGGCCGAGCAGATCGGGTTCGTCGGGATGGCGGCCGTCGACCAGGACGACGACATTGTCCATCGCAGTGGCCAGCCCGGCCGGGATCAGGTCGAGCGCATCCGACACCAGCTCGTCGAACCGCTGGTGACTCATCGGCACGGGCACCGGACTATGGCCCCGGCGGCGGCCCAAGCACCGGTTCGACCGGTGGTGGCGGCGCGGCGGGCGGCGGCGGCAAGACCGGTGGCGGCAGCGGCTCGGGTGCCGGCGGCGGCAGCAAGACCGGTGGCGGCAGCGGCTCGGGTGCCGGAGGCGGCAGCGGCGCGGGCGGAGGCGGAAGCGGCTCGGGTGCCGGTGGCAGCGGGGCCAGCGCGGGATCGGGTCCGGGCGCCGGTGCCGGAGGGGGTGGCGGCGGTGCCGCGGGTGGCAGGGGCGCGTTGAGGTTGGCCTGATCCGGCGGAGCCGCCGCAGGTGCGGCGGCCTCGGTCGTCTGGGTGGCCAGCTGCGGCATGTGCTGTGTCTGGGTGGTCCCCGACGTCCCCGTCGCGCCCGATGAGCCGGACGAGTCCGACGAGCCGGACGAAGCCGGGCTGCTGTATCCGCCGGTCCCGGAGAGATCGGGCAGGTTCAGCCGTTCCTCCGGGATGTCGGGCGGCGGGACGGGGGGCTGGCCGTTGATGAGCAGGTCGCCCTTCGCGCTGTTGAGCAGGGTCGACCACCCGCCGTTGCCCAGCGTCGCACCGATACTGCACGACACCTGACGGCTACTCGCCGCCCAACTCGGTAACGAGATCGTGCTGTAGATGAGGGTCAGCGTGGTGTTGCGCAGCTCCGCGGGCTCGAGGTAGGCGTCCGTCAGCTCGGTGCAGGCTTTCTTGATGAAATCGTCCTGCTCGGGTTCGGGCGGCAGCGCGTCGGGGAACTTCTCGGCAAGGTTCACCGAGCCGGTCACTTCCATCGCATGCGGGGCGGCGCAGTCCACCGGAATGTCGGTCGGCTGATTGGTGGTCGGATCGATACCCAGACACGTCCCCGCGGGCCACACCTTGGACTGGTCGACGTCGGCCACCTTGCCCCTGAAGGCCAGCTGCTGATTGTTCGGTCCGGGCAGCTGCAGGCCGCACAGCATCCGGCGCTCGCCGGATTGGCGCCACGCCTTGTCGCCGGACCACAGCATGCTGATCGTGAACTTGCTGTTCGGATCGAACTGCGCGCCGAGGTAGCGGCGCACCGCGGCCTGGCACTGTTCCTGACTGATCTGCTGGATCCGTGCCTGTGAGGGTGGGGCGGCGTCGGGCCCGTACTCGCTGCCGGGGAACGTCCGCATGTCCACCGACGAGGCCACCTCGAAGCGGTGCTCATCTGCGCAGTCGACGATCTCGGCGGCGTCCGGCGTGCGGTCCGGCCAGTTCAGGCAGTCGCCGCTGGCTGCGTGGTCGAACGTGTCGTTGCCCCGGGGACCGAGGCTGATCGCGCTGGCGTTGACGAGGCCGTTGGCATTCTCGGTGCGCGGCAACGCGGTGATGACGCCCGCGATGAGCAGGCCGCCGAGGGCCGTTAGCAGCAATGTGCGCCTGGTCGACGTGGCGTGCAGGCTGTTCAGCCACACCAGTCGCTGCGGCCGGGGTTGCTCGTCAGCGACGTGACTGTCGCGCAGTTCGGGGCTCTCGGGTGGTTCCGACATCCGCTCCATTGTGACAGGCGTGTCACGTGCAGTGACAACTGATGCAGTTGTAATGTCGTGAGGTTTGTGACGCCCTCGCCCGGATGCCGCAGATACCTCGCGATGTCCCGGGTCACCGGCCGAAAGTAGGGTTGCGGCCGTGATCGATCTCAGGGAGCTCCGCGAGAATCCGGACGGTGTGCGGGCATCGCAGCGCGCCAGGGGCGAAGACCCCGCACTCGTCGACGCACTGCTGGCCTCGGATGCGGCCCGCCGGGCTGCCGTGTCGGCCGCCGACAACCTGCGCGCCGAGCAGAAGGCCGCCAGCCGCAGCGTCGGCAAGGCCGCCCCGGAGGAACGCCCGGCATTGCTGCAGAGCGCCAAGGAACTTGCCGAGCGGGTCAAGACCGCCGAAGCCGAACAGGCCGCCGCCGAGGCCGCCTTCACCGCGGCGCACATGGCCATTCCCAACGTCATCATCGCCGGCGTTCCCGCCGGTGGCGAGGACGATTTCGCCTTGCTGGACACCGTCGGTGAGCCGCCAGCCATCGCCAACCCGAAGGACCACGTCGAACTCGGCGAATCGCTTGGCCTGATCGACACGGAGCGCGGTGCGAAGGTCTCCGGCTCCCGGTTCTATTTCCTTACCGGCGCGGGCGCGCTGCTACAGCTCGGCCTGCTGCAGCTGGCGGCGCGGGTGGCGACGGAGAACGGGTTCACCCTGGTGATCCCGCCCGTCCTGGTGCGTCCCGAGGTGATGCGGGGCACCGGATTCCTCGGCGCCCACGCCGACGAGGTGTACCGCGTCGAGGCCGACGACCTCTACCTGGTCGGAACCTCCGAGGTGCCGCTGGCCGGGTACCACTGCGACGAGATACTCGACCTGTCCGCGGGGCCGCGCCGCTACGCCGGCTGGTCGTCGTGCTTCCGCCGCGAAGCGGGCAGTTATGGCAAGGACACCCGCGGCATCATTCGCGTGCACCAGTTCGACAAGGTCGAGGGCTTCGTCTACTGCAGGCCCGAGGAGGCCGAAGCCGAGCACGACGGCCTGCTCGCCCTGCAGCGCCGCATGCTGGCGCATATCGAGGTGCCCTACCGGGTGATCGACGTCGCCGCCGGCGACCTCGGCGATTCGGCGGCGCGGAAGTTCGACTGCGAGGCGTGGATACCCACCCAGAACACGTACCGCGAGCTCACGTCGACGTCGAACTGCACTACCTTCCAAGCCCGCAGGCTGGCCATCCGCTACCGCGACGTGAACGGCAAACCGCAGGTCGCCGCGACGCTGAACGGAACCCTGGCCACCACCCGCTGGCTGGTCGCGATACTGGAGAACCATCAGCAACCGGACGGCAGCGTGCGTGTCCCCGCCGCGCTGGTCCCCTACGTCGGCAAGGAGATACTCGAGCCGTGATGAACATCGATCTCGCTGACCTGAGGTCCTGGTTCGGACTGGGGGTGGCGGGCAACTTCGCGGGCCACCTCGAGCAGGCGGGGGAGGCGGCGGACTTCGTCAGCGTCACGACGAACGACGCCGGTCCGAAGGGGATCTTCCCGTGGTACGCCCCCGGGCACGACGGCTTCCTCGGGGAGTTCCCGCTGTCGCATGACGCGATCACGCTGCCCGCCGAGAGCCCGGAGTTCTCCGGTCCGCTGAACCTGCAGACCGAACCCGAGGTCGGGCTGGCCTGCCGCGTCGGGTGGAAGGGCGACACCGTGGCCACCCTGGAACCGTTTGCGCTCGCCGCGTTCAACGACTGCTCGATACGGCGACCCGGAGCGCCCAAGATCAGCCACAAGAAGAACTGGGGTCCGTCCTCCAAGGGGGTGGCACGCGAGTTCTTTGAGGTCAGCGATCTGACACCGAATGGGCCGACCGCATCCATGCGGCTGGTGTGCTACCTGCGGGATGCCGATGGCGCCGAACACGAGTACGGGATCGACAGCGCGCTGCTCGCCTACACGTACTACGGGGAGGTGTTGCTGAACTGGATCGTCGAGCGGATAGCCAACCAGAAGGGCTCACCGGACACGCCGCTGGAGGACGTCGGCGCGCTCATGGCGGCCAGCGGGCATCCCGAGCACGCGCTGATCGGCATCGGCGCAACGCGGTACTCGCCGCTCGGCGAATCGACGTTCCTGCAGGCCGGCGACGAGGCGATCGTGCGCGTCTACGACACCGCCACCGACGCGGTCTCCGAACTGCGACAGAAGGTCGAGTCACGCTGACCGACGCCCCGACCGTCGGTCACGACCTTCGCCCGCCCTTCGCCCATGCCCAGGCCGCAATGCGCCACCCCGCTGCGCCACCGTCGGCGTCCCGGCGAAGCGCCACCGTGAACGTCGCACCGGTCTGGGTTATCGGGGTGCCGTTGAGATCGAACGTCATCGTCGCCGGTACCACCACATACGCGCTGTCCCCGGTGGTGTCGTTGTGCACCGGGGCACCGATCGTCACGTGGTAACCCGACGCTCCCAGATGTGCGCCTTCGGTCAACACGTCGCGGTACCAATCCGCCGCGGCGGTCGGACCCAGCCACAGGTGCGGGGCCATACCGTCGAGGATCGAACCGTCGGCGGCGAACGCCGCCGACATCGCCGCCGCATCACCGGCATTGAACGCATCCAGATACGTCTGAACGACCTCGAGTGGAGTATCGCCCATTGCACAATCCGGTCCGCTGTCCCGCCGCCTCGCTAGCGCATCTCCGTGAGGAGTTCGTCGAGCATCGAGATGAAGTGGTCCGGGTCGGCGGGCGTGAACGCCGGCCGCGGGTAGGTTCCCGGCACGTCCAGCGTGATCAGGGTCGACCGCAGCGGCCGTCGGACGTCCAGCGGCAACCAGCGGCGCAGATCCGAGCTGCCCCAGATCCGGAACCGCTGCATCACCAGCCCCAGCGGTTTCGCTGTATAACCGCGGATGCTGGACAGCGGGATGATCTTCGACGTACCCGACGGAAAGTGGTAGCGGCGCAACGTGATCGCCGTTCGGTCGAGTTGGATCAGACCGTCGTCGTAGTACTGGCGGGGCGGCGCCACTACCGCCCACAACGTTCGCGACGCAACTCGTGTCCCTTTGTCGTAAGGCATCGTCCGGTCTCCAGATTCCATTGCCAACCGTGCAGATTACAGGTCAGCGTAGTGCCTTCGACCACGCCGAACTTGGACAGATCGGCCTTGAGGTGTGGGCATCGACGCTGAATCTCCCAACCGTCCAAGGTGATCGACGCCGAGTCGTCGTGCGCCTCGGCGAACCAGCCGTCGGCGTAAGCGATCCGCTCGTCGGTCAGGCATTTGAAGAACGTGTACAAAAACTCGTTGTATCCGCCGACCCGCCAGGCTGTGAACCGAGTGGACAGAAAGATCGTGTTCACCCAGTCCGGCTCGTCGTCACGCAGCACCGTGCGCACCAACTCCGCAGCGATGGCGAACCCATAACGGAATTTCTCATCTGGAATCGGTTCGCGCACCGCACGTTTCGGGAAGTCGAGCACCACTGTCTCGTGATGGTCCCGGGAGTTCAGCCGAAGTTCGACGGGATAGCCGATGCCGTCGCAGATCTGGTCGCTCTGACTCATGATCGGTTCGAAGCGTTCCCGCAGCGGTTCGAGCAGCGACTCGCCGGCGGCGGGCGCCCAGCGGGCCTTCTCGGCGGCCAGTACCGGTGCCATCCGTTCGGCGTAGGCGGCGATGTACGGCGCCTTGCCGGTGGTGAAGATCGCCCGCAGCTCGTCCTCGGGCACCGGATGGGTCAGCGAGTCCAGCCGCGCGCCGGTGAAATCGGCCGTCGACCCGGGGATCATCAGCAGCCCGCGGTCGTGGCCGTGCGCGCGCATCTGGTCGAGGAACACCACCTGGTCGGGGAAGATGTTCGCCGGGTCGCCGTGGTCGTCGTTGAGATCACGCAGGTCGGGATCCAGAAAGCACGGCGGGCCCGCCGACGGGATCACCCACGTCGCATCGACCTGCGCGATGTACTGCCGGCAGCGGTCCATCTGGCGCTGCCGCTTCTGGATGCCGAACGCCGCCTTGGCCCGTGCGGGCATGTCGTAGACCATCGGGTACCAGATGGCGCCCGAGTATTGCAGCATGTGCACGTCGATGTGACCGAACTGGTCGAGCACCTCGAGATCAACGGGCCGGGCATCGTTCATGTTGAACGCGGTGGTCTCGCCGTCGGAGACCACCAGCCCCGAGTCGCCGATCGGCCCGTCGGCGGGCGCGCGCAGCGCGATGATCATCACGTCCAGGTCGCCCTTGGGCCCGCGGACCCGGTGCTTGACCGAATCGGTGGTCTCGAAGAACCGGTGGAAGCCCAGCTTCTCCAGCTCCCGGCGCAGGTCGGGCACCGGGTAATCGGGCAGCAGCACGACCGCGTCCTTGTTGACGTGCTCCTGCAGGTTCTGCGGGTCGAAATGGTCCTTGTGCAGATGCGACACGTAGAGGTAGTCCACATCGCCCAGCGCAGCCCAATCCAACTGGCTGTTGTCCGGGAACGGGAACCACGATCCGAAGTACGCCGGGTTCACCCACGGGTCGCACAGGATGCTGCCTGCGGCGGTCTCGATCAGGAAGCCGGCATGCCCGACGCTGGTGACCTGCACAAACACCTCTCTCGGATGGGAAATACAGCGTTGAGCTTAGCTGTCGCCCATCCGGAGGCCGCGCTCAGAACACCGTTGGTGAACAGGCGACGGGCTGACTCCACCCGCGCTGGTCAGCCGCCGGCGACTAGTCTGACGGCTGTGGAACCGGTATACGGAACGGCCATTCAACTGGCCCGGCTGGCCTGGCGGCTGCAGGGTCTGACCTTCACCATCACCGGGGTGGAGAACCTGCCCGCGACCGGCGGGGCGGTGGTGGCCATCAACCACACCAGCTACTTCGACTTCACTTTCGCGGGGCTGCCCGCGTACCGGCAAGGGCGTGGCCGCAAGGTCCGGTTCATGGCCAAGCAGGAGGTATTCGACAATACGATCACCGGCCCGATCATGCGCGCCCTGCGCCACATCCCGGTCGACCGCGGGAACGGGGCGGCATCGTTCGAGCTGGCCTGCCAGACGCTCAAGAGCGGCGAGCTGGTCGGCGTCTATCCCGAGGCGACCATCAGCAGGAGTTTCGAGATCAAGGAGTTCAAATCCGGCGCGGCGCGGATGGCCATCGCCGCCGGGGTGCCGATCGTCCCGCACATCGTGTGGGGTGCGCAGCGGATCTGGACGAAGGGACATCCGAAGAACCTGGTGCGCCCGAAGGTGCCGATCTCGGTGGCCGTCGGCGAGCCGATTGCGCCCACGCTGCCCGCCGCCGAACTGACGACGCTGCTGCATTCACGCATGCAGCACCTGCTCGAACAGGTGCAGGACGCCTACGGTCCGCATCCTCCTGGCGCGTACTGGGTGCCGCGCAGGCTCGGCGGGGGCGCTCCGTCGCTGGCCGAGGCCAACCGGATGGACCTGGAGGACGCCGCGCGGCGCGCGGCCCGGCGTACGCAGGAGTCCGGCCCCGCGGAGACCCCCGGTTAGCGGTATGGAACCGGTTTTCCGCGCGCTGGAGATCTCGGCGAAGGCGGTGGTCGCGCTGACCGGCACCCGGATCACCTACCGGGGTCTGCAGCACATTCCCTCGACGGGTGGCGCCGTGGTCGTCATCAACCACACCAGCTACGTCGACTTCCTGCCTGCGGCGCTGGCCGCCGAGCACCGCCACCGCAGGCTGCGGTTCATGATCAAAGCGGAGATGCAGCGGGTCAAAGTGGTCAACTACCTGATCAGGCACTCCAAGACCATCCCGGTGGATCGGGGAGCCGGCGCCGACGCCTACGTCCAGGCGGTGCGGCGGCTGCGGGAGGGCGAATTGGTAGCGGTATACCCGGAGGCCACGATCAGCAGGAGCTTTGAGTTGAAGGAGTTCAAGTCCGGTGCGGTGCGGATGGCTTTGGAGGCGCGGGTGCCGATGGTCCCGTTGATCGTCTGGGGCGCTCACCGGCTGTGGACGAAGGACCATCCCAAGAGGCTGGGGCGCACCAAGTTGCCCGTCACGGTCGAGGTCGGCGCCGCGCTGCAGCCCGAGGGCACCGCCGCGGAACTGGACACCGCGCTTCGCGACGCGATGACCGCGCTGCTGCACCGGGTGCAGGCGGACTACGGAAGCCCACCCGGCGCGTACTGGGTGCCGCACCGGCTGGGAGGCAGCGCCCCGACACCTGCCGAGGCCAAGCGGCGGGACGAGGCCGAACTGGCCGAACGGGCCCGCAAACGGGGGCAGCGTGAGGACAAGAGCCAGCGATGACGTCCCCGCCGCGCCGCCCCGTGATGATCGCGACCGACGTCGACGGAACCCTGCTCGACGACGATGAGAAGGTCTCCCCGCGCACCCGCGCCGCCGTGCAGGCTGCCGTCGACGCCGGGGTGCAGTTCGTCCTCGCGACGGGCCGCCCGCCGCGCTGGATCCACCCCGTGGTGGACGGTCTGGGACTGGCGCCGATGGCGGTATGCGCCAACGGCGCGGTGATCTACGACCCCGCGACCGACCGCATCATCTCCGCCAGAACGCTGTCCGCCGACGTGCTCGCCGCGCTGGCCGAGATCGCCACCCGGATCATCCCGGGGGCCGGGTTGGCCGTGGAACGGGTGGGAAACAGCGCTCATGACGCCGCCACGCCGCAGTTCGTCAGCTCACCGGGGTACGAACACGCGTGGCTCAACCCCGACAACACCGAGGTGTCGCTGGCCGACCTGCTCAGCGCGCCCGCCGTCAAGCTGCTCATCCGCAAGGCCGGGGCGAGCAGCGCCGACATGGTGGCCGCACTCGCCGAGCACGTCAAACCCCTCGGCGATATGACTTTCTCGACGAACAACGGGCTGGTCGAGGTGATGTCGACGGGTATCAGCAAGGCCACCGGCATCCAGGAACTCACGGGTCCGGCCGGCATCGCGTACGACGACGTCCTGACCTTCGGGGACATGCCCAACGACGTCCCGATGCTGCGCTGGGCCGGCCGCGGCGTCGCGATGGCCAATGCGCACCCGGAAGCCACCGCCGCCGCCGACGAGGTCACCGCCCGCAACAACGACGACGGCGTGGCGCGGGTGATCGAACGCTGGCTGTGACGTCCTATGGGTTGATCGGCGGCGTGAACCGCTCCAGCTGGACCGGCGGCGCGTCGAACTCCTGGCGCGGCAGCTCAACGGGCACGCCGTCGATCACCCTGGTGACGGTGCCGTTCTCCCTGTCGAAGTTCAGCGTGCCGTGTTGGAAGTTCTGCACGATCCACAGCGGCTCCTGAATCTCACCGCTGGTGGGCAGGCCGAGGGCGCCGCGCTCGAACCCGAGGGAAGCCCACGCCTCGTAGATCGCGCCGGTGACGGGTTCGGCACCGCTGTCCGGCGACCAGTACATCGCCCCGTGTTCGAAGGTGACGTACCTGGACCGTCCCTCGCCCGCCGACTCCGGCGACGTCGGACCGCCCAGCAGGCCGTTCATCCCGCCCATCGCCTCCCAGCGGGCAAAGATCGCGCCACCCCGCAGCGCCTCGGCCAGATCCTCGGGGCCCGGCGGGGAGTTGAAGCGTGCGGCGATGTCGCGGATGCGGTCCATCTGCGCGTAGGCGGCGTCGCCGGGACAGTCCGTGTTGCCCACGTCGCGGTGGGTGAAGATGGCGGGCAGCGTCGGGGTGGCGCCGAACGGGAAGTGCGTGAAGGACCCACCCGCCGAGGTCAGCACGACGGTGCCCCTCGGGTCGACGCCCGCCAGGCCCAGCCGCCAGCCCAGCAGCCGTGCGGTGGTGCGCAGCTGAATCGGGGTGGGCGGCACCACGTCGAAATTGCCGAGCATCGCCACCCCCCAGGTATCCCGGTTGAAGCCGCCGGTGTGGGAACCCTCGACGTCGTTGGTGATGCCGCCCGCACGCCCCTCGAACACCTGGCCGTACTTGTCGACCAGCGCGTTGTAGGCGATGTCGCACCAGCCCAGAGTGCGGGTGTGGTACGCGTAGATGGCCCGGACGATCTCGGCGGAGTCCTGCGGTGAGTACTCGTTGCTCCCCGCGGTGTGGTGCACGACGCCGGCGCGGACCGCGTCGTCGTACACGGGTGCGCCGCAGCGCATCGATTCGTCTGCGCCCCACTGCGCCCGGCTGATGATGTTGGGCGGGACGCCCGGCGCGGTGACGGCGGTGGGCAGCGGCAGGCTGTCGATGGGGGCGAGCGGCGGTGGGCTGATCAGGATCGCGTTGATGTTCTGTGCGAACGGCTGCTGTACGGTCGCGGGCCGGTATCCCAGCTCGGCGCTGTTGTCGGCCGGTGGCGGCGCGGTGGGCGCGGCGTCGTCCGGGCGGGTGACGGCAACCTGCACCGTGGTGGTGCGCCCGACGAACACCGGCTCGGTGCCGCGGGGCCCCGGCTCCCCGTCCCCATCCCCGACCCCATCTAAGGCCTCGGCCTCGTACCACGGACCCCACGAGCCGTCGGGCTTCTTGGCCCGGACCCGCGCCGACGTGCCGGTCAGGTCCGACGCGGTGAGCGCAACCATCGAAAACGGCGAGTCCTGGTGCAGCTCGCGGATCGTCTCCCCGCCGCCGAGCCCGGTCAACGGTTGCTGGGTGAGTCGGGTGTCGTCGGCGGGTGCCGTCGGCTCGTCACCGGGCAGGCCGGTGATCGCCCACGGCATCAGGGCGGCCGTCGCCACGATCGCGGTGAACACGATCGACGGTGAGGAGCGACGGCACGGCACGCAGTGATGTTACGTATGAGTCTGGTGTTACTCGTGTTTCGACACGGCGGTGTGCGCGACCTTGTCGCAACGGCAACTTCGCTGAAGTCCCCTGCCGGCACCGCAGAGTTTCCGATATGTCATCTGCGGTGCCGTCCAGGGGCAGGTTGTCAGGCTCCCGGTGCCGCGGCGGGTGCGGGAACGGCCACGGCGGCGGGCGCCGCGGGCGGGGCGGCGGACTTGATCGCCGAGGTGATCGCGGGCATCACGATCCCCTTGAGCAGGTCGATGGCCTGCCCCGCGCCCAGCTGGTCGGCGGCGCTGGACAGGTCGCCGAGCAGTCCGCCGCTGGCCGGTGCGGGCGCAGGGGCGGTCAGGTACGGATCGCCGAGGACCGGATAGCCGCCGAGCGCGGGATCGACGAGCGGTGTGGTGATCGGCACCTCGCCGGGTGCTGGCAGGCCCGTCCCGGTGGCGATCGGCGTCAGGGCGGGATCGAGGGCCGTCGGCGTCGTCAGCGCAGGTGCGCCGAGGCTCGGCGTGCTCAACCCGCCCGGGATCGCGCCGGTGGGGCTGGTCAGCCCCGGATTGGTCAGCGCGGGGTTGGCGAGTGCGGGATCGGTCAGCGCCGAGGCCGTCGGGGCGGCCGGAATGCCCAGGCCGGGGGTGGTGGTCAGCGGGGAGGTGCCCAGGCCGGGGGTGGTCAGCGACGGGGATGCGAGCGACGGCGTGCTCGGCGAGCCGGTGAGCAGGCTGGTCGGCATGGGCGGCAGGTTGATGCCGAACTGGGACAGACCCTGCGACAGTGCCGACATCAGCTCGGTGGGCAGGTCGGTGATGCTGGCGGCCTGGACGAACTCGCGATGCTGCGGCGCCGCGGGTTCGGGCTGCGACAGGTGGGTCACGGTGGCGATGACGACTGGACTTGCGACGGCCAGTACGGCGAACGCGCTGATGGCTGTCGAGCGCCTGCGTCGACGTCGGTTCGGCACGGAAGTCTCCTCAATATCTGGATTACGCCTGGTATCTACTTGTTTTTCGATATCCCGCGATATCTGGGTCGGCGGACGGTCCCGGCAACGCGAAACCGTTCTGCGCCGACGAAGTCGATGTTACTGGTGTGACCAATGTGCCTAGAGTGACGATATGGAATTGTGAGCCAATCGCGACCTATAACCGCTAACGACCCGGCTCGTAGATGCGGGAGCGGACGTCGCGGTCGGATACCCTGACTGCCGATGACGTCACCTGATCCCCGGGTCGGTCCCCAGCTCTCCGGCCGGGAAGTAGCCCCGCCGCCTTCGCCCGACGGCGGGTTCGACCTCCTCGTCGTCGGTTCCGGATTCTTCGGACTGACGATCGCCGAGCGGGTAGCCACGCAACTGAACAAGCGCGTGCTCGTCGTCGAGCGCCGCTCGCACATCGGCGGCAACGCGTACTCCGAACCCGAGCCGCAGACCGGCATCGAGGTGCACCGCTACGGCGCCCACCTGTTCCACACCTCCAATAAGCGGGTGTGGGACTACGTGCGCCAGTTCACCGAATTCACCGGCTATCAGCACCGCGTCTTCGCGATGCACAACGGGCAGTCCTACCAATTCCCGATGGGCCTCGGGCTGGTCTCACAGTTCTTCGGCCGCTACTTCACCCCCGACGAGGCCCGCGCCCTGATCGCCGACCAGTCCGCCGAAATCGCGACCGCCGATGCCCAGAATTTGGAAGAGAAGGCGATCTCGCTGATCGGCCGCCCACTCTACGAGGCGTTCGTCAAGGGCTATACGGCCAAGCAGTGGCAGACCGATCCCAAGGAGTTGCCCGCGGCCAACATCACCCGGCTGCCGGTGCGCTACACCTTCGACAACCGCTACTTCAACGACACCTACGAGGGTCTGCCGGTCGACGGTTACACCGCGTGGCTGAGCACTATGGCCGCCGACGAGCGCATCGAGGTGCGCCTGGACACCGACTGGTTCGATGTCCGTGATGGGCTCCGTGAGTCGAACCCGTCGGCACCTGTCGTCTATACGGGCCCACTGGACCGCTACTTCGGATACGCCGAGGGCCGGCTGGGCTGGCGCACCCTCGACTTCGAGGTTGAGGTGCTGCCCACCGGGGACTTTCAAGGCACTCCCGTGATGAACTACAACGACCTTGATGTCCCGTACACGCGTATTCATGAATTCAGGCACTTCCACCCCGAGCGGGTGTACCCGGCCGACAAGACCGTGATCATGCGGGAGTATTCGCGCTTCGCCGAGGACGACGACGAGCCCTACTATCCGATCAACACCGAGGCCGACAGGGCGCTGCTGACCGCCTACCGCGCCAGGGCCAAGGCCGAGACGAAGTCGGCCGGGGTGCTGTTCGGCGGCCGGCTGGGGACATACCAGTATCTGGACATGCACATGGCGATCGCCAGCGCACTGAACATGTACGACAACACGCTCGCGCCGCACCTCGTCGATGGTGTGCCGCTCGACGACCGACCAGAGGAAAGCAGAGCATGAGTGACATCCCGTCCGGTGCGCTCGAGTCGACCGAGTCGCGGGCGATCAGCCCGCTGGCCCGGATCATCCTGCCCCGTCCCGGCGAACCGCTCGATGTCCGCAAGCTCTATATAGAGGAATCGGCCACCAACGCCCGCCGCGCCCACGCGCCCAGCCGCACCACCCTGGAGATCGGCCCGGACTCCGAGGTTTCGTTCGCCACCTACTTCAACGCCTTCCCGGCCAGCTACTGGCGACGCTGGTCGACTTTGGAGTCGGTGGTGCTGCGAGTCGAGTTGACCGGCAGCGCCCGCGTCGACGTCTACCGATCCAAGGCCACCGGCGCCCGCATCACGGTCGGCGGCGCACCCGCGTCCGGAGAATCCGTCGTCACCGAATTCGAGATCGGTCTCGACCCCTTCGAGGACGGCGGGTGGATCTGGTTCGACATCACCACCGACACCGCCGTCACCCTGAACAGCGCGGGCTGGTACGCGTCGGTGCCCGCCCCCGGCCGCGGACACATCGCAGTGGGCATCCCGACCTTCAACCGGCCCGCGGACTGCGTCAACGCGCTGGCGGCGCTGACGTCGGATCCGCTGGTGGACGAGGTGATCGGCGCCGTCATCGTCTCCGACCAGGGCACCAGCAAGGCCAAGGACCACCCGGGCTACGCTGCGGCGGCCGCGCTGCTTGGCAACCGGCTCTCGGTACACGATCAGCCAAATCTGGGCGGCTCCGGCGGGTACAGCCGGGTGATGTACGAGGCGCTGAAACACACCGACTGCGAACAGATTCTGTTCATGGACGACGACATCCGCATCGAGCCCGACTCGGTGCTGCGCGCCCTGGCGATGAACCGGTTCGCCAAGACGCCCACCCTGGTCGGCGGCCAGATGCTCAACCTGCAGGAACCCTCGCACCTGCATGTGATGGGCGAGGTCGTCAACCGGGCCAACTTCATGTGGACCAACGCGCCACACGCCGAGTACGACCACGACTTCGCGAAATACCCGCTCAACGACGAGGAGTCGCACAGCAGGCTGCTGCACCGGCGTATCGACGTCGACTACAACGGCTGGTGGATGTGCATGATCCCGCGCCGGGTGGCCGAGGAACTGGGCCAGCCGCTGCCGTTGTTCATCAAGTGGGACGACGCCGACTACGGGCTGCGCGCCGCCGAACACGGCTACGGCACCGTCACCCTGCCGGGCACGGCGATCTGGCACATGGCGTGGAGCGACAAGGACGACGCCATCGACTGGCAGGCCTACTTCCATCTACGCAACCGGCTGGTCGTCGCGGCGATGCACTGGGACGGCAAGGCCGGGGGCCTGCTGGCGTCCTCCGTCAAGGCGACCCTGAAACACCTTCTGTGCCTGGAGTATTCGACCGTCGCGATCCAGACCAAGGCAATGGCGGACTTCCTGGCCGGCCCGGAGCACATCTTCTCGATCCTCGAGTCGGCACTGCCCGACGTCCGAAAGATGCGCGAGCAGTACCCCGATGCGGTGGTGCTGCCGGGGGCCACCGCGCTGCCGACCCCCACCGGCCGGACCAAGGTGCACAAGCCGCCGGTGTCGCTGCCCGCGATCGGGCTGCGGCTGGCCCGCGGCGTGGTGCACCAGTTGCGCAGGGAGAACCCGGCCCATCACCAACGCCCGCAGCTCAACGTCGCGACCCAGGACGCCCGCTGGTTCCTGCTGTGCAAGGTCGACGGCGTCACGGTGACCACCGCCGACGGCCGCGGCGTGGTGTTCCGGCAGCGGGACCGCGCGAAGATGTTCGAGCTGCTTCGCGAGTCGATGCGCCAGCATGTGCGGCTGGCCCGCCGGTTCAACCGGATGCGCAAGGTGTACCGCCGGGCCCTTCCGGAGCTGTCCAGCCAGCAGAAGTGGGAGACGGTGCTGCTGCCATCCGCCGCCCGATCCGGCAGAGAAGCCTGACATGACCGACAACCCGCGGGGTGAGGACGCCGCGCTGGTCGCCGTCCAGTCCGCGCTTGCGGGCCGCCCGGGCGTGCTGGTCGGCGCCCGTGCGCTGTCGCATTTCGGCGAGCACAGCCTGGGCTGGCTGGCGGTGACCGGGCTGGCCGCGCTGCTCGACCCGCGCAGGCGCAGGGAGTGGCTCACCGCGGCTGCCGGCGCATTCCTCGCGCACGCCGCCGCGGTGGTGATCAAACGGATCGTGCGCCGCAAGCGTCCGGATCACCCCGACGTCGCCGTCAACGTCGGCACCCCCAGCAAGCTGAGCTTTCCCTCGGCGCACGCCACGTCGACCACCGCGGCGGCCCTGTTGATGGCCCGCGCGTCCGGCTCGCCCCTGCCCCTGCTGGTGATCCCGCCGATGGCGGTGTCCCGGCTGGTCCTCGGTGTGCACTACCCGACCGACGTGCTGGCCGGGGTGATGATCGGGGCGGGCGTCGCCAAGGGTGTCGAGGTCTCCGCCCGGCGGGTCGGCGCACACTGCACCCGCGGGAGTGGAGCAGACTGATGGGCGCCACGACCCGTGGCCGCCTGCGGATCGCGATGGAGCGGATCGAAGATGAGTACAGCCCGCATGAGTGAGGAAGCGGCGTCGGTAGCCGGTCCGCCGAGCAATGTGGTCACCGGCGTCATCAGGGCGATGCGGCCGCGGCAGTGGCTGAAGAACCTCCTCGTCCTCGCCGCACCGCTGGCCGCGCTTGGCGGCGGCGTCCGTTACGACTACAGCGATGTGATCCTCAAGGTCTCGATCGCGTTCGTGGCGTTCTGCCTGGCCGCGTCCAGTGTGTACCTGGTCAACGACGCGCGCGACGTCGAAGCCGACCGCCAGCATCCCACCAAGAGGTTTCGCCCCATCGCGGCCGGGGTGGTGCCCGAATGGCTGGCCTACACGCTCGCGGTGGTCCTCGCGGTGGCGTCGCTCGGCATCTCCTGGCTCGTCACCCCCAACCTCGCATTCGTGATGGCGATCTACATCGCCATCCAGCTGGCGTATTGCTTCGGCCTGAAACACCAGGCGGTGCTTGATATCTGCATCGTGTCGTCGGGTTTTTTGATCCGGGCCATCGCGGGCGGCGTCGCGGCCGGCATCCCGTTGTCGCAGTGGTTCCTGCTGGTGATGGCGTTCGGCTCGCTGTTCATGGCGGCCGGGAAGCGATACGCCGAATTGCAGCTCGCCGAGCGGACCGGGGCCAAGATCCGCAAGGCCCTGGAGAGCTACACCATCACCTATCTGCGGTTCGTGTGGACCATGTCGGCCACCGCGGTGGTGCTGTGCTACGGGCTGTGGGCATTCGAGCGCGACGGCAGTCGCGGTTCGTGGTTCGCGATCTCGATGATCCCGTTCACCATCGCGATCCTGCGCTACGCCATCGACGTCGACGGCGGTATGGCCGGCGAGCCCGAGGAGATCGCGTTCAGCGACCACGTGCTGCAGCTGCTGGCGGTGGCGTGGATCGGGACCGTCGGCGCCGCGGTTCTCTTCGGGTAGCCCATGAGCGCGACGGTCGTCACCGCACAATCGGCCGGCCCGCCCGAAGCGCCCAGGCGCCACGGCGCGCACGGTCGGCGCTGGCCCGCCTTCCCGTACCACCGCACCGTGCGGATCAGCCTGTGGGTGAGTGTGTTCGTGGTCACCGCGCTGTTCAGTTGGGGTGCCTGGCAGCGGCGGTGGATCGCCGACGACGGCCTGATCGTGCTGCGGACCGTGCGCAACCTGCTGGCGGGCAACGGACCGGTGTTCAACGCCGGGGAGCGCGTCGAGTCCAACACGTCGACGGTATGGACCTACCTCGTCTATCTGGGCGGCTGGATCGGCGGTCCCGTCCGGCTGGAGTACGTGGCGCTGACGTTCGCGCTGGTGCTCAGCGTGCTCGGCGTCGCGCTGGCCATGCTGGGAACGGGCCGGTTGTACGCACCGGGCCTGCAGGGGCGGCGCGCGCTGCTGCTGCCCGCAGGCGCTCTGGTCTACATCGCGATCCCGCCCGCGCGCGACTTCGCCAGCTCCGGCCTGGAGAACGGCCTGGTGCTGGCGTATCTGGGCCTGCTCTGGTGGATGATGGTTTGCTGGTCGCAGGCGCTGCGCGCCCAGCCGGGGCCACCGCGCCCCGCCCCGCCCCGCAACGTGGCCAGTTGGTTCTTCGACGCCGCACTGGCGTTTGTGGCGGGGATGAGCGTGCTGGTTCGTCCGGAGCTGGCGTTGATCGGCGGTCTCGCGCTGATCATGATGCTGGTGGCCGCCCGCGGATGGCCCAGGCGCGCGCTGATCGTGGTTGCCGGCGGCCTGCTGCCGGTCGGCTATCAGATCTTCCGCATGGGTTACTACGCACTGCTGGTGCCGGGCACCGCGCTGGCCAAGGACGCATCCGGGTCCAAGTGGTCGCAGGGCTTCGTCTACCTGGCCAACTTCAATCGGCCCTACCTGCTGTGGGTGCCCGCGATCTTGCTGCTGGCGCTGGGCGCCGTGTTGCTGGCGACGCGGACCAGGCCGTGGTGGACCCGCAGGCGGGTGCCCGCCGGGTATGGCCGGCTGGCGCGCGTCGTGCAGAGCCCTCCCGCGGTGGTCGCCTTCATCCTGGTCAGCGGGTTGCTTCAGGCGCTGTACTGGCTGCGCCAGGGCGGCGACTTCATGCACGGCCGGGTGCTGCTCACCCCGCTGTTCTGTCTGCTCGCGCCCGTCGCGGTGATTCCGGTCGTGCTGCCCGACGGGACGAAGTTCACCCGCGAGACCGGGTACCTGCTGGCGGGTGCCACGACGGCGCTGTGGCTGGCGGTCGTGGGCTGGTCGGCGTGGGCGGCCAACTCACCCGGCATGGGTGCCGACGCCACCCGCGTCACCTACTCGGGGATCGTCGACGAGCGGCGCTTCTACGCCCAGGCCACCGGCCACGCCCACCCGCTCACCGCGGCGGACTACCTGGACTATCCCCGGATGCGCGCGGTGCTGACCGCGTTGCGGAACACCCCCGACGGCGCCTTGCTGCTGCCAGCCGGCCACTACGACCGCTGGGATGTGGTGCCCGCCAAACCGCCGCCGGTGCCGCCGGACGCGCCGCCGAACTGGCGGCAGAACTACCGCGGGCCGCACACCGTGTTCTTCACCAATCTCGGCATGCTCGGCATGAACGTCGGATTGGACGTGCGGGTCGTCGACCAGATCGGGCTGGCAAACCCGTTGGCGGCGCACACCGCACGCCTGCAGGACGGCCGGATCGGCCACGACAAGAACCTGTTCCCGGACTGGGCGATAGCTGAAGGGCCGTTCCTCAAGGAGCCTCCGTACATCCCCGACTACATCGACGAGGACTGGGTCTCCCAGGCGGTCGTGGCGCTGAAGTGCCCGGAGACCGAGACGGTGCTCGAGTCCATCCGCGGAGAACTCGGCGTGCGGCGATTCATGTCAAACGTCCTGCATGCGGCCGAGTACACCGGCTACCGCATCGATCGGGTGCCCCTGTACGAGCTGATCCGCTGCGAGCTGGACGTCCCGACACCCAAGGAGCCGCCCTATACTGGCTTACCGGCAACGGGGCCCTGAGGGCCGGCGATTTGATAGCCGGCCCGACTTTCTGTTTGGGTAACGCGGTAGTCGCATCTGCGCGATAACCAGTCAGCCGCACACGGGCACGCGCCTTCAGCCGTGCGCAGGACACGGAACGGACGGGCCATCACATGCTGATCACCTCGGGAGTCGCTGCCGCGCGCGGCCGGCTCCGCAGGCTGACGGTGATGCTCGCCGCGCTTCTCGCGCTGCCCGCGTTGACGTCGGTGGCGGCGGGCGAACCGACCGCGTCGGCCTTCTCACGCGCCGGGCTTCCCGTCGAATACCTCGACGTCTACTCGACGGCCATGGGGCGCAATGTCCGCGTCCAGTACCAGGGCACCGGAGGCGCCCCGGCGCCGACATCCAGCACGGGGCCCAAAGCGGTGTATCTCCTCGACGGACTTCGTGCGCAGGACGATTACAGCGGCTGGGACATCAACACCCCCGCGTTCGAATGGTTCTACGAATCGGGCGTCTCGGTGGTGATGCCCGTGGGCGGGCAGTCCAGCTTCTACACCGACTGGTATGCGCCGTCGAGCTTCAACAACCAGCCCTACACCTATAAATGGGAGACATTCCTCACAAGCGAGCTGCCGCAATGGCTGGCCGCCAACAGGCAGGTGTCGACGACGGGCAACGGTGTGGTCGGGCTGTCGATGTCGGGCGGCGCCGCGCTGATCCTGTCTGCCTTCCACCCCGCGCAGTTCGTCTACGCCGCGTCGCTTTCGGGCTTCCTCAACCCCTCCACGGCGTTCATGAAGCAGGCGATCCGCGTGGCGATGCTCGATGCAGGCGGATTCAACGTCGACAACATGTGGGGTCCGCCGTGGGATGCGGCCTGGAAGCGCAACGATCCGGTGGAGCAAGCTGCGCGTATCGCGGCCAACGGCACCCGGTTGTGGATCTACTGCGCTCCGGGCGGCGGCACCCCGCTGGACGAGGGCGCCGACGCGGCTCAGGCGTGGAACGCGACCAGTCTGGAATCGCTGGCGATCGGCAGCAACAAGCGATTCCAGGAGGCGTACGTCGCCGCCGGCGGCCGCAACGCCACCTTCAATTTTCCGCCCGCGGGCAACCATTCGTGGGCGTACTGGGGCGCGCAATTGCAAGCCCTCAAGCCGGACCTGATCGCGACGCTCAACGGCTGAGCAGCGGCTGGGACCGAAAACTGCTGACGAGAGGGAACCCGCTCAGGTGTGGTTCACTACTCGGCGACACAACAGATGGGATAAAGGGAATGAAGTTCGTTGAGAGGCTGCGAGGTGTGGCCAGACGCGGATCGCGCCGCGTGGCGGTCGCAGCCGTCGCAGCGGCCGTACTACCGGGCCTGGTTGGCGTGTTCGGGGGCGCGGCGACGGCGAGTGCATTCTCGCGACCCGGCCTTCCGGTCGAGTACCTGATGGTCCCGTCTGCGGCGATGGGCCGCGATATCAAGGTGCAGTTCCAGAACGGCGGCCCCAACTCTCCCGGGGTGTATCTGCTCGACGGTCTGCGCGCTCAGGACGACTTCAGCGGCTGGGACATCAACACCGCGGCATTCGAGTGGTACCTGGATTCCGGGCTGTCGGTGATCATGCCGGTCGGCGGGCAGTCCAGCTTCTATACCGACTGGTATGCGCCTGCGTGCAGCAAGAAGACCGGTGCCTGCCAGACCTACAAGTGGGAGACCTTCCTCACCAGCGAGCTGCCGGCCTACCTGGCCGCCAACAAGGGCGTCGACCCGACGCGCAATGCCGCCGTCGGTCTGTCGATGGCCGGTTCCGCGGCGATGGTCATGGCGATCTATCACCCCAACCAGTTCCAATACGCCGGCTCGCTGTCGGGCTTCCTGAACCTGTCCGAGGGCTGGTGGCCGATGCTGGTCGGGATGTCCATGGGTGACGCGGGCGGCTACGACCCCAAGGACATGTGGGGCGAGGGTGGAAACGACACCTGGAAGCGCAACGACCCGATGGTCAACATCGGCAAGCTGGTCGCCAACAACACCCGCATCTGGGTTTACTGCGGCGACGGCAAGCCGTCCGACCTGGACGCGGGCACCAGCTCGGGCAACCTGTTCAACGCGAAGTTCCTGGAGAGCTTCACCCTGCGGACGAACAAGACGTTCCAGGAGGAGTACATCGCCGCGGGTGGAACCAACGGCGTGTTCAACTTCCCGACCAACGGCACGCACAGCTGGGGGTACTGGGGCCAGCAGCTGCAGGCGATGAAGCCCGATATCCAGCGGGTGCTGAATGCGACGCCGCAGCCCGCGACCCCGGTCGCGGCCGAGGCCGAGGCCGACACCACCGGCAACTGAGGCGCCCTGCGCGGTGCGCTGATCTGACGCCAGCAGACGGCGGCGATCCCGAGGGGTCGCCGCCGTCAGCCGTTTCCGGCCCGATGCGTCGCGGCCGTGTGTTTCACTACACGCGGGTCGGCGGTGGCTCGGGACGCACACCGGGCGGGCAGGAGGGGTTCAGTGTGAGGCGCGCGGCGATTGTGGTGCGAATGCTGGCGACCACGCTGGTGCTGGCGGCTGGATTGTGGGCCGCGGTGCCCGGCGCGGCACCGGCACCGGCGCGCGCGGACGCCGTCGAGTATCTGATGGTGCCGTCGGCGGCGATGGGCCGCGATATCCCCGTCGCCTTCATGGCGGGCGGTCCGCACGCGGTCTACCTGCTCGACGCCTTCAACGCCGCACCCGACGTCAGCAACTGGGTGACCGCCGGCAATGCGATGAACACCCTGGCGGGCACCGGCATCTCCGTGGTGGCGCCCGCAGGCGGCGCCTGGAGCTTCTATACGAACTGGGAACAGGACGGCGGCAAGCAGTGGGAGACCTTCCTGTCCGGTGAGTTGCCGAACTGGCTGGCCGCCAACAAGGGCCTCGCGCCGGGCGGGCACGGCATCGTCGGCGCGGCCCAGGGCGGCACCGGTGCGGTGACGATGGCCACCTTCCACCCCGACCGCTTCCGCTACGCCGGTTCACTCTCGGGATTCTTGACCCCGTCGTCGACCACGCTGAACGGAGCGATCACCGCCGGGCTGCAACGGTTCGGCGGAGTGGATACCAGAAATATGTGGGGTTTGCCACAGCTGGGTCGATGGAAATGGCACGACCCCGACGTGCATGTGCAGCTGCTGGCCGACAACAACACCCGGTTGTGGATCTACAGCCCGCAAACATCCGCCGCCAGCGATCCCGCAGCCGTGATCGGCTACGGCGAGCAGGCGACGGGAAGCAACCGCACCTTCTACCAGCACTACCGCGGCGTCGGCGGCCACAACGGTCACTTCGACTTCCCGGCGGGCGGCGATCACGGGTGGTCGAGCTGGGCACCGCAGCTTGCCGCCATGTCGGGCGAACTCGTCGCGACCATCAGGTAGCGGGACGACACCGGGAATCGGCTGGACCGGAACAGCATTGGTGAGCCGGTACCTTGGAGGGGTGCGGCACACCCAACGGCGGATGGCAAAGGCGGTTGCGCTGCTGTCAATGGCGTGCGCAGCCGTGCCGACGGCGGCCTGCAGCCCTGGCGACGACCTGATGGCGACGACGGGGTTGCCGGGCAGCGAGACCGCGACGGCCGACGGTCAGCCGCTGACCGAGGATTCGATGGGCCCGCACACCCTCACGCTCAGCGCGCAGCAGCGCGCCTACCTGGATGCCATCACGGCGGCCGGTGTGCGGCCGTCCAGCGATCTGCTCGCGCTGTCGATCGGCTCGTACGTGTGCCAGGCGAGGGCCGCCAAGCAGAACGACCAAGCGGTGTGGGATTTCGTCCAGCCGCTCGTGCGCAGCGATATGCGGGCGGCCACGAGCGCGGCCCACGCGCCGTCCTCGGCCGAGATCACCGGGGCGACCGCCGACTACATCCGGATCGCGACGGCGCGACTCTGCTAGCTCCCCACCGGGAGGGGCGGCGGGCTCAGCGCGCGCCGTGACCTGGCGTGCAGATATTGAGTGCAGATGAGTGCAGATAAGAAGGAGACCATGCCGAAGAGCAGCCGGCGGAAACGCCACCGGATCCTCGCCCTGGCCGCAGCAGGGGCGGTGGCGCTCGTCGTCGTGCTGGTGGTGGCGGTCGTGGTCGTGATCATGCGCAAGCCGGAGACGCCCCCGACCGCGCTGCCGCCCAGCGCCGTCCCGCCCACCAGCGCGCCGGGGGTACCGCCGACCACCAGGAAACCGCGCCCGGAGTTCCAGGACGCGAGTTGCCCCGACGTGCAGCTGATCTCCATCCCCGGCACCTGGGAGTCCTCGGTGCAGCTCGACCCGTTCAACCCGGTCCAGTTCCCGGCCGCGCTGCTGCTGCGCGTGACCAATCCGGTCCGCCAGCAGTTCGGCGGCGACCGGCTCGAGGTGTTCACCGTGCCCTACACGGCGCAGTTCCACAATCCGTTCGCCGCGGACAACCAGATGTCCTACAACGACAGCCGCGCGGAGGGCGCCCGCGCCACGGTCAAGGCGATGACCGACATGAACGAACGCTGCCCGCTCACCAGCTACGTGCTGGTCGGCTTCTCGCAGGGCGCCGTCATCGCGGGGGATATCGCCAGCGACATCGGCAACGGGCGCGGCCCCGTCGACGAGGATCTCGTGCTCGGCGTGACGTTGATCGCAGACGGGCGCCGCCAGACCGGCGTCGGGCAGGACGTCGGGCCCAACCCCGTCGGCCAGGGTGCCGAGATCACGCTGCAGGATGTGCCCACGCTGTCATCTCTCGGGCTGACGATGTCGGGGCCCCGCCCCGGCGGCTTCGGGACGCTCAACGACAGGACCAACGAGATCTGCGCAGCGGGTGACCTGATCTGCGCGGCGCCGGAGTCGGCATTCTCGATCGTCAACCTGCCGAAGACGCTGCAGGTGCTGAGCAGCAATGGCGGTCAGCCGATCCATGCGATGTACGCCACGCCGGACTTCTGGAATCTGGACGGTCAGCCCGCCACGCAGTGGACACTGGGGTGGACGCAGAACATCATCGACAACGCTCCACATCCCGAGCACGGATGAACAAGTCGGGCCGCGCACCCGATTTGGCTGGCGACTTGAGGTCGCCTAACATTAAGAAAAAACTAAGAGTGACGACCGGCGCCTGACTCGAACCGTGGAAGCGGTGGTGAACGGCGGCGCCCCGGTACGATCTTCGGGGTTTGGCTTCGCATGTTTACCGGAGGCACGTTTCACCAAAGGTCAAGACTGTGGTGTCCGGTCGGTCACGTGTGAGGACGCTTCGCGACGAAGTGCGGCTGTGACAGGAGATTGAGATGCCGTTCCACAACCCGTTCATCAAGAACGGGCGTATCACCTTCCCCGACAATGGCAGCCTGGTCAAGCACATCGAGCGGTGGGCCAAGGTGCGCGGCGACAAGCTCGCCTACCGCTTCCTGGACTTCTCGACCGAGCGCGACGGCGTGGCCCGCGACCTCAACTGGGCCGACTTCAGCGCCCGCAACCGCGCCATCGGCGCCCGGCTGCAGCAGGTCACCGCGCCGGGCGACCGGGTGGCGATCCTCTGCCCGCAGAACCTGGAATACCTGGTGGCGTTCTTCGGCACCCTCTATGCGGGCCGGATCGCCGTCCCGCTGTTCGACCCGGCCGAACCCGGCCACGTCGGCCGCCTGCACGCCGTGCTGGACAACTGCCACCCGACCGCGATCCTGACCACCACCGAGTCCGCCGAGGGGGTGCGCAAATTCTTCCGCAGCCGCCCGGCCAAGGACCGTCCGCGCGTCATCGCCGTCGACGCGGTGCCCGACGAGGTCGGTGCCACCTGGCAGCCGGTGGACGTCGACAAAGAGACCATCGCCTACCTGCAGTACACCTCGGGTTCGACGCGCATCCCGACCGGCGTCCAGATCACCCACCTGAACCTGGCCACCAATGTGGTTCAGGTCATCGAGGCGCTGGAAGGCGAAGAGGGGGACCGGGGCGTCTCGTGGCTGCCGTTCTTCCACGACATGGGTCTGGTCACGATCATGGTCTCGCCGATGATCGGGCACTACGTGACGTTCATGACGCCCGCCGCGTTCGTCCGCAGGCCCGGCCGCTGGATCCGCGAGATGGCCCGCAAACCCGGCGACACGGGCGGCGTCATCTCCGTCGCCCCGAACTTCGCGTTCGACCACGCCGCGGCCCGCGGTGTGCCGCGCGACGGCGAGGAGCCGCTGGATCTGTCCAACGTGAAGTCCGTCCTCAACGGCAGCGAGCCCATCTCGTCGGCCACCGTGCGGCGGTTCAACGAGGCCTTCGCACCGTTCGGCTTCCAGCCGCAGGCCATCAAGCCGTCCTACGGTCTGGCCGAGGCCACGCTGTTCGTGTCCACCACCCCCGCGGGCGATCCACCGACCATCATCTCGGTGGACCGCGACGCCCTCAACGAGCACCGCTTCATCCAGGTGCCCGACGATTCCCCCAAGGCCGTCCCGCAGGCCTCGGCGGGCAAGATCGGTGTCGCCGAGTGGGCCGTCATCGTCGACGCCGAGAGCGCCACCGAGCTGACCGACGGCCAGATCGGTGAGATCTGGATCAGCGGGCAGAACATGGGCACCGGGTACTGGGCGAAGCCCGAGGAGACCCGCGAGACCTTTCAGAACACCCTCAAATCGCGCACCAGCCCATCGCACGCCGAGGGCGCGTCCGACGACGCCAGCTGGGTGCGCACCGGCGACTACGGGGCCTTCCACGGCGGTGAGCTCTACATCACCGGCCGGGTGAAGGACCTGGTTATCATCGACGGCCGCAACCACTATCCGCAGGATCTGGAGTACTCGGCGCAGGAGGCGAGCAAGGCCCTGCGCACCGGCTACGTCGCGGCGTTCTCGGTGCCGGCCAACCAGCTGCCCGACGAGGTCTTCGACAACGCGCACGCGGGTCTCAAGCGCGACCCCGACGACACCTCCGAGCAGCTGGTGATCGTCGCCGAACGCGCGCCCGGCGCGCACAAACTCGACGTCGCACCGATCACCGACGACATCCGCGCGGCGGTCGCGGTGCGCCACGGCGTCACCGTCCGCGACGTGCTGCTCACCCCGGCGGGTGCGATCCCGAGGACCTCCAGCGGCAAGATCGGCAGGCGCGCCTGCCGCTCGGCCTACCTCGACGGCAGCCTGCGCAGCGGCAAGGTGGCGAACGCCTTCCCCGACCAGACGGACTGACGGCTGACGACCGGCCGCCGCGATGGACCGTGTGCCATCCGCGGGCGGCGGTGAAAGTGGATGTGAAAATGTCTGATACACAAAATGATTCGCAGCCGGAACGGGACGATCTGCCGCCGACGCGGCTGGTCGCCCAACGTCCCGAGGTGCGCACCGACATGACGGTCGCCGACATGCGGGACTGGTTGCGCAACTGGATCGCCAACGCCACCGGCCAGTCGGCCGAGGCGATCAACGATTCGACGCCGATGGTCGAACTCGGGCTCTCCTCGCGCGACGCGGTGGCGATGGCCAGCGACATCGAGGACCTCACCGGCGTCACGCTGACGGCGACCGTGGCGTTCCGCCACCCGACCATCGAATCGCTGGCCACCGTCATCATCGAGGGCGAACCGGAGACCGACGACTCCGGCGACGGCGAGGACTGGAGCCGGACCGACCCGAATGCGGCCGACATCGCCGTCGTCGGCCTGGCCACCCGGTTCCCCGGCGATATGAACACCCCCGACGAGATGTGGGCCGCGCTGCTCGAGGGCCGCGACGCGATCACCGACCTGCCCGAGGGCCGCTGGTCGGAGTTCCTCGACGAGCCGCGCATCGCCGAACGGGTCGCCAAGGCGCGCACCCGCGGCGGGTATCTGTCCGACATCAAGGGTTTCGACGCCGAGTTCTTCGCGCTGTCGAAGATGGAGGCCGACAACGTCGATCCGCAGCAGCGGATGGCGCTGGAGCTGACCTGGGAGGCGCTGGAGCACGCCCGCATCCCGGCGTCGAGTCTGCGCGGAACGCCGGTCGGGGTGTTCGTCGGGTCGTCCACCAACGACTACAGCTTCCTGTCCGTCTCGGATCCGACGGTCGCCCACCCGTACGCGATCACCGGAACGGCCAGCTCGATCATCGCCAACCGGGTGTCCTACTTCTACGACTTCCGCGGTCCGTCGATGGCCATCGACACCGCCTGCTCGAGCTCGCTGGTGGCGGTGCACGAGGGCGTGAAGGCGCTGCGCGCCGGGGAAGCCGACGTGGTGGTCGCGGGCGGCGTGAACGCGCTCATCACCCCGATGGTCACCATCGGCTTCGACGAGGTCGGCGGCGTGCTGGCCCCCGACGGCCGGATCAAATCCTTCTCGGCCGATGCCGACGGCTACGCGCGCTCCGAGGGCGGCGGCATGCTGGTGCTCAAACGCGTCGCCGACGCCCGCCGGGACGGCGACGAGATCCTCGCGGTCATCGCCGGATCCGCGGTCAACCACGACGGCCGCTCCAACGGCCTGCTGGCACCCAACCCCGACGCCCAGGCCGAGGTGCTGCGCAAGGCCTACAAGGACGCGGGCGTCGACCCGCGCACCGTCGACTACATCGAGGCGCACGGCACCGGGACCATCCTCGGCGACCCGATCGAGGCCGACGGACTCGGCCGGGTCGTCGGCAGGGGCCGCTCCGCAGACCGGCCTGCTCTGCTCGGTGCGGTGAAATCGAATGTGGGACACCTGGAGTCGGCGGCGGGCGCGGCCAGCCTGGCCAAGATCGTGTTGGCGATCCAGCACGACAAACTGCCCCCGTCGATCAACTACGCGGGGCCCAACCCGTACATCGACTTCGACAAGGAACACCTCAAGGTCAACGACGCCGTCGCCGAGTGGCCCCGCTACAGCGGACACAAGCTTGCGGGTGTTTCCGGTTTCGGATTCGGCGGCGCCAATGCCCACATCGTGGTCCGCGAGGTGCTGCCCGCCGACCTTGTTGAGCCCGAGCCGGTTTCGGAACCAGAGCCGGACCAGCCCGCCGCCGAAGAGGTGCCGGCGGCAGGCAGTTTCGACTTCGAGGCCGACGAATACCCCGAGTATCGCGAGTATTCCGAGGACGATCACGAGCTGCCGGGCCTGACCGACGAGGCGCTGCGCCTGCTCGAGGTCGCCCGCGAACAGCTGGCCGCCGCCGAAGCCGAGGAGCCGGTCAAACCGATTGTTCCGCTTGCCGTTTCGGGATTCCTCACCTCGCGTAAGCGCACCGCCGCGGCCGAGCTGGCCGACTGGCTGGACGGTGCGGAGGGCAGGGCGTCGTCACTGGAGTCGGTGGGGCGCGCCCTGTCGCGGCGCAACCACGGCCGGTCGCGTGCGGTGGTGATGGCCCGTGACCACGACGAGGCCGTCAAGGGTCTGCGTGCGCTGGCCGACGGCAAGCAGAGCCCCGCGGTCTACTCGGCCGACGGCCCGGTGACCAACGGCCCAATCTGGGTGCTTGCCGGATTCGGCGCCCAGCACCGCAAGATGGGCAAGAGCCTCTATCTGCGCGACGACACGTTCGCGCAGTGGATCAACAACGTCGACGCGCTGGTGCAGGACGAGCTGGGCTACTCGGTGGTCGAGCTGATCCTGGACGACTCGCAGGACTACGGCATCGAGACCACCCAGGTCACCATCTTCGCGATCCAGATCGCACTCGGCGAGCTGCTCAAGGCGCACGGTGCGAAACCCGCTGCGGTGGTGGGGCAGTCGCTCGGCGAGGCGGCGGCGGCCTACTTCGCCGGCGGGCTGTCGCTGGCCGACGCCACCCGCACCATCTGCTCGCGCAGCCACCTGATGGGCGAGGGCGAGGCCATGCTGTTCGGCGAGTACATCCGGCTGATGGCGCTGGTCGAGTACTCGCCGGAGGAGATCAAGACCGTCTTCTCCGACTTCCCGGATCTGGAGGTGTGCGTCTACGCCGCACCGACCCAGACCGTGATCGGCGGGCCCCCCGAGCAGGTCGACGCGATCATCGCCAGGGCCGAAGCCGAGGGCAAGTTCGCCCGCAAGTTCCAGACCAAGGGTGCCAGCCACACCACCCAGATGGACCCGCTGCTGGGCGAGTTGTCCGCAGAACTGCAGGGCATCGAGGCGCATCCGCTGTCGGTCGGGTACTTCTCGACGGTGCACGAGGGCGGCTACATCAGGCCCGGCGGCGAGCCCATCCACGACGTGGACTACTGGAAGAAGGGGCTGCGCCACAGCGTCTACTTCACCCAGGGCGTCCGCAACGCGGTCGACAACGGCCACACCACCTTCCTTGAGCTGGCCCCGAATCCGGTGGCGCTCATGCAGGTCGGTCTGACCACGGCCAGCGCAGGCCTGCACGATGCGCAGCTGATCGCGACCCTGGCCCGCAAACAGGACGAGGTCGACTCGATGACCGCGACCTACGCGCAGCTGTTCGTCTACGGCCATGACCTGGACTTCCGGACATTGTTCCCGCGGGGGACTGACACCGGAGCCGACACCGGATCCTGGTACGCCAACATCCCGCCGACCCGGTTCAAGCGCAAACCCCATTGGCTGGAGGCGCATTTCACCGGCGACAGCTCGGTGATGATGCCGGGCAACCACGTGGCCACCCCCGACGGTCGGCACGTCTGGGAGTACTCGCCGCGCGCAGCGGTGGATTCCACGACCTTGGCCGCGCTGGTGAAATCCGCTGCGGCGCAAGTTCTTCCGGATGCCAAGCTGACGGCCTTCGAGCAGCGCGCGGTACCGGGCGACGGGTCGCGGCTGGTGACGACGCTGACCCGGCACCCCGGCGGGGCGGCGGTGCAGGTGCACGCCCGCTCCACTGACGGGGCCGAGTCGTTCACGCTGGTCTACGACGCCTTCATCAGCCGCACCGGTGCGGCCGCGACGCTGCCGAAGGCGCTCGGGGCTGCCTACGCCGTCACCGATACTCCGGTCGCCGCGACCGTGCCCGAAGCGCAGGAAGGCGCCGCCGCGGCTGAGGCGATACTCGAGGACAACCTCGCCCAGGGCGCGAATCTCGGTGCGGGATTTGCGAAATGGTCGCCGGGCTCCGGTGAGACGGTGCACGAGCGGCTCGCTGCCATCGTCGGCGGCGCGATGGGTTACGAACCCGAGGACCTGCCGTGGGAGGTGCCGCTGATCGAGCTGGGTCTGGACTCGCTGATGGCGGTGCGGATCAAGAACCGCGTCGAATACGACTTCGACCTGCCGCCGATCCAGCTGACCGCGGTCCGCGACGCCAACCTTTACGCCGTCGAGAAGCTCATCGAGTACGCGATCGAGCACCGCGACGAGGTCGACCAGCTCGCCGAATCCCAGAAGGGGCAGAGCGCCGAGGAGATCGCCGCCGCGCAGGCCGAGCTGATGGGCGGGGCGACCACCGTCGCCGAGCTCGAGGCCAAGCTGGCCGAGGCCGGCCACCCCATCGCCTCTCCCGAGGACGAGGTCCCCACGGCTGGCGCGCCCATCCCGCCCCCGCCGACCAACCCGGCCGGCCCCGCCGCGGTGAACATCCCGCCGCCCCCGATTAACCCTTCTGGCCCTTCTGGCCCCTCCGGCCCGTCGGCGCCAGGTGCGCAGACCGCCGCGGCGGCGGCCGCCAAGGTGCTCACCCAGGAGGCCGTGACCGAGGCGCTGGGCGCCGACGTGCCCCCGCGCGACGCCGCGGAGCGGGTGACGTTCGCCACCTGGGCCATCGTCACCGGCAAGTCACCCGGCGGGATCTTCAACGAGCTGCCGAAGGTCGCCGACGACGCCGCGGAAAAGATGGCGCAGCGCCTCTCCGAACGCGTCGAAGGCACCGTCACCGCGGCCGACGTCACCAAGGCGAAGACCATCGAGGAGCTCTCCACCACCGTGCGGGAGTTCCTGGAGGCCGGTGAACTCGACGGCGTCGTGCGCACGCTTCGCGCGAGGCCCGAGGGATCGTCGAAGGTTCCGGTGTTCGTGTTCCACGCCGCGGGTGGTTCGACGGTGGTCTACGAGCCGCTGCTCAAACGCCTGCCTGCCGACACCCCGATGTACGGCTTCGAACGGGTGGAGGGCTCCATCGAGGAGCGCGCCGCCGAGTACGTGCCCAAACTGCGCGCGATCCAGGGCGACGGACCGTACATCCTGGCCGGCTGGTCGCTGGGCGGGGCGCTGGCCTACGCCTGCGCGCTCGGCCTCAAACAGCAGGGCTGCGACGTCGAGTTCGTCGGCCTGATCGACACCGTGCGGGCCGGCGAGGAGGTGCCGCAGACCCAGGAGGAGACCAGGGCGCGCTGGGACCGCTACGCCCGGTTCGCCGAGCGGACGTTCAACGTCCAGATCCCGGAGATCCCCTACGAGCAGCTCGAGGAACTCGACGACGAGGGACAGGTGAAGTTCGTCCTCGACGTGGTCAAGGAGAGCGGAGTGCAGATCCCTGGTGGCATCATCGAACACCAGCGCACTTCCTACCTGGACCAGCGAGCACTGGAGACCGCCGTGATCACGCCGTACGACGGGCACGTCACGCTGTACATGGCCGACCGCTACCACGACGACGCGATCGTGTTCGAGCCCCGCTACGCGATCCGCAAACCCGACGGCGGCTGGGGTGAGTTCGCCTCCGACCTGGAGGTCGTGCACATCGGCGGCGAGCACATCCAGGCCATCGACGAGCCGTACATCGCCAAGGTCGGCGCGCACCTGAGCGAAGCGATAAATCGGATCGAGAGCGAAGCGATAAATCGGATCGAGAGCGAAGCCATCAACCGTGTCGAGGCGAACCAGAAGGGATAGCAGGCCACGTGACCGAAACCGGACCCGCTGCGGCCCCCACCACCGCGGAGCGGCTCGCGGAGCTGCGCGAGAAACTCGAACTGGCCGCCGATCCCGGCGGTGAGAAGGCCGCCGCCAAACGCGACAAGAAGGGCATCCCGTCCGCACGGGCCAGGATTCACGCCCTGCTCGATCCGGGCAGTTTCCTGGAGATCGGGGCACTGGCCCGCACGCCAGGTGACCCCAACGCGTTGTTCGGCGACGGGGTGGTGACCGGACACGGCACCATCAACGGCCGCCCGGTCGGTGTGTTCAGCCACGACCAGACGGTGTTCGGCGGTTCGGTGGGCGAGATGTTCGGCCGCAAGGTGGCCAGGCTGATGGAATGGGTGGCCATGGTCGGCTGCCCGATCATCGGCATCAACGACTCGGGCGGCGCGCGGATCCAGGACGCGGTGACGTCGCTGGCCTGGTACGCCGAGTTGGGCCGCAGACATGAACTGCTGTCCGGCCTGGTGCCCCAGATCTCCATCATCCTCGGGAAATGCGCTGGGGGAGCGGTCTATTCGCCGATCCAGACGGATCTGGTGGTCGCCGTGCGCGATCAGGGCTACATGTTCGTGACCGGCCCTGACGTCATCAAGGACGTGACCGGCGAGGAGGTTACCCTCGACGAACTCGGCGGCGCCGACTATCAGGCCAAGTACGGCAACATCCATCAGGTGGTCGACTCCGAGGCCGACGCGTTCCAGTATGTGCGTGACTTCCTGGAGTTCTTGCCCGCCAACACCTTTGACGAGGCGCCGATCGTCAATCCCGGGCTCGAACCCGAGGTCACGCCGCACGACCTCGAGCTCGACTCGCTCGTGCCCGACAGCGACAACATGGCCTACGACATCCACGAGATCCTGCTGCGCATCTTCGACGATGGCGATTTCCTCGATGTCGCCGCCCAGGCGGGGCAGTCCATCGTGACCGGTTACGCCAGGGTCGACGGGCGTCCGGTGGGGGTGGTGGCCAACCAGCCGATGCATATGTCGGGGGCGATCGACAACGAGGCCTCCGACAAGGCGGCCCGGTTCATCCGGTTCTGCGACTCGTTCAACATTCCGCTGGTGTTCGTCGTCGACACCCCCGGCTTCCTGCCCGGCGTCGAGCAGGAGAAGAACGGAATCATCAAGCGCGGCGGGCGGTTCCTGTACGCGGTGGTCGAGGCCGACGTGCCGAAGGTCACCATCACCATCCGCAAGTCCTACGGCGGCGCCTACGCGGTGATGGGTTCCAAGCAGCTGACCGCGGACCTGAACTTCGCGTGGCCGACGGCCCGCATCGCGGTGATCGGCGCGGAGGGCGCCGCTCAGCTCCTGGTCAAGCGCTTCCCCGACCCCACCGCACCCGAGGTGCAGACGATCCGCGCCCAGTTCATCGAGGGTTACAACCTCAACATGGCGATCCCCTACATCGCCGCCGAGCGGGGCTTCATCGACGCGGTGATCCAGCCCCACGAGACGCGCCTGCAGCTGCGTAAGGGGCTGCACCTGTTGCGCGACAAGCAGATCAGTCGCGTGCAGCGCAAACACGGCCTGATCCCGATCTAATCGGTGACCGGCGCCGGCGATCTGCTCAAGCACCCCGCGGTGACTCTCGCGGCGGGGATCGCGGCCACCGCGGTCGGTGGCGCCGTGGGGGTCTACCGCGCCTGCGAGCAGCTTCCCGTCCTCGGGCCGCGGCTGGCGCGCGGCCGCGCCGAACTCAACGCCCGCGGCGAGCAGGTCATCGCCCTGGCGGCCGAACCGGTCGGTGTCCTGGTGACCGGCCTGGCGGTGGCCGTCGTCGAGCGGGTGCTCGACGAGATCGACCTCACCGAGCTGGTGCGCAGGCAGGTGGACCTGGTCGGGCTGACGAACGAGGTCATCGACGAGGTGGACCTGCCCGCGATCATCCGCGAATCCAGCGGGACCGTCACCGCCGAGGTGATGACCGACGTCCGCACCCAGGGCGAACGCGCCGACGCCGCCGTCTCGGGCTTCGTCGACCGGCTGCTGGGCCGGGAGCGGGAACCTCGTTGAGCACCCCGCGCAGGGCTGGCATCGTCAGCAGGGGCGTGGCCGCATTCATCGATCTGCTCGTGGTGAGCGTGGTCATCGCGGCGCTCTACCTCGGCCTGGTCGTGATGACGCTGATGTTCAACCCGGCGTCGTTCCGCTTCCCGGCGCTCAACCTCGTCTTCTCCACCGCGGTGGGAATGGCCGTCTCGGTGCTGTACCTGGCCGGCTGCTGGGCGGTGTCGGGCTGCACCGCGGGCGCGGTGGTGATGGGCCTGCGGGTCGCCGGGCGGCGCGGCGGCAAGCTACGGCCGACGGTCGCGCTGCTGCGCGCCGTGGCCTGCGTGCTGGTGCCCGTAGGACTGGCCTGGGTCGCCGTCGATCGCCACCGGCGGTCGCTCCAGGACATCCTGCTGGGTACTCAGGTGGTCTACGCCTCACCCTGACCCGTGGGGCCGTCGATTGTAGGATGCCCAGATGCCGTTGGTAGGCAGCCAGGCATTCGCCGGTTACACGATCCTGCGGACCCTGGGCGCAGGAGGAATGGGTGAGGTATACCTCGCCCAGCATCCCCGGCTGCCACGCAAAGAGGCCCTCAAGGTGCTCTCGCATTCGGTGTGCTGTGACGAGGAGTACCGGGTCCGGTTCAACCTCGAGGCCGAGGTGGTCGCGACCCTGTGGCATCCGCACATCGTGGAGATCCACGACCGTGGGGAGTTCGAGGGCCAGCTGTGGATCGCGATGGACTACGTGGCGGGGACCGACGCCGCGCACCTGCTGGCCGATCGGTATCCGCACGGGATGCCGCCCGACGAGGTGGTCCGGATCATCACCGCCGTCGCCGATGCGCTGGACTACGCCCACCAGAAGGGTCTGCTGCACCGCGACATCAAGCCTGCCAACATCCTGTTGTCCGACAGCGAATCGGCTGAGCAGCGGATCATGCTCGCCGACTTCGGGATCGCAAGGCGGATCGGGCAGGCCAACAACCTCACCGGCACCAACATGACCGTCGGCACCGTCGCCTATGCGGCGCCCGAACAGCTCAAGGGTGAGGAGATGGACGGCAGGGCCGACCAGTACGCCCTGGCGTCGACGGCGTTTCACCTGCTCACCGGCACCCCGCCGTTCCAGCATTCCAACCCGGCGGTGGTGATCAGCCAGCACCTCACCGCCGATCCGCCGCCGATCGCGGGCCGCAGACCCGACCTGTCCGGGCTTGGGCCAGCCTTCGACAAGGCGCTGGCCAAATCGCCCAAGGACCGCTACGACCGGTGCAGCGACTTCGCCAAGGCGCTTGCGCTCCGGCTGGCGGGCATCGCCGACGAGGACGGCGTCGCCGAGGACACCATGGCGGCGCTGGCCGCCACACCGGCTCCCGCGGTCGTGACCTCGGGCCCGCGACACGCCAAACCCGACTCGCCGTCGGGCCGGGGCAGGCTCATCGCGCTCGGGGCGCTGGCGGCGACCGTGCTCATCGCCGTCGGTCTGGTCGCCCTGGTGTGGGGACGCGACCACCCCCGCGACCACCCCAAGGAAGGCGCGGCCGAGGCGGCGCCGGCCGCGTCGGCGCCGACGGTGCCCGTCGTGATGATCGGGGCGGACTGCGCCCCGCTGGGCTCGGCCGGTGTGACGACGAGCGGTGCGCAGGCGTACTGCGCGCGCCTGCCCGCAGTCAACGACGAGGTGTGGTCGCTGTATGCGGGCGACGTCCCCTCGCCCACGTCGACGCCGGGCCCCGGCGAGCCGGTCTACGATCCCGAAACCGAGGCCCAGGTGCGGGTCTGCACCGACCAGACGCAGCAGAGCCGGGCGGACTGCCACGAGTCGATCACCAACAGCAACGCCCAGTACGGTCCGTCGCAGCGCTCCTAGGCTAGGTCTCGCCGGCCGACTCCTGCGCTGCCAATTCCTCCGCCGCCCCCCTCGGCATGATCACGACCGGCACGGGCGCATGGCGAACGATCTTGCTGGCGCGTGACCCGAGGAAGACCCGCGACACCGGCCCCGACTCGCTCGATCCGATCATCAGCAGGTCGCCGTCGCGCCAGTCGACGTCGCAGAGTGCCACCTCCCAGTCATGGCCGTGTCCGATGACCACCTCGGGGTTCTCGCCGATCGCCTCGCGCGCCGCGGCGTCGGTCGCCAGATCCCGGTGCGCGGCAGCCCGGATGGTCTCGGACCATTCGGCCGCCACCGCGGCCGTCTCGGCGTGAAAGAACGCGGTGTCGGGGGGCGCGTGCTGGACCGCGAACGAAGCCAACCGGATTTTGGCACCCAGCCGGCCCGCCACCACCACACCCGCCCGCAGCAGGTCCTCGCTCTGTCCGGTGCCCGTGTAGGCGACTGTCACCCTGGCGACCTTGCCGTCACCCGCGGTCCGGAAACCGCGGCCCGCGAGCGCGACCGGCACCGGAGAGCTGTGCAGCAGCCGATCGGCGACGCTGCTCAGTGTGATCTGGCCGAAGTGGCCGCCCTTGGACGATCCGACGGCGATCATCGTGGCGCCGTGCTCCTCGGCGGCCTGGATCACGCCGGTGGGGACGGACCGGGCGTTGACGGTGGTGTACTGCGCGGAAACGTCGGCGGGCAGCTCCGACTTGGCCTGCGCCAGTGCACCGCTTGCCACCTCGTCGACGTAGCTTCGGTAGCCCTCGTCCGCGCGGGACATGCCGGGCATCCACGGCGCGGGGATGACTGCGCATATCAGGAGGTCCTCGCCGCTGGACCGGGCCAGCATCGCGGCCAGGTTCATCACACCGCGGCCGCGCCGGTTTGCGGGGTAGCCGACGACGATGGTCATGGCCGGCTGTCCTGCGGGCCCGCCGGGTTGTCGCCGGCCAGGCCGACGTGCCGGTGCAAGCCCAGGTTCGAGTGCTTCCTGGCGTAGAGGAGATACCAGAGGAACGCGACCGCGATCCAGACCACGAACACGTACAGGGTGATCACCCGCAGGCTGGTGATGATCCACACCGCACCCGCGATCGACAGGATCGGCGTGATCGGATAGAGCGGGACCTTGAAGCTGCGGGGCAGGTCCGGCGCGGTGCGCCGCAGCACGATGACGCCGATGGAGACGGTGACGAAGGCGACGAGGGTGCCGACGCTGGTCATCTCGGCCAGGAAGTTGATCGGGATGAAGCCCGCCAGCAGGGAGATGACCACCGCGACGATGACGGTGTTGTGCACCGGGCTCAGTGTTCGCGGGTTCACCCGGTGGAAGACGGGCGGGATCATTCCGTCGCGCGACATCGCGAACAGGATGCGGGTCTGGCCGTAGATCGACACCAGCGTGACGCTGAAGATCGAGATGATCGCGCCTGCTGCCAGCACCGTGCCCCAGACGTTCGACCCGGTGACGTTCTCCAGGATCTTGGCCAGCCCGGCTTCCTGACCCTCGAATCCCGACACCGGCTGGGCGGCGACACCGACCAGGGCCACCAGCACGTACATCGTCGTCACCACGATCAGCGAGATCATGATCGCCAGGGGCAGGTTGCGGTGTGGGTTCTTGGCCTCCTCACCGGCGGCGGCGACACCGTCGAGGCCGATGAAGCTGAAGAAGATGATGCCTGCGGCGGTGGTGACACCCGCGGCGCCGAACGGGGCAAACGGCTCGAGGTTGGCCGAGTCGAAGCCCTGTGCGCCGATGACGACGAACATGATCAGCACGGCGATCTTGATCGCCACCATGATCGCGTTGGTCTTCGTCGATTCGCTGACGCCGCGGATCAGCAGCAGGGCGCACATGACGATGAGCAGGATGGCGGGCAGGTTGACGACGCCGCCCTCTTCGGGTGCGTTGGACAGCGCCTCGGGCAGCTGGAAGCCGAACACGTTGTTCAAGAACTCGTTGACGTACTGCGACCAGCCGACGGCGGTGGCCGCGCCGGCCACGCCCCATTCCAGTAGCAGGCACGCCCCGACGCCGACCGCGACCGCCTCGCCGAGCGTGACGTACGCGTAGGAGTACGACGAACCCGCCACCGGGACCGCGCCCGCGAGCTCGGCGTAACAGACGGCGGTCAGGCCGGCCACGACCGCGGCGAGCGCGAACGACAGGACCACCGCGGGCCCGGCGATCGGTACGGCCTGGCTGAGGATGAAGAAGATGCCCGTGCCGATCGTGCCGCCGATGCCGATCGCCGAAAGGCCCAGCAGTCCGACGGACCGTTTGAGCTCACTGCGTCCGGTGTCGGCGCCGGTCTCGGCCTCCATCTCCTGTGCCGGCTTGCGGCGTAATGCCTGTTCTTTCAGAGATGCCACGGCTCCTCCTTGGGCTCAGCCGATGGGGCTGTGGTGAGGCTACGACCGTGCACGCCGCTGGATTGTCTATTTGGACAAGAGTGATGCGATATTGTCAGCGCCTTCACCTGTCCGATACGGGACCGCAGACCGGGGACCTCGTGATTCACCAGGATGACCAGCACCGGGCGCCCTATGCCGAGGCGATGCGCGCCTATGGCGAGGCGCCCTGGCTGCGCCTGCACGTGCCGGGACACGCAGGCGATCCGCGCCGGCATCCCTCGGTCGCGGAATGGTTCGGGGATCGGGTGCTGCAGCTCGATGTGCCACCGATGATCGAGGGCGTCGACGTGGGCCCCGAACCCACCCCGCTGACCCAGGCGCAGGATCTGGCCGCCCGCGCGTGGGGCGCGTCGCGGACCTGGTTCCTGACCAACGGCGGATCCCAGGCCAACCACCTCGCGGTCATGGTCGTCCGCCAGCTCGGCACGACGCTGGTGGTGCAGCGCAGCGTGCACTCCAGCGTCGTGGATGCGCTGGTGCTCTCGGGCCTGCAAGCCGCGTTCGTGCACCCGTCCGTCGACGTGGGGCTGGGCATCTCCCATGGGGTGACCGCGGCCGACCTGACCGCCGCCCTGGACGCCAGCCCGGATGCGGCGGGCGTCCATGTCGTCTCGCCCAGCTACTTCGGTGCCGTCAGCGACGTCGCCGCCCTGGCGGAGGTCGCACACGACCACGGTGTGCCGCTGGTCGTCGACGAAGCCTGGGGCGCCCACTTCGGCTTCCATCCGGGGCTGCCGCCCAACGCGCTGTCCCAGGGCGCGGACCTGGTCGGATCCAGCACCCACAAACTGGGCGGCAGCCTCACCCAGGCGGCGATGTTGCACCTGGGCACCGGACCGTACGCGGCGGCCCTGGAGCCGATGGTGCGACGTGGGCTGCACACGGTGCAGTCGACGTCGTGCAGCGGCATCCTGCTGGCCTCGCTCGACCTGGCCCGGCGCAGCCTGGCCACCGACCCCGGCCGGATCGGGCAGTCGGTGGCCGCCGCCGACGAGGTCAGGGCCCGGATCCGGGCGGGCGGGCGGTTCCGGGTCGCCAGCGACGACTTCGCGCGGTTCCCCGACGTCGTCGGTGTCGATCCGCTGCGTATCGCGATCGACACTGCCGCGGGCGGCATCAGCGGGTATCGGGCCAGGGCTGTGCTGATGGATGAGCACCGGATCTACATCGAAGTCGCGACCGGGTCGGCGATCGTGATGGTGGTCGGCGCGGGAACCGTCCCCGATGTCGACAGGATCGACGCCGCCCTGCACGCACTGCCGGAAGCCGACGGCGCCGGGGACACATCGGTCGACGGGGCCACCCTGCAGATGCCCGCGCCGGGAAAGAGCCGGATGACGGTGCGCCGGGCGTTCTTCTCCGCGGTAGAGGAGGTTGCGGCGGCCGAGGCGGCCGGCCGCGTCAGCGCCGACACGCTCGCCGCGTATCCGCCGGGCATCCCCAACGTGCTGCCCGGCGAGGTCATCACCGCCGAGCTGATCGACTTCTACCGGGCCACCACCGCCCACGGCGGCTACGTGCGCGGGGCGGTCGATCCTGGCGTCACGGCGTTCCGGGTGGTCCGGGTCGTGAGCTAGGGCTCGATACGGATCTCACCGGGCTTCCACAGCCCCGAGCGGGTCGCGGTGCCGGTCTCGATCTGCGCGGGCTGCGCGTCGACGATGGTGTCGAACCGGCGCAGCGAACCCCAGTCCTGCCCCCAGTCGCGGGACAGGTAGGTGGCCATCACATGGGCGCGCAGCAGCAGGTCGCTGATGCCGAGCAGGCCGCCGTTCATACCGTCCTGCCAGGTGTCGGTGCTCTGCAGTTTGGCGTAGTAGTCGGGGCTGATCCGGAACCGCGGTATCTCGGTCACCCCGTTGGCGTGCAGCATCGGCCGCTGGCACGGGAACACCAGCCCGACGGCCCAGTCCATCATCACCGGCGCCTCGGAGCCCACGTATTCCTGCACCGAGCGCAGTTCGGGGACCCGCGGCGGCGTCACCGCGACCCAGTCGCCCTGCGAGAGGGACCGGTCGTCGGCGATCACCCGCACGAACGCGGTGTCGGCGGGCATCTGGGCCCGGTCGAACCGCAGGTTGCGCCACGACGGGGTGATGCCGACGTCGTAGGGCACCAGCCGGCCGGCGGGCGCGGGTGCGCCGTCCGGGCGCGTTCGGGCGTACTCCAGCTCGACGGTCTGCGCCTCGGTGCGGCCCTCGGCCACGCTGTTGCCGGTGATGGTGCCCGCGGCGGTGACGACGACGAGGGGGTGCGCGTCGTCGGGCGGCGACAGCGGATACCACGCCGACGCCAGCTTGCTCTGCTGCTGCGGACCTTCCACGTAGCTGCCCGCCACCGGCACCCGCGCCGGGTCGAGGCCGTAGGGCAGCGGCACCGTCGAGCCGTTGATGCCGGGCTCGTCGCGCTTCTCGGGCTGGTCCCAGTCGTAGTCGGTCCCCGGTTTCGGATTGTTCAGCCGAATCGACTCGGCGACAATGTGATTCGGCACCCCGTTGGGGGTGAAGCCGACCGGGTCGGTGCCGCCCAGCGGGCCCAGCGGGCCGTAATCGCCGGGCAGGGCCGTCAGGAATCCTTCGTTGGGGTCGGGTTCGACGAGGACGTCGTCGGCCATGCCGCAGCCGCCGGTGAAGGCCCGCAGGTTGGCCCACGCGTTGGAGTACGTCGGATATTGGCGCACGGCGCCGATGAGCATCGATGCGATGAACACCAGCACCATGAACCCGGCGGCGACCGGGATCGGTGCGGCGGTCAGCAGGCGGGCCACCCTGCCCTCGCCGCGGTCCCGCGGCGCGAAGTGCAGCCACAACGCGTACATCGCGGTGAGGGCGAACAACGCGAAGAACATCGTGCTGACCGAGATCCCGCCGATCGCGGGCACGTCGTTGTTGAAGGGCACACCGAAGGTCGAGACGTACCACCAGCCGTTGGTCGACGCCCAGCACAACGCCATCGTGAACAGCACCGCGGACAGGAACGCGAACCGGTTGCGCGACCAGCGCAGCACCGCGGGTGACACCAGCACCGTCGCCAGCGCGGCCATCGCCGCACCCACCGCGGCGAACAACCCGAAGTGGTGCACCCACTTGGTCGGGGTGAACATCAGGAAGAAGATGGTCGCGAAGATGATGCCCATCAGCCGCCACGCGGGACCCCGCGCCACCCCGGGCACGCGTTTGCGCCTCAGCATCAGGAACATCGACGTGAACAGGCTCAACGCGGTGATGAAGAAGCCGAACCGGCGCGAGATCGACCCGTCCACGGTCTGCAGGATCAGGTAGTAGTAGCGCAGGTTCTCGGTGTACCACTCCTGGCTCGGCCCGATCGCGGTGCGGATTCTTGTCGCTTCCAGCACCGTCGCCAGGGTCTGATCGGCGAATACGACGGTCAGCACGACCGTCCCCGCGGCCAGCAACGGCGCGAGCAGGGGCAGCAGGCCGACGGGGTGGGCGCCGTGGCGGCCCCGGCTGACCAGGATCCGCAGTATCGGGCGGCCACCGGCCACCAGGGCGGCCACCGCGATCAACCCGGTCGGCTGGATGCCCAGCGTGAAGGCGGCCGTGACGATCGCCAGCGCGGCCGGGGTCAGCCGGCCCGAACCGATGGCGCGTTCGATGAGGACGTAGGTGATCAGTGCGCCGGTGGCGATCTGCCCCTCGGGGCGCAGGCCGTTGTTGAACGGCATCCACGCCGCCAGCAGCACCATGCCCGCCGCCCAGAGGGCGGGGCGGCTGGCCACCACCGCGGGGCCGAGCCGGGGCAGCACCTCTCGGGACAGCAGCAGCCAGCACACGAGCGCGCAGACCATATCGGGCAGCCGCATCCAGATGCTGGCGTCGCTGACGTGGGTCATCAGCGCCAGCAGGTTGTAGTACCAGCCGAACGGATCCTCGGGGCTGCCGAACCAGCGGAAGTAGTTCGACATGTAGCCGGCGTGGTCGGCGACCCTGGCCATACCGAGGATGTAGCCGTCGTCGGAGGAGTTGGCTCCCGCGACGTACCAGACGACGAATCCGGCGATCACCGCGCCGTCGACGACGGTGACCGTGCGCCAGCGCCGCGGGATCACCCGCCGCATCCGTCTGCCGTCCATCCGGTCCAGCCGCCACAACGCCAGCAGCGCGATCACCGTCGAGGCGATTGCCAGCAGTATCGCGGCGAGCTTCAGCGCGGTCGGCTTGGTGGTGAACCGGGTGTCGATGGTGGCCGAGAACGACATGCCTGGGGGAGCCGGGCCGGTCAGGTCGGTGAACACACCCACGATCGCGGGCCGCAGGTTCGGATCCTCGAATCCGGTGCGCTCCTGCCCGCCGGTCCCGTCGGTCTTGGTCAGCCCGACGAACGTCGCGAAGGTGCCCGCCTCCGACGAGGTGATCTCGATGCGCTCGCAATCGGGGCCTGCGACCCGGCTGCGTGGCAGGCTGGCGATCACCACGTTGCGGTCGGTGATGTCGACCCGCCGCGTGGTGACGTTGACGAACAGCGCGTTGAGCGCGGCCTCCTTGGCCTCGGCGGGCGCGGTGCCCAGGACCATGCCGCCCGACGGCGGCATGCCGCGGATGACCTCGCACGGGATGGTGGCGGTCAGCGACACCGGCGCCTGCGACAGCAGCGGCGCGGTCACATTGGCGAGCCGGCCCTGCTGCGGCCAGGTCAGCTCGGCGGTGGTCTGCACCACCGGCAGCAGCGGGGTGGCGATGGACAACACGAAGCCGAGCAGGCCGGCGATCGTCGCGACCCAGCGCGCCATCGCGACGTCCCCGGCACCCTCCCGCGTGGGCGGCGCGGTCAGTGTCACGGCGCCGCCGTTTGTGCCGCTCACGGGAGGGCCCTGATCGGGCCGACCCGCGTCCACCCGAACACCCGCATGGTGCCGGCGTCGACCACCGCGGCGGGCGCCCGCGACTCGGGCACCAGCCGTTGATAGCTCTCGATCGAACCCCAGTCCCGGTACCAGTCGTCACGCAGGTAGGTGGGGATCGTCGCCGTCGTCAGCAGCGCCTGGATGAACAGGAACGGACCGCCGTCGTCGGCGCTCTGCCACTGGTTCGACGACACCACCACCTGCTTGAAGTTGGGCAGAATGCGGTATTCCGGAAGCTCGGCGATACCCAGCCGCTCGGCAAAGGGCCGCTGGCAGGGGAAGTTGGCCGCAGTCGCGATGTCCATCAGCACCGGTGTCTGTGCGCCGAGGAACTGCTGGGCGGTTTCCAGCACCGGCACCCGCGGCGGGGTGAACCCGAACCACTGGCCCTCCGACAGGTTGGGGTCGTCGGCCACGATGCGCGCCACGTTGGCCTCCGGCGGCGCCCACTCCAGCGGGAACCGCAGGTTGCGCCAGGCTTTCTGCGGCACCACGTCGATGGGCTGCACCTCCGACAGCGCCTGGTAGCTGCCGTCCGGCCGGTGCACACCCCACTGCAGTTTGAGCGACTGGCCGTAGTTGAAGTTGCGCTCCTCGTCGTAGGACCAGATCGCACCGGCGGCGGCGACCGTCACCAGGGGGCGGTCGCCCGGGCGATCGCCCGCCGTGAATGGCAGCTGGTACCACGCGGAGGTGGCCTCCGCCGCGGCGGTGTTCTCCCCGAAGCTGCCCATCACCGGGGTGCGCTTGGGATCCAGACCGAACGGCAGGAAGACCCGCGAGCCGTTGACGCCTTCCGGCCCGTAGCCGCCGCCGGTACCCGCGGCGTAGGCGATGCCGACGTTCGGTTTGTCGGGTGGTGCGTCACTGTTGACCAGCCCGGGGTTGCCGACCACCAAGTCGGCGGGTTCGAGGATGTCGTTGACGCCGTTGGGCGTGAATCCGACCGGATCCTCGCCGCCCAGCGGTCCGTACTGGCCGTATCGCTGTCCCGGCACCGGCTGCAGCATCCCGGCATTGGTGTCGGCTTCGACGAGCACGTCGTCGGCCATCGCGCAGCTGCTGTCGGACAAACCGGACGCGAGGGCCGAGACGTTGGCCTTGGCGGTGGTGTAGGCGGGGTATCGCTGGACCGCGCCCTTGAACATCGAGCCGACCTCCAGCACCACCATGATGATCGCCATCGCCAGCAGGGGACTCGACGCCAGCACCCGGTTGCGGCGGGTGTTCTTCACCTCGGTGTGTCCGGCGTAGTCCATCCGGAAGTGCAGCCACCCGGCGAGCAGGCCGGTCAGGATCGCGGCCGCCAGGAACATCGACGTCACGGGCCTGCTGGCCAGCACCGGCTGCTTGTCGAACCACGGCACCCCGTAATTGCCGACGTAGAACCAGCCGTTGATGCCCGCGGCGGCCCAGGCCAGGACAAACAGCAGTGCGGTCACGTACAGCGCGAGATTGCGGCGGCTGTCCAGGCCGACGCGGGAGAACGCGAACGCGGTGACGGCCCCGAGCCCGCCCGCCAGCCCGGCGAACGCACCGAACTGGATCACCCACTTCGTCGGCGTGAACGTCAGCAGCAGCAGTCCGATCGCGGCGGTGCCGATCAGCCGCCACAGCGGGCCGCTGGCCGCCCCCGGCACCCGCCCTCGCCGCAACAGGATGGCGAGCAGCCCGAACAGGCACAACAGCATGATGAGCACCGGGAACCGGCGGGTCATCGACGCGTCGACCGCCTCCTCGACGGTCAGGTAGTAGTACCGCAGGAACTCCTGGTACCAGGGGATGGTCGGGCCGACGACGTACTTGATGCGGGCGGACTCGGCGACGGTCGCCAGGGTCTGGTCGCGGAACACCACCACGAAGATCATCGCCGCGGCGGCTGCCAGCGGTGCGAGGAGCGCAAGCGCGCCGTCGTCGGCCCGCCTGGTGCGGACCACGCGCGCGACCGCGCGGGCTCCCACCAGCAGCGGCGCCAGCGCGATCAGCCCCTGCGGGGCCAGCGTCACACTGAACACCGCGACCACGATCGCCACGGCGGTGGGCCACATCCGCCGGGTCGCGATGGACTGCTCGACGAGCAACCAGACGGCCAGGACGCCGAATGCGATCAGCGGTTCGGGCCGCAGGCCGTTGTTGAACGGCAGCCAGGCCGCCAGGAACACCGCACCGCAGGTCCACACCGTGACACGGTTGACCGCCAGCCGGCGCCCCAGCCGGGGGATGGCCCACCGGCTGAGCAGCAGCCAGGTCCCGATGCCCGCGGCGGTCGCGGGTACCCGCATCCACACGCCGTCGGTGCTGATCGCGGCGAACTGGGCGAGCACCGACTGGTACCAGTCGAAAGGGGCCTCCGTCGCGCCGAAGTAGCGGAAGTAGTTGGCCGTGTAGCCGGCGTCGGCGGAGACCCGCGCGATGGTCAGGTTGTAGCCGTCGTCGGAGGTCAGCGCGCCGATGACATGCCACAGCAGCAGTGTCCCGACGACGCCGACGTCCACCAGCCAGTTCGACACACCCACCCGCAGCAGCCGGCTCCACGCATGCCGTGGCCGGTGGCCGTGCCGCCGGTCGAGCACCGCCAGCGCCGCGATCGAGGCGATCACACACGCCACGCCGAGCACCATCACGGCCAGCTTGAGCGCGGTCGGTGAGGTGATGAACCGGGTGTCGACGTCGATGCGGGCCGACAGGCCCGAGAGCGGCGGCACCTTCAGCTCGGTGAAAATGCCGGCCACCTGGGGCTTTTTCTCGAGCGCCAAGGTGCCCGCCGCGCCGGGGATGCCGACGAAGTCCGCGCCGACGCCGCCGACGTTGGCCCACATGTGCAGTTGGCTGCACGCGCCCGACGCGACGTCGGCCCGCGGGGCGACCGCGGCGACGGTGTCGCGGAACGCGACCACGACGACATCGGCGTTGGCGCGGACGAACAACCCGTTGCGGCTGGCGTCGATACCCGCAGGCGGGATCGTCGAGAACACCAGACCGCCCTCGTCGGGCAGGGTGGCGATCGCCTGGCACGGGATCGTCACGTCGATGGCCAACGGCGCCCCCGACACCAGCGGCGCGGTGACGCCGGTGACGGGGGCTCCGGTGGTTCCCTGCGGCCACACGATGGTGGCGGTGGACTGGGTGACGGGCAGCAGCGGCACGATCCCGCACAGCAGCACCCCGGCGATGCCGGCGACCACCGCGATCAGTTTTGCGATGCGGTGACTCCGCTCTGACCTGATGTCACCGCTGGGCACGAGGGACGATGGTAGGCGACGAGTCTTAGACCGCCGATCACGCGGGCGGCGTGCCCCCGGTTGGATACGCGGACGTGACGTTCAGGACAGCCGCAGCGGGGCCGGGCTCCACAGCCCGCTGCGGGTCGCGGTGCCGAGGTCGAGCCGGGCGGGCTGGGCGTTCGGGTAGTACGGGGTCAGCCGCTGAAGCGCGCCCCAGTCCCGGAACCAGTCGTCCTTGAGGTAGCTGGGCACCGTGGTGGGACGGACCAGCAGCTCGGTGATGCCCAGCGGGCCGCCGCCGAGGTAGTCCATCACCGGTGAGTTCGCCTCCGCGCCGAACCGGTCCGGCAGGATCCGCCACCGGGGCACCTCGGTCACCCCGTAGCGGTGACCGAACGGCCGCTGGCACGGGAACGCCAACCCCACCAGCCAGTCCAGCACCACCGGATCCTGGGAGCCGACGACGTCCTGCAGGGTGTTCAGCTCGGGTATGCGCGGCGGGGTCAGCGCGATCCAGTGCTGCGGCGCGAGGTCGTCGTCGCGGGCGACCAGGCGGATCAGCGTCGCGTCGTCCGGTATCGCCGACAGCGGTGCGCGCAGATTGCGCCAGGCCGGGGCGGCACCGACGTCGCCGAACCCGACGCTGCCGCCCGGCTGGTCGTCGGCCGCCTGCGCGTCGGTGGCCCACTGCACGGTCACCTCGCCCTGATCGAACCGGCCCGCCGCGGCCACCACCAGCAGTGGCTCGGTCCCGGTCCGGGGGGGCAGGCGATACCACGCTGAGCGCAGTTCGGCGGGCTGCTGGGTGCCGGCGCGCCAGCTGCCCAGGACCGGGGTCGAGGCCGGATCGAGGCTGTAGGGCAGCCGGGCGCGGGAGCCGTTGACGCCTGCGGCCGCGGTCGTGCCGCCCTCGGTACCCGCCTCGGCGCCGGTGACGACGCCGCTTTCGCTGTCCGCGAAGTTGTCCGATCCGGGTTGTTCCATCACCGGGTCGGCCGACACGTCCGCCGGAATGCCGTTGGGGCTGAAGCCGCGGTCGGACACCGCGCCGAGCGCCTCCCCGACGGGCACCCCGACGGGTTGCAGCATGCCGGCGTTGGGGTCCTGCTCCACCAGCACGTCGTTGGCCAGCCCGCAGGTCTTGCCGGTCAGCGCCTCGAGGTTGGATCGCCCGACGCTCCACGCCGGGTACTGGTTGATCATCCCCAGCGTCAGCGACACCACCTCGAAGACGACGACCACCCAGGCGGCGATCGCCAGCGGCGAGCGGGCGATCCGCTGCAGCCGTCCGGGTGCGGCCACGGGGGCGGGGTCGCGGCCCGAGAAGTGGAACCACGCCGCCACCCCCAGCGTCAGCACCGACAGCCCGAGCAGGACCGTCATGAACCCGACCTTCCATTCCGGGAAGGCGTTGGACCAGGGCACCCCGAAGTTGGAGACGTACCACCACCCGTTGACGGTCGCGAACGACAACGCCGTCACGAACAGCACCGCGGCGGTGAACACGGCCCGGTTGCGGCGTGAGTGCACGGCCAACGCGGCCACCGCGACCGCCGCCAGCGCACCCATGCAGCCGGCCAGCCCGGCAAACACCCCGAAGTGATGCGTCCACTTGGTGGGGGTGAACATCATCGCCAGGAACGAGATGATCGTGATGCCGATGATGCGGCTGCTCGGGCCCGCCGCGGTGCCGGGGATGCGGCCCTTGCGCAGCGCCATCGCCACCGAGACAGCCAGCGCCAGCAGCAGCGTCAGCACCGCGAACCGGCGTGCGACAGAGCCGTCGGGGCTGGTGGTGAACAGCCGGGAGTAGCGGACGTGCTCGTCGAACCAGGCCAGGCTCGGCCCGATGGCCGACTTGAACGAGCTGGCCTGGATCTCCCCGGCCAGCGTCTGATCCCGGAAGATCAGGATGATCGTGACCGTGCAGGCGGCCAGCACCGGCGCCAGCAGCGCCAGGTGGCCGAAGCGTGAGGTGTGCGCGGCGACGATGGTCTTCAGCGGCCCGATCGCGACGAGCAGCGCGCCGATGGAGGCGATCCCGGTCGGCCCGGAGAACAGTGTCAGCGCACCGATGATGATCGCGAGTGCGACGGGCAGCAGCCGGCTGGTGGCGACGCCGCGCTCCACCGAGCACCACGTCAGGAGGATCCCCAGCGCGATGATGGGTTCGGGACGCAGGCCGTTGTTCAGGGGCAGCCAGAACGCCAGGAAGAGTCCGGCCGCGGTCCACGCCGCGGCGCGGCTGGTCTTGACGGCGTGGCCGAGGCGGGGGAGGACTTCGCGGGTGATCACCCACCAGCAGGCCAGGCCCATCAACAGGGTGGGCAGCCGCATCCAGACGCTGGCCGTGCTGACGTGCGCCCACAGCGCCAGCAGGTCGTAGTACCAGCCGAACGGCGCCTCGGGGGTGCCGAACCAGCGGTAGTAGTTGGCCATGTAGCCGGCGTGTTCGGACACCCGGGCCATGGTGAGGATATAGCCGTCGTCGGAGGTGTTGGCACCGACGAAGTGCCACCACACCAGCAGGGCGGTCACCAGGCCGTCCAGCGGGGTCATCGACCACCACCGCGGCGGCAGGAACCGGCGGTGCCGCAGGCCGTCGGCGGTGTCCAGGACGTGCAGGGCGCCGAGGGCGACGACGGTCAGGGCCACCCCGAGGATCATCGCCAGCAGCTTGAGCAGGGTGGGTGCGCTGCTGTACCGGGTGTCGATGGTGGCGGAGAGCCGCAGGCCGGGGGGTGCGGGCCCGGACAGGTCGGTGAACACGCCCACGATCTGGGGGCGGAAGTCGTATCCGCCGCGCTCGCCGCGCAGCGGTTCGCCGGGGTCCTCGTCGTCAGGTCCCTGGACCAGGCCGACGAACTCGCCGGTCACCTGGTCGGCGTGGGCGGTGAACGTGAGCTGCTGACACTGCGGGCTGAGCACCTCGGCGAGGGGCGCGCTGACCACCGGCGTGTTGCGGACGATGACCAGCAGGTCGTTGTTGACGCGCTCGATCAGCAGGCCGCGGTCGACGGCGTTGGGGGCCTGTTTGGGCACCGTCGAAAGCAGCACCGTGCGGCCTGCGCCCGTCAGCCCGGCGGCCGCCTGGCACGGTATCGCGATGTCCAGGTCGGTGGCGACGTAGCCGATCAGCGGGGCGTTGACGCTCTGCAGCACGCCGTCCTGCGGCCAGTTGAGTTCGGCCGTGGTCTGGTTGACCGGCAGGAACGGGGTGGCGACGGCGAGCACGGCGCCGAGCAGCCCGGCGACGATGGCGATGATCCGCGCGTTCCGGTGGTTGCTCCCCATCGGCGTCGGTCCAACCACGGGGCTAGATGTTAATTGGCGTCGCCGTGATCAGCCGGTCGGCTCCCTGATCGCGAGTACGAACGGCCCGACACTCGACACGTCGAAACGCGGATCGTCGAACAGGGCGGCGTTCAGCGCCACCTGGTAGCGGCGGACATTGGGCTGGTTGGGGTACACGTCGGAGGCCAGCCGCAGGGTGTAGGTGTCGGCCGCTCCGCGGCGCATCAGAAACACCGACGGCGGCTCCCACGGCAGGGTGTCCAGCGCGTCGATGAACTCGTCGGCGCTGGCCAGGGTGGCCCAGCTTTCGATGGCCGCCGCCCGTTCATCGAACTGTGCCAGCGGGTTGGCGTAGTGCGACGTCAGACCCTGGAAGCCGTAGTAGGGGTAGAAGGACAGGAAGCTGTAGTCCGCGGTGAGCACCACGGTCTGATCGCGCGGCACGCCGGTGATCTCCCGGATGCGGTCGTCGACCTCGCGGTAGTACCGCTCCGCCCCGGGCGGGCGGCGGTCGGCGCGTTGGCCGGAGCCGTCGGTGTCGGTGTAGGCGACCACGATGTCCTGGCGCAGCGCGTCGGGGATGTCCTGGGCGAAGGTCAGCGCGCCGATGGCGCCGAGGGCCCCGGCGGCGGTCAGGACACGGCGGGCCGTTTCGGGCCGATACCGCCGGGCGACGGCCTGTGCCGTTTCGATGAAGCCGAACGCCCCCGCGGCGGTGAGCAGCACCACCAGCGTCGGCTGCAGCCGGAAGGACAGCAGCGTCGTGCCGGCCAGCGTCGTCAGCATGGACAGCAGTGACCACCCGTAGACGGCGAGCACGCCGATGGCTAGCGCGCCCGCCCTGGTCGAGCTGCGGCAGCGGACCACCAGCCACAGCGTGCCGACCATGCACAGCGCGCCGACCATGGTGAAGCTGAGCATCGGGAACGCCAGCTGGGCGCCGTCGGCGGGCAGGTAATGCTGGGCGGTTCCCGAATCGGCCGGGGCGCCCCTGGCGGCCGCGAGCAGGTAGGGGCCCCAGCCGATGAGCGCGATGGCGCCGGAGATCACCGCCATCACCGCCAGCCGCAGCAGCGGATCCCAGTGCCTGCGGGCCACGACGAGCACCGCGGCCATGATCGTCAGCGTGAAGGCGGCGTAGGCCAGCAGCAGGGTGTAGAACAGCGCCGCCAGCCCGAGGAACAAGCCGACGCCCACGATCGCGGCCCAGCCCGAGCGGCGGTGCGCTCCGGCGCGCAGGCCCGACCAGCCCAAGACGAACACCGGCGGGAGCAGCACGGTGATGATGGCCGCGTACGGTTCGGCGGACGCGTACGCCAGCATGGTCGCGGTGGTCGCCGTCGACACGATCAGGGCGTACTCGAAGCGGACCATCGCCGACCACAGCACCAATGCCAAGGCGACGGCCACGGCGATCGAGATGATCGACCACGGTTTGAACATCTCCCAGGCGGGCGTCCCGGTCAGCGCCGCGAGCCGGCCGCCGATCCAGAACCAGCCAGGCGGATAGAACGGCGGCAGACCGAAGTAGGTCATATCCCGAGGGACGGCGCTGTCGGCGAGGCGGGTCAGGTATTCGGTGCGGAACTGCTGGTCCACCGAGATGCCGAACAGGTACAGCTTGGTCGCGCCGAGCGGCATGGCCAGGGTGACCACCGCGAACGCGGACAGGAACACGACCGCGGCGATCCGGGCCAGCATCGTGCGGCCGCGCCGCCACAGCAGACCCGAGGTGAGCAGGCCTGCCAGACAGGCGAACTGGCCCACCGTCGTCAAACCGTGCAATTGATTGGAGGAGTTGAAAGCGGGCCAGTCGACCCGCGATATGGCGGCCAGTGAGATCGCAGCGACCGCCGTGGCGATGACGGCGGCCACCGCCATCTGCATCGTGGTGGCCAGGGCGCTTCTGACCACCGTCGTCAGATCGGGAGCCTGCGGAAGATCGGCCGCGGGATGTGCCGAAGGATCATCATCACGTACCGGAACGCCCCGGGCGCCCAGACGAGATCCTTTCCCTTGGCGGCGGAGGCGACGGCCAGGTCGGCGACGTACTCCTTGTCGACGGTCAGCGGCGCTTCCTTGACGTGTGCGCTCATCCGGGTGCGTACCTGTCCGGGCCGGATCACCAGGACATGAACACCGAACTCGCGCAGGGCTTCTCCGAGTCCGAGGTAGAAGCCGTCCAGTCCGGCCTTTGTCGAGCCGTACACGAAGTTGGACCGGCGCACCCGCTCACCGGCCGCGGAGCTCATGGCGATGATCTGGCCGTAGCCCTGCGCGCGCATCTTCTCGCCCAGCAGCACGCCGACGGAAACCGCTGCGGTGTAGTTGATCTCGGCGATCTGGACGGCCTTGCGCTGGTTCTGCCACAGCTCTTCGGCGTCGCCGAGGAGGCCGAACGCCACGATCGCCACGTCCACGTCGCCATTCTCGAAGGCGGCGTCGATGACGTCGGGGTGGCTGGCGGTGTCCACGGCGTCGAAGTCGATGACCTCAACGGATTTGGCTCCGGCACTGCCCATCTGGGCGACGGCGGCTTCGCGGCCCGGGTCGTCGGGCAGGGCGGCGAGCACTATCCGGGCGGGCGCGTCGTGAAGGTAGCGCTCGCAGATGGCCAGCCCGATCTCGGACGTGCCGCCGAGTAGCAGGACGGTCTGGGGATTGCCGACGGCATCAAAAACCATGTGCATGCACCATCTAGAACAGCTCCAAGCGTCGGGCCATGTCGGACATGAAGACCCCGTCGGGATCGACCTTGCGGCGCACGGTGATCCACTCGTCGATCCGCGGGTACATGGCGTGGAACGTCTCCGCGGTGGTCCGGGAGTCTTTCGCGGTGTAGAGGCGGCCGCCGAATTCCAGTACGCGACGGTCCAATTCGGTGACGAACGCGTTGAGTCCTGCCGTGATCGGGAAGTCCACGCACACGTTCCAGCCGGGGATCGGGAAGCTCAACGGGGCACTGTTGCCCGGCCCGAACAGCTTGAACACGTTGAGGAACGAGTAGTGGCCCGAGCGCTGGATGTCGACGATGATGCTCTTGAACTCTTCGACCGCCGAGGTGGGCACCACGAACTGGTACTGCAGGAAGCCGGCGGGTCCGTAGGCGCGGTTCCACTCACCGAACATGTCCAGCGGGTGGTAGAACTGCGTCAGGTTCTGGATCTTGCCCCGGTAGGTGCCCGATTTGCGGTACCAGAGTTCGCCGATCGGGCCGAACGTGTACTTGTTGGCCAGGCCGTTGGGGAACACGTCGGGAAGCGTGAGCAGTTGCGGCGCATCGAATTTCAGCGGATTCTTACGCAGCTTGGCGGGCAGCTGGTCGAGGGTGGCCAGCGATCCCCGGGAGATGGCCGCGCGGCCAAGCTTGGGCGGTGCGCTGATGGCGTCGAACCATGCGCTGGAGTAGGTGTAGTTGGCCTCACTGCCGTCGCTGTGGATGGCGATGGTGTCGTCGAGGCTGGTGGTGACGTCGCCGTCGGCGATGAAGTACGCCGTCTCCGTCGGGGTCATCTCGATCGTGACGCGCAGGATGATGCCGGTCAGTCCGTTTCCGCCGACCGTCGCCCAGAACAATTCGGCGTTGCGGCCCCGCGGGGTGAGCTTGCGGACCTCGCCGTCGGCGGTGAGCAACTCCATCGAACGGACGTGATTGCCGAAGCTGCCCGCGCTGTGATGGTTCTTGCCGTGGATGTCGCAGGCGATCGCGCCGCCGATGGTGACCTGACGGGTGCCGGGCAGAACGGGCACCCAGAGCCCGAACGGCAGTGCCGTCTTCATCAGCTGATCGAGGCTCACGCCTGCGTCAGCGTCGACCAGGCGGGTGTCCGCGTTGATCGAGTGGATGGTGTTCAGGGTGGTCATGTCGACGACCAGGCCACCGCCGTTCTGGGCGATGTCGCCGTAGGAGCGGCCGAGGCCGCGTGCGATGACACCGCGCTCGCCCGCCTCGACAACCGCCTTGACGACGATCTCCGGGTCGGATGGGGACAACACCTGGGCCATCGTGGGCGCGGTGCGGCCCCAGCCGGCCAGTCGTTGAGTCGTGGTCTCGGACATCGTGACGAGGGTACCGCCTGGCCCGCCGTGTTCAGCGGCGGATCACTCGCCTTGACGCTTGGCGCCTGCCCATCGGAAGATCACTGCCCGCTGCACGATGAAGTTGATCACCGTGGCCGTACCCTGGGCGATCACGAACGCGACGGGTACCCGCCAGGATTGCCCCTCGAAGCGCAGATAGAACACGTAGTTGATACCGACCTGCACCGCGTAGGTCAGCGCGTAGAGGGCCATCACCGCCACGAAGCGGCCCCTGCTGGGCGGCGCCTGGAACGTCCATCGCCGGTTGATCAGATACGCGGTCGTGGTCCCCGCGACGAAGCTCAGCGTCTTGGCGACGTTGACGTGCAAGCCCGCCGCCAGCAGCGCGACGTAGAGGCCGAAGTCGACGATCGCCGACAGCCCCCCGGTGACGAGGAACCGCCCGACCTGGGTTTTCAGCGCCAGGTTCGGCTGCATGGGAGGCTCGGCCACCCGGGCAGCTTACGGCCCGACGTCAGAAGGGCGGCGGTTTGTTGCGCTCGGCGACGAGTGCGTCGTTGAGCCGCCGTTCGGCGGCGATCCGGCGGGCGAGGTCCTGCGCCCGGGTGCGCCGGCGCTTCGGCATCATCACCGATCGACCGGCGGCGTCCGGTTTCGGCGCGGCGTCGGTGCCCGGCAGCATCAGGCCGCCGGTGGGCATGCACAGGCTCGGGAACAGCAGCGCGCTGCCGGGCTTGGTGACGTACGTGTGTCCAGTGGGGGAAGTCCAAATGACCGTCCCTTCGGGCCGCTGCTCATCCCGCCAGCCCGACTCGCCGCCCCAGAACGTTTTCAGCAGGTGATTTGCACGACACATGCATTTGAGGTTCGCCGCATGCGTCGGCCCGAGCGGCCACGGAATCGTGTGGTCGATATCGCAGCGGTCGGCGGGCACGTCGCAGCCGGGGAACCTGCACGTCAGGTCCCGGCATCGGACAAACTCTGCCAGCGCCGCCGACGGCCGATATCCGTCCTCGGGCGGGGCATCTCCGGGGTGGCGGATCTCGCGCACTCTCGCGCGGTCCAGCACAGTCGCCAATAGCGGCGCGGGCATCAACCCCCCACCCATGATGAAGGCCGGCGGTGGGTCAGAGTTCTTAGCGGGTGGGCCCGTCAGGTGCGCTGGCGGCGGTCCCGGTGCCGCTGGGACGGTCTGGACGGGCGAGGTGGACCCTGCGGGATCCGGTATTGCAGGGGCATCGTCGGGCGCTGGTTGGTCGGTGGTGTCGGGCGCCGACTCATGTCCAGCGTCGGGCGGCGGTTCGTGGCCGGCCTCGGAGTCGGTCGCGTCCCTCGCGGCGCGCGTAGCCTCGGCCTCGGATCGCGCCGCGGCGACAGTAGTTGCGTCGGCGACCACGTGGATCATCGCGGTCGGCGCAGCGGGGCGTCGGTCCGTGGCGGAGCAGGTCTCGGTGCCGCAGGCGCACGGTAGTTCCTGTCCGGCTGCCAGCGCTCCCATCGCATCGGCACGACGCTCGTCGATCGTGCGCGGGTCGTCGGGACACACCGAACGGGCCATGGCGTCCAGCCGCCGCTCAAGGGCGGCGCCGTCTGTCGCGTACAGCCGCGCCCAGAGACTGGTGAATCCGGCCTCGTCAGTTGGCGAGCCGAAGTCGACTGCGCGGGACCGCGCGGCGGTCCGGCTGCGGCGGAGGGCACCCGGGTCGTGCTTCAGCACCAGCTCATCGATGGCTCTCACGGTCTGCTTCTCAGGCAACGCGCCCCAGGCGCGGACCCGCTCGGCGAGGTCCGCGTCGATGGCGGCCCGCACGTCCCGATCGGTGATCATGGAGGTGCGGGCCACGATCGCCCGCGCCAGGAGGTCACTGATCTGCCCGGCCTCGAACAGCGCAGCCACCTTCGGTAGCCGTTCGCGCAGTACAACCCCGCGGTGGGTCTGCGCCAGCGCGAGCCTCGGGGTGATGCCCATCGCGGCGCCCAGCTCCGCGGCGACCGCGGCGCACGGGTCGATCCACCACGAATCGCGCTCGTCGTTGACGACCCCCGTGCGGCGGGTGAACAACTCCGCGAGCACCGCCAGTTTGCGCGCGCACGCGGCGTTCTCGGCGCGCAGCCACCCTGCGGCGGCGTCGATCAGCGCCGCGACGTCGAGGGCGGCGAGATCCGCCACCTCGGGTAGCGAGCTATCGAACATGCTTTCGATTATTCCCGGCAGGGCAAAACCGGGCGAGCGTCCGGAGCCGACCTGTGGATGAAACCGGGATTGTGGATAACCTCCGGCGCCCGAGCGCGTGACCGAGCCCGCGTGACCGAGCCCGCGCGCGAGCGAGGCTCTCAGCCCGACCGCAACCCGGCGTCGTCCAACACCCCGCACAGCGCGTGCAAGGCCGGCATGAACGCATGCTCGGCGGGAGCGCCGAACCCGATGATCACCCCGTCGGGCCCCGCGACCTCCGGCCCTGCCGCGGGATGTCGCATGCCCGCAAGCCCCGCCAGCGCGATACCGGCCTCCCCGGCGCGCCTCAGCACTACAGGTTCGGCGCCATCGGGCAGTGTGAGCAGCAGCTGCAGGCCCGCGGCCAGTCCCCGGATGCCCACGTCATAGGCCCGAAGCGCATCCGCGAGCACGTCGCGGCGTCTGCGGTAGCGCCCTCGCATGCGGCGAATGTGGCGGTCATACCGTCCGGACGCGACGAAGTCGGCCATCGTGAGCTGCGCAATCGCGTCGACGTAGAACTGCTGCCCGCCCGCGGCGTCGACAACCGGCTCCACCAGATCCTCGGGCAGCACCATCCAGCCCAGCCGCAGCGCAGGCGACAAGCTCTTGCTCGCCGAACCGAGGTAGGCCACCCGATCGGGCGCCAAACTCTGCACGGCGCCGACCGGCTGGCGGTCGTAGCGGAACTCGCCGTCGTAGTCATCCTGGAGGAGATAGCCGCCGGTGCGCTGGGCCCAGTCGACCGCTGCGGTGCGCCGGGCCGGGTGCAGGGGCATACCGTGCGGGTTGTGGTGGGCCGGCGTCAGCAGTGCCGCGCGCACGTCGAGACGGTCCAGGTCGGCGATCACCGCGCCGCGGTCGTCTAGGCCGATCGGCACCGTGGACACTCCGCGTGCCGCGATCGCCTCACGGAAGTGGTGCAGACCGTAGGCCTCCACAGCCACCGCGCGGCCTGCGGAAAACACCCGGGCCAGCAGTTCGACGCCGTGGCGGGTGCCCGCGCAGATCATGACGGTTTCCGGCGAGGTGCGCACACCGCGCACCCGGCGCAGATAGTCGGCGACGGCGTCGCGCAGTTCGGGACGCCCGCGCGGATCGCCCATGCGCAGCGCCTCGGTCGGCGCGCCGGACAATGCCTTACGCGCCGAGGCCAGCCACGCGCCACGGGGAAACTCGGCGACGTCGGGCGAGCCTGGCATCAGGTTGTGCACCGGCGTGGCCGCAGTGTGCCTGGGCCGCGCAGGGAGTTCCGCCGCGCACGAGTTGACGACCCAGGTGCCCGCCCCCTGCCGAGACGCCAGCCAGCCCTCGGCTATCAATTCCGCATACGCCTCCGCGACGGTGTTGCGCGCCAGCCGGAGATCACCCGCCAGGCTGCGGGACGGCGGCAGTGCCGTGCCCGCCGACAGCCGGCCGGACCGCACGGCGTCGCGCAGCGCCGTCACCAGCAGATCGCGCACTCCGCGCGCGCCGGGACGAACTGCGCCGCGCAGGTCCAGATGCAGGTCTCGGGCGCCCTTCGCTGAGGAGGACGAAGGCGCCACACCGGAATTGGCCCATGTATTCACCGGCGTCGACCGCATCCAGCTCTACAAGGTTTCCCCCGGGGTCCACGACGCGATGATGACGCTCAGCAGTGCCGCGCGGCAGGGCCTCGACCCCACGATCGGGGAGCTGATCAAGATCCGCGCCTCTCAGATCAACCACTGCGCGTTCTGCCTCGACATGCACGTCCACGACGCTCGTAGGCATGGCGAGACCGAGCAGCGCCTGGCACTCGTGGCGGCCTGGGAGGAGGCGGGTGACTCACCGAACGGGAACGCGCAGCGCTGGCACTCACGGAGGCGATCACGGAGCTCGACAAGGGACACGTGCCCGACGATGTCTACGCTCGGGCGGCGGCCGCGTTCAGCGACCGCGAACTCGGTCAGATGATCGCGATGGCAGTGACGATCAACGCATGGAACCGGATCAACGTCACGACCCGGTTCCCGGTGCCGCGCCGCTGAGGAACTGCGCGTCGGCGATGTGCCATTCGTCGCGCGCGGTGGGGCCGGTCGGCCCTAGGCCCTGGGGCCTGGGGCCTGAAGACTGGGCGTCATGATGCCGACTGGTGAACCGATTACCCTCCTCAACGACGACGACAGCTGGGATCTGTTGTCCAGCGTGTCACTGGGCCGATTCGTGGCGACGGTTGGCGATCGCCTGGAGATCTTCCCGGTGAACTTCGTGGTCCAGCGCCACACCGTGCTCTTCCGCACCGCCGAGGGCACCAAGCTCTTCAGCACGGTCGTCAGCGACGAGGTCCTGTTCGAAGCCGACGATCACAACGTCGCCGAAGGCTGGAGCGTCATCGTGCGCGGCAGGGGCCACGTGCTGGGGACCACCGACGAGATCGACGAGGCCGAACGCGCGGGACTGTATCCGTGGGTGGCGACCGAGAAACTGCGGTTCGTCCGGATCATCCCCAAGGCGATCAGTGGCCGCCGCTTCGTGTTCGGCCCCGAACCCGGTCCCGGCACCTATGCCAGCTGACGGTGCATACGCCGACTGACGGCGCGGCCGACGGTCAGACCCAATACGGCACCCGCGCGCGGTACTGGCGCATCGCGACTGCCGCGAGTGTCCAGCCGACGATCGTCAGCGTCAGCACCACCACCCAGTGCCGCAGCTCCTGGTGGGCACCCAGCAGCGGTGCGCGGACGATGTCGAGGTAGTGCAGCAGAGGATTCAGCTCGACGATCTTGGCCCACTTGCCTGCCCCCTGCTGTTGTAGGGTCGCCTCGTTCCAGATGATCGGCGTCATGAAGAACAGGAGCTGGACCAGGCTGAACAGCAGCGGGCTGATGTCGCGGTAACGGGTGGCCAGGATGCCGAAGCACAGCGCCACCCACACGCAGTTGAGCATGATGAGCAGCAGCGCCGGAATCACCGAAAGGTCCGCCCATGACCAGGGTTTCGGGAAGATGATCGCGATGACGACGAAGATCACGATGTTGTGGGCGAACAGCAGCATCTGCCGCCACACCAACCGGTAGACGTGCACGCTCAGCGGGGTGGGCAGCTGCTTGATCAGACCTTCGTTGGCGACGAACACGTCGGCGCCTTCGATGATCGCCGCGTTGATGAGGTTCCAGATGATCAGTCCGAGCGTGACGTACGGCAGGTGTTCGGACAGCTCAAGATGGAACAGCTTCGAATACAGGCCACCCATCGCGACCGCGGTGGTGCCCGTCGCGATCGTGATCCAGAACGGTCCGAGGACCGAGCGGCGGTAGCGCTGTTTGATGTCCTGCCAGCCGAGGTGCAGCCACAATTCGCGACGGCCGAACCCGTCGACCAGGTCGCGGCGCGCCCGGTAGAACGTCCTTGACTGCTCCGCGGCGTCGGTGAACGTCATTTCGCACCTATCCCGTCGCCCTGGTTAACTTTCCCGTCGCTTCGCTCGCCCTGGTTACCTGTCCCGTCGCTTCGCTCGCCCTGTGCACCTGTCCCGTCGCTTCGCTCGCCCTGGAAGAACCGTTCCCGTCTGCCCAAGCGCCGCAACCTGATCCATTCTCTCAATCCGGCAGGGTCGCGCCGGGAGACCAGAAAATACCAGCCGAAGCGCAGCCACTCCTGTGGCAGCAGCTTGCGCAGCCCTGGCTGCGAGAGTAGGTAGCCGCGATTGCGGTAGGTGAAGTACCTCTTGGTCGGGTCGTCGGGGTACTGCGTGTGCATGCGGCCGCCGAGGATGGGTTTGAACTCATCCGTGCCGCATGGATGCAGATACGTTGCCTCCAAACAGGTTCCGAACGGAAGTCCGGAACGCACCAACCGCCGGTGCAACTCCACCTCGTCGCCGCGGACGAACAGTCGCAGATCGGGCACGCCGACCGCCGCCACCGTGTCCGCCCGGAACAGCGCGCCGTTGAACAGCGATGCGATGCCAGGGAGCAGATCCTGCCCCTCGCCGTCGGTGCGCAATTCGGAGACGAGTCGGCGCCAGACCAACCCCCGGCGCAGGGGAAACGCCAGCCGGTCTGGCTCATCGAGGTTGCAGACCATCGGCGACACCTCGGCAAGCCCGTGTCGCTCGGCGCAGGACAGCAGGGTGGCCAGCACGTCCGAGTCCTGCGGCCGCCCGTCGTCGTCGGCCAGCCAGATCCAGTCCGCGCCGAGCGAAAGCGCCTGCAGCATCCCGAGCGCGAAGCCGCCGGCTCCGCCGAGATTACGTCGTGAACCGACATATGTAGTCGGAATCGGTTGGGCGGCAACGAGATCCCGAACCGCCTCCGCGGCGGCGTTGTCGACGACGATCAGATGGTCGGGCGCACGGCCCTGGGTGACCAGCGCGTCGAGGGATTTGGCCAGTTCGTCGCGACGCCGATGCGTGACGACGACGGCGCACACCGACGACCCGGCCGGCTCCGAACGCTCGGCCGTCATGCGGGCCGCGTCTCCTGGAGCACCTCGCGCACGTGCCGCGCGGCGTCGGGACCCTCATAGGCGCGCACCACGTCCTCGATACCCCCCGACATTTTCACGGTTCCGTGGTCGATCCACATCGCGGTCTTGCACAGCCGGGCGAGGAACTCGTTGGAATGGCTGGCGAATACCAGGATTCCGGACCGCTCGACGAGTCCGGCCAGCCGCGACTGCGCCTTCTTGAGGAACTCGGCATCCACCGCGCCGATGCCCTCGTCGAGCAGCAGGATCTCCGGATCGATACTGGTGACCACGCCCATCGCCAGCCGCACCCGCATACCGGTGGAATAGGTGCGCAACGGCATCGACAGGTACTCGCCGAGTTCGGTGAAGTCGGCGATCTCGTCCACCTTGGCCAACATCTGTTTACGTGTCTGGCCCAGGAACAGGCCGCGGATGATGATGTTCTCGAATCCGGAGATCTCCGGGTCCATGCCCACGCCGAGGTCGAACACCGGGGCCACCCTGCCGGTCACCGTCGCCGACCCGCGGGTCGGCTCGTAGATGCCCGACAGCAGCCGCAGCAGCGTCGACTTGCCCGCCCCGTTGTGGCCGACCAGGCCGACCCGGTCGCCCATCTCCAACGACATGGTGATGTCGCGCAGCGCCTCGATGACCACCACGTTGGAGGCGTTGCGCCCGATCGACCCGCCCGCCTTGCCGAGGAACGCCTTCTTCAGCGATCGCGACTTGGCGTCGAAGATGGGAAATTCGACCCACGCGTTGCGGGTCTCGATGTGTGGAACCGACACCCCAGTGGCCTACAGGTACTGACCGGTCCCGGGGTGGGTGGGTCCGCGCTGGCCGGGCGGCCCCGTCACACCCGGAGGCAACGCGCCCTGACGCATCTGTTCGAGCTGGGCGCGGGCGGCCATCTGCTGGGCGAACAGGGCAGTCTGGATGCCGTGGAACAGGCCCTCCAGCCAACCCACCAGCTGGGCCTGGGCGATGCGCAGTTCCGCGTCCGACGGGACGACGTCCTCTCCGAACGGCAGCGTCAGCCGTTCCAGCTCCTCGCGCAATTCGGGGGCCAGGCCGTCCTCCAGCTCGCGGATGCTGGTGCGGTGGATGTCCCGCAGCCGGTTGCGGCTGGCATCGTCCAGCGGGGCCGCCCGCACCTCCTCGAGCAGCTGTTTGATCATCGTCCCGATGCGCATCACCTTGGCCGGTTGTTCGACGAGGTCGGTCAGGGACTTGTCGTCGGGGTCGTGATCGGTCGCGACGTGGGTGTCGCCGCCGATGATCTCGATGTTGTCGTCGTCGGTGTTGGCAGTCATATCTCCAGCATTCCCTCTGCGCCCTGTCCTACTGCGTGTGAGGCTGGTCTCCGCGCCATTCGTAGATGCGGGCCTCCCCGTTGTCGTAGATCTTCTCCCACGACCGCGATTTATCTAGCGACACTAGCCCGTCGGGCATGGTGAACCCGCGCACCACCGGCGTGCTGGTCAACACGTAGCGGATCCCGAGCGCGTGCACCGCCTCGGCAACCCGCGGATCGGTGTCCGCATCGTCGGCGTAGGCCCAGATGATGAACCGGTGATAGCCCGGACCCTCCTGCACCGGAAAGTCGTAGTGGGTCCACAGCGGGTGCAGCCCGGCGACCGCGTACATCCACGCCGTCCCGTCGATGTTGGCGTCCCCGATGGTGGTGTCCCTGGCTCCGGGCAGGGTGGCAAGGTAGGCGAAGGCGTCCAGATCCTTCTGGTCGATGATCGCCGAGTCGTACTTGTCGCCGAACAGGAACTCGTGGCGTGGGAAGTAGTGCCAGCCCAGCGTGGCGGTGGTGGCGGTGAGCGCGGCGGCGGTGACCGCCGGCCACATCGCACGGGGCGACCGGTGGGCCGTCAGCCGCCGCAGCGCCGATGACACCGCGGCCACCAGCGCGAACAGTGCGATGCCCGCCATGGGGGCGAGCAGCATCGTCACGACGGCGGAAAGCCGGCGCGGATCGCTGTAGAACAGGTCGGAGAAGCGGCCCACCGCGGTGCCAAGCAGTCCACCGAACGGGGCGGACGCGTGCACGATGGACACCACCAGCAACAGCCATACCGCCGTGGGCCACCACACCCGCTTGACCAGCAGTAGTAGCCCGCCCACGGCAGCCAGCGCGATGAGGATGTTCTGGATGGGGAAATCGTTGAGGTGCCGGGTGTGCTGCACGATCGCGTCGAACAGCGCGCGTTTCTTGCCCTCGTTCGTCACGAACGCGTGACCGGCGATGATCTCGGCTTCCTGCAGCACACCCAGGAACTGCGGCAGCAAGAGCACGAGCGTGGGCACGGCGATACCCAGCAGGGCCAGCGCGTCGGCCGCCCGCCCGCGGACCGGCCGCCACACCGCGTCGAACAGCCACCACGCCGCCACCAGCAGGGAGGCGACCACGCCGCCGGTGATGTGCACGGAGAACACCCCGAACATCGCGAGCACGGCCAGCGGGATCCGGTCGCGGTGGCCAAGCGCGGAGATGGTGAGCGCGGCGGCGGGGACGGCGACGCCGTAGGCGGCGAGGTTGGGAATCGAGGCGGTGTCGAATTCGACGTAGGGGACCGCGGTGAACGACGCCGACAGCGCCGCCGCCGTGGCCGCCGCGCCAGCCGTCTGCCATTCGCCGGTGTTCGTCCGCAGCAGCAGCCAGGTCAGCGTCGCGGCGCTGACGGGGAACAGCCAGATCGCGGCGGTCAGCGCGTTGAGAGTGTAGGCCGTCGTCGGCGCCGCCCCGGTCAGTTGGCTGAACACCGCCGCCAGCGCGTGGAAGGCCGAAGGGTAGTAGAGGGCCGCGTGGGTTTCCACGTTTCGCAGCTCGCCCATATGGGTCGGTGAGGCCTGACCGGTGTCCAGGATGAATCGAATGGTGTTCGCGTGCCACACCGAATCCCACGTGCTGGGGATGGACTGCCAGTGCGGGAGTCCGCGGGCTGCCGCGAGGGCGATCATGAGCGCCCCGAGCAGTACACCTGCGGCCAGCACGGCGGCCGGTCCCCGCGACACCGCGCGCAGGTCTGCGTCGGCGTCGCGGTAGCGTGCGAGGACGATCCGAAGACCAGCCGCGGCGCAGCCCACGACGCCCACGGCAAACAGGGCCGTCCAAGCGTTCCAGCGGATACCGAGTGTGCCGAACGGGACGATGGCGAGCGCGACAATGCCGAATGTCAGTGCCGGACCGACAGCTATCGACGCCGGAACAGTTAGCCGACCGATCCGCGCGACGATTGCCCCCGGTGCCACCAGCAACAACAATGCTGTCAGCAGTCCGAACGCCAACCCCACTGGACTAGTATGGCTGGCCAGGTGACCCGAACCGGTACGGCGTCGGTACGGCCGGGCGCCCACCAGATTGGTGTCGGTATGGGTGATTCGCAGACGCTCTAAGGTGGCTGGCATGGCATACGACGTCGCCCGGGTGCGTGGATTGCACCCGTCTTTGGGCGATGGGTGGGTGCATTTCGACGCGCAGAACGGCATGCTGGTGCCGGACTCGGTGGCGACGACGGTGTCGACGGCGTTCCGCGGTTCGATGGCCACCACCGACGGTCCACACCCCGCGGCGCGGCGCAGCACCGCGGTCCTCAGCGCGGCCCGCCAGGCGGTGGCCGACCTGGTCAACGGGGACCCGCAGGGGGTGGTGCTCGGCGCGGACCGTTCGCTGTTGCTGACGTCGCTGGCCGAAGCCGCGAGTTCGCGGGTGGGTCTCGGGTATGAGGTCGTCGTTACCCGTCTGGACGACGAGGCGAACATCGCGCCATGGCTGCGCGCGGCGAATCGCTATGGCGCCAAAGTGAAGTGGGCCGAGGTCGACATCGAGACGGGAGAGCTGCCCGCATGGCAGTGGGAGGGCCTGATCGCCCGGTCCACCCGGCTGGTGGCCGTCGCGTCGGCGTCGTCGACGCTGGGCACCGTCACCGATCTCGGGGCGGTCACCAAGCTGGTGCACGAAGTGGGTGGCCTGGTGGTGGTCGATCACTCGGCCGCCGCACCGTACCGCTTGCTCGACCTCGAGGAGATCGGCGTCGACGCGGTCGCGCTCAACGCCGTGTCCTGGGGTGGGCCGCCGATCGGGGCGCTGGTCTTCCGCGACCCCGCGGTGATCGAATCGTTCGCACCGGTGTCACTGCATCCGTACGCCAGCGGCCCGGAGCGCCTCGAACTCGGTCTGCACCAGTTCGGCCTGCTGGGCGGGGTGGTGGCCAGCATCGAGTACCTGGCCTCCCTCGACGAGGCGGCCAGCGGTACGCGGCGCGAAAGGCTGGCGCTGTCAATGCAATCCGCTGCGTTCTACATGGACCGGCTGTTCGACTACCTGCTGAGTTCGCTGCTGTCGCTGCCGCGGGTGATCGTGATCGGGCGGCCCGAGGTGCGGATCCCGGTGCTGAGCTTCGCCGTCAGCGATGTACCCGCCGAGCGGGTGGTGCGGCGGCTGGCCGACAACGGCGTCCTGGCGATCCCCAACGCCAACTCGCGCGTGCTCGACGTCATCGGTGTCAACGACATCGGGGGTGCGGTGACCGTCGGGCTGGCGCACTACACGACGACGGCCGAGGTCGACCAACTGGTCCGGGCGATCGCCTCGCTCGGCTAATTACCTACGCGCAGAAGGACTTTGCCCGAGACGTCACCCGACGCAAGCAGTTCCTGCGCCGCGTACGCCTCCTGAATCGGGAACTCCGCGCCGATGATCGGACGGACCCGGCCGTCGGCGATCATCGGCCAGACGTTAGCCACCACCTCGGAGACGATCTCCGCCTTACCGCCGGAACCGTCTGTGGGCCTGGCGCGTAACGTCGTTCCGATAACACCGGCCCGCTTGCCGACCAGTTTGCCGATATTGAGTTCGGCCTTGATGCCGCCCTGCATGCCGATGATGATCAGCCGCCCGTCGAGCGCCAGTGCGTCGACGTTGCGGTCCAGGTAGGCGGCGCCCATGATGTCGAGGATGACATTGGCACCGGCGCCGCCGGTTTCGGCCCGGATGCGCTCGACGAAGTCCTCGTCGCGATAGTTGACGGTGATCTCGGCGCCGAGTTCGCGGCACAGGTCCAGCTTGTTCTCCGACCCGGCGGTGACGGCGACCCGGCAGCCCAGCGCGCGGGTGACCTGCACGGCATGGGTGCCGATGCCGCTCGCCCCGCCGTGCAGCAACACCACGTGACCCGCCCTCAGCCGGGCCGTCATGACCAGGTTCGACCACACCGTGCACGCCACCTCGGGGAGTGCGGCGGCGTGCGGCACCTCGACCGTCTCGGGCACCGGCAGCACCTGGCCCGCGGGCACCGCGACGTACTCGGCGTACCCGCCGCCGGCCAGTAGGGCGCACACCTGCTGCCCGGGCGACCACTGCGTCACACCGTCGCCAAGTGCGCAGATCGTGCCCGACACTTCCAATCCCATGATGGGGCTGGCACCGGGCGGGGGCGGGTACTTGCCCGCCGCTTGTAGCAAGTCGGCGCGGTTCACTCCGGCGGTGTTCACCTTGATCAGTACTTCGCCGTCTCGCGGGCTCGCGTCGGGCACCTCGTCCCAGGTCAATTCGGCTGCGGAGTGGGCGACGATGGCACGCATTGGCGTTACGCTACTCCGCGCAAACTTTCGGCCCCTGGCAATGCTCTCGTCCTCTACCATTGCCCAAATGGAGGGGATGATCGCGGGGCGGACGGCTAGTGATATGCCCGGGCTCGATATCGCCGAGCAAAGATCGTGGCAAAACTTTCTCGACTCGGCACTGCGCTTGTACGCGACCCTGAACCGGTCGCTGGTTGACGAACACCATTTGACGCTGAACGACGTGCGGCTGCTGGACATGTTGGAGAAGTCGCCGACGGGGGCCGCGCGGATGGGCGATCTGGCGGACGGGTTGATGTCGCTGCCCAGTCGGGTTACCCGGCAGATCCGGCGACTGGAGATGCAGGGTCTGGTCAGTCGCGGCGCCAGCCCGGACGACGGGCGGGGTGTGCTGGCCACCATCACCAACGAGGGCAGGGAGAGGCGCCCGCGAAGCTGGGGCGGGTGTAGAACCCGTACGCTTATCGGCGGTGGCGTGGCAGAGCGGCCTAATGCACTCGCCTTGAAAGCGAGAGTCGGCTAAACCCGACCGGGGGTTCAAATCCCTCCGCCACCGCGTATGAACAGTGCGCGAGACGCACAGCTGCGCGAACTGTTCGTGCACCTCGCCCTTCTCGGTCTACGCCGACGATGCTAAGACCGCCAGCAGCGCAAGGGTTTTCGGCGTGCCGCTGCGCCCGCTCCCAATCCTGCGTAGGGCACGGCGGCAGCCGCGGGAGGTGCGAGTCAGGCTGAACTCGTGGTGGAACCGCTCGCTCAAGTTCGCCTCTATCTCACCGCGGCTTCAGCGGCGAGGGATGCGAGCAGTCGAAGCTTCTCCGCGGACTGGGAACGCGGTTCGGCGGTGTAGACCATGAGGACGAGGCCGGGATCGGCCGTGACCGCGAGTTCCTCGTAGGCCAGGGTCAATTCGCCGACGTCGGGGTGGTGGAACCGCTTGGTCCCGGCGCCGTGGGTGCGGACGTCGTGGGTGCCCCAGAGGCGTCGGAAGGTATCGCTCTGGGTTGACAGTTCCCCGAGTAGGTCCTGCAAGCCGCGGTTGTGGGGGTCGCGTCCGGCTTCGGCGCGCATGATCGACACGCACATGTGGGCGAACAGCTCCCAGTCGGGGTAGAAGTCATGGGCAGCCGGATCGAGGAACTGGAATCGCGCGAGGTTGGGCGCGCGGCCACCGTCACCGATTAGCGGGGAGTAGAAGATCCGCCCAAGGGCGTTGGTGGCCACCAGATCCTGCTGCGGGTTGCGGACGAAGGCCACACCGTCGGTGATGGCTTCCAGTGCCCAGTGCAGGCTGGTGCGGGACACGCTCGATTTCCCCGCCCGGCGTCGCGGCCGCCCGGAGGTGGGGATGCCGTCGGCGGCGCGGGCCAAGTCGAGCAGGTGAGCCCGTTCGGTGTCGTCGAGCCGCAGCGCTTGGGCGATCGCTTCCAGCACGGACGACGACGCACCGGCGATGCCGCCGCGTTCGAGCCTGGAGTAGTACTCGATGCTGACCCCGGCGAGGGCGGCGACTTCACCGCGGCGCAGACCGGGCACCCGCCGCTGCCCGAGGTCCGGCAGACCCACGTCGGCGGGGGACAGCTTCGCCCGCCGGGAGGTCAGGAAGTCGCGCACCTCGGCCTTGTTGTCCACCGATCCGACGGTACCGGCGCACTGGGCCGGAAGGGGTGCCCTGCGGGTACACCTCACGGAAGAGACTTCTTCATCTCTGTTCCGGGGCGCTTGCATGGATGTCGCCACCGACATCGAGAGGGACCCGGATGACCCCGACCACCGACCAGCTGCGCGAGACACACAGACGGGCGCCGATCGCGTTGAGCGCCGCCGTGCTCGCCACTGTCGTGCTGATCACGGCGATCGCTCCGCTCGCCACGGACATGTACGTGCCGGCGTTCCCGCTGGTCGGTCGGGATCTGGGCGCTTCCGCCACGCAGGTGCAGGTGACGCTGACGACCTTCTTCGTCGGTATGGCGCTGGGGCAGCTGGTCGGCGGACCGGCGTCGGACCGGATCGGGCGGCGGATGCCGCTGCTGGTGTCGCTGGTGGTGTTGGCCGCGGCGTCGGTGGTCTGCGCGTACAGCCCGTCGATCGCGGTGATGATGCTGGCGCGGTTGGTGCAGGGCTTCAGTGGGGGCTGGGCGATGGTGATCGCCCGCTCCATCGTCGTGGACCTCACCCGCGGCACTGAGCTGGTGCGGGCGATGAACATGGTCGCCGGTGTCTCCGGGATCGCACCGATCGTCGGGCCGTTGCTCGGCGGAGTGATCCTGCAGTTCTCGCACTGGCGGGTGTCGTTCTGGGTGGTCGCTGCGCTCGCCGCGCTGATGTTCGTCGCCGTCGCGGTCGGGGTGCCGGAGACACTTCCCGCAGAGAAGCGGCACGGCGGCGGACTCGGCCACATCGCAGGCACGACCGCCGCGGTGCTGCGCCACCGCTCGTTCGTCGGCTATCTGCTGGTGTTCGGCTCCTCCATGGGCATGATCTTCGCGTACGTCGCCACCTCGGCGTTCGTGCTGCAGTCGATGAACGGACTGTCGCCGATGGTCTACTCCGTCGACTTCGCGGTCAACGCCGTCGGCCTGACCATCGCCACCCTGACGGCAGCACGCCTGGCCAACCGGGTGTCCACCCGTAAGGTCGTCGGCGCCGGCCTGGCCGCCAGCGCGGCGGCGGGCGTGGTCCTGTTGGTCGGCGCGATCTGGTTCGACATGCCGCTGCCCGTGGCGTTGGTCGGGTTCTTCATCCTCATGACCGCCCAGGGGCTCGTCGGTCCCAACGCCGGCGCCCTCGCTTCCGACACATTGCCCGAACACCCCGGTACCGGGTCCGCGCTGCTGGGCTTCCTGCAGTGGTGCATGGCGGGTGTCATCGCACCGTTGGCCGGTCTCGGAGGCACCGAGACCGCGCTGCCGATGGCGGCCATCGTGACGGTTCTGGCGGTGGCGTCCGCCGCCGCACTCCCGTGCTCGCCGGACAACCGGATCCCGACCAAATCATTGAATCCTGAACGTCATCAAGAGGGGAATCACCCTCCATGCGTGGAGTCATGATGTACGGCCCCGGCGACGTCCGTGTCGAAGACCGCCCTGACCCGGCCATCCAACAACAAACTGACGCCATCATCGGCCCTCCGCGACCTGCGCGTGCGGCCCAGACCTGTGGCTGCTCACCCTGTGACCGCGGCGCGGGGCACACCCGACACATCGACACCAAAGGAGACCCGAACATGACGCAGACCCCCGATCGCCAGTCCACGCCCGAGGGCGGGACCCTCACACCGCACATGAACCGCCGCGGTGTGCTCCGCCTCGCGGGCCTCGGCGCCGCCACCGCCGGGCTCGTGAGCGTCGCGGCGTGCTCGTCCGGCGACGACACCGGCACGGCGTCGCCGTCCGGCGGCCCGTCGCCCGCTGGCGCAACGTCGGGCGCCCCGACGTCCGCCCCGGCGACCCTGCCGCGCCCCGACACCAGCCTGCCTGCGGGGGACACCTCCCGCGGCGCCGACAACTTCTTCATCAGCGATCGGCTGGACACCCGCGCGGTGACCTTCCGCAACCAGTTCGGCCAGTGGATCTCGGCGAACCTCTTTGTACCCGAGGACATGAACCGGAGCACCCGCAACCCCGCGATCGTGGTGAGCCACCCGATGGGCGCGGTCAAGGAGCAGTCGGCCAACCTGTACGCGCAGAAGCTTGCGGAGCAGGGCTTCGTCACGCTGTCCGTCGACCACCCGTACTGGGGCGTCAGCGAGGGCGAGCCGCGCAACCTGGTGGCGCCGGACAACTATGCCGAGTCGTTCAGCGCCGGCGTCGACTACCTGCGCACCCTGGACTACGTCGACCGCGAGCGGATCCGCGCGCTCGGCATCTGCGGCAGCGGCAGCTGGGTGCTCAGCGCGGCCAAGATCGACCCGCGCATCAAGGCGGTCGGCACCGTGAGCATGTACGACATGGGGGCCGCAAACCGCTTCGGTCTCGGCCGCTCCGTGACTCTGGCCCAGCGCCGCGAGATGCTCGATCAGGTCGCCGCCCAGCGTGACGCCGAGTTCGCCGGTGGCGAGACCGAGTACACCGGCGGCACCGTGCACGAGATCACGCCGGAGTCGACCGCCGTCGAGCGCGAGTTCTACGACTTCTACCGGACCTCGCGCGGGGCGTTCACTCCGCAAGGCGCGACGCCGCACACCACCACGCACCCCACCCTCACCAGCAACGCGCGGTTCCTGAACTACTTCCCGCTCAACGAGATCGAGACGATCTCGCCGCGGCCGCTGATGTTCGTCGCTGGCGATCAGGCGCATTCGTTGGAGTTCAGCCAGGACGCCTACCAGCGCGCGGCCGAACCCAAAGAGCTCGTGCTGGTCCCCGGTGCCGGACATGTGGACTTGTACGACCGCGTCGACGTGATCCCGTTCGATCGCCTGACGGCGTTCTACCGCACCAACCTGCGGTAGCCACACCGACACCACTCGAAAGGCGACAGCTCCCTCTCGTACTCCCGGTCGGCCGCGAAGGGCCTATTCGCCGGCGAAGTTCGGCGGCCGTTTGGCGAACATCGCCGAGATGCCCTCGGTGAGGTCCTTGGACGGCAGGAACGCCGCGTTCCACGCAGCGACGTAGCGCAGGCTGGCCGAAACGGCCGCGGCGCGTTGCTCGTCGAGGACGTCCTTGATGCCCTGCACGGTCAGCGGCGGGTTGGCGGCGATCTCGGCGGCGGTGGCGTGGGCGGCGGCCAGGCTCGTTTCCGCGTCCGGATACACGTCGTTGACCAGGCCGATCTTCTCGGCGCGGGCGGCGTCGACGTCCTTTCCGGTCAAGGCGAGCTCCCGAAGGTGCCCGTCGGACAGGATCAATGGCAGCCGCGCGAGGCTACCCACGTCGGCGACGATGGCGAGCTTGACCTCCCGCACCGAGAACTTCGCGTCGGCGCTGGCGTAGCGGATGTCCACGGCGCTGACGAGGTCGACGCCGCCGCCGATGCACCAGCCGTGGATCGACGCGATGGTCGGCGTCCGGCAGTCGGCGACGGCGGTGATCGCCTGCTGCATCTGCCGCAGCCGGGTGTGGAACTGGGCGCGCGGACCGGCCAGCGCACCGTCGGCCAGCAGGGGCGTCAGCAAATCGCCCATGGCCGGGAGATCGAGTCCGTAGCTGAAGTTCCGACCCGCACCGGTGAGCACGATCGCCCTGACCCCGGGATCTGCGTCCAGCTCGCCGAATACCACCGGCAGCTCCGCCCAGAACGCAGGTCCCATCGCGTTGCCCTTGCCGGGACCGATCAACGTCACCCGCGCGACGTGTCCGTCGGTCTCGACCGTCACGGACTCGTATGCGTCACCCATGGCCATGAGGCTAACCAGCGGTCAGCCTCCGGCGGTCAGCACCTCGCTGACGGTCATATCGGGCATGAAGCCGCAGGCCGCGTCGGCGATCGTGGTGGCGAGCTCGCCCCCGACCGACTCCAACGAGCTGTTGGCCTGCTCCAGAATCGCGTTGACCACCGCGAGGCGGGTGGGTACGTCCAACTTCGAGTACTCCGAGCAGGTCATCGTCTGGGCATTGGGCGGAGCGGGGACCGTCGGGACGGGGGTGCCGGTGGGCAGCGGAAGGCCGGGGATCTGCGGCAGGTTGGGGATGTGGATGTCGGGAAGTGAGTTCGGCGGCGACGGCGTATTCGTCGGTGCGTTGAGCGGCGGGCCCGGTTCGGTGGTCATCGCGACGGTGCCCTGCGTGGTGCGCGCACAGCCCGCGGTGAGCGCCAGCAGGATCAGCGCCGCAGCGGCCACCCGCGCATCCGTTCTCACCTGCGCAACGATAGGCCCAACCGCGATGTCGTGGGATGGGCTCGCCGTCGGCGCCGCCCGATCGGTTGCGGCCGCCCGGCGGCACACCCAGGCTGGACGCGTGACGTCCCGCAAAGAGGCCCGCAAGTTTCTCGGGTTGCCGTTCAGCGTGCCGGAGTTCGTCGAGAGGATCGTGTCGGGAAGCATCGACGAGGCGGGGCGCCGAACGGTGCAGGCCCTGATCACCACGTGGGACCTGGCCGACGGCGGTCCTTTCGCCGCCACGGCGATCGCCTCCACCGGCCTGGGGAAGACCGTCGAACTCGTGTACGACAACCTGATCGGCCCGGTGTTCGGACCGTTGCTCAAGGCGGTCGGGGCTGACGAGGTGCCGATCCGGGCGGGGCTGTGCGCCACCCAGCTGGTCGGGCTCGGGGTGGTGCGCTACGTGGCGCGGGTCGACCCGATCCACTCGATGGACGCCGAGCGGCTGGCCGATGCGATGGCGCCGACCCTGCAGCGCTACCTGGTCGGCGACATCTCCTGACCCGTCAGATCCAGCCGCGGGCGAAGGCCAGGAAGGTGTCGTTCTCCTCGGGTGCGCCGATGGTCACCCGCACACCGTCGGTTCCGTAGGGGCGGACAAGCACGCGCGCGTTGGCGGCCTGCTCGACGAAGTCGAGGGTGCGGTCGGCCAACGGCAGCCAGACGAAATTGGCCTGCGACGGTGGCACCTCGAAGCCGGCCCCGGTGAGCGCGGCGCTGACCCTGGCCCGTTCGGCGACCACCGCGTCGGTGCGGGCCATGAGTTCGTCGGCGGCATCCAGCGAGGCGATCGCGGCCGCCTGCGACAGGCTGGTCGCGGTGAACGGCACGTAGACCTTGCCGAGCGCGGTGATGATGTCGGGATCGCCGACGGCGTAGCCCACCCGCGCGCCGGCCAGTCCGTATGCCTTCGAGAATGTCCTCAGCACAACCACATTGGGGTGGTTGCGGACCAGGCCGAGGCTGTCGGGCAGCAGGCCGTCACGGATGTACTCGACGTAGGCCTCGTCGATGCAGATCAGCACGTCGTCGGGCACCGCGGCGACGAAGCGGGCCAGCGCATCGGGTGCGACCACCGTCGAGGTCGGGTTGTTGGGATTGCACACGAAGATCAGCCGGGTCCGGTCGGTGACGGCGGCCAGCATGGCGTCCAGATCGTGCGTGTGGTCGGTCAGCGGCACCGCCACCGGGGTCGCCCCGGCCACCCGCACCTGCAGCGGGTAGACCTCGAAGGCGCGCCAGCCGAACATCACCTCGTCGCCCACCGAGGAGGTGATCTGGATCAGCTGCTGGCACAGGCTGACCGAGCCGCAGCCGACCGCGATGTGCTCCGGCGCGAAACCGACGTGCTTGGCCAGGTGTTCCTTGAGTTCGACGTAGCCGTTGTCGGGGTAGCGGTTGAGACCGTCGGTGGCCCGTTCGATGGCGGCGCGCACGCTGGGCAACGGCCCGTGCACGGTCTCGTTGCTGGCCAGCTTGATCGCACCCGGCACCGTCTTACCCGGTGTGTAGGCGGGCAGATCGGCCATCAGGGGGCGCAGACGGGCGGTCATTTGGCCAGCATATGTGAGGCCATGTACGCTGTGCCGTCGGCGGTTCCGGTACCGACTCGGAGCTACGAGAGTGGAATCCGGTAACCTCTGGAAGGTTCAAGGAGGCGTGCCAGAGCGGCCGAATGGGACTCACTGCTAATGAGTTGTCCCCCTTACAGGGGACCGGAGGTTCAAATCCTCTCGCCTCCGCCACACAACTGAACAGCTTCACCAAGCGCCCGTAGCTCAACGGATAGAGCATCTGACTACGGATCAGAAGGTTAGGGGTTCGAATCCCTTCGGGCGCGCTCAACGGGAATCACGAGTCGCTAACGACTCAGCGTGTCGGTTGGCCCCCGGCGGAGGACCTCGCCGATGATGGCGAGACTGACTCCAGAACTCGAGGCCCCCGTGATGACTCAGACATCGGTGATGCCTGGTCAGGCATCCACCCGCCGGATCCGGCTGAAACACCACGTCCTGCACCTCGACGACGGACACGAGGTCGGTGTCTCCGTCGGCGGTCAGGGCATCCCACTGGTGTTCCTGCACGGCCTGGTGCTGAGCAGACGCGCCTATCTGCGCATGTTGAGCCGGGTGGCCGGGCTCGGGTTCCAGGTCATCGCGATCGACGCCGCCGGGCACGGCGACACCCACAACCTCCCCCGCGATGCGCGGGAGTTCGACCACCGCGTCGACCTGACGCTGCGCGCGCTCGACCTGCTGGGTGTGTCGCCCGCCGTCATCGCGGGCCACTCCATGGGCGGGCGGATGGCGATCCAGCTGGCGGCGCGGGCGCCCGAGCGGGCGATGGCCGTGGTGCTGCTCGACGCGGCCGCCGGAGCACGATTCGACGCGGCGATCCCGACGGTGCTGCGGTCGCCGCTGGCCGCCGCCCGGATCGCCATCGGCGCCGCCTACGACACCCAGCGCGACCCGTTCCGGTTGGGCCTGGCCGAGCAGAGCCGCTATCTGCGGATGCTGAGCGGGGTGTGGTTGCGCAACGCACGTCGGCCGGCCGGGGTCACCGGGGCGGCACGCGCGATCATCCAGTCGGGGGACTATTCGCCGCTGCTGCGGACCATGCGCGACCACGCCGTGCCGACCTTCGTGCTGCACGGCGAGAAGGACCTCGTCGTGCCCTACGGCAGCGCAGTGGACATCGCCGACGACGCCAACGGCACGCTCTACTGCGTGCCCGGCGCCTACCACTCGTGGATGATCGCCAATCCGCGCCAGGGCGCCGACGCGTTCCGTCAGCTACTGGCCGGCGACCTCGGCGAGGTGCTGCGCAACACCGCGAATGCGTTGGGTATCAGGGACTGCACCGATGCCCAATCCTGGGAGGACGCACTGATCGGCCCGCATGCGCTCGTGCGGGAGCTCAACGACAGCCCGGTCGAAGAGCTGGGCACCGAAGAGCTGGAACCCGTTGAACTGCAACTGATCAGGCGGGCATGGCGCCCGCACTGGTCCCAGCGGATGCGATGGGTCCAACGGACCTATCGCCGTCCCGCCGCGCGGTTGCGCGGCCAGCGGACCGCCCGCGCCGTCTGACGTGACTGCCGTCACGGTCGGAAATCCGAACCGCCCGTAGCCCCGCCGTGCGGGAAGCGGGCGTTGATGGTGTTGAACACGCTCCAGCCCAACACGGTGCCCAGGGCGATCGAGAAGATCGCGGCCGTCGTCACCCCCAGCGCCGCGCCGTTGTCGGGTCCGCCGGTGGCCGCTTCGGACAGCGATTCGAAGCTCAGCGCACCGGGCACCAGCGCCCAGAACGCCGCCAGCATCATCACGATCGCAGGCGGTGACGTCCGGATCCGCGCGGCCAGCATGGCGAAGGGCACCATCAGGAACGCCCCGACCGCCCCGGAATGCGACGGTGACAGGAACAGCCCGCCCACCTTCTGACCGATCAGCGCGACACCGACGGCCGCGATCAGCCAGGCCAGTGACCCCTGCGGCGCAGACAGGTAGATGTACAGACCCACCCCGATGACGACGACGGCCGCATACAGCGCCCAGGTTCCCATCTGGGCCGAGGGTGGTTCAGGGGTGACCCGGCCGGCAAGGTGCATGCCGAGCGCCACCCCGAACACCAGCAGTCCGAGCTGGGTGACGCCGTAGGCCAGCCGGCTGGCTCCGGAGATGATCTGCGCACTGGCCAGCTCCATCGCCCCGATCGTGAGTGACAAGCCCGGCAGCAGCGCCACCAGGGCCGGGCTGATCACCCGCAGCAGGCCGTCGTTGGCGGCGTCGGCGACGAACCACGTGGCCAGCATCGTGACGATCATGGCGGCCAGGGTGGGCACCACGGCGTTGAGCGACGGAAAGGCCCTGCCCACGGTGACGATCGTGCCGACGATCACCCCGAGAAACACGTAGCCCCACAGCGACGCCCACGTCGGGTTGATGATCATGCCGAAGCCGAGGGTGGTGATCGTGTAGCCCACAACGGTGGTCACGGGTCCGAACCGGGGTTTCATCCGCCGCGCCGCGGCGACGGCGGTGATCGCGTCGGCCGGGCTGATGGCGCCGACCTCGGCCAGGGCGGCGATGTCGTCGATGCGTCCCGCCAGATTCAGTTGGGTGGTCGACTGGCTGGAGGTGTCCACCTCGTAGGCGACCGAACCGACCTGGATGACCAGCATCGTCGGGAGCACCGCCACCCGCACCGGCACGGTGGTGTAGTGCTTGGCGATCGCCAGCAGCCGGCTGGTGACCAGGTGTGTCGGCTGCTCCACCTCGACCAGGGCGATGCCGAGCTCGCGGAGCATCCCCGCCACCTCGGCCTCGTCGTGCAGGCCGGGTTCGGCGATGGGGTCGGGGACCTCCTTGCGGATCGCACGCCAGCACCGTCTCGGCCAGGTATCACTCATGTCTCCCAGATTGTCGCGCACCCGGCCGGAGTAGGTTCTGGGCATGGCCGATCGCCCCGCCAGGGTCGGTGACATCCACGAGATCGCCGCGAGGATGCCGCACGTCACGCGCATCGAGGGGCCCAAGGGCAACGCCATCTATCAGGTCGGTGGCAAGTCCTTCGTGTTCTTCCGCACCCCTCAGCCCGACGCCGCCGACCCCGACACCGGCGCGCGCTACCCGGACGTCGTCATGATCTGGGTGGAGTCCGAAGCCGACAAGCTGTCGCTGATACAAGATCCGGGTTCCCCGTTCTTCACCACGGATCGCTTCGACGGTCATCTGTCGGTCCTTGTGCGCGCCAGCCGAATCGGCGAGATCGGCGTGGCCGAACTGACCGAACTGGTGCAGGACGCCTGGTTGTCGCGCGCGTCGGCGCGCAGAGCGCGAACCTGGCTGGCGGGCGATGGCCCGTCGGGCCGGCAGCGGTAGGGTCCGGCTATGACACCGCCGGTGATCCAGCGCTGGATCGACATCGTCGACAACGACCGCGGCCAGGGGATCGAGGATCTGCTCGCCGAGGACGTGGTGTTCCACTCACCCGCGGTGTTCACCCCGCAGGAGGGCAGGGCCGTCACCGCGACGTACCTGCGTGCGGCGCTGAAGGTGTTCGGCGGCAACGATTTCCGCTGCGTCCGGGCAAGGGATTGCAGGCGGTGATCCCGCGGATGGCCGCGCTGCTGGCGCCGACATGAGGCTGCTGCTGATCGCCGACACCCACGTCCCCAAGCGGGCACGCGACCTGCCTGCCCGGGTGTGGGACGAGGTGGACGCGGCGGATCTGGTGTTCCACGCTGGTGACTGGGTGGAGCCGCCGCTGCTCGATGCGCTGCAGGCCAGGGCGAACCGGCTGGTGGCGTGCTGGGGCAACAACGACGGCCCCGAGCTTCGGGCGCGACTGCCCGAACGCGCCGAAGTGACGCTGGACGGCCTGCGGTTCACCGTCGTGCACGAGACGGGCGGGTCGGCCGGCCGGAATGCCAGGATGGCGGCGGCCTACCCCGACACCGATGTGCTGGTGTTCGGGCACAGCCACATTCCGTGGGACACCACCGCCGCCACGGGGCTGCGGCTGCTCAACCCCGGTTCGCCGACGGACCGGCGGCGCGAACCGCACTGCACGTACATGACGGCGACGATTGCGGATGGCGCGCTGTCGGACGTGGTGCTGCAGCGCCTCGACTGACCGTCATCGGGGCAATTCTGCGTCGGTGCGCCCCGCTGGTGGCAGGGTTGACGGTATGGACCGCAACGCCGCAACCAACATCATCGAATCAGCACACCAGGCCCATCTGACTGATCTCCCGTTCGGCGACACCAGGGATTTCGAGGATGCCGATCGCGGTTTCATCGCGGCGCTGGAACCGTGCGTGGTGACGGCGGGCGACGGCCGGGTGGTGTGGGACAACGACTCCTACGCGTTCCTGGCAGGCGACGCCCCGACCACCGTGCATCCCAGCCTGTGGCGGCAGAGCCAGCTGTGTGCCAAACAGGGCCTGTACGAAGTGGTCGAGGGCATCTACCAGGTGCGCGGTCTCGACCTGTCCAATATGACCGTCGTCGAAGGCGACCGCGGGATCAACGTCATCGACCCGTTGGTGTCGACCGAGACCGCCGCGGCGGCGCTGGCCCTCTACCGCGCGCACCGCGGAGACCGCCCCGTGACCGCCGTGATCTACACCCACAGCCACGTCGACCACTTCGGCGGTGTGCTCGGGGTGACGACCCAGGCGGATGTGGACGCGGGCACGGTGCGGATCATCGCCCCCGAGCACTTCACCGTCCACGCTGTGCAGGAAAACGTGTACGCCGGGACGGCCATGGCGCGCCGCGCGGCGTACATGTACGGAGCGGCGCTGGCGCGCGGACCGCAGGGGCAGGTGGGTTGCGGGCTCGGGCAAGTCCCCTCACTCGGCGAGGTCGGGCTGATCGTTCCCACCCTCGACGTCAAGCAGACCGGCGAGACCCATACCGTCGACGGCGTCGAGATCGAGTTCCAGATGGCGCCCGGCACCGAGGCGCCTGCCGAGATGCATTTCTACTTCCCGAAGTTCCGGGCGCTGTGCATGGCCGAGAACGCCACGCACAACCTGCACAACCTGCTGACGCTGCGCGGCGCGCTGGTGCGCGATCCGCACGGCTGGGCGGGCTACCTCACCGAGGCCATCGACACGTTCACCGATCGCACCGACGTGGTGTTCGCCAGCCACCACTGGCCGACGTGGGGCAGGGACAACATCGTCGAATTCCTTTCCGGGCAAAGGGATCTGTACGCGTATCTGCACGATCAGACGTTGCGCCAGCTCAACCAGGGCTTCACCGGCATCGAGATCGCCGAGACATTCCAGATGCCGCCCGCCCTGGCGAAGGCCTGGCACACGCGCGGCTACTACGGGTCGGTCAGCCACAACGTCAAGGCCATCTATCAGCGCTACATGGGCTGGTTCGACGGCAACCCTGGCCGGCTCTGGCAGCATCCACCCCAGGCCATCGCGCCGCGCTACGTCGGGGCGATGGGCGGCATCGACAAGGTGGTCGCGCTTGCCCGCACGGCCTTCGACGACGGCGACTACCGCTGGGCGGCAACGCTTCTCGACCACGCAATCTTCACCGACGAGTCGAACGGGCCGGCCAGGGAGTTGTACGGGGAAACGCTCGAGCAGCTGGCCTACGGTGCCGAGAACGCCGTGTGGCGCAACTTCTTCCTGTCCGGTGCCACCGAATTGCGCGACGGCGCTTTCGGCACGCCGACCCAGGTGGCGTCGCCGACGATGATGGCGCAACTCACCCCGGAGCAGATGTTCGACAGCCTGGCGATCAGCGTCAACGGGCCGCGGGCCTGGGATCTGGACATCGCGATCGACGTGACGTTCACCGACGTCGCCACCAACTACCGGCTGACGCTGCGTAACGGGGTGCTGGTGTACCGCAAGGTGCCCGCCGATCCGGCCAGCGCCGATGCCACCGTCACGTTGGCGGACAAGCTGCGGCTGCTGGCCCTGGCGGCCGGCGACGGACAGTCACCGGGATTGCAGATCAGCGGGGATGGGGCCGTGTTGCAGTCGCTGCTCGGCGTGCTCGACCGGCCCGACCCGGACTTCCGCATCATCACGCCCTGACACTTGTATAGATACAGGGTGAGAAATTCATAATGGTGTATTGATAACTGTGGTGACAGGCGCCACAGTGAGTCCATGCACACAGAACTCACTTACGACGTCGTGGTGGTGGGCGGCGGCATCGTCGGCCTGGCCCACGCCTACCACGCCCACCTGCGCGGACTCACGGTCGCGGTCGTCGATCACGCCGACGGCGTGGTCGGGGCCTCGGTACAGAACTTCGGCCACGCCTGCATCACCGCCCAGTCCGGCGTCGCGCTGCAGTACGCGCGCGCCGGCAGGCGGCACTGGCTGGACCTGTCCGAGAAGGCGGGGTTCTGGTCGGCGCAGGCGGGCACGTACTGCGTGGCGCGCCATGACGACGAACTCGAGGTGATGCGGGAGTTCGCGACCACCCGGCCCGCGGGTCAGGTGCGGCTGCTCGGCCGCGATCAGATCACCGACCGCGTTCCGGTCCGCGACCGCGGCGTCACCGGGGGTATGTACCTCCCCAACGACCTGCAGGTCGACCCGCGCACCGCCGCGCCGTGGATCGCACGGTGGCTGGAGTCGGTCGGTATCGACTTCTTCTGGCGCACCGCCGCTTTGGGCTTCGGCGAAGGTGTCGTGCACACCTCACGCGGACCGCTCACCGCGGGGACGACATTCGTGACCGTCAACTACGACGTCGACCGGCTGTTCCCCGGCCTGGCCGAACGCGACGGGCTGGTGCGGTGCAGACTGCACATGCTGCGCGCCACCCTTCCGCTCGAATTCAGGCTTCCCGCACCGCTGTTCACTGGCTGGTCGCTGTTGCGCTACTCCGGTTTCGAGGCGCTGCCCAGCGTCGGCGCCGTCGCCGACCGGCTGCGGTCGGAGTATCCCGGCTACCTCGACATCGACCTGCATCAGATGTACACACCGCAACCGGACGGCTCCCTGCTGATCGGCGACACCCACATCCGCGAGGTCTCGGCCGCTCCCTTCCAGTCCGAGTACGGATTCGACGTCCTGCTGGAGGAGGCCCGAAAGCTGTTCGGTGTCAACACTATCGACGTGACCGAACGCTGGCAGGGGGTGTACTGTTCGGCGCCCGGCCAGGAGTTCCTGATCGAGGAGCCGATCGAGCGGACCCACGTCGTGACCGTCACCACCGGCATCGGCATGACCACCGGCATGGGCCTGGCCGAGGACAGCGTGTCGCGCGCCCTGCTGCCCGACCCGGTCGCCGCCCCCGCCTGAACCCGTCCCCACGCACCACCACCCATGAAACCCACACCCACACCCGAAGGGAAACCACATGACCAGCACCGTCGACCAGATCGGCCTCGTCGTCTTCGACATGGCAGGTACCACCGTCGAGGACAGCGGCCTCGTCCAGCAGTCGTTCATGGCCGCCGACGCCCACGCCGGGCTGTCGAAGACCGACGCCGACCGCGACGCGATGCTCAAATACGTCGCCGACACCATGGGCCAGTCCAAGATCGTCGTGTTCCGCCACCTCGCCCGCGGCAACGAGGAGCAGGCCCAGGCGGCGAACAAGGAGTTCGAACGCTGCTACGCCCAGCTCGTCGCGGAGGGCCAGTGCAGCCCGATCCCGCAGGCCGAAGAAGTCATTACTTCTTTCCGGTCGCAGGGCATCAAGACGGCCCTCACGACGGGGTTCGCCAGGGAGACGCAGGACGCCATCCTCGACACGCTCGGCTGGCACGACCTGGCCGACGTGGTGCTGTGCCCGGGACCGGGCATGCGCGGCAGGCCCTACCCGGACATGCCGCTGGCTGCGCTGATGCGGACCGAGACGGTCTCCGTACGGTCGATGATCGTCGTCGGTGACACCTCGTCGGATGTGCTGTCCGGCCTGCGAGCAGGCGCCAGGGCCTCGGTGGGTGTACTGACAGGTGCGCACGACACCGCCCAGCTCTCCGCGGCGGGTGCCACCCACATCCTGGACAGCGTCGCCGGGCTGCCCGCACTGGTGGCCGCCCTTCGCTGAGCCGTCGTCCCCGGTGGGGCGGTCAGCGCAGGCCGCCCCACCCACACTCACTGGCATCCCGCCGCTTCACGAATTCCGCGCGGCCGCGTTCTCGGATTCTGGAGCACCCAAGCATGCGGGCACGGTGACCGGCCTGATCAACGGCTGCGGCTCGGTCGGGGCCATCCTCGGCGGGCTGCTGCCCGGCTACCTGAGCACCTCGACGTTGTTCTACGGGTTCGCCGCCGCCGCGTTCATCGCCATGCTGCTGCTGATCCCGCACTGGAACCGCATGCCCGCGGCGGATTAGTGCGGCTGGCCGTTCGCCGCAGCCGATCGGGTGTCGATGGTGCGGGCGTTGACGATGCTGAACGCGACGATGTCGGGTCGGTAGCGGTCGTCGGCGTACTCGAAAGCCCGCCCGTGCTGATCCCGCGACGTGCGCCGCTCCCGCAGTAACGGACTGCCCAGGTCGATTCCGAGGTTCTCGGCGTCGACCTGGGCAGCGGCGACTGCGTCGAGCACATGCTCCATCGACTCGAACTGCACACCCTGAGCCGTCAGATAGTCGGTGATCGAGCCCGAGTCGGTGTCGAAGTCGAACAACAACGAACCGACGGAGTCCACGAAGGTGCTGCGCTCGATCATCGCCGGCTCACCGTCGAGAAGCCGCACGCGCATCACGTCCACGACGAAATCGTCGGCGGTCAGGCCGAGCGCCACCCGCGCGGCCTCACCGGCCCTGCGGCGCGCGACCTCCAGCGTCCTGCTGTCGGCGGTGCGCCCGTTGAGTTCGGCCCACTGGGTGAACGGGGTGAAGGTGTTCAGCGTCTGGGTCACGTCGTGACTGCGCACCACGGCTGGCTTGCCGCGCGAAAGACGGATCAGGCCTTCGTTTTTCAGTGTGGCCAGGGCCTGGCGCACCGGGCCCCGCGACACGTCGAACTCGGCGCACAGCGCGTTCTCCGTCGGCAGCGAGTCGCCGATCGCGTACTGGCGAGCCACGATGCGCTGGCGCAACTCGGCCGCGACGTGTTCGTGGCGGGAGCGGGGCCCGGCCCCCGAGACCGATGATGAGACCGACGCTGCCGCTGAGGCTGACGACGCCATGGTGCCCACCTCCTGTGCCGCCTTCGTTGTCATGACAACTTCAGCCCATCGTATGCCGAGCTTAGGTCGCGACCCGGGCGGTCGAGCGGATCACCCGGTGCACGAACCCCAGCTTGGCGGCGACGGGGGGCGGGATATCGAACGGGTAGAGCGGATTCTTGCCCATCGCGGTGTTGACCCGGTTGAAGAACAGCGAGATCCACTTCCAGTCGTAGAGCAGCCGCTCGATCGGAGCGTCGTCATAGGACTGCAGCGGCACGACGTCGCGCGGCGCGGAGAACCGGACCCGGTCGGCGTGCAGCACCATGCCCGCCTCACGGGTGGTGTCGATGGTGTCGGCGATGTGCAGGTAGTGGGCGAAGCATTCGGCGAAGTCCTCCCACGGATGCATGGTGGCGTACTCGGAGATGAACGACGTCCGCCAGTCGTCGGGGGCGCCGAACTTGTAGTGCCGTCCGATGGCCTCGGAGTAGCCGGCGCGTTCGTCGCCGAACAGGTGCCTGCACTCGTCGAGGTAGCGGTCCGCGCCCGGGCCGGTCTCGACGAGCACGTTCTGGTAGTAGTGGCCGACCTCGTGGCGGAAGTGGCCGAGCATCGTGCGGTACGGCTCGCCGAGGCTCACGCGCAGCTGTTCGCGGTACGCGTCGAGGGTCTCGATCAGATCGATCGTGATCACACCGTCGGCGTGCCCGATGATCACCTTCTCGCCGGTGGTGTAGCTCGACAGCAGGTCGAAGGCCAACCCGCCCTCGGTGCGCCAGTACGGCTCGATCGGCAGTCCGAGGTCGCGCAGCTGGTAGACGAGTCTGCGTAACGCCGCGGCCGTCGGCACCAGCTTCTCCCGGGCCAGGGTGTCGTCCGATACCGGCTCGCGGCGGATCAGCGAATCGGCCAGACACCGGCCGCGCCGGTACGTCTCGTTCTCCTCCTCGGGAACCAGCCAGTTGCAGTTCAGGATGCCTGCCTGGGTGCAGCGCACCCAGCGTTCGCCGTCGACGAAGGCCGCGTCGCCGTCGATCGCCACCATCGACATGCTGGGCAGGTGCAGCCCGACGTGAGCATCACACGTTCGGCAGCGGTCCGCCTCGAACGCGGTGAAGTTGTTGCACACGGGGCAGGCGAATGCGCGCACCGCTTCATGGTGACACGCTGCGCCGGAATCTGGTGGTAGACAGAAACAGTGAGCCAGACCTCCCCGACGTCCCTTGAGGGCCTGGACCTGGTCGCGCTGGATCGGCATCTGCGCGGCGTCGGCATCGCACGAGACGGCGAGCTGCGCGCCGAGTTGATCTCCGGCGGCCGGTCGAACCTCACGTTCCTGGTGTCCGACGACGCGTCGAGATGGGTGTTGCGCAGGCCGCCGCTGCACGGGCTCACGCCGTCCGCCCATGACATGGGCCGCGAATACCGGGTTGTCGCGGCGTTGCGGGACACCGCCGTTCCCGTCGCGCGCACGGTGACGATGTGCGACGACGACTCGGTGCTCGGCGCGCCGTTCCAGATGGTCGAATACGTGTCCGGCAGGGTGATCCGAACCGCCGACGAACTCGCGGGCCTCGGCGGTGCGCAGGTGGTCAGCGACTGTGTCGACGCGCTCATCGCGGTGCTGGCCGACCTGCATGCGGTCGACCCGGATGCGGTCGGGCTCGGTGATTTCGGAAGGCCCGCGGGCTATCTGGAACGGCAGGTTCGCCGGTGGGGATCGCAGTGGGATCTGGTCCGACGCCCCGGCGACCCGTGCGACACGGATGTGAAGACGTTGCATTCCGCTCTGGGGCAAGCGATTCCGACTCGTAGCCGGAGCGCGATCGTGCACGGCGACTACCGGATCGACAACACCATCCTGGACGGCGACGACCTCACCCGGGTCGCCGCCGTACTGGATTGGGAGCTGTCCGCCCTCGGAGATCCGCTCAGCGACGCCGCGCTGATGTGCGTATACCGCGATCCGCAGTTCGGGTTGCTGCTCGGCTCCGCAGGTGCAGCGTGGGCGTCGCCGCTGATGCCGTCGGGCGACGATCTGGCGCACCGCTATTCGCTGGCGTCGCGGCGCCCGCTCGAACATTGGCCGTTCTACCTGTCGCTGGCCTACTTCAAGGTGGCGATCATCGCTGCGGGCATCGCTTTTCGTGCCAGGATGGGCGGCGACAGCGTCAGTGCCGAGCGGGTGAGCAGTGCGGTGGGACCGTTCATCGCCGCCGGCCTGAGCGCGCTGGGCTCACCGTCCTGACCGGTGTCAGTGTAGCGAGACGAGCTGGTCCACCGAATCCTTGGGCAGGTCGCCGTCGACGACGGCGGTGACCACGGTGCTGTTCAGCGTGATCGCGCCCTTGTGGTTGTCGAGGAATGCGGTGTCCGCGGCGTCGCGCCCGGTGGAGATGCGTACCATCGCCTGCCTGGGGGACAGGCACGTCGCGTCGACCACCCGCCACTGGCCGTCCACGAACGCCTCGGCGACGGCGTGGAAATCCATCGGGTCGCAGCCCGGCGCATAGACGGCGACCAGGCGGGCGGGAACATTGACCGCCCGCAGCAGCGCAACCACCAGGTGCGCGTAGTCGCGGCACACACCCGCACCGGCCAAGAGGGTGTCGATCGCGCCGTCGATCGGATCGCTGGAACCGGGCACGTACTGCAGCCGGGTGCCCACCCAGGACGACACCTTCTCCAGCAGCGTTGCCGAATCGGCGTATTTGCCGAATTCGGTAGCGGCGAAACCGTAGAACTTGTCGGCCTCGGCGTAGCGGCTGGGCCGCAGATACGTCGACAGGTCGATCTCCTTCAGTGGCGCGGGCTCGGCGTGGCCGATCACGGTGGCCGAGTAGCTCACCTTGAGGTTTCCCTCGGCGGCATCGAATTTGTGGATCCGGTTGCCGTGCTCGCCGACGATCTCCTGGGCCTCGATCGGTGCGCCGTTCAGTTCGAAGGTCAGCGATTCGGTCACTTGGGCGCCGGGTTGCGGGGCGACGGCGATCTGGAACTCCAGGGTCGTCGGGGCGATGATGTCCACGTCGAGTTCGGCACCGACGTCACGTTTCATGGGAGCACGCTTTCTGGCAAAGAGGGTTCTGCGGGGCACGCCGGTCAGTACCCGCGGTGAGTGCCCGACAAACCTGTGGCGTCGGCCACTCGGGCAAAGTACGTGGACGCTGGCTAACGACGGGCCTTGAGTATCTTCTTGGTGGCCCGGCGCAGCTGATAGATGCGCACGGTGCCCACCGCGACCGTCAGCAACCCGCCGCCGATGGCGGAGAACAGCAGCGCCACCCCCAGCGGCAGGTTCCATTCCCATGCGAGGAAGTGAACGGTCTCGGCGCCGGTGTTCTGCAGGATGAACACCAGCAGCAGGATCAGCACCAGGAACCCGATGATCAGCGCCGTCCACAGCGCCGCGGCGCGGGTGAACCCGGCGGATTTGACGGGCGGTGGCGGCGGCTCGTGGATGACGGCGTCCCCGTCCGGGATCGAGGGCAGAGGTGCGTGCGGCGCCGGTGACTGATCGCCGGGAAAGGCGCCGGAGCCGGGCCGGTCCGGCGATAGGGAGGGATCGCTGGTCATGGTTTCATCTTTGCCGTTTCGGGCACAGATTGAAACCACCTATGGCGTCACGGTGAACCAAACCGCGGCGTTCGGGTCCCGGGGCCGATAGTGTCCGGAGAGGCCAATGCGTTGGGAGGACATCCGCATGTCGAGCAGGCGTACACGGATTCTGGCGGTTCTGGTGGCCCTGGTGGCGCTCGTTGCCGGGGCCTGCGGCAGTTCCAACCCGGTCGGCGGGGGCACCACCGAGTCCACAGAGTCCGGGGACGCCAAGACGATCGTCGTGGGCTCCGCGGACTTCCCGGAGTCAAAGATCGTCGCCGAGATCTATGCGCAGGCGTTGGAGGCCAACGGCTTCACGGTGACTCGCCAGCTCGGTATCGGCAGCCGGGAGACCTACATCCCGGCCATCAAGGACCATTCCATCGACCTCATCCCCGAGTACACCGGAAACCTGTTGCTGTACTTCGATCCCGAATCCACCGTCACCACCCCCGCCGAGGTGGAAGCGGCGCTGCGCCGGGCGTTGCCGGGAGATCTGGCGATCCTGACGCCGTCACCCGCATCGGACACCGACACCGTCACGGTCACCGATGCCACCGCAAAGAGGTGGAATCTCAAGACGATCGGCGACCTGGCACCGCATTCGGCGGAGGTCACGTTCGCGGCCCCGTCGGAGTTCGCCGACCGGCCGGTCGGGCTGCCCGGGCTGAAAGCCAAGTACGGGTTGGACATCGCCCCGGGCAATTTCGTCGCCATCAGCGACGGTGGTGGACCCGCCACCGTCAAGGCGCTGGTGGATGGCACCGTCACGGCCGCCAACATCTTCAGCACCTCGCCGGCCATCCCGCAGAACAATCTGGTGGTGCTGGAGGATCCGGAGAACAACTTCCTGGCCAGCAATGTCGTTCCGCTGATCAGTGCACAGAAGACTTCGGACGAACTCAAGACCATCCTGGACGCCGTCTCGGCGAAACTCACCACCGAGGGCCTGACCCAGCTCAACTCCGAGGTGTCGGGCAACACCGGCACCGATCCGGATAAGGCCGCGGGTAAGTGGGTGCAGGACAACGGGTTTGACAAGCCCATCCAGGGCTGAGAAGTGATCCGCTTCGAGGGTGTCACCAAGCGTTATCCCGATGGCACCGTCGCAGTCGACGATCTCACCCTGGACGTGCCCGCGGGCACGCTGGCGGTCTTCGTCGGGCCGTCCGGGTGCGGGAAGACCACCTCGATGCGGATGATCAACCGGATGATCGAGCCCACGTCGGGCGCGATCACCGTCAACGACGCAGACGTGTCCAAAGTCGATCCGGTGAAGCTGCGGCTCGGTATCGGGTACGTGATCCAAAGCGGCGGGCTGATGCCGCATCAGCGGGTCGTCGACAACGTCGCGACCGTGCCGGTGCTCAAGGGCCAGTCCCGGCGGGCCGCGCGCAAGGCCGCCCTCGACGTCCTCGAACGCGTCGGGCTTGACCCGAAACTGGCCGCCCGCTATCCGGCGCAGCTGTCGGGCGGTCAGCAGCAGCGCGTCGGCGTCGCAAGGGCGTTGGCCGCCGACCCGCCGATCCTGTTGATGGACGAGCCTTTCAGCGCGGTCGACCCGGTGGTGCGCGACGAGCTGCAGGCCGAAATGCTGCGCCTGCAAGCCGAATTGCACAAGACGATCGTGTTCGTCACGCACGACATCGACGAGGCCGTCAAGTTGGGGGACAGGGTCGCGGTGTTCGGGCCCGGCGGCGCGCTGCAGCAGTACGATCCGCCGGCGCGGCTATTGTCCAACCCGGCCAACGATTTCGTGTCGGGCTTCATCGGCACCGACCGGGGCTACCGGGGTCTGCAGTTCTTCCACGCCAGCGGGCTGCCGCTACACCCGCTGCGGATGGTCACCGAATCCGAGATCGACGCACTGTCTCTCGGCCCTGGGGAGTGGGCGCTGGTGCGCAAGCCCGACGGCGCCCCGTTCGGGTGGATCGACGCCGGCGGGGTACAGGTGCACCGCGGTGGCGGATCCTTGTACGACAGCGTGATCGCGGGCGGATCGCTGTTCGCACCGGACGGCACCCTGCGCCAGGCGCTGGATTCGGCGTTGTCCTCGCCGTCGGGTGTCGGCGTCGTGGTAGACGGCGACGGCGTGGTGGTCGGCGGTGTGCTGGGCGCCGATGTGCTTACCGCACTGGACGAGCAGCGGAAGACCTGATGCGCTACCTGCTCACCCACCTCGACGATGCCTGGGCGCTGACGCTGATCCACCTGCGGCTGTCACTGATCCCGGTGTTGCTCGGGCTGCTGATCGCGGTGCCGCTGGGTGCGCTGGTCCGCCGCACCACCATGGTGCGACGGCTCACCACCGTCACGGCGAGCGTCATCTTCACCATCCCGTCGCTGGCACTGTTCGTGGTGCTGCCGCTGATCATTCCGACCCGGATTCTCGACGAGGCCAACGTCATCGTGGCCCTGACCCTCTACACCACCGCGCTGCTGGTGCGCGCGGTGCCGGAGGCGCTCGACGCGGTGCCTGCGCAGGTGCGCGACGCGGCCACCGCCGTCGGCTACAAGCCGCTCACCCGCATGCTCAAAATCGAACTGCCGCTGTCGATTCCGGTGCTCGTCGCCGGTCTGCGGGTGGTCGCGGTGACCAACATCTCGATGGTGTCGGTGGGGTCGGTCATCGGCATCGGGGGACTGGGCACCTGGTTCACCGAGGGCTACCAGGCCAACAAGAGCGACCAGATCGTCGCGGGCATCATCGCGATCTTCGTGCTGGCGATCATCGTCGACGCCCTGATCATGCTGGCGGGGCGGTTGGCCACGCCGTGGGTCAGGGCCAGGCGCCCGGTGGCCAAGGCGTCGGCATGAACTTCCTGCAGCAGGCGCTGGCCTACATCTTCACCGCCGCCAACTGGGGTGGCCCCGCCGGGCTCGGCGCGCGGATCCTCGAACACCTGCAGTACACCGCGGTGGCGGTGGTGGTGTCGGCGCTCATCGCGGTCCCGGTCGGAATGCTCATCGGGCACACCGGACGCGGCACCTTCCTGGTGGTCACCGGGGTCAATGCGCTGCGCGCCTTGCCAACCCTCGGGGTGCTGCTGCTCGGTGTGCTGCTATGGGGTCTTGGCCTGGTGCCGCCGACCGTGGCGCTGATGCTGCTGGGCATCCCCCCGCTGCTGGCGGGCACCTACGCAGGGATCTCCAACGTGGACAGGGACGTGGTGGACGCCGCCAGGTCGATGGGGATGACAGAGTCGCGCATCCTGCTGCGGGTGGAGACCCCGATCGCGATGCCGCTCATCCTCGGCGGTTTGCGCACCGCCACCCTGCAGATCGTGGCGACCGCCACGGTCGCCGCCTACGCCAGCTTGGGCGGGCTCGGCCGCTATCTGATCGACGGCATCAAGGTGCGGCAGTTTCACATCGCACTGGTCGGTGCGTTGATGGTCACCGCGCTGGCGCTGATCCTGGACGCGGCGCTGGCACTGGCGGTGTGGCTATCGGTGCCGGGGTCGGGACGGTTCGGCCGGTCGGGCCGGATGCCCAGGATGCCACAGCCGCTGCTCGGCGACGAGGTGGCCCTCGAATCGGCGCCGCGCGCCGGTTCGCGGGGGAAAGGGAGTTCGCCAGCAGCCCACGAACGGGCGGGTCCGTCGCCTACGGTAGACGGGTGAGCGGAGCTGATGCGAGTGGCGGCACCTGGCCGGCGATACTGACGTGGCAGGCCCATGACGTGCCGAGGATGGAGTCCGTACGGGTGCAGTTGTCCGGCAGGCGGATCAAGGCGTACGGGCGGATCGTGGCGGCCGCGACCGCATCCCATCCGGCGTTCTCCTCCTCCTACGACCTCGTCACCGACGAGAGCGGCGCCACCAAACGGCTGTCGCTGACCATCACCCTCGCCGAGCGGGAACGCCAACTCTCCATCGCCCGCGACGAGGAGAACATGTGGCTGATCCAGGATCACCAGAATCAGACCAAACGTGCGGCCTATGACGGCGCGCTCGACGTCGACGTGATCTACAGCCCGTTCTTCAACGCGCTGCCGATCCGGCGCACCGGGCTGTACGAACGGACCGACACGGTCACCCTGCCGGTGGTCTACGTCCGGTTGCCCGAACTGTCCGTGGAGCAGGCGACCATCAGCTACAGCAGCATCGGGCCCGACCGTGCGGCCGGCATCAAACTGCATTCACCGGTCGCCGAGACCACGATCACGGTGGACTCGGACGGCTTCCTGCTGGACTATCCAGGACTGGCAGAGCGGATCTGATCACGCCGCCCGCCCGGCCCGCGGCGGCGAGTTCGCCCCGCCAGTTCTCGGCGCCGATGACGGTGGCGATGATCTCCTGGCGGTGGAAGTTCTCGTAGCGCGTGCGGGCGGCGTGGCCCGCGTCGACGAGGTCGGCGACGGAGCCCTGGTCGGCAAGCGCCTGGCGTGCGTTGGTGAGCTGCGCGATCGCCCGATCCAGCGTGGGTAGCAGCTGGCCGGCGTTCGCCTCGCACATGGCGCGCACCAGGTCCGGCGCCGTCCCAGCGACCCGGGTGCCGTCCCGGAACGAGCCCGCGGCCAGCGCGAACGCCAACGGCACCTCGGCGGCGGTGAGGGCGAGCGCCTCGGCGAACAGGTGCGGCAGATGTGAGATACCCGCCGCCGCCGCGTCATGCTCGTCGGATCGGGCGGGAACCACCACCGCCCTGCAGTCGAGAGCCAGCCGCATCACCGCGGCCCAGACGTCGGGGGCCACGTGGTCGTCGACGCTGATCACCCACGGCGCGCCGACGAACAGGGTGGCGCTGCCTGCCGCCCATCCCGAATGCGCGGTCCCCGCCATCGGGTGGCCGCCGACGAACCTGTCCAGCAGCCCGGCCGCCTGGACCGCCTCCAGCACGGCCCCCTTCACGCTGGTGACGTCGGTGAGCGCACAGTGGGGCGCGACGTCTTGAACATAGCCGAGCAGCATCGGCAGGGCGGGCACGGGAACCGCGAGCACGATGAGGGCGCCGGTATCGGCCGCCCGGCGCAGCGTGTCGTCGAGGTTCTCAGTCACGTCGAACCCGTCCGAGCGGGCGGCGGTCACCCCGTCCATGGAGCGGTTGTAGCCGAACACCCGATGCCCGGCGGCCGCCGCCGCACGCATCACCGAACCGCCGATCAGGCCCAGACCCAGTACGCACACGGGCGTCTTCATCACGATCCAAGGTTGGCACACCCGCCTGGGGCACCCCCGCGCGGGCGATTCGCCCGGTTGGGGGCCAAACGGGGGCGGATCTGGTCAATCCTGCTGGTCGGCGACTAGCGTAGGCGCACATGGGAGCGCAACGTGCACCTGCGCAGGACCAGGGGAACGACATCCCCGACGGCTTCGGCGTCGCCGTCGTGCGAGAGGACGGCAAGTGGCGCTGCTCGGCGATGCGGCGCGCCTCGCTGAACAGCCTCGCCGCCGCGGAAACCGAACTGCGCGAGCTGCGAAGTGCGGGCGCGGTGTTCGGGCTCCTCGACGTCGACGACGAGTTCTTCGTGATCGTGCGGCCCGCTCCCGCCGGGACCCGACTGCTGTTGTCGGATGCGACGGCGGCGCTGGACTACGACATCGCCGCGGAGGTGCTCGACAAGCTCGACGCGGATATCAGCGCCGAGGATCTCGACGACGCGGAGCCGTTCGAAGAGGGCGACCTGGGGTTGCTCGCCGACGTCGGTCTGCCCGAGGCGGTGCTCGGCGTGATCCTCGACGAGACCGACCTGTATGCCGACGAGCAGCTGGGCCGGATCGCCAGGGAGATGGGCTTCGCCGATGAACTCTCCGCGGTGCTCGACCGCCTCGATCGGTGAGTTTCCCCACCGATGAGGAGTTGATCCGCGCCGCCCTGTCGGCTGCCCGCTCCGTCGGTCCGCGGGATGTGCCGATCGGGGCGGTGGTCTATTCGGCCGACGGTCGCGAACTGGCCAGGGTGGGCAATGCCCGGGAGGAGTCGGGTGATCCCACCGCGCATGCCGAGGTGCTGGCCCTGCGTGCGGCCGCGGTTGCGCTGGGGGAGGGTTGGCGGCTGGAGGGAGCGACGCTGGCCGTCACCGTCGAACCCTGCACGATGTGCGCGGGCGCGCTGGTACTGGCCCGGGTGGCGCGGGTGGTGTTCGGGGCGTGGGAACCCAAGACCGGGGCGGTCGGCTCACTCTGGGATGTGGTACGCGACCGGCGGCTCACGCACCGCCCCCAGGTGCGCGGCGGGGTGCTTGCTTCCGAGTGTGCGGCGCCGTTGGAGGAGTTCTTCGCGGGCCAGCGATGAGCGCTCGCGCGAAGAGCCGACGGCCAGCGATGAGCGCTCGCCGAGTGTGCAGCCTGGGCGACGACACGCCGGGGAGGCCCGCCGTGGGTGCGCACCCGCCGTAGTGGAGCTGCGGGTGGAGCCGCGTCAGGCCCGCGATTAGGGCGTGTCACTCTCGGCCGGTAAGCTGCCACACGGTGGCGTGTCCGAGCGGCCTAAGGAGCACGCCTCGAAAGCGTGTGTGGGGTAACCCCCCACCGAGGGTTCAAATCCCTCCGCCACCGCCATAGCCCCAGATCCTGCGATGCAGGTGAGGGGCTATTTTTATGTTCGCTGACCGTTCGCTTGCCGACCTGCTGCCCACGCTTTGCCCTCGGTCACGTATCAGAGCTGATATTTCTCGAAGTCGTCGAGTCCTGTCGGCAGTCCGACGCGCATCATGAAGCGCGCGAATGCCTGACCTAGATGTTCCCGGTACGGACTGCCGAGACCGACGAATCCGTTGTCGGTCGCCAGTCGCTCGCGGTCAATCGTGTACAGCTCGCGGAAGTTCACAATCGACCAGTCGTCGAATGCGATCTCCGATGGCGGCACAACAAATTCGGCGACAGCCAGTCCGTCCGCGAGCTCTTTGCGGTAACCCTTTCCGCGAAACTTGCCGCCGCGCTGGTCCGCCACCTCGCGGTAAGGATGGACTTCGGCGACCAGCAGCCTTGTCTGTGCTGGCTTCCGGATGTCACACGATTGCGTCAGAACGATGGCGTCGATGAATCGCACTGCGATGTCGAGTTCGTCGGGCGTCGAGTCCTCGGTTTCCTCGAAGACCCGCGCCCCGGGCAGGATGCTTCCCTGCTCCAGGGTGTCGGTCTTCTCATACCAGCACCCGTACTTGTCGGTGTCGCCGTCCTGGTCTTCGTTGGCCGGATCAGTCGTCATGGAGGCTAGCGCCTCCAGACCTGATGGTCCTCGTCGGTGTACCTGCGCTGCTTCGCCTTGTCGTCGCCGTGGATCCGAACCTTGACGTCGGCGTAGTTGCGCGCGAGCGGCGGGTACTCGCCCGCGTCGTCCGTGTATGCGGTCGGCTCGTCGTCGCCGAGACAACTGCTCAGCGCTTCTTTCCAGTCACCCAGAACCGATCCGATGATGCGGGTGATCTCGGAGAGCGTACTTTCCGCGCTGCTGTGGAAGTCGCAATGCCTGCCGAGTGTGTCAATACCAATGCCCGGGGAGACGAGTGCCCGCATCGGTTTAACGTCGGGCGGTCGAGCCTCGGTGCTGAAAGCGCTGCCGAACATCATTACGCCGTGCGACGCGGCTAGATCGCTTATCCATAGATCCGCGAGCGCTGTGTTGTACGCGCGGATCTGGTCGCGCGTACGTGCCGCAATGCGGTCCGCGAGTTCCGCTGGAGGTTGTGCGAAATACGGGAGGTCGATCCCCGACATGACTAAGCCGCCGCCGATGCCGACAACGACGGGTTCGACTGTTGCGTGCGGTCCTGAATCTTGGGATGGCGTACCGCCGTGCACGATGTCCGGCAGCACGTCGATTACGGCATCGCTGTCGTCAAGCGATACACGGACGGATCTGGTCGTATCGGTGTCATCAAGCCATCCGAGGATCGCTCGCTTTGGACCGCTGTACTGCTGCATTGTCTTGGCAGTTGTGTTCATTTGAACAACTCTCTGCATTTGTCAGTGATGCTCGACTCGAATTCGTGGTTCTCCCAACGGTGGAGCTCTCCGGCGAGCTCGGCGAGCATTTCAAAGCTCGCATCGCTCGGCGCTGGGACCTCAAGGTCAATGTCGAGAATGAACGCGGACTCTCCCTCTACTCCGTGTCCGACGACGCTAGCGAAGGTCACGGTCGTGGCGATAGAAGTCTGCGGAGATCTCGACTGCGACCGTGACATGAAGCCATGTATCCGCGCGTCTGGCTGGTGTGTGGTCACGATCGGGATCGTGAAATAGTCTGTCGTGTCAATGCTCTCGGCGGGTATCTCGATCCTGTTGATATAGCGCAGGCTCACGGTCTTTGGTGTGAATTCGGCGACCTCGTCTTTATAGATGTCCAGCGCTGATCGGAATCGCCGCTGCAGGCTGTCCCAATTCTCGTACGGCGGAAGGGCATTGACGCTCACGCAGGATTCGTTCGCTACGAGCCGTCGATTCTGTTCCCCATTTGAGAAGATGAATCGCTGGCTACCCCGCATGACTTGGACGTCGCCATCGTTCTGGTCAAAGGTCGCCTCAATTGCGCTCTGGGCCTTTGGTTCGGCCGGATATTCCTCTCGGATGCGACCATAGAGCAGACCTGGGGTAGCAGCGGACCACGAAACAGGCTTAGCGAAAGCAACCTGACAGATCACCTCGGCGATCGGCGGGTTCGGGTACTCGCGGCGAGGCGCTACGTCGTCAGTCACGGCGACACTCCCCTTCCCCTCGTTTTGCCCGGTCAACGAAGGTGATCCGAGATTACCCTCGGCGAACCCTCGTGGCTGTGCGCGCCGGTCGGCGCGTCTATGGACATTATGAATAACGTCGGTGTTGTGCCGGTTCGTTCCGGCGGAACTTGCTGCCGCAGGTCACAGGCTTCCCGAGATGGCTCTAATGTGCCATAACCGGAATGTCGTCTTGCCGGTCCCGGTCGCGCCGGCGAGGATCAGGAGGTCGCGCGCGGAAAGTTGCAGCATTGCGTCGCAGTGCGCTCAGGCCAACCAGGGACCATGCCCGCGTGCCCACATTCTGCCCACAGTTGCCTGCTATTCAGATGCATACCGAGTGAACAACAGTGATGTGTTTATGCAGCTAGAAGTCATCTCAGGCTTCTGATGTGGGGGGCGGATAGGGTTCAAATCCCACCGCCACCGCCAGCTCCCCTCCCGGTCGGCCTTCCGCGACGTGTCGTACCCCCGAGTTACGGTCGCGGCCATGGTCCTTTCACGCCCGACGAATGGGCGCACGGGTGATCGGGTGTTCCACGCCGGTGTCGTGTTGCTCGGCGTCCTTGTGGTCCCGATCGTTCTGCTGACCGTTGGCTGGTCGGTGTTTCATTGGCGTGGCTTCTGGCAGGTGGCGGCTCAGCCGCTGGCGACACTCGGGGCGACGGCGGGTGTGCTGGCGGGCGCCCTCGTGGCGTATCACGGCGCCATGCAGGGCCGGTCGCTGGAGAAGCAGCGGCTGCTGGCCGACCGGAAACAGCGCCTGCACGATCGCTTCTCCGACATCGCCGCCCATCTGTCCGGCGGGTCGGAATCGCGCGGCTTCGATCGCATTGCCCGCGTCCACGCCCTCGCGGCACTGTGCGACGACTGGGGCGCGCTGCGCGGCATCGACCCCGCCACCGGCAGGGAAGCCGCCACCCAGCAGCAGGTGTGCGTGGACCTCTTCAAGGAGATGATCCGCCAGCCACAGCCCGACGACGACCGGCTGGCCGATCTCACTCAGCGAAGCCAGCTCTCCGCCGAGCAGCACGAGGACCTCGCCATCCGGCAGACCATCGTCGAGATCATCCATACCCGCCTCAACGGCGATGCCGGAGCCGACTGGGGACACCTCGACTGCAGCCTGCGATATTCACGGCTGCGCTGGGCGCGGTTCCACGAACGCACGCTGGCCGGGCTCGATCTCCGGAACGCCGTGCTGGATCGGGCGGACTTCACTCGCTCGACGTTGATCGGGGTGGACCTCGCGGCATCGAGTGCACGCTTCGCGAACTTCGAGCGGGCCAATCTGCGACGGTGCATACTGCGGTCCACTTGGCTGCGCGGGGCTAGGTTTGTCGACGCCGACCTGACGGGTGCCCGTTTGGATAACGCGCAGCTGTATGAGACTCGCTTCGACCATGCCGATCTCAGCGATGCGAGTTTGGCCTACGCCACAACGGAATTGGTCGATCCGGGTCAGGGGGCGCGCACAGTCGGGCTGACCGCTTACACCGATGGGGTGCGGCCGGTGAAGTATCACCTGCCCGACCGGATCTCGCCCGGTGGTGTGGTCGCCACCTTCAACGAGGCCAGATTCCACGGCGCCGATCTGCGCCACGCCCGCCTCGTCCACGCCGACGCCTGCGGGGCACATTTCTGCCACGCCCAACTGCAGGGCACCGATTTCACCGCGTCGTATCTCGTCGGTGCCGTGGTCGTCCGGGCGCAGCTGGGCGGAGAGCGGCGCCGCCCGTACCTGCCCGCGTCGTGGGAGGGGTTGCCGGATTGGCCGACCCTTCTGCCGTTGGGTGACAACGCCTTGCGGGGGGCCGTGTTCTACGAGACCGACCTGCGGACACACGACCCCGGTGACCTGACGCGGCGCGGCGCCGAACTGGCCGACCCGATGCGGCTGTTCAGCATCCACAGCCGCTGCTACGGCTTCCGCCCCGCCGCGAGCGAGGACGGTCCAAGCCGGGCTCGCGCCCCTACAACGAAGGCCGCGCGGAATCCCGCCCTCGGCACCACCCCGGACACCGACGCGACCTACCCAGCGAGCGCCTGACGCAGGAACTCTCCGGACACCGAGATCGCCGGTGCGGAGGTGTCGCCGCCGACCACCAACGTCGCGAACGCGATATCGCCCGCGATCCCGGCGAACCAACCGTGCGAATGCGTGTTGTCGCCGAACTCGGCGGTGCCGGTCTTACCGCCCAGCCCGTCGATGTCGCTGAGCGCCGACGCGGTTCCCTCGGTGACCGTCAGGCGCATCATCGCCCGCAGGTCGTCGACGATGTTGGGCGGCAACTGCACCGGCGGGGTGTCGGCGGTGGTCTTCTCGCCGTCGATCAGGCTCGGGGTGATCGTCGACCCGTGTGCCAGGCTGGCCTCGGCGACCGCCAACCCGAACGGTGTCACGGTGACCGACCCCTGCCCGATACCGTTCTCCACCCGCTGCGCCGGGGTGTCGGCGTTGGGCACCCGGCCGGTCACCGTGGTCAGTCCGGGGACGACGTAGTCGACCCCGATGCCGAAGTCTCGCGCGGTGTCGGTCAGAGCGTTGGGCGGCAGCCGGTCGGCCAGTGCACCCATCGTGGTGTTGCAGGACCGCGCGAACGCCGTCGACATCGGTACCGTGCCGAGGTCGAACTCGTCGTTGTTGGGGATGGTGCGGTTCTCGATGGTCAGCCGCCCCGGGCAGGCCACCGGCGTGTCGGGGTGCACGAGATCGGCCTGCAGCGCCGCCGCGGTGGTGATGGTCTTGAACGTCGAGCCCGGCGGGTAGAGGCCCGAAAATGCCAGCGGCCCTTGGGCATCCGCGGCGTCGTTCTGGGCTGCCGCGAGGATGCCGCCGCTCGAACCCGAGATCGCTACCAGCACGGTGGGCAGGGTCTCGGTGGCGACGGCCTGCTGTGCCAGCAGTTGCAGCCGTAGATCGAGCATGGTGCGCAGTGGTTCGGTGGGTCCGTGCGGCGTCCACACCAGTTCCTCGCTGGGGGCGCCGGAACGGTCGACCAGCGACACCGACCAGCCTGCGGACTTGTTGATCCAGTCGTGCCAGACGTTCGGCAGCTCGCCGATCGCCGGTGAGGAGAGCTCCGGATTGGCGGTCAGCAGGTCACCCTGCTCCCTGACGCTGACCCCGGGAATCTGGGTGAGCTGGTCCGACACCTGCGCGAGGTCGGACTCCCGCAGCCGCATCACCGTCACCGCGGGTTCGGTGGTCGAGTCGAACTGCTGGGCAATCCATTCCGGCGTGACGGGGTCGAACCGCGACAGCACCGCGGCCAGATCCGGTGCGTAGTTGAGGTGGACCCGTTCCAGGGTGACCGCGCCGACGTTCTGCCAGGTCATCAGCGGTTGGCCGGTGCGGTCCACGATGGGTGTCAACAGGTCGGCGTCCTGGCTGAACTGAAAGTTGATCCCTGGTGTCAGGTCGCGGTGCAGTAGGGTCGGCGCCCATGCGATCCGCCAGTCGTCGCCGTTGCGGATCGCCGTCGCGCTGGTGTCGTACCTGAACTCGCGGCCGTTCCCGAAGCTCCAGTGATACCCCAGTGTCGAGGTTTCGTCGTTGTGCGCGGGCGTGGCGGCGCCGGTGACCGTGACGATGACGGAGGCCGCCTGACCCATCCCGGCGAACATGCCGTCGATCGTCGCCTTGGCCGTGTCGGGGTCGTCGGTCTGCTCGGCCGCGGCGGCCGCGTCGCGCCGTTGAAGGGCATCGGCGAACGCTGCGAACCGGTCCTGGGGATCAGGCCCGAACAGGGAGCAGCCCGCCAGGCCGGCGACCAGAACACAGCTCATCAGCCAGGCCAATGTGTGTCGACTCACCGCTACGACCTAACAGCGTGCTGGCGGGTGCAGGCAAATAACCGTGTCAAACCTACGGATCCCGCACCAAAACCGGTGATTCGGCACTTGTCTCGAATAAATCCCGGCGAATGAGGTAAGACGGATGCTGTGCGAAGTGGACGAGTGGGTGGCGCCTCCGGCGTCGCCGCGCCTCTCCACACATGAGACCGAAAATTTGGGCAAGGGGCGTGAGATGAGTCTGTACGCAGTAGTCGATCCCGCAACCGGGGATACGGTGCAGGAGTACCCGACCGCGAGCGACGAACAGATCGAGGAGGCGCTGGCCGCGGCGGCCAAGGCCTACAACGAGTGGTCGAAGTCGACGTCCGTCGCCGACCGCGCTGCGCTGATCCGCAAGGTCGGTCAGCTGCACAGCGAACGGCGCGAGGAATTGGCCAAGATCATCAACCGTGAGATGGGCAAGCCGATCGACCAGTCGCTGGGCGAGGTCGACTTCTCGGCCGCCATCTACGAGTACTACGCCGACAACGCCGAGAAGTTCCTGGCCGACGAGCCGATCGAACTGCTCGACGGGGAGGGCTCCGCGGTGATCCGCCGCGGCCCGGTCGGCGTGCTGCTTGGCATCATGCCGTGGAACTATCCGTACTACCAGGTGGCCCGGTTCGCGGGGCCGAACCTGACGCTGGGCAACACGATCGTGCTCAAGCACGCGCCGCAGTGCCCCGAGTCGTCGGCCGCGCTGCAGAAGATCTTCGACGACGCCGGCTACCCGCCGGGCGCCTACGTCAACGTTTACGCCACCAACGAGCAGATCGCCGACGTGATCGCCGACCCGCGCGTGCAGGGCGTCTCGCTGACCGGCTCCGAGCGTGCGGGCGCCGCGGTCGCCGAGATCGCGGGACGCAACCTCAAGAAGGTGGTGCTCGAACTCGGCGGATCCGACCCGTTCATCGTGTTGAGTTCCGACGACGTCGACGCCACCGTGGAATCGGCGATGGCCGGCCGGTTCGAGAACACCGGCCAGGCCTGCAACGCGGCCAAGCGGTTCATCGTCGCCGACACCGTCTACGACGACTTCCTGGACAAGTTCACCAAGAAGGTCTTGGCCGCTGCCGACGGGCTCGCGCCGCTGTCGTCGGTGGCCGCCGCCGAACGCCTCGAGGAGCAGGTGGACCGTGCCGTCAAGGGTGGTGCCAGCCTGGTCTCGGCCGGTGAGCGTAAGGGCGCCTTCTTCCCGCCCGGTGTGCTCACCGGAGTCACCAAGGATTCGCCCGCGTACAAGGAGGAGTTGTTCGGCCCGGTGGCCACCGTCTACAAGGTGTCCTCCGAGGACGAGGCCGTGGAGGTGGCCAACGACACCCCCTTCGGGTTGGGGTCCTACGTCTACACCACCGACTCCGACCAGGCCAAGCGGGTCGCCGACAAGATCGACGCGGGCATGGTCTTCGTCAACTGCGTCGGCGCCGAGGGCGTCGAGCTGCCGTTCGGCGGGGTGAAGCGGTCCGGCTTCGGCCGGGAATTGGGCCGGTTCGGCATCGACGAGTTCGTCAACAAGAAGCTGATCCGCATCGTCTGAGCGCGCTCGTCACCCGGGGTGCTTGGCGCGCACCCACTGCACGGAGCCGAAGTTCGAGGTGCGCACGCCCACGAAGCCGCGCGCCTCGAACAGGTCTCCGAGTTCGTCCTCGTCGAAGATGTGGGCGCCGCTGTTCGGCAGCTTGGTGAGCAACCGCGCGGCCCGTCCGACGGTGGGCACCATCACGGCGACGCGTCCCGACGGCCGGAGCACGCGGGCGATTTCGGCGACGGTGGCGTCGAGATCGGGTATGAGCTGAAACGCAGCGATCGACACCACCGCGTCGAACGAGGCGTCGCGGAACGGAAGCCGCTGGGCGTCGGCGCGCACGAATCCGACCTGCGGCCCGGCTTCCGCCCGCACCGCACGGGTCAGCATGGGTTCGGAGATGTCGACGCCGAGGGCGAGCCCGCCGGTCCCCGCCGCGGCAGCCAAGGCGGAGGTGACGTTGCCCGGACCGCAGCCGATGTCCAGCGCGGTGCCGCCGGCGGGGATGTTCAGCCATTCGGTGGGCTGGTGCCACAGCGTGAACACCTTGCGCCCCAGCGCCTGGGCGTTGTCGTAGAGCCGCGAGCCCAGCGGCGAGGCCCACAGCGCCTGTATCCGGCCGGTGTTCCGCGGCGCGGCTTCGGTCTGGTCGCCGAGCAGGTCGAGATAGCCCTTGCTGACGTCGGGATTCGCCGGGGGTTCGATCAGCAGATCGAGCGCCCGGCTCAGCGCGGGAGGCAGAGTGATATTTGTATCGGTCACCCTTCCCAGAGTGGCACGGACCCGCGGCGCCTATGGGACGCCGCTGGTCGGGCCGATCTGGAGGGCTATGGGCAGGTGACCACGATCTCGAACGGTTTGTTCACGGGCTGCATCGGGTTGGCCATGTCGACGCCGGTCGCGGTGCCCGAGATGGTGTAGGTGCTGCCGTCCTTGGTCGCGGTGGCCTCGCCCTGGCCCGCGCCCTGCTGGTAGCCGAGGGTGACTCCGTTGACGTTGCCGAGGCCGACGGACGAGACCGTCGGGGAGTCGCCCTCGCTCACCACGGCGGCGATACCGGTGGTGGCTTCGCCGATCGCGATGTTGACGTTGCCGCCCATCGACGCGCAAACGATCGTGCCCTGCACGTTCTGATCCTGCCCGTCGATGCTCACCTTGGGGGAGCCCGGCGCGGCGGCGGCGCTCGCGCTGGTGGTCTCCTCGGCTGTAGTGGTGGCAGCGGCGGCCGTCGTTTCGGTCGTCGTTTCAGAGGACGACGAACTCCCCGATGAACAGCCGGACAGGCCGGCGACGACGATCGCGGCGCCGCCGACGGAGATCAGAAATCCACGCTTCACGACTTGTCTCCCTTGGTCACGTGGCCCGTCGACGTCGGCGGACCATCCCGAGCAGTATGGGGGTTGCTGCGCACGGGCAGTGCGGAATTTGCTGCAAACGTGCTGACATCGAAACCGGATAGGGACCTCCACGGGGGTTCGGCGAGAGGTGCTGTTGAATAGGCCGGTGCCCGATCAGTTCTGCTCCGATCACCCTTTGCTGCTGCGATGAGCTTCTTCAGCGTCGAGGCCGAACTTCCGGGCAGGCTCGGCCGCGTCGGCGTCATCCGAACACCCCACGGCGATATTCACACCCCCGCGTTCATCGCAGTCGGCACCCAGGCCACTGTCAAGGCCGTCCTCCCGGAGGCAATGAAAGACCTTGGCGCACAAGCCGTTCTCGCCAATGCCTATCATCTGTACCTGCAGCCGGGTCCCGACATCGTCGATGCCGCCGGGGGACTGGGCGCGTTCATGAACTGGCCGGGCCCGACGTTCACCGATAGTGGTGGTTTTCAGGTGCTTTCGCTCGGCGCCGGGTTCCGCAAGGTTCTCGCGATGGACGCCGAGCGCCTGCAGGCCGACGACATCATCGCCCCGGGCAAGGAGCGACTGGCGGTGGTCGACGAGGACGGTGTCAATTTTCGTTCACACCTCGACGGTTCGACGCACCGGTTCACCCCGGAGGTATCCATCGGAATCCAGCATCAGCTGGGCGCCGACGTCATCTTCGCGTTCGACGAGCTGACGACGTTGGTGAACACCCGCGGCTATCAGGAGGAGTCGGTGCTGCGGACCCACCGGTGGGCCGAACGCTGCCTGGCCGAACACCGCAGGCTGACTGGGCTACACCCGGACCGGCCGGCGCAGGCCCTGTTCGGGGTGGTGCAGGGCGCGCAGTACGAGGACCTGCGGCGGGCGGCCGCCCACGGGCTGGCGACGATCGGCGACCGGCCGGGGCCCGCAGAAGGGCTGAGCTTCGACGGCTACGGGATCGGCGGCGCGCTGGAAAAACAGAACCTGGCGACCATCGTCGGATGGGTCAGCAGCGAACTGCCCGCCGACAAGCCGCGCCATCTGCTCGGCATCAGTGAACCCGACGACCTGTTCGACGCGGTGGCCGCCGGCGCGGACACATTCGACTGCGTCTCACCCTCGCGGGTGGCGCGCAACGCGGCGGTGTACTCACCGACCGGCCGGTTCAACATCACCAACGCGAAGTACCGGCGCGACTTCACCCCGATCGACGCCGAATGCGACTGCTACACCTGTGCGCACTACACCAGGGCCTACATCCACCACCTGTTCAAGGCCAAGGAAATCCTGTCCAAGACGTTGTGCACGATCCACAACGAGCGGTTCGTCGTACGCCTCGTCGACCAGATCCGGGAATCCATCACCGCAGGCGAATTCGACGAACTCCGTGCCCACGTCCTCGGCCGGTACTACCGCAGCTGACCGGGCGCTTCTTCGACGTCGGCCCGACGCCGGCCCGTCTCGCGCCGAGATCCACGATTTGCAGGCAAACGACGAGTGGGTGCATGCAAAACGTGGATTTCGGCGCGGTGGATGGTGGATGGTGGACGGTGAGCTACGCCCTCGCTCACAGCGGATTGAGGATCCGCTGCAGGAACTGCCGGGTGCGCGCCTCCTTCGGATTGCCGATCACGTCGGCGGGATGTCCCTTTTCGAGGATCACCCCCTGGTCGGTGAACAGCACCTGATCGGAAACCTGTCTGGCGAACTGGATTTCGTGGGTGACGATGACCAGCGTCCAGCCTTCGACCGCCAGATCCTTGATCACCGAAAGCACTTCACCGACCAGCTCGGGGTCCAGCGCCGACGTGGGCTCGTCGAACAACACCACCTTGGGCCGCAGCGCCAGCGCCCTGGCGATGCCGACGCGCTGCTGTTGCCCTCCGGAGAGCTGATAGGGATACTGGTCCCGTTTGTCGGCCAGCCCCACCTGTGCGAGAAGGTCGATCGCCTCGGCCTCGACCTCCGCGGCGGGCCGCTTCTGCGCGATCAGCGGCCCCTCGGTGACGTTCTGCAACACCGTCTTGTGCGGAAACAGGTTGTGCGACTGGAACACAAACCCGCTCTGCGCGCGGTATCGGCGAAGCTGATCCTTCGACACCGGCCGCGAGAAGTCGATCTCGGTGTCACCCACGCGGATCACCCCGGCGTCGGGGACGTCGAGCGCGTTGAGTGCCCGCAGCAAAGTCGTTTTGCCCGACCCAGACGGGCCGATGATCGTCGTCGCGGTGCCCCGCGCGACGCTGAACGACACCCCCTTGAGAACCTTGTTGTCGCCGAAGGCCTTTTCGACTCCGTCGGCCACCACCCGGTACTCGATGGCATCATCCTGATGATTGGTCATCGGGCCACATACCTTTCCAGCCGGCGCTCGACACGGCTTTGGCCGAACGAGAGCACCAGGCAGATCACCCAGTAGTACACCGCCGCGGTGCCGTACAGCGCGAAGAACTCGAACGTCGGTGCGGCCGCGATCTGCGCGGTACGCAGGAGTTCGGTCACCAGGATCGTCGAAGCCAGCGAGGTGTCCTTCACCAGCGATATCAGGGTGTTCGACAGCGGTGGCACCGCCACCCTGGTGGCCTGCGGCAGGATGATCCGTCGCAGCGCTCCGGTGTAGTTCAGGCCGATGGTCTCGGCGGCCTCCCACTGCCCCTTCGGGATGCTCTGGATCGCCGACCGGATGATCTCGGCCGCGTAGCCGCCCACATTGAGGCTGAACGCAATGACCGCGGCGGGGAACGGGTCGATCTTCACCCCGAGTTCGGGAAGGGCGTAGAACACGATGAACAACTGGACCAGCAGCGGCGTACCCCGGATGACAGAGATGTAGAACCGCGCGACGTTGTGGATCAAGGTATTTGACGACAGTCGCGCCAGCGCCACCACCAGCGCGATCGCCAGCCCGATGACGAAGCTGATGATGGTCAGCGGAATCGTCATGGTGATCGCGGCCTTGGCGAGCGGCCACAGGTTGGCGGCGATCAGCTGCCACGTGGAGCGGTGCGCCGGTTGGCCGTCGGCGGGTGCCGGTGCGCCGGTGACGTTGGCCTTCAGGTACTTGTCGGAGATGCCCGCCAGGGTGCCGTCGTCACGCAGCTCGTCGAGCGCCTTGTTCAGGTCGGGCAGCAGGCCGCTGTCCTTGCGGGCGGCGAATCCCTGCTCGCTCTTCTCGCCGGTGTTCCCGGCGATCTTGACGGTCGTGTCGCCGGTCTCGGCCAGGTAGGCGTACACCGCGATGCTGTCGTTGATGACCAGGTCCACCCGGCCCTGGTTGAGCAGCTTGATGGCCTGGGTGAAGCCCTCGACGGCCTCGACGGTGGCTCCGTGGTCGCGGGCGACCTGCGCCCAGTTGCTGGTGGCCGTCTCACCGGCCACCTTGCCCCTGATGTCGTCGAGCGAGCTGATCGAATCGTCGTCGGCCCTGGTGACGATGACGCCTTCGCCGACCGAGTACGGTTCGGAGAGGTCGTATTTCGCCTGACGTTCCGGGGTGATGGTGACCTCGTTGGCGACGACGTCGAATCGGTTGGCCTCCAGCGCGGCGAAGATGGAATCCCATGGCGTCTCGACGAACTCGACGTTCACACCGAGTTTGTCCGCCACCGCGCGGGCGACGTCGACGTCGTAGCCGGTCAGCTGGCCGGTCGACGGGTCGTGGTAGCTGAACGGTGCGTAGACCCCCTCGGTGCCCACCCGCAGCACACCCGATGCCTGGACCGGATTCTCGTCGCCGGTGGAACCCGTCCCGCAGGCGGCGGTCAGCAGCGCGGCCAGGAGGACGAAAGCGAGCAGCGCTCTTCGCCAGTAATGCATCACCGGCGCAACCTAGCAATGACATGAGCGCTGCCCAAGGGTTCTGCTCACTCGGCGCACGAAACCCGGCGGGCCGAGGCTCAATCCGGCCGGTAGATCCACGGATTCCGGGGCAGCCGCGCCGGATCGAATTCGGCCACCATGCCCTCGGGGGAGTCGGCCGCGAACCCGAGCGAACCGGCGATCTGCGCCAGCGCCCGCGGCGCGCCGATCTCGGCCAGCGTGACGGCGCCGTCGCGTTTGGCAAGCCGGGCGCCGTCCTCGTTGAGCACCAAAGGCACATGTGCGTAGACCGGTTCGGGATAGCCGAGCAGGTTCGCCAGGTAGGCCTGCCGGGGTGAGGACGAGAGCAGATCATCCCCGCGCACCACCTGGTCGACGCCCTGGGCCGCGTCGTCGACGACGACGGCGAGGTTGTAGGCGGGCACCCCGTCACCGCGCCGGACCACGAAATCGTCGACGATGCCGGTGTATTGGCCGTGCAGGAGATCGGCCACCCAGTAGACGAAGGTGTCGGTGCGCAGGCGCAGCGCCGGCGGCCTGCCCGATTCGGCGCGCCGGGCCTCGCGTTCGCCGTCGGTGAGGTCCCGGCAGGTGCCGGGATAGGCGCCCTGGGGTGCGTGCGGCGCCTGCGGCGCCTGGGCGATATCCCTTCTGCTGCAATAGCACTCGTATACCTGACCGGTGCTCACCAGGTGGTCGATCGCGGCGTCGTAACGCGGGCGGTGCGCCGACTGCCACTCCGGGGGTGCATCCCAGGTCAGTCCGATCGCCGCCAGGTCGGCTACCTGCCGCTCCCCGATGTCGGAGAACGTCCGGTCGTCGAGGTCCTCGACGCGCAAGAGGAAGCGACGCCCCGTCGAGCGTGCGAACAGCCAGGCCAGAACCGCCGTACGCAGGTTGCCGATGTGCAGATCGGCCGACGGGCTCGGCGCGAACCGGCCCGCGCCGGGTGGCGGTGTCACGGGGGTGCTCCCGTCATGAGCCGGCCAGTGCGGCGACGAACTCGGCGCAGAACCAGTCGACGTCCGACATCGAGAACACCAGCGGCGGACGGATTTTCAGGACGTTTCCGTCGTGACCGCACACCGAGATCAGTACCCGCCGCTGCCGCAGCGCGTTGACCAGATCCCGCGCGCCCGCGCGGTCGGGCGTCTTGGCGTCGGGGTCCGTGACGATCTCGACGCCGACGTACAGACCCGCCGCACGCACGTCCCCGAGCCGGGCATGGTTGGCGGCGATTCCGGCGAGTTCGCCGCGCAGCGCGGCCCCCACCCGCTGCGCGTTGGCCAGCAGCCCCTCATCCTCGATCACGTCGAGCACCGCCGCGGCCGCGGCCATCGACACCGGATTGCCGCCGAATGTGTTGAAGTACGGCACCTTTTCGGCAAAGGTTCGCAGGACCTCGGCGCGAGCGGCCAGCGCCGCCACCGGCATCCCGTTGCCCATCGGCTTACCCATCGTCACCAGATCGGGAACGACGCCGTGTCTGCGGAAGCCCCACATCGCGTCGCCGGTGCGGGCGAATCCGGGTTGCACCTCGTCGGCGATGAACACCCCGCCACGGGCGCGCACCAGACCCACGGCCGGAGCGAGCACCGAGGGATCCGGGTAGATGCCGTCCGAGGAGAAGATGGTGTCGACGATCAGGCAGCTCACCCCGGATCCCGCCGCCTGCAGGTCGTCGGCGGCCTGCGCGACCTCCTCGGAGAACCACTGGGCGCGTTCAGCTTCCGGCACCCGATAGCTGTCCGGAGGATCTACCAACCGCACGTGGGGGCCGACGGTCGCCGCCCCGCCCAGCGACGGCGAGATCGCCGTCACGGCGGCCGTGTTGCCGTGGTAGGCGTCCCTGGTGATGATGATTCCCCTTGCGCCCGTGTGCATTTCGGCCACCCGCAGCGCGAGGTCGTTCACCTCCGAACCGGTGCAGGCATACATCGCCTGGTCGATCTCGGCCGGCAGCGTCGCCAGCAAACGCCGTGAATAGTCGACGATGCCGTCGTGCAGATAGCGGGTGTGGGTGTTGAGCGTCGACATCTGGCGGGTCACCGCGTCCACCACCCGCGGGTGGCAGTGCCCGACGCTGGCCACGTTGTTGTAGGCGTCCAGGTAACGCACCCCGTCGGCATCGAACAGGTGGCTGCCCACCCCGCGCACCAGGTGCACGGGGCGGTCGTAGAACAGCCGGTATGCGGGTCCGAGCATCCGCTCGCGGGCGATGATCAACGGGTCCTCGGCCGGGTCATCAGTCGCGGGTGAGTAGCTGTTCGAGTCCATGATGTTGGAGAAACCCACGCCCGCTCCTCGGTTCTTTGGTCTGGTTTCGGGGTCGGCCACGGTATCCACGATGACGCTGTCATTCTTACTTCCGTGAAACGCCAGGTCAAACGGCACACGATGAGGTTCTTGCCAAGGCAAGTAGATTTTTTGGTCTGCTCGATCGCGCCAAATGGGGAACACTGTGACCATGTCAGGACTGCCGCCCGACCATGACGCCTACGCCAGGGCGGTGCTGCCCGCCTTCGGCCGCGACCCGGACAGCCCGTTACGGCTGCTGAGCCTGTCGGAGAACGCCACCTATCTGGTCGACGACGACGATCCGATCGTCCTGCGAGTACACCGTCCCGGCTACCATTCGCTGCCCGCGATCCGGTCCGAGCTGAGGTGGATGGCCGCGCTGCGCGCCGAGACGACCGTCGTCACCCCGGAGCTGATCCACGCGGCCGATGGAACCGACGTGCTGCCCGCCGAGGTCGGCGGCAACACATTGCACGTCGACGCGGTCACCTTTGTCCCGGGCTGCACGGCCGAAGAACAACCCGACGCCGTCGGCTTCGACGAGCTCGGCCGGATGACGGCCGTCATGCACGAGCACGTGCAACGCTGGCGGGCGCCGGAGTTCTTCACCCGGTTCAGCTGGGACGTCGAGGCCACCCTGGGCGCAGGGGCGCGGTGGGGGAACTGGCGCCACGCACCCGGCCTGTCGGAACGCGACACCGTACTGGTCGAAAGAGCAGCAACGGAGGTGGCTCGCCGCCTTGCCGGGTTCGGCTGCGGCCCAGACCGTTTCGGTCTGATCCACGCCGACCTGCGGATGGCCAATCTGATGGTCGACGGCAAGGGCGGTCCGATCACGGTCATCGACTTCGACGACTGCGGGTGGTCGTGGTACCTGGCCGACCTGGGCGCGGTGGTGTCGTTCATCGAGGACACCCCGGAAGCCGAGCGGATGATCGCCGACTGGCTACGCGGCTACCGGGAACGTCGCGACCTGCCCGCCGAACACCTCGACATGATCCCGACATTCGTCATGCTGCGGAGGCTGATGCTCACCGCGTGGGTGGCCTCGCACTCCGACGCCGACCACGCGATCGCCTTCACCGACGGGTTCGCCTCCGGCACAACCCAGCTGGCGCAGCGGTACCTGTCGGATCCGGACTGGCTGGCCGACGCGGTCGCCTCGTCACAGGGGTGAGCCGATGGACGAATCCGCGGGCGGGCCGGTCGCCGAGGATGTGCGGCGGCGGATCCTGTCGATGCTGGCGACGGGGGCGCTGCGGCCGGGCGCCCGGCTCGGCTCGGAACGGGATATGGCGGAACACTTCGCGGTGTCGCGAACCACGCTGCGCAGCGCGCTGCTGCCGCTGAGTCAGGCGGGCGTTCTCGAGCGCCGCACCGGGCGCGGTGGCGGCACTTTCGTGAAATCGGATCTGGTGCAGCGCAACGCGGCCGAGCTGGCCGGGTTACCTGCCCGGCTGCACAGCGGCGGGCACACCAGCGCGACCACGGTGCTGGCCGCCGAACGCCGGTTGGCCAGCCCGAATGAGGCGGCGGTGCTCGGATGCGCGGAGGTGATCGCCGTCCGGCGCCTGCGTCACGCCGACGGTGTCCCGCTCTCGCTGGATCTGGCACGGTTCGCCGCGGCGGCGGTGCCTGATCTGCTCGACCGGCCGCTGGACGGGTCGCTGTACGAACTCATCGAGGCGCACTACGGGTTGGTGCCGGTGTCGTCGACGGAAACCATCGAGGTGGTCAGCGCCAACGTCGAGGAGGCCGACCTGCTCGGAGTGCCGGTCCGGCGACCGCTGCTGGCCATCACCCGCATCGCCAGCGACGCGGCCCGTGGCCCGTTCGAATACTCCCTTGACCTGTTCCGGGCCGATCGAGTGCGGCTGACCGCCACCACCTCGACTCCCGCCGAGCGCGAGCGCCGCGGCACCGACGGGCGGGTCGAGCTGTCGGTCAGCGGGCGCTGAGTCACGGGTGTGAACCCAGGCCGGGGATGATGTCGCCCAGGCTGAAGGTCAGTGGCTGGTCGAGCTGGTCGTAGGTGCACGAGCGCGGATCGCGGTCGGGTCGCCAACGGTTGAACTGGGCGGTGTGGCGGAAGCGTCGGCCCTCCATGTGGTCGTAGCGGACCTCGACCACGCGTTCGGGTCGCAGCGGCACGAAGGACAGGTCCTTGCCCGCGTTCCAGCGCGAGCCTTCGTTGCGGCGCGGGGTGCGGTCACCGGCGATGTGGGAGGCCCAGTTCCACGGGTGGGCGTCGAAGGTGGTGACCAGCGGCTGCAGCTCGGTGAACAGTTCGCGGCGCGTCGCCATGGGGAAGGCGCCGACCACCCCGACCGAGGCCAGCGTGCCGTCGTCGGCGTAAAGCCCCAGCAGCAGCGAACCGATCGCGTCGGCGCCGGACTTGTGTATTCGGTAGCCGGCCAGCACGCAGTCGGCGGTGCGCTCGTGCTTGATCTTGAACATCACGCGTTTGTCGGGCTGGTAGGTGATCGATAGCGGCTTGGCGATCAACCCGTCCAGGCCGGCGCCCTCGAAGGTGTGGAACCACCGCTGCGCGGTGGCCAGCTCGGTGGTCGCGGGTGTGAGGTGGACCGACGGGCCACCACTTCGACCCAACGCATCGACCAGGGCGGCGCGGCGCTCGCCGAACGGCCGCGCGGTGTAGTCGTCGTCGCCGAGGGCAAGCAGGTCGAACGCGATGAACGACGCGGGTGTCTGCTCGGCGAGCATGCGCACCCGCGACGCGGCGGGGTGCAGCCGCAGCTGCAGCGCCTCGAAATCGAGGCCGTGCTTGGTGGCGATCACGATCTCACCGTCGATCACGCAGCGTCGCGGCAGTTCGGCGGTGATCGCCGCGACGAGTTCGGGGAAGTAGCGCGTCATCGGGCGTTCGTTGCGGCTGCCCAGCTCGACCTCGTCGCCGTCTCGGAAGCAGATCGTCCTGAATCCGTCCCATTTCGGCTCGTAGGACGCCCCGGGTGGGATCGACCGCACCGGTTTGGCCAGCATGGGCGACACCGGGGGCATGACGGGCAGCTGCACACGACCATTCTCTCGGGCCGAATCGATGACATTGCCCGGGTGCGCCGGTCTACGTGAGTATGGAGACCGTGGACCTACCCGTGTTGCCACCGCTGGAGCCGATGCTGGCCAAGGCCCAGGTGAAGGTTCCGCCCGAAGCGGGGGTGTGGTCCTACGAACCGAAGTGGGACGGCTTCCGAGCCCTGGTGTTCCGCGACGGCGACAACGTCGTGCTGCAGTCGCGCAACGGCAAGGAACTCGGCCGGTACTTTCCTGAACTCCTCGACGCCCTGCGTGACGGGCTCGCCGACCGCTGCGTGCTCGATGGCGAGGTGGTGGTGCCGCGCGAGATCGACGGCCGGATGCGGCTGGACTGGGATTCGCTGTCCCAGCGCATTCACCCCGCCGCCAGCCGGGTCACGATGCTCGCGGAACAGACCCCGGCGCACTTCATCGGTTTCGACGCGCTGGCCACCGGCGATACCTCGTTGATGGGTGAGCCGTTTCGCGTCCGCAGACAGGCGCTTGCGGAAGCCGTCGACGACGACCATGAGTGGTGCCACGTCACCCGCACCACCGAGGATCCGCAGCTGGGTGCGCAGTGGCTCGACACGTTCGAGGGTGCCGGGCTCGACGGTGTGATCGCCAAACGGCTCGACGGCCCCTATCTGCCGGGTAAACGCGAGATGGTCAAGGTCAAACACGCCCGCGACGCGGACTGCGTCGCCATCGGCTACCGCGTACACAAGAGCGGCGAAGGGGTCGGGTCGATCCTGCTCGGCCTGTACCGCGACGACGGTGAGCTCCAGATGGTCGGCGGCGCCGCGTCGTTCACCGTCAAGGACCGGCTCAAGCTGCTCGCCGACCTCGAACCGCTGCGCAAGGGCGAAGACATCGTGCAGGACGGTGAACCCAGCCGGTGGAACTCGGCGGCCGACAAACGCTGGATCCCGATCGAGCCCGACCGGGTGTGCGAGGTCGCCTACGATCAGATGGAAGGAAACATCGTGCACGGCAAGCGGTTTCGCCACGCGGTGAAGTTCGTCCGGTGGCGGCCGGACCGCGACCCCACGAGTTGCACCTTCGCTCAGCTCGATGTGCCCGTCAACTACGACCTGTTCGACGTGCTGGAGTCCTGACATGGCAACCGCTGCTGAGGAGATCGACGTCGACGGGGTGGCCGTCCGGCTGACCAACCGGGACAAGGTGTACTTCCCGAAGCTGGGTGCCGACGGCACCAAGGGCACGCTGTTCGAGTACTACCGTGCCGTCGCCGATCGCATGGTGGCGCTGCTGAAGGACCGCCCGACGCATCTGCAGCGGTTCCCCGAGGGCATCGACGGCGAGGAGATCTACCAGAAGCGGGTGCCGCAGAAGCACCCCGACTACCTCGAGACGTGCACCGTGACCTTCCCGTCGGGCCGCACCGCCGACGCGCTGAAGGTGACCCACCCGTCGTCGATCCTGTGGGCGGCGCAGATGGGCACCATCACGCTGCATCCGTGGCAGGTGCGCTGTCCGGACACCGAGCATCCCGACGAACTGCGCATCGACTTGGACCCGCAGCCGGGCACCGGGTTCGCCGAGGCCAGCACTATCGCGGTGGACATCCTCAAACCGCTGCTCGATGAGCTCGGCCTGGTCGGCTATCCCAAGACCTCCGGGGGTCGCGGCGTGCACGTCTTCCTGCGGATCCGCACCGACTGGGATTTCCTGGCGGTGCGCCGCGCCGGGATCGCGCTGGCCCGCGAGGTGGAGCGCCGCGCACCCGACGCGGTGACCACCTCGTGGTGGAAGGAAGAAAGAGGCGCGAGGGTCTTTGTGGACTACAACCAGAACGCCCGCGACCGCACCTTCGCGTCGGCGTATTCGGTGCGCAAGACCCCCATCGCGACGGTGTCGACGCCGCTGACGTGGGAGGAGCTGCGCGGCGCAGACCCCGACGACTACACCATGGCCACGGTGCCCGACCTGGTCGCCGGGCGCGACGATCCGTGGGCGGCCATCGACGACGACAAACAGTCGCTGGAACCCTTGCTTGAGATGGTCAAGGCCGATGAGGAGCGCGGGCTGGGTGACCTGCCCTACCCGCCGAACTATCCGAAGATGCCAGGCGAGCCTCCGAGGGTGCAACCGAGCAAGAAGGTGGCGGAGCACTGGGATGAGGAGGGTAACCGCCGGAGCTGATCGGGGCCACGGGGGCGTGGGCCGGGCAGGCCGGAGCGGGCCCCTGGAGGCACTGCGCACTAGCATCGGTGACGTGCGAGGCGACAGCGCTGGCCGCCACGACGCCAGCGGTTGGCAGGTCGGAGTCGAGCGAGCCGGGGATACTGACAGGAGGAACCCGGGGAGCCGATGAACATCCGCAAAGTCACCGCTGCACTGGCAATCATCGCGATGGTCGTCACCGGTATCTCCATCACGGTGTACATGGTGTTCGCCGACCACTCGCCGCAACCGGCACCCCCGCGGGCCGCGCCGCCGCCGTCGGTTCCGCTGCCCTTCGAGTTCAGCATCGGCGTCGACGTCACCGCGCACGACTGCGACCCGGCGGGCGCGTGTGTGTACGTCTACACGATCAACCCGAAATACATCGGCCTGCACCCCTTGCCGGAGACCCCGTTCACCGTCGAATACAAGGTGGAGGGCGGGCATGAACCCCAGCAGGGCAAGTTCGTCGTGCACGACGGCACGGCCGAGATCATGAAGGACGTCAGCGTGCATGGCCCGCCGGATGCCCGGCTGCAGGCCGCCGCAACGCGGGTGGTGGGCTGAGCCTCACCCGATCGCCAGCCTCACCAGATCGCGTGGTGGTGGATCAGGGCGTCGGACACCAGGGCGATGCCCACGACCAGAAACAACACCCGCACCGACATCGGACCGTAGCGGGTGAGGGTGCGCACGATCCTGCGCTGCATGCGCTGCGCCCGCACGGTGCGTCTGGTTGCCAGCGTCAGCACCACCAGTGACGGCGTCAGCGCGATCGCGCAGTAGACGACCACGATCAGCGGCCAGAACTGCGGCAGCGGATTGCGGGCCGAGAGCATCGCAAGGGCGGTCAAATAGGGCACCGCCGTCGGGGCCTGTCCGAGCCCCACCGCGATCCCGACGAACCCGAGCAGCCACGGCCGCTGCCGCATGGCCGTCATCGCCCACCCCGGCGCGGTGGTCTGCGCCACCAGCGGGAAGAAGGCCAGGCAGATCAGCACGATGCCCAGCGCCAGCTCACCGCGGTAGCGCAGCGTCGGCGTCAGCTCGAAGTTCATCACATCGGTGAGGAAACTCAGGCCGAGCACCATGCCGATGCCGAACGTCGTGGTTACGGTGAACACGCCCGCGATGAAGCTCAGCCCCCCGGGGACGGGGGAGCGGCGGCCCAGCCGGCTGTCATACACGACCGCCGAGGTCACCCCGACATTCAGCACGTTGAGGGAGTCGAGGAACGCGAATCCCGACATCGCAAGTAGAAGAGCCAGCATGACCGGATAGAAGCTACGCGAGTCCCGGCGCGCTCGCCCGGCGGCCGGCTACGACCAGCGCCATCACCAGGCGGAGTCAGAGGCCGGAGGTCAGCGCGGCCTTCCCGGTGCGTTCCTGGCCGGTGACGTCGATCCAGGTGAGGTCGATGACGTCGCCGGGGTAATGGCGGTCCAGCACGGAGGTCAGCGTGGACGACGAATCCAGCGGTACGCCGTCGATGGACGTCAGCACATCGCCGTCGCGCAGGCCGGCCGCATCCGCCGGTCCGCCGCGGAACACCTCCTGGATCAGCACGCCGTGACCATCCCGCAGCGGGGCAGTGCGCACCCCTACGCCCAGCAGCGTCGGCGGCCCGATATGCACCGTGTCGGACGGCACCCGGGCACGGATCTGGTTGGCCACCCCCATGGCGTCGTTGATCGGGATCGCGAAGCCTTTCCCGCCGGGGCCCATGCGGAAGTTCACCGATGCCGCCGTGGTGATCCCGACCACCTGTCCTGCGCCGTTGACGACCGGGCCCCCGGAGTCGCCGGCACGGACCGGGGCGGCGAATTCGATCAGCCCGCCCAGTTCGTCGGAGGTGCCGGTCAGCGAGTCCTCGGCGTTGACGGTCCGGCCGAACCCGGTCACCGTGCCCACCTCGTAGGTCAACGGCGCGCCGGAGCCCTCGGCGTTACCCAGCGCGACCACCGGCTCACCGGGTGCCAGTTGCGCGGAGTCGCCGATCGGCGCCGTCGGCAGCCCGCCTGCGCCGAGCAACTGCAGCACCGCGACATCGCGCCTGCGGTCGTACCCGACCAGGTCGGCGGTGTAGGTGCGCCCCGCGACGGTGACATCGATCCGGTCGGCGCCCTGGACGACGTGGTAGTTGGTCAGCACCTGACCGCCCGGGTCGATCACGATGCCGGTGCCGATGCCGTAGGCGTTCTGGTACTCGATCGTCGTGTCGATGCGTGCCACTGCCTGCTCGACGCCCGCCGCCGCGGCGACGGGATCGCCCGGCAATGCCGCCGAAACTGCCGGATTGACCCCGGCCAGCAACGCCAGCAGCGAGATGAAGACCGTCAGCAACGTCGCCGAACGGCGACGCGCGAGATGTCTGCCCATGTCCTCATCTTGTCTGGGAGTTCGATGGCTGTCGACGGATGCCCCGCCGACCTGGTCAATCGGCTCGATCCTCGATGGCGACGGCGCCTCGCGGCCGTTTGCGGCGCCGCGACAGCAGTGCTTTTCCTGCCGGCCGACGATTCCGCAGACCGCCGGATACCGGTTGGTCGGCGTCGAGGCTGTCAGGCTCCGGCTCCGCCGGTCCTGAGATGTCGTCACTTGCATCCACGTCCCCGTCGTCGGCCTGCCGAGCGGTGACGGAGGCTGCGGTTCCCGCATCCTCGCCGTCGTTCTCAGTCGACTCGGCGTTCTCAGTGGCCTCATCGGAATCGGAGCCGGCGGCGTTAGCGTCCTCGACATCGACATCGACATCGACCTCGTCCGCGGCTTCGGGGGCTTCGGTGTCTTCGGGGGCCGTCCTGCCGCGGCCGCGCGGCTCCCTGACCTTCAGCGGCTTGGGCGCCGGTGGTGGCAACTCCGCGACGAAAGCCAGGTAGAAGGCGAACATGCCCAGCAGCGCGATCGCTGCCGCGGCGCCGTAAACGCCGAACAGCCATGGGCCGGCGGCGTCGAGGCTCAACCAGATCTCGCCGATCGCGGTGCCGACGATCAACACCGCCGCGAGCACATGCAGCACGATCGACGACACCCGTAGCCGCAGCGCCAGCGTGGGGGTGCGGTACTCGGGTCGGCGCGTACGCACCAGGGTGAAGACCACGGGAAGCGCGGCCAGCCCGATGAGCGCGCCGGTGATGATGCGCAGGACCGTGCCAAGCGTGTGGGAGGTCTGACCCATCAGTTCCGGCCAGCGCGGCAGCACGAAGAAGAAGTACAGGCCTGCGGCGACGATCGAAAGTGGCGCGTGCCAGACCACCGCGGCGGTGCGGCCCATACCCCTCCTCGAACTCGTCGGCCGGTGGAGATCCGGCCGGTTCGACCGGACCGGACCATCCACGGGCCTCGCGCGGAGGATGCGGGATTTGAACCCGCGAGGGCTGTTAACCCAACCCGCGTTCCAGGCGAGCGCCATAGGCCACTAGGCGAATCCTCCGCGGCCATGGTAGCTGACCGTGTTGGCATGCCCGTCGGGTTGCCCGACGCGCGCCGGTATTACACTCGGCGTGGACCCCGCGCGGCGTCCATCCTGTGAACTCCCCCAGGGCCGGAAGGCAGCAAGGGTCAACGGGCTCTGGCGGGTGCGCGGGGTCCCCCAATCTGAGGATCCGCGGCTACCCGAAGGTGAAGGCCCACCGTGTCGTTTCAGTCTCTCGGCCGTGATGAGCTGCGCGCACACCACGACGTTCAGCTGCGCAACTACGCCGACCTGCAGGCCAAAGGGCTCAGCCTGGACCTGACCAGGGGTAAGCCGTCCCCGCCGCAGCTGGACCTCTCCAATGCGCTGCTCACGCTGCCGGGTGCCGGCCGCGACGCCTACCGCGACGCCGACGGCACCGACACCCGCAACTACGGTGGACTGCACGGGCTGCCCGAGCTGCGGGCGATCTTCGGCGAATTGCTCGGTATCCCCGTGCCGAATCTCATCGCGGGCAACAACGCCAGCCTGGAATTGATGCACGACGTCGTGACCTTCTCGATGCTGCACGGCGGCTCGGATTCGGCGCGGCCGTGGATCCAGGAACCCAGGGTGGCGTTTCTGTGCCCTTCTCCGGGGTACGACAGGCACTTCGCGATCTCCGAGGCGCTCGACATCGAGATGATCCCGGTGCCGATGCACGAGGACGGACCGGACGTCGACCTGATCGAGGAGCTCGTCGCCGCCGACCCGGCCATCAAGGGCATGTGGTGCGTTCCGGTCTACTCGAATCCGACCGGCGCCACCTACTCCTGGGAAAACGTTCGTCGCCTGGTCCAAATGCGCACGGCGGCAAACGATTTCCGGTTGTTCTGGGATAACGCGTATGCGGTGCACACGCTCACCCACGAATTCGTCCGGCAGGTCGACGTGCTGGGTCTGGCAGAGGCGGCAGGAAACCCGAACCGGCCGCTGGTGTTCGCGTCCACCAGCAAGATCACCTTCGCGGGCGCGGGGGTGAGCTTCTTCGGCGGTTCGCTGGGCAATATCGCGTGGTATCTGCAGTACGCGGGGAAGAAATCGATCGGCCCGGACAAGCTCAACCAGCTGCGGCACCTGCGGTTCTTCGGCGACGCGGACGGGGTGCTGCTGCACATGCAGCGGCATCAGCAGCTGCTGGCGCCGAAGTTCGCGCTGGTCCTGCAGATCCTCGAGGACCGCCTGCGCGAGTCGAAGATCGCGTCGTGGACCGACCCCAAGGGCGGGTACTTCATCAGCCTGGACGTGCTGCCCGGCACCGCGCGGCGGACGGTGGCGCTCGCCAAGGACGCCGGCATCGCGGTCACCGAGGCGGGTGCGTCGTACCCCTATCGGAAAGACCCGGAGGACAAGAACATCCGCATCGCGCCGTCGTTCCCGTCCGAGCCGGAGTTGCGTGACGCGATCGACGGTCTCGCCACGTGCGCGCTGCTCTCGGCCACCGAGGTGCTGCTGAAGGACTGAGTTCGGATCCGGCTCGGTCGGAGTGTCTGGGTAGCCTGCTTCCGTGGCTCTCTACCGCAAGTACCGACCAGCCTCCTTCGCCGACGTCGTCGGCCAGGAGCACGTCACCGAGCCGCTGTCCACGGCGCTCACGGCCGGCCGGATCAACCACGCCTACCTGTTCTCCGGTCCGCGCGGCTGCGGCAAGACGTCGTCGGCGCGTATTCTGGCGCGCTCACTGAACTGCGAGCAGGGCCCGACGGCCACGCCGTGCGGGGTATGTGACTCGTGTGTCGCGCTGGCGCCCAACGGGCCAGGCAACGTGGACGTCGTCGAACTCGACGCGGCCAGCCACGGCGGTGTCGACGACACCCGGGAACTGCGTGACCGTGCCTTCTACGCCCCGGCACAGTCCCGGTATCGCATCTTCATCATCGACGAAGCGCACATGGTCACCAACGCGGGCTTCAATGCGCTGCTCAAGATCGTCGAGGAACCACCGGAACATCTGATCTTCGTCTTCGCCACCACCGAGCCGGAGAAGGTGCTGCCCACCATCCGGTCGCGGACCCATCACTATCCGTTCCGGCTGCTCGCCCCGCGCACCATGCGGTCCCTGCTGGAACGGATCTGCGCCGACGAGGGTGTCACCGTCGACGAGGCGGTGTATCCGCTGGTCATCCGGGCGGGCGGGGGTTCGCCCCGCGACACGTTGTCGGTCCTCGACCAGTTGCTGGCCGGCTCGGAGGGCGGTCACGTCCAATACCAGCGCGCGCTGGCGCTGCTGGGCGCCACGGATATCGCGCTCATCGACGACGCCGTCGACGCGCTGGCCGCCGGTGATGCGGCCGCGCTGTTCGGTGCGGTCGAGTCGGTGATCGACGCCGGCCACGATCCCCGCCGGTTCGCCATCGACCTGCTCGAACGGTTCCGCGACCTCATCGTGCTGCAGGCGGTGCCCGATGCCGCGGCACGCGGCGTGGTGGACGCCCCCGACGATGTGCTGGATCGCATGCGCGAGCAGGCCGCCCGCATCGGGCCCGCGACGTTGACGCGGTACGCCGAGGTGGTGCACGCCGGGCTCGGCGAGATGCGCGGCGCCACCGCGCCGCGGCTGTTGCTCGAGGTGGTGTGTGCGCGGCTGCTGCTGCCGTCGGCCAGCGACACCGAGTCCGCGCTGCTGCACCGCGTCGAGCGCATCGAGAACCGGCTGGCGATGTCGATTCCGGCCGCGGAGGCCGCCGCCGGTCACGACTCCGGAAACGCCATCGGCAATGCCCTCGGCACTGCCAATGCCACCGCTAACGCCCTCGGTGGCGCCCCCGCCCAGCCGCCCGCCGCGCCGTCCAGGCAATACGCCCGCAAGAGCCGGGCCGCCGACCCGACCCCACCCGCGGCGCAGCCGGTGGCGCGGCCGCCGGTGCCCGAGCCGACCCCCGCCGCGGCGCCCCCCTCGCCCGAGCGGGCCCCCGCACCTCAGCCGGCCCCCGCGCCGGCTGCGTCCGCCCCGCCGGTCGCCCCGGCGGCCCCGGACGCGGCGGCGGTGCGCAGACAGTGGAGCACGATCCGGGACAAGGTCCGGCAGCTGCGGCGGCCCACCGACGTCATGCTCGACGGCGCGACCGTGCTGACCGTCGACGGGGATACCCTGGTGCTCAGCCATCCGTCCGCACCGCTGGCCAAACGTCTTGTCGAGCAACGCAATTCCGACGTGATCCGGGAAGCGCTCAAGGATGTGCTCGGGGTGGACTGGAAGATCCGGTGCGAGGCGGGTGGAGCGCCCCCACCCCCGCAAGGCCCGCCGGAGCCGGAGGTCGACCTCGCGCGTCAGCGGGCTCAGCGCGCCGAAGAGGACGACATGATGGCGGAGGCGACCAGTGACATCGCGGCCCCGCGCCGCGATCCCGAGGAAGCCGCGCTCGAACTCCTGCAGAACGAGCTGGGGGCCCGCCGCATCGACGGCGGGTGACCGCCGACCGACGCTACGCGTCCCACCACGGACGCAGCGGCAGCCCGCCGCCGGATCCGTCTTCGCCCAGCTTGACCGCCAGAACCTGGTGCAGCTGAACGACATTCGTCTCGAAGCCCAGCCGCGAACCGGCCATGTAGAGGCCCCACACCTTGGCGGTGGGCAGACCCACCTCGGCGACGGCCTCGTCCCAGTGCTCGACCAGGTTGGCGCACCAGTCGCGCAGCGTCATCGCGTAGTGATGGCGCAGGTTCTCCTCGTGGACGACTTCGAGGCCGGTGTTCTGCATCTCGGTGATGATGCGGCCCGAACCCGTCAGTTCACCGTCGGGGAAGACGTAACGATCGATGAATCCGCCCGCGGTGGCACCGGCCCGGTTGTCGGGACGCGTGATGCAATGGTTGAGCAGCAGCGCGCCGGTACGCATCCTGTTCTGCAGGAACTCGAAGTAGGCCGGATAGTTCTGCACGCCGATGTGCTCGGTCAGACCGATCGACGACACGGCGTCGAATCCGGTCTCGCGCACGTCGCGGTAGTCGCAGAGCCTGACCTCGGCCAGATCACCGAGACCCTCGTCGGCGATCGCCCGCTGCGCCCAAGCGGCCTGCTCCTTCGAGAGGGTCACACCGATCGCCTTCACCCCGTGGCGGGCCGCGTAGCGCACCATGCTGCCCCAGCCGCAGCCCACGTCGAGCAGGCGGTCACCCGGCTTGAGCCGCAGTTTCTCGAAGACGAGGCGGTACTTGTTGTCCTGGGCCTCCTCCAGCGTCGCATCCGGCCGGGGATAGCACGCGCAGGTGTAGGTCATCGACGGCCCGAGCACCCATTCGTAGAACGTGTTGGACACGTCGTAGTGGTGGTGGATCGCTTCGGCATCGCGGGTCCGGCTGTGCCGCAAGCCTTCGGCGATCCGGCGCCAGCGGGGCAGTGCCTCCTGCGGAGGCGGTGCGATCGGCCGGAGATGCTCGAAGCCGATCGAACGGATGATGTTCGCGAGCACCCGAGCCCGGGGCCGCCGGAAATCCATCTTGTGGGCGAGGGCCTTCAGCAGGTCATACGGGTCGCCCGGATGCACGCCGCGCAGTTCGATGTCACCCGACACGTAGGCACGGGCCAGGCCCAGATCGCCTGGTGCGGTGGCCAGATACGTCGTGCCACGCGGGGTTCTCAGGTCCAGGCCCAGCGTTGCCTCCTCGGCCCCCGATTCGCTGCCGTCGTACGCCGTGAACCTCAGCGGCAGCTTGGCGGCGGCAAAGATCGCCAGTACCTCGGCCAGGGACAGCCTGCCCGCTCTGTCAGGCGACTCTGCCGCCCGGTCCTTGAACGTCGTCATTGGTGCCGCACCGCCTTCGCATACAGGTCGAGCAGACGTGAGTCGGGATCGTAGGCCTTCTTCACTGTCTTGTAGGTTTCCCCGCCGTACAACTCGTTGAACGTGTCGAGCGAATAAAATGATTCCGAATAGAGCGACTTGTGCCCCTCGAGCTCGCTGACCCTCGCCTCGATGAGCCTGTTCGTCTCGCCGTCGACATCTCCCGCGGGCACCGACGACCAGAAGCCGACGTTGACATAGCTGCGGTGCGGCCTGATCGGATAGAGCGGCCAACCCGTCTGGTCACGTAACCGCAGCGGGCACAGCCAGATTGGTTCGATGGGTACGGTCGCGAGGAACCAATCCAGAAACTCCGCAGCCCGTTGGAGGGGAACCTCGATATCCTGCACCACACGTTCCCGCGGCGGCAGTCCTTTACGCCTCTCGATCCGGTCGGCGATGGCGAACCGCTGGTCGATTCCGATGAGTTTCCAATAGAAGCTGCTTCGCCGGTAGCGGCGCGGCCAGAACCGGCGGAGTTGCGGATGCTGCGCGCCGAAAGCCCGTGAGCACCAGAACCAGTCGGTGTCCCAGCGCCACAGGTAGTCGTGGATGGTCAGGCGATCGTCCTTTACACCCTGATCGTGCTGAATCGACCGGTAGTAGATGCGCTTTCCTGTGTAGTCGCTGACCGGACCCGGTGTGGACGTCTTGAAACCGACGCACAGATAGCTTTCATGTGAGCTGAACACCACACCGTCGAGATAGTCGACCGGTACGCCGTCGAGGCCGCCGGTCTCGATGATGCGGTCCATGCCGGCAATGAGGTCGGACACCGACCTGAACCGCAGGTGGCGGAGTGCGACAAACGGTTTGACGGGTTCCAGCTCGATGCGAAGCCGTACCGAATAGCCCAGCGTCCCATAAGAATTGGGAAAAGCCCTGAAGAGGTCGGCATGCCGGTCGGGTGACAGCGTGAGCACCTCGCCCGCGCCGGTGAGCACGTCCATCTCCAGCACGGACTCATGCGGTAAACCGTTGCGAAATGACGCCGATTCGATGCCGAGCCCGGTCACCGCACCGCCCAGGGTGATCGTTTTCAGTTGCGGCACAACCAGCGGGGCCAGTCCGTAGGGCAGGGTCGCCGCGACGATGTCCTCGTAGGTGCACATGCCCGCGACATCGGCCGTGCGAGCATCCGCATCGATGCTGATGACGTTGGTCAGCCCCGACGTGTCCAATCCCTTGCCGGTGGACTTGGCGCGCACCCGGAAAAGATTGGACGTGGGCTTGGCGAGTCGTACCGTCGCCGTTGCGGACAGAGCACGATAGCTGGCAAGCAGCCGTTCCACGCCCGCGGCGTGGGCTGCCTGTGCGTCGGTCGGAACAACAGACACACATATACGCTAGTCGGCGGTTGCAGTAGGTGCGACCGCACGAACCGGTATCACACCGGGTCAGCTATCTATCGAGGAGTTCTCACTTTATGGGACAGGTCAGTGCGGCCAGCACCGTCGTGATCAACGCAGACCCCGCGGCGGTGCTCGCCGCGGTCGCGGACTATCAGACGGTCCGGCCGAAGATTCTTTCCCCGCATTACAGCGGCTACCAGGTCCTGGAGGGTGGACAGGGGGCGGGCACCGTTGCCACCTGGAAGCTGCAGGCCACCAAGTCGCGGGTGCGTGACGTAAAGGCGTCCGTCGACGTCGCCGGGCACACCGTCATCGAGAAGGACGTCAACTCGTCGATGGTCACCAACTGGACCGTCACCCCCGCGGGGGAGGGTTCGTCGGTCACCGTCAAGACCAGCTGGACCGGCGCCGGTGGGGTCAAGGGCTTCTTCGAGAAGACCTTCGCGCCGCTGGGGCTGCGCAAGATCCAGGCCGAGGTGCTCGAGAACCTGAAGAAGGAAACCGAGGCCCGCTAGCCGCACGAAAGGGGCCAGGCGAGGGCCGGTAACGGCTCGCCGCTTGCGCCGATTTCTGCGGGGTGGTCGCAAAACCGCTGGGGGCACTGCCCTCCCGCAGATCTCGGTGCGCGAACGGACGGTGCGCGAAAGGGTGGCGCGAGGCCGGCGAGCGTTATGTGCTCTGCTGCCCCAGGAACGTCGCGAGCCCGCGCACCACCGCGTCGGCGTACTTCTGGCGACCGTCCGGCGTCTTCATCAGGCCGGAGTCGACGGGGTTCTTCATGTTGCCGAGCTCGACGAGGATCGACGGGTACTGCGCCAGGTTCAGCCCCGCGATATCCGCCCGCGGATCCAGCCCACCCTCACCGATGTAGTTCGCGGGCGGGATGCCCGAGCCCTGCAGCTGGTCGCGCATGACCTGCGCGAACTTTACGGACGGTCCGGCCTGGGCCTGATTCAGCGGCGGCGACGAGTACAGCACGTGGAAGCCGCGCCCGGTGGGTGGGCCGCCGTCGGCGTGGATCGATACGACCGCGTTCGGGCGCAGCGCGTTGGCCATCGCGGCTCGTTCGTCCACGCACGGGCCCAGCGCGTTGTCGTTGCCGCGCGACATCGCCGTCCGCACGCCGAGGGCCGTCAGGGCCAGCCGGATGCGCAGCGTGGTGTCCCAGGTGAACGTGTGCTCGGGATAGCCGTCGTCCGTCGACGTTCCGCTGGCCTGGCAGTCCTTGGTGCCCCCGCGACCGGTCGGCACCTGCCTGGAGATGGAGGCGTCGTTCGCCCCGTTGTGGCCCGGGTCGAGGAAGACGATCATGCCCGCGATGTTGGCCGGCGCCGCGGTGGCGACAGGACTGGTCAACGCGGACGCGGCGACAACCACGCTGGCCGCGATGGCGCCGACACGCAGAATTGCGGGTACTGGCACCGCGTCACGGTAGCCCGGCGGCGACTACGCTGAAAGTCCAAACCGTCGTCTGTCGGCGAGAGCAACCAAGTCGAGACCAACACGAAATCAACACGCAAGGGGACCAGTCATGCAACCAGGTGGCCAGCCCGACATGTCGGCGCTGCTCGCGCAGGCGCAGCAGGTGCAGCAGCAGCTGATGGAGGCGCAGGAGGCGCTGGCCAACGCCGAGGTGCACGGACAGGCCGGCGGCGGCCTGGTCCAGGTCACGATGAAGGGCAGCGGCGAGGTGGTGGGGGTGGCCATCGACCGTAAGGTCGTCGACCCCGACGATGTCGAGACGCTGCAGGATCTGATCGTGGGCGCCATCGCCGACGCGTCCGCGCAGGTCACCATCCTGGCCCACGACCGCCTCGGACCGCTGGCGGGCGGCATGGGCGGTCTCGGGCTGCCGGGGCTGTGACCCGGGTTGTGATATTGCAGCGCAATGTTTGAGGGCCCCGTCCAGGATCTGATCGATGAACTGGGCAAACTGCCCGGCATCGGTCCGAAGAGCGCACAACGGATCGCGTTTCACCTGTTGTCGGTCGAACCACCCGACATCGACCGGCTGACCGCCGCGCTGGCCAGGATCCGCGACGGGGTGACCTTCTGCGCGGTGTGCGGCAACGTCTCCGACGACGAGCGCTGCCGCATCTGCAGTGACCCCCGCCGGGACGCGTCGCTGGTGTGCGTGGTCGAGGAGCCCAAGGATGTGCAGGCCGTCGAGCGCACGCGGGAGTTCCGCGGCCGCTACCACGTGCTCGGCGGGGCGCTTGACCCGCTGTCGGGGATCGGGCCCGAGCAGCTGCGGATTCGTGAGCTGCTCAACCGGATCGGTGAACGCGTCGACGGCGTCGACGTCGCCGAGGTGATCATCGCCACCGACCCCAACACCGAGGGCGAGGCCACCGCGACCTACCTGGTGCGGATGTTGCGCGACATCCCCGGGCTGACGGTGACGCGGATTGCCTCCGGTCTCCCCATGGGCGGCGACCTGGAGTTCGCCGACGAGCTGACGCTGGGCCGCGCACTGACGGGCCGACGCCAGATGGCCTGACGCGCCGGCTAACTTCCAGCGGTAACAGGGCAACCCAGCTCCGCGGCCACCGCACGCATCGCCGCGGCGTCCCGATCCACCGTCATCAGCGCGTCGTCAGGCCCGCACAGTGGCTGAGCCTAGGCATCACCGTCGGCATCGTCGCGGCGGGATTCCTCTACTACTTCTGCTATCTGCGCGCGCGGGCGGGCACCACCTGCTACTTCTCGAGGTAGCCGACGACGAGACCGCGGAGGTCTGACCATGGACATACTCATCACCGGGGCACGGGTGCGCACCTTCGATTCCGCCGCGCCGCGGGCCGAGGCCGTCGGCATCCGCGACGGACGCATCGCCTACGTCGGCGCGGCCACCGATGCGCCCGCCGCGGACCGCCGCATCGACGCGGGCGGCCGGCTGCTCACCCCCGGCGTGATCGACAGCCACAACCACCTGCTGCTCGGCTTCGACGAGGACGCCGTGTCGCTGGAGGGTGCCCACGACCTCGCCGAGGTGCGCCGCCGCATCGCCGAGTTCGCGCAGCGCCGCGGCGACCTCGACTGGATCTGCGCAGAGAACGCGGTGTACTCCATCGTCGAGGGCCGCAGACCCAACGCCGCCGACCTCGGCGGGCTGACCGACAAGCCGATCTTCGTCACCACCTACGACCAGCATTCGGTGTGGCTGAACCGGGCCGCGCTGGCGGTGCTCGGCATCGCGGGCGGCACCGACATCGCTTGGGGACGCCCCGAGCGCGACCCGGTGACCGGCGATCCCACCGGGTGGGTCACCGACTTCTACACCAGTGCAATGACGGAGGCCGGGCTGGCTGCGCTGCAGGCCGACATCCCGATGTACTCCCCGCAGCGCCGCTACCGCAAGGTTCAGTCGAGCATGCGGATGGCCACGGCGCTGGGCATCACCACCGTGGTGGAACCGCAGGTGCCGCTGGCCGAGCTGCCGCTGTTCGAGCGTGCGCTGGCCGAGGGCGTGCTGACTTCGCGGGTGATCGCCGCGTTGTTCCATCCGGTCGGGGCGGACGGGGCGTTCCGGCAGCGGCTGCGCGACGCCGTCGACGGTGCGGCCGACGATCCGCTGCTGCGCCTGGGCCCGGTCAAGCTCTACGCCGACGACGTCATCGAACCCCACACCGCGCTGATGCTGGAGGACTACGCGAACAGGCCAGGGGTCCGGGGACGGCCCAGCTACCCGGGCCGCGAACTCGTCGACGTGCTCGGCGAACTGGATCGGATGGGCTTCCAGACCCACACCCATGCCACCGGCGACGCCGGGATCCGGCTGACCCTCGACGCGATCGAACAGGCCGCCCGCACGAACGGCACCCGCGACCGCAGGCACGGCATCGTGCACGTCGAATGCCTGCATCCCGACGACCTGCCGCGGTTCGCCGCGCTCGGCGTCACCGCGGCCATGCAACCCAGGCACTGCTCACCCGATCTCGTCGCCGGCACCTGGATGGAGAACGTCGGCGAGCAACGGTGGAGCCGGGCCTGGCGGTTCCGCAGCCTGCTGGATTCCGGTGCGACGGTGGCGTTCTCCAGCGACTGGCAGGTCGGCGAGATGGATCCTCTCGTCGGGCTGTACTCCGCGGCGACTCGCGCCGGGCTCGACGGATCGGATCCGTGGACCCCGGATGAGCGGGTCGGCCTCGACAAGGCGCTGGAGGCCTACACCGTGCACGGAGCCCGCGCCTGGCATGCCGAGCACGACCGCGGCCGGATCATCCCCGGCATGCTGGCCGATCTCGTGGTGTGGTCCGACGACCTCTACGCCCACGAGAACGATCCGGCGGGGCTGCTCGACCAGCACGCCGAGGTGACCGTCGTCGGCGGCCGGATCGTCCACTCCGCGGGGGCGGTCGCTGATGCGGTCGGCGCGCCCCTCAGCGTCGACCCCGTCAGCGCGGGCACGGCCGAGACGCACGTGCACTGCCACTGAGCCTTCGTTGCGCCCGCCTACTCTGGCGCCCGCCCCGGCCGCGCCGACCCCGGCCGCGCCGAGATCGACTTTTCGCAGGTCAGTTCTCGCATGTTGCCTGCAAAACGTGGGTTTCGTGGCAGGGATGTCGGTCCGCCCGCGCATGATGCAGCCATGGCACAGGTGATTCTCGGCGGTGAGGCGGTCAGGGCGGGTGTGGTGACCAGGCACGAACTGGCCCGCGGATACACCACCATCTACCGGGGTGTGTTCGTCCGCAAGGGTGCCACGTTGTCGCTGCGCGACCGCGCCATTGCGGCGTGGCTGGCATCGGGGAGAAAGGGCGTGGTCGCCGGGGTGGCCGCCGCCGCCCTGCACGGCGCGCCGTGGGTGGATTCGTCGACGCCGGTGGAGATCATCGGGCTCAAGCGCCGTCCGCAGGAGGGCGTCATCTGGCGGGTGGAGCGGCCCGCCGACGACGAGATCACCCGACGGTCAGGCCTGCCCGTCACGACGCGGGTCCGCACCGCCTACGACCTCGGCCGGCATCTCGAGCGGCCCGAATCCCTCGCGCGGCTGGATGCGTTGATGTGGAATCAGCGGTTCTCGATCGACGAAGTGTCGGCGCTCGCCGGGCGCTACCCAGGGGCCCGCGGGACGCGTCAGCTGCGCGACCTGCTGCCCCTTATCGACGGCGGTGCCGCCTCCCCTTGGGAGAGCCGTATCCGGCTGTGTCTGCACGACACCGGTTTCCCGCGCCCTGCGACGCAGATCCCGGTATGCGTCGGCACCCGTCCGGTGGCGTTCCTGGACCTGGGCTGGCCCGGGTACATGGTCGCGGTCGAGTACGACGGCGATCACCATCGCACGGACCGCCGTCAGTACGTCAAGGACATCGACCGGATGCGCATGCTCGAAGCGATGGGCTGGATCGTCATCAGGGTGATCGCCGAGGACCGCCCGCGGGATTGGCTGACACGGGTAGCGAGAGCGCTGACAGGCCGGGGCTGCGTCATCGAGATCGACGCAATGCAGAGGCTCACTCGCACTTTGGCTGCATAACGTGGATCTCGCGAGGCCAAGGCGAGTCAGACCCGCCGCGGGGCGGCCAGCCGTTCGCGTCGCAACGAGTCGACCTCGGGCACCTCCAACGGGGCGAGCGGCCCGACAACGCGCGACAACAGGTGGTCCGCGAGTTCGGGGTTGCGGGCCAGGCACGGGCCGTGGAGGTAGGTGGCGACGACGCTGCCCTGCACGGCGCCGTCGATACCGTCGCCCGCCCGGTTGCCCGCCCCCTTTGTCACGGCGGCGAGTGGTCGTGCGTCGGAACCGAGAACCGTTCCGCCACGGTGGTTTTCGAATCCCGTCAGCGGTTGGGTCAACCCGTCGATCAACGGCGTGGACGCCACCTCGCCGATGGTGCGCTCGGCCTGCGGCGAGGTCGTGACGTCCAGCAGGCCCACACCGTCGACGCGCTCTCCGGCGGAGGTCTCATACCAGTGGCCGAGCACCTGGATGGCCGCACAGATCGCCAGCACTGGCGCGCCGCGCGAAACCGCTTGCTGCAAGCCGGGATAGCGGATCAGGTGCTTGGTGGCCAGCCGCTGGGCGTAGTCCTCGGCGCCGCCGAGCGTGTAGAGGTCCAGCGATTCCGGGACGGGCTCCGACAGTGTGGTCTCGACGATCTCGGCGTCGAATCCACGCAGCCGCAACCGCTGTCGCAACACCACGGAGTTGCCGCCGTCGCCGTAGGTGCCCATCACGTCGGGAAGCACCAGGCCGATCCGCACCGTCGATTCACGCACCGTCTTCGCCCCGTCCACCCCGTCCCAGCACCCGGTTCAGCTGCAGGAACGCCGTGTAGTTGGCGACGACCTCGACGTGCCCGGGTGGGCAGGACGTGATGGCCGCGACGGTGTCGTGCACCAGCGTGTGCTCGACGCCCGCGTAGCCGAGCCGCACCGCCAGGTCGGTGCCGCGCTCGCCTGCGGCCACCACCGCTTTGTGGGTGAAGTGCTCGAAGTTCACGTCCCACAGCCAGGACAGGTCCTCGCCGTCGGGCACCTGCCCGTTGACCGCGATCACCACCGATCCGGAATCGGTGTCCACCATCGACAATGCCTCTTGCCAGCCCGCAGGGTTCTTGGCGAGCAGCATCCGCACGGTGTGGGCGCCGAGGCGCACCGTGCTGTACCGCCCGGCCACCTCGTCGACGAGGGCTACCGCCGCCACCGCCTTCGCCGGATCGGCGCCGAGCGCGACCGCCGCCGCAACGGCCTGGGTGGCGTTGCCGCGGTTGACCGTTCCGGGCAGGGCCAGCCGCATCGGCAGGACCAGCCCGTCGGGTCCGTAGATGTTCTCGTCGTCGAACCACCATTGGGGGGTGGGTCGCTTGAAGTCGATCCCCGTGGAGTACCAGGCCCCGCCAGGTTGCCCGTCGCGCACGATGATCTCGCCGGACCGCGGACAGCTCACCGAGTCGCCCGCCCAGCCTCCTCCCGCGGCCACCCACACGACGCGGGGGTGGTCGTAGGCCGCCGAAGCCATCAACACGTCGTCGCAGTTGGCGACGACGACCGCGCCGGTGTGGTGGGTCAGGCCGGCGCGCAGGGTGCGCTCGATGTGGTTGATCTCACCCACCCGGTCGAGCTGGTCGCGGGACAGGTTGAGCAGCACGATGACGGATGGCTCGACCGCGTCGGCAACGTGCGGGACGTGCATCTCGTCGACCTCGAGGGCGGCAAGACCCGCCTTGCGGGCCGCGGCAAGGGCGGCGATGAGGCCCGCGTCCATGTTGGCGCCCTCGGCGTTCGTCGCCACGGCACCCATCGTTCCCAGCGCCGCCGCGGTCATCCTGGTGGTGGTCGACTTGCCGTTCGTGCCGGTCACGACGACGGTGCGACGGTCCCTACCGAGCTGACGCAGGATGGAGCGGTCCAGCGTCATCGCGACGAGCCCGCCGATCATCGCGCCCGCGCCGCGGCCGCTGACCCGCGATGCCCACCGGGCAGCGGCGCCGGCAGCCAGCGCTGCGCGTCCACGGGGAGTCACCATTCCCGGCATTTTAGGTGTCCGACACGCGGCACCGCCGGGCGAGTGATGTCGGAGCGCCGTGCCATCCTGACCGGGTGAGCCAAACGACAGCCGGGACCTGGGGCCGGCCGGCGGCCGATCCGGGGACGGGCTGGGCGGTCGTCGACGTCGAGACCTCCGGCTTCCGGCCGGGGCAGTCGCGCATCGTCAGCCTGGCCGCCCTCGCGGTCGCCGACGACGGCAACGTCGAGCACACGCTGGCGACTCTGCTCGACGCGGGCGTCGACCCGGGACCGACACACGTTCACGGGCTGACGGCCGAGATGCTGGCCGGGCAGCCCACCTTCGGGGACATCGTCGGCGAGCTGGCGGAGGTGCTGCGCGGTCGCACGCTGGTCGCCCACAACGTCGGGTTCGACTACGCGTTCCTTGCCGCCGAAGCCGAACTCGTCGGCGCCGAACTGCCCGTCGACTCGGTGATGTGCACGGTCGAGCTGGCGCGCAGGCTCGATCTGGGCACCGAGAACCTCCGGTTGGACACGCTGGCGGCGCATTGGGGTGCCACCCAGCTGAAACCGCACGATGCGCTGGACGACGCGCTGGTGCTCGCACAGATCCTCAAGCCCGCGCTTGCCAGGGCCAGGGAGCGCAGGGCGTGGCTGCCGGTGCGGCCGGTGACGCGCAAGCGCTGGCCCAACGGCCGGGTCACCCACGAGGAGCTGCGCCCGTTGAAGGCGCTGGCGTCGCGGCTGCCCTGCCCGTACGTCAATCCCGGCCGGTTCGTCACCGGCCGGCCGCTCGTCCAGGGCATGCGGGTGGCGCTGTCCGCCGAGGTCGACCACACGCACGAGGAGCTCATCGAGCGCATCGTGTACGCCGGACTGACGTTCACCGACGCCGTCGACCCGGAGACGTCGCTGGTCATCTGCAACGAACGCGAACCCGACCAGGGTAAGGGGTATCAGGCGCTGGAGCTGGGCATCCCCCTGCTGGTCGACGTCGATTTCCTGTGCCGCGTCGAACGGGTCGTGGGGGGCACCGGCGTCGAGGAGTTCGCCGTGGCCAGCCCGGCCGGCGAACAGTTCGCCCTGTTCTGAGCAAACTTCTTCCAATCACTACATCCATAGTGGTACGGTGCGAACATGAATACCACTACAGACGTAGTACACCGTGATTTCTGGACCACCTACCGCAGGCACGGGTACTTCTTCCGCGAAGCCGCGATGCTCACCATCAGCCTCGGCGTGGCGATGCATCTCTACCGGGTGATCTTCGGCGACGCCATGACGCTGCATTACGTGGTCACACCGACCACTGACAAGTTTCTGCTCATCCCAATGACCTACGCGGCGATCACCGGGATCCTGGTGTGGCGCCACGTCGACTTCACCAGCCACCGCCATCGGGCGCTGTTCACCGGTTCGGTGATCTACATCGCGGGGAGTGTCCCCCTGCACGTCTACTGCTCGTACGTCATCAACGACGTGTCGCTGTTCACCTGGTTCCCGATGTGGTTCAGCTATCTGCTGTTGTGCCTGGTGTATCCGGTGTTCCTGACGATGTTCTGGCGGCTGCGGTATAAGAGCTGATGCCCGCCAATCCCGAGCGCCGCACCCAGATCCTGGACGCCGCGATCGACATCCTCGCCGACACGGGCGTCGGGGGAGTCACCCACCGACAGGTCGACCAGCGCGCCGGATTGCCGCCCGGCACCACCTCGAACTATTTCCGCACCCGGCTGGCCCTTCTGGAGGGCGCAGCCGGGCACGTCGCGGATCTGCACTGGCGTCGAGTCGCCCAGTTGCAGAAGGTGATCGGCGCGGTGCAGACCCAACAGGGGGTCAAGGCGTTGATGGCGCGCATGCTGGCCGACCCCGATGAGCAAGCCCGGCGCGGGCACATCGCCCGCTTCGAGCTGTTCCTGGAGGGCACCCGCAGGCCCGAGCTGCGTCCGGCGCTCGACCAGATCCAGTCCGCCGCAGTCAAATCCGCCGGCCTCATCCTGCGCGCCGGCGGCTTCGATCCCAGCGCGGATCAGATGGAGGAACTCAGCAGGCTGCTCAACGGCGTGGCGTTCTCCAACATCACGATCCCGGCGGACTGGCCCGCCGGTTCGGACCCGGCGGACTTCATCGACCGGCTGCTCCGGGCGGTGCTCGACGCACCCTGATCATTCGTGCCAGTCGTTGAGAACGCTGCCCTGGATTGAGACCCGGTGCGCGAGACCGGGATCACCAACTCGTCCACGCCGCCCCCTTGACGCGTCAAACCCCCGAGATCCGCGATCGTAACGCTCGTGGCAATCGCGGGATCCCGGATTGGGAGCCGGAGACTCAGGCGAGCGCCTTGGCCTTCAGCGACTCGAACTCGGCCGGGGAGATGGTCCCGGATTCCAGCAGCGCCTTGGCGTCGGCGATCTCCTGCGCCGGGGAACGGCCCGCGGCCTGGCGGATGTAGTCGTCGGTGTCCTTCTTGGCCGCCGCGGCCGCCGCCTGACCGCGCTCCGCCATTCCCTTGCCGCGGGCGATGAGGTAAACCAGCGCGGTCAGATACGGCAGCAGGATCAGGAAGATCACCCAGATCGCCTTGACGAATCCGTTTGTCTTGTGATCGCGCCAGAACAGATCCACCAGGATGTTGAACAGGATCATCAGGTAGGCGATGAACGCGAAGATCACCACCGTCGACCACAGGAAGCCCCAGAACGAATCCCACATGTGGGAACTCACCCCTCAATCATTAGATGCGCTATCTGCGCGGGGCAAGTTAATCATGATCGACAGCGGCTCCCGCAGGGCAGAAAGTCCCACGAGCCGAATCGTGACCGACGTCGCACCCGTTCCGGTGGTCAGCTCCTGGCGGCGCGGTTGACCGCCGACACCACCGCGCGCAGCGACGCGGTCGTGATCGAGGTGGCAATCCCGACGCCCCACACCGTGCGTCCGCCGATCGACGCCTCCACGTAGGCCGCTGCCTGCGCCTCTTCGCCCGCGGACATGGCGTGCTCGGAGTAGTCCAGGATGTCCACGTCGAACCCGACGGCGCCGAGCGCGTCGACGAACGCCGCCAGCGGGCCGTTGCCGGCCCCGACGATCTCCGTCTCGACCCCGTTGATCTTCACGGTCGCGGTGATGGTGTCGGTTCCGCCGTCCTCCTCTGCGGCGTCGACCTTCTGGCGCATCCGTTCCAGCGGGGTGATGGGCGCCAGGTATTCGTCGGCGAAGACGTCCCACATCTCCTTGGGCGACACCTCGCCGCCCTCACCGTCGGTGATCTTCTGGATGGCCTGGCTGAACTCGATCTGCAGCCGCCGCGGCAGCACCAGCCCGTGGTCGGCCTTCATGATGTAGGCCACCCCACCCTTGCCGGACTGCGAATTCACCCGGATGACGGCCTCGTAGGTGCGTCCGACGTCGCGCGGGTCGATGGGCAGATACGGCACCTGCCACAGGATGTCATCGACGTCGGCGGCGGCCTCATCGGCGGCAATCTTCATCGCGTCCAGACCCTTGTTGATGGCGTCCTGGTGGCTCCCGGAGAACGCCGTATAGACCAGGTCGCCGCCGTAGGGGTGCCGCTCGGGAACAGGCAGCTGGTTGCAGTACTCGACGGTCCGGCGGATCTCGTCGATGTTGGAGAAGTCGACCTGCGGGTCGACCCCGCGGCTGAACAGGTTCATCCCCAGCGTGACCAGGCAGACGTTGCCGGTGCGCTCACCGTTGCCGAACAGGCAGCCCTCGATGCGGTCGGCGCCGGCCTGATAGCCCAATTCCGCTGCGGCGACGGCGGTTCCGCGGTCGTTGTGCGGGTGCAGCGAAAGGATGATGCTGTCGCGGCGGGCCAGGTTGCGGCTCATCCACTCGATCGAGTCGGCGTACACGTTGGGGGTGGCCATCTCGACGGTGGCGGGCAGGTTGACGATCAGCGGCCACTCGGGCGTCGGCTGGATCACGTCGGCCACCGCGTCGCATACCTCGACGGCGTACTGCAGTTCGGTGCCGGTGTAGGACTCCGGTGAGTACTCGAACCGCCACAGCGTGCCCGGATGCTTCTCGGCCTCCTCGACGCACATCCGCGCGCCGTCGGTGGCGATCTTCTTGACGGCCTCGCGGTCGGCGCGGAACACCACGCGGCGCTGCAGGATCGACGTCGAGTTGTAGAAGTGCACGATGGCACGCGGGGCGCCGTGGCACGCCTCGAAGGTGCGCTCGATCAGCTCGGGCCTGCACTGGGTCAGTACCTGGATCGTCACGTCGTCGGGGATGGCGCCGTCAGCGATGATGTCGCGGACGAAGTCGAAGTCGGTCTGGCTCGCCGACGGGAAGCCGACCTCGATCTCCTTGTAGCCCATGCGGACCAGCAGGTCGAACATGCGCCGCTTGCGGGCCGGACTCATCGGGTCGATCAGGGCCTGATTGCCGTCGCGCAGGTCGACGGCACACCACATCGGAGCGCGCTCGATCACCTTGTCGGGCCAGGTGCGGTCAAACCCGACCGGGCTGCCGCCGGGTACCTCGTCGGCGAAGCCGCGGTAGCGGTTGACCGGCATCGAGGTGCCGCGCTGCGTGTTCCAGGCGGGTTGGCCGGGATTGGGGGCGCCTGCCGGTTTGGTGATGGTGCGTACGGACGCGAACGAATCGGGGGAGGGCTGTTCAGAACGGGGGGTGAAGGTAGTCACGGTGTTTGCTCCGGTTTGTGGTGGGGGAACCCCAAGGGTCGAGACCGGCGCATCGCGAACACCCGCGACGGGAGGCCAGTCTGGATCAGACCCCGCCGCGGCGTCCGAGAAGGAGCACCCGCTGCACCGAGAACATGATGGGCTCACTGTACTCCGACGCGGCCGTGCGCCAAAACGTCGCCCGTCGAGTGATCCGACCTGGTCGAGTGATCACACCTGGGAGTCGGGGAAGGCGATCACCGACAGGAACCTGATGGGCACCTCGATCAGATCGATCGGCCCGTGCGCGCCCTCGCCGTCCAGTTGCAGCGAATCGCCGGGATGCAGCCGATACACCGAACGGCTGTGGCTGTAGTCCATGACGCCCTCGAGCATGTAGATGAACTCGGTGCCCGGATGCTGGAACAGCGGATAGGTCTGGCTCTTCTCCGACAGCGTCACGTGCAGGCACTCCAGCCGCCTGTGTTCGCCGCGCAGCGAGCCGAGTAGCTGGTACTCGTGGCCCTCGCGGGTGCCGTTGCGCACGATGCGCGGACCGGTGCCCGCCTTGACGAAGGCCGCGGGCCGTTCCACGTCGGCGCCGCGGAACAGACTGGTCACCGGGACGTCGAAGCCCTTGGCCAGCAGCGCGAGTGTGGACAGGCTGCACGAGGTCTGCGCGTTCTCGATCTTGCTCATCATCGCCTTGGAAATGCCGATGCGGGAGGCCATTTCGGCGACGGTCAGGCCCTGCTGCTGACGCAGGTGCCGGACGTTGCGGCCGATCGCCGCCTCGAATTCCAGCTCATCGGCCGACTCCTGCGGGTCGCGCTCACGCGCGGTTCCCGACCGATTGCGAAGCAGGGGATCGGTCACAGGCTTGCTCGACTCGAATTGTTCACTGGCAGGAATCATTGCACGTCACTCCCGCTACTGTAAGGATCCGATACCGCGACGCGCCAGGGGGCTCAATAGGCGTCCGCGTGGTCGACGTGGAAGTGGTAGAGGTTCCTGGCCGACCCGTAGCGGGTGTAGGCGGCGGGGTCGTCGTCGTCGAAGCCCGCCGTCTTCAGCAGCCGGGCGAGTTCTTCGAGGTGCTCGGGCCGCATCGGCTTGGCGACGCAGTCGGCCCCGAGCGATGCCACCGTGCCGCGCACGTAGATGCGGGCCTCGTAGATCGAATCGCCGAGCGCATCTCCGGCGTCGCCGCGCACCACCAGCCGCCCGGCCTGGGCCATGAACGCGCTCATGTGGCCGATGTTGCCGCCGACCACGATGTCGATGCCCTTCATCGAAATGCCGCACCGGGCAGCGGCATTGCCGTCGATGACGAGCAGACCGCCGTGTGCGGTGGCGCCCGCGGACTGCGACGCGTCGCCCCTGACCCACACGGAGCCGCTCATCATGTTCTCCGCGACGCCGGTGCCGGCGTTGCCGTTGATGGTGATCTCGGCCTGCTGGTTCATCCCGGCCGCGTAGTAGCCGACGTGGCCGTTGACGGTCAGCGTCACCGGCGCGTCGACGCCCACGGCCACGTTGTGGGCGCCTGCCGGGTGGTCGATGACGATGTCACCGGTCAGTCCGGGCTCGTGCAGGAAGGCGTTGACCTGCCGCAGCGGCGTGGTGGCGAGGTCGAACCGGGTCACCCCTCCCATACCCGAGCCCATGCCCGTGCCTCCTCGACGGCCGGCTGCGAGTCGACCCGCATCAGAACGCCGTCAGGTACTGATCGATCTCCCACGGGGAGACGGCGCTGTGGTAGGCGAGGAACTCCTCGCGTTTGAGACCGGCGAAGTACTCGGCGACACCCTCGCCGGCCGCGTCGAGGACACCGGTGATCACGGCATCGCCGACGAACTCGTCGACCGCGTGCAGCAGTGTCGGCGGCAGAACAGGGCGCCCGGCGGTGGCCGCGCCGACCGGTCCCGCGTCGGCGTTGCGCTTGATGCCGTCGATGCCGGCGCCCAGCGCCGCGGCGATCGCCAGGTACGGGTTAGCCGAACCGTCACCGCCGCGCAGTTCGATGCGCTGCTCGTCGGGTACGCGGACGTAGTGGGTGCGGTCGTTTCCACCGTAGGTCGCGGTGCGCGGAGCCCACGACGCACCCGACGCCGTCGCGGTCGCGCCGGTGCGCTTGTAGGAGTTGACCGTAGGGGCCAGCACCGCCTGCAGTGCGCACGCGTGCTCGAGGATGCCGCCGATGAACGAGTACGCGGTGGCCGACAGCCCCAGTCCGCGGTCGTCGGGCTCCTCGGCGGGGAAGACGGGATTGCCCCCGCTGGTCAGCGACAGGTGCAGGTGCAGCCCGCTGCCGGTGCGGTCGGCGAACGGTTTGGGCATGAACGTCGCGATCATGTTGCGTTCGGCGGCGATCATCGACAGCAGGTAGCGCAGCGTCACGACGCGATCCGCGGTGGTCAGCGCCTCGGCGAACTGGAAGTTCTGCTCGAATTGGCCATTGCCGTCCTCGTGGTCGTTGGCGTAGTTGGACCAGCCGAGGGTGTTCATCGCCGTGGACATCGCGGTCAGGTGCTCGTACATGCGGGTGACCCCGCGCGCGTCGTAGCAGGGCTGCGCGGAGGTGTCGGCGGTGTCGGCGGTGCTCAGCGAACCGTCGATGGCCCTGGTGAGCAGGAAGTACTCGACCTCCGCGCCCACCCATGGTTCGAAACCGGCGTCGGCGGCGCGCTGGATCAGCGCCTTGAGGATGACGCGCGGTGCGTACGGCCATGGCTCACCCTCGACGTGCGGGTCGCAATGAACGATCGCCAGGCCCTCCTTGAGGAACGGGATCGGGGTGAACGTGACCGGATCGGGGATGGCCATCATGTCGGGGTCGCTGGGTTGCTGGCCCATGGCGCCGACCGCGTAGCCGGCGAACCCGACGCCCTCGGTGGCCAGCATGTCGACGGCCTCCACGGGCACCAGTTTCGCGCACGGCTTGCCGCGCAGATCGACGAACAGCGCGAGGATGAACTTCGTTCCCGATCGTGCGGCCAGGTCGGCGAGGTCGGTTGACATGCGCTCGTCTCTCGGTGTCGGTCGGGACGGCATCCGCCGTCCACCCATAGTGACCGATGTTTCGGTTACGTAGACCGGCTCTGGGCGTTTCCACTGCGTTAACGCTGGATGGCGCCGTATCTAGCCGGCCGGGAGGCTCGGCCAGTTGAGGACGACTTCCTCCAGAGGGAGGCGCGTGCGGGGCTGCCGGTCGCGCTCGGCGGTGGCTCCGGCGATGTCCCTCTCGCCCTCGCCCACCTCGGCGCCGTCCCTGCCGTCCTCGCCAGCCTTCGCATGGTCGGCGAGTGTGCCGACCGCGACGACCGCCAGCGGTCGCAGCCCGTCGGCCAGCCCGAACTTCTCCCGTGCGCCCTCGGTGTCGAACCCCGCCATCGGATGGGCCACCAGGCCGCGGGACACCGCTTCGATGGACAGATTGGCCATCGCCGCCCCGGCGTCGACACCCGAATACAGCGCGGTGGTCTCGTCGGGACCTTCGTCGGCGACCACCAGGATCAGCGCCGCCGCGGCGCGGGCGTAGCTGTTGCCCCTCCTCAGCAGGCCGCCGAGCGTGGTGAAGGCGTCGTCGCCGCGCAGGCCCACGACGAATCGCACGGGCTGGCGCCTGCCCCAGGTGGCCGCCCACCGCGCGGCCTCAAGGAGGCCGACGAGGTCATCGGCATCCAGTTCGGTGGCGGGGTCGAAGGCGCGGGGACTCCACCGCGCGGCGATGTGGTCCTGAATCGGCACGCGGGTGTCGGCCAGTCGGTCGACAGGGGCTTGCGGCACGGCCGCAACTTTACGGCTTTGTCTTTACGGCTATGTCTGTGCGGTTATGTCGGCCGCGCGGCCGGGGCGGGAAAACCACGTGCGTCTCTCCCTTATCCTTAGTCGAGACCAACTCAGCGCATTCGCGAAAGGCCAGGTAGTGGCGCTCGTCGTACAGAAGTACGGCGGATCCTCGGTGTCCGACGCCGAGCGGATTCGCCGCGTCGCCGAGCGCATCGTCGAGACCAAGAAGGCGGGCAACGACGTCGTCGTGGTCGTCTCGGCGATGGGCGACACCACCGACGACCTGCTGGACCTGGCCAAACAGGTGTCACCCGCGCCGCCCGCTCGAGAGCTGGACATGCTGCTCACCGCGGGCGAGCGCATCTCCAACGCGCTGGTCGCGATGGCGATCGAATCCCTCGGCGCGCAGGCCCGGTCGTTCACCGGCTCGCAGGCGGGCGTCATCACCACCGGCACCCACGGCAACGCCAAGATCATCGACGTCACGCCCGGCCGGCTGCGTTCTGCGCTCGATGAGGGCCAGATCGTGCTGGTCGCCGGGTTCCAGGGGGTCAGCCAGGACACCAAGGACGTGACCACGCTGGGCCGCGGCGGATCGGACACCACCGCCGTCGCCGTCGCGGCCGCGCTGAAGGCCGACGTCTGCGAGATCTACACCGACGTGGACGGCGTGTTCACCGCCGATCCGCGGATCGTGCCCAACGCCCGGCGGCTGGACACCGTCAGCTTCGAGGAGATGCTCGAGATGGCGGCGTGCGGCGCCAAGGTGCTGATGTTGCGCTGTGTGGAGTACGCCCGCCGGTACAACCTGCCGATTCACGTCCGGTCGTCGTACTCCGACAAGCCGGGCACCATCGTCAAAGGATCGATCGAGGACATCCCCATGGAAGACGCCATCCTGACCGGAGTAGCCCACGACCGCAGCGAGGCCAAGGTCACCGTCGTCGGCCTGCCCGACGTTCCCGGTTACGCCGCCAAGGTGTTCCGCGTCGTGGCCGACGCCGATGTCAACATCGACATGGTGCTGCAGAACATCTCGAAGGTCGAGGACGGCAAGACCGACATCACCTTCACGTGCGCGCGGGACAACGGCCCGACCGCGGTGGAGAAACTGACCGCCCAGCAGGACGAGATCGGCTTCACCCGGGTGCTCTACGACGACCACATCGGCAAGGTGTCGCTGATCGGTGCGGGTATGCGGTCGCATCCGGGCGTGACGGCGACCTTCTGCGAGGCGCTCGCCGAGGTCGGGGTGAACATCGACCTGATCTCCACCTCCGAGATCAGGATCTCCGTGCTGATCAAGGACACGGAAACGGACAAGGCGGTCGCGGCGCTGCACGAGGCGTTCGGCCTCGGCGGCGATGAAGAGGCCGTCGTCTACGCGGGAACGGGGCGCTAAGAGCATGGTGAACATCGGCGTAGTTGGTGCGACCGGCCAGGTCGGCCAGGTGATGCGCACACTGCTGGAGGCGCGCGACTTCCCGGCGCGCGAGGTGCGGTTCTTCGCATCCGCGCGCTCGGCCGGCAAGAAGCTCAGCTTCCGCGGTCAGGAGATCGAGGTCGAGGACGCCGCGACGGCCGATCCAAGCGGCCTGGACATCGCGCTGTTCTCCGCAGGTGCCACCATGTCACGGGTGCAGGCGCCGCGGTTCGCCGCCGCCGGCGTCACCGTCATCGACAACTCGTCGGCGTGGCGCAAGGACCCGGATGTCCCGCTGGTGGTGTCGGAGGTCAACTTCGAACGCGATGTGGTGAGGGCGGGCGCGCTGCCCAAGGGCATCATCGCCAACCCGAACTGCACCACCATGGCCGCGATGCCGGTGCTCAAGCCGCTGCACGACGAGGCCGGGCTGGTCCGGATGATCGCTTCGAGCTATCAGGCGGTGTCCGGCAGCGGTCTGGCAGGTGTCGAGGAGTTGGCCACGCAGGCCCGCGCGGTGATCGACGGGGTTGAGCAACTGGTGCACGACGGATCCGCGCTGGATTACCCGGCGCCTGCGAAATACGTTGCGCCCATTGCCTTCAACGTCGTTCCGCTGGCCGGCGCGCTGGTGGATGACGGGTCCGGCGAGACCGACGAAGATCAGAAGCTGCGCAACGAGAGCCGCAAGATCCTGGGCATTCCCGACCTTCTGGTGAGCGGGACTTGTGTGCGGGTGCCGGTGTTCACCGGACACTCGCTGTCGATCAACGCCGAATTCGAGCGTCCGCTTTCGGTGGCGCGGGCCAAGGAGATCCTGGCATCGGCACCCGGTGTGACGCTGGTCGACGTGCCGACACCGCTGGCCGCGGCGGGTGCCGACGATTCCCTGGTCGGCCGCATCCGCCAGGACCCGGGTGTGCCGGACGGACGCGGGCTCGCGCTGTTCGTTTCCGGTGACAACCTGCGAAAGGGCGCGGCGCTGAACACCATTCAGATCGCAGAGCTGATCGCTGCCCAGCGTTGACCTTCTGGTGCGCCGAAAGTCACGTTCTGCAGGACTTTTGCGAGTAGGCACCTGCATTTCGTTGATCTCGACGATGCTCGTGGCGCCGGCGGCGCATGCCACGCCTGACCGGACGCCGCTCGCGCCAGGCCAGGTAGTGCGTATCGGTCCGACGGCCGGAACAGGAACGCCGACAAGGGATTACGGTATCGGCGCAACGGACCTCTGTGAATTCATGGAGTTCTCGACCGGAATCCTGCAGATCTGCGGCGACAGTTTCGCGGGCCAGGGCGTCGGATTCGGCGGCTGGTATTCGCCGATCGCGCTGCACGTCGAGACGGACTCGATCGGCGACCCCGGCGGTGTGCGCTATGCCGGGGTCACGGGCATCGACAAGCCCCTGCTCGCCGACCCGACCCCCGCCGGCGCGTCGCAGCTCCCCGCCGGCGTCGTCCAGATCAACCGCGACAACTACATGCTGGTGACCATCACCAAGGACCTGCAGCCGCAGAGCTCGCGGCTGGTGAAAGCCGATCCGGCACAAGGAAACTGGCCGACAGTACCGGGCTCACAGCGTGATGCGGACTATGCCGACGGCAGGCAGTCGCAGGTCAGCGGCTACTACGACCCGATCCCGACGCCGGGTTCACCGCGGGGCTGGGTGTACATCGTCGCCAACGACTTCGACCGCAGCGGCCCGGTCGTGCTCTATCGAGTGACGCCGGACGACTTTACCGACCGGTCCGCCTGGCAACCCTGGTCGACGGCACCGGGGTCTGACGGCGGATGGGGTGGCCCGCCAACGCCGTTGTGGGACGACCGGATCGGCGAGATGAGCGTCCGGCAGATCGACGGCAAGACCGTGCTGTCGTACTTCAATGCCAGCACCGGCAACATGGAGATGCGGGTGGCCAACGATCCGACGGGGTTGGGAACCGCGCCGGTCACCACCGTCGTCTTCGCCAGTGCCTGGCCCGATCCGGCCGAACACCTGCCGCCGCCGGATGTCAACCGGCTGGCGCAGCCCTACGGCGGGTACATCTCACCCGGGTCGGAGTTGGACGACGTGCGGGTGTTCGTCAGCCAGTGGAACACCGGCCCACGTGCCCAGGCGCCGTATCGGGTGATCCAGTTCGCGGTCAACCCGTTCAAGCCCTGATCATAAGCCACACGGGCATCAGCCATCCGACGGTGTCCCAACCTGGAAACCGTTGAAAGACAAGCGCTCTGCACGTGATGTGTGTTAAGTTGAGGTAGTTCGACCCGCCGCTCGGGGGATGAAATCAACGGGTCGAACTGGAATTGATAACACGGCGCGCGGCGGTTTTATTCTCGGCTCCTACCCAGGGGCGTCTCAGCTGCTGCCCAGATATCGGTCGGCGACCGGCGCGATGCGGATGAGCAGCGGAAACGCGCCATAGCGCAGGCACCACTGCGTCCGGCCCGCAGGCACCGCCGCGGCCTCGGCGCGGAATGCGGCCAGCACCTGGGGACCGAACCGGTGGCGCGGATGGCGCCGCACCACCTCGTCCACCCACTCCCGGCGCAGTTCGTGCATGCGCACACCGGCGACGTCGACGAACGCGCCCGCCGAGACGAAGCCGGCGGGGTCGGCGAGGTCGTCGGCGGCGCCCGCGGTCAGATGCCCCGCGATGGCCGCCCCGATCGCCGAGGCGCGGGCGGGTTCGGCGCCGCGGTCCAGCGCGAAGCGTTCCGCGCGCTCGCCGCCGACCACTGCGAAGCACCGCCCGGGAGTCGGGTGCTCCAACTGGATGTCGTGCAGCAGGCAGGTCACGTAGGCGAGTTCCTCGTCCACCGCCACCCCGTCCAGAGCCGCTAGCGCCGACCCGAAAAGGTAGGTGCGGTAAGAATGCTCCAGGAGATACGGCGGAAGTTCTTCGCCCGCTTGCTGTTCTGCATCGCGCGCGAGCCTGGAGTCGGGGATGCGTAGCGTGTCGAGGTCGATGCCGCCGCCCCCGCGCAGGCCGAGCGCGATCCGCAGCCGTCCCGCGGTGTGCGACGCCGCGGTGCGGATCAGCGGGATCATCAACTGCCGCTTCTGCTGTGCGCTGAGAACCCCTCCCGTCGCCCTGGCCCAGTCCCAGTCGATACCCGCCGGAGCGCCCATCGGACCATCCCCATCGAATTCGTTCCGGCCGTGAATATTCCTGTGGCACCGGCAATTCGGTGCCCATCACGGCCGAGTGTAGGGGACGGGCAGCCGCCTTCACAGCTGATTCATAGCGTCAACATAGCTGGCACTGTGATTGGGCTGGGCATCATGCCAGGCATGACCGAAACGCATGCGTCATCAGAACCGGCGACCGGACCGGTGGCCACCGCGACACCCCCACCGCCGCGCCATGTGCCGCCGGCCCCCGCCTACGGCCAGGCTTCCCCGGAGCGCAGGCCCAGCAAGCTCTACAGGGCGGCGGCGTGGGTGGTGATTGTGGCAGGTGTGGTGTTCATCGTCGCCGTCGTCTTCTTCACCGGATTCATCCTCGGCAGGCAGACCGGCGGCGGACATCACCGGTTCGCCGACTACCGCGACCGCGTGCCGATGATGCCGATGGAACGCCAAGGACCGCCGTTCGTCCTGCCCGGTGGGCCCAACGTGACGGTGCCGCAACCCCCGCAGCCGCCCGGCGCCCCGGCTCGCCCGCAGCCGTAACACCCGGCCCGAATTCGCCCTCCGGTTCACGTGTGGCGCCTGCCGCGTCGGGGAACCCGCCCGGATGAGGCTCGATCGCGGCCCCAGCCCCTTCGGCCGCCGAACCACGAGGAGATGAATCAAGGATGACCGACAAGTATGCGACGACGGATGGCGGCGCCCCCGTACCGAGCGTCGAGCATTCGCTGACGGTCGGGCCGGACGGCCCGATCCTGCTGCACGATCACTACCTGATCGAACAGATGGCCAACTTCAACCGGGAGCGGATCCCGGAGCGCCAGCCCCACGCCAAGGGCGGCGGTGCCTTCGGCCGGTTCGAGGTGACGCAGGACGTCAGCGCGTACACGAAGGCGGCGCTGTTCCAGCCCGGGGTGACGACCGAGATGGTCGCCCGGTTCTCGACGGTCGCGGGCGAGCGGGGCAGCCCAGACACCTGGCGTGACCCGCGCGGGTTCGCGCTCAAGTTCTACACCACCGAAGGCAACTTCGACATGGTCGGCAACAACACGCCGGTGTTCTTCGTGCGGGACCCGATGAAGTTCCAGAACTTCATCCGCAGCCAGAAGCGGATGCAGGCCACCAATCTGCGCGACCACCACATGCAGTGGGATTTCTGGACGCTCTCACCCGAGAGCGCCCACCAGGTCACGTGGCTGATGGGCGACCGCGGCATCCCCAAGGACTGGCGGCACATGAACGGCTACTCCAGCCACACCTACAGCTGGCTCAACGCCGCCGGGGAGCTGTTCTGGGTGAAGTACCACTTCAAGACCGATCAGGGCGTCGACTTCCTCACCCAGGAGGAGGGCGACGAGATGGCGGGCATCGACGGCGACGCCCACCAGCGCGACCTCTACGAGTCGATCGAGGCGGGCAATCGTCCGAGCTGGACGCTGCACGTGCAGATCATGCCGTTCGAGGACGCCAAGACCTACCGGTTCAACCCGTTCGACCTGACCAAGGTGTGGCCGCACGGCGATTACCCGCTGCACGAGGTGGGCCGCATGACGCTGGACCGCAATGTCACCGACTACCACGCCCAGATCGAGCAGGCCGCATTCGAGCCGAACAACATCGTGCCGGGCACCGGGTTGAGCCCGGACAAGATGTTGCTGGCGCGGGGGTTCTCCTATGCCGACGCGCATCGCGCCCGGCTCGGCGTCAACTACAAGCAGATCCCGGTCAACGAGCCTGCGGTGGAGGTGCACAGCTACTCCAAGGACGGTGCGATGCGCATCCGCAACGCCACCGACCCGGTGTACGCCCCGAATTCGATGGGCGGGCCGATGGCCGACGCGTCCCGCGCCGCCGAAGTGCACTGGATGTCCGACGGCGACATGGTGCGGCAGGCCTACACGCTGCGGGCCGACGACGACGACTGGGGTCAGGCAGGCACCATGGTCCGCGAGGTCCTCGACGACGATGCGCGCGATCGCCTGGCGCACAACATCGTCGGCCACGTGTCCAAGGGTGTGCGGGAGCCTGTGCTGTCGCGGGTGTTCGACTACTGGCGCAATGTCGACCCCGACCTCGGCAAGGCCGTCGAGGAGGGCGTGCGGGGCGGGGACGGGTAGTCCAGCGGGTAGTTCGGGGCATCCGCCCAGATCTGCGCCAGGGTCGTGTACTCCCGAGCGCTCACACGACCCTGGCACGGATCTCGTGGATCGGCCGCGGGTACGGTGGCCCGGGCCTTGCCTGGTTGGGTCCGGCTGGCATGATCGAGAACGGTTGTATACACCGGCTGTATACAACCTTGGAAAGCTTGGAAAGGGAAGTGGCACTGCTATGAGCATCGACGTTGTCTACACCGCAGAATCCACGGCGACCGGTGGAGGTCGCGACGGCCACATCAAGTCCGCGGACGGCAAGATCGACCTGGACGCCCGCCCGCCCAAGGAGATGGGCGGCAGCGGTGAGGGCGTCAACCCCGAGCTGCTGTTCTCGGCGGGCTACTCGGCCTGCTTCCTGGGCGCGCTGCGGCTGATCGCCAAGAACGAGAAGGTGGATCTCGACGACGCCACCGCCATCACCGCCCAGGTCGGCTTCGGTAAGGATTCCGCCGGTGGCTTCGGGATCACGGCCAACCTGATCGGCTATCTGCCCGGGCTGGAGCAGGGCGTTGCCGACGACCTGATGGAGAAGGCGCATCAGTTCTGCCCGTACTCCAAGGCCACCCGCGGCAACATCGACGTTTCGCTGTCGGCGAAGGTCTAGCCCGTGCGGGTCGCCGCAGCGGCCCTCGGCGTCGCTGTCGCGAGTGCCGCGACGGTCCTTTCGGCACCGGCCGGGCCCGCAGGGGCCCGGCCGTCCGATCCGGGCGTGGTGTCCTACGCGGTGCTCGGCAAGGGTTCGGTCGGCAACGTCGTCGGGGCGCCGATGGGGTGGGAGTCGGTGTTCAGCACCCCCTTCCAGGCCTATTACGTCGACCTCCCGGCCTGCAACAACTGGGCCGATATCGGGCTTCCCGAGGTGTTCGACGATCCGGATCTGGCGTCGTTCAGCGGCGCGGTGACGCAGACGTCGGCGACCGATGTGACGCACTTCGTGAAGCAGGCCGTCGGGGTGTTCGCCACCGTCGACGCGGCGCAGCGCGCCTTTCACCGGGTGGTCGACCGGACGGTGGGCTGCTCGGGCCAGACGACCGCGATGCACCTGGACAACTTCACCACCCAGGTGTGGAGCTTCACGGGCGGACCTGGGAGCGCGACCGAGCAGGACTGGGTCAAGCAGGAGATCGGACCGGGCGGCGGGCCGCTCGACCGGCGCTGCTTCGTCACCACCCGCGCCCGCGAGAACGTGCTGCTCCAGGCCAAGGTGTGCCAGTCCGGCAACGGGGGTCCCGCGGTGAACGTGCTCGCCGGCGCCATCCAGAACACGCTCGGGCAGTAGCGGTAACGGCCGCGGTATTCGGCTACACGTCATCGACGTGTCACACAACGCGATCGGAATTTGTCGGTCACCTCTGGAAGATGGAGAAGGTGGCGGCGATCGACCGATCCCGCCGCTGCCTACCAGCGGTCTTGTTCCGGTACCGGACGGGATACGACGGGACACGGGACGGGATAGGAGGGATGGTTGTCGATGACTCTGCCCGTCAGGCCCATCGGGCCCGCCGCGCGCCGGCCCGAGCGCAGCGATTTTCACGCGCGGCGCCTCAGGCCATTCACCAACGCCTATGACGCCGCCGCGCACATCGGTGCAAGCTGCCTGCGCGACGGTCCGCGGGGCCGGGTCGGCCTCGAGGTCGAGGCGCACTGCTTCGACCTCTCCGCACCCGGCCGCAGACCGGGTTGGGACGAGATAACCACGGTCATCGCGACGGTTCCCGACCTTCCCGGGGGCGGCAGGATCACCGTCGAACCCGGCGGCGCCGTGGAACTGTCCGGACCGCCCGCCGACGGTGCGCTGCCCGCCATCGCCGCGATGGCCGCTGACCGTGCGGTGCTGCGCGAGACCTTCGCCCGCGCCGGCTTCGGCTTGGTGCTGCTCGGGGCGGATCCGCTGCGACCACCCGCCCGGGTCAACCCCGGGGCAAGGTACCGGGCGATGGAGCGGTTCTTCGCGGCCAGCGGCACCGGTGCCGCGGGTGCGGCGATGATGACGTCGACGGCGTCGGTGCAGGTCAACCTCGACGCGGGACCGCGCGAAGAGTGGGCTGCCCGGGTGCGGCTTGCACATGCCCTCGGGCCGACGATGATCGCGATCACGGCGAACTCACCGCTTCTGGACGGCCGGTTCACGGGCTGGCGCAGCACCCGCCAGCGGGTGTGGGGAGAGCTGGACTCGGCACGCTGCGGACCTGTCCTCGGCGCCGGCAGCGATGATCCGGCCAGCGACTGGGCGCGCTACGCACTGCGGGCGCCGGTGATGCTGGTGCGCAGCGCCGATGCCGCGGACTCGGCGACGTCGCATTCCGGTGCGCTGCCGGTGACGAACTGGGTGCCGTTCGCCGACTGGGCCGACGGCCGCGCCGTGCTCGGCGGCCGCAGACCCACCGAAGCGGATCTGGACTACCACCTGACCACGTTGTTCCCGCCGGTGCGCCCGCGGGGATTCCTGGAGATCCGCTACCTCGACAGCGTCCCCGACGCCGTCTGGCCCGCGGTGGTGTTCACGATGACGACGCTGCTCGACGACCCGTCGGCGGCGGAGATCGCGACGCAGGCCACCGAACCGGTCGCCACCGCGTGGGATCCCGCCGCGCGGGTCGGACTCGGCAACCGGCGGCTGCACACCGCAGCCATCCGCTGTGTGCACGCCGCCGCCGAACGCGCACCCGACGCGCTGGCGGAATCGATGGGACACCTCGTGCGTTCGGTGGAACGGGGCCGCTCGCCGGGCGACGACTTCGCCGACCGCGCGGTGAAGCACGGAATCGCCACCGCGGTGGCCGAGCTCGCGAAGGGTGCGCTGTGACGTCACGAGAAACGCTGGCGCGGGAGCTGACCCTGGCGCGGGAGCGCACGCTGCGGCTGGTGGACTTCGACGACGCCGAACTGCACCGCCAGTTCGACCCGTTGATGAGCCCGCTGGTGTGGGACCTCGCGCACATCGGGCAGCAGGAGGAGCTGTGGCTGCTGCGGGGGGGCGACCTCAACGCGCCCGGACTGCTGCCGCCCGCCGTCGATCGCCTGTACGACGCGTTTGTGCACAGCCGGGCCAGCCGGGCCGCGCTTCCGCTCCTGCCACCGGCCGACGCCAGGGCGTACTGCGCGACCGTACGCAACCGCGCGCTGGACACCCTCGATGCGCTGCCCGACGAACGCCCCGACGACCCGGCGCAGGGCGGAAGCGATCCGGCATTCGCGTACGGCCTGGTCATCAGCCACGAGAATCAGCACGACGAGACGATGCTGCAGGCACTGAACCTGCGCTCCGGCTCCCCGCTGCTGGACGCCGGAGCGCCGCTGCCATCCGGGCGCCCGGGGGTGGCGGGCACCTCGGTACTCGTTCCCGGCGGGCCGTTCCTGCTGGGCGTGGACCCGGTGAGCGAGCCGCATTCGCTGGACAACGAGCGGCCCGCCCACCAAGTCGACCTGCCGAGCTTCCGGATCGGCCGGGTGCCGGTGACCAACGCCGAGTGGCGGGAGTTCATCGACGACGGCGGCTATCACCGCAGGCAGTGGTGGTCCGACCGGGGCTGGGCCCATCGCACCGACGCGGACCTGACCGCGCCGCAGTTCTGGAACTCCGGCGCGCTGACGGGCACCCGCACCCGGTTCGGCCACCTTGAAGAGATCCCCGGCGAAGAGCCGGTGCAGCACGTCACCTATTTCGAGGCCGAAGCGTACGCGGCGTGGGCAGGCGCGCGCCTGCCCAGCGAGGCGGAATGGGAGAAGGCATGCGCCTGGGATCCGGTGACGGACCGGCGGCGTCGATTCCCCTGGGGCGCAACCGAACCCACCGCACACCTGGCGAACCTGGGCGGCGCGGCGCTGCGGCCCGCCCCGGTCGGGGCCTATCCGGCGGGCGCGTCGGCATACGGCGCCGAACAGATGCTCGGCGATGTGTGGGAGTGGACCACGTCGCCGCTGCGGCCGTGGCCCGGGTTCGTGCCGATGATCTACGAGCGGTATTCACAGCCGTTCTTCGACGGGGCCGCGGCCGGCGAGTACCGGGTGCTGCGCGGCGGGTCCTGGGCGGTGGCGCCGGGCATCCTGCGGCCCAGCTTCCGCAACTGGGACCATCCGATCCGCAGGCAGATCTTCGCGGGCGTGCGCCTGGCCTGGGACGCCGACGACTCCAACCACGCCGCCGGGGAGCGATCCTGATGTGCAGGCACCTGGGCTGGCTGGGCGAACCGCGGTCGTTGGCGGCGCTGATGCTCGACCCGCCGTACAGCCTGTTGGTGCAGTCGTATGCGCCGCGCAGGCAGAAACACGGCCTGATCAACGCCGACGGCTGGGGCGTCGGCTTCGTCGACGCGGGCGAGTCCGGCGGCTCCGGCGGTGAGGAAGCGGGTGTGGTGCGCAGGTGGCGCAGCGCGTCGCCGCTGTGGGGTGACGCGTCGTTCGCGTCGATGGCTCCCGCGTTGCGCAGCCAATGCGTGGTGGCGGCGGTGCGCTCGGCGACGGTCGGCATGCCGATCGAGGCGTCGGCGGCGGCCCCGTTCACCGACGGGCGCTGGCTGCTTTCCCACAACGGTCTGGTCGACCGCAGCGTGCTGCCGCCCTCGCCGCGCGCCGAATCCACGGTGGACAGTGCCCTGCTGGCGGCGCTGATCTTCGACCGCGGTGTGCACCGGCTCGGTGAGGTCATCGCCGAGGTGGGCGCTGCCGATCCGAACGCGCGGCTGAACATCCTGGCGGGCAACGGAACCCAATTGGTCGCCACCACCTGGGGCGACACACTGTCGCTGCTTCGCACCGACGACGGGGTGGTGCTGGCCAGCGAGCCCTACGACGACGACCCCGGCTGGCAGGAGATCCCCGACCGCCGTCTGGTGCGCGTCCAAGGCTCGGAGATCGAGTTCATCGGGCTGAAAGGACCGGCATGACCTTCACGATGGCCAACTACCTGGCCGCCGACTCCGCCGCGATGGCGCTTCGCCGCGACGTGCGGCAGGGACTGACCCGTACACCGAAGTCGTTGCCGCCCAAATGGTTCTACGACTCGGTGGGTAGCGACCTGTTCGACCGGATCACCCGGTTGCCCGAGTACTACCCCACCCGCGCCGAAGCGCAGATCCTGCGCGACCGCTCGGCCGAGATCGTCGCCGCCGCCGGGGCAGACACCCTGGTGGAGCTGGGAAGCGGCACCTCGGAGAAGACCCGCATGCTGCTCGACGCGATGCGCGACGGCGGATCGTTGCGCCGGTTCATCCCGTTCGACGTGGACGCCGGGGTGCTGCGGGCGGCGGGGACCGCGATCCGGCGCGAGTATCCGGGTGTCGAGGTCGAGGCCGTCTGCGGCGACTTCGAGGAGCACCTCGGCAAGATCCCTCGGGTGGGACGGCGGCTGGTGGCCTTCCTCGGTTCGACCATCGGCAACCTGACCCGGGAACCGAGGGCGGAGTTCCTGGCCACCCTCGCCGACGGCATGCAGGACGGCGACGCCGTGCTGCTCGGCACCGACCTGGTCAAGGACGTCGGCCGGCTGGTGCGCGCGTACGACGACAGCGCCGGGGTGACGGCGGCATTCAACCGCAACGTGCTGGCCGTGGTCAACCGCGAACTCGGCGCCGACTTCGATCTCGCGGCCTTCAACCATGTCGCCCGCTACAACGAGGACGACCAGCGCATCGAGATGTGGCTGCGGGCGATCAGCGCCCAGCGGGTGAGCATCCCCGACCTGGGACTGACCGTCGATTTCGACGCGGGTGAGGAAATGCTGACCGAGGTGTCGTGCAAGTTCCGGCCCGACGGTGTCGCCGCCGAACTGGCCGCGGCGGGGCTGTCGCTCACCCACTGGTGGACCGACCCGGCGGGCGACTTCGGCCTGTCCCTCTCGGTGAAATGACGGCGTCGGTCACATGACGGCGCTCCGGCTACGGTGGCGCGAGGCCCGGCCCGAGGTCGCCGGCCTGCACTTCGACAGCGCGGCCTGTTCGCGGCAGAGCTTCGCCGTAGTCGACGCCGCGGCCCGCCACGCCCGTCACGAAGCCGAGGTCGGCGGCTATGTGGCGATGGAGGCCGCGGCGCCTGCGCTGGCCGCCGGCCGTGCCGCGGTCGCCGCGCTGACCGGGCACACCGCCGACAACGTGGTGTTCACCTCGAGTTCGGGCCATGCGCTGGATCTGCTGCTGAGTAGCTGGCCGGACGACAGGACACTGGCCTGTCTGCCCGGTGAGTTCGGACCCAACCTGGCGGTGATGGCCGCCAACGGTTTCGCGGTGCGGCCGCTCCCGGTCGACGGTGACGGCAGGCTGCTGGTGGAGGAGGCGACGGCCGCGTTGGCGGCCGACCCGCCCGCCCTGGTCCACCTCACGGCGCTGGCCAGTCACCGCGGCGTCGTGCAGCCGCTGGCCGCGATGACCGCCGCCTGCCGGGAGCTGGGCGTCCCGCTGGTGGTGGATGCCGCCCAGGCGCTGGGCCATATCGACTGCGCCGTCGGCGCCGACGTGACCTACACGTCGTCGCGCAAGTGGCTGTCGGGCCCGCGCGGCGTCGGCGCCATGGCCATCGGTCCGGAGCTGGCAGCGCGCCTGCGCCCGCGCCTGCCACCCCCGGACTGGGTTGTCCCGATGGACACCCTGCGCAAGCTCGAACTCGGCGAGGCGAATGTTGCGTCCTGGGTGGCGTTCTCGGTCGCGGTCGGCGAACACCTGGCGGCCGGACCCGCAGCGGTGCGGGCCGGGCTGGCCGAGGTCGGCCGCCTGACGCGCGCGGCGATGGACGGCGCAGGCGGGTGGCGGGTGATCGAGGCCGCCGACGAACCCAGTGCGATCACCACCCTTGAGCCGCCCGACGGTGTCGCGCCTGCCGCGGTGCGCGCGCGGCTGATCGCCGAGCACGGCGTGGTAACCACCGCCGCCGAAGTGGCCCGCGCCCCGTTCGAGATGGCCGGCCCCGTACTGCGGCTGTCACCCCACGTCGACACCGGCGAGTCCGAGCTGGTGATCTTCCGCGACGCACTGATCACGGCGACCGCGGCCAGCTGACGGCCGAACCGCGCCGCTGACGGCCCGCAACGGCGACGCGGCGGGCGCTTTCCGCGCAGCCTGCGGATAACCCGGCTGAGCATCTGGTTTGCCGATTCTCGGGCCGGCACCGCGGATGCGACGGCCGGCGCGTTGGGGGAGGATACCGGCGCGCCGCCGCAACCGTCGGCGGGGATTCGACGGGGATACTAAGGGGACGGGAAGTGAGGCGGTCGGTTGACTGAGCCTGACGTGACCTCGCAGCCGCACGATCCGCTCTGGTTGCCGCCCAAACCCAAACGCGACCGCAGCCTGGTCGTCGCCGGGGTAGTCGTCGCGGTGGCCCTGGTGGTCGGGTTGGTCTTCTCGCTGTTCGGCGGCAGCAACGCCATCCTGCGCAGCGGAGGAGGCGACGTCGTCACCATCGGCACCACCGAGGGCAGCGCCGACTTCTGGCCGATCCTGCAGCGCCTGGCCGCCGATGAGGGCATCACGATCCGCGTCGTCAACTTCGCCGACTATGCCCAGCCCAACCCGGCGCTGGCGCAAGGCCAGACCAACCTGAACCTGTTTCAGCACCTGCAGTTCCTGGCCAGCTACAACGTGGCCGCGGGGGAGACGCTGACCCCGATCGGCTCGACCGTCGTCGTCCCGCTCGGGCTGTACTCGCAGCGCTACACCTCGGTCGCCGACATCCCCGACGGTGCGCAGGTAGCGATCCCCAACGACCCGACCAATCAGGCGCGTGCGCTGCTGGTCCTGCAACAGGCCGGGCTGGTGCGACTGCGGGGCGGCGGCAACATCCTGTCCACACCTGCGGACGTCGACACCGTCGGGACCCGCATTGCCGTCGTCCCGATCAGCGCCCAGCAGACGGTCACGTCTCTGCCGTCGGTGGCCGCGGCGGTGATCAACAACGGCTTCGCCCTCGACGCCGACCTCGACCCGTCCTCGGCGATCTACAACGACGATCCGAACAGCCCCGCGGCCGAGCCCTACATCAACGCGTTCGTGTCGCGGGAGGAGGACAAGGACAACCCCACCTACCTGAAGATCGTCGAGCTGTACCACGATCCCGAGGTGACCAAGGCGGTGGTCGACGCCTCCCGCGACACCGCGGTGATCGTCGACAAGCCTGCCGCGGATTTGCAGCGCATCACCCGAGACCTCGAGGACCAGATCCGTGCCAATTGACCACCGGGCAGGGGACACCGCATGACCGCCATCGTCGAGTTCGTCAACCTCACCAAGACCTATCCGGTCGAAGGGTCCAAGGACACCTTCGATGCCCTCAAGTCGATCAACCTGGCGATCGAGGGCGGCACCATCTACGCCATCATCGGCGGTTCGGGCGCGGGTAAGAGCACGCTGGTGCGGATGATCAACGCGCTGGAGCATCCCACCTCCGGACAGGTGATCATCGAAGGCACCGTCATCACCGAGTTGAACGCCAAGCAGATCCGCCAGCTGCGGACCCGGATCGGCATGGTGTTCCAGCAGTTCAACCTGCTCAACTCGCGCACCGTTTACGGCAACATCGCATTCGCGCTGGAATCCGCGGGCGTGCCGAAGGAACGGCACCGCGACCGCATCGCCGAGCTGCTCCACTTCGTCGGCCTGGCCGAGAAGGCGTGGGCCTACCCGCGACAGCTGTCCGGCGGCCAGAAGCAGCGCGTCGGCATCGCCCGCGCCCTGGCCGCAAACCCGACCATCCTGCTCGCCGACGAATCGACGTCGGCCCTGGACCCGCAGACCACCAACGACGTGCTCAAGCTGCTCAAGAGGGTCAACTCCGAGCTGGGCATCACCGTCATCGTCATCACCCACGAAATGGATGTGGTCCGCAAGATCGCCGACCGGGTCGCCGTGCTCGACCGCGGCGAGTTGGTCGAGGAGGGCGATGTATACCGCATCTTCTCCGAACCCCGCGCCGACCTGACGAGGAACATCGTGGCGAACAGCCTGCACGACAAGCCGTCTGCCGCCGACGCCGCGGACCTGGCCGAGCGCTACCCGGGCCGGCTCGTCGCGGTCAGCGTCTCCGACCAGGATCGGGTAGGCCGGGTTCTGGCCGAGGCGGTGCGCACCGCCGATGTCGGGTTCGAGTTCGTCTACGGTGGCATCTCGGCCCTGCAGGGCAAATCGGTCGGCAACATCACCCTGGCCCTCACCGGGCCCGACGACGCGGTCGACCAGGTGGTGGCGCGGCTCGGCTCGCAGACCACCGTGCAGGAGTTGCGATGAACACCAACTGGGAAGTGCTGCGGCCGATCTTCTGGGAGTCGATCTGGCAGACCCTGCAGATGGTCATCACCACCTTGGTCCTCGGTGGCCTGTTCGGTCTGGTGCTCGGCGTGCTGCTGTACACCACCCGCAAGGGCGGAATCCTCGAAAACCGGTGGTTCTACACGATTCTGAATGTGGTGGTGAACTTCGTCCGGCCCATCCCGTTCATCATCTTCATCGTCGCGATCGGCCCGCTGACGCTGTCCGTCGTCGGCACCACCATCGGCACCAAGGCGGCGATCTTCGCCCTCGTCATCGCGGCCACGTTCGGGATCTCGCGCATCGTCGAACAGAACCTGGTGTCCATCGACCCCGGGGTGATCGAGGCCGCACAGGCCATGGGCGCCGGTCCGCTGCGGATCATCACCCGGGTGCTGCTGCCCGAGGCGCTCGGCCCGCTGATCCTGGGCTACACCTTCGTCTTCATCGCCGTCGTGGACATGACGGCCGTGGCCGGGTCGGTCGGCGGCGGCGGGCTGGGCAACTTCGCGATCGTGTACGGCTACCAGCGGTTCAACTGGTGGGTCACCTGGATCGCCGTGCTGACCATCATCGTGCTGGTGCAGGCCGCCCAGTTCTTCGGGAACTGGTTGTCCGGCAAGGCCCTGCGGCGCTAGCCCCAAGCCCCGAGCCCGCCACGCCCCCCGTGCGTGGAGTTTTCACACGCGACGGGGCCGCAGGCGTGTCACAACTCGACGGTCGACTACCGCGCCCGGGCGACGGGCCTCCCCTCCAAGCGGGCAGGCGCCCGGCTGTCTGACTGTGCCGAATTGTGCTGTCCTTCGATGGGTCTTATCCCCGAAGCTGTTCCCTGCATCACAACACCGGCTTACTTTGGTGCCCGGCACCCGATCAACCGCAGAGAGGATCAACGGGCAATGAAGGTCGAGGAGTTACTCAAGCCGTTCCCCATCAAGGAGTTCCATCCGTTCCCCCGGGCCATGATAGGCCCCGGCGCTGGCGAGATGGTCGGTCCCGAGGCGTTGAAGATGGGCTTCAAGAAGACCCTCGTGATGACCTCGGGCCTGCGCGGCACGAACATCGTGCACAACCTCGTCGAGTCGCTGAAGTGGCACGGTCTCGAGGTCGTGCTGTACGACAAGGTGGAGTCCAACCCCAAGGACTACAACGTCATGGACTCGGTAAAGCTGTACCAGGAGAACGACTGCGACAGCTTCATCTCCATCGGCGGCGGCTCCACCCATGACGCCTGCAAGGGCGCCCGCATCTCGGTCGCCCACGACGGCCGCAACGTCAACGATTTCGAGGGCTTCAACAAGAGCGAGAACCCGAAGAACCCGCCGCACATCGCCATCTCCACCACGGCGGGCACCGGGTCGGAGACCTCGTGGGCCTACGTCATCACCGACACCACCACCGATCCCGACAACCCGCACAAGTACGTCGCGTTCGACGACGCCTCGGTGACCAGCCTGGCCGTCGACGACCCGACCCTGTACTACGAATGCCCGGTCGACTACACCGCACAGTGCGGCTTCGACGTGCTCGCCCACGCCTCCGAGCCCTACGTGTCGCGGCTGAACTTCGAGCCGTCGCTGGGCAACGCCATCCGGGCCATCAAGCTGACCGCAGAGAACCTGCGTGAGGCCACCTGGAACGGCACCGACCTCAAGGGCCGCGAGGGCATGATGTACGCGCAGTACATCGCCGCGCAGGCGTTCAACTCCGGTGGTCTTGGCATCATCCACTCCATCAGCCACGCGGTGAGCGCCTTCTACGACACCCACCACGGCCTGAACAACGCCATCGCGCTGCCGCGGGTGTGGGCGTTCAACATGCCGGTGGCCTACAAGCGCTTCGCCGACATCGCCCAGGCGATGGGGGTGGACACCTACGGCATGACCGACGTCCAGGCCGCCGACGCCGCCCTGGCCGCCGCCATCCGGTTGCTGCGCGACGTCAACATCATCGAGCGCTTCGTGGACGTCAAGCAGGACAGCTACTCCAAGAACCGGCTCGGCCAGGGCCCGACCCCGTTCTACGAGAAGGCCAAGGAGATCAAGGGCGACAAGGCCGACGTGGACCGCATCACCAACCACGTGCTGGGCGACGCCTGCACCCCGGGCAACGCCAAGGAGTGCACCTTCGACCTGGTCCGTCCCGTTGTCGAGCACTGCATGACCGGCGATCTCGACGACCTGCTCACCTGAGAAGACCTGTTCACCTACGAAGAGGATGCTGGAGAGCATGATCTCCACCGTTGAACCGAGCCCGACCGTCACCTCGGGTGACCGGAGCGAGACGTTCGAGTCCGTGGAAGCTGTGCGCACGGCGCTCGCCGGCGAGGGATACATCGCCGACGAGCGGCTTGCCACAACGGTGTTCTTGTTGACCCGGCTGGACAAACCCCTCCTCATCGAGGGGCCGGCCGGTGTCGGCAAGACCGAGCTGGCGAAGGTGCTGGCGGCCGCTACCGGCCGCCGGCTCCTGCGGCTGCAGTGCTACGAGGGGCAGGACGAGACCAAGGCCCTCTACGAGTGGGATTACGGCAAACAGCTGCTGTACACCCAGATCCTGCGCGAGAAGATCGGTCAGCTCGTCGCCGACACCGCCGATCTGACCGAGGCCGTCGAGCGGATCGGCAAGCAGGAGAGCGTGTTCTTCTCCGACCGGTTCCTGGCGCCGCGGCCGCTGCTGGAAGCGGTGCGCTCCGAGGAGCCGGTGGTGCTGCTGGTCGACGAGATCGACCGTGCCGACGAGGCATTGGAGGCGGTGCTGCTGGAACTGCTCGGCGAGTACCAGGTCTCGGTCCCCGAGATCGGCACGTTCCGCGCCAAGCATCCGCCGTACGTGATCCTGACGTCCAACAACACCCGGGATCTGGCGGCTGCCCTCAAGCGCCGGTGCCTGCACCTGTTCCTGGACTACCCGGCCGCCGATCGCGAACTCGAGATCGTGCGGTCCAAGGAGACCGGGCTCAAGGAGGCGCTCGCCGCCCAGCTCGTGGACATCGTGCGCGGGCTGCGGGAGCTGGATCTGCGCAAGTCGCCGAGCATCTCGGAGACCATCGACTGGGCGCGGACCCTGGCGGTGCTCGGGGTGGACGAGCTGACATCGCAGATCCTGTCCGACACCGTGTCGGTGGTGGTCAAGTACGACAAGGACGTCCGCAAGGCACTCGACGCGCTGCCCAAGCTCGTCGACCCGAACGCCACGGTGCCGAAATCGCTGCATTCGCACGGCCATTCCCACGACCATGGACACGGCCCGCATTCCCACGACTCGCACTCCCACGACCATGGGGATGAGCCGCACTCCCACGGGGACCAGCCGCACTCGCACAGCTTGCACTCCCATGACGACGAGAACGGGCCCGACGGCAAGGCGGTCCGGGCGGCCAAGGACACGCCGGGGCGGTTCACCAACGGCTATTACGGAACCCCCAAGAAGACCCCGTCCAGTTCCCTCGGCCGGCGCAGAGCCTTCTAGCCGTCCTCCAGCTGTCCGAGGGAGTCACAGGGCCCATCAATGGAAGCGACCATGCACCGGTTCGTCAGGCTGCTGCGCCTCGGCGGCATCCGTGTCTCGATCCCCGAGGCCATCGACGCGATGCGGTGCGCCAGCCAGCCGGGGATGCTGTCGGACAGGCCGCTGCTGCGCACCGCGCTGCGCGTCGCGCTGGTCAAGGACCACCGTGACGAGCCGATCTTCAACGAGATCTTCGACGCGTTCTTCGCGTTGGTAAGGGTTGGTCCCGACGAGGATGGGCATGGCCACACACACGCCCATGACGACCTCGTCGACACCGGCGAACTCGAATCGTTCACCCTGTCGGAGGAACCCAGTGACACGCCGCAGGAGGGTCACGAGCACGGCAAACCCGCCAGCATTCGTGACTACTTCAAGCAGGAGGACCTGGCTCAGCAGTACAACCTGCACCAGGAGGCCAACCGGATCGATCTGGCGGCGCTGACCGACGAGATCGTGTTCTCCAAGGAATCCGGCGACCCGCGCGAGGACGCCTATCGAGTGCAGCTGGAGACCACCCGGCTGCACGGCGCCGGGTCCGCGGGCAAGCTATCCACCGCGTCGGGAACCAAGATCGACGCGCAGCTGTCGCTGGCCGAGCAGGATCTCCTGCTGGGCTGGCTGGCCGACGAACTCGGCGACGACACCGGTGACGAGGGCGACGCAGCCGTGCTGCGCCGCCGGCTGGCCGGGGTGCTGGAGAACCTGCCCGCCGCGCTCAAACGCCACCTCGAAGCGCTGATGGCGCTGGAAACCAAGGTGATCGAGGAGCGCGAGAAGCGCGAAGTCAAGGTCGGCCGCGTTGCGGAGACCGAACGCGCCGAACTGGAAGAATCCCTGCGCCGGCTCGCCCGCACCCTGCACGGCGCGCTGACTCACCGGCGCCGGATCGCGGCGGCAGGCCGCGTCGACTCGGGCCAGACCATGCGGCGCAACATGCGCACCGACGGCATCCCGTTTGTCCCGGTCACCGTTCAGCGCGCCGAGGACCGGCCGCGGCTGGTGGTGCTTGCCGACGTCAGCCTGTCGGTGCGCGCCACCTCGCGGTTCACCCTCAGCCTGGTGCACGGGCTGCAGGACATGTTTACCCAGGTGCGGTCGTTCGCGTTCGTCGCCGACATCGCCGAGACCACCGAACTGTTCCGCGATCACCCGCCGGAGCGGGCGCTCGGGCTGATCTTCGGCGGCGACGTCATTGATGTCGATGCGAACTCCGACTATGGCGCGGTGTTCGGTGAGTTCATCGCCGAGCACGTCTCCGCGGTCAGCAGGCGCACCACCGTGCTGGTGCTCGGCGACGGCCGCAACAACGGCAACGACCCCAATCTGCAGGCATTCGAGGAGATCACCCGCCGGGCCCGCGAGACGATCTGGCTGACGCCCGAGCCGCGCTACTCATGGGGGCTTGGCAGTTGCGATCTGCCCGCCTACGCCGAGTACTGCGACCGGGTGCGGGTGGTGCGGGACCTGACGGGGCTGGAACGCGCGGCGCACGACTTCGCGGCCGAGGCGGTCGGGCGGTAACCCATCCGCGGGTAGTGCACCCGCCGCCCCATCCGAATCTCCCAACCTCGGCCGACCTACCCGATCGGATAGGGGTTGGTCCGCTGCGACCTGACCATTGTCCTGTTGGATCACCCATGCCGACCCCGTAGGCTGGGTCGGGAATCCTGTTGTGCGGGTCACATCCGGTGCCCCGCGGTGGGTGCAAGGCGGGGTATGGCGAGGCTGGACACGATGGGGACGATGAGGACGCGTTACCCGACCGCGGAACCTACCCTGGTCCCGGAGTACGAACGCGGTGAGCCGATCGGCGCGCATAGCAGGGTACTGAAGTTCCACGCGCCCGAGATCGTGTTCGGCATGGATTCGATGGTCGAGGCCGCACACGCCGCGGCACGGCTCGGCGCCCTTCGACCGCTTTTGGTCACCGACCCCGGGCTCATCGAGGCGGGCTGGGCCGACGAGATGACCGCCCACCTCAAGGACCAGTGCGTCGACGCCAGGGTGTGGAGCGCGCTGACCCCCAATCCCAAAGACCACGAGATCGCCGCGGGTTTCGAGCACTACGCCGCCGAAGGGTGCGATGTCCTGGTCGCGGTCGGCGGCGGATCGGTGATCGACGCCGCGAAAGGTGTGGCGATCCTGGCGGCCAACGGCGGCGGCATCCTCGACTACGAGGGCGTCGACAAGGCGACGATGCCCATCCCACCCCTGGTGGTGGTGCCGTCGACGTCGGGCACCGGTGCCGACGTCTCCCAGTTCTGCATCGTCACCGACACCACCCGCAACACCAAGGTCACCATCCTGGGCCGGGCGCTGGTGCCCGACATCACCGTCATCGACCCGCGGCTGCTCACCACGATGCCCGAATGGCTCAATGCGGCAACCGGTTTGGATGCGCTGACGCACGGCATCGAGGCATTCGTCTCGCTGGCGCACAACCAGCTCACCGACCACCACGCGCTGCGGGCGGTTCGGCTGGTGACCGACAACCTGGTGCAGACCATGCACCGGCCCGACGACATGTGGGCACGTTCGATGATGGCCCAGGCGGCCCTCGAGGCGGGCCTGGCGTTCACCAACGCCATCCTCGGCGCCGCGCACGCCATGAGCCATCAGGTCGGCGGGCTGCTCGACCTGCCGCACGGCGTCATCAACGGGGTGTTGCTGCCCCACGTCATCCGCTTCAACGCCGAGACCGACCCGGAGCCGTACGCGATCATCGCCTCCTGCCTCGGGGTGGCCGAGCGCGGCACCCCCGCTGACGAGGCGGCGCTGGCGCTGGCCGACCGGATCCAGCTGCTGGCCGCCGACGTCGGTGTCCCGCGAGGGCTGGGGCAGCTCGGGGTTCGCGACGAGGACGTGCCGCGGCTCGCGTCGACCGCGCTGCGGGACGCCTGCATGACGACCAATCCGCGCACTGCCGACGAGGTACAGATGCAGGCCCTGTTCCGGGCGGCGATGTGACGACATTCCCGACCCATCGGCCTCGCGTCAGCACACCGGATCTGGAGCGGCTCACCGGAGTTCGTTCCGGCAAGAGCACGTTCTACCCCGAGTTCCGGGTCACCGCCCAGCGGCTGCACCGCGTCGTGGCCGCCCTCGACGCCATCTCGCGAGCGCTGGTGCAGACGGTGCACGGCCCCGAGAACCTGGTCAGGGCGGTCGCGGACGCCGCCCGGATCCATCTGGGCGCGGAGTGGGTGCTGATCGCCCTGGCCGACGGCGCGCTGCCGGAGGCCCGGCCCAGGCATCTCATCCTCGACGCCGACGGCGTGGCGTACGCGTTCGAGGGTCTTTCCGGCGCCCGCGATCCGGGACCGCACCTGCCCGACGCGGTGCTCAACCGCCTCAACGACATCCTGCGGGGTCAGCTCGGCCAGTTCAGGGTTCCGCTGATCGAGAGCCACCACGCGCATGTGCCCATCGAGCTCAACGGCGGCGTCATCGGTGCCTTCGCCGCGTGGACGCCCACCATCCGCACGCTGGACGGCACCGACGAGGCGGTGATGCGCATCCTGTCCAGCCAGACCGCGGTGGCGCTGCAGAACTGCGCACTGTTCCAGAAGTCGCAGGCCTCCCTCGCCAGGGCCGAGGAGGCCTACGGCGAAGCCAGCCGCCACGCGTCCGATCTCGCCGCGCGCAATGCGGAACTGGTCGCGACGCAGCGTGAACTCGGGGCCGCCCAGCGCCATCAAGTGCTCGACTCCGAACGTCACCGGATCGCCCGCGAACTGCACGACAGCGTGGCCCAGACCGTCCTGTCCGCGGGCATGCAGATCGAAGTCTGCCGTAGCGAGATCGAATCACTCTCAGCGGCAAGGGAACTCACGGATCGCCTGGATACGGCCAAGAACCTGACCCGTTCGGCGGTCGAGCAGCTACGGTCGGCGATCTACGCGCTCAACCACCCCGGTGATGCGCGGCGGTCCAGCCTGCCCGAGATGCTCGAACAGCTGGCGACTGTGCATATGCCCGAGGATCTGCGGGTCACGTTGCGGGTGGAGGGAACGCCCGACGAACTGCCGAGCGACGTCGAGCACGCCCTGCTGCGCATCGCCGGCGAGGCGCTGTTCAACACGGCCGTGCACGGCAACGCGTCGCGGGCGATCGTGCGGCTCACCTACCGCCCCTCGGCGGTGGCGATGTCCATCTCCGACGACGGCACCGGGGACCCGGCGAAAATGCGGATGATGTTGCGACTGACCGAGGCCGCCGACGTCGACGGTCACCACCGCGGTCTGGCCAACATGATGGCCAGGGCCAAGGAGCTTGGCGGCTCGTTCGATGTGCAGCGCTCGCGGATCGGCGGGGTGCGGGTGGTCGCCAGGATCCCGAGGAAGTCAGCGGGCCCAGAAACGGAAGCTGAGTCGTCATGAATATGCCTGTGTCGCAACCGGTTCGAACGATCCGCCTGGTCCTCGTCGACGATCACGCCATCCTGCGCCAGGGTCTGCGTTCGGTGCTCGAGCGGGAACGCGACCTGGTTGTCGTGGGCGAGGCCTCCTCGGAGGCCGAGGCCGAGGCGGTCGTGGCGGCGATGGACCCCGACGTGGTGCTGCTCGACCTGAAGCTGTCGGCGGGCTCGGACTTCGAAGGTCTTTCCCTGTGCGCCAAGCTGTCCGCCGCGCACCCCGATCTCGGCCTGCTGGTGCTGACGACCTTTCTGGACGACGAGATCGTCGTCCGTGCCGTGCACGCCGGGGCGCGTGGCTACGTGGTCAAGGACGTCGACACCACCGAGCTGGTCCGGGCGATCAGGGCGGTGTCGGCGGGCGACAGCGCCTTCGACTCGCGCAGCGCGGCGGCGGTGGTGCGGTCGCTTTCCGGCCGCACCGAGCCGCGTCAACAGCTGACCGACCGCGAGATCGAGGTGCTGCGGTTGCTCGCGGCGGGCCTGTCCAACAACAAGATCGGCGAGAAGCTGTACATCTCCGCCACGACGGCGAAGTTCCACGTCAGCAACATCATGCGCAAACTCGAGGTGAGCCGCCGGGCCGAGGCGGTGTACGCCGCCAGCAAGCGCGGTCTGATCTAGCCCCGCTCACGCCCAGTGTGAACCCACGGCGAGTTGTGGCGCGGTTTCTCGACTACGAGGTGTTCGTGCTGTCCCGCATTCGTGAGTACTGGCTGGCGTCCGGGCGCACCCGCGACGACAACGACGAGAGCGTCGCGCTGGGTATCGCCTGCACCGGACGGGTGGTGACGGCGGCCGCGCTGTTGATGTCGATCTCGTTCGCTGCCCTGCTGACGGCGCAGGTGTCGTTCATGAAGATGTTCGGCGTCGGGCTGATCATCGCGGTGCTGGTGGGCGCGACGGTCGTGCGCACCTTGCTGCTGCCCGCGCTCATGCACGTGCTCGGCAGGTTGAACTGGTGGGCGCCCGCGCCCCTGGTCCGCCTGCACCGGCGCATCGGATTGGAGGAGACGCCGCGCACCGCGCGAGTGGGGCCGGACATCCCCTGACGATCGGCTCAGCGGTCGAATATCAGCCAGCCGCCGTGGAATTCGTGCACGCTGACCCGCACGTTGGGATGGGCGCGATTGAACCGCGCGCCGAGCGCGCGCAGAGAATCCAGGTCGAACGTCTGCACGTGTCCAAAGCAGGCGCTGGGCTCCTCCTCGAAGGGGACGGCCACCACCACCCGGTGACTGGCCAGCCGCAGCGATTCCTCGAGCACGGCGTCGGCGGCGGCCGGCGTCAGATGTTCGAGCAGGTGCAGCACAGTCACCGTGGTGGCATGGCCGTCGGGCAGCGGGACGTGGGCGGCGTCGCAGCTGATCGTCCGCAGCGGCCTGTGCAACCGGTCGCTGACCGCGCTGAGCAGACCCATCGTGGGCTCGCTCAGATCGGTGGCCACGACGTCGATTTCCGCCGCCGCGGCCCTGAGCGCGAAAAAGCCGAAGCACGAGCCCAGATCGACCAGCCGGGTCCCGGTGATCAGCGCGGCCGCACGCTCGTGGATCGGGGCGAACGGCGTGGTGCCGCCCTCGAGTCTGGCCATGGAGTTGCGGTAGAACCGTAGCCACGCGGGCACGCCGCCATCGACGGTCGAGCGCACCACGCCGGTGAACACCATCTCGAAGTCACCGCGACCGCGCAGCACCGCCGTGCCGGCGAACTCGTCGACCAGCCGGGTTGCCAGTTCGTCGTCGAGGTCGTCGGGCGTCAGATCGTGCACCACGGACAGCAATCCGCCGCGGCGACGCGCACAGAAGTGGCGGGTGCACACCCAACTGGTGTCGGGATGGGGGCGGTGCGGCCCGATGCGCCTGCTCACGCTGACGCCGGGGCCGAACCAGGTGCCCCGCGGTGCCGGTGCCAGCGGATCGAGGATGGCCGGTTGCACATCGCTTTGGATGTCGCTTTGGATGGCGCTGCTGACGTCGCGTTGCATGTCGCCGCTGACCGCCGCTGGTGTCATGCGAGTCAAGAGTATTGGCACCCCCACCGCAAATGCGCGCACCGAATGGACACGATCGCGGACCCGTCCGGGTGGGCGGGTAACTGTCCAGTCGGCGGGTTGCCTTTCGGCACTGGGTGCCATAGCTTCGGTGAGGCACATCACACAACCGGGAGGACGTCATGCCTGAACACACCGAACCCGAGACCAGCACCACTGAAGAACTCGTCACCGAGAGCCTCGTCGAAGAGGTGTCGATCGACGGGATGTGCGGGGTCTACTGAAATGTTCGACCTCGACGCGCGGTGGCGCCTGCACCCGCAGGTGGCGGTGCGGCCCGAACCTTTCGGAGCCCTGCTCTATCACTTCGGGACCCGCAAGCTGTCATTCCTCAAGAACGTCACCGTGGTCGAGGTGATCCGTTCGCTTCCCGATCAACCCAGCGCAAGGCACGCACTGGCCGCGGCCGGTGTCGACGACCCTGCGCCCTATGCCAGGGCGCTGGCCGTGCTGGCCGATTCGAAGATGTTGGTGCGCGCATGACCTCCTCCACCGTGGCCCCCGGCCGCTTGATCGACCAGTTCGAACTCGGACTGGACGCCCCGATCTGCCTGACCTGGGAGCTGACCTACGCCTGCAACCTGTCCTGCGTGCACTGCCTGTCCTCGTCGGGCCGGCGTGATCCGCGGGAGCTGTCGACCGAGCAGTGCAAGGCGGTGATCGACGAGCTCGAGCGGATGCAGGTGTTCTACGTGAACATCGGCGGCGGCGAGCCGACCGTCCGGTCGGACTTCTGGGAGCTGGTCGACTACGCGACCGAACACCATGTGGGCGTGAAGTTCTCGACCAACGGCGTGCGCATCACCCCGGCGGTGGCGGCCAAACTTGCCGCGTCGGATTACGTCGACGTGCAGATCTCGCTGGACGGCGCCACCGCCGAGGTCAACGACGCCGTGCGGGGCAAGGGATCGTTCGCGATGGCGATCCGCGCCCTGGAGAACCTGGCCGCCGCCGGATTCGCCGACGCCAAGATCTCGGTGGTGGTGACCCGCCACAACGTCGGTCAGCTCGACGAGTTCAAGGCGCTCGCGGACCGCTACGGTGCGACGCTGCGCATCACCCGGCTGCGCCCATCCGGACGCGGAGCCGACGTGTGGGATGAGTTGCATCCCACGGCGGCTCAGCAGCGGCAGCTCTACGACTGGCTGGTCGCCCGCGGCGACGGCGTGCTGACCGGTGACTCGTTCTTCCACCTGTCCGCCTACGGACAGGCACTGCCCGGGCTGAACCTGTGCGGTGCCGGCCGGGTGGTCTGCCTCATCGATCCGGTGGGCGACGTGTACGCCTGCCCGTTCGCCATCCACGAGAAGTTCCTGGCCGGAAACGTGTTGTCCGACGGCGGTTTCGATACCGTGTGGAAGCATTCCGAGCTGTTTCGTGAGCTGCGTGAACCGAGCACCGGCGGAGCGTGCGCCAAGTGTGCGCACTTCGATTCGTGCCGGGGCGGCTGCATGGCGGCGAAGTTCTTCACCGGCCTGCCGATGGACGGGCCGGATCCCGAATGCGTACAGGGCTACGGCGAACCGGCGCTGGCCGGCGCGCGTGAGGTGCCCAAGCCTTCTGTCGACCACTCCCGGTCGATCCCCTTGACCGTCGTGAATCGAGTGAGCCGCCCGCCGAAGCGGGCATGCGACGAAAACCCGCTCAGCGGGCTGATTTAGCGGGCTATTTCCCCAAGAGCAGTTGTAAGGAGTTCAGTCATGGCCAAAACAGGATGGTTCGAAACCGTCGCAGAGGCGCAGCGGCGCGCCAAAAAGCGGCTTCCACCAAGCGTTTACAGCGCGCTGGTGGCGGGTTCGGAACGCGGCATCACCGTCGAGGACAACCTCAGCGCGTTCACCGAACTGGGGTTCGCCCCGCACGTCGTCGGGCTGTCGGGCAAGCGCGACCTGGCGACGACGATCATGGGACAGCCGATCTCGCTGCCGGTGTTCATCTCGCCGACCGGTGTGCAGGCCGTCCACCCCGACGGTGAGGTCGCCGTCGCCCGCGCGGCAGCGGCCCGCGGCACCGCGATCAGCCTGTCGTCGTTCGCTTCGAAGTCGGTGGAGGAGGTCACCGCGGCCAACCCGCAGACCTTCTTCCAGATGTACTGGACGGGCGGCCGCGACAAGCTCGTCGCGCGGATGGAGCGGGCCCGCGCCGCGGGTGCGGTCGGTCTGATCGTCACCACCGACTGGAGCTTCTCGTCCGGCCGCGACTGGGGCAGCCCGGCCATCCCCGAGAAGATGGACCTCAAGGCGATGATCCGCTTCGCGCCGGAGGGCATCCGCCGCCCGAGCTGGCTGATCGACTTCGCCAAGACCGGCAAGGTGCCGGACCTGACCGCACCCAACCTCGCCGACGGCGGCGACGCCCCGACGTTCTTCGGCGCCTACTACGAGTGGATGCAGACCCCGCTGCCCACCTGGGAGGACATTGCCTGGCTGCGCGAGCAGTGGGGCGGGCCGTTCCTGCTCAAGGGCGTCATGCGGGTCGACGACGCCAAGCGCGCGGTCGACGCGGGTGTCACCGCGATCTCGGTGTCCAACCACGGCGGCAACAACCTCGACGGCACCCCGGCGCCCATCCGTGCGCTGCCCGCGATCGCCGAGGCGGTCGGCGAGCAGGTCGAGGTGGTGCTCGACGGTGGCATCCGCCGCGGCAGCGATGTCGTCAAGGCGCTCGCGCTTGGAGCCAAGGCGGTCATGATCGGGCGCGCCTACCTGTGGGGCCTCGCCGCGGGTGGACAGACCGGCGTGGAGAACGTGCTGGACATCCTGCGCGGCGGCATCGATTCGGCGCTGCTGGGTCTCGGGCACTCGTCGGTGCACGACCTGAGCCCGGCCGATCTGGTCATCCCGGACGGCTTCCGCCGCGACCTCGGTGTGTAAGCCTCGCGTCTGGTCCGGCATCTAGAGCCATCTGAATGCCGGGGCCCCTACCCGCGGTGGAGACCCCATCCCGCCAATGACCCCCGTGGGTGGGCCCCGGCCCTCAAGTCCTGGCGATTTCGGCGCGCTTATCGACGCTGAGCGTACGAAAGCGCGCCGAAATCGCTAGGACTTGTGTGCGGTGAGCAGGAATGCAGGAAACTTGATCCGGCCCTTGTCGTCGTGGTCGTGCGGCGGCAACTCGATAGGCAGGCTGCGCATCGCCTCGGCGTTCGCGTGGATGAACGCGGGACGGATGTCCTCGACCGTCCAGTACTCGGCGACAGCGGAGCGAAGCTCGTCCTCGTCGACCGGGTTGGGCCCTCCCTCCATCCCGGCGGGGAAGGCGCCCTTGGCGAACACCAGCACGTAGAAGCCGGCGCCCGGTGCGGCCGCCCGATGCGCCGAGCGCAGGTAGCCGGACCGGCCCTCCACTGGCAGCGAGTGGAACAGGGTGCTGTCGATGACGGTGTCGAACCTGCCGTCGTAGCCGGTGAACGCCGTGATGTCGGCCTGCACGAACTCCGCGCTGGACAACCCCCGTTCGGCCGCCGCGGCGGTGGCCGCCGCGACCGCCGTCGGGCTCAGGTCGATGCCGACCACGGTGAAGCCGTCGGCGGCCAACGCGAGCGAGAGTTCGGCATGGCCGCAGCCCGCGTCCAGCACGTCGCCGCGAAACTTTCCCGCCCTGTGCAGTGCCGCCAATTCCGGCTGCGGCTCACCGATGTTCCACGGCGGCGGGCCGGCGAATTCGCCCTGCTCGCGGTAGGCATTATCCCAATCCATCACCTCTGATGTCATGGCACCTAACCTACGCGGGGCCGTCCCACGTGTGCACCGGCTCGTTGCTGTGCATCCGCTGGCAGTACAGCCGCAGCATCTCTGCCAGCGCCTCCGGCCTCGTCAGGCCCCGTTCCTGTAGGGCGGTCACGGTCGCCACCTGCCACTGCGCGCCGTTGCGGCCCGTCTTGGCTCTGCCCTCGATCACGCCGAGGAACCGCTCCCGCACCTCACCGGCCACACCCCAGCGCCGCAGGCCCTCGTGGGCCATCGGCAGCAGCCGCCGCAGCACCAGTTCGTCGGGTGTCACCTCGCCGAAGCCCGGCCAGTACAGCCTGCTGTCCATGCCCTGGCGCGCCGCCTCGCGGAAGTTGTTCTCCGCGGCGGCGAAACTCATCTTCGTCCACAGCGGACGGTCCTCTTCCGACAGCGTCCGCAGCATGCCGTAGTAGAAGGCCGAGTTCGCCATCATGTCGATCACGGTCGGGCCGGCGGGCAGCACCCTGTTCTCCACCCGCAGATGCGGCCGGCCGTCCACGACGTCGTAGACGGGGCGGTTCCACCGGTAGATGGTGCCGTTGTGCAGCCGCAGCTCCTGCAGCCGTGGAGTGCGGCCCGCGGCCAGCTGGGCGGCCGGATCCTCGTCGGACATCTCCGGCAGCAGCGACGGGAAGTAGCGGACGTTCTCCTCGAACAGGTCGAAGATCGAGGTGATCCAGCGTTCCCCGAACCACACCCGCGGCCGCACTCCCTGCGTCTTGAGTTCGTCGGGGCGGGTGTCGGTGGCCTGGGTGAACAGCTCGATGCGGGTCTCGGCCCACAGCTGGTGGCCGAAGAAGTACGGCGAATTCGCGCCGAGCGCCAGCTGCGGCCCGGCCAGCACCTGGGCGGCGTTCCAATTGCGGGCGAAGTCGGCCGGTGACACCTGCAGATGCAGCTGCATGCTGGTGCACGCCGACTCCGGCGCGATCGATGCCGCCTGCAGCGACAACCGTTCCGGACCGGCGATGTCGATCATGATGTCCTCGCCGCGGGCGGTGAATATGGAGTCGTTGAGCGCCTGATAGCGCGTCGACTCGCTCATCCAACCGCCCGAGAGGTGCTCCGGCATCAGCGTGGGCAGGATGCCCACCATCACGATGTGGGAGCCGTCTTCGTTGGCTTTGGCCTCGGCCGCGTTGAGGCTGGCGCGTACCTCGGCCTCCAGTTCCAGACCGGTGCGGCCAGGCAACGGGCGCGGCGGGACGTTGAATTCGATGTTGTAGGCGCCCAATTCGGTCTGGTACGCCGGATCGGCGATCGACTCCAGCACCTCGGAGTTGTTCATCGCCGGCTGGTAGTCGGCGTCGACCAGGTTGCATTCGATCTCCATGCCGGTCAATGGGCGCTCGAATTCGAAACTCGACCGCGCCAGCATGGTTTCGAAGACGTCCAGGCACAGCTGCACCTTGCGCCGGTACTCGCGCCTGTGCTCGCGGGTGTACTCGGCCTGCTTGACTTCCTCGCCCACGGTGATGATGCAACCGGGTAACCGACCCGTTGGCAAGGACCAGTCGCTGCACCGGCCGGTGGCGCTCGCGCCGAAATCAACCTTCTGCAGGCAATCGCCGAGTAGGGCCCTGCAAAACGTTGATCTCGACGCTGCGGGCGTGCCGAAGGGGCCTTATGAGTCGGCGAACCCGGTGCGGGTCGCCACCGCGACCTGCGGGCTGAGCGGGCCGCCCGACAACTCGACGGCGATGTCGGGGCCCGCGCATTTGGCGAGCGACCGCAGCGCCGACGGGCTGTAGGAACGCAGCGAGCTGATCAGGCCGTCATGCACGACCGGAAGGAAGGTCAGGGGCAGCAGGGGCAGCATCGACGCCAGCCGGATGAGGTGCAGCGGCGCGGGCGGGCGCGCCAGGTCGATGATCAGCAGCCGATCACCGACTCGGGTGCCCTCGGCGAATACCCGCGCCGCGGCCGCCGGCGGCAGATGGTGGAATGACAGGGCGAAGATCACCAGGTCGTAGCCGTGGTCGGGGGCGTCGATTGCGGTGGCGTCCATCTCGCGCACCACGGCGCGGGGGTGGGTGCCCAGGTCGCCCGCGGCGATCGCGGCCACCGAGACGGGGTCGATGTCGGTGACGGTCAGCTCGGCGGTGGGGTGGTTGTCCAGCAGCGCACGCGACACCGCGCCATGCCCGGCGCCCAGCTCCAGGATCTTCGGGTCGGGAACCTCGGCGACGAGGTCGAGCGCGATGCCCGCGAAGCGCTGGTGGCTGCCGAACACCCTGCCCATCCAGTCCAGCGCGGCGACGACCTGGCGTTTGGTCCGGTCGTCCACGTCATCGCGGTCGAGGTATTCGAGTCGATCCGTCTCGAGTAGCCGGTCCAGGCACGATGCGTCGAATCCGCCGCGTGGCATCCGGTCAATGCCCACAGTTTCGGTAGCCACGTAGGCCATCATGAACGATGGGACGGGGCCGTCGCCCGGCAGTGCGGAGCCACCGCTCGCGCTGGGTCAGTCCTCGCCGAGGATCTGGTAGATCTCCCTGCGGGCGTTGTTGACGACGGCCACGATGCGCTCCTGCTGTTCGGCCGACGCCGTATGCGCCGACTGCGCGACCGCGCCGAACAGCTGCCTGGTCGCCGCGCGCAGACTGACCTGTGCGGGATCGGCGTCGCCGGTGATCTCGTCCCACGGTGCCGTGGTGACCTTCTCGGCGGCTTCGCGGCCCTCGTCGGTCAGCGTGAAAAGCTTTCTGCTGCGCTCGGTTTCGGCGGCGGTGATGAGGCCCTCGTCCTCCAGCAGCTGCAGCGTCGGGTAGATCGAGCCGGGGCTCGGCTTCCACAGATCGTCACTGCGCTGGGCGATCTCCTGGATCATCTCGTAGCCGTGCATCGGGCGCTCGGTGAGCAGGGTCAGGATGGCAGCGCGGACGTCGCCGCGCCGACCGCGTCCCCTGCCGCCGGGTCCGCGACCGCGTCCGCGGGCGCCGCCGGGACCGAAGCCGAAGCCGGGCCCGAAGCCTGCGCCGAAGCCGAAGCCGGGTCCGAAGCCGGGGCCGAACTCGCCGCCGCGGTGTTCGCGGACGTGGTCACGGAAATCGCGCCTTGCCTGCCTGCGCTGTTGATGCAGGATACGGCGATCTGCCGGGTGGAAACCGAACGGCGGCTGACCGCCGAACGGCCCTGCGGGTGGGGTGAATGGGTTGTTCATGTCGTGGTTCTTTCTCTTGGCGGAACGCCTGACAGCGTTCTCGATACGTTGACGATATATCGAAAACTATCGCGATGCAACGATTATTCCGGCGACCATTTCGGGGGCTGGGCTTGCCGGTCGCCGTTTCGTGCGTCCATGTCCTCGATCAGCGCACGTGCCCACCGAGCCTTCGTGGCGAACTCCGCGAGGCCGTACTCCAGGGCCGCGCGGCCGTAGAAGCCGGAATCGTCATCGCGCCACGTGATGCCGTCGCGTAGCTGCTCGAGACGGGTGACCTCGGCCTCGGCGTGCTCGGCCACTGCCGCCATATGGGCGCGGGCCTCGGCGGGCGGGATCTCGCCGAGCAGGAACACCCGCAACAGCCCCGGGCGCCGGACGGGTTGGTCGTCGTGTGAGGAGGTCACCCAGCGCACCAGCTCGCCCCGGCCGGCGGGGGTGATCCGGTATTCCTTGCGGCCCCGGGGCCCCGCCGCGGACACTTCGACGAGGCCGGCGTCGGCCAGCTTGTTCAGCTCGCCGTAGAGCTGGCTCTGCGTCGCGGGCCACACGTTGGCCATCGACTTCTCGAAGCGCTTGAGCAGGTCATATCCACTGCCCGGGCATTCGGCCAGCAGCCCCAGGGTGGCGATTCGCAGACTCACCCGCAAATGGTACGGCCCGACATTCCAGGTGTGGAATGTCGGGCCGTATGGGTCGAGCGGCGTCAGTCGACGCTGGCGGCGGGTTCGCGCAGCGGCGTCATCTTCCACGAGCTGCGGGTGGCGAGCAGGTAGTAGAGCCCGAACCCGACACCGCAGCCGATGAACCAGCTGTACTGCGCGGCGGCGGCCATCCCCGGCACCGTGCCGTTGAGCAGCACCGGGATCACGGCCAGCAGGGCGCCCACCACGGTGGCGGCGACGGCCACCGGGTTGTATCCCTTCTTGTACCAGTAGTTGGCCTTATCCGAGAGGGTGAACAGGTCGTCGACCACGATCTTCTGGTTGCGGATCAGGTAGAAGTCGGCGATCAGCACACCGAACAGCGGGCCGATGAACGCGCCGAGGGTCTCCAAGGTGTAGTGGATGACCTCAGGATTGCTGTAGAGGTTCCACGGGGTGATGAGCACCGAGCCGACCGCCGCGATCATGCCGCCGGCGCGCCAGCTGATGCGTTGCGGGTTGACGTTGGAGAAGTCGAACGCCGGGGAGATGAAGTTGGCGACGATGTTGATGCCGATGGTCGCGATGGTGAAGGTCAACGCGCCCAACACGATTGCCATGGTGCTGTCGATGCGCGCCACGGTCTCCACCGGGTCGGTGATCAGCTCGCCGAACACCGGAACCGTCGCGGCGGCCGTGATGACGACCAGCAGCGAGAACACCAGGAAGTTGACCGGCAGGCCGAGGAAGTTACCCTTCTTGACCGCCTCGAACGACTTGCCGTAGCGGGAGAAGTCGCCGAAGTTGAGCATCGGGCCCGAGAAGTAGGACACCACAAGGGCGATCGCACCGAGCATGATCGCGATGGTGTTGCCGTTCTTCTCCCCGCCCAGGGTCAGGCTGACATGCCAGTCGGACTTCCACAGCAGGTACCCGCACAGGATGAACATGACGACATACACTGCAGGGCCGCAGAAGTCGATGAACTTGCGGATGGACTCCATCCCGCGCCAGAACACGCAGGCCTGCAGGATCCACAGCAGGATGAAGCTGCCCCAGCCCAGCAGAGACAACCCGGCGAACCCGTAACTGTCGACGTCGGCGTAGGGCATGAGGCCGGGAAACAGCTTGAGCAGCACGACATCCAGCGCCGCCGACGCCAGGTAGGTCTGGATGCCGTACCAGGCCACCGCGATCAGGCCGCGGATGATGGCGGGGATGTTGGCACCGAGAACACCGAAGCTGCTGCGGCAGACCACCGGGTAGGGGACACCGGTCTGCTGGCTCGGTTTGGCCACCAGGTTGCAGAAGATGTTGACGATGACGATGCCGACCAGCAGTGCGATGAGCACCTGCCAGCTGGCCAGTCCCAGCGCGAACAGGCTGCCCGCGGTCACGTAGCCGCCGACGCTATGCACGTCGGACATCCAGAACGCGAAGATGTTGTAGGAGGTCCAGGTCTGTTTCTTCAGCGGCGCCAGATCCTCGTTGGTCAAGCGCGGGTCGTAACCGGGCTTGATGAGCCCGCCGCCGACCGGATGCCCGGCGGCTTCGATGAGGTCGTCGGCGCCGATCTTGGCACCCGGGGGTAGATCTCTGGTGGTATCGGTCATGGGCGGTTCCTGTCGTCACACACGGGATCTCGTGATGGCAGAACGCTAGTTGCGCGATATTTCCGCACCGTTGCCCTGAAAGTATATTTTCGCTACGGGCCTCCGGCCGGCTCCGAATCGTTGATCACCAGGCCGGTGTCGGACGGCAGGGCGGACACCACCGCATTGAGGCGCTCGTGGTGGGTGGCGCTGACGGACAACAGCGTATCGGCATCTCTGGCGAGGAACGCGGTGAGCATCTGCTTGTGGTCGGCGTGCAGCAGTGCCCGGTCGGCACTGGCGACATGCACCATGAGCTGTACGGGTTCGGTGATGTTCCAGGCGGATTCGAGCATATGCACCAGGCGGTGCATCTGTGAGGGCCTGGCCAGCCCGAGGTGAAAGTGTCGGCTCTGCCGGTGATAGGCCTGCGGATCGTCTTCGCGCACTGCGCGTTCGAGAAGCGCGTGCACGGCTGCGACGTGTTTCCGGTCGTCCTCGGTGGCGCTGACCACTGCGGCGGCCAGCGCGGCGAACTCCAAGGTTTCCCGCACGATGTACATCTCTGCGAGTTCGCTGGAAGTCAGTTGCGCGACTGAATAACCGGCGTTTCGGCGGTGTTGTACCAGCCCCTCGCCGGTGAGCGTCTTGAGGCTTTCGCGTACCGGAATGTTGCTGACCCCGAACAGGTCGGCGACGTCGCCGACCGGGATCGGTGTCCCCGGCGGGACCGCGCCGTCGAGGATGACGCGACGCAACTCGTCGAGGATCGTCTGTTGCGACGTTCCCGTGCGCCGCACCGCCAGCTTGAACAGCTGGGCGGAATGCTGGCGCGCGGGCATCGGATGATCGTCCTACGGCCGACGGCGTCGCACCACTCGACAACATTCCACTATTGACATGTCACAGATGGAGTGTCAGGGTGGATGGCAACGGACCACGAGGAGAATTCGATGACCGACACTGACACCCACAGCAGGACCCACACCAGGGCCGATACCAATGAACCGACGGGCACCGACGCTGCCATGTTCGGCACCGGGCAGTTCTTCCGGACCGGCAACTACGCACCGGTCGCCGATGAGCTGACGGAGTTCGACTTGCCCGTGGAGGGGACAATCCCCGCGGAGCTGAACGGCTGGTACCTGCGCAACGGCCCCAACCCGCGGCAGGCCACCGCGCACTGGTTCTCCGGCGACGGCATGATCCACGGGGTCCGGATCGAAAACGGCCGCGCCGCCTGGTACCGGAACCGATGGGTGCAGACGGACAGCTTCATCAAGCAGTTCCCGCTCTACAACACCGACGGCACCCGCAACCTGCGGGCCAGCATCGCCAACACACACGTCGTCAACCACGCCGGCAAGACGCTGGCGCTGGTCGAATCGTCGCTGCCCTACGAGATCACCAACGACCTGCAGACCCTCGGGGCCTACGATTTCGGCGGCAAACTGGTCGACTCGATGACCGCGCACCCGAAGATCTGCCCCACCACGGGTGAGCTGCACTTCTTCGGCTACGGCAGCATCTTCGCGCCGCACGTCACCTACCACCGCGCCGATGCCAATGGCGATCTGATCATCAACCGGCCGCTCGAGGTCCCGGCGCTGACCATGATGCACGACTTCGCGCTGACCGCGAACCACGTCATCTTCATGGACCTGCCGATCGTGTTCAACCTCGAGGTGGCGATGCGCGGCGACCGCGACATGCCCTACCGCTGGGACGATAACTATGGCGCCCGCCTCGGCGTGCTGCGCCGTGACGACCCCTACGGCCAGGTGCGCTGGTTCGACATCGACCCCTGCTACGTCTTCCACGTCGCCAACGCGTACGACGACGGCGGATCGATCGTCCTGCAGGCGGTGCGCTACCCCGAATTATGGAGGAACAACGGCGGATTCGATGTCGACGGGGTGCTGTGGAGCTGGACTATCGACCTGGCTGCCGGCACCGTGCGCGAATATCAGCTCGATGACCGCGGGGTGGAGTTCCCCCGCATCGACGACCGGCTGACCGGGCTGCCCGCCCGCTACGCCGTGTCGGTCGGCCCCACCAGCCTGGTGCGCTACGACCTGCGCGAGGGCGCCTCCACCGAGCACGCGTTCGGCGCGGGCGAATCGGCGGGCATGCCCGGTGAGGCGGTGTTCGTCCCTGCGCGCGGTGTCGCCGACGAATCCAACGGTTGGTATCTGGGATATGTGTATGACCCCGCCCGCAACGGAAGCGATCTGGTGATCCTCGACGCTTCCGACTTCGCGGGCGATCCGGTCGCCAGGATCCGGCTGCCGCGCCGGGTGCCCTTCGGCTTCCACGGCAACTGGATCAGCGATTAGTCATTGGATAGTGCTCTGCGGCAACTGATTTCGGGGTCATCCGATCACGAGGCCCGGGTTTGAGTTCCTAAGCGGAGTCAAGTGGTCGCTGGTCTTGTGTTGCGGGTTCTCGCCACCCCGTGAGGCTGATGATGTGGGCGGCGATGCTGCGGGCACACCGTGGGCTAACCTCACGGGCCATGGCAGTCAACCCGGCACAGGAGTGCGGTGTCGCGCACCTGCCGTCTGCGCGGATATGACGGGTTTCGGGTTCGACACGCTCGCCCTGCTGGCCGTCGTCGGTCTGGCCGGACCGCTGTTGGCAGCGCTGCCCCGGCTGCGGATCCCCGTCATCATCGGTGAGATCGCCGCGGGGCTGCTGATCGGCAGAACCGGCCTCGGGCTCGTCGACCCCACCGACCCCACGTTCGCGCTGCTCGCCAGCATCGGGTTCGCATTGGTGATGTTCGTCGTCGGAACTCACGTGCCGATCCGCGACAGCACCCTGCGGTCGGCGATCCCGGTCGCGCTGATCCGGGCCGTCCTGGTGGGGGCGGTCGCGGCCGCCCTCGGCGCCGCCCTGGCGGGCTTCTTCGGCACCGGCCACGCCGCCCTCTACGCGGTGCTGATGGCGTCGTCCTCGGCGGCGCTCGCCCTTCCCGTCATCGACCAGTTGGGCCTGAACGGACCCCCTGTGCTGGCGGTGACTGCCCAGATCGCGATCGCCGACACGGCCTCGATCATCCTGTTGCCGTTGGTGATCGAACCGCAGCAGGCGCCGCGGACCGCCCTGGGGGCACTGGCGGTGGCCGGCTGCGCCATCGTCGTGTTCGTCGCGCTGCGGGCCGTCGACCGCCGCCGCGTGCGCAAGCGGGTGCACCGGTACTCCCAGCGGAACCGGCTCGCGCTGGAGCTGCGGGTGAGCCTGATCCTGCTGTTCGCGCTGTGCGCGCTTGCCGTCGGTGCGCGGGTGTCGATCATGCTGGCGGGGTTCGCGCTCGGCCTTGTCGTCGCCGCGGTGGGCGAGCCACGCCGGCTGGCGCGCCAGCTGTTCGGCATCACGGAGGGCTTTTTCGGGCCGCTGTTCTTCGTCTGGCTGGGAGCCTCGCTGCAGGTCCGCGAACTCGGTGCTCGCCCGGGCTTCATCGTGCTCGGAGTGGGGCTCGGCGCAGGTGCACTGCTGGCCCACGCCGCCGGGCGCCTGACGGGTCAGCCCACCGCATTGGCGGTGCTCTCCGCGGCGCAGCTGGGTGTGCCCGTTGCGGCTGCGACGCTGGGGACCGAGCAGCATCTGCTGGCCCCCGGTGAGGCCGCGGCGCTCATGCTGGGTGCGTTGGTGACGGTGGCGTCCACCTCGGTTGCCGCGGCCCTGGCGGCTCGGCGTCAGCGCGCCGCCGACCCGACGGCCTCCGGGTAGGCCGCCGCGCGGTGCGTGTTGGGGCTGACGCCGTACGCCCGCTTGAATGCGCTGCTCAACGCGAACGGGGTGCTGTAACCGACCCGCCTGGCGATGGCTGCGACGGTGTCCGGGGTGGAGCGCAGCAGATCCGCGGCCAGCGCGAGCCGCCACGCCGTCAGGAAGGCGATCGGCGGCTCACCGACCTGTTCGGTGAACCTGCGGGCGAACATGGCGCGTGAACAGTCCACCGCGGCAGCGAGATTGGCCACGGTCCAGGGGTGCGCCGGGTGGCGGTAGATCAGTTTGAGTGCGGGGCCCACGATCGGGTCGCGCTCGGCGTGCCACCAGGTGGGCGCGTTGGCGTCGCGGTCGAACCAGGTGCGCAGCACCGCGATCAGCAGCAGGTCGAGCAGCCGGTCCAGGTAGGCCTCCTGGCCGGGTCCGTCGAAGCCCGCCTCGGCGGCCAGCAGATCGACCAGTGTGCCGTCCCACGCGCCTGCCCGTAACACCAGCACCGCGGGCAGTGCGTCGAGTAGCCGGCCGCTGACTTCGCTGCGGCCCTCGTAGGCGCACACCACCGACATCGTCGAGCCGTCGGGGCTGGTGCCCCACGTCCGCACGCCGAGCGACATCTCGAAGCGCAGGTCATCTCCGGACAACGTGGTGCAGCGCTGGCCCGGATGGATCACCACCGTCGGCGCGGTGTCGGGATTGTCGGCGAACACGTAGTGCTCGGTGCCCCGGGTCAGCGCGACGTCGCCGGGGCCGAGCCGAAAGGTCCCCGCAGTGTCGCCCACGATCACCGCCTCACCCCTGGTCTGGCAGATCAGGGTCAGCGGCGCCTCGTCGCGGATGCTTATCGACCAGGGCGGGTCCAGCACCATGCGAAGGACGAACGCGCCCCGGGCGCGCACCCCTTCGAGCAGCCCGGCGACGGCGTCCATGACCCCAGCGTAGACGTTTGAGTATGCAGAGAGGACTCTCAGCGATGGATCGTCTCACGTCGCCGCGGTTGACTGGCCGTCATGAGCATCAGTCCAACCGTCGTCCTGACCGCGTCGGCGGCCGTCGGCAGCGCCGCCGCCGGTGGCCTGTTCTACGCGTTCTCCACTTTCGTCATGCGCGGCCTGGACCGCACCGAGCCCGCCGAGGCCATCACCGCGATGCGCGGCATCAACGCCGAGGCGCAGGCGAACGCGCCGTTCCTTGCGTTCTTCCTCGGCTCGACGCTGCTGGCGCTGGCCGTAGGTGTGGTGGCGGTCGGCCGGCTCGGTCAGCCCGGCGGCTGGCTGTTGTTCGCCGGGGCCGTAGTCGGGCTGCTCGCATTCGTCGTGACGATCGCGTTCAACGTGCCGCTCAACAATCGTCTCGACGGCGTGGACCCGGCCACGCTGTCGGCGGCCGAAGCGGCGCACGAATGGCGGACCTACCTCTCGGCGTGGACCGCGTGGAACCACGTCCGCACGGTTACCGGGGTGGCAGCCGCCGCGCTCATGTTGTCGGGCCTGGCCGCTTCGTCGTGAGTCAGCCGGGCGGTGACAGCGAGATCAACGTTTTGCAGGGCTCTACTCGGCGATTGCCTGCAGAAGGTTGATTTCGGGGCGCACGCTGGCGAACGCTGTCGGACCGACCGGATGTGCCTAGCCCGGCGGTGTGAAGCCACCGGGCGGCGGCGCAAGCGGTGGCGGTGGCGCGGGCGGTGGCGGTGGCGGATAGGGCATGGGGGGATAGTGCGGACCCGACGGGTACGGTTGCGGTCCGCCGAACCCGGCGGGGGCCTGAAGCCGTGCCAGTTCCCTGCGGTGGCGTTCGGCGAGCACCGCCGCCAGCACGTACTGCGGTGGCGCACCGGGCGGGGGTGGAGGGGAGACGCGCGACGCCACGTCCGCGGCGATCCGGTAGGCCATCTCGTCGCGCACACGCGGATCCAACTGCGGTGCGCGGGAGAGGAACTGGCGAGCAACCTCGGCCTGCTCGGGAGACAGCCCGGACAGCTGCAGCGACGACGCCCACCACGCCAGCCCCGGTGGCATCGTCGGCGGCGCCGACAGCTTCGGCGTGCGTTCGCTGATCACCAACGTTCCCGCGAACACGTCGCCGATCCGCTTACCCTTCGGCGAGACCATGCTGCAGATCACCGCGGGCCCGCCGAAGAACATCCAGAGCTCCACGAATCCGGCCAGTGCGCGAAACACCGCCTGGCGCAGGCGTTCCGGGCCACCGTCGTCGGACACCACCCGCAGCCCCACCGCCATCTTCCCCAGCGACCTGCCGCGTGTCGCCGTCTCCAGGGCAATCGGATAACCGACCAGCGCCAGCACGGTGAAGATGATCAGCACCGCCCCGGACAGCGCAGAGTCGAACTGCGTCAGGGTGGTCGCCCACAGGATCACACCGATCAGGTAGAGGATGAGCACGACGACGACGTCGATCAACGCAGACAGCGCGCGCACCGGCAACTGGGCGATCTGGACATCGAGGATCACGGCGTCCCCGGTGACCACGGGCTCGGGCTGCGCGACCATGCCCGACACGCTACTGAAATCCTCCGCCGGTAGCTGGCGCCGGGAGTGCCGGGGCCGGTGCTGGCTAGGATCTACGGGGTGGATGTCGACGCCTTCGTGCTGGCGCACCGGGCGACCTGGGACAGGCTCGATGCGCTCGTCAAACGGCGCAGGCGGCTGACCGGCGCGGAGGTGGACGAACTCGTCGACCTCTATCAGCGGGTCTCCACCCATCTGTCGATCGTGCGTACGTCCTGCACCGATGCCGTGCTGATAGGCCGGCTGTCGGGCCTGGTCGCGCGGGCCCGCTCGGTGGTGACGGGTGCGCACGCACCGCTGTGGAGTGAGCTCATCCGATTCTGGACGGTCTCCTTCCCGGTGGTCGCGTGGCGGTCGAGGCGGTGGTGGCTGGGCTCGGCGATCGCGTTCTTCGCCGTGACCGCGCTCATCGCGGTGTGGGTGGCAGGCAACCCCGAAGTGCAGGCCGCGATCGGAACCCCGAGCGAGATCGACGAACTGGTCAATCACGACTTCGCGTCCTACTACAGCGAGCATCCGGCTGCGTCGTTCGGACTCCAGGTGTGGGTGAACAACGCCTGGGTTGCCGCGCAGTGCATCGCATTCGCCGTCCTGCTGGGTTTGCCCATCCCGTATGTGCTGTTCCAGAACGCAGCCAATCTCGGCCTGACCGCGGGGCTGATGTTCGACGCGGGCAAGGGCGACATCTTCCTCGGGCTGATCACCCCGCACGGACTGCTCGAGCTGACGGCGGTGTTCCTGGCCGCCGCCGCGGGGATGCGGCTGGGCTGGATGGTGGTGTCCCCGGGCGACCGTCCGCGCGGGCAGGTGCTCGCCGAGCAGGGTAGGGCCGTGGTCTCGGTCGCGGGCGGGCTGGTCGCGGTGCTGCTCGTCTGCGGATTGATCGAGGCGGTGGTGACGCCGTCGACGCTGCCGACGGCGGCGCGGATCGGTATCGGCGTCGCCGCCGAAGTCGCGTTCCTGGCGTACGTGTTTCACTTCGGCCGAAAGGCCGAGCGGGCCGGGGAAACCGGCGATCTCGAGGACGCCCCCGACGTGGTGCCGACCGGCTGACCCGGGCTACAGCCGGCCGGTGGCCTTCATCGCCAGGTAGCGGTCGGCCAGCGCGGGCGCAAGGTTGTCGGGTGGGCTGTCCACCACCTCCACGCCGCTGCGGCGCAGCCGCGTCGCGATCGCGCTGCGGTCATTGCGGGCGCGTTCGGCGGCCGCCGCGTCGTAGACCTGCGCGGCGTCGGCTCGGCCGACGGCGAGGCGCTCCACCCGCGGATCGGTGGCCGCGGCCAGCACCACTTGATGTTTGCTCGTCAGCTGCGGCAGCACGGCCATCAGCCCCTCGTCCAGCGCGGTGGCGTTCAGATCGGTCAACAGCACCACCAGCGCGCGCCGCCGGACGCGGCGCTGGATCGCGGCCACCATGGCCGCCGCGTCGGATTCGACCAGTGCGGGTTGAAGCGGCGCCATCGCGTCGACCAGCCGGGCCAGCAGCTCGGTGCGGGATGCCCCGAACACCCCGGCCCGGCTGACCCGATCGTGGGCGAGGAAGTCGACGTGGTCTCCCGCGCGGGAGGCCAGCGCGGCCAGCAGCAGCGCGGCATCCATCGACCAGTCCAGCCGGGGCCAGCCGACGGGGTCGCTCGCGGTCGGGTCGACACCCACCCGCCCGGCCGAGGTGCGTCCGGTGTCCAGCACGATGACGACGCGCCGGTCGCGTTCGGGCCGCCAGGTCCGGACCACCACGTCGGCGCGCCGCGCGGTGGCACGCCAGTCGATGGAGCGCACGTCGTCACCACCCACATACTCACGTAGAGAGTCGAATTCGGTGCCCTGACCGCGAATGAGCACGGGGATCATGCCGTCGAGTTCACGCAGCCGCGCCAGCCGTGCGGGCAGATGCTTGCGGGACAGAAACGGAGGAAGGACCCGGATCCGCCACGGCGCGCGATGCGACCGCTGGCGCCCGGCAAGCCCCAACGGGCCCAGCGAACGCACCGTGACCAACGCGGAGTCCTGGTCGCCGCGCCGCTGCGGCCGCAGGTGGGTGACGATCCGAACGGATTGCCCCGCAGCCACATTCAGCGGCTGGGTGCGGGGCTGTGCGCGGGCGCTGGGTGGCCAGGCGTCGCGGATCTGACCCCGCAACCGCCGCCCGCCGGTGTTGGTGACCGCCAGCACCGCATCGACCGACTGCCCGAGCCTGGCGGCGGTGTCGCCGGAGCGGTCCAATCGCACCGCACGCGCGCTGCCCGCCAACGCGGCGTCGAGCGCCACCGACGCCGCCATCGCCACCAGCAGGATCACGAAAGCCCGTGCCGGCCAGGGGGAGAACGCGATGGGAAGGACGCCGAGCAGTGCGATCAGGCCGGCGCGGCCGGTCAGGACCACTAGCGCGGCACCGGAACGGTGGCCAAGATTCCCTCCAGCACGCCGTCAGCGTTCGCTCCTTCCAGCTCGGCCTCGGGGCGAAGCGCCACCCGGTGGCGCAGGGTCGGCCGCGCCATCGCCTTCACGTCGTCGGGCGTCACATAGCTGCGGCCCGACAGCCACGCCCACGACCGCGCGGTGGCCAGCAGCGCCGTCGCCCCCCGCGGGGAGGCACCGAGCTGCAACGACGGTGAGCGCCGGGTGGCCCCGACGATGTCGACGATGTAGCCGAGCACCTCGTCGGCAACCAGTACCCGTCGAACGGCGTCGCGTCCGGCGGCCAGCTCGGCGGGGCCCGCCACGGGCGCGACGGCGGACAGGTCGCGCGGGTCGAACCCGCGGGCGTGCCGGTCCAGGATCGCGATCTCCTGATCACGTTGTGGCAGAGGGACGTTGAGCTTGAGTAGGAATCGGTCGAGCTGCGCCTCGGGTAGCTGGTAGGTGCCCTCGTACTCGATCGGGTTCTGGGTAGCGGCCACGATGAACGGGTCGGGCAGGGGGCGGGGTGTGCCGTCGACGCTGACCTGGCGCTCCTCCATGGCCTCCAGCAGCGCGGCCTGGGTCTTCGGCGGGGTCCGGTTGATCTCGTCGGCGAGCAGCAGATTGGTGAACACCGGCCCGGCTCGGAACTCGAATTCCGCTGTGCGCGCGTCGTATACGAGTGAACCGGTGACATCGCCCGGCATCAGGTCGGGCGTGAACTGCACCCGCTTGAAGTCCAGTTGCAGCGCCGCGGCCATGGTGCGCACGAGTAGCGTCTTGGCGACGCCGGGCACGCCTTCGAGCAGCACATGGCCGCGGCACAGCAGTGCTATCACGAGCCCGCTGACCACGGCGTCCTGTCCGACGACCACCTTGGCGATCTCAGCGCGCAGCGCCAGCAAGGCATTTCGCGCGGAATCCGCTGTCGCCGGGTGCGCTGCGGTTGTCTGTGATGCCGGCTGAGTCACGACTGCGCGACCTGCCTTTCGATGTCGTCGAGTCGGTGGGCGAGGTGTACCAGGTCGGCGTCGGACTCGGGGGGCGGGCCGAACAGCGTGGCGGACAGCGCGGTGGGGTCCTGGCCGGTGCGTGCGGCGACGGCCTCGGCCACCGCGGCGGGCGAGGCGCCCGCACCGAGACCCAGGCGGGGCGCCAGCCGGTGCAGCGCCGCGGTGCGCAACGCATCGGCTGCGCGGTCGCGGGACCGCCGCGACCGATACAGCCTGCCCCGCCCCTCGACCGTTTCCGAAGCGCGCACCACCACCGGCAACCGCTCGGCGACCAGCGGGCCGATCCGGCGTGCCTTCCAGATCGCCAGCAGTGCGACGACCAGGCACAGCTGCCAAAGAATCCACCGGACGTGACCGGGTATCAGATCGGATACCGTTGCGCCGCCCGGCGATTGGCCCTCCATGCGCTGGGGCGCATACCAGATCACACGGGGCCGACCGCCTGCCAGGTTCATGGCGAGGGCGGCGTTGCCCCGCTTGAGCAGGCCGCCGTTCATCATGAACTCGGCGCTGCCGACCACGGTCGTCGTGCGGCCGGCGTCGATGTAGCGCACGACGGCACCGTCGTAGCAGCGCGTGAGGTCGATGTCGGTTGCCGCCTCGTAGGTGTCGCTGATGCCGAGCTGCACCTCGCCGGCGCGGATCGCTTCGGGCAGTTCACAATCCAGTCGCCCACCATACGAACTCACGCCGGCGAGGCGGATCTTCGGCGCCAGCGCCTCCCGGATCCGCGGCACCGGGTCGACGAGCAGCAGGTCGCCGGGCACCTCGTTGAGGCGACGCAGCTGATCGTCGTCGGCCAGGTAGAACGTCTGCGCGACCACGACCAGGGTGTCGGGGCGTGCGGCGCGTTCGACGTCGGCGACACCGTCGGCCACGGTCACCTCCACGCCGTGCTCGTGCAGCAGGGCGACCAGCGCATGGGCACCCTCCGGTGAGGTCGATGCGGGATCCATCCTGCCGCCGGGACGCGGTGCCGTCAGGTAGGTGGTCGCCGCGGCCACCAGGGTGATGGCGATCAGCGCGAGCACCACCGAGCGTCCGGTGCGCCAGCGCTGACGCGCCGCCGGCCGGGCCTGTGTCATCGGACTTCCGCCCAACCGCCGTGGCGTGCGGTCGGGGCGGCGCCGGTGGGTGTCGCCGCGGTGCGGAACCGCAGATGATCGTCGAGGTCGGCGACCATCCGGTAGCCGGCCTCGGTGCCCGGGCGCTCGCCGTAGGTGACGTCGTTGAACGCCTCGGCGCCCCGCAGCATCTCGGGGCGCAGGTGGGGCATGGCCTCTCCCGCGTCCCTGGCCAGTTCGGTCGCAGTCCGCCCGGGTACGGGCGCCAGCACGCCCGACTCCTCCAGCTGGCGGGCCACCGCTCTGAGCCGGTGGCGAATCGCCGCGGCCCAATTACCCACTGCGGCAAACTGTTCGGCGGTGGCACGGTGTTCGGCCGCGCTGAGCTCCGCACCGCCGAACAGCGAGACTTCGGCGCCACGGTCGGTGCGCATCGTGCGCCGGGCGATACGCACCGCCACCACGGCGGCCACCAGGACGAGGATCAGCAGCACGGTCAGGGTGAACCAGCCGCCGGGAATCCGCGAGCCCTCCGCGATAATCCGGTACAGCAGGTCATCGAACCACTCCGAAATCCGTTCGAACAGAGACGGTCCCGGGTAGATGGGTTTCGCGAGTTCGCGCTGGGCGGCGTCGTGGGCCGCGTCGCTGTCGATATCTATTGCCACGTCAGGGATGTCGGGTCAGCCACAGGTGATCGGTGGAATTCGGTGGCGCGTAAGCGCCGCCGGCCGCGCCGGTCCGCAACACCAGGTCGAACGCTTCAGCCCGGATCCGCCTGTCGGTGTACAGCAGTACGACGACCCCCGCGGTGAACGGCGCGGTGATGATTTGGCCGATCGCGCTGCCGATTGCCACGACGATCAACCCGGTCAGCACCAGGGCGGTCGAGGCGGCATCGATCAGCATCAGCTGACCGCCGATGCTGAACGGTACGGCGACGGCGGAGGCGATCACCGCCGCGACCAGCGCCCCGAGCAGACGGATGCCGAGCACCCGCCAGAAGTCGTTCTTCACCAGCGCGAAAGACCTTGCGATGGAAGGGAAGACGCCGAGGCGCTCGAGCACGATCAGTGGCGGGGTGAAACTCAGCATGGTGAGCAGGTACGCCAGCCCGGCGATCAGGCCGAGCACCACCGGAATGCCGACGATGACCGCCGCCACACCGTTGGCGGCCGCGGCGACCACGGCGATGACGAGGACGCCGACCACGATCAGCAGGATGACGCCGACGCCTTCGAGGATGGCGAACAGAATCAGCGTCAGCAGGCGGCCTTTGAGCCGCTGCCAGGCTTCCCCGATCGTGATCCCCGCCCCGAACACGGCGCGGCCGATCACGACGGTGAGCATGCCGCTGAGCAGGATCCCCGACAGCGCGGTGGCCAGCGCACCGGCGATACCGGAGGCCGATGACGCCAGAATCGCCTCGACCGAGGCGTCCTCGTCGACCCCGAGGGGGTTGAGCCGGCCGGTGAAGGCCAGCGGACCCACCTGCAGCAGCAGCGCGATGATCTGCGTCGCCACCACCACGACGGTGGTCAGGCCGAGCGTCGCCTTCGGGTTGGCCCTGATGTAGGCGAACGCGCCGTTGAAGATGTCGGACAACGTCAGCGGACGCAGCGGGATGACCCCGGGTTTGAGCGCGGGCGGTGTGAAGGGCGGGTAGCCGGGGTACGCCCCCGTGCCCGGATAGCCGGGCGGCGGATAGGCGTAGGGCTGACCGGGAAGGGGATAGCCCGGCGGGGGATATCCGCCGTAGCCCGGCGGCGCGTACCCGGGCGGGGGATAGGCCCCGTAACCCGGTGGCGGTCCGTAGTTCTGGTAGCCCGGGGCTGGATAGCCGGGTGGCGGCGGCCCCGGCGGCGGCGGGTTGGCCGAACCGAACCCGTCGGCGTCGTTGCTCATGGCCACCATCCTGTCGATCGCCGACAGAATTGACAACGTGGCATGCCCCGGTTGCTGAGCCCGGTGGCCGCGTTGGCTACCTTGGCGAGCTTGGCGCGCCTACCGGTGGCGGTGACCGAACGCCTACCGTTGCGGCATGCCGACTGAAATCACGGTGCGGGGGTCCTTCGCCGCGTTCCGGCCACCCGAACGCGGGACCGTGCACGCCACCATCTCCTACGAGGGGCCTGCGATGCCGCCGGTGTATGCCCGGGTCGCACGCGACCTGGAGGCGGTGAAGGCGTCCATCGAGCCGTTGCACGACGGCGCCCGCGGGCCCGTCACCTGGTGGTCTGCGCAGCAGCTGCACACCTGGTCGAATCGGCCGTGGAACAAGGACGGCAAACTGCTGCCGATGGTCCACCACGCCAGCGTCGGGGTCGAGGTGAAGTTCCTCGACTTCACCGCGCTGTCCCGCTGGGTCGCCGACCACATCAGCGGCACCGAGGGTTTCCGCGTATCCCGGGTGGAGTGGGCGCTGACGGTCAAGAACCGCGACGAACTTCGCAGGCAGGTGCGCACCGAGGCCGTCCTCGACGCCGCTACCCGCGCGCAGCAATACGCGGATGCGCTGGGCCTCGGCCAGATTCGTCCGGTGGCAGTCGCCGACGCGGGCATGCTCGGCAACGGTCTGCATCCCGATGGGGGCGGCCACGGGACGGCCTTCATGCGCGCCGCGGCGGCACCCGGCGGCGGTGCCGACGTCGAACTCGTCCCGCAGGACATCGAGGTGTCGGCCGCGATCGACGCCCGCTTCGTCGTTGGGGAGGCCTGAACTGTGGGGAGGCCTGAACTCGGTTCCATCCGGCGTAGCTTTGGAACATGGCGGAACTCAAAGACCGGCTGCGCACCGACCTGACGGCCGCGATGAAATCCCAGGACAAGCTGCGCACGGCCACGCTGCGGATGCTGCTCGCCGCGATCCAGACCGAGGAGGTCTCCGGCAAAGAGGCGCGTGAGCTGTCCGACGCGGACGTGATCAAGGTGCTGACCCGGGAGTGCCGGAAACGTTCCGAGTCGGCCGAGATCTACACACAGAACGGACGCGGTGAGCTCGCCGCCAACGAGCATGCCGAGGCACGTGTCATCGACGAGTACCTGCCGACCCCGCTGACCGATGCGGAGGTGGCCGACGTCGTGGACACCGCGATCGCGCAGGTGGCTGAGGAGATCGGGGAGCGGCCCACCCCGCGGCAGATGGGCCAGGTGATGAAGGCCGCGACCGCGATCGCCGCGGGCAAGGCCGACGGCGCGCGACTCTCAGCGGCGGTGCGGGAAAGGTTGTAGCCGCTGTTTTGCTGCCGGGGCGCCGGGTACCCGAAGCGTATGACCCGCTTCGGCTACACCCTGATGACCGAACAGAGCGGCCCCAAGGACCTGGTGCGCCACGCCGCGTGGGCCGAACGCGCCGGCTTCGACTTCGAGGTCTGTAGCGACCACTATTCGCCGTGGCTGGCGGCGCAGGGCCACGCGCCCCACGCGTGGACCACCCTGGGCGCCGTCGCGCACGTGACGGACAAGGTCGAGCTGTTCAGCTACGTGACGTGCCCGACCATGCGTTACCACCCGGCGATCGTCGCGCAGCAGGCCGCCACCCTGCAGCTCCTCGCCGACGGACGCTTCACCCTTGGGCTGGGCAGCGGCGAGAACCTCAACGAACACGTGGTCGGCGGGGGCTGGCCGACCGTCGGGCGCCGCCACGACATGCTGCGCGAGGCGATCCAGATCATCCGGGAACTGTTCACCGGGGAGATCGTCGACTGGCGGGGTGAGTACTTCACCGTCGATTCGGCCCGGCTGTGGGATGTGCCGGAGGTGCCGGTGGGCATCGCCGCCGCGGTATCCGGTGAACGCTCGGTGCGGACGTTCGCACCGCTGGCCGATCACCTGATCGCCGTCGAACCCGACAAGGAGCTGGTGGCGGCCTGGCACGACGCCCGTCGTGCGACCGGACTGCCGGGCGGGGTGCGGGTGATCGGGCAGATCCCCATCTGCTGGGATCCCGACCGGGACGCCGCCGTCGAGCGGGCCCATGAGCAGTTCCGGTGGTTCGCCGGTGGCTGGGCGGTCAACTCGGATCTGCCGACGACGGCGGGTTTCGCCGGTGCGACGCAGTTCGTACGGCCGGAGGACACCGCGGCCGCGATCCCGTGCGGTCCGGATCTCGACGCGATCGTCGAGGCGGTCAGCAGGTACTGGGCCGCCGGCTTCACCGATGTCGCGCTGGTTCAGGTCGGCGGCGACAGCCAGGACGCGTTCCTCAAGGAGGCGGCCGAACCTCTGCTCACGACGCTGCGTAGCGCCAGCAGTGGTGCGTCCTGAGCGCTAGGGCCGCCAGAGCGCCTCTTGTGCCATGCTGGCCACCAGCGAACCGGCCTCGTCGTAGAGCGATCCGACGACGAGCCCGCGGGCGTCGCCGTTGTTCACCCGGCGCACTTCGTACCGATGCCACTGGGCGGGCAGATACGGGCGGTGGAACCACACGGAGTGGTCGAGGCTGGCGGCAAAACCGAACGGTATGTCCAGTCGGGTGCCCGGTGGCCGCGCCGCCGGCACCGGCCCGAGATCGGACACGAACGCCAGTGTGCACGCCCGGATCAGCGGGTCGTCCTCGATCGGATCACGCGTCCTCACCCAGTACGGCGGCACCGCGAAATCGCCCGTGTCGTCGCCTGCCGCCGTGCGGATCTCGAACCGTTCGGCGACCTTGAACGCGGTGACTTTCGGGGCGGTGTCGGAGAATTCGAGCGACGGCGGATCCGACGGCTGCCAGTCCGCGGCCGGTTCGGGCCGGTGGAAGGACGCGATCATTTCCAGGATGGCGGCGTCGCCCTGCACGGCGGTCACCCGGCGGGTGTCGAAGGACCGGCCGTCCCGGGTGCGTTCGACCTGGAATTCGACTTCGGTGGCGAATCGTCCGGCGCGGATGAAGTAGGCGTGCAGCGATTGGGGGCGCTTGTCGGGGTCGACGGTGGCGCCCGCCGCGCCGAGCGCCTGCGCCGCGATCTGGCCGCCGAACAGCCGGTCGCGGTCTCCGCTGCCAGCGGCCTGGGCGGCGACGAACGTGTCACCGTGGCGCTCGAATGCCAGCAGGTCCGCCATCCAGCTGGCGTTGTCACAGTTGGCCGGGGTCATGGGCGCTCACCTTAATCGGGTGTCAGGCCTGCCTGGCGAAATAGCGCTGACCGTCGGCGGCCGTGCGCCCGAACACCCTCCTGAGCACGGGCACCAGCGGCCGGAAGGGCAGTGTCAGCGGTCCCTTGGGCTCGATCGCGACGGTCCAGGTGAATCGGGTGCCGTCGCCGTCGGCGTCCACCGCGTAGTCCTCGGCGAACCGGCGCAGGACGGGCAGGTTCGCCTCGTAGACGCTGAACGAGTAGCGACGGCCCTCCTCCCAGCGGAAGAAGCGTTCCCGTACCCGCAGCACACCGGGCGCCAGCGCCACTTCGCGGGTGGTGCCGACGCCGAACGGGCGCGCGGTGCGCCAGGTCAGGTGGGTTACCGACGATCCCCACGCTTTGATGGATTCGTCGGACGCGAGTGATTCCCACACCCGCTGAGGTGGGGCCGCGAAATGCTTCTCGATTCGGATGATGTGGGGCGCGGACTGCAGGAAGTCTGCGTCAGCGGGTTCCAGGGGGTACCAGCGTGTCATGCTCTGAGCATGCCAAAGGGGCCGTTCCGAAGCGGAAGCGCAGGGGGCGGCCAAGCCGGCGTAGCGGGGTGATGTGGTAGACCGCGCGCAGCATCCATCGGGACAGCCGCGAGTAGTGTCGCTCCATCCCGGGGGCGCATGGATACCACAGTTCGCGGTCGAGGTGAAGGCCGGGGACTGCGCGCTCGACTTCACCCGGGTCATCGATATGCCAATGTATCTGTGCGCCTGAGGCTTTGACACACCCATAGCGTTGCAGAAGCCACACACCCCAGCGGCCGTAGCCGTCGAGCAGCATCTCGCCGGCGGGAAAGTGCTCGGTGATCCGGCGCAGCATCGCCAGCCCGTCAACCGCCCGCAGATATGGGGTCAGTCCCTCGGCGATGACGAGAACCGCTGTGTCGCCTGCGATGTCGTCGAGCAGGTGCGGATCGGTGACGGAGGACGCGACCAGGTGCGTGCCGCTGCGCTGCGGAAACAGCCGCCTGCGCAGCTCGATGACGTCAGGCATATCGACGTCGTACCAGCGCACAGACGTCGGCGGGTCGATCCGGTAGACGCGGGTGTCCAGACCGCAGCCCAGGTGTAGCACCGTGCAGTCCGGATGGTCGTCGAGATACTGCTGCGCCCAGGTGTCATACGCCTTGGCGCGCACGCCGAGTGCGGTGTAGTCGGTGCCGCGGGTACGCAGTCTGGTGAAGTCGTAGTCGAGGCGCTCAAACGCCTCATGCGCCTTCCGGTCCTGCAAGACCGAGTCCTTCTTCTCGAAGTCCATCGCCTTGCCGTACAGCGTGGCGAGCGCGGTCTGCTGCGCTCCCGTCAGGTCGACCTGTTCGAGATGCACTGTCTCACTTCCCTTCAAAGCCGTCGATGCCGGCCTGCGCAAGATTCATCAGGTCGGCGCCGGCGAAATCGGCTGAGATGATGTCCAATTCGGCCATGGCCACCCGGGAGAAGAACTGCGGCGTCGCGCCTTCGGTGCCCAGTGCGCGGGCGAGGTGGCCGTGCAGCACCCAGATGCCCAGGCGCATGGCGACCAGGACGGCGGCCTGGGTGCGGGTGTCCGACCGGGTGGCCGGCGGCTGCGGGGGATGCTCGGCGAGATAGTCCTCGGTCATCGTGACCATAAGGTCGAACAGGGTCTCGGCGGTCGCGGAGCCGTCGACGAAGGCGTGCGCGAGATAGGCGAAGACCGGCGCGACGCTGCGGTACGTCGCGCCGATGAACGCGGGATCACCGACCCGGCCCTCGTCGACCGCCTGGTGCAGCAGCTCGCGCAGATAGTCGAGCACGTAGGCATCACACGCCTCCCGCAATCCCTGCTTGGAGCCGAAGTGGTGGGACACCAGGCCCGGCGTCACGCCGGCCTCCTGGGCGACCGCCCGAATGGTGGTGGGCTGGGCGCCCCGCTCGGCGAACAGGCGCATCGCCGCATCCCTGATGCGGGCGCGTGAGGTGATGTCCTCGACTGGCCGCATGGTCAAGATTTTATACCTATGACCAGCAAATTGGCCATATGTTCAATGGGTAAATGCTGTGTCGTCGGGGCCCGATGTGACGAGATCGACTTCCGCCCGCCGATCCGTCGTCTTCGGACCGCCGGTCCGGGTGGTCGGGGCAAACTCACCGGCGTCCGCCCGGTGGGCCGGGTTGTGTGTTGGACAGAGTCGTTTGAGCTGGTCGGACGTCGCCCGGCGCGATAGGCCCTGGCATCGCGGAAGTTTGTGAAGGCAACCGCTGTGTGGGTGCATGCTGCCGCTGCCGCTGGGGCGGATAGGCCGGTGATTGTGGCCGCCGTTGTCGCCTTGCCTGCGATCAATCCATGGAACAGTTCTGTAGATTTCGCGTTTTGCTTTTAGGGTGCTCTCTGTGGGTAGGCATGAGATGCCCAGAAACCGGCGAGTCTCGCCGGCTGTTCTGGCTGCGATCACCGCCCCCGTCGCTGCCCTTCTGGCTGCAGCAGCCGACGTGAAACCGCTCCCTGCCCCGCAGGCGAAACCGGCGGAGGCCTCGCTTGAGACTTCGGTGGAGACCTCGCTTGAGACTTCGGTGCAGGCCTCCGTGAAGACGTTTGCCCCCGACGCTCCACGGCCGTGCTGCGTCGAGATCGTCGCCGCGACATCGATGCCGTCCATTTCGGTCGCGGGCGCCGTCCCTGTCCAACAGGTGGCGTCGCGATGGCGGGTCGCGCAGCGTGAGGCCCTTCCGCGCGTGGTACCCGCAGGCGTGGCGCCGGAGCGGGGCCTGCAGATCAGGACCATCCAGGCCGCCCGCAGCATCAGTGCGGTGTTCCCCGAGATCCGTAACATCGGCGGTGTCCGGCCGGATGCGCTGAGGTGGCATCCCAACGGCCTGGCGATCGACGTGATGATCCCCGACTACAACAGCGCCGCCGGCATCGCGCTGGGCAACCAGATCGTCGCGTATACGTTGAAGAACGCGGACCGCTTCGGGCTGGAGAACCTGATCTGGCGTGGCGCGCTGTACACCCGCGAGGGGCGTCGAGGTTCGGCGTCCGGGCACTACGACCACGTCCACATCGCCACCACCGGCGGCGGATACCCCACCGGCGGCGAGGTCTACATCCGCTGAACCGGCTTACACCGGGCTCATACCGACCGTGACGTAGACGGTGCCAGTGGCACGAGTGCGAACCTACACGGAAACAGGGCCCCGACCGGATCGACCAGTCGAAGCCCTTTACCTGCATAAACACGAGTCGGGGTGGCGGGATTCGAACCCACGACCTCTTCGTCCCGAACGAAGCGCGCTACCAAGCTGCGCCACACCCCGCGTGAAGCCACGACAGCGTATCGCACGGGGCCGGGGTGAAGCCAAATGGCTTTGTCGCCGACGTCTGCGCCAGGGCTGCTGGCAAGACGGGCCACGACCCCGACGCAGATCTCGCGGCGGCCATCGGGATGGAAGTGGCTTGTCGGTGGCGTTGTACACACTGAACGCACGTGAACGAGGAAGCGAGGACGCGATGACGGGGTTGGGCGCCGCACTCTACGGCGGGTTCTTTGCCCTCGCGGCACTCTGGCTGTTCGTCACCGCCGACGGACCGGTCGCGGGCGAGGAGCACCCAGGCCACGATCATGACGGCCAGCGTCCGGAGCGCTCGAACTCCGCGAGTACCTCGGCCGACGCCGACGCGTCCAGCCCCTGGCTGGCCAGCCACTCGCCGTCGAAGTAGGTTTCGGCGTAGCGATCGCCGCTGTCGGCGAGCAAGGTGACCACGGAGCCGCTGACACCCTGAGCGAGCATCTCGGCCAGCAGGCTGAACGCGCCCCATAGGTTGGTGCCGGTCGACGGCCCGACCCGGCGGCCAAGCACTGCGCTGGCATGCCAGGCAGCCGCCACCGACGCGGCGTCGGGCACCGCGATCATCCGGTCCACCACATTCGGCAGGAACGACGGCTCCACCCGCGGACGCCCGATCCCCTCGATGCGTGACGACTTCCCGGTGACAACGTCCCCGCGTCCCTGCGCGTAGGCGGGGAAGAACGCCGAATTGTCGGGATCGACGACACACAGCCTGCTGCGGTGTCTGCGGTAGCGGATGTAGCGTCCGATGGTGGCGCTGGTGCCGCCGGTGCCCGCGCCGACGACGACCCATTGCGGGACGGGGTGGGGTTCGTCGCGCATCTGGTAGAAGATCGACTCGGCGATGTTGTTGTTGCCGCGCCAGTCCGTCGCCCGCTCGGCGTTGGTGAACTGGTCGAGATAATGCCCGCCGGTCTCGTCGGCCAGGCGCTGCGCCTCGGCGTAGACCTGTGACGATTCGGCGACGAAATGGCAACGGCCGCCTTGAGACTCGATCAGCGCGATCTTCGCGGTGCTCGTCGACGACGGCATCACCGCGATGAACGGCAGGCCGAGCAGCGCGGCGAAATAGGCCTCCGAAACCGCCGTGGACCCCGACGACGCCTCGACCACCGTGGTGTTCTCGCCGATCCATCCATTGCACAGCCCGTACAGGAACAGTGACCGGGCAAGCCGGTGTTTGAGGCTGCCCGTGATGTGCGTGGATTCGTCCTTGAGATAGAGCTGCAGGTCCACCCGGCCGCACCACGCCTTCGGCAGCGGATAGCGCAGCAGATGGGTGTCGGCGCTGCGCCGGGCGTCGGCTTCGATCAACCTGACGGCGTTGTCCGCCCAGTCACGCGGGCGGTATCGCGCGGCGTCAGACCGCGCGCTCATCGGCGAAGCGGCGCTGGAGACCCCCTCAGGGGATGCTCGCGCGACGTCATCTCGCCGAGACGCTCGGATGCGATCGGCCCTCTCGCTCGCCCGCGTCGTGACCACCGATCGGAGCGGCCACCAGCGTCAGCAACGTGGCTTCCGGGCGGCAGCAGAACCGCAGCGGCGCGAACGGCGATGTGCCGATCCCCGCCGACACGTGCAACGCCATGGTGGCACCCCATCGCGACGCCCCCTTGACGCGTGACCGGTCCAGGTCGCAGTTCGTGACGATGGCGCCGTAGAACGGCAGGCACAGCTGCCCGCCGTGGGTGTGGCCCGCCATCACCAGCTGGTAGCCGTCGGCCGCGAACCGGTCGAGGACCCGCGGCTCGGGGGAGTGCGTCAGGCCCAGAGCCAGGTTCGCGGTCGCGTCGGCCGGCCCGGCGATCGTCTCGTAGCGGTCGCGGGACAGATGCGGATCGTCCACCCCGGCGGCGGCGATCCGCAGCCCCGCCACCTCGATTTCGCGGCGGGTGTGCGTCAGATCCAGCCAGCCGCGCTCGGTGAACGCCGCTCGCAGGTCCTGCCACGGCAGCGGCAACCCGTGCCGGCGCTGCTCCGGATTGGTCAGATACGCCGCGGGGTTCTTGAGCCGAGGGGCGAAATAGTCGTTGCTGCCGAACACGAAGACGCCGGGAACGGATAGCAGATTGCCGAGCGTCTGCACCACGGCCGGCACCGCCCGCGGATGCGCCAGATTGTCACCGGTGTTGACCACCAGGTCCGGCTCCCACCGCGCCAGCTCCCGCAGCCAGCTTTGCTTGCGCCGCTGACCGGGCCGCATGTGGATGTCGCTGATGTGCAGCACCCGCAGCGGAGACGACCCTGGGGTGAGCACCGGCATCGTCACCTCGCGCACCACGAATGCGTTCCGCTCGATCAGCGAGGCGTAGCCGATCCCCGCGACCAGCGACCCGACGGAAACGGCCGCGGCGTTCTTGAGCATCGTGACCGAGGTCGACGATCGTGGCGTGTCGGACATGCCACGCAGCCTACTGCCACTGGCCATCGCCCACCCGCCGATCACGGGGGTGGCGGAGGCGGTGGCGGAGGTGGCGGGGGCGGCCCGAGTATCGGCACGGTGATCGGCGGAAGCCCCGGGATCTCGACGATCGTTTGGCCCGGCGGTGGCGGCGGCCCGCCCGGCGGCGGCGGGGCCGCAGGCGGCGGTGGCGGAGGTGCGGGCGGGATTCCGTTGCTGATCTGAATCGTGATGATCGATCCGGGGATCGTCTGCCCGCTGGGCGAGGTACCCAGCACCGTGCCGTACCGTGACCCGCTGCTCACCGGGGTCGCCTGGTCGGCGACCTGGAATCCGGCGTCCTTCAGGCGCTGCCTGGCGGTGTCCTGGCTTAGCCCGGCCACGCTGGGCACCTGCGAGCCGGGTCCGCCGTCGACGAAACGCGGGTCGGTGGGTGGCAGCTTCACCTCGCCGAAGCTCGACGCGATCGGTTTCATCGCGCGGAACCAGGTGCGGGCCGGTTCGTTGCCTCCGAACAGGTTTCCGTCCCCGCACTGACGCAGCGGAAATGAACACAACTCACCGGGGTTGGGCGAGTCGTCATAGATGTAGTTCGCGGCCGCGTACTGGTTGGTGAAGCCGAGGAAACCCGACGAGCGATGCGCCTCGGTGGTGCCCGTCTTGCCCGACATCGGCAGATCCCAGCCCACCGAACCTGCGGCACCAGCCGCGGTACCTCCGCCGGCGTCATCCTTGCTCATGGCGTTGGCCAGGGTGTTCGCCAAACCCTCCGGTACCGCCTGATCACAGGTTTCGGTGGTGACGGCCACCTCGTTGCCGGCGCGGTCGAAGACCGTGTCGATGGGATCGGGTGGGCACCAGGTGCCGCCGGAGGCCAGCGTCGCCGCCACATTCGACAACTCCAGCGCGTTGACCTCGATCGGGCCGAGGGTGAACGACCCGATGTTCTGCCGTTTGACGAAGTCGGCCAGGCTTTCGTTGCTCTCCGGGTCGTAGTCGCGCGCCGTGCCCGGCAGGGCGTAGGACCGCAGACCCAGCCGTACCGCCATGTCGACCGCGCGCGGCACGCCGACCTGCGAAATCAGCTTGGCGAACGCCGTGTTCGGCGACGTCGCCAGGGCGTCGGTGACGCTCATCGACCCGCGGTACCCGCCACCGGCGTTCTTGACGCACCAGGTCTCCTTGGGGCAGCCGGGGGTATCGCTGCTGCCGAGCCCCTTCGCCTGGAACTGCGCGGGAACATCCAGCTGTGCATTGATCCCCAGCCCCATCTCCAGGGCTGCCGCGGTGGTGAAGATCTTGAAGATCGATCCCGCTCCATCGCCGACCAGCGAGAACGGCTGCGGCTGCATGGTTTCTTCGGCGTCGCCGTTGAGACCATAGGTGCGGTTGGACGCCATGGCCAGGACGGGGTGGGACTCCTTACCCGGCTTGATCACGTTCATCACGCTGGCGATGCCGTTGGCGTCGGGGCTGGCGAAGGCGTTGATCGCCTGCTTCACCGTCGCCTGCACATCCGGGTCCAGCGTCGTCTTGATCAGATAGCCGCCCTTGGCGACCTGTTCCTTACTGATACCCGCGCGGGCCAGATAGTCCAGCACGTAGTCACAGAAGAACGCCCGGTCGCCGGCCGCGATGCAACCGCGTGGCAATTCGTTGGGCTGCGGCAGGATCCCCAGCGGCTGTTCCTTGGCCGCACGCAGCGCGTCGACCTCGTCGGGCAGGTTCTCCATCATGGTGTCGAGCACGAGGTTGCGCCGCGCCAGTGCGCCGTCGGGGTTGGTGTAGGGGTTCAGCGTGCTCGTCGACTGCACCAGGCCGGCCAGCAGGGCGGCCTGGTGCCAGTTCAGCTGCGAGGCATTCACGCCGAAGTAGGTTTGCGCGGCGTCCTGAATGCCGTACGCGCCGTTGCCGAACGACACCAGGTTCAGGTAGCGGGTGAGTATCTCCGGCTTGGCGAACGTCTTGTCGAGGGTGAGCGCCATCCGGATCTCGCGCAGCTTGCGGGCCGGGGTGGTCTCGATCGCCGCGCGCTTCTCGGAGTCGGTCTGGGCGATCACCAGGAGCTGATAGTTCTTCACATACTGCTGTTCGAGTGTCGACCCGCCGCGGGTGTCCAGGTCGCCGCGAAGGTAGCCAGCGAGCCCGGTCAGCGTGCCCTGCCAGTCGACGCCGTTGTGTTCGGCAAACCGCTTGTCCTCGATCGAGACGATCGCGAGCTTCATCGTGTTCGCGATCTGTTCACTGGACACCTCGAAGCGGCGCTGAGAGTACAGCCACGCGATCGTATTGCCCTTCGAGTCGACCATCGTCGACACCTGTGGGATGTCGCCCTCGACGAGCGCGGCCGAACCATTGGCAACGACGTCGGAAGCGCGATTGGACATCAGGCCGAATCCCCCCACGACAGGGAACATCAGCGCTGCCATGAGCACGCTCGCCAGCAAGCAGCACCAGGCAAGCTTGATGACGGTGACGGCTGTGGGCGGGCGTTCCGGCATGGGTATAGAGTACTGACGCCGTGGGTGCGAATCCCGGGACAGGCGTCTGAGGACATCTCCGCCAGCCCCCGCCGCGGTGCGCGGAACCGCCCATTATCCGCCAAGATGATCAGACGGCACGGTCGTCCCAAAATAGTGCGTCGCAAACTGTTGCGTAAATGGCCCCTGACCACCTAGCTTGGACATGCAGTGCGATCCAGGTAACACTTCTGGCGCAATGTGGCGTAGATCGCATCGGCGTTCTACACCGGAGGGCTCGCCGTCGTCGCGACGGTTGGAACGAAGGGATCGCTGATGTCAGTTACTCGGCCCGCCACCCGGAAGACTGCCGCGAATCCCGCCACCCAAAGCGTCGTACACGGCGAAGCCGAAGCCCGGATCGCGTGGGTGTCCCAGGCACGGTGCAGGCAGGCCGATCCCGACGAGTTGTTCGTCCGCGGTGCCGCCCAGCGCAAAGCCGCCGTGATCTGCCGCCACTGCCCGGTGATCCTCGAATGTGGGGCCGACGCGCTCGACAATCGGGTGGAGTTCGGTGTCTGGGGCGGGATGACCGAACGGCAGCGCCGGGCCCTCCTCAAACAGCATCCCGAAGTCGTTTCCTGGGCGGAGTTCTTCAGCGCTCAGCGCAAACATCGCAGCGCAGTCTGAGCAAACCCTTTCGGGGCTCCCGCTAGGCCGGTTCGGCGACGCCGGTGATCTGGTCGGCGATTGCCCGCAGCGCCTCGAGGTCGGAAACGTCGAACGGAAGCGACGGCACCCCGACAATCGGTACGTGCGGGTTGGCGCCGGTGAATCGTGACAGTAGCCGGACCTCCCTTTTGGCCGTCTGTGCCCGGTCGGCATGAATGCGCAATACCGCCGCGGTCAAGGACTCCGCATCCGACGCGGCTAACTGATCAGCGGCGTCGGCGGCCTTGTCGGCGTTCAGGCTCGACAGGGTGGGGTGGGTGCGGTTGAAGATCAGGCCGGCCATCGGCATCCGCTCCTGGGAGAGCCGGTCGACGAAGAACGACGCCTCACGCAGGGCGTCGGGCTCCGCGGCCGAGATCACCACGAACTGGGTACCCCGGCGCTTGAGCAACTCGTAGGTGCGGTCGGCTTTCTCCCGGAAACCGCCGAAGGTCGCATCCAGTGACTGCACGAAACTCGCCGCGTCGGCCAGCATCTGCGAACCGAGGACCGTCGACAACGCCTTCATCGCCAGCCCGACCGCGCCGGTCACCAGCCTGCCGATGCCCCGGCCCGGCGCCAACAACAGCCGCCATAGCCTGCTGTCCATGAAGCTGCCGAGCCGCTTGGGTGCGTCGAGAAAGTCCAGTGCGTTGCGCGACGGAGGAGTGTCGACGACCACCAGGTCCCACCTGTCCTCGGCCAGCAGCTGGCCGAGCTTCTCCATCGCCATGTACTCCTGCGTGCCCGCCAGGGAGGTTGCCACGGTTTGATAGAACTGGTTGTCCAGAATCGCTTCTGCGCGATCGGGTCCCGAATACTGGACCACCATCTCGTCGAACGTGCGGCGCATATCGAGCATCATCGCGTGCAGTTCCCCGGACACCTCGGGCGCCAGCGGCACCCGCTGCGGTGAGTTGCCGAGATCCTTGATGCCCAGCGCCTGCGCGAGCCGTTTGGCCGGGTCGATGGTCAGCACCACGACGGTGCGGCCGTACTCGGCGGCACGCAAGGCCATCGCGGCGGCGGTGGTGGTCTTGCCGACGCCGCCCGCGCCGCAGCACACGATGACGCGGTTGGCGGTGTCGGCCAGGATCGAACCCATGTCCAGGCCCGGTGCGGTGGCGCTCATCGGATTCCCTTTCTCATCGCACGCCCTGCTGGGCCAGCGATTCCGCCAGTTCGTACAGGCTGCCCAGGTCCACACCGTCGGGCAGAGCGGGTAGCTCGAGGCGGGGCACTTCGATGGAGTCGAGTTGCTCGGCGCTCTGCGCGCGCGCCGTGATGCGGGTGGAGTGTTGGATGGCTTCGGTGAGTAGACCGGCAAAGTTACTGTCGGACAAGGTGATTCCCGCGGTGGCCAGCTCGGCGCGCACGGCGTCGGCGTCGATGTCGCCCTCGGCGGCCTTGGTCAGGTCGTTGGGCGACAGATACGCCGGGATGTTGCGGTTCACGATCACACTGCCGATGGGAAGGCCTAATTCGCTCAGTTCGTCGATCGCTTCCAGCGTCTCCTGCATCGGCAGCGCCTCCAGCAGCGTCACCAGATGAACGGCGGTCAGGTCGGAATGCAGCAGCTTCACCACGCCCTCGGCCTGGGAATGCACGGGGCCGCCCTTGGCGAGGTCCGATACCGCCTTGGTGACGTCGAGGAATCGCGAGATGCGTCCCGTGGGCGGCGAGTCCACCACGACCGCGTCGTACACCGATCGCTTGCCCGCCTTATCGGGCTTGTCGTTGCGCGTGACGATCTCTTTGATCTTGCCGGTGAGTAGCACGTCACGCAGGCCGGGGGCGATCGTCGTCGCGAACTCAACCGCGCCGATGCGGCGCATGGCGCGCCCTGCCAGACCGAGGTTGTAGAACATGTCAAGGTACTCGAGGAACGCCGCCTCGATGTCGATCGCCAGTGCGTTGACCTGGCCACCGCCGTCCGCCGTTGCGATCTTGACCTCTTGATAGGGCAGCGGGGGCACGTCGAACAGCTGAGCGATGCCCTGCCGCCCTTCGACCTCGACCAGCAGCACCTTCCGTCCGCCCGCGGCAAGTGCAAGGGCCAGCGACGCCGCGATGGTGGATTTGCCGGTTCCCCCCTTACCCGTCACGAAGTGCAGTCGCGCCTTGGTCAGGCGTGAGGGCCAGCCGACTCGCTGGGGGCCGTTCTGTGTGGGGGGCACACCTGCATGCTAGCCAAGTGCTCACCGCCGCCAGATAAGCTCAGCCTATGAGCGAACCGACCCGGTGGGAGTACGCCACAGTTCCGTTGCTGACCCATGTGACCAAACAGATTCTCGATCAGTGGGGGGAGGACGGCTGGGAGCTGGTGTCGGTGCTGCCGGGTCCGACCGGTGAACAGCACGTCGCCTACCTGAAGCGCGTGAAGTGACCGCCTCGGAGCGGTTGGCGGAGCTGGGAATCGAACTGCCCGACGTCGTCGCACCCCTGGCGGCCTACATCCCGGCGGTGCGCACGGGCAACCTCGTCTACACCTCGGGGCAGCTGCCGATGGTGGCAGGCAGCCTGCCCGCGACAGGAAAGGTCGGCGGCGAGATTTCCCCTGAGCAGGGTAAGTCACTGGCACGGGTGTCTGCGCTCAACGCGCTGGCCGCCGTGCACGCGCTGGCCGGAATCGATTCCATCACGCGTGTTGTGAAGGTGGTCGGATTCGTGGCGTCGGCGCCCGGGTTTCATGGTCAGCCAGGGGTCGTCAACGGCGCGTCGGAGCTGTTCGGTGAGGTCTTCGGTGACGCGGGTAGACACGCGCGGTCTGCCGTAGGTGTCGCCGAGTTGCCGCTGGACGCTCCGGTGGAGGTCGAAATCATTGTCGAGGTCGCGTGAGCGACGATTCAGCGGAGGTCGCGTGAGCGACGATTCAGCGGAGGTCGCGTGAGCGACGATTCAGCGGAGGTCGCGTGAGCGATGATCGGGCAGAAGTCGGGTAGCCGGCCGGGCGGCCCGCAGCACCCCGCGTACGGCGTGCTGCGGCCGGTCACCGATACCGCGTCGGTGCTGCTGTGCGACAACCCCGGCCTGATGACGCTGGAGGGCACCAACACCTGGGTGTTGCGCGGGCCGCGCAGCGACGAGATCGTCGTCGTCGACCCGGGGCCCGCGGACGACGGCCATATTGCCAGAATCTCTGAACTGGGCACTGTTGCGCTGGTGCTGATCAGCCACCGGCACGAGGATCACACCGGCGGCATCGACAAGATCGTCGAGTTGACGGGTGCGCCGGTGCGGTCGGTCGGCAGCGGATTCCTTCGCGGCCGCGGGGGCGTCCCGCTCACCGACGGCGAGGTCATCGACGCTGCGGGCGTGCGGATCACGGTCATGGCCACGCCAGGGCACACCGCGGACTCGGTGTCGTTCGTGCTCGACGACGCCGTCCTGACCGCGGACACGGTACTGGGCCGGGGTACCACCGTCATCGCCACCGAGGACGGCAACCTCGGGCAGTACCTGGAATCCCTGCGGCGGCTGCAGGGCCTGGGCAGGCGTGCGGTCCTGCCCGGCCACGGGCCCGACCTGACGGACCTGAACGACGTGACGTCCATGTACCTCGCCCACCGCCAGGAACGGCTCGATCAGGTGCGCGACGCGCTGGCCGCGCTCGGGGAGGACGCCACGGCCCGCGAGATCGTCTCGCACGTATACACCGACGTGGACGAGAAGCTGTGGAGCGCTGCCGAGTGGTCCGTCCAGGCCCAGCTGGAGTACCTTCGGCTGTCCACCTGACCCTCTCGGCCGACGCGTTAGCCTCGGCCGATGCGTTGGCGCCGAGATCGACGTGCTCGTTACCTCGCTCGCGGCTGGATGCTCGCTCGTTACCTCGCTCGCGGCTGGATGCTCGCTCGTTACCTCGCTCGGCGCGCCAATCGCTCGGAGTCCGAGATCAGCACGCTCTTGCCCTCCAACCGGATCCAGCCGCGGTGGGCGAAATCGGCGAGCGCCTTGTTGACGGTCTCCCTGGAGGCGCCGACGAGCTGCGCGATCTCCTCCTGCGTCAGGTCGTGCGTGACGCGAAGCGCGCCGCCCTCCTGCGTACCGAACCGCTGGGCGAGCTGGAGCAGCTGCTTGGCGACCCGGCCGGGAACGTCGGTGAAGATGAGGTCGGCAAGGTTGTTGTTGGTGCGGCGCAGCCGGCGGGCCAGCACCCGAAGGAGCTGTTCGGCGATCTCCGGGCGGTCCGCGATCCAGGCGCGCAGCGCGTCGCGGTCCATCGATACCGCACGCACCTCGGTGATGGTGGTGGCGCTCGACGTCCGCGGTCCGGGGTCGAATATCGACAGCTCACCGAACATGTCCGACGGCCCCATGATCGTGAGCAGGTTCTCCCGGCCGTCCGGTGATCGCCGGCCGATCTTCACCTTGCCCGAGATGATGATGTACAGCCGATCGCCGGGCTCGCCTTCGGCGAACACCGTATGCCCCCGCGGGAAGTCGACGGGCTGCAGCTGTTTGGTCAGCGCGGATACGGCGCTGGGTTCGACCCCCTGGAAGATTCCGGCCCTGGCCAGGATCTCGTCCACGTTGCCCCTCTTAAGCTCTCGGCTGGTGTGAAATGCGCTGACCAGCCTCTACCAGATTTGCGTGACAAGTGTAGAGGTAGGCCCGCTGCGGACTAGCCAACGCTACACACGATTGGCATGTTGAGTCGGCTGAAACTGTGGATTTCGCCGGTGCTGCACATATGCCCGCGTGGGCAGCAGCGTCTCCTCAGCGGTGATGGGCAGGGCGTCGGTGGTGGGTTCGTCGTCGCGGTCCGGATGCCGCCGGGGTGCGCCCTCCTCGGACAACGCCCCCACGTCGTCGACACCTGCCTGGTGAAGGAACTCCGCGACGTCGGCGGGTGAGATGGTGTCGCGGGTGAGACTGGCCTCGATCCGCGCGAGCCCGAACGTTGCCAGCATCAGCAGCCCGGGGATGCAGGCAACGAGCAACCAGGACACAAGGGTGAAGTAAACACTTCCAAGATCTCATCGCGATCACGAATTGTTCCCGGTCCGCCGTCCCTTCGGGCCGGCACTGTCGTACCCGCTCAGTAGGCTTGCGGGCGTGAGCGTCGACGCGTCCTCGGCCGGCAAACCGGCGAATCCGAAACCGGCCCGGCGCGGTGCCGCCGCCCGCAAGTGGGACACCGAAACCCACCTGGGTCTGGTCCGGCGCGCCCGGCGCATGAATCGCGCCCTATCGCAGGCATTTCCACACGTCTACTGCGAACTCGATTTCACCAATCCGCTGGAGCTCACGGTGGCGACCATCCTGTCGGCGCAGAGCACCGACAAGGGCGTCAATCTGACGACACCCACGCTGTTCAGGAAGTACCGCACCGCCCTGGACTACGCCACCGCCGACCGGGCTGAACTCGAGGAGATGGTCCGGCCCACCGGCTTCTACCGCACCAAGGCCAACTCCCTGATCCGGCTGGGCCAGGAACTCGTGGAACGTTTCGGCGGCCAGGTACCCGCCACCATGGAGGAGCTGGTCACGCTGCCCGGCGTGGGCCGTAAGACGGCCAACGTCATCCTCGGCAACGCCTTCGACATCCCGGGCATCACCGTCGACACCCATTTCGGGCGGCTGGTGCGCCGCTGGCGCTGGACCGCCGAGGAGGACCCGGTCAAGGTCGAGTACGCCGTCGGCGCCCTCATCGAACGAAGCGAATGGACGCTGCTCAGCCACCGGGTGATCTTCCACGGCCGCCGGGTCTGCCACGCCCGCAAGCCCGCGTGCGGCGTATGCGTGCTGGCCAAGGACTGCCCGTCGTTCGGCATCGGCCCCACCGACCCGCCGACGGCCGCCGCGCTGGTCAAGGGGCCAGAAACTGAGCATCTGCTGGCCCTGGCCGGCCTCTGACCGATCTGATGAGCACGTCGATCCGCTGGACGGTGGCGGTGCTGGCCGTGGTGGTGGCCCTCGTCGTCGCATTGGCGATGCAGCTCGGATCGGACGGGGACACACCATCCGGAGGGGGTCCGGGGCGGGCCCGCGACCACCGTGACGCCGACACCCCCGAGGCCTTGGCGGGGCCGCGGGCCAAGGCCGACCTGATGCCGTGCCCGGCGCCGGCAACGGAGCCCGGCCCGCAGGAGCTGCGTGGCATCGTGCTCGAATGCGCGGGCGACGGCTCGATGGTCGACGTCGCACCCGCGCTGGCCGGACGGGCGGTGCTGCTGAACCTGTGGGCGTACTGGTGTGGGCCGTGCGCCGACGAGCTGCCCGCGATGGCAGAGTTCCAGCGGCGGGTCGGCACGAGCATGACCGTGGTGACCGTCCATCAGGACGAGAACGAGACCGCGGCGTTGCTGCGCCTCGCCGAGCTAGGGGTGCGGTTGCCGACCCTGCAGGACGGGCGGCGATTGATCGCCGCGGCGCTGAAGGTCCCCAACGTCATGCCAGCCACGGTGGTGCTGCGTCCAGACGGTACGGTTGCGCAGATCCTTCCGCGCTCGTTCGCCAACGCCGATGAGATCGCGGCGGCGATCGATCCCTCGCAGCGGTGAGTCACCCGGCATGAGGAGGGGACACCGCCGACAGAGGGGAGCGCCGGGGTGAGCGCCAAGCGCGAACGGGGTCTGCTGGCCCCCGGCGCCGCGCCGGGCTGGCTCAGGCCGTTGGTCGAGAACGTCGATTCGGTGCCGCGTGCCTACCGCCGCCGGGTCCCTCCCGAGGTGCTCGCGATGTTCACCGCGGCCAACACCAGGGCAGCGCAGACGGGAAGCGGACGCGACGCCGCGGTGCTCGTGCTGTTTTCCGGGGCGCCCGAAGCCCCGCCCGGCCGATTGCCCGACGACGCCGACCTGCTGGTCACCGTGCGCGCCTCGACGCTGCGCCACCACGCCGGTCAAGCGGCGTTCCCCGGCGGCGCCACCGACCCCGGCGATGCAGGCCCGATCTCGACCGCGTTCCGGGAGGCGCGCGAGGAAACCGGCCTGGAAACCGGCCGGCTGCACCCCCTGGCGACTATGGAGCGGATGTTCATCCCTCCATCCGGCTTTCACGTCGTGCCCGTGCTGGCCTACTCCCCGGATCCCGGGCCGGTGGCCGTCATCGACGAATCCGAGACGGCGATCGTGGCCCGGGTGCCGGTGCGCGCCTTCGTCAACCCGGAGAACCGGATGATGGTGTACCGCGCAGCCGTGCCTTTTGCGCCTTCTGCGCCTCGCGCAAGTGCTCATCGCGGTATCCGCCATTACGCCGGGCCTGCATTCCTCCTCAACCAAATGCTCGTCTGGGGATTCACCGGGCAGGTCATCTCGGCGATGCTGGACGTGGCGGGCTGGGCAACGCCGTGGAACGCCAACGACGTGTGGGAACTCGACGAGGCGATGGCACTGGTTGGCGGTGGCAGGCCCCCGGCGCGCCTGTCGTCCGGCGAGCGGAAGACCATGCCGGGGGCCGACAGCGGCTACGGTGAGAGCCAACAATGACATGGTCGCAGTGGCTTGATCTGGCCGTCCTCGTAATCGCGTTCGTCGCTGCCATCTCCGGATGGCGCTCCGGCGCGCTGGGTTCGCTGCTGTCCTTCGTCGGGGTGATCCTCGGCGCCGCCGCCGGCGTCCTGCTGGCCCCGCACGTCGTCAGCCACATCGACGGACCGCGGACCAAGCTGTTCGCCACGATGTTCCTCATCCTCGCGCTGGTGGTGGTCGGCGAGATCGCCGGCGTGGTGCTGGGACGCGCGGTCCGTGGGGCCATCCGCAGCCGGGCCATGCGCACCGTGGACTCGATCATCGGGGTGGGCCTTCAGGTGGTCGCCGTGCTGGTGGTGGCGTGGCTGCTGGCGTCCCCGCTGACGTCGACCGATCAGCCGAACCTGGCCGCGGCGGTGCGGGGTTCGCGGGTGCTCGCGCAGGTCGACCAGGTCGCACCGCCGTGGCTCAAGTCCGTGCCAGCCCGGCTGTCCGGACTTTTGGACACCTCGGGGCTGCCCGAAGTGCTGCAGCCTTTCGGCCGCACGCCCATCGTCGCCGTCGATACGCCGGACCCCGCGCTGGCCACCGACCCCGCCGTCGAGATCGCCCGGCCCAGCGTGGTCAAGATCCGCGGCGTGGCGCCGAGCTGCCAGAAGGTGCTCGAGGGAAGTGGATTCGTCGTCGCGCCCAGCCGGGTGATGTCCAACGCGCACGTCGTCGCCGGGGCGGACAGCGTCACCGTCGAATCCGACGGTCAGACCTACGACGCCTACGTCGTCTCCTACGACCCCGACGCGGACATCTCGATCCTCGACGTCCCCAACCTCCCCGCGCCGCCGCTGGCCTTCGCCGACACTCCCGCGCCCACCGGCACCGACGGCGTGGTCATGGGTTACCCCGGCGGCGGGGACTTCCTGGCCACCCCGGCCCGGGTGCGCGAGATCATCGAGCTTCAAGGCCCCGACATCTACCGCAGCACCACCGTGACCCGCGAGGTGTACACCATCAGAGGGACGGTGCGGCAAGGGAATTCGGGTGGCCCGATGATCAACCGCAGCGGCAAGGTGCTCGGTGTGGTGTTCGGCGCGGCCGTCGACAACGCCGACACCGGATTCGTGCTCACCGCCGACGAGGTCGCACGCCAACTCGCCAAGATCGGCAACACCGCCCGGGTACCCACCGGCGCCTGCGTCGCCTGACCGGCGCCCGAGGCGTTCACCCGGACCGATCAGCGGATGTAGACCTGCGCCAGGAAGCGTGCGATCTGCTCGTTGACCACGCCCGGTGCCTCCTCATGGCCGAAATGGCCGGCACCGGCGATCGATACGTACCGGCCGTGAGGTGCAAAGCGCTGCGTGCGATAGACCGGATCGGCGAGCACGTAGGGATCGGCGTCGCCGCGCAGGTGCAGAACGGGGACGTGCAACGGGTTCTTCATCGACCGCATGAACCGTCGGCCCTCCCCGCGCAGCTGGCTGCGCACCGCCCAGCGTTGGTACTCCAGCGCCGAGTGGGCCGCGGACGGGATCTGAATGGCCCGCCGCATGTAGCCGATCGTCTCCGAGAAATCCTCTGAGGCAAGCCATTTCTCACTGGCCCGGCCGCGCACCAGCCGCTCCAGCTCGTCGCCGTCGTTGCGGGTGAGCGCACGCTCCGGCCACATCGGCACCTGGTAGCGCAGCATCGACGGCAACAACGCCCGGCCCTGATCGCGGCATCTGAGCGCGGATGCGCGCAGTGCGACCGGGTGCGGTGAGCTGACCACCGCGATCGCGCGGACCGCCCGCGGGTGCAGCACCGACGTGGCCCAGCACACCAGACCGCCGTCGGCGTGCCCGACGAGCGTGGCGTCCTTGTGGCCGAGCGCGCGCACCAGCCCGGCGGTGTCGCCGGCCAGCGTCCAGCCGTCATACCCGCGTGGCGGTTTGTCGCTGCCCCCGTATCCGCGCAGGTCGACGGCGACCACCCTGGCCCCGCTCAGACCTTTAAGTTGATGGCGCCAGGACCACCAGAAGCTGCCGAACCCGTGCAACAGGATCACCAGGGGCCGGTCGACCCCCGTCTCGGCCGCAGGCTCGCTCGACTTGGGCTCGGCTTCCACGACGTGGAACCGGATGCCGTTGGCGTGTATGTCCAGGTGACGCCACGGACCGTCGATACGGGCGAACGACGGGTCGGGCGGTGGCTGCTTGTCACGGCCGCGGCCGCCCGCGGTCGCGCCGCCGCCGCGGCGGCGGCGCATCTACCAGCCCGACGGATCGGTGGCCGGCCGGCCGTTGGGCTCCAGTGCCTTGCCGGCGGCCTTGTCGTGACCGGGGGTGAGTGCCTCGCGGGTCTCCTTGACCGATTCGATGGTCTGCCGCGGCCCGCGGATGCGCCGCACCTTGAGGAAGCCCAGCAGCGCCAGCAGCGCCGTGACCACCACCATGATGCCGAAGACGATGAGGAACGCCGCCCAGCGCCACAGCCAGGTGTCGAGCAGTTCGGCGAGGAAGAAGAAGAAAAAGAAGGTGGAGTAGAACAGCACCACCAGCGCCAGGACGAAAAAGACGCTGCCGGTGAGTCCCTTCTTGAGATCTCGGGTGATCTCGGCCTTGGCCAATTCGACTTCGGCGCGCACAAGCGTGGAGACCTGGGTGGTCGCGTCCTTGACCAGGTCGCCGATGGACGGGTCGGGCTTCGGGGCGTGGGGATCCACCAGCGGAATCGAGGTCACGGTGGTGGGCACACCGTTCTTGCGGTCGCCAGTGCTCACGGGTGCTGCCTCCCCGGTCCGTCCGTCAGTCGTCGGTTCATGGTGCCATGCTGTGACCCGGTGGACGATTCCGGCCGACTCTAGACTGGCTAGAGTTCATGTGCAGTCGGGTCGGGGCGCAGCGATAGGGGACCAGGATTTGAGGACCGGCGGGTTCAACCGCGACGACCCCCGCGCCGACCACAGGCACTGCATGCGCGTGCTTGCCCTCGGTGCGGCGACGCTCGCGCTGACGTTCGCGAATGCATCGGGGGCCGTCGCCCACGCCGCCGACCCGGTCACGCTCGGCGGCGGCTCGGGGATCGTGGTCGAGGGTGACACGTACTGCACCCTGACGGCGATCGGCAATGACAACCGGGGCAGCTTGATCGGCTTCACCTCGGCGCACTGCGGCGGACCGGGAGCGCGGGTGGCCGCCGAAGAGGACCCAGACAGCGGGGTGGTCGGCACCATGGTCGCGGGCAACGAAGCGCTGGATTATGCGGTCATCGAATTCGACCCGCAGAAGGTGGTGCCGGTCAACACCGTCGACGGCTTCCTCATCGACGGCATCGGGCCGGATCCGGCGTTTGGCGAGATCGCATGCAAGTTGGGTCGGTCCACCGGTTATTCGTGCGGCGTGACATGGGGGCCGGGTGAGGACCCCGGCACGATTGTCAACCAGGTGTGCGGCGGTCCGGGGGACTCCGGCGCTCCGGTGACCGTCAACAACCACCTGGTGGGCATGATCCACGGCGCATTCACCCAGGACCTGCCGAACTGCGTCGTGAAGTACATTCCCCTGCACACGCCGGCGGTCACGATGTCGATCAACGCGGTGCTCGACGACATCACCGCCAAGAACCGCCCCGGCTCGGGCTTCGTCCCCGTCGGCTCGACCGCATGACGAAAGCCGCCCCGGCGCAGGACCGGGGCGGCATCCGGGTTGTCAGCGCAGTGACACCCGTTCGTCAGAAAGCAATCATTTGTTGGCGCGGATCGCCTCGAACACGCTGGGATCCAGCAGGGTCGAGGTGTCACCGAGTTCACGGCCCTCGGCGACGTCGCGCAGCAGCCGGCGCATGATCTTGCCGCTGCGGGTCTTCGGCAGCTCCGGCACCACGTGGATCTCGCGGGGACGGGCGATCGGGGAGATCTCCTCGGACACCGCGGCCCGCAGCTCCTTGATCATCTCGTCGGTGGAGATGTCGGCGTGGTGTTCCTTGAGGATCACGAACGCGCAGATCGCCTGACCCGTGGTGGCGTCGGTGGCGCCGACGACCGCCGCTTCGGCGACGCCCGCGTGACCGACGAGCGCGGACTCGACCTCCGCCGTGGAGATGCGGTGACCCGACACGTTCATCACGTCGTCGATGCGGCCCAGCACCCAGATCTCACCGTCGCTGCCGTAGCGGGCGCCGTCACCGGCGAAGTACCAGCCCTGCTCGGCGAAGCGCGACCAGTAGGTTTCCTTGAACCGCTCCGGGTCGCCCCAGATGCCGCGCAGCATCGACGGCCACGGCTTGTCCAGCACCAGGTAGCCCTGCGTGTGCTCACCGAAGTCGGCGGTCTGCTCCAGGACGTTGGCGTTGTCGTCGACGATCTTGGCGGAGATGCCGGGCAGCGCGTTCATCGCCGATCCGGGTTTGGCGACGGTGACGCCGGGCAGCGGTGCGATCATCGCCGCGCCGGTCTCGGTCTGCCACCAGGTGTCCACGATCGGCGCCTTGCCGCCGCCGATGAAGTCGCGGTACCAGATCCAGGCTTCGTGGTTGATCGGCTCGCCCACCGAGCCCAACAGACGCAGGCTGGACAGATCGTGTCCAGCGGGCAGCGTCCGTCCCCACTTCATGAACGTGCGGATCAGCGTCGGCGCGGTGTAGTAGATCGTCACGCCGTACTTCTCGATGACCTCGAAATGCCGGTGCATGGTGGGCGAGGCCGGGGTGCCCTCGTAGACCACCTGGGTGGCGCCGTTGGACAGCGGTCCGTACACGATGTAGGTGTGCCCGGTGACCCAGCCGATGTCGGCGGTGCACCAGTACACATCGGTGTCGGGTTTGATGTCGAACACCGCGTAATGCGTGTAGGACGCCTGCGTCAGGAAGCCGCCGCTGGTGTGGATGATGCCCTTGGGCTTGCCGGTTGTGCCTGACGTGTAGAGCAGGAACAACGGTTGCTCGGAATCGAACGCCTCGGGGGTGTGCTCAGGGGAGGCGCTGTCGACGATGTCGTCCCACCACTTGTCGCGACCCTCGGTCCACGGGATGTCGATGCCGGTCCGCCGCACCACCAGGACGTGTTTGACGGGGCTGGGGGTGCCGTCCTCGCCGGGGGTGAGGGCGTCGTCGACGGCGGTCTTGAGCGGTACCGCCTCGCCGCGGCGGTACTGGCCGTCGGTGGTGATGACGAGTTTGGCCTCGGCATCCTCGACGCGGGCACGCAGGGCGGCCGCGGAGAACCCGCCGAAAACGACGCTGTGCATGAGGCCGAGGCGGGCGCAAGCCAGCATGGAGACGATGGCCTCGGGAACCATCGGCATGTAGATCGCGACGCGATCGCCGGCCACCAATCCGAGGTCGGTGATCGCGTTGGCCGCCTTGGAGACCTCGGCCTTCAGCTCGGCGTAAGTGATGCTGCGGGCGTCGCCGACCGGCTCGCCCTCCCAGTGGATCGCGACGCGATCGCCGTTGCCCGCCTCGACGTGGCGGTCGACGCAGTTGTAGGCGACGTTGAGCTTGCCGCCCACGAACCACTTCGCGAACGGGGCGTCCGACCAGTCGAGCACCTCGGTGAACGGAGTCTGCCAGTGCAGCCGTTCGGCCTGCTTGGCCCAGAAGGCGAGGCGGTCGGCCTCGGCTTCTTCGTACAGGTCCGCGGTGGCGTTCGCAGTGGCCGCGAACTCGGCCGGCGGTGGGAATGAGGGGAGAACGTCGGCATGGGTCTCGGTCATGGTGTGTGAGCGTAGTCACCGAACGTTGCATCAAGGTTGGCAAGTCACAGAACGGCGTTGGGCGGTGTATGAGTTGCGCCGGACGTGTTTTCCCGGTGGTCAAACGGTCGGCTAGCGTGGCCGCGATGCCTGTCCACAACGATCCGCTCGCACCGTTGCTCGATCTGCCTGGTGTCGCAGAGGCTTCCGGCGAGGCGGCTGAGGCGCTCGCGCGCGCCCACCGGCACAAGGCCAATCGACGTGGCTGGCCGCGGAATGCGGGGGAGGCGTCGCTGCGCGCGGCCCGTGCGTCGGCCGTCCTGGACGGTGCGGGCCAACATCTCGAAGTGACCGGCCGCGACGGCGCCGCGCCCGACCCGATTCTGGCGGGGTCGCTGCGGGTCGCGCAGGCCATGCAAGGCGGTGATGGCGGTGCGGGCGGTGCGACGGCCATCGTCGGCACCTGGCGGCGCGCGCCGCTGCAGGCGCTGGCGCGACTGCATGCCCTGGCCGCCGTGGACCTCGTCGAGGACGACCGCCTCGGACGGCCCAGCGGTGACGCCGGCGTCGGCCACCGCCTCGAACTCTTGGCCGGCCTCGTCACGGGTGGAACTCGGGTACCCGCACCGGTGCTGGCCGGCGTCGTCCACGGTGAGCTGATGACGCTGGCGCCGTTCGGTGTAGCCGACGGCGTGGTGGCCCGCGCGGCCTCGCGGTTGGTCACCATCGTCAGTGGATTGGATCCCCATGGACTTGGTGTTCCCGAGGTGCATTGGATGCGGAACTCCGCGGAGTACCGGGCCGCGGCGCGCGGCTTCGCCGCCGGGACACCGGATGGGCTGACAGCGTGGCTGGCATTGAACTGCCGTGCGCTGCAAGCCGGTGCGCGGGAAGCGCTGCAGATCGCGTCGGCGGCCTCCAGCTAACACCGCATCCAACGCGAAGCGGGCGACGTTCCGAATCGTGTTCGGCTCGCCGCCCGCTAGCACGGACTCGGTTACCAAGCGTGCTGTGTGGGTTGCGTGGGTGGCCTCGGCGTCCTTGCGATGCGGTTCGGCTGCATCCCCACCCAAAGGGCTGACAGTTCCGATCGCTTCTCGCAATTACGCAGGCCCGCAACACTTTTACCTATTCCGCGGTATGTGCTCCGCGTGGGTGCCGGGTTCCGTGCTGGGTTGCCTGGATCGGGAGATTTAGCCTTCTCTTCCGGCTATACCTTGGCCTGCCAGGCTTCCGTGGTTCCTTTGTACTACGTGACAACGGTCACAGCAAGTGTCAAATTGAGCGCGAGTCTCGATCGTTACGGCGGTTCGCTGGCTACTGTCCGGTAGCAAGTCAGAAGGCGAACCTGCGCAGCAGCGAATACGTCAATGCGCCCGCCGCCAGTGCACTGACCCCGACCGCCGCGGTGGTCGCGACCGCGGCCCCGGACGGTGCGGGGATGCGGTCGCGCAGGGACACCGGCCTGGAGAAGGTCTGCACCGGCCAGCCGCGGGTGGAGGCCTCCTTGCGCAACGCACGGTCGGGATTGACGACGGTGGGATGTCCGACGGCCCCCAGCATCGGCAGATCCGTGAACGAGTCCGAATAGGCGTAGCAGTGCTCCAGCGCATAGCCTTCGCGGGCCGCGAGCGCCCGGATAGCTTCCGCCTTACCCTCGCCGTAGCAATAAAACGCGATGTCGCCGGTGTACTTGCCGTCCTCGACGACCATCCGGGTGGCCATCGCATGGGTGGCGCCGAGCGCCCGGGCGATCGGCGCGACGATCTCCTCGCCCGACGCCGACACCACAACAATGTCGCGACCGCACAGTCGATGGTCGGTGATGAGGTCCGCCGCCTCGGCGAACACCAGCGGATCGACGATGTCGTGCAGCGCCTCACCGACGATCGACTTGACTTGTTCGACGTCCCACCCAGTGCACATCGTGGTCACGTAGGAGCGCATCCGGTCCATCTGGTCGTGGTCGGCGCCGCTCATCAGGAACAGGAACTGTGCGTACGTCGACTTGAGAACCGCACGTCTGTTGATCAGGCCCTGATTGAAAAAAGGTTTGCTGAAAGCGAGCGTACTCGACTTCGCGATAACCGTTTTGTCGAGGTCGAAGAACGCGGCGGTCCGCACCGGTTGGTCGCTTGGTGTGCCGGACGGGGAAACGACCGGCGTACCGGAGTCACGGTCGGATGCTGTCACAGCGCCAGCATAGGTGCCGGCGTGGCGCCCCGGCCGCCACGCCCGACAAACTGGCAGTTCGCGACACCCGTCGTCGCCTGCAATGTTTGATTATTTTGTGTCTTTCCTCCCGCAAGTAGTGTTGCGCCCCAGGGGCATCACGTGTGTATAGTGAGCATTACTCGGCTTATGCCGAGGTGTATCAGTCCGACCCCCCGGGGCTGATACACGACGACCTCCGCCTCCTCCCCCCCTGGCGGGGGTCGTCCCTTTTGTGGGGGCTTTCGCAATCTGGGGATCCCGTCTCGCCGCGCGAAGTCCGGGCACGTTTGCCCGGACGTTATCCACAATCTCCGGTTCATCCACAATCTGTCACTCGGTGATGGCGCGGTGGCGGTCGTGGCCGCAAGGCTGGGCCAATGACCGCAACCAACGGGGTGCTGGCGCTGCTGGAAGATCAGTCGCTTCGCAATGACGTCGACAGGGTGGCCGCGGCCGCGGGCGTGCCCGTCGTGTACGCACCCACACCGTCGAGTCGCTCGGTGTGGATGGCGGCCACCGCGGTGTTACTCGACGCGGCGGCGGCGCGCCGGTGCGCGGACCTGGAGCTACCCCGCCGCGGGCGGGTCATTCTGGTGGGCAACGCCGCGCCCGACGCAGCCGACTGGCAGGTCGCGATTTCGGTTGGGGCCCAACAAGTCCTGGCCCTGCCAGGGCAGGAAGCCGACCTGGTAGGTCAACTGGCCGACGCGGCGGAATCCCGGCGAGAGGCTCGGCGCAGAGGCGCGGTGGTGGCGGTCATCGCGGGCAGAGGCGGTGGCGGTGCGTCCCTGTTCTCGGCCGCGCTGGCGATCACGGCGCCCAATGCATTGCTGGTCGACTCCGATCCGTGGAGCGGAGGTATCGATCTGCTGCTCGGCGGTGAGGCCGAACCGGGCCTTCGGTGGCCGGACCTCGCGCTGCGCGGCGGACGGTTGAGCTATCCGGCGCTGCAGGATGCGTTGCCGCGGTGCCGCGGGATCAGCGTGTTGTCCGCCGGCAGGACCGCTGCGGACATCGACCCGCAAGCGCTGGCCGCGGTGGTCGACGCGGGATCGCGCGGCGGCGCGACGGTGGTGTGCGACCTACCCCGGCGTGCCGCCGCGGCGGTCGAAACCGCGCTCGACGCCGCCGATCTCGTGGTCCTGATGACGCCGGCGGATCTGCGTTCCTGCGCGGCGGCCGCGGCGGTGGCGCCTTGGCTGGCGGCGATGAACCCCAACGTCGGCCTCGTGGTGCGTGGACCGGCCCCGGGCGGCCTTCGCTCGGCGGATGTCGAACGGATCGTCGGGGTGCCGTTGCTCGCGGGGATGCGCCCGCAACCCGGCGTGGCCGACGTCCTCGAACACCAGGGCCTGCGGTTGCGGCGGCGGTCGCCGCTGGCGGTCGCCGCGCGGCGGGTCCTGACGGTACTGGCCCAGCATCCGGTGGCGGAGGCGGCGTGAGCGCGTCGCTGATCGACCGCGTGCGCGAACGCCTGGCGGCCGAATCGTCGCCACTGCTACCCAACGTCGTCGCGGCCGCGATTCGTGCCGAGTCCGGCGGGGTCCTCGGCGACACCGAAGTGCTGCGCAACCTTCGGGTGTTGCAGACGGAGCTGACGGGGGCGGGCATCCTAGAACCGCTGCTCTGCGGGTCGGCGACCACCGATGTGCTCGTTACCGCACCCGATGCGGTGTGGGTCGACGACGGCAATGGGCTGCGCAGGAGTTCCGTGCGCTTCGCCGACGAGGCGGCCGTGCGGCGCCTCGCGCAGCGGCTGGCTCTGAGCGCAGGACGCCGGCTCGACGAGGCCCAGCCGTGGGTCGACGGGCAGCTGACCGGCGTCGGCGGCGGCGAGTTCACCGTCCGGCTGCATGCCGTGTTGCCGCCGATTGCCGCCGCGGGCACGTGCCTGTCGTTGCGGGTGCTGCGGCCCGCGACACAGGATCTGACCGCGCTGGTCGCGGCGGGCGCCGTGGACGCCGAGGCGGCAGCCGTGCTCCAGTCGATCATCGACGCCCGGCTGGCCTTCCTGATCTCTGGTGGCACCGGCGCCGGGAAGACCACGCTGCTTGCCGCGTTGCTCGCCGCCGTGCCGGCCACCGAACGCATCGTCTGCGTGGAGGATGCCGCCGAACTCGCGCCTGCCCATCCGCACCTGATCCGGCTGGTCGCACGGGGCGCCAACGTCGAGGGCGCCGGCGAGGTGACCGTGCGAGACCTGGTCCGTCAGGCCCTGCGCATGCGGCCCGACCGGATCGTCGTCGGCGAGGTACGCGGCGCCGAGGTGGTCGATCTGCTGGCCGCGCTGAACACCGGTCACGACGGCGGTGCGGGCACCGTGCACGCCAACAACCCCGCGGAGGTGCCCGCTCGGATGGAAGCTCTCGCGGCGCCGGGCGGCCTGGACCGCGCCGCCCTGCACAGTCAGCTGGGCGCGGCGGTGCAGGTCTTGCTTCACGTCGCGCGCGATCGTGCGGGCAACCGCCGACTCGACGAGATTGCGCTGCTGCGGCGCAACGCCGACGGAGGCGCCGACGGGGGTATCGGCGGGGGTGTCGGCGTCGTCACGGCATGGCATGCCGATACCGGTCCCGGTTGCGGGGCGGCGCGCCTGCGTGACCTGATCGCCCTGCGGGGTCGACGATGAGCGGCGCGGCCGTGGCGCTGGCCCTCGCGCTGCTGGTGGCGCCGTCGCCGCCCCGCAGCAGGCTGGCGACGGCCCGGCCCGATCCTCGCCTGCGCGGGCGGGCCGTCCTCGCATTCGGTGTGTGTGCGGGGGCCGTCGCGATCGTCGCCGTCGCCCCGCCGACGGCCGTCATCGCGCTGGCTGCCGCGGCGGCAACCACCGTCCGGCGGCGCTGCGCCCGCCAGCGCCGGATGCGCCGGGTGCGCGAGGGTGCGCAGTTGCAGGCGGCTCTCGAGGTCCTGGTGGGTGAGCTGCGGGTCGGTGCGCACCCGGTCGCCGCATTCGACGTGGCGGCGGGCGAGACCGACGGCCCGGTATCGGCGGGCCTGCGCGCGGTCGCTGCCAGGGCCCGCCTCGGCGCCGACGTCGTGTCGGGTCTGCGCAGCGTCGCGGCGGGATCACCGCTTTCGGCACACTGGGCGCGCGTCGCCGCGTGCTGGGAGCTCGCCCAGGGCCACGGCCTGGCAATCGCGACGCTCATCGGCATGGCGCACCGCGACATCGTCGAACGTGAGCGGTTCACCGCCCAGGTCGGTGCGGGACTGTCCGGAGCGCGTGCGACGGCCGCGGTGCTGGCCGGGCTGCCGCTGTTGGGGATCGGGATGGGGGAGCTCATCGGAGCCCATCCGCTGCGGTTCCTGCTGTCTGGCGGCCTCGGGGGAGGGCTGCTCGTCGTCGGTGTGCTGCTCGCGTGCGCCGGGCTGCTCTGGTCGGACCGACTCACGGCGGGGGTGATGACATGAGTTGGGTGCCGCTACTGCTCGCTGCGGCGTTGCTGGCGGCCGGGCAGCCGGCGCGTACGCGGCTGGAAGCACGTGGCGACACGCGTGCAGGAGAGCCCAAAACCGTCGTCGTGCAGCATGATCCGCTGGCAATGGCATCGACCTTCGACGTGCTGGCGGCGTGCCTGGCTGCGGGGATGGCGGTACCCGCGGCCGCGGCGGCAACGGCGCCGTATGCGCCGCCCGGGCTGGCGCGGGTGCTGCGCCGCGCGGCGCATCTACTTGCCCTGGGCGCTGACCCGGCAACGGCCTGGTCCGATTCGGGCCCCCCGGCCGGTGGCCAGGCCGAGGGTCTGATGCGGCTGGCGCGCCGGTCGGCGACCTCGGGTGCGGCGCTCGCCCAGGGCGTCACCGACCTGGCGGCGCAGGCACGCCATGACGCGCGTGATGCGGCCACAGCGGCGGCCGAACGTGCGTCGGTGCTCATCGCCGGACCGCTCGGGCTGTGCTATCTGCCCGCGTTCCTGTGCCTCGGCATCGTGCCGGTCGTCGCAGGACTCGCAGGAGATGTCCTGCGCTCGGGTGTGCTGTGAGATCCGTCGCGGATGGTCCGCGATCATCCCAGAGGAGGAAAGCAGATGGTGGGCAAGGCAATTCGGCGGATGCGGGCGCGGATGTCGAAGCTGGTGGCCGACGATGCCGGGATGTCGACGGTCGAGTACGCAATAGGGACGGTCGCGGCAGCGGCGTTCGGCGCCGTCCTGTACACGGTCGTCACCGGCGATTCGATCGTCAGCGCGCTGACCAACATCATCAGCCGCGCGCTCAACACCAACTTCTAGCTGCGGTCCGCCGATGGGTGTCGAGCGCAGTAGCAGATGGCGGCACCGTCACGGTGGAGGCCGCCTTCGCCGCCGCGGCGCTGGCCATGATGCTCACGCTGTGCCTGGCGGGCCTGACCGCCGCATCGATGCAACTCCGGTGCGTCGATGCCGCGCGTGAGGCGGCGCGGCTCTCCGCCCGCGGGGACGAAGTGGCGGCGGGGCGGGCGGCGCAGCAGATCGCACCCCCGGGGGCGGTGCTGCGGTTGCGCCGCGACGGCGGGTTCGTGGTGGCGACGGTGTCGGCGCGGTTTCCGGTGTTACCCGGGCTCACGATCGCAGCCGAGTCGGTGTCGGCTGCGGAGCCGGCGGGCCGGTGACTGCGGGATGGCCAGTCTGATCGGTGCGACGGCGATCGCCGTCCTGGTGGCGGTCACCGTCGGTACGGCGGCGATCGGGGCCGCGATGATCGGACGGCACCGCGCCCAGTCCGCCGCCGACCTTGCCGCGCTGGCCGGTGCGGGGCGGGTCGCTGAGGGCGCCGCTGCGGCATGTGCCCACGCCGCAGCCGTTGCCGCGGCGGTGAGGACCGTCGTCACCGGCTGCGAGGTCGACGGGCTCGACGTGATCGTCACTGTGCACGCCGACACCGCGGTCGGGATCTGGGGCCTGGGACCCGCCAGGGCCGCATCGCGCGCGGGGCCGACGGAGGCGTCTCGTTAACGGCCGCCAGATCTACGCCTGCGGGCCCGGCCCCGCCGCGGGGACCTGCGGTTCTCGACCGTGGCGACACTCCCGGATTCGAGTCCCGCGGCGGACAGCTCGTCCGGGGTGGGCATCCGCAGCGACACCAGACCGGCCGAGGAGGAGTCCGACTCGAGCTCGACGCGGTCGATCGTGACATGGACCGGGGTCCAGCCACCGCCCATCGTGCGCAGTCGCAGGATTCCCGTCGCGACGCCGTCGGCCAGCTCCACGGTCATCCGGGCGATCTGGAAGGCGTCATCGGGATTGACCAGGGACAGTCCCGAGTCCTCGGTGCGCCAGTCGAGGAACTCCGGAGGGGCGTCCAGCCACTTCAGCAGCGACCAGTCGTCGGTATCGACGAGTGCCCGGTGCGCCCCTGACTGCATCAGCCCGTCGATGATCCGCTGGACCACCTGATCTACCGGCACCATCGGTCCGTTGTGTTCGCTGCGCCAGTTCATCGCCCGGCACACGGTGTGGTCGGTGCCGTCGTCGTGTTCCTCCACCAAGGTCCGCGCGACATAGCCGACCGTGATCGGATTCCCCCGGCAGTCGGTGACATCCCATGTGCCGCAGAACGTCTTACCCGGCTCCGGCGTTGCGGCCGGCCGGGACGCCGGAGCCGCCACCCCGGTTGGCGCGCCGGAACCGATGCCGGCAGCGGCTGTGACGATACCGCCAGCGGCGGAGCCGGGCTCGTCGTCGGCGGGCGCGGCGAACAGCGGCCTGCCCTGCGGCCGTTCCTCGTCGACACCCACGCCGCTGTTCAGCAGCGATTGGCGGGTGTCAGTGGCGATAGCCGATGTCAGATCCCATTTGAGGGGTCCGGGAATGGGGCGTTCGGGCGGGTCGGCGTCGGGTGGTCCGGTCCAGACATGAACGCCGTGGATCCGGCCGTCCGTCATCTGCACCACCTCGGTGCGGATGACGCGGTCACTTTTCGGCGTGATGCTGCTCAGACCCTGACCGGCGGCCACGGTTTCTGCGATGGCTGTCTGGATCGCCATCAGGTTGGGATCCCTGCGAAGATACGTCCTGACCGGAACGAGATTCTTGGATTGACGACCTCTGGCTACGACGGCGGGTTCGGCACCCAGTGTCTCCACGAGGACCCAGTCGTGGGTCATGATGAGGATTTTACCGTCGGCGCCCGCGAGCAACGGTTCCAAACCGCAATGCGGAATCCGCACGACGTCGTCGCTTGCGGCATTGTCACAGCTCACCGCACGGTTGCACGCACGGCTTTAACGAGGTAGTTTTCGATTGCCCGTGGTTGCGGGCAATCGGAACGGATCGCGTTGTCTGACCGTTCATGGCTATCGTCAATGTGACCGGCGCAATGATGTCAGGCGTCGTAAGCCGTGGGAGTGGACCGTCGAGGGGTCGGTCGGCATCACGGCGCCTGACGCCGTCGGTCGCCCAGTTCCCCGAGAACCAGGCGAAGCACGCGCAGTGCACCGGACTTGTCCAACGGATCATTGCCGTTTCCGCATTTCGGTGACTGCACGCACGACGGACAGCCGTTCGGGCACTCGCAGGCCGCTATCGCCGCCGCGGTGGCCCCCCACCATGCCTCGATCTCGCGGAATCCCCGGTCGGCGAAGCCCGCCCCGCCCGGGTATCCGTCGTAGACGAAAATGGTCGGCAGCCCGGCCAGGTCGCCGGGGCCCGGCCCCGCAGCCGTCGACACCCCGCCGATGTCGCCGCGGTCGCAGCTGGCCACCAACGGCAGCAGGCCGATCGCGGCGTGCTCGGCCGCATGCAGCGCACCCGGAATGCGTAGTGGATCAATACCGTTGTCCTGCAAGGCTTCTGGGGTGATGGTGCACATCACCGACATGGTGTCTAGGGTGCGGCCGGGCATGTCGAGCTCGACGAAATCGATCACCTCGCCGTCGGGTCGCCGCCGCAGATACCCGACCACCGTGTTGGTGACCGACACCGGTACCAGGCCCACGGTGACCGGCCCGAACGCCGCATGCTCACCGGGACCCGTGACGACGATGTCGGTCAGTTCGCGGGCGAACGTCGAATAGCCGGGATCGAAGGCGCGCACGAACGCCACGCCCTCCTCGAAGTCCAACTCGTCGACGACGTAGGTTTCGCCCTGATGCAGATAGACGGCCCCGGGGTGCACCGATGACGGGGCCTGCCCGGCGCCCGCGCTGCCCAGAAGCCGCCCGGTCCCCGCCTCCAGGATGGCGATCTGACCGCCGGCGGCGCCGCGAATGTCGACGGCGGGATGGGGATCGAGGCCGGGGGCCGGGAAATAGCCGTTGGATCGCCTCCGCAGAAGTCCGTCGTCGACCAGCGATTCGGCGACCGCCTCGGCGCTCCACAGCCGCATCTCGGCATCCGTCAGCGGCAACTCGGTCGCCGCGCACAGTAGTTGCGGACCAAGGACATACGGGTTGGTCGGATCGATCACGACCCGCTCGATCGGCTTGTCCAGCAGAGCTGCGGGATGGTGTACCAGATACGTGTCGAGCGGGTCGTCCCGCGCGATCAACAGGATCAATGCGCCTTGGCCTCGTCGTCCGGATCGGCCCGCCTGCTGCCAGAAGGATGCCACCGTTCCGGGGAAGCCTGCCAGCACCACGGCATCCAGCCCGGCGATGTCCACCCCCAGCTCAAGGGCATTCGTGGTGGCCAGGCCCCGCAGTTCACCGTCGGCAAGGGCACGCTCCAACGCGCGCCGATCCTCGGCGAGATAGCCGGCGCGGTAGGACGCCACCAGCTCCGCCAGGTCGGGCGCGACGTCGGCCAGCCGGGCGCGTGCTCCCAGCGCCGTGAGTTCCGCCCCGCGCCGCGACCGGACGAACGTCAGCGTCCTGGCACCCTCGGCGATCAGGTCGGCCATCACCCGCGCGGCTTCCGCCCCCGCGGAACGGCGTACCGGAGCCCCGTTTTCACCGACGAGATCGGTCCGCAGCGCCGGCTCCCACAGCGCGACCGTACGCGCCCCCTGCGGTGAGCCGTCCTCGGTCACCTCGGCGACGGTCTGACCGATCAACTCCGCTGCGGTGGCGGCCGGTTCGGCGGTCGTCGCGCTGGCGAACACCACCGTCGGCGCGGCCGAGTAGCGGGTGCACAGCCGCAGCAGCCTGCGCAGCACCATCGCCACATTCGACCCGAAAACACCACGGTAGTAATGACATTCGTCGATGACGATGAATCGCAGATTGCGCAGGAACATCGCCCAGCGGGCGTGGTTACGCAGCAGCGACAGGTGGATCATGTCGGGGTTGGAGAAGATCCAGCGGGAGCGCTCCCGCGCGAATCGTCGTACCTCGCCCGGGCTGTCGCCGTCGTAACTGCTCGGCGCGACATCGCGCAGGCGGTCCACCGCGTCGGTGAGTTCGTGCGCGCTGCGCAGTTGATCGTGCCCCAACGCCTTGGTGGGGGACAGATACAGCGCTCGCGCGCGGCGGTCGCGGGCCAGCGCCGACAGTATCGGAAGTTGATAGGCAAGGGACTTGCCCGAAGCCGTCCCCGTGCTGATCACGACGTGGCGCCCGTCGTGCGCCAGCTGCGCCGCCGCGAACTGATGCGACCACGGAACCGCGATACCGCGATCGATGAACGCCTGCACCACATCTGGCTCGGCCCACGGCGGCCAGCCCTGCGGTCGGCCCTGCCGCGGCGGAAGGTCGGCCACATGCCGCAGCGGACGCTCGTCGGGTGCGGTGCCGTCGAGCACGAAGGCAAGCAGTTCGCGGCCGAAATCCGACCCCAGATTCGCCACCGCCTACCTTTCCGGAACCCACCCGACCGCGCAGGTCAACCCCCAGCACGCGCCCGTAGGTTAATTGTTCACCACGTGATTGCTCGGAGACTGTCGCCGGGGCCCCGAACATGATTGACTTACCACGGTCGCAGCTTCTGTGTTCGTGTACTTGCACTCGCAGGATCGACGTTGCGATCGCGGTTCCTGCGAGGGTTGTAGGTCGGGTCAAGTTCCGGCGACTCCACGAAGGTATGGCGGTCGGAACGGGCCCGGTGTACCGAAAGACGGTGGACCGCACCCGGTAATAAGAGAAGGAAAGAACAAGAAATGCCACAGGGAACTGTGAAGTGGTTCAACGCGGAGAAGGGATTCGGGTTCATCGCACCCGAGGACGGCTCCGCGGACGTCTTTGTCCACTACACGGAAATCCAGGGAAGCGGCTTCCGCACCCTGGAGGAGAATCAGAAGGTCGAGTTCGAGGTCGGCCAGAGCCCGAAGGGCCCGCAAGCCACTGGTGTGCGCACCATCTGAGCAATGCACTCTGACGAACACCCCCGCATCGTTCGGTGACGAATGGGCGGGGGTGTTTCGTTTCTGCCCCGGCCGCCCGCCGTCGGCCGCGTGGGGTAGCCGCCGCCGCGCGGCCCGGCTGCACCCCTGACCGGCAGCGCTGGCTTACTGTCGTGTGGTGAGCCAGCTGTCGTTCTTCTCGGCGGAATCGGTGCCCCCCGCGGTCGCCGATCTCACCGGGCTGCTCGCCGGCCCCGGCCAGGTCGTGCTCGTCAGCTCCGCGGAGGAACAGGGGGCGCGGCTGTCGGTGGTGGTGGACCACACCTGGCGCGCGGAAGCCCTCGCCGAGATGATCACCGAGGCGGGTCTGCAGCCCGAGATCACCCGCACCGACGAGGGCTCACCGCTGGTGCGGACCACCGTCGACCCGCGGCTGACGGCGATGGCCGCAGATTGGACGCGCGGCGCCGTCAAGAGGGTGCCGCCTCAGTGGTTGCCCGGGCCGCGGGAGATACGCGCGTGGGCACTGGCCGCAGGCACACCCGAGGCCGATCGGTACCTCCTCGGCCTCGATCCGCACGCACCCGACACCCACGCCCCCCTCGCATCGGCGATGATGCGGGTTGGGATCGCACCCACCTTGATCGGCACACGGGGCTCCCGGCCCGCGTTACGGATCAGTGGCCGCCGGCGCCTATTACGCCTGGTAGAGACGCTGGGGGAACCTCCGGACAACGCCGAGGCGTTGGCTCAGTGGCCCCGAATCTAGGGTCCGCCGACGGGGGGGTCGGTTTGCGTCGGCTGGCCGGGGATGCGAAATTGTCTGTTGCCGGCAGGGTAGGGTCACCCGCTGAGGCGGTGCGCCCGGCGCTGACTGGCAGCATAGGAAGTGGAGCAGGGCACAGTTGGCTGAAGGTGACCGCGGCAGTCGTCGAAACGGAGGCGATGAGCCGCTTGCGCGCAGAGCGAACGGTTCAGTGAGGCGACTCGTCATAGTCGAGTCGCCCACCAAAGCGCGCAAAATCGCAAGCTACCTGGGTGGCAACTACATCGTCGAGTCGTCCCGCGGGCACATCCGTGACCTGCCCAGGGCCGCGGCCGACGTCCCCGCCAAGTACAAGTCTGAACCGTGGGCCCGACTGGGCGTCAACGTCGACCACGACTTCGAGCCGCTGTACATCATCAGCCCCGACAAGAAGGCCACCGTCAGTGAGCTGAAAGACCTCCTCAAGAACGTCGACGAGCTGTATCTGGCCACCGACGGCGACCGCGAGGGTGAGGCCATCGCATGGCATCTGCTGGAGACGCTGAAGCCGCGCGTCCCCGTCAAGCGGATGGTGTTCCACGAGATCACCGAGCCGGCCATCCGCAACGCCGCCGAACATCCGCGCGACCTCGACAATGATCTGGTCGACGCCCAGGAGACGCGGCGCATCCTCGACCGGCTGTACGGCTACGAAGTCAGCCCGGTGCTGTGGAAGAAGGTCGCCCCGAAGCTGTCGGCCGGCCGCGTGCAGTCGGTGGCGACCCGCATCATCGTGCAGCGCGAACGCGAACGGATGGCCTTCCGCAGTGCGGGGTACTGGGACGTCACCGCCGAGCTTGACGCCAGCGTGTCCGACCCGCAGGCCTCCCCGCCGACCTTCAGCGCCAAGCTGCTCAGCGTCGACGGGCTGCGCGTGGCGACCGGGCGCGACTTCGACTCGCTCGGCCAGGTGCGTAAGCCCGCCGAGGTGCTCGTCCTCGACGAGGCCGCCGCGGGCGCGCTGGCCGGCGCCCTTCGCGGCGCGCAGCTGGCGGTGTCGTCCGTCGAGCAGAAGCCGTATACCCGCAAGCCCTACGCGCCGTTCATGACCTCCACACTGCAGCAGGAGGCGGGCCGCAAACTGCGGTTCAGCTCGGAGCGCACGATGAGCATCGCCCAGCGGCTCTACGAGAACGGCTACATCACGTATATGCGCACCGACTCCACGACGCTGTCGGAGTCGGCGATCAACGCTGCGCGCAACCAGGCCCGCCAGCTCTACGGGGACGAGTACGTGCACCCGTCGCCGCGGCAGTACACCCGCAAGGTGAAGAACGCCCAGGAAGCCCACGAGGCGATTCGCCCCGCGGGCGACGTGTTCCAGACCCCCGGGCAGCTGCACGCCCAGCTCGACACCGACGAGTTCCGGCTCTATGAGCTGATCTGGCAGCGCACGGTGGCATCCCAGATGGCTGATGCCAGGGGGACCACGCTGTCCCTGCGGATCGCCGGAGCCGCCCCGGCGGCGACATCGGGCACGGCAGCCGCCCCGGCGGCGACATCGGGCACCGGAGCCTCCAGCGACGGTCGGCAGGTGGTGTTCGGCGCCAGCGGTCGCACCATCACCTTCCCCGGCTTCCTGAAGGCCTACGTGGAGAGCATCGACGAGCTCGCAGGCGGCGAGTCCGACGACGCCGAGAGCAGGCTGCCCAATCTGACCCAGGGCCAGCGCGTGGACGCCAGGGAGCTGACCCCCGACGGGCACGTCACCTCGCCGCCCGCGCGCTACACCGAGGCCTCGCTGATCAAGGCGCTCGAAGACCTCGGCATCGGCAGGCCGTCGACGTACAGCTCGATCATCAAGACGATCCAGGACCGCGGCTACGTACACAAGAAGGGCAGCGCGCTGGTGCCGTCGTGGGTGGCGTTTGCCGTCACCGGTCTGCTCGAGCAGCACTTCGGCCGCCTGGTCGACTACGACTTCACCGCCGCGATGGAAGACGAGCTCGACGAGATCGCGTCGGGTCAGGAGCGGCGGACCAACTGGCTGTCCAACTTCTACTTCGGCGGCGAGCACGGTGTGGAGGGTTCGGTCGCCCGCGCCGGTGGCCTCAAGAAGCTGGTCGGCGTCAACCTCGAGGGGATCGACGCCCGAGAAGTCAACTCCATCAAGCTTTTCGATGACGCCGAGGGCCGGGCCATCAACGTTCGGGTCGGTAAGAACGGACCGTACCTCGAGCGGATGGTCGCCGACCCCGACAGCGCCGACGGCGAACTCAAACCGCAGCGCGCCAACCTCAACGACTCGCTGACGCCGGACGAACTGACCCTCGACCTGGCCGAAAAGCTGTTCGCCACACCGCAAGAGGGCCGCGTGCTCGGGGTGGACCCACAGACCGGACACGAGATCGTGGCCAAGGACGGCCGATACGGCCCCTACGTCACCGAGATCCTGCCCGAACCCCCGGAGGACCCGGGCGACGCGGCGGCCGTCAAGAAGGGCAAGAAGCCGACGGGCCCCAAGCCCCGCACCGGATCCCTGCTTCGCTCAATGGATCTTGAGACGGTGACACTGGAGGATGCGCTCAAGCTGCTGTCGCTGCCGAGGCTGGTCGGCGTCGATCCGACCACCGACGAGGAGATCACCGCGCAGAACGGACGCTACGGCCCATACCTCAAGCGCGGCACCGACTCCCGCTCGCTGGCCACCGAGGACCAGATGTTCACGGTGACGCTCGACGAGGCGCTCAAGATCTACGCCGAGCCGAAACGCCGTGGGCGCCAGGGTGCCGCGACGCCGCCGCTGCGCGAACTGGGCAGCGACCCGGTCAGCGGCAAACCGATGGTCATCAAGGACGGGCGCTTCGGGCCCTACGTCACCGACGGCGAGACCAACGCGAGCCTGCGCAAGGGCGACGACGTGCTGTCGATCACCGACGCGCGCGCGTCGGAGCTACTGGCCGACCGCCGCGCCCGCGGTCCCGCCAAACGGCCCGCCAAGAAAGCCGTCGCGAAGAAGGCCGTCGCGAAGAAGAAGGCCACCTAGAAGGCCTAGCCGTGCACGTCGCTGGCGACCTCGCTGGGTAACAGCAAATTGACCGGGCGGGCCAGCATGGTTGCGGCGGTGCGCCCCCGCAACTCCACCGTCTCGCCGACATCCCATCGCAGCGCCTCGGCGTCCAGCGCACCGGCCACAGCGATCGCCGACGCCAGCACGCGGCCCTCCTCGACCTTGGCCAGCTCGGTCAAGCGCGCGGCCTCGTTCACCGGGTCGCCGATCACGGTGTACTCGAACCGCGCCTTGGCCCCGATGTGCCCGGCGATGGCCCGCCCGGCCGAAACACCGATGCCGAAGTCGATCTGGCCGAGAACCTTGATGAGTTCGTCGTGCAGTTCGCGCGACGCCGCCAGGGCAGCGCCGCACGCATCGGGATGCTCGATCGGGGCACCGAAGATCGCCAGCGCGGCGTCACCCTGGAACTTGTTGACGAACCCGCCGTGCCGGTTGACGGTGTCGACGACGACGCGGAAGAAGTCGTTGAGCAGGCTGACCACGTCGGCGGCCCCGATCGTCGCGGCCAGCTGCGTCGAGCCCACCAGGTCGACGAACAGCACCGCGACGTCACGTTCCTGCCCGCCGAGCTCGGTGCCGCGTTCCAGCGCCCGGCGGGCGACGTCCTCGCCCACGTAGCGACCGAACAGGTCACGCAGCCGCTGCCGCTCGGAAAGGTCGCGAACCATGTCGTTGAACCCGGCCTGCAGCAGGCCGAGCTCGCTGGCGTCGTAGATCTGCATGTGCGCGTTGTAGTTGCCGCGCTGTACCTCGCCAAGCGCCCACCGCAGCTGGCGCAGCGGGTCCGCGATCGACATCGCCACCAGCACGGTGCCGGCCAGCCCGATGATCAGCGCCGCGACGGCCAACAACAGCAGCGGTGTGATGAGCTTGTCCGCCGGAGCGGTGAGGATCTCGAACTTGCTGGCCACCAGCGCGAGCACGATGGCCAGCACCGGCACACCGGTGGAAAGCACCCAGGTGAGCACCTGGCGCTGGATGACACCGGGCGCGTGGAAGTTCTCCGGCACACCGCTGCGCAGCGCGGCCACCGCCACCGGACGCAGCACCCGCTCGGACTGCAGGTAGCCGATGATCGCCGTCGCCGTCGCGCCGAGGCCTACGGCGACCGCGACGACCGGCGCCGACCGGCTGGCCACCGGCCAGCTGGCCACGATGAACACCACCGAGCCAAGGCACCAGTTGGTGACGCTGATGACCGATCGGTAGAACGGCATCTTCAGTGCGCGCACCCGGGCCAGGTCGGTCAGCGCGGGGTCGCCCTCACCGAACAGGGTGTCGCGGCGTTGCCAGCGGATCACCGGGACGAGCAGTTTGAGACTCAGGTACGCCCCGACGGAGAACGATACGACGAGGTAGCCGACGAAGATCGCCAAGTTGAAGCCCGGCAGGTCCTGCAGCTGGACCCGGTCCTCCGGCGGAAGCCCGAAACGAAGGAAACCCAGCACGAACAGTGCGCCGATGATGTCGGCCTGCAGCATCCCCAGGGTGAACACCGGCCACGGGGTACGAGCCACCCATCGGGCGAATCCGGTGATTCGCCCGATCGGTATCACCTCCGCGGCCACCTGTTAACCGTATCGGTCCGCGTCGACCTAGCCGACCCACGAACGCCGGTTTGTGTCGGTCCGACCACTACTGTTGGCGGTGATGAGCGGGGTTTTCGGTCGGCTGGTGGGCCAGCGAGCGGTGGAAGAGGAACTCGTCGCCGCCGCGATGGCGGCCCGCGGTGATGCGATTCACACCGTTCCTTCGGGCGTGGCGCCGTCGTCCATGACACACGCGTGGCTGATCACCGGGCCGCCGGGGTCGGGGCGATCCATCGCGGCGCTGTGTTTCGCGGCCGCTCTGCAATGCACCTCCGACGGGATCCCCGGGTGCGGGCACTGCCGCGCCTGTAGTACGACGATGGCAGGCACCCACGCCGACGTGCGGCGGATCATCCCCGAGGGGCTGTCGATCGGGGTGGACGATATGCGCGCCATCGTGCAGATCGCCTCGAGGCGACCGGGGACGGGCCGCTGGCAGATCGTGCTCATCGAGGACGCCGACCGGCTGACCGAGGGGGCGGCCAACGCGCTGCTGAAGGTCGTCGAAGAGCCGCCACAGTCGACGGTGTTCCTGTTGTGCGCGCCGTCGGTGGATCCCGAGGACATCTCGATCACGCTACGGTCGCGGTGTCGGCACGTCGCCCTGGTCACCCCGTCGGTGGAGGCGATCGCGCACGTCCTCAGCGACACCGACGGGCTGGCGGAGCAGGATGCCCGGTGGGCGGCGTCGGTCAGCGGCGGGCACGTCGGGCGTGCCCGCAGGCTGGCCACCGATGAGGAGGCGCGGCAGCGTCGCCAGCGGGCGTTGAGCCTGGCCCGTGACGCGGCCACTCCGTCCCGGGCCTACGCCGCCGCCGAGGAACTCGTGGCCACCGCGGAGGCGGAGGCCAGGGCGCTGACCGAGGGCCGCAACGAGGCCGAGGCCGACGAACTGCGCACCGCGCTCGGGGCCGGCGGCACCGGAAAGGGCACCGCGGGCACCCTGCGGGGCGCCGCCGGGGCGATGAAGGACCTCGAGCGGCGGCAGAAGTCCCGCCAGACCAGGGCGTCGCGTGATGCGCTCGACCGGGCGCTCATCGACCTGGCCAGCTATTTCCGCGACGCGCTGCTGCTCGCGTCGGGTGCCGGTGCCGTCACCGCCAACCACCCCGACATGGCGGAGCGGGCCGCCGCGCTGGCCGCACACGCGTCGCCGGAGCGGCTGCTGCGCTGCATCGAGGCGGTGCTGGAGTGCCGTGAGGCGCTGGCGGTGAACGTGAAGCCGAAGTTCGCCGTGGACGCGATGGTGGCCACCGTCGGTGGGGCGCTGCGGGACTGACTTGGGCGGCCGGGCGCGTCTGCCGTAGACTCGTGCCGCCCGCCATCCGGTGGTGAGGTGCGCCGCCTTAGCTCAGTCGGTAGAGCGATTCACTCGTAATGAATAGGTCGGGGGTTCGATTCCCCCAGGCGGCTCCACATTCCCTGCGCCCGGCTGATCGCCGACGGCTTCTTCGGGCCAGCTGATCGCCGACGGTAACGCCACGGTGGGATTTGGCGCCGGATCCCGCCCTGACGTTCCTCTCGGCGAAGACGGGCGAGACTCGGAACCTGCTCCCGGCTTGGTCTACCGGGGCGCGAGGAACCCGACCGGTCCGGACGCGAGGCACACCGACAGCGCAGTGGTGGTGGCGTCCACGGTGATCGCGTCCCCCGCGCCCGCCAGGCGGACGAAGACTCGGTTCAGCCCGGGATGTACCGGCACCTTCGTCGCGGGCCCTTCCGTCAGCGACATGGTCATCGACCCCTCGGTGTTGGCCAGATAGTTGATCTCGGCCGTCCAGTCCGCCGGAAGCAGGGGACCGTCCAGCGGCATCCGGACCGGGAAGTCCGGCTGAACCAGGTAACCACACTGCTGCGTGGGGCCAGGGTCGATCGTGCGCACCCAGGTGACCTTGGCATCCACCAGGTGTCCAGCGCTGTCGAGCATCCGCAGCTCACTGGTCGCGCCTGCGAACTCAGGGCGGTCCCGCAGCAGGGCGAACATGTGGCTGGCCAGGTTCTCCGGCCACGCCACCCGCTGCAGTATCAGCGGGTCGACCTCCTGGTCGAGCAGCGGGGCGTCGGACGCGCGATGCGCCGCGGCCAGCCCCGCCCGCACATTGTGCAGGTAGGACGGCACCGGACTGTCCCGCCACACGCGCAGGAACGTGCCCGTCGAGTACAGGCTGCTGGCGACGAACGCCAGCGCCGCACCGACCACCAAACAGGTGCGCGCCGCCGACGCGTCCAGCCACCGCGTCCCTTCGCGGTTCGGCGCGCAGAAGCCCACCGCGGCCAGCAACGCCAGCACGACGACGAGGTCGGGCAGGTAGCGCAGCGTTTGGGCCAACTCCAGCGCGGTGAACCGTGAGGAGCGCATGAGGTAGATGGGGACCTGGCAGGCGACGGCGTATCCGACCGCCACCAGCCACACCGGCAGGATCCGCCGTTTACGCAGCACCGACACCGCGACGACGGCGATCAGCACCAGCCAGCCGAGCACCATCACGGTGACCGGCGGGGTGGCCCACGGTGATGACGGCGCCCACCGCTGCCAGCTCCACGGGCCGCCGGCCAGACCCGGCACGATGCCGTGAGTGATCGAGCGGGCCAGCAGATCTCCGGTCATCGCCAGGTCGAAGCTCCACCGCTGCTGGTCGACGACGACCAGGTAGACGACGATCCAGGCGGCGGTGAGCGCCAGCGACGCCGTCCACAGGCGCTGTCCGCGCTGCCGCACCGCCCGCACCGGGGAATCGTCGCCCCCGACGTAGCTCACCAGCACCGCCACGGCGAAAGCGACGAACGGGATGACCGCCGCCTTCTCGAAGAACAGCAGGCCCCCGAAGTACACGGCGGCACCGGTGATCGCGTACCGCTTGTTGCCGGTGCGCACCAGCAACAGCGCGTCGGCACATACCCAGGCCAGTGCCGCCAGCATCGGCAGGGAGTTCAGCGCCGCCGCCCACCACGCGAAACCCGGCACCGCGAGCGGGGTGAACAACGCGAACGTCAACGGCACCAGCAGGACGGGACGCCAGCCGAGAAGCACGTGCAGTGCCCGCAGGAGCGCCAGCGACGCCAGCAGCTGCAGCACGATCAGGCTCACTGCGGGGCCGATCCAGTCGAGCGGCGCAACCCGGGTGATCGCACCCGCCAGCAGGAACGCGGCCGGCATGACGTGCCCGTCGTGGTCGTCGAACAGGTAACCGGCGGAGAGCAGGCTCTGGGTTCCCGCCCGGCCGGTCAGGATCAGATCGTCCCAGTAGAAGTAGCCACCGAAGGCGAGTGCCGAGCGAACCAGCAACTGGAGCACGACGAGCGCCGCGGCGACGCAGGCAACACGGTTCACTCCCGCCCGCCGAACCCAGTTCACTCTTGCCGACTGTACGGTTCACAGGAAACTCCAGGGAGCGTCGGTACCGTGACCGGATGCGGACGGTGGTGACGGGCGCGGCCGGATTCATCGGGTCGGCGCTGGTCGACCGCCTCCTTGACGACGGCCACGCGGTCATCGGCGTGGACAACCTGAGCTCCGGCCACGGTGAGAATCTGGGCCGGGCGCAGCGCAGCCCCCACTTCGCATTCGTCGAGGCCGACATCGTCGACGCCGATCTGATCGGGCTGCTCGCCGACGCCCGGCCCGAAGTCGTATTCCACCTCGCCGCGCAGATCTCCGTGCGGCGTTCGGTTGACGACCCGCCCTTCGATGCGACGGTCAACGTGGTCGGCACCGTGCGCCTGGCCGAGGCGGCCCGCCGGGCGGGCGTGCGCAAGGTGGTGCACACCTCGTCGGGCGGAGCGATCTACGGAATACCCCCGGTCTACCCGACCAGTGAGGACATCTCCCCCGATCCGGTGTCCCCATACGCCGCGAGCAAGGTGGCGGGCGAGATTTACCTCAACGCCTTCCGCAACCTCTACGGCCTGGAGTGTTCGCATATCGCGCCGGCCAACGTGTATGGCCCCCGCCAGGATCCGCACGGCGAGGCGGGTGTGGTGGCGATCTTCGCCACGGCGCTGTTGGCGGGCCGGCCGACCAGAATCTACGGCGACGGCGCCGACACCCGCGACTACGTGTTCGTCGACGATGTCGTCGACGCGTTCGTCAAGGCGTCCGGCGAGGGCGGGGGAGGGCGGCGGTTCAACGTCGGCACCGGGGTGGAAACGTCGGTGCGCAGGCTTCACAGCGCCGTCGCGGCGGCCGCAGGCGCCCCCGACCAGCCGGAATTCCTTCCGGCCCGCCTCGGTGACCTCAAGCGGTCGTGCCTGGATTCCGCCAGTGCCGGACGGATGCTGGGTTGGCGGCCGACGATGTCGCTGCACGACGGGGTCAACCGAACGGTGGCCTACTTCAGGGACTCCGGCGCGGGCTCGCGGGCGCTGTCCAGCGCGACGGCGCGCGCCAGTCGGGCGTAGCGCAGCTCGAGTTCCTTGAACCGCATGTAGGTGCTGAGGGTGGTGAACGCGAAGGCGATGATGAGCACATACTCGAGCAGGTCGGTCCCGCGATCGACGCCGACCCAGTTCGCGACGACGGTGGTGTCGTCGGGCCACAGGATCGCGTAGATCCCGGCGACGACGAATAGGACGTAACCGACCTTCACCCAGGCCTTGGTTCGCGCGCTGGAGCGCGACCGCAGCAGGTAGACCAGCAGCACCAGCACCGATCCGATCAGCAGCGGCTGTATCCCGTTCACCGCGCCAACCTCCCCCGCAACAGGCCGTCGAAGGCGATGTTCACCCCGTTCAACAACGGCTGGCCCTTCGACTTCGAATACTCGGTATAAAGGATCTCCACGGGCTCCTCGGTAACCCGCCACCGGTTGTCGCACGCCAGCGCGATGAACTCGCTGGCATGGCTCATCCCGCTCATGGTGATGTCGAGCCCGTCGGCGACCCTCTTGTTGAAGACGCGCAACCCGTTGTGGGCGTCGGTCAGCCCCAGTTTGCGGCTGCGGCGGCTCAGCCGGGCCGCCGAGCGCAGCACCAGCCGCTTCGGCAAGGGCGCGTGATTGACGATCCCCGGGTCGGCGAACCGGGTGCCGATGACCAGGTCGACGTCCTCGGCGATGAGCCGGTCGATCATCCGGACGAGGTCCTTGACCTGATGCTGGCCATCGGCGTCGAAGGTGGCGAACACCCGCGCCCCCGGCTGCCCGCGCGCGTACTCGACACCGGTCTGGATCGCCGCACCCTGGCCCAGATTCACCGGGTGGGTCACGACGTGCGCGCCTGCGGCGAGCGCCACGTCGCCGGTTTCGTCGCGGCTGCCGTCATCCACACAGACGACATGGCTGAAGACGGTCCGAGCATCGGCCACGATATCGCCGATGACACCCGCCTCGTTGAAGGCGGGTATGACGATCCAGACGTCGTGGTAGCGGGTGTCTCCGGTGTCGATGCGCATCAAAGTACACGCTCAACCACCCGATGAGCTGGCAAGCGCGGCCAGGTGGACGGCGATTCCGACCAGCGGTCCGCACAGCAGCGCGACCACCGTGCGGGTTTCCAGATCCATCGGCAACAGCAGTAACAGCACCGCCGCGACGGTGGCGCCCACCCAGCCCGCCGAGTACGCGCGGTGGAGGGCCGCCGCCACCGTCGCAGCGCCGGTCAGCGTCAGCAGGGCGATGGCCAACGCGGCCACCGTGAGCCACGCGAGCAGGGCGCCGTCGGCTCGATAGTCCGCGCCGAAGGCGGTCCGCAGCAGCCACGGCCCCAGCGTGCCCGCGGCCACCACACCGAGCAGGCCGATCCCCGCCACGATCGCCGCAGGCGCGACCAGCGCCCGTAACCGCCCACTGCGCTGGTCGACGAAGTGCGCGATCAGGTTGCCCTGCATCGCGGTCAGCGGCACCATCAGGGGTGCGCGGGTCAACGTGACGGCGAGGATGACCACCCCTCCCGCCGAGCCAAGATCACCCGACGTCGCCTTGAGCAGCACGGGAAACCCCATCACCAGGATCGCGCTGGCACTCGCGGCGGCGATCGAATGCGACGCCCCGCGCAGAAACGTCGCGGTGCTTCCCGGCGTCATCAGGCGTGCCGCCGAGCGCGCCGCAGGCGACACGACCACCAGGATCAGCCAGGCCAGCGAGCCTGCGACGGTGGCCCACAGGAACCCGACCAAGCCCCAGCCCAGCACGAAGGTGGCGACGGCGACGGCCACCCGGATTCCGGCGTCGGTCACCATCAGCGAGCCGTACTGCGTCCAGCGGTTCACCCCGGCCAGCATCCCCAGCAGCGTGGCGTGCAGGCAGAAGCCGGCCAGCCCGGCGCTCAGCAGCGCCACGCTCAGCGGCCGCGATTCGGCGAACACGTGCGGCGACCACAGAGGGGAGGTGAGCGCGATCGAGGCGGCGGCGGCCAGACCGACGACGGCGGCGACCCGCATCGGGTGTGTGCGCGCCGCGGGCTCTGATGTCGCCGCCGGGGCGGCTCCGGGCTCTGATGTCGCCGCCGGGGCGGCTCCGGTCTCGACGTGGTAGGGCGTCGACCGCACCTCTCGCGTCGCCTCCTGAAGCAGGCCGTTGGCCGCGCCCGTCACCAGCCCGAAGGCACCCCAGAACACGCCGAACACCGAGAAGCCGGCCGGCTCGAGGTCGCGCGCCGCCAAGTACAGCACCGCATATCCGCAGACCGCGGTGACCGCGGTGGCAACTCCGACCCGGGCGACACTGCCGCGGGCGGCAGGTCCAGCCCCGCCGCGGGCGGCAGGTCCAGCCCCGCCGCGGGCGGCAGGTCCAGCCCCGCCGCGGGCGGCAGGTCCGGCCCCGCCCGCACCAAGCGGGTCCAGCGGCGCAGCCGCGTCGGTCACGTCCCCGAATCCAGCGGGGGCAGGGCCGTCGAGAATAGCCATGTCTGCCACAGCCGACGCAGCGAATCGTTGGTGTACCCGGCCGCCAGCCCCGTGAAGTCGTCGGTGAAAACCGTGCCGTGCCGGTGACGCGTCGTCCAATCCTGCAGCAGCGCGAAGAAGCGCTTGTCGCCGATGCGACTGCGCAGCGCGTGCAGGGTCAGCGCCCCCCGCTTGTACACCCGGTCGTCGAACATGTCGCGCGGTCCAGGATCCGCCAGCAGCAGATCCTGCGGCAGACCCGCCAGCCGCTGATGGTAATAGCGCGCGAGCTCGTGGGCCGACCGGCCGCCGGAATGCTCCGACCACAGCCATTCCGCGTAGCAGGCGAAGCCCTCGTGCAGCCAGATGTCGCGCCAGCGCCGGGCGGTGACCGAGTTGCCGAACCACTGATGGGCCAGCTCGTGGGCGATCAGCCGTTCCGCGCTGCGTTTGCCGTCGCAATGGTTGGCGCCGAAGATCGAGATGCCCTGCGCCTCGAGGGGTATCTCCAGGTCATCGTCGGTCACCACCACCGTGTACCCCGTCGACAGCGGATACGGTCCGAACAGCTTCACGAATAGCTTCATCATCTGCGGCTGCCTGCCGAAATCGTGCTCGAAGTTGCGGCGCAACCGCTCGGGCAACGCCGCATACATCTGCACGGGCGCCTTGGGTAACCTGATCGGCTCGTACATGCCGATCTGCAGCGTGATCAGGTACGTCGACGTCGGTTCGGCCAGCTCGTACGTCCACACCGTCTGCGCGGCACGCACCCGCCGCGACAGCAGGTGGCCGTTGGCGACCGCCCGGTACGGGCTGTCGGTGCTGATCTGGATGCGGTAGCTGGCCTTCGAGCTGGGATGGTCGTCGCAGGGGAACCAGGATGCGGCGCCGTTCGGCTGGCCGGCCACCAGGGCGCCGTTCGAAAGCTCCTCGAAACCGACCTCACCCCAGTACGTTTCGATGGGCCGGGGAGCGCCGCTGTAGCGGACCGTGATCGACATCGCCGCACCCGCGGGCAGCGGGGACGACAGCGTGATGTGCAGCTTGCCGCCCGAACAGCCGAAATGTGACGGGCGCCGGCCATTGACCGACACCTTCGACACCGCCAGCGCCGGGGACAGGTCCAGCGTGAAGGTGCGTAGCTCGGCCAGCGTCACGGCCGTGACGATCACCGTCCCCGAGAGCCGGTTGATGGAGACCTTGTACTCCAGGTCGAGTTCGTAGCGTGACACCCGGTAGCCGAAGTTGCCGTTGGCAGGCAGATAGGGGTCGATCACGGGTGGCACAGATCCCTGGCCAGCCCGCTGCTTACCCGCCTCCTGACCGGGGCGCCTGCCCCGGTCGCCCGCCTTGGCCGGTGACGACTTCTTCGACCTCGTCACGCGGCGGATTCCTTGGCGGCCTTGCCGGGGGGTCGCTCGGAATCCTTCTTGCGGAAGACGTTCCACGGCGCGATGGGGTTGCCCTGCCAGCGCGTCGACGGGGGGACCTCGTCGCCGCGCATGACCAGCGACCCAGGACCCACGGTCGCTCCGGCTCCCAACCGGGCCGCGGGCAGCGCCACGCAGTGGGTGCCCAGAGTGGATCCCTCCTCGAGCACCACGGTATCCAGCCGCATGATGCGGTCATGGAACAGGTGCGTCTGCACCACGCAGCCGCGGTTCACGGTGGCGCCCTTGGCCAGGGTGACCAGATCCGCTTCGGGCAACCAATAGGTCTCGCACCAAACACCGGATCCGATCGACGCGCCGAGCGCCCGCAGCCAGACGTTCATCACCGGGGTGCCACTGGCCGCACGCGCGAACCAGGGCGCCGCCACCGTCTCGACGAACGTGTCGGACACCTCGTTGCGCCATACGAACGAGGACCACAGCGGATGCTCCACCGCCCGGATGCGTCCCACCACGACCCACTTGGCGACGACGGCAACGGTGCCCGCGACCGCGCCCGCAACAAGCAGCACCACACCGCTGGCCACCACCGCCCACAGATAACCGAATGACAGCGCGAGGGCCTGCAGGGCGGCCAGCACCGCCACCCCGATTGAGAACGTCACGACCACCGGGATCAGTCGGCAGGTTTCGACCGCGCCGCGCATGGCCTTGAGCCGCATCGACGGGTGGAAGGTCCTCAGTACGTCGGCGGCGGTGGGCTGGCGGCGCAGCCGTACCGGTGGACTGCCCAGCCACGACGACCCGGCCTTGGCCTTGTGGGGCGTCGCCGACAGCACGGCCACCAAACCGTCGTCGGGCACCTTGCGCCCCGGTTGGGTGATGCCGGAATTGCCGAGGAAGGCGCGTTTACCGATGGTGGCCTTGGCCACGTGGATCCAGCCACCGCCGAGCTCGTAGGAAGCCACCATGGTGTCGTCGGCTAGGAACGCGCCGTCCTGGACGACGGTGAACTTCGGGGTGAACAGGGCGGTCGATATCTCGGTGCCGCGCCCGACCTTGGCGCCGAGAATCCGCAGCCACCACGGCGTGAGCAGGCTGGCGTACAGCGGGAACAGGTAGTTGCGGGCGGCGTCCATCAGGCGTTCGGTGGCCCACAGTTGCCATCCGATGCGGCTGCGCACGGGGTGGTAGCCCTCACGTACCCACAACGACAGCAACCGCACCCCGACCACCGTCATGGCGGCGTAGGACAGCAGGGCGGCAAGGGTGGCCGCCGGGATCCAGGCCAGCGCGGGCAGGATGGCGTCACGCGGTGTGGCCGTGTCCCGGATCGCCCATGCGAGCACCGCCAGACCCACCCCGAGGGCGGCCAGCGGGACGGCGCCTAGAACCATCGACGTCACGCCGTACACGCCGACCCACAGCGGCGCCCGAGGCGGCCGGTAGTCCGGCCAGGGGTGACGGGCCTTGCCGGACTTGACCGCGGGCGAGCCCTTCCAGAACTGGCCGTTCTTCACCTTGCCGACCACCGCCGAGCCCGGCGCGACGTCGGCGTCCTTGCCGATCACGGCACCGGGCAACAAGGTGGTTCTGGCGCCGATCGTCGCGTCGTTGCCGACGGTGATCGCGCCGACGTGGAAGTGGTCGCCGTCGATCCAGTGTCCGGAGAGATCGACCTCCGGCTCGATGGAGCAGCGGTGGCCGAGTTTGAGCATCCCGGTCACCGGGGGAGCCGAGTGCAGGTCGACGCCCTTGCCGACGGTGTTGCCGAGCGCCCGCGCGTAGTACACCATCCACGGCGCACCGGCCAGGTTCTCCGCACCGCTGGCCTCGGCGAGGCGTTCGGCCACCCACACCCGCAGGTGTTCGGGGCCGCCGCGGCGATAGGTGCCAGGCTCCAGGCCCGTCAGCAGCATGCGGGCGAACAGCACCGCGATGGCCATCCTGCCCAGCGGCGAGATGAACAGCACGAACCCGGCCGCGACCCACCACCAACTCAACGTCGCCGCCCACGGGACGAGGCCAAACGCCGCCGCGACGTTGTTGAGCCCGGCCAGCCAGACGACCCACTGCAGACCCGTCAGGGTGGCCAGCGGCAGCGACAGCGCCGCCTGCAGGGCCTGGGTCGCAAACGGTGTCGGCCGCACCACCCGGGTTTCGACGGCGGGCGGCGGTGCCAGTTCATCGAGGTACCCGGCCAGTGAGCCGAGGCGCGGATGGTCGTAGAGGTCGGCAACGGTCACCTGCGGGTAGCGCTGACGCAGCGCCGCCACCAGCTGCGCCGCCGACAGCGAGCCGCCGCCCAGTGCGAAGAAATCCGCCTCGGGGCCGTCGATCGGGGCGGCCAGCACGTTGCGCCACAGTGTCGCCAGCCAGCCCATGGTGCCGCCGAGGTCAGGCGAGGCGTCCTCGTCGGACTCGCCGGGGGGCGGCCACGGCAGCGCGTCGCGATCGACCTTGCCCGACGTCCGGGTCGGCAGCTCGTCGACGAGGACCAGTCGCGGCACCAGCGCTGCGGGCAGCGATTCGGACAACGCGACCCGCGCCCTCGCCAGGTCGAACGCCGGATCGGCGCTTGCGATATAGCCGACGAGCAGCGGGGTGCCGCTGGCCGTGCGCCGCACCGCCGCCGCGCCGCCGCTCACCCCGGGCAGATGCACGAGGGCGGAATCCACCTCACCCAGCTCGATGCGGCGCCCGCCCACCTTGACCTGGTCGTCGGCGCGGCCGACGAAATACAGACCCTCCGGTTCCAGCCGCACCAGGTCGCCGCTGCGGTAGGCACGCGACCAGGCCAGAGTCGGCATGGCGGCGTACTTCTCGGCGTCCTTGTCCGGGTCGAGGTAGCGGGCCAGGCCGACGCCGCCGATGACGAGCTCGCCCGTCTCTCCCATCGCGACCGGTTGGCCGTCCTTGCCGATCACCGCGAGGTCCCATCCCGGCAGGGGCAGCCCGATGCTCACCGGGCTCTTTCCATCGAGCTTGGCCAGGCACGCGACCACGGTGGCCTCGGTGGGGCCGTAGGTGTTCCACACCTCCCGCAGCGCGCCGTCCTCTCCGGAGGCCAGCCGCTCGGCGAGCTCGGGCGGGCAGGCCTCGCCGCCGAAGATCAGCAGCCGCACCGCCTCGAGCGCCTCAGCCGGCCACAGCGCGGCCAGGGTCGGCACCGTCGACACCACGGTGATGTCCCGCGACACCAGCCACGGCCCGAGGTCCATGCCGCTGCGCACCAGCGATCGCGGGGCCGGGACCAGGCAGGCGCCGTGCCGCCAGGCCAGCCACATCTCTTCGCAGGACGCGTCGAACGCCACGGACAGGCCGGCCAGCACCCGATCGCCGGGTCCCAGCGGATTGCCCTGGAGAAACTTTTGCGCTTCGGCGTCGACGAACGCGGCGGCGTTGCGGTGCGACACGGCGACGCCCTTCGGGGTCCCCGTCGACCCGGACGTGAAGATGATCCACGCGTCGTCGCGGCTGAGCGGGGCCGCCGCGCGCCAGCCGCGCGACGTCCCTGGGCCGCGAACCAGACCCTGCTCGGTGATTACGGCGACCACCTGCGCCTCCCCGAACACCAGCCGGGCGCGCTCCTCGGGGTCGTCGGCGTCCACCGGCACGTACGCCGCACCCGCCGCCAGCGTCGACAGGATCGCCACGTAGAGCGCATAACTGCCGGACGGCATCCGGATGCCGATCCGGTCGCCGCGACCGACGCCCCGGGCGGCCAGCCACCCGACGCTGTCCTCGATATCGGCGATGAGTTCGGCGTAGGTGAGTTGCACCGTTCCGTCGTCAAGGGCGGGGGCGTCGGGGTAGCGCCCCGCCGTCTCGTAGAGGACGTCGATGAGGGTGCGCGGCTCAGGGGCGAACGGCGAGAGCACGTACTGAGCGGGAATTCCAGGCCCAGACACCGAGGCTGTCACCAGTACAAGCTACTAAGCCGCCCGCCGTGGTGGGGCGCGGCGCGCAACCATCTCCGAACGGCGTGTGATCCGATTGCGCCGACCCCGCGCAGCCAGCCGTTGGGCGGGTGTGGCGAAGGTCACGATTTCGCAAAGGGCGCTTCATAATGCACACTTGTCTCCGGAGGGGAGTATTCCTTCGCCGCGGTGTCGTCATCACATCTGTCCGCCCATCGGACGATCGGTGCTGCGGGCTGACGCGCCGCAGTGCACTTCAGTGGAAGAGACCTCCGGCGTTTTTTTGACGACCGGAGGCTTAGTACATGAATGTGACCGCACTGGAGTGGGGCATCACCCTCGGTGTGACGATCGCGGTCCTGTTATTCGACGTCGTCGTGATCGGGCGACGAGCGCACGAGCCGACGATGCGGGAATGCGCGATCTACCTTTCCGTCTATGTCGGGCTCGCCATCGCCTTCGGCATCTGGGTGTGGAACTTCCACGACCGCCAGTACGGGTTGGAGTTCTTCGCAGGTTGGCTGACCGAGTACAGCCTCTCGATCGACAACCTGTTCATCTTCATCATCATCATGGCCAGCTTCAAGGTGCCCAAGATGTACCAGCAGCAGGCGCTGCTCGTCGGAATCATCCTGGCCCTGATCTTCCGCGGCATCTTCATCGCGCTCGGTGCGGTGGCGATCGAGAACTTCTCGTGGATCTTCTACATCTTCGGCGCGTTCCTGGTGTACACCGCGGCCAAGCTGGTCAAGGACACCGACCACGACGACGACGCCGAGAACAAGATCGTCAAATTCGCGCGGACCCACTTCCAGTTCACCGACAAGTGGGATGGCCTGAAGCTGTGGATGAACGAGAACGGCAAGCGCGTGATGACGCCGATGTTCCTCGTCATCGTCGCCCTTGGCACCACCGACCTGCTGTTCGCGCTTGACTCGATTCCGGCGATCTACGGCCTGACCCGCGAGCCCTACCTGGTGTTCACCGCCAACGTGTTCGCCCTGATGGGCCTGCGCCAGCTGTACTTCCTGCTCGGCGACCTGCTGGACCGGCTGGTGTACCTGTCGCAGGGCCTGGCGTTCATCCTGTTCTTCATCGGCGTGAAGCTGATCCTGCACGCGCTGCACGAGAACGAGCTTCCGTTCATCAACGGCGGCGAGGGTGTGCACGTACCCGAGATCCCGACGCTGTGGAGCCTCGGCGTGATCATCCTGACGCTGTTCATCACGATGATCGCCAGCCTGGTCAAGACCAGGATGTCCAGCTCCGGCGATTCTGCTCCGGCTGAGCGCAACCACTGACCTCGGCGCCGCGCGTCCGTAGCGTCGGATGCGTGGTCGATGGTCAACGAGGTGGCGTGCGGGTGTTCGTCGACGCCGCCGCATGGCAGGAGCTGACGTCCGGCGACCGGCAGGCGGTGCGCGTGGCGGCCCGCGATCTGCAGCAGGCGCGACGCAAGCGGGCACAGGTCCGGGCGGGTCGCGACGACGTGTCGGTCATTCTCGACATCGTCGTCGCGGTCGCGGCCGACTTCCGCTCCGCGCTCGCCGCGGTGGACACCTCGGGGACGGTGCACTACGCGGGCACGGTGGACGGGCTGGCCGGGTTGGTCGGCGACATCGTGTCGGCGGGTGTCGCCGACGGGGTGACGCTGATCGCGGCGTCACCGCGTCAGGAACCGCAGACCCTGCAGAACCTAGCCCGCGACGTCCTCGACCACCTGGCGCTGAGGGGTCGGGCCCGGGCGTCTTAGCGGGCGGCCTCCCGGACCAGCTGGGCGTACCGCGCGGTGCGCCTGTTCCCGAGCGTGCCGTCCCCCATCTTGTTCATCACGTAGGCGAATGTGGTGCGGCGCCGCGGATACATCGCGATGAGCGAACCGCCCCAGCCGCCCCAGAAGCAGCCGCGGCCTTCGGTCAGGGCGAAGCCGATGCCGAAGCGCACCGGCGCACCCAGCACCAGGTCGACCCCGTTGGACTGCTCCCGGAAGATCAGGTCGATCGTGTCCTGGCTCAGCAACCGCACGCCGTTGACCGAGCCGCCCCGCGAGATCGGTGACAGGGCACGGACCAGTGATCGTGCATTGCCGTGGCCGTTGCTCGCACCGATGTCTGCACCCCGCCACGCGGCGCTGTGCGCCACCGCGACCGACGCCGCGTCGGGCGGGACGGCGGCGAAGGTCCTGCGCCGGAGGTGATCCTCGGGCCGGGCGTCACGGGGTGTTCGAGCAGGCGCACGGGGTATTAGAGCAGGCGGTGGGATCAACTCGGCGATGCGGTGCTCGTCGCCCGCGCGGGCGCCGATCTGGACATCGGCGTGCACCGGTTCGGCGATCTCGCGGTGCACGAAATCTTTGAGGGTGATGCCGGTGACCCGGCGGAGCAGTTCGCCGACCAGGTGACCGTAGTTGACGGCGTGGTAGCCCGACGCCGAGCCGGGCGGCCACCAAGGCGCCTGCCGCGCCAGGTGGGCGGTGGACTTCTCCCAGTCGTAGATGTCCTCCAGCGTGAACGGAGGTTCCCAGCCCGACACGCCCGATGTGTGCGCGAGGAGATGACGCACCTGGATCCGATGCTTCCCGTTGGCGGCGAATTCGGGCCAGTATTCGGCCACCGGCGCGAACGGGTCGAGCAGCCCGCGATCGACCACCATCAGGGCGGCCAGTGCGGTCAGCGTCTTGGTGCAGGACCAGAAATTGACGATGGTGTTCTGCGACCACTCGACCGTCCGCGCCGCGTCGGCGTGACCGGCCCAGATGTCCACCACCAGATCGCCGTCGATGTCGACGGCGATCGAGGCGCCGAGTTCGGCGCCGCTGTCGACCTCGTCGGCCAGTGCGGCGGCGACGTCGGCGAACCGCGGGTCACAGTGACCGTGCACGAGACTCATCGGGAGTGCGGAACGGGTGTCACCGGTACCACCTGCAGGACACGGTGAGGACAGGCAGGATCGTTGGCGACAGACACGGGTTCTCCTCCGCTGGTATGTACGTACCGTAGGCCCCCGGTAGGTCTCCGATATCCCACGATGATTCCCCACGATGATTCCCACGATGAGGAGTGCGCTTCGTTGAGGCAGTTTCGTTATTGCGTGGTCGGCGCCGGAATCGTCGGCCTGTCGACGGCTTATCACCTGTTGTCGAACGAGCCGGACGCCACGGTGGTGGTGCTGGAGGCGGAGGGGGCCGTCGCCGGCCACCAAACCGGTCACAACAGCGGTGTGATCCATTCCGGGATCTACTACGAGCCCGGCAGCCTCAAGGCGCGACTGTCCAAGGCGGGCGAACAGGCCACCAAGGAGTTCTGCCGAGAACACGGCATCGCCTTCGAGGAGTGCGGAAAGCTCATCGTTGCAACCAACCAGCTGGAGTTGTCCCGGATGGACGCCCTCGAGCAGCGCGCCGCGGTCAACGGCATCGAGTGCCGTCGGCTGGACCGCGACGAATTGACCGCGCTGGAACCCAATGTGACCGGTGTCGGAGCGCTGCACCTGCCGAGGACCGGCATCGTCGACTACCGCACGATCTCGACGACGCTGGCGGAGCTGATGTCTGGTGACCGGGGTGAGCTGCGGCTGAACACCAGGGTCACCGGTATCGCCGAAATGTCCGACCGAGTGGTGGTATCCGCTGCGGGACAGACGTTAACGTGCGATCGGCTGATCGTCTGCGGTGGCCTGCAATCCGACCGGCTGGCGGAGATGGCGGGTCTGCGGCCCGACGTGCAGATCGTCCCGTTCCGGGGTGAGTACTTCAAGCTCCCCACGAGCAGGGCGGGATTCGTGCGGTGTTTGATCTATCCCGTCCCCGATCCGGAGCTGCCGTTCCTCGGGGTCCATCTGAGCCCGACGATCAACGGCGACATCACCGTTGGGCCGAGCGCCATCCTGGGTCTGGCACGCGAGGGTTATCCCAAGATGTCGGTCAGCCCGCGGGATGTGGCGCGGATGGCCGCATTTCCCGGGTTGTGGCGCGTCGCCCGGTCCAATGTCGGCCTGGGGCTCAGGGAGATTCGCAATTCCATGTTCAAGGGGAGCTACCTGACCGAGTGCCGCAAGTACGCGCCCGCATTGACGAAGGCGGATCTGCTGCCGTACCCGGCGGGCATTCGGGCCCAGGCGGTGCGCAGGGATGGGACCCTCGTGCACGACTTCGTCATCGAGAAGACGGATCGGATGGTGCACGTGCTGAATTCGCCGTCGCCAGCGGCCACCGCAGCGCTGCCGATCGGCGCCCACATCGCCGCGGCGGTCACCCAGCTCGATTGAATCCCCGTGGTGGGCTGTCAGCCGGTTGCAATCGCAGATCCGGTCGGTCCTCCGGGCCGGTGACGGCCCGAAGGTGACCGCGAACGTGACGTGCTACGGATATCGGGCAGTTACCGGCGCCGGCGGCCGCCCGTTCGACGAACGCCGGCGTCGTGGCGTCGCGTCTGCTTCGCCGTGGGTCATTTCGACGCCTTCTTGGGCATGTAGAGGTCGGTGATGGTGCCCTCGAAGGCTTCGGCGGCCATCGCCACGGTTTCCGAGAGGGTGGGGTGCGGATGGATGGTCAGTCCGATGTCGGCGGCGTCCGCGCCCAGCTCGATAGCCAGCGTGGCCTCGGCGATGAGGTCTCCCGCATTCGGCCCGACTATCCCGCAGCCGATCAGCCGGTCCGTACTCTCGTCGAAGATCACCTTGGTCACGCCTTCGTCGCGGCCCAGCGACAGCGAGCGGCCGCTGGCGGCCCACGGGAAGTTGGCCGTCCCATACTTGATGCCGGCGGCCTTCGCCTCGTTCTCGGTGACGCCGACCCAGGCGACCTCGGGGTCGGTGTAGGCCACCGAGGGGATGACGGTGGCGTCGAAGTAGCTGTTGTGCCCTGCGGTGACTTCGGCGGCGACCTTGCCCTCATGGGTGGCCTTGTGCGCGAGCATCGGTTGGCCCACCACGTCGCCGATGGCGAAGATGTGTCCCACGTTGGTGCGCTGCTGCTTGTCCACCGGAATGAAGCCGCGCTCGTCGACGTGGACACCCGCGGCCTCGGCACCGATCAGTTTGCCGTTGGGTCTGCGCCCGACCGCGACCAGCACCTTGTCGAACACGGCCGACTCGGGGGCCTTGCCGCCCTCGAAGTGAACGGTCAGCCCGTCCTTTCCGGCCTCCACGCTGGTCACCTTGGTCTTCACCCAGATGTCCTGGTAGCGCTTGGACAGCCACCGGGTGAGCGGCTTGACCAGGTCGGCATCCGCGCCGGGGATGAGCTGGTCGAGCAACTCCACCACGCTCACCTTCGAGCCCAGTTCGTGGTAGACGGTGGCCATCTCCAGGCCGATGATTCCGCCACCGAGGATGAGCAGCCGCTCCGGGACCCCGTCGAGTTCGAGCGCGCCGGTGGAGTCGATCACCCGGGGATCGTCGTGGGGGACGAACGGCAGCTTGACCGGCTCGGAGCCGGCCGCGATGATGGCCTGCTCGAAGCTGATCGTGCTGGTCGACCCGTCATCGGCGGTGACCTCGACGAGGTTCGGCGAGATGAACCTGCCGGTGCCGACCACGGTGGTGACCTTGCGCTGTTTTGCCAGCCCGGACAGCCCACCGGTGAGCCGGTTGACCACGTTCTGTTTCCAGTCCCGCAGCGCGTCCAGGTCGACGGTCGGCGCCGCGAAGGTCAGCCCGTGACCGGACATCTCCTTGGTCTCCGCGATCACTTTGGCCGCATGCAGCAGCGCCTTGGACGGGATGCAGCCCACGTTCAGGCACACTCCGCCGAGCGGTCCGCGGCTGTCGATCATCACGACCCTCTTGCCGAGGTCGGCGGCCCGAAACGCCGCGGTGTAGCCGCCCGGCCCGGCGCCGAGCACGAGCACCTCGGCATGCTGGTCGCCGCGTTCACCGGTCGCGGCGGCGACCGGCGCCGCCATAGCCGCGGCCACCTGCTGGCTGGGTGCCGTGGCCGAAGCTGCCGCGGCGGCGGCGGGGCCGGCGTCGGCGTCGATCACCATGATCACGCTGCCTGCGGACACGTCGTCGCCCACCGCGACTCGCAGCTCGGTCACCGTCCCGGCCACCGGGGCCGGGATATCGAGCGTGGCCTTGTCCGATTCCAGCGTGACCAACGGCTCCTCGGCCGCGACGGTGTCACCGACCGCTACGTGGATCTCGATCACCGGGACGTTCGAGAAGTCGCCGATGTCTGGGACGTTGATCTCCTGCGCGCTCATCGAGTTGCTCCTGATCGTGGAAGTGGTTGGCCGCCAACGATGACGATCACAGCAGCAGCCGCCGGTCGTCTTCGAGCAGGTAGCACAGGTGCCGGGCGAATCGGGCGGCCAGCGCACCGTCGATGACGCGGTGGTCGTAGGACAGGGACAGAGGCAGCATGTTTCGTGGGATGAACTCGGTGCCGTTCCAGACGGGGCTCACCTTGGAGCGGACCACGCCCAGGATGGCGACTTCGGGTGCGTTGACGATGGGGGTGAAGCTGGTGCCGCCGATACCGCCGAGGCTGGAGATGGTGAACGTGCCACCGGCCATGTCCGATGGCCCGAGATTGCCGTCACGGGCCTTGGCCGAGATGGACATCAGCTCGCGGGAAAGGTCCACGATGCCCTTGCGGTCGGCGTCCGTCACCACCGGGACGACGAGGCCGCCGGGCGTGTCCACCGCGACGCCGATGTTGTAGTACTGCTTGAGGATGAGGGCGTCCTTCTCCGGGGACAGGGAGGAGTTGACCTCGGGGAACTTTTTCAGGGCGGCGACGCAGGCCTTGATGAGGAAGGCGAGCAGGGTGACCCGGTAGGGGTCGGCGTCGCTCTTCGCGGCGGAATCGAGTTCTTTGCGGTAGCGGTCGAGGTCGGTGATGTCGGCTTCGTCGTTATGCGTGACGTGGGGGACGTTCAGCCAGGAGCGGTGCAGGAAGGGGCCGGAGACTTTCTTGATCCGCGGCAGGGGCGCGGTGTCGACGGGCCCGAACTTGGAGAAGTCCTGCGCGGGGATCTCCGGGATCCCAGCGCCGCTCGCCGTGGCGGCGGGTTGGGCCGGGCCCTTCAGGAACTTCAGCAGGTCGTCCTTGGTGATGCGGCCCTTGGGCCCGGTCGGGGTGACCGCGGACAGGTCCACGCCCAGTTCCCGGGCGGTGCGCCGGACCGAGGGTCCGGCGTGCACCCCGGCGGGGGTGTCGAGTCCACCCGCCGCCGCCAGTGCCGGTGCCGGGGCCGCCGCCGGAGCGGGCGCTGGGGCCGAGCGCGCGGGGGCGGGTTCTTGCTGTTCCACCAGTGACGGCGGGGCGCTCATCGCGCCGTCGCCGGGAGTGAGCAGCAGGATGCGGCTGCCCTCGCTGACCTCGTCGCCGACCCTGACCAGCACCTCGGCCACCGAGCCGGCGACGGGAGAGGGTATGTCCATGGTGGCTTTGTCGGATTCGAGGGTGACCAGCGGGTCCTCGGCGTTGACCTGATCGCCGGCGCTGACGTGTACCTCGATGATGGGCACAACGCCGAAGTCGCCGATGTCGGGAACCTTGACCTCGGTAGGAGCTGTCATGTCGGTCGTCTCTTTCCTGATCGGGCCCGAATGCTCAGGCGCGCGCGGGTGCGGTCTTGTCGGTGTCGATGTCGTATCGGGCGATGGCGTCCGCCGCGGCCGAGGCCGGAACGGCGCCCTCGGCGGCCAGCTCGGTCAACGCGGCAAGCACGACGTAGTGCCGGTCGACCTCGAAGTGCCTGCGCAGATTTCGCCGGTAATCCGAGCGTCCGAAGCCGTCGGTGCCGAGCACCCGGAACCGGCGGTCCACGTACGGCCGGATCTGGTCGGCGAACGACCGCATGTAGTCGGTCGCGGCGACGACCGGCCCGTCCGGGCGTCCGGCCAGGCACTGCTGGACGAAGCTGAGCCGTTCTTCCTGTCCCGGGTGCAGCATGTTCCAGCGCTCGACGTCGATGCCGTCGCGGCGCAGTTCGGTGAAGCTGGGCACGCTCCACACGTCGGCGGTCACGCCGAAGTCCTGTTCCAGCAGCTCGGCGGCCGCGAGCACCTCGCGCAGGATGGTGCCGGAGCCCAGCAGCTGCACCCGGGGCTTCTTCTTCGCGTTCTTCGCGGCGGCGGGGCCCTCGCGTAGCAGGTACATGCCGCGGATGATGCCCTCGCGAACCTCGTCCTCCCGCCCCTCCGGCATGCCGGGATGCTGGTAGTTCTCGTTCATCACAGTCAGGTAGTAGTAGACATCCTCCTGCTCGGCGTACATGCGGCGCAGACCGTCTTGCACGATCACCGCGACCTCATGCGCGAAGGTCGGGTCGTAGGAGACGCAGTTCGGGATGGTCGCCGACATCAGGTGCGAGTGGCCGTCCTCGTGTTGCAGCCCCTCGCCGTTGAGCGTGGTACGGCCGGCGGTGCCGCCGATCAGGAAGCCGCGGGCCCGCGAGTCCCCTGCCGCCCAGGCCAGGTCCCCGATGCGCTGGAACCCGAACATCGAGTAGTAGATGTAGAACGGGATCATCGGGGTGTCGGACACGCTGTAGCTGGTCGCCGCGGCGATCCAGGACGACATCGCGCCGGCCTCGTTGATGCCCTCCTGCAGCATCTGACCGGAACGGTCCTCCTTGTAATACATCAGCTGGTTGGCGTCCTCGGGCTGGTACAGCTGCCCGACCTGGGAGAAGATCCCGAACTGCCGGAACAGGCCCTCCATGCCGAACGTGCGCGACTCGTCGGGAACGATGGGCACCACGTGCTTGCCGATCACCTTGTCCCGCAACAGGGTCGTCAGGATCCGGACGAACGCCATCGTGGTCGATATCTCGCGGTCGCCGGTCGGCTTGAGTTGTGCCGCGAAGGCCGAGAGGTCCGGGACCGCCAGATCTGCCGAGCGCTGCCGCCGCACCGGAAGCGCCCCGCCGAGCGCGGTCCGGCGCTCCCGCAGGTAGCGTTCCTCGGGTCCGTCCGCGGGCAGCTTGAGGAATGGCACCTCGGCGATCTTGTCGTCGGCCAGGGCGATGGAGAACCGGTCGCGGAATGCGCGGAGCACATCCTCACCCATCTTCTTCTGCTGGTGGGTGATGTTCTGGCCCTCACCGGCCTCACCCATGCCGTAGCCCTTGACCGTTTTGGCCAGGATGACGGTGGGTGAGCCGACGTTGTCCACCGCCGACTTGTACGCCGCGTACACCTTGGCCGGATCGTGGCCACCGCGGCTCAGCGCCCAGATCTCGTCGTCGGACATGTCCGCGACCAGGTCGAGCAACTCGGGGTACTTGCCGAAGAAGTGCTTGCGCACATAGGCACCGTTCTTCGACTTGAAGTCCTGGTACTCGCCGTCGACGCACTCCTCCATGCGCTTGAGCAGCAGTCCGGACTTATCCGCGGCGATCAGCGGATCCCAGCCCGAGCCCCAAATCACCTTGACCACGTTCCAGCCGGCGCCACGGAAGACGCCCTCCAGCTCCTGGATGATCTTCCCGTTGCCCCGTACCGGGCCGTCGAGGCGCTGCAGGTTGCAGTTCACCACGAAAATCAGGTTGTCCAGCTTCTCCCGGCCGGCCAACGAGATCGCACCCAACGATTCGGGCTCGTCCATCTCGCCGTCGCCGAGGAACGCCCACACATGCCGATTCGCGGTGTCGGCCAGGTCCCGGTTGGCCAGATACTTCAGGAACCGCGCCTGGTAGATCGCCATCAGCGGACCCAGCCCCATCGACACCGTGGGGAACTGCCAATACTCCGGCATCAGCCACGGGTGCGGATAGGACGACAGGCCGCCGTCGACCTCCTGGCGGAACCCGAGCATCTGCTCCTCGGTCAGCCGCCCCTCCAGGAAGGAACGCGCGTAGACACCGGGCGCGCAGTGGCCCTGCACGAAGATCAGGTCGCCGCCGTGGCCCTCGGTCGGGGCGTGCCAGAAGTGGTTGAATCCGGTGTCGTACAGCGTCGCCGCGGATTGGAAGCTGGCGATGTGTCCGCCCAGCTCGGACGATTCCTTGTTGGCACGCAGCACCGTCGCCACCGCGTTCCACCGGACGAGCGACCGTATCCGCTGTTCGATCGCCGCGTCACCGGGATGCGTCGGCTGTGCATGTGGCGGGATTGTGTTCAGATACGGCGTATTCGCCGAGTACGGCACCGGCACCCCGTTGCGCCGGGCCTCGCCGTCCAGTTCCTCGAGCAGAAACTCCGCGCGCTCCGCCCCGTCGAACTTGATTACCGATTCAAACGCCTCCCGCCATTCGGAGGTCTCGACCGGATCTGTGTCATTGCGCATTGGGGTTCGTCTCCTCTTTCAGGCGGTCCGGTTCCAGCGGACTCAATTTCTGGCGTGCTCAGTTGGTGGGAGATTCTGTCTGAACTTACTGATTGCTGGGGGCGAATCGCCGGGACGGTTGTGTTCGGCACGCTACCGTCGATTGGCGCAACGCGGGAACTGGCGATTCGCGCGGACTACGGCCGGCTAGACGCTCGCGGCGACGGCCTCGGCGACCGCGGTCGCTACTCGCGGGTCGAGCGGACTGGGCACGATCTTGTCGACGGCCAGCTCGTCGGCCACCACGGAGAGGATCGCGTCGGCCGCGGCGATCTTCATCCGCTCGGTGATTCGGCGGGCACCGGCGTCGAGCGCGCCCTTGAACACGCCCGGAAAGGCGAGCACGTTGTTGATCTGGTTCGGGTAGTCGCTGCGCCCGGTCGCCACGATCGCGGCGTAGCGGTGCGCAACGTCGGGATCGATCTCAGGATCGGGGTTGGACAGCGCGAAGACGATCGCCTCCGGCGCCATCGCAGCGATCAGTTCCTCGGGCACCTTGCCCGCCGACAGTCCAACGAAGACGTCGGCACCCGCGAGCGCCTCGGCTGCCCCGCCGGCCAGCCCGCGTGGGTTGGTCCGCCCCGCCAACTCGGTCTTGACGTCGTTCAGGTCGGTGCGGGTGTGGCCGATGATGCCCTTGGAGTCCAGCACCACCACGTCGGACACACCGGCGGCGAGCAGGATGTTCGCGCACGCGACACCGGCCGCGCCTGCGCCGGAAATGACCACCTTCAACGGCTCGACCGAGCGGCCGAGAACCCGGGCGGCACCCTTGAGCGCGGCCAGCACCACGATCGCGGTGCCGTGCTGGTCGTCATGCATGACCGGGCAGTCCAGCGCCTCGATCACGCGACGCTCGATGTCGAAACACCGCGGTGCCGAAATGTCTTCGAGATTGACCGCGCCGAAGCTGGGCCGCAGCCGGATCAGCGTCTCGACGATCTCATCGGGATCCTTGGTGTCCAGCACGATCGGGATCGAGTTGAGCCCGGCGAACTTCTTGAACAGTGCCGATTTGCCTTCCATCACCGGCAACGACGCTCGCGGCCCGATGTCGCCCAAGCCGAGCACCGCCGACCCGTCGCTGACCACCACGACCAGGCGGTCGGTCCAGGTGTAGCGCTTGGTGAGTGTTTCGTCCGCGGCGATCGCGCGGCTCACCTCGGCGACTCCCGGCGTGTAAGCGATAGACAGGTCGCGCTGGGTGTCCAGCGGTGCGGCCAACTCGACCGACAGCTTGCCACCGAGATGGCCGGCAAAGATCTCCTCGTGCGTGGGGTCGGTGCGTTGCGGTGCGGTTGCTTCGGTCATCGTTTGCGCTCCAGGGGGGTGGTCGGGACGGATCGAACTTCGGCGAGAGCCTCGGCCGCGCAGCATTCGGCTGGAGTATGGAGTGTTCTGCTCCGAGGAAACTGCGCGAAGTGAGGCCGATCACGTGACTGATGGTGGCGTAGGCGGTACACCACGTCACGTTTGCGTAAATTTCGTTCACGCCCCGACTGGTCGCCGAGCTACACGCTGCATCCCGGTGAGAGAACGGCTATCGACCGCTGGAATCCCAGCTGTCGCGCACCCGCTGGAGTCCCTCGGGGGTCAAGCGGCCGAACAGGCGAAGTCTCGCCATGCCGCCGTCGGGGTAGATATCGAGCCGGGCATCGGTGAGCGGGCGGTCGTCGTCGACGAGGAACCGGTGCCGGGTGTCTGGCTGCAGTTCGGTGGTGGGCAGCACCTCGAACCACGGTTCGGTGCCGTTGCGCCCGCTCAGACGCGCGGAACCGGGGGCATTGCCGACGAAGTACGACGTGTCCAGTTCGACCGCGTTGAGCACGCTCTCGCTGGCGAGATGGACCTGCACCCAGTCGTTTCCGGCATCGCGCCGCCGCGAAGTCTCCCAGCCCTCACCCATCGTGCGCGCCGCACCCGGCAGCAGCAGGTTGTTCGGCGAGCTGTAGAACATGTTGGAGCACGCCGTGATTCGACCGCCGTTCTCCAGCGCGGCCACATCCAGCGTCATGTCCTCGGCGAACCGCGGATTGAGCTGACCTTCGCCGTGCACCCGTAGCCGCGCCACCCCGCCGTCGGGGTAGATCGACAGCCGGACGTGGGTCCAGCGCCGGGAGGAGGTGACCTTGAAGGGATTTCGGGTGTCGCCGTTGACGTTCACCCGCTCGACGATCGTCGTCCAGTCGGCTTTGTCGACCAATTCGCCGACGGACGGGTAGCCCGGAACGTACGCGGCCTCGATCGACACCTGCGGGGGGTAGTTACCGGTGAACCACGCGGTGTCGACCACCACGCCGCGGATGAGGCACGGCACGCCAAGCCGGACGATCGCCGAATCATGGGAATCGGCGGTGCTGCCACGCCGCCGCCGGGTCTCCCACCCGTCATAGACCTGGCCCTTGTGGCCGAACGTCGCGGGCCGGAACTCCGCGGCGGCCGGGGTGATCAGGTTTTCCTTCTCGGCGAACAGGTCGTCATTGGCCCACAGCACCGCTCCGCCGGCAGAGCGGGATGCCAGATCGGGCAGCGCCAGGAAGTGTGAGTGCGTCGCGGGTCCAGTTGGCGGGGTGTTCACTCCGCCGAGACTAGGCCAGGCCGTTACCAGTTGCTGTATCCGCCTTCCGGCCCGAGCATCCGCTCGAGCCGGGTCCGGTTGATCTTGCCCAGCTCGTTGCGCACGACCTTGCGCTCGGTTTCGGCGTCGTTGTGCATGCGATCGGTGATCGTCGCAAGGACAATCTCGGCGAGGTCCTCGGCGTTCACGTTGTCGACGAGCATCACGAATCCGAAGCCGAACTGCTCCGCGTAACGCTGCGCGGCCGAGTCGAGCCCGGCCATCACCTCGCACCGGTCATCCCACACGGAACACTGCTCCGCCTGCGACTTCGCGCTCCGGGGCCGCCGCCCGACGTGCGGATAGGCCTGCACGATCGTGTCGATGGTGTCCTCGGGGAGGTTGAACAGCAGCGAATCGGCGCGCCGGAAAAGCTGATTGTGGTCGCGATACGGCCTGCCCCGCGCGATGTCGGCGGCGAATGGCACGCTGTTGACACATTCGTAGAGCGCGTGCACGGCCTTCCGCTCGGGCAGCTCGTTGAATGCGTCCAGGCCGATGCCCTGATGCATCAACATTGCGGTGACACCTCCGTGTATCTGTCACCGCAATGATCGGAGTTCCCCGCTACAGATTTCCAGCCGGGAATGGCGAATTTAGCGCGCGCGTAACAAAAGGTAACGCGCGCGTATCACGGCCGGCTCAGTGACCGGAGGTCTTGAACCGCTCCACCGAGCGCTGGAACTCGGCTTCGGCCTCGGCGCGGCCCACCCAGTCGGCGGCCTTCACGTACTTGCCCGGCTCGAGGTCCTTGTAGTGCACGAAGAAGTGTTTGATCGCCTCCAGTTCGAACGTCGACACGTCCCCGACGTCCTGGATGTGATCCCAGCGCGGGTCGCCCGCAGGCACACAGAGCAGCTTGTCGTCGCCGCCTGCCTCGTCGGTCATCCTGAACATCGCGACGGGCCGAGCCTCGACGATCGCTCCCGGGAACACGGATTCGGGCAGCAGAACCAGGGCGTCGAGCGGGTCGCCGTCCTCACCAAGGGTGTCGTCGATGAAGCCGTAGTCTGCCGGATACCCCATCGGCGTGTACAGGTAGCGGTCCAGCTTTACCCGGCCGGTTTCGTGATCCACCTCGTACTTGTTGCGCGAACCTTTCGGGATCTCGATGACGACGTCGAACTCCACCGCGGCGACTCCTTAGTTTCTCGGGCTGTTCTCGGGCTTCTCGGGCTTCTCGGGTCCGGGTCGTCGAGGCGACGACGCGGATCAACACTAAACGAGAGTTACCCTGCTCTACAGGGTTGGTTCGTTTCGTCAATCGGGATCAGGAGAGTTATGAGGCCCGCGCGGTGGCGTCGATCCACCCACATCGTGTTCGGCGTGGCAGTTCTGCTGCTGGTTGCCGTCGTGGTCGCTGCTGCCGCCGTGCTCACGACGGACGACTCCGACGGCGCCGACACGATCAAGCCGGTTCCCGCGCCTGCATCGGCAAACCCCGGGATCATCCCGGTCGCGGACTCGGCGCCTAAACCGGTGCCTGCGCTGCTGGCCGCGACGATGGCGCCGGTCCTTGCCGATCCGAACCTGGGCGATCTCACCGGGCGCATCTCCGACGCCATGACCGGGACTCAGCTGTGGGCGAGCGGACCGGAACTGCCGATGCAGCCCGCGTCGACCAACAAGGTGCTCACCGCCGCCGCCGCGCTGCTCACCCTCGACCGCGACGCGACGCTGCCCACCACCGTGGTGGCCGACCAACGGGTCGCGCCGGGTGTCGTCGTGCTCAAGGGCGGCGGTGACCCGACCCTGTCGGCCGCGCCCCCGGGGGAACCGACCTGGTACCGCAATGCCGCCCGCATCGGCGACCTCGCAGCCCAGGTGCGCCGCACCGGGATGACGGTGACGGCGGTACAGGTGGACCTCAGCGCCTACAGCGGTCCCACCATGGCGCCGGGTTGGGATCCGATGGACATTCAGGGCGGCGACATCGCGCCCATCGAGCCCGTGATGCTCGACGGTGGTCGTACCCAGCCGGTCACCGTCGATTCGCGCCGGTCGCCGACACCGGCGCTGGACGCCGGGCGCGCGCTGGCCGGTGCGCTGGGGGTCGACCCCGCGATGGTCACCGTGGCGCCGTCGTCCGTTCGTGGACAACAGATCGCGGTGGTCCAGTCGCCGCCGCTGATCGAGCGGCTGCGCGACATGATGAACGCCTCCGACAACGTCATGGCCGAGTCGATCGGCCGCGAGGTGGCCGATCACCTGAACCGTCCGCAAAGCTTCGACGGCGCCGCGAAGGCGGTTCTGACGCAGCTCGCCGGGGCGGGCATCGATACCACGGGCGCCACGCTCGTCGATTCGAGCGGGCTGTCCGTCGACGACCGGCTGACCGCGGAGACGCTCGACGAGGTCGTCACCGCCGCCGCCGGAAGCGGACAGCCCGCGCTGCGCCCGCTGGTGGACCTGCTGCCGATCGCGGGTGGCAGCGGCACCCTGTCCAACCGCTACCTCGACACCGAGTCCGGTCGTGCGGCCGCGGGCTGGCTACGGGCCAAGACGGGTTCGCTGACCGGCACCAACGCGCTGGCGGGCATCGTCACCGACGCCAGCGGCCGGGTGCTGACGTTCGCGCTGATCTCCAACAACGCCGGGCCGACCGGGCGAACGGCGATCGACGCAGTGGCGGCCACCCTGCGATCCTGCGGGTGCGCCGCGTGAACGCGTCCGCCACGAAACTGACCGTCGGACACACCGTCGACTGGCAGTTCGCGGCGACGGTCGGCACCCGGCTGGTCCGGCCCGGCCCGGCGGCCACCGAGTACACCCGCCGCCAGGTGATCGACCAGCTGGCGGCGGCGGCGCGTGACGCAGAACTGCCCGTTCGCGAGGTGACCGGGCTCAACGAGGGCGCCGCGGTGACCGAGGCGCGCGTGGTCGACCGGCCCGAGTGGATCCGCGCGGCGACCCAGTCCATGCGGGTGATGACCGGCGGCCAGGGCGGCTCCGATGGCCCGAACGGCCCCGGTGGCCCCGGTAGACCGAAGCTCATCACCGGGCATCTCACCGGAGCGCAGACCGGGGCGGTGCTCGCCTTCATCTCCGCGGGCATTCTGGGCCAGTACGACCCGTTCGCCCCGAACGGGGGAGCACTGCTGCTGGTCTACCCCAACGTCATCGGCGTCGAGCGTCAGCTCCGGCTGGTGCCCGCCGATTTCCGGCTGTGGGTGTGCCTGCACGAGGTCACCCACCGCGTGCAGTTCCGGGCCAACCCGTGGCTGGCCGACCACATGTCTGCGGCGCTCGCGGTGCTCACCGAAGACGCGGCCGAGGATGTCACCGCGGTGGTCGGGCGGCTGGCCGAATTCGTGCGTAACCGCAGGCAAGCTCCGGCGAACGCGGCCGGAGCGCCCCATTCGGACGGCGTGATCGGTCTGCTGCGTGCGGTGCAGTCCGAGCCGCAACGTCAGGCGCTTGACCGCTTGCTGGTGCTGGGCACGCTGCTGGAGGGTCACGCCGACCACGTGATGGATGCCGTCGGCCCGGCCGTGGTGCCGACCGTGACCACCATCCGGCGCAGGTTCGACGAACGCCGCAAACGCAAGCAACCCCCGCTGCAGCGGTTGGTACGGGTGTTGCTGGGCGTCGACGCCAAGCTCAGCCAGTACACCAGGGGTAAGGCGTTCGTCGACGACGTGGTGTCCAAGGTGGGGATGGCCCGGTTCAACGCCATCTGGTCCGGACCGGAAACCCTGCCCCTGCCAACCGAAATCGACGAGCCGCAGCGATGGATCGACAGGGTGCTCTAGCCGCGCTGCACACCGCGGTGGGTACGTTCGCCGGCCGCTACGCCGCCGACACCGCGCGCTGGTGCGTCGGGTTGTCCGGCGGTCCGGATTCGCTTGCCCTGACCGCGGCGGCCGCCCGGCTGCGGCCGACCACGGCACTGATCGTCGACCATGGGCTGCAACCCGAATCCGCCCAGGTCGCCCGCACCGCCCGTGAGCAGGCGCTGGCTCTGGGATGTGTCGATGCCCAGGTTCTTTGCGTGACGGTCGGGACGGCCGGCGGGCCGGAGGCCGCCGCCCGCGCGGCGCGTTACGAGGTGCTGGGCGGTGCGCGTGGCGACGCGCCGGTGCTGCTGGCCCACACGCTCGACGACCAGGCCGAGACCGTTTTGCTCGGTCTCGGGCGCGGGTCGGGTGCACGTTCGATCGCCGGTATGCGGCCGCACGATCCGCCGTGGCTGCGCCCGCTGCTGGGCACCCGCCGCGGGGTGACGCACGCGGCGTGCGACGAGCTGGGTGTCACACCGTGGCGCGATCCGCACAACGCCGATCGGCGGTTCACCCGGGTGCGGCTGCGCACCGAGGTGCTGCCGCTGCTGGAGGAAGTGCTAGGCGGTGGGGTTGCCGAAGCGCTGGCCCGAACCGCGACGGCGCTGCGCGACGACAACGACCTCCTCGACGACCTGGCCCAGCGGGCGCTAGCCGGGTCGCGGGCCGACGCGCACGACGGTGGCGGGCTGGATACGGCGAAGCTGGCGCTGCTGCCGCATGCCATCCGGCGCAGGGTCATTCGGGGGTGGCTGCTGTCGGGCGGGGCCAGCGGGCTCACCGACAAACACATCAGGGGCGTCGACGCCCTCGTCACCGCGTGGCGGGGTCAGGGCGGAGTGGCCGTCGGGTCGCCGCTGCGCCTGCAGCGGCTGATCGCGGCACGCCGCGACGGCGTGTTGCGGCTCCACATCGAGCCCGCGTGAATCCGTCCGCTGGTTGTCGGCGGCTCCGCATGGCACGCTGGGCACGTGCCTGCAGAATCCGCCGCCGAGCTGTACTCGGGCGACATCAAGTCGGTGCTGCTCTCCGAGGACCAGATCCAGGCCCGCACGGCCGAGCTCGGCAGGCAGATCGGCGAGTATTACCTGCCCATCGTCGGCTCCGACGACGCGGATCTGCTGCTCGTCACGGTGCTCAAGGGTGCGGTGATGTTCGTCACGGACCTGGCCCGGTCGATACCGATGCCGACCCAGCTGGAGTTCATGGCGGTCAGCTCGTACGGTTCGTCGACGTCGTCGTCCGGCGTCGTGCGCATCCTCAAGGACCTCGACCGCGACATCAACGACCGCGACGTGCTGATCGTCGAGGACATCGTCGACTCCGGGCTGACCCTGTCCTGGCTGTTGCGCAACCTGGCCACCCGCCGCCCGCGGTCGCTGCGCGTGTGCACGCTGCTGCGTAAACCCGACGCCGTGCGTGCCGACGTCGACATCGCCTACGTGGGCTTCGACATCCCCAACGAGTTCGTCGTGGGCTACGGCCTGGACTACGCCGAGCGCTACCGCGACCTGCCCTACATCGGAACCCTGGATCCGAAGGTCTACGAACACTGATGCGCCGTTAGGGAAGTCCGATGACCCGCACCGCGCTTCGTATCTGTCCGTTCTGCGAGGCCACCTGTGGTCTCGCGCTCACCGTCGACGACACCGCCGGCCGGGTGACCGGGGCGCGCGGCGACCGTGACGACGTGTTCAGCGCCGGGTTCATCTGCCCGAAGGGCGCGAGCTTCCCCGAACTCGACGCCGACCCTGACCGTCTGCACCGCCCGCTGGTCCGCAGGGACGGCGGCCTCGCCGATGCCACCTGGCACGAGGCGTTCGCTGCGGTGGCCGACGGTCTCGGTGCCGTCGTGCGCGCGCACGGCGGCGCTTCGGTCGGCGTCTATCTCGGCAACCCCAACGCCCACACGATCGCAGGCAGCCTCTACGCGCCGCTGATCATCCGTGCGCTGGGCACCCGCCACGTCTACTCCGCCAGCACGCTCGACCAGATGCCCAAACACGTCGCGCTGGGCTACATGTTCGGCAGCCCCATCGCATTCACGGTTCCCGACCTCGACCGCACGGATCATCTCGTCGTCATCGGCGCCAATCCGCTGGTCTCCAACGGCAGCCTGGCCACCGCCGCCGACTTCGGCGGAAAGCTCAAAGCGTTGCGCGCCCGGGGCGGACGTCTCGTCGTGATCGACCCGGTCCGCACCCGCACCGCGGCGATGGCCGATCGCCATCTCGCGCCCCGGCCCGGCACCGACGCCGCGCTGCTGTTCGCCGTCGTGCACGTGTTGTTCGACGAGGATCTGGTGGCACCCGGGCTGGGCGGGCTGGCACCGCATGTCAACGGGCTCGACGAGATCCGCGAGCTGGCGGGCGGTTTCGCCCCCGAAGACGTGTCCGCGCATTGCGGGCTGCCCGCAGAGGACATCAGGGTGCTGGCCCGCGAACTCGCCGCCGCGCCCTCCGCGGCGGTCTACGGGCGGATCGGCACGTGCACGGTCGAGTTCGGCACCCTGGGCAGCTGGCTGATCGATGTGATCAACGTCCTCACCGGCAATCTGGACCGGCCGGGGGGTGTCATGTTCCCACTGTCTCCGGTGGCGCCCGCGCCGCGACCGCCGCATCAGGGTCGCGGATTTGTCACCGGGCGGTGGCGCAGCCGGGTATCGGCCTACCCGGAGGTGCTCTCGGAGTTGCCCGCGCCCGCCCTCGCCGAGGAGATCGACACCGAGGGCGACGGCCGGATCCGGGCGATTATCACCGTCGCGGGCAATCCGGTGCTGTCGGCCCCGGACGGCAGGCGGCTGGCCCGGGCGCTGGGCGGCGTGGACTTCATGGTCAGCGTCGACCCGTACCTCAACGAGACGACCCGCTACGCCGACGTGATCCTGCCGCCCCCGCCGCCGTCGCAGAGTGCGCACTTCGATGTCGCGCTGAACAATCTGGCGATCCGCAACACCGCCCGCTATTCCCCGCCCGCGCTGCCGACGGCGGCCGGGCGCCCCGACGAGCCTGAGATCCTGTCCCGGCTGGCGCTCATCCTCTACGGCGCGGGGCCCGACGCCGATCCGGCGCTGGTCGACGAGCAGGTCATCGCAGCCGCGATGGCCAAGGAGGTCGCTGACCCGAATTCACCGATCGCCGGACGGCCGGTCGACGAACTCGTCGCGATGCTGCCGTCCGCGCCGGGCTACGAGCGGCGGCTGGACATGATGCTGCGTGTCGGCCCGTACGGGGATGCGTTCGGCGCCAAGCCGGACGGGCTGACGTTGCAGCGCCTCGCGGAGTGGCCGCACGGCGTCGACTTCGGGCCGATGCGCCCGCGGCTCACCGAGATGCTGCGGACCCCGTCGGGCCGGGTCGAACTGGCCCCGGCTGCGCTGGTGGCCGACGTCGGCCGGTTGCGCGACTCGCTGTCCCGGCGGCCGGGCGCCTTCGTGCTCGTCGGACGCAGGCACCTGCGGTCGAACAACAGCTGGATGCACAACCTGCCCGCTCTGGCCGGCGGCACCAATCGTTGCACGCTGTTCATCAACCCGCGCGACGCCGAGGAACTCGGGCTCGGTGACACCGCCGTGGTGAAGGGTGCGGGCGGTGAGCTGACCGTCTCGGTCGAGGTGACCGGCGACATCCGCCGCGGTGTCGTCTCGCTGCCGCACGGCTGGGGCCACGGCCAGGACGGCACGCGGCTGGCGGTGGCCGCCCGCCACCCCGGTGTCAACGTCAATCAGCTCAACGACGGCACCGCGCTCGACCCGTTGTCGGGCACGGCGGTGCTCAACGGGGTGCCCGTGGAAGTGTCGCCGGCGCTTACGTGAGCTCCCAGACGGCGGTGACGCTGAAGCCGACGGTCTGCTGTCCGGGTTCGAGCGGCACCGCTTCCATCGCCGCACGGGGCATCGGCGCGGGGACGGGCGGCCCGGCGCCGGGCGCCTCCGATATCGACAGGATCTTGCCCAGGGTCAGGCCGGACAGCTCCGCGTACTGCTCGGCGCGGCTCTTGGCATCCTCGAAGGCCCGGCTGCGTGCGTCGCGGATCAGCTGGGAATCGTCCTCGATCGAGTAGTTCACCGAGTTGATCCTGGTGGCGTCCCCGCCGGTCTCGGTGATCAGCGCCAGCGCCTCGGATGCTTTGTCGAGCTGACGGATCCGCACGTCGATCGAGTTGCTCGCGCGGTAGCCGGTGATGGTGCTGTCCTGGCCGCCGAACTGCGGCTGCAGGCTGACCTGTGTAGTGCTGATGTCCTGGCGCTGGATGCCGCTGCGCACCAGGCCGTCGATCACCGCCCGCTGCCGCTCGCTGGCCTGATCCATCGCCGCGGTCGCGTCGGGGGCGATGAACTCCATCGAGACGTTGGTGGTGAGCGTGTCGGGGCTGCCCTGGACCTCGCCGGATCCCACCACGGTGACCTGACGGGTTTCGGTCGCCGGCGCGGTGGCCGGTCCGGATGCCGCGTCACACGCCGCCAGCGCGGCGATCGCCAGCCCGCAAAGCAGGACGACTCGGGTGCGGGAGGCGCGGAGAAGCACTCCGGCGGTGCGGGCTATCGGCATGCCTGGCACCGTACCCGCCGGCCGAAGCGCCGACGGCGGCTTGCGGCCGTGTTCGCCGTCAGCGTGATCGGTCGCTGCGGCCCACCCGTCGGTGAACTAACGTCCACCAGGTGCTGGTCCTGGACACCGCCGGCCTCGCCAAGGCCGATCGCGCGGATGCGCTGCGGGAGGCCATGCGCACCGCGGGGGTGCCCGCGAACGTGACCCCTTTGCAGACCTCCGACGTGCACACCCGGCTGGATCTGTGGAACCTCGACGGTAACGGCACCACCCTGATGAGCAGGACGGGCACGGGGGTGTGGCTCGAGCGCACCGCCAGGCAGGTGCGGACGGCCGATCCCGATCGGATAGGCCTGACGCTGCTTCCCCCGGGGGAGTGGACGTTCCACCAGTTCCGCACCGACCACGCCGCGAGCGGATCGCCGCGGCTGGTCCTCGTCTATCAGGGCGCCGCCTACGACCACCGGCGGCTGAGCCGCGGCACCACGATCGCGGTGAACATGGACCGATCCGTCCTGGACGTCCCGGTGGACACCGTGATCCGCGCCGGCCGCAACCTCGGCGAGGCCAGCCCACTGCATTCCCTGGTGTGCAGCTACCTGGTAAGCCTGTCGAAGACGGCGGGCGACAGCCCCGGAGCGCTCGTGCATATCGCTGCGACGACGGTGCACCTCATCCGCGCCGTCATCTGCGCCGCTGCCGGAGACGGCAGGCAGCGGGACTCGCTGGCGGCCAGCCTGGGCGAGCGCATCCGGATGTACATCGAGGCGAACATCACCGACCCTGACCTCGGTCCCGACCGTATCGCGGCGGCACACCACATATCGGTGCGTCATCTCTACAACCTCTGGCGCGCCCAAGACGTCACGGAGCTGAGCCTGGCCAACTGGATCATCAAGCGCCGACTCGAATCTGCACGGCGTAGGCTGGCCGATCCTGCGTCCGCGCACCTCACGGTGGCGGCGATCGGCCGGGCGTACGGGTTCACCGATCCGACGCATTTCGCGCGCCGGTTCCGCGCGGCATACGGTGAGACGCCGCGTGATTGGCGGGCGCGCCAGTAGACCGGCCCGGCAGGCGGCTCAGCATTTTGAGACCACAACCGTGCACGCACAGCCGATGTGACGACGCCGTCGACGGATAGGTTCGGAGGCGATGCCGATGCTGACGGTCCTCGACGGGACCGAGATCCACTACAAGGACTGGGGAACGGGCAGACCCGTACTCCTCAGCCACGGCTGGCCGCTGGGCGCCGACAGCTGGGAGGCCCAGCAGCGGCTCCTGGCCGGCCACGGCTACCGGGTGATCGCGCACGACAGGAGGGGACACGGCAGGTCATCGCAGCCGTGGGGCGGTAACGAGATGAACACCTACGCCGACGATCTCGCCGCGCTGATCGACCACCTCGATCTGTGTCAGCTGACACTGGTCGGATTCGGTACGGGCGGTGGCGAAGTCGTGCGCTACATCGGCAGGCTCGGCACGTCGCGGGTGGCCCAGCTCGCCCTGGTGGCCGCGGTGCCGCCGTTTCTGCTCCGCGGTCCGGACAACCCCGAAGGCTTACCCGTCGCGGTGTTCGACGCCCTGCGCGAGCGATCGCTGGCGGACCGGTCGCAGTGTTACCGGGACCTCGCCGACGGTCCGTACTACGGAAACAACCGCCCGGGTCAGCTGCGCTCGCGGGGCGTGCGCGACGCATTCTGGGCGCGGGGGTTGCAGGCGGGTGCGCAGAACGCCTACGAATGCATCGCGGCGTTCTCGGCGACCGACTTCCGTGCCGACCTCGATGCCGTCGACGTGCCGACGATGGTGATCCACGGCGACGACGATCAGATGATCCCCATGGAGATCGCGGGCAGGAAATCCGCCGCACGCATCGCCGATGCCGAACTCGTGGTGTATCCCGGTGCGCCACACGGCATTATTGACACCCACAAGGAGCGGCTCGGCGCTGACCTGCTCACCTTCGTGAACCGATTCTGACAAGGAGAAGCTGTGGCCGCCCCGGACACGATCGTTCTGGTACACGGACTGTGGATGACCCCGAGAAGCTGGGAGCATTGGGTTTCGTACTACGAGGCCAAGGGATTCCGGGTGCTCGCACCCGCGTATCCCGGCTTCGAGATCGAGGTCGAGGCGCTGCGCGAGAATCCCGACGTCATCGCGAAACTCACCGTCCCTCAAACCGTTGACCACCTTGCGGATATCATCGGCGCGCTCGGCAGCCCGCCGATCATCATGGGCCATTCGTTTGGCGGCACAATGACCCAGCTGCTCGTCGATCGCGGTCTTGGCGCGGCGGCCGTGGTGATCGACTCCGCGCCCACCGAGGGTGTCAGGGTCAATCCGCTCTCGCAGGTGCGGTCGTTGTTCCCCGCGCTGAAGAACCCGGCCAACTACCACCGGGCGGTCGCGTTCACTCCCAAGGAGTTCCACTACGCCTTCACCAATACGCTCTCCGAGGAGGAGTCGAAGGAGGTCTACGACCGGTATGCGATTGCCGCACCGGGTAACTGGGTGTGGGCCTATGGGCTGATCGCGAACTTCAAACCCGGCCATCAGGAGACGTGGGTGGACTACCGCCGAGACGACCGCGCACCGTTGCTGTTCATCGCGGGGGGCTCCGACCACATCATGCCGCCTGCGGTGAACAAGTCGAATGCCAAGCACTACCATGGGTCCGCCGCACACACGGACTATCACGAGTTCGCCGGCCGCGATCACTGGACGTGCGGTGCGCCCGGCTGGGAGGCGGTGGCCGACTATGCACTGGACTGGGCGCTTGCGCACGCGCGCTGAGGCCGGCGAATGCGCCTGACGCACATCGGTGGCCCGACCGTGCTGATCGAGATCGCGGGCTGGCGGATTCTCACCGACCCGACGTTCGATCCGCCCGGCCGTCGCTACACGTTCGGCTGGGGCACCTCGTCGCGCAAGATCGTCGGGCCTGCGCTTGCGGTGGAGGATCTCGGCGACATCGACGTCGTGCTGCTCAGCCATGATCACCACGCCGACAACCTCGACGATGCCGGGCGCGGCACCCTGACGGCGGCATCGACGGTGATCACCACCGTCCCCGGGGCTTACCGATTGGGTGCCGACAATATTCGAGGATTGGACAATTGGTCGTCGACCAGTGTGCGCGGCGAGGGCAGGCCGACGCTGACGGTGACCGCGACGCCTTGCCGCCACGGACCCCGGTTCAGCAGACCTGTTGCGGGCAAGGTGATCGGGTTCGCGGTGACGGTGGAGGGGCAGGATGGCGCGGCGTTGTGGATGTCGGGTGACACCGTGCTCTACGACGGCGTTCGTGAGGTCGCCGACCGCGTGTCTGCCGATGTCGCGCTGCTGCACCTGGGCGGCGTGCGGTTCGGGTTCACCGGTCCCGTGCGCTATTCGATGACCGCCTCGGAGGCCGTCGAACTGATATCGGCGCTGCGACCGAGAACGGTCGTCCCGGTGCACTACGAGGGCTGGTCCCATTTCCGGGAGCCCGAAGCGACGATGCGTGCCGTCCTGGCCGATTCCCCTGTCGCGGAACGCATTCACTGGCTCACCCGCGGTGTGCCCGAAGATATTTGACCGACGGAAAGGAACTCTGACCATGACGGCTGTCAAGGACTCTGTCGCGTTGGTGACCGGGGCGAATCGCGGCCTCGGTGCGGCGATCGTCGCGTCGCTGCTCGACCACGGGGCGGGCAAGGTCTACGCCGCGGCGCGCAACCCGGACCAGGTCACCAACCCGGCCGCGGTGCCGGTCGCCCTCGACGTCACCGACTCTGAGAGCGTCGACGATGTGGCCGCGCGCTGTTCGGACACCACCATCCTGATCAACAACGCCGGGGTGGCCCGCCCGGGGCCGTTGGTCACGCTGAAGGGCGCGACCGATGAGATCCTCACCAATTACCTGGGGACGCTTCGCGTCTCGCTCGCGTTGGCGCCCGTGCTGGCGGCCAACGGCGGCGGTGCCATCGCCGCTGTGCTTTCGGTGGCGTCGTTCGTCAGCAGGCCGCCGCTGGTCACCTACAGCGCGTCCAAGGCGGCGGAGTGGCAGCTGATGAACGGCCTTCGGCAGCAACTCAAATCGCAACACACCCAGGTGACCGGTGTGCACGTCGGCTTCATCGACACCGAGCTCGCTGCCGAATTCGCCGATGCACCCAAGCATTCCGCGCGCGACGTCGCCGACGCGATCGTCGAGGCGATCGATACAGGACGGGACGAGCTGCTGTTCGACGATTTCACCCGCGCCGTGAAACGCGCGCTTGCCGAGGATCTCAGCGTGCTCTACCCGGATTGAGACGGCTCCGAATCGGTCAGCGCCGGTTCAGCCACCAGATGCGGGAGGCCAGCAGAGTGGCGAACGCCGTCCACAGCGGATAGGCGACCAGCGGCGCGGCGGGCGCTCCCCGGGCCGCGAGGGCCCGGCGGGACAGGTCTGTGCTGCTGGCCGTGAGGGCGGCCGCCCCGACGGCCGATGCGCCCAGCCAGTGCCGTGAGAAGAACAGCCACGACCACCCAGCGTTCAGGACAAGGTTGACCGCCAGCGCTGTGATGTATGCCCGCGCACCGTCGCGGTCGCCCCGTTTGCGCAGCGCGTCGATGGTGTCGGCGGACACCACGGCGATGTCGGTGTACAGCACCGGCCACACCACGGGGAACACCTGCTGCGGCGGGTTGTACGGCGGTTTGCGTAGCCGTTGGTACCACGGCGACCGGGCCGACCCGCTGGCCAGGCTTCCCGTCACCGCGGCCGCCGCCACGGCGGCAGCGGTCTTACCCAACGTCTTCCCACGCATGTGAGACCTCCTCCAAGTGTCCTTTCCGGTTTACCGAATCGGCCAGGACCCATCCCACGGCAGGTGTGACGAAACCATGACGCTTGCCCGCGCCCACCTCGCCCCGGGCGGATGATGGCCGGGGGGTCGTGGACGGTGGCGGAGGGTGGCGGAGCGTGATGCTGCGAGTCGTGGCCGCGATGCTGGGCGTCGCCGCTGCACTTCTGGTAGGTCAAGCGGTGGCGCAGGCCGACACCGGCGAGGGCTCGACGTCGGCGACCACCTCAACGTCCGCCTCAACCGGTCCGGACCCCGGTGCCGCAGCCGACGGCGGCACAGCCCCGGCGGACACGTCCGACCCGCAACCGCCTTCGACGTCAGCCGACACTCGCTCCGCTGCCCCCGCAGTCGCGGTCGACAGACCGGCGATGCGCTTCTCGGCGCGCCCGATCGCGGTGCGCAACCCGGCCCGGACGTTGAGCCGTGCGGGGCACGATGCTTCGAACGCGCCCGGGGAAGATACCGATGTGGATGGCCGCGGGGACGCACCGGCGCGGCCGCGCGACGCCGACACCGATCGGGAAACCGCAGAGGGGACAGTGGAGGCTGACGCCGAACAGCGGTACCCGGGTCGGACGGCGGCCGCATCCGCGGATTCCGTCACCGCGGCACCGGCTCGACGACAGGCCCCGGCGGCGCTGCGCAGACAGATCCTGGACCGATCCCCCCTCCTGCGCACCGAATCCGCGCGGATCGAGCCCGCGCGGGAACCGATGAATCCGATCGATGCGGCCGGCTCGGTACTCATCGACGCGGTGGCCGCCGCCGTCCGGGTGTTCGACCCGCCGCCGACGATCCCGTCCACCAGCTCGGTCACCCGCGGTATGTCGACACTGGATGTCGGCTGCGGGTGCGGTCAGCAACTCGAAGCCGACTGGTACTTCCCGAATCAGCCCGAGGAGCCGGTAGGGACGATCTACCTCCAGCACGGGTTCCTGCGGTCGAAGAGCAACATGTCGGGGCTGGCGGTGCAGCTGGCCGAGCACACCAACAGCATCGTCGTCGTGCCCACCGTCTCGTCAAACCCGTTGGATCCCGACGGTTGCTGGATCAACGGGGATCCGATGCACCGGGCGGTGGCCAACCTGTTCAGCGGTGATCGCACCGCGCTGACCGACAGCGCCAGCGCCGCGGCGGGCCGGCCCGTGACGCTGCCGCGGCAGTATGTCATCGCCGGTCATTCCGCCGGTGGCAATCTCGCCGCAGCGGCCGCGGGTTACACCACCACCAGTGACGCCGTCGGCGACCTACGGGCGGTGGTGATGTTCGACGGCGTCGACAATGGCGGGGCGATCGCCTCCGCGGCGGGCCGGCTCACCGGCGCGTACGATCGCCCGATCTATCAGATCGCCGGGGAATGCTCGTCCTGCAACGCATTCGGCTCGGGCACCGTGGCGCTGACCGATGCGCGGCCGGACCGGTTCGTCGGGGTCAGACTTGAGGGCGGCACCCATGTGGATGCCGAAGGCAGCAGCGCCGGACCGCTCGCGTGGCTGGCGTGCGGTTACCCGCAGCCGCGCAACGTGGAGGCTGTGCCTGCCATCGCCGCGGGCTGGATCGTTGACGCCTTCACCGGATCGGACGTCGGCGTCTATGGCGAGCCGGGGCAGCGCATCCCCGTCGGCGGGGCGACAGCTGTCGTCCTCGGTTCCGCTGCGATGGCCGCTTGAGGGCGCGTCAGGGCCGCCCTTCGTCGGCGGGATCGGACGCTTCTGCCGCGTGTTCGGAGATCGCGTTGACGATGGCTTCGCCCGCGCGGCCCAGCAGCTGATCGCGCATGGCGCTGGCCCAGTCGTGCGAGGCGCGCGGAGCGATCAGCTGGCCGTTGAAGTGCGGGATCACCTCGCGGGCGAACAGCTCGTAAGAGTGATAGGTGGCCTGCGGTGCGGCCCAGTCGTGTCCGAGCAGCAGCAGGGTGCCGAATCCGCCGGACTTGTGCAGCAGGTCTCCGATGAACGCGATCGCATCGCCGGGGGTGCCGATGCAGCAGTTGCCCGTCGCTGCGTACCGCTCAACATAGTCGCGCGGGTTCTTCGCGCCGGGCCGCCCGGCCTCGTCCATCGAGGTGGGGGGCGGGGCGAAACCCGCGGAGCCGAAATAGTTGGCGAACGCCTCGAGCCCGTAGGTGCAGTCCTCGATCGCCTGGTCCCTGGTGTCGGCCAGATGCACGGTGGCCAGCACCCGCCAGTGGGCCCGGTCCGGCACGTCGCGCTGAGATTTCCCGGCCTGGTCGACGACGATGTCCCACGCGGATTCCAGGGCCGCGTAGCCACCGGGCACCGACATCGACAGCGACAGCAATGAGGTGCCCAGCGCTCCCGCCAGCCGCGGCCCGGACGGGGAGATCATCGCCGCGCAGGCGATCTCGGGATGCGGCCAGGTGTAGGGACGGATCTGCAGCTGGGCATCGCGCAGCGTGAACCAGTCGGAGTGCCTGCTGATGCGTTCGTCGGGTGCGGCGCGGAAGAGGGCGAGGATCGCCTCGAGCGACTCCCGCATCATCCGGCGCTGGTCGACGGGGTCGATGCCCATCATGTACGCGTCCGACGGCAATGCACCGGGTCCGGCACCGAAGACCACCCGGCCGCGGGTGAGATGGTCGAGCAGCACCCACCGGTCGGCAACCATCAGCGGGTGGTGGTAGGGCAGCGACACCACACCGGTGCCCAGCCTGATGTGCCGGGTCCGTTCGGCGGCGGCCGCGATGAACACCTCGGGGCACGAGATCAGTTCGTAGCCGCCGGAGTGATGCTCGCCGAACCACACCTCGTCGAACCCCAGCCGGTCCAGCGCCACCGTGCGTTCCAGGTCGTATTCGAGCGCGACGGTCGGGGACTGGCCGACGGCGTGGAACGGCGTGATGAACACGCCGAAGCGAAGCGGCGCCGTCATCGGAGATCCAGCCCGGACAGGAAGCCGAGCAAGGCCGCGTTGACCTCTTCGGGGCGCTCCTGCTGCAGCCAGTGGCCCGCGCCCTCGATCATGACCGCCCGGTAGTCGCCCCGGACGACGTCGCGCACCCGGTCGGTCGGCGTGAACGACTGCACCGGGTCGGCGGTGCCCGCGACATAGAGGGCGGGTGCGGTGATCGCGGTCGCAGGTGGGTGAGCGGTCAGCTCCCAATTGCGCTCATAGTTGCGGTACCAGTTCAGTCCGCCGGTGAACCCCGTCCGGCTGAACTCCGCGACGTAGTGCTCGAACTCCTCCTCGGTGAGCCACTCGGGAAGGGCCTGCGGCTCCGGCATCCCCGATACCCAGCCCCGCGCGCCCGGCCTCGCCAGCCACGCGGCACCGTGTGCCGAGCCGCCGACCAGCCTTCGCAGTGTTGCCCGGACATCACCGCCGAGGTCGGCGTCGGCCACTCCGGGCTGCTGGAAGTAGAGGATGTAGAAGAAGTGTTCGCCGAACCTCTTGCGCCATATCTCGGTCGGCGGAACGGGCGGTCGCGGAATCGGCGGCAGGCTCAGTCCGGCGACCGCGGCGACCCGGTCGGGATGCAGCAGCGGGAAAGTCCATGCGACGACCGCGCCCCAGTCGTGCCCGACGATCGCCGCCCGATCGGCATCCGCATGGTCCAGCAGGCCCGCGATGTCCCCGCACAGCGCCGCGATGTCGTAGTCCCCGACGGCGTCGGGTCGTGACGAGCCGCCGTATCCACGCTGGTCGGGGGCCAGTACGTGGTAGCCTGCCCCGGCCAGCGCCGGGACCTGACGACGCCACGAGTACGCGAGTTCGGGAAACCCGTGGGCGAGTACAACCAGCGGTGCGCCGCGGTCGCCGGCCTCGGTGACGCGGAGCGCAACGCCATTGGTGTCGATGAGCCGCTCGGTCGACGTCATCACTGTTTCAGCCAAGCACAGCGCGTCGGGTCCGGGAAGTGCGTTCCCTCCTCCGTCGGGCCCCATCGACGGTTCCCTCCTCCGTCGGACCCCATCGACCGTTCCCTCCTCCGTCGGGAACTGCGGATCGTTGGTCTAGCGGTAGCCTTAACAGGCCCAGCTGCGCAACTGGAAGGACCTGGCCGATCCCGGCCGATGCTTGATGAACCGGAAAAATGTGATCCGCACACTGACCGTGATCGCGGTCGTGTTGTTGCTGGGTTGGTCGTTCTTCTATTTCAGCGACGACACCCGCGGTTACAAACCCGTCGACACATCTGTGGCGATGACCCAGATCAACGACGACAACGTCAAGAGTGCGCAGATCGACGACCGTGAGCAACAGCTGCGGCTGGAGCTCAAGAACGCCACCAGCGACACCGAGAACAGCGACAAGATCCTCACCAAGTACCCGACGGGCTATGCGGTCCAGCTTTTCGACGCGCTTTCGGCCAAGAACGCCTCCATCAACACCGTGGTCAACCAGGGCAGCGTGCTGGGTTCGCTGTTGATCTACATGCTGCCGCTGCTGCTGTTGGTGGCACTGTTCGTGATGTTCTCGCGTATGCAGTCCGGCGGCCGGATGGGCTTCGGCTTCGGCAAATCGCGCGCCAAGCAGCTCTCCAAGGACATGCCGAAGACGACGTTCGCCGACGTCGCCGGCGTCGACGAGGCCGTCGAGGAGCTCTACGAGATCAAGGACTTCCTGCAGAACCCGAGCAGGTATCAGGCGTTGGGTGCCAAGATCCCCCGCGGTGTGCTGCTCTACGGCCCGCCGGGTACCGGTAAGACGCTGCTGGCGCGCGCCGTCGCGGGTGAGGCCGGGGTGCCGTTCTTCACCATCTCCGGTTCGGACTTCGTGGAGATGTTCGTCGGCGTCGGCGCCTCCCGCGTGCGCGATCTGTTCGAACAGGCCAAACAGAACAGCCCATGCATCATCTTCGTCGATGAGATCGACGCCGTCGGCCGCCAGCGCGGCGCCGGCCTCGGCGGCGGCCACGACGAACGCGAGCAGACCCTCAACCAGCTGCTGGTCGAGATGGACGGCTTCGGCGATCGCCAGGGCGTCATCCTGATCGCGGCCACCAACCGGCCCGACATCCTCGACCCGGCGCTGCTGAGGCCGGGGCGGTTCGACCGCCAGATCCCGGTGTCCAGCCCCGACCTCGCAGGCAGGCGGGCGGTGCTGAAGGTGCACTCCCAGGGCAAGCCCATCGCCCCCGACGCCGATCTCGACGGGCTGGCCAAGCGCACCGTCGGCATGTCGGGCGCCGACCTGGCCAACGTCATCAACGAGGCCGCCCTGCTGACCGCCCGCGAGAACGGCACCGTCATCACCGGCGCCGCGCTGGAGGAGGCGGTGGACCGGGTCGTCGGCGGACCGCGCCGCAAGAGCCGGATCATCAGCGAGCACGAAAAGAAGATCACCGCCTACCACGAGGGCGGTCACACGCTGGCCGCCTGGGCGATGCCCGACATCGAACCCATCTACAAGGTGACGATCCTGGCCCGCGGCCGCACCGGCGGCCACGCCGTCGCGGTGCCCGAGGACGACAAGGGCCTGATGACCCGCTCGGAGATGATCGCGCGGCTGGTGTTCGCGATGGGCGGGCGCGCCGCCGAGGAGCTGGTGTTCCGCGAGCCCACCACCGGTGCCGTGTCCGACATCGAGCAGGCCACCAAGATCGCCCGTGCGATGGTCACCGAGTACGGCATGAGCTCCAAACTCGGTGCGGTGCGCTACGGCACCGAGCACGGCGATCCGTTCCTGGGCCGCACCATGGGTACCCAGGCCGACTACAGCCACGAGGTCGCCCAGATCATCGACGACGAGGTGCGCAAGCTGATCGAGGCCGCGCACACCGAAGCCTGGGAGATCCTCACCGAGTACCGCGACGTGCTGGACATCCTCGCCGGTGAGTTGCTGGAGAAGGAGACGCTGCACCGCGCCGAGCTGGAGGCGATCTTCGGCGAGGTCAAGAAGCGGCCCCGGCTGACCATGTTCGACGACTTCGGCGGGCGCATCCCCTCCGACAAACCGCCGATCAAGACGCCGGGCGAGCTCGCCATCGAGCGCGGCGAACCGTGGCCCAAGCCGGTGCCCGAACCAGCCTTCAAGGCCGCGATCGCACAGGCCTCCAGGGCGGCCGAGGCGGCCCGTCAGAACGGCTCCAATGGCGCCGGCGGCCCCAACAGCAACCGCGCTCCCGCCCCCGCCAGCACGCAGCCCGACTACGGCGCCCCTGCCGGTTGGCACGCCCCCGGATGGCCGCCGCAGCCCTCACCCGGTCAGCAGCCCCCGCAGGGCGGCTACTGGTATCCGCCGGCCCCGCACCCGTCGGGGTGGCATTCGCCACCGCCCTATCCGCCGTATCAGCCCTACCCGCAGCCGGGATACCGGCCGCCCCAGGGTGATGCCAACCCGCCGGACGAGCCGGGTCAGGACGACGGCCGTTCGCCAGGCCGGTCAACTCCGCCCGCACACGGCTGATCGCGAACGGAGGCCACGATGATGCGGTCGCACCGCCAGTCGGCCACGCTCGGCAGCCCGGTCTTCGATCAACAGCGCGCCGAGGCGGCGGTCCGTGAGCTCCTGATCGCGGTCGGCGAGGATCCGGACCGGCACGGCCTGACCGAGACCCCGGCGCGGGTTGCGCGCGCCTACCGGGAGATTTTCGCCGGGCTGTACACCGATCCGGATTCGGTGCTGGACACCACCTTCGACGAGCAGCATGACGAACTGGTGCTGGTCAAGGAGATCCCGCTGTACTCGACGTGCGAGCACCATCTGGTCTCGTTCCACGGTGCGGCACATGTCGGCTACATTCCCGGCTCCGACGGCCGGGTGACCGGACTGTCCAAGATCGCTCGCCTGGTGGACCTCTACGCCAAGCGGCCCCAGGTTCAGGAACGGCTGACCACCCAGATCGCGGATGCGTTGATGCGCAAACTCGATCCGCGCGGGGTGATCGTGGTGATCGAGGCCGAGCACCTGTGCATGGCCATGCGGGGTGTGCGCAAACCCGGCGCGATCACGACGACGTCCGCCGTGCGCGGGCAGTTCAAGCACGACGCCGCGTCGCGCGCCGAGGCGCTGGACCTGATCTTGCGAAAGTGAACCGACCCGGCCTGTCGTTCCCGTCGGCTGCCCGTGTGTGCGTGATGGGGATCGTGAACGTCACGGACGACTCGTTCTCCGACGGCGGCCTGTTCCTCGACCGCGAACGCTCGGTGGAACACGGGATGGCGCTGGCGGCCCAGGGTGCGTCGATCGTCGACGTCGGCGGCGAGTCGACGCGGCCAGGTGCGGTCCGGATCGATCCGAGAGTGGAGATCGCCCGCGTCACGCCGGTGATCAAAGAGCTTGCCGCACAAGGGATCACGGTCAGTATCGACACCATGCACGCCGAGGTGGCCAGTTCCGCGCTGGAGAACGGGGCGCAGATCGTCAACGACGTGTCCGGTGGTCGCGCCGACCCGAACATGGCCGCGGTGGTCGCCGACGCCAAGGTGCCGTGGGTGCTCATGCACTGGCGATCGGTCTGCGCCGCCCGCCCGCACGACGCTCCGACGTACGCCGACGTGGTCGCCGAGGTGCGCGCCGAGCTGTTGGCAGGCGTGGACGCCGCGGTCGCCGCGGGCGTCGATCCCGGCACGCTGATCATCGACCCCGGTCTGGGTTTCGCCAAGACGGCACAACACAATTGGGCGCTGCTGCACGCACTGCCCGAGTTCGTCGCGATGGGTATGCCCGTGCTGGTCGGCGCGTCGCGCAAACGCTTCCTGGGCTCCCTGCTCGCGGGCGAGGACGGCGAGCCGCGGCCGCCTGCGGGACGGGAGACGGCGACGGCGGTGATCTCGGCCCTTGCGGCTCTGCACGGCGCGTGGGGAGTTCGGGTGCACGACGTGCGCGCCTCCGTCGACGCGCTCAAGGTCGTCCAGGCCTGGGGTGCGGGCAGAGGCCGGGCAGCCGGCGATGGCTGATCGGATCGAACTGCGGGGCTTGACCGTGCGCGGCCATCACGGCGTGTTCGAGCACGAACGTCGGGACGGCCAGGACTTCGTCGTCGACATCACCGTGTGGATCGACCTGGTGGCCGCCGCGGCCAGCGACGATCTCGGCGACACGGTCGACTACGGTGAGCTCGCCCGCCGCGCCGCCGGGGTGGTGGCCGGACCGCCGAGGAATCTCATCGAGACCGTGGCCGCCGAGATCGCCGACGACGTGATGGGTGACCAGCGCATTCACGCGGTAGAGGTCGTCGTGCACAAACCCGACGCGCCGATTCCGCTGACGTTCGCAGACGTCGCCGTGGTGGCCCGGCGGTCCCGGCGCGGCGGGCCACCACCGCACGGCCGGGGCGGCGCGGCGTGAGGAGCCGGACGTGACGCGGGTGGTGCTGTCGATCGGTTCGAACCTGGGCGACCGGCTGCTGCGGCTGCAATCGGTGCTCGATGCGCTTGGCGGTGCGGTGTGCGCCGTCTCGCCGGTATACGAAACCGACGCATGGGGCGGCGTCGAGCAGGGGCCGTACCTCAACGCGGTGCTGATCGCCGACGATCCCGCCCTCGACTGCCGCGGCTGGCTGCACTGTGCCCACGAGCTGGAGCGTGCCGCCAACCGGGTCCGCGCCCAGCGCTGGGGCCCACGCACCCTGGACGTGGACCTGGTCACCTGCCACGTGGGCACGACGGAGATCATCTCGGCCGACCCCGACCTGACGCTCCCGCACCCGCTGGCTCACCTGCGGGCGTTCGTGCTGGTCCCGTGGCAGGCGATCGACCCCGTGGCGGCGCTGACCGTGACGGGCCGAAGCAGGCCGATCACCTGTCTGCTGGAGGAACTCGACCCCGCCGAGCGCGCCGGGGTCCGACCGACCGATTGGGTGCTGACCCGCATCTGCGAGCCCGGCATCTGATGGGACCCACCCGCAAACGTGACCTGACGGCCGCGGCGGTGGCGGCCGCGGTCGCCGGCTACCTGCTGGCCGTGCTTCTCTATCCGGGGGCCTACCCGCCGATCACGATATGGACCGGCCTGTCGCTGCTCGGTGTCGCGATCGCGGAGGCGAGCTGGGCCGTCTACGTCAGGGCCAGGATCGCGGGCGGCGAGATCGGAGTCGGCGGCGGGCGGCTGCACCCGCTCGCGGTGGCCCGGTCGCTGACGATCGCCAAGGCTTCCGCATGGGCGGGTGCGTTGGTGTTCGGATGGTGGATCGGGCTGGCGGCCTACCTGTTGCCGAGGCGGGGTGTGCTGCGGGTGGCGGGCGAGGACGCCGCGGGTGTACTGGTCGCGGCGGCGTGTGCGCTGGCGCTGGCCGTCGCGGCGCTATGGCTGCAGCATTGCTGCAAGTCGCCGCCCGAGCCACCCGACAACGGCGCGTCAGAATGAGCAAGCCGCGGCGGAATGAGCAAGCCGCGGCGGTGTGAACAACAGGAAAAATGCCGGCGGCCGAATCGCCGTGGTGGTCGACACGATCAATGACCTGTGACGGGTACAGTCGGCCCATGACCGTTCTGTCCCGCGGCGCCCGGGGTCGGCGCAGCGGCCGCAGGCCGGGTTGGCTGCTGTTGACGGTGTTGCTGGTCCTGGCCATTGCGGCGAGTTCCGCGCTGGTGTTCACCAATCGCGTGGAACTGCTGAAACTCGCCGTCGTTCTCGCGCTGTGGGCGGCGGTGGTGGCGGCGTTCGTCTCCGTCATCTATCGCAGGCAGAGTGACGCCGACCAGGCCAAGGTGCGCGATCTGAAGTTGGTCTACGACCTGCAGCTCGACCGTGAGATATCGGCACGGCGCGAGTACGAACTGACCGTCGAGACCCAGTTGCGCCGCGAGCTGGCATCGGAGTTCCGCGCACAGTCCGCCGACGAGGTCGCCGCGCTTCGCGCCGAGCTGGCCGCGCTGCGAACCAACCTGGAGATCCTGTTCGACACGGATCTGGGCAACCGGCCCGCCATCGAGACCGACCGGACCACGGTGCACGCGTACAGCGATTGGGCCGCTGACCAGGAGACCACCGGCCGGGTCAGCAGCAGCCGCATCGATGCCGAGTTCCGCGATGACGCCGACGACATCGACGTGCGCACGGAGGAAAGTCCGATCATCGACGTGCCGGCTGAGCCGCAGCCCGCCGACGCGGACTGGGGGGCACCCGCCGGGTTCGGCGGCGCGCACCGCAGGCCGTCGGAGGTGGAGCCGGAGGAGCACCGGGGCCGTCGTCACCGGGTGGGCGATTTCGGGCGGTTGCCCGACCAGCCGACCTGGGCTCCGCAGTCCGAACAGCAGCCCGCCGAACCCGAGGGTTTGCAGGGACTGCACCTGAACGCCGACCTGGACACGCCGCCCGCCGGGTGGCGGCCTGCCCCGGCTGAGGGGCAGTGGATTCCGGCGGGCGCGCCGGGTAGCAACTGGCTCTCGCCGGTTGCGGAGAACGGCTCGGCCGCCGATTACGTGGGCAGGCGGCGGGCGCCTGATGAGGCCGACGCTGAGTTTGACGAGGTCGTACCCGCAGCGGAAGACGAGACCGAGCAGGAAGCGCAGGATCAGGCGGCCGCCGAGGTCGGTGCCACCGAAGACGCTGACATCATTGACGAGGTTTCTGAATTCGCTGAAGACGCTGACGACGCCGAGGACGCTGAGGACGCCGAGGACGCCGAGGACGACGCGGTCGGGGAGATCGACGAGGCCGCCTACGTCGCCGAAGACGTCGGGGAAGCCGCTGAGGCCGACGAGGCCGAAGATGTTGAGGGAGTCGGCGAGGACGAGGCCGGTGAGGCCGAGGAGGAATACGCGGACGTCGAGGAGGTCCCGGCAGAGGAAGACGAGGACGAGGAGGACGAGGAGGACGCCGCCCGGCACCGCACCGCCGAGGACGAGGAGTCCGAGGGCCACCACACCGGCGGGCATTCGGTCGCCGAGTTGCTGGCCCGCCTCCAGGCGACCCCCTCGGGCGGTGGGCGTCGCCGCCGTCGTGACGAGTGAGCTAGTCTCGTATCGACCGTCCGGTACCCGCCACGCGGGACTGGAACGAAACGAACCCACGACATCCTGCGAGGTCGCCTGCGATGGAGCAGTCCGCCCCCAGCGGAAATCACCCCCACGATGGACTGCGTCCCGCCCGGCTCTCGGTCGGCGTCATCTCCGCCGGCCGGGTCGGAACGGCGCTCGGCGTCGCGCTGGAGCGTGCCGACCACGTCGTCGTGGCCTGCAGCGCGATCTCGCACGCATCGCGGCGGCGGGCGGAGAACCGCCTTCCCGATACCGCCGTGTTGCCGGTGGACGCGGTGGCCAACCGCGCCGAACTGCTGCTGCTGGCGGTGCCGGACTCCGAACTTGCCGGGCTGGTGGCCGGGCTCGCCGCCACCGAAGCGGTGCGTCCGGGCACCATCGTGGCGCACACCTCCGGAGCCAATGGCGTCGCAATCCTCGCACCGCTGAGCGAAGGTGGCTGCATCCCCCTGGCGATACATCCCGCGATGACGTTCACCGGCTCCGACGAGGACATCGCCCGGCTGCCGGGCACGTGCTTCGGCGTCACCGCGGCCGATGAGACCGGATACGCGATCGCGCAGTCGCTGGTGCTGGAGATCGGTGGCGAGCCGTTCCGCGTCCGCGAAGACGCCAGGACGCTCTACCACGCGGCGCTGGCCCACGCGGGCAATCACGTCACCACCGTCATCCTCGACGCCCTCGAAGCGTTGCGCGCGGCGCTGTGGGGTCAGGAACTGCTCGGCCAGGAACTGGTCGGGGATGCCCCCGGGGGCCTTGCCGAGAGAGTGATCGCGCCGCTGGCGCGGGCATCTCTGGAGAATGCGCTGCAACGGGGTCAGGCGGCGCTGACCGGGCCGGTGGCCCGTGGTGACGCGCAAGCGATCGCGGGTCACCTGCGGGCGCTGTCAGAGGTGGATCCCCAACTCGCCCAGGCGTATCGGGTGTGCTCGCTGCGGACCGCGCAACGGGCCCACGCATCCGACGATGTCCTCGCGGTCCTCACGGAAGCGAATAGGCCATGAGCATGCGCAAACCGCCCAGATTCACCCCCGGGGAGCTGGATGTCTACACCCGCCCGCGCGATATGTCCGACGTGTCCCGGGCCCTGCGCACCACCGGGCGCAGGGTGACGCTGGTGCCCACCATGGGCGCCTTGCACGACGGGCACCTGGCGCTCGTTCGCGCCGCCAAACGCGTCCAGGGTGCCGTCGTCGTGGTGTCGATCTTCGTCAACCCGTTGCAGTTCGGTGCCGGAGAGGATCTGGAAGCCTATCCGCGCACCCTCGACGACGATCTCGCCGCGCTACGCGCCGAAGGGGTCGACATCGCGTTCACGCCGACGGCCTCCGATGTCTACCCGGACGGTATGCGGACCACCGTGCACCCGGGGCCGCTTGGGCTCGAACTCGAAGGTGCCTCCCGGCCAGGGCATTTCGCCGGAGTTCTCACCGTGGTGATGAAGCTGCTGCAGATCGTGCGGCCGGACCGCGCGTTCTTCGGGGAGAAGGACTACCAGCAGCTGGTACTGATCCGGCAGATGGTCGCCGACCTCGACGTGGACGTCCAGATCGTCGGTGTGCCGATCGTGCGGGAAGCCGACGGGCTTGCCCTGTCGTCGCGCAACCGCTACCTCGACGAGGTCGAACGGGAGCAGGCCGGCGCGCTGTCGGCGGCGCTGCTGGCCGCGATGTACGCCGCGTCCGGAGGTGCCGCCGCGGCGCTGGACGCCGCACGCGCCGTGCTCGACGAGGTGCCCGCGATCGACGTCGACTACCTGCAGATCCGGGATGCCGGGCTCGGACCCGAACCGGCGGAGGGTATGGCGCGCCTGCTCGTGGCGGCCCGGCTGGGCCGCACCAGACTGCTGGACAACATCGCCATCGACATCGGCGCAACCGCGGGCACCGACGGACACCCCCGGGTCGGGGTGTACGAGAGCCACGAACTTCCATGGAGGAACTGATGCAGCGGACAATGTTGAAGTCGAAGATCCACCGTGCGACGGTGACCCACGCCGACCTGCACTATGTCGGATCGGTGACCATCGACGCCGATCTGATGGAGGCCGCCGACCTGCTGGAGGGTGAACAGGTCACCATCGTCGACATCGACAACGGCGCCCGGTTGGTCACCTATGCCATCATCGGCGAGCGCGGCACCGGCGTCATCGGGATCAACGGGGCCGCAGCGCATCTGGTGCATCCCGGCGATCTGGTGATCCTGATCGCCTACGCCACGATGGAGGACGCCGAGGCGCGCTCCTACCGGCCAAGGGTGGTGTTCGTCGATGACGCCAACAAGCAGATCGATCTCAGCGACGATCCCGCCCGCGTGCCCGATGACGCCATCGGCCTGCTCTCGCCGCGGTAGTTACCGTGCTCCTCGCGATCGACGTCCGCAATACCCACACCGTCGTCGGGCTCATCTCCGGATCGGGAGATCACGCGAAGGTGGTGCAGCACTGGCGGATTCGCACCGAATCCGAGGTCACCGCCGACGAGCTGGCGCTGACCATCGACGGGCTGATCGGTGACGACGCCGAACGGCTGACCGGTGCGACGGGGCTGTCCACCGTTCCCTCGGTGCTGCACGAGGTCCGGTTGATGCTCGACCAGTACTGGCCGTCGGTTCCGCATGTGCTGATCGAACCTGGCGTGCGCACCGGCATCCCGCTGCTGGTGGACAACCCGAAAGAAGTCGGGGCGGACCGGATCGTGAACTGTTTGTCGGCCTACCACAAGTTCGGCAGGGCGGCGATCGTCGTCGACTTCGGATCGTCGATCTGCGTCGACGTGGTTTCGGCCAAGGGCGAGTTTCTCGGCGGTGCGATCGCGCCGGGCGTGCAGGTGTCCTCCGACGCGGCGGCGGCCCGGTCGGCGGCCCTGCGCCGGGTGGAGCTCACCCGGCCCCGATCAGTGGTGGGAAAGAACACCGTCGAGTGCATGCAGGCGGGGGCGGTGTTCGGATTCGCCGGTCTGGTGGACGGATTGGTGAACCGGGTGCGTGAGGACGTCGACGGGTTCGGCGGCAACGATGTGGCGGTGGTGGCCACCGGCCACACCGCGCCGCTGGTGCTCCCCGATCTGCGCACGGTCGAGCATTACGACCGGCATCTCACCCTTGACGGGCTGCGGCTGGTGTTCGAGCGCAACCGCGACGGTCAACGCGGCCGCCTCAAACCCGCCCGCTGAAGTCCCCCGCGGGCAAAGAGTCACAGCCCGGCGGCGGCGTGGTGGTACACGTCGTTCCACCGCAGTTCACGGCTGAAGCCGCGCAACGTCGTCTCGGCGTCGATCACCAGCAGCTCGGTGCCGGTCATCGTGGCGAAATCGTCGATGGTCTCCGTCGCCACCGCGGTGCTCAGCACCGTGTGATGCGGCGCGCCCGCCATCAGCCACGCCTCGGTGGAGACCGACCAGGTCGGACGGGGTTCCCACACCGCGCAGGCGACGGGAAGCCGGGGCAGCGCGGCGGTGGGCTCGACGACCCGTACCTCGTTGGCCACCAACCGGAATCGGCTGCCCATATCGCTGATACCCAGGATCACGGCCTCGCCGGGGGCTGCGGTGAACCGCAACCGCACGGGGTCTTCGCGATCGCCGATCGACAGCGGGTGGACTTCGAGCGCCGGCACACCGTCGGCGATCGACGGACACACCTCGAGCATGTGGGCACCCAGCACGCGTTCGGCGCCGGGGGTCAGGTCGTAGGTGTAGTCCTCCATGAAGGACGTGCCGCCGGGCAGGCCCTCGCCCATCACCTTGACCGCGCGCAACATCACCGCGGTCTTCCAGTCCCCTTCGCCGCCGAAGCCGTAACCGTCGGCCATCAGCCGCTGTACCGCAAGCCCTGGCAGTTGCCGCAGGCCGCCAAGGTCCTCGAAGTTGGTGGTGAACGCGTGAAAACCACCGTGTTCCAGAAACTTCCGTAGACCCGCCTCGATCTGCGCTCCGTGCCGCAGTGAGCTGTGCCGCTCGCCGCCCGGCCGCAGTTCGGGTGCGACCCGGAAGGCGTTGTCGTACTCGCGGATCAGCTTGTCGATCTCGGCCGGCGTCACCCGCTCGACGACGTCGACGAGTTCGTTGACCGAATACGTGTTGACCGAGACGCCGAAGTGCGACTCCGCCTCGACCTTGTCACCCTCGGTGACGGCGACGTTGCGCATGTTGTCGCCGAAGCGCGCGACCCGCAGGTTCGACACCTCGGCCCTGGCGAGCGCGGCCCGCGCCCATGAACCGATGCGCTGCCGGGTCCGTTTGTCCTCGGCGTGCCCGGCCACCGTCTTGCGGGGGGTGGACAGCCGGGACTGGATGTAACCGAATTCGCGGTCGCCGTGCGCGGCCTGGTTGAGGTTCATGAAGTCCATGTCGATGGTGTCCCACGGCAACTCGATGCCGAATTGGGTGTGCAGGTGCAGCAGTGGCTTCTGCAGTGCGCGCAGCCCGCGGATCCACATCTTGGCAGGCGAGAAGGTGTGCATCCAGGCGATCAGGCCGACGCACTGCGGGCTGTTGTTCGCCTCCCGGATCACGTTCTCGATGTTGTCGGATGTGACAACCACTGGGATCCAATGGATCTGGACCGGAATCTCGGCGGACAAGTCCAGCCGTTCGGCGATCTCGCGGGACTGGGCGGCGACCTGCTCCAGCGTTTCCGGCCCGTACATCGATTGGCTGCCGGTCAGGAACCACACCTGGCTGTCCACAATTCGTGAGTCGATCATCGTCATCATCTTTCTTCGAGGGTGGTCGACGCCTGGCCGTAGACGTTCTGGTATCGGTCGAACAGCCGCGAGATGTCGCGGCGTTCGATGCGGTCGGGGTCGCCCAGCTGCCTACTGATGTGGACGGTACGGGCGACGTCTTCGACCATCACGGCGGCCTTCACCGCCGAGCGGGCGTCCTTGCCGACGGTGAACGGTCCGTGATTGCGCATCAGCACTGCCGGAGACCTGCTGCCGCGCAACGCCTCCACGATGCCGCGCCCGATGGAGTCGTCGCCGATCAGGGCGAACGGGCCGACGGGCACGTCGCCGCCGAATTCGTCGGCGATCATCGTGAGCACACATGGGATCGGCTCACCCCTGGCCGCCCAGGCGGTGGCATAGGTGGAGTGGGTGTGCACCACGCCGCCCACCTCCGGCATGTGCCGGTACACGTAAGCGTGCGCCGCGGTGTCCGACGACGGCGCGAGCGCGCCGTCCACCAGGTTGCCGTCCAGGTCGCACACCACCATGTCGGCGGGGGTCAGCCGCGCGTAGTCCACGCCGGACGGCTTGATCACCATCAGGTCGTGCCCGGGCACCCGTGCCGACACGTTCCCCGCCGTCCAGATCACCAGCTGATAGCGGGTCAGGTGGTCATGCAGTTCGCAGACCTCGTGGCGCAGTTCGTCGACGACCGCGCTGATGTCGGAGGTGACGGTCATCGCGAGGCTCCCGCGACGGCTGGGGCGCCGATCTCGCGCAGTGCGCGCATCATCCGGTGCTCCCGTCCGAACCATTCGTGCAGGCGGACGTACTCGGCGTACAGCTCGTCGTACCGTGCCACGCTCTCCGGAATCGGGGTGTACGCGTTGCGGGTTCGGCCGCCCATCTGTTTGGCCGCCGCGGGCACGTCGTGGTAGCAGCCGGCTGCCGCGGCCGCGTGGATGGCCGAGCCGAGCGCGGGTGCCTGTGCCGAATTCACCGTGGAGAGCGGCAATCCCACCACGTCGGCATAGATCTGCATGAGGAGGGGGTTCTTGAGCAGACCGCCCGCGACCACCAGCTCCACCACGGGTACCCCGCTGTTGTTGAAGGTCTCGACGATCATGCGGGTGCCGTAGGCGGTCGCCTCCAGCAGTGCCCGGTACATGTCGACGCAGGTGGTGGCCAGGGTCTGGCCGACCATCACGCCGGACAGCTGGTGGTCGACCAGCACCGACCGGTTGCCGCTGTGCCAGTCCAGCGCCACCAGCCCGTGCTGTCCGACACTCTGTTCGGCGGCCAGCTCCGACAGCAGTTCGTGGGTGGTGATTCCGCGTTGCCTGGCCTGCTGCTCGAACCGGGCGGGCACGCAGTTGTTGACGAACCAGGAGAAGATGTCGCCGACACCGGACTGGCCTGCCTCATATCCCCAGTAGCCGGTGACGATGCCGCCGTCGACAACCCCACACATACCGGGGACTTCTTGCAGAACATCGGAATTCATCACATGGCAGGTCGATGTGCCCATGATGGCCAACAGCTGGCCCGGTTGCAGCGAGTTCGCCGCGGCGGCCGTCACGTGCGCGTCGACGTTGCCGACCGCGACGGGCACGCCCACCGACAGACCCGTCCAGCGCGATGCCTCCTCCGTCAGCTGCCCGGCGGCCTGACCGAGGTGGCCGACGGGGTGGGCGAGTTTCGATTCGACGAAATCGGCGAAGCCGGGATTCACCGCCGACAGAAAGTCGCGGCTCGGGTAGCGCCCGTCCTGCAGGATGCCCTTGTACCCGGCGCTGCACGCGTTGCGCACGTAGGTGCCGCACAACTGCCAGACGATCCAGTCCGCGCCTTCCACCCAGCAATCGATCGCTGCGTAGACCTCGGGATCCTCCTCGAGGATCTCCAGTGCCTTGGCGAATTCCCACTCGGTGGAGATGAAGCCGCCGTAGCGTTTCAGCCACGGTTCGCCGCGTTCGGCGGCCACGGCGTTGATCCGGTCGGCCTGTGATTGCGGTGAATGATGGCGCCACAACTTGGCGTAGGCGTGTGGCCGATCGCTGAACTGGCGCAGCTCGCACAGGGGAGTGCCGTCCGAGCGCACCGGCACCATCGTGCACGCGGTGAAGTCGGTGCCGACGCCGACCACGTCGCCGGGATCGATGCCGGCACGGCGGATCGCCTCGGGGACGGCGTTGCGCAGCACGTTGCGGTAGTCCTCGGGCACCTGCAGCGCCCACTCGGCGCCCAGCTTGACGTCCCCGCCGGGCAGTGTCCGGGTCAGCACGGCGTGCTCGTAAACGTGTTCGGCACTGGACAATTCGAGTCCGTCATCGACCCTTACCACCACTGCCCTGCCGGACAGTGTGCCGAAATCTATTCCTATGGTGTATTTCTCGCTGTTCATATCTTCCTCAACTTGCGTGGGGACGGGTGCTGTCGCGGACGATGAGCTCGGGTGCCAGCAACGGAGTTGCCGAAGGGACACCGTCGAGTACCGCGGTGAGCAGGTCGATCGCACGCTGACCGACTGCGCGGAAATCCTGACGGACGGTGGTCAGGGCGGGATTGAGATACGCGGCTTCGGGGATGTCGTCGAACCCGACCACGCTGATGTCCTCCGGCACCGAGATACCCGCCTGCGCGAACGCGTGCAGCATCCCGATGGTCATCTGGTCGTTGGCGGCGAAGACCGCCGAGAAGTCCCGTCTGGCAACCAGTTCGAGGCCGATCTCGTAGCCCCTGGCCGGACTCCAGTCGCCTTCGAGGTCGGTTCGCACGGACAGCCCCGCGCTGCGCATCACCTCGATGTAGCCGCTGCGCCTGGCGCGTGCCTCCGTCCAGGTGAGCGGACCGCAGACGTGCACGATGTCGCGGTGCCCGAGGTCGATCAGGTGGCGGGTGGCCAGCCGTGCACCTTCGGTCTGGTCGACGCCGACGCTCAGTCCGCGGCCCGACAGTTCACCCTCGACGACGATCAGGGGGGTGGTGGTCGCCTCGGCGCGGACCACGGCGAGCGCATCCTGCTGCGTGACGATCATGATGATCGCTTCGACCGACTGGCGGCTCAGATAGTCCAGCGCACCGCGCAGTTCGTCGTGGGTCACCGCGGCCAGCGTCACCAGGCTGGTGAAATAGCCTGCGGTGCGCGCCGCCTCCTGAACCGAGTATTGGATGCTGGCGGGACCGTAGAGCGCGGTGTTGCTGCCGATGATCCCGATGGTCTTGGACTTCTTGGTGACCAGTGCGCGGGCGGCGGTGTTGGGGTGGTAGCCGAGGTCGGCGATCGCGCGCTCGACGCGGGCCCGTGTCTCGGGCCGGATGCTCTCGGCGCCGTTGATGACCCGCGACACGGTCTGGTGTGACACACCGGCCAGGCGGGCGACATCGGCCATGACGGGCCTGCGCGGCGGGTTCGGTTCGCTGGTCATTTGTCGCTCCTCACGAGGATTCGCTGCACCAGCACGAAGATGAGCAGCAGGATGCCGGTCATGATCCTGGTCCAGTAGGAGTCCAGGTTCTCAGCGGTGACGAACACCTGGATGGTGCCAAGGACGAGTACCCCGATCAGCGATCCGAGCACGAATCCCACTCCGCCGGAAAGCAGCACACCGCCGATCACCGCGGCGGCGATGGCGTCGAGTTCCAGCCCGACACCGTTGAGGCTGTACCCCGACAGCTTCTGGACACCGAGCAGCAGGCCGGCAAGGGCCGCGCAGAAGCCGCTGATCACGTACACCGACACCCGCGCACCGCGCGCCTGCAGCCCCATCAGCTGGGCCGACTGGCGGTTGCCGCCGATCGCGTAAACGGTTCTGCCGAAACGGGTCTGGTGCAGGACGTATACCGCCACCACCACGACGGTCAGCGCGATGACCACGGTCCAGCGGATGAATTTGTCGGCGTACAGGTACAGGTAGTTCAGGCCGAGGGAACGCAGCAGAGGGTCCTTGATGGGCAGCGTCTCGACACTGATGACGTAGCACAGGCCGCGGGCCAGGAACATGCCCGCCAGGGTCACGATGAACGGCTGCACATCGAAGTACTCGATCACCGCGCCCATCATCAGCCCGAGTAGGGGCCCGACCACCAGGACCGTCGCGATGGCTAAGGGTGCGGGCCAACCGGACTGCAGGGCCTTCGCGAGGATGACCGTCGACAGCGCCACCACCGAACCGACGCTGAGGTCGATGCCGCCGGTGAGGATCACGAAGGTCATCCCGACCGCCAGCACGATCAGATACGAGTTGTCGACGAACAGGTTCAGGAAAACCTGGTCCGGATTGGCGAAGTCGTAGCGCGCGATGACGGCGCAGAACAACACCACGAACAACGCGAGCGACGCCATGGGCGACAGGTAGCGCCCGCGCACCCGCGCCGCCGCGGCGGGGGTGCTGAACGTGGACCGGTGCAGTGTCTGGGTACTCACGATGCGCCTACCTTGTCGGTCCCTGCCGGACCGGATGTGGGGCTCAAGACCCGCTCAGACGGATTTCGAGGAGCGTCGGCGGATTGCCCGGGGGCCGATCGCGGTTCCGACGGGGGCGCTGTGCCGCGCCTGCGCCTTGTCAGTTGGCGGAACTTGGGCGCCTGCAGCAGGCAGACCGCGATCACCACCACCGCCTTGAACACCAGCGTGGTCTCCGGGGTGATCCCCGCCGTATAGACCGTGGTGGTCAGTGTCTGGATGATCAGGGCGCCGAGGATGGTTCCGGTGAGGCTGAACCGTCCGCCCAGGAGCGACGTGCCGCCGATCACCACGGCCAGGATCGCGTCCATCTCGATCCACAGACCGGCGTTGTTGGCGTCGGCAGCGGAGATGTTGGAGGCGATCATCAGTCCTGCGATACCTGCGCACAGGGCGCAGAACACGTACACCGCGAACACGATCGTGCGGTAGCGAACACCGGCCAGCCGGCTCGCCGCGGGGTTGATCCCCACCGATTCCAGCAGCATGCCCAGCGCACTTCGCCGGGTGATGAGCCCGACCGCGGCGAACACCGCCAGGCTCACCAGGATCGCGACCGGTAGCCCGAACACGTAACCCGCACCGAGGGCCTTGAACGGATCGCTGGTGACCGTGACGATCTGGCCGCCGGTGATCAGCAGCGCGATGCCGCGGCCGGCCGTCATCAACACCAGTGTCGCGATGATCGGCTGAATCCCGAAGACGGACACCAGCACGCCGTTCCACAGCCCGAGCAGTACCGCGGCTCCGAGCGCGATGGCCATCGCGGACACGATGGTCGGCAAGCCGGCGGGGTCGGTGGACGCGGCGATGTGGGCGCAGGCCAGGGCGCCCGAGATCGCCACCACCGCGCCTACCGACAGGTCGATGCCGCGCGACGCGACGACCAAGGTCATGCCCAGCGCGACGAGCATGGTCGGGGCGCCGTTGCGCAGGATGTCGATGACGCTGCCGTACAGATGGCCGTCCTCGACCCGCACGCTCAGGAAGTTCGGCGTCAGAGCGGTGTTGAACGCGAGCAGCAGGACGAGGGCCAGTGCCGGCCAGATCAGCGCAGAGGCGGTCAGGCGACGCATCATCGTTGACCTCCTGCGCCCGCTGGGCCGGATTGCGGGCTCGCGCCCGCTGGGCCGGATTGCGGGCTCGCGCCCGCGATGAGATTCGTGAGGTCCGAAACCCCACACCCCCCGGCTATCTGGGCCACGTTGTACCCGTCGCGCAGCACCGCGATGCGGTCACTGATGCGCGCGACCTCATCGAGTTCGGCCGAGATGAACAGGACGCCCATGCCGTCGGCGGCGAGGTCGGCGACCAGCTTCTGGATCTGCGCCTTGGCCCCGACGTCGATGCCGCGGGTTGGTTCGTCGAGAATGAACAGCCGCGGCTCGGTGATCAGCCACCGGGCCAACAGCACCTTCTGCTGGTTGCCGCCGCTGAGATTCTTGATGAGGACATCGGGGTTGCGCGGCCGGATGTCCAGCATCTCCATATACCGTTGCACAAGCACGTCTTTGGCTCTGTTGGACAACGGGCGGACGAATCCGCGCCTGGCCTGCAGCGCCAGCACCAGATTGTCACGGACGCTGAGCTCCCCGACGATCCCCTCACCCTTGCGGTTCTCCGAGGTGAAGGCGAACCGCTTGGCGACCGCCGCACGCGGTGAGCGCATCCTCGCAGCAACGCCGTCGACGGTGATGTGACCGCTGGTGGCGCGGTCGGCTCCGAACAGCAGACGCGCGAACTCCGTTCGCCCCGAACCGAGGAGCCCGGCCAGACCCACCACCTCGCCCGAGAAGATGTCGAGGTTCATCGGCTGGATCCGCGGCTTGCGGCCGGTGTCGACCGCGCGGACGATCGGCGGCACGCTGTCATCGCGGTGGGCGCCCGGGGAGGTGTCGGCGATCTCGTCGAGCAGGTCGACCTCGCGGCCGAGCATCGCGGCGACCAACTGGTGGTGCGTGAGATCGGCGGTTCGGTATTCGTCGACGAGGCGGCCGTTGCGAAGCACGGTCATCCGGTCGGAGATCTCGTAGACCTGATCGAGGAAGTGGGAGACGAACAGCACAGCGGTACCGCCGCTGCGCAGCCGTCGGATCACCCGGAACAGCTCGGTGACCTCGTCGGCGTCGAGGCTGGAGGTCGGCTCGTCGAGGATCAGCACGCGGGCGGAGACCGCGGTGGCCCTGGCGATCGCGACGAGTTGCTGCACGGCGATCGGATGGCTGCCCAGCGTCGAGCGCGGATCGATGTCCAGTTCCAGATGCGACAACAGCTCCCGGGCAACACGATTGAGCTCCCGGTAGTGAATGCGGCCGAACCTGCGTGGCTCACGGCCGAGCAGGATGTTCTCTGCGACCGTGAGGTTGGGGCACAGGTTGACCTCTTGGTACACCGTGCTGATGCCGGCTTCCTGCGCCTGCCGCGGCCCGGTGAACCGGCGCGGCGTGCCTTCGACCGTGATCGAGCCACCGTCGACCTCGTAGACGCCCGTGAGCGCCTTGATCAGTGTCGACTTGCCCGCCCCGTTCTCACCCATCAAGGCGTGCACCTCACCGGGGAATAACCGGAAGTCGACGTCGTCGAGAGCCTTGACGCCCGGGAAGGCGATGCTGATGCCACGAAGCTGCACCACCGGAGCGATGGCAGGCGTGAGGGTGGAAGTCATCAGATGTCGCTTTCATGTTTAGTGACTTGGTATTTCGAGCGCCGGCCCGGACGGGCGTCGGGATGTCACCGCCCGTCGGGACGGCGCTCGATGTCGCTGCAGGTCAGTACTTGCGGTCGGGCAGAGCCGCGATCGCCTGCTGCTGGTCGAAGGTCTGATCGGGAACGACGACGCGCGGTGGTACCGGTTCACCCGCCACGACCTTCTTGGCCAGATCCATCAGTTGCGGCCCCAGCAACGGGTTGCATTCCACGAGGTAGGAGAACCGGCCGTCGGCGAGGGCCTGCATGCCATCATGCGTCGCGTCCACCGCGACGATCTTGATGTCCTGCCCAGGTTTGTACCCGGCCGCCTCGATGGCCTCGACCGCGCCGAGCCCCATGTCGTCGTTCTGCGCGAACACGACGTCGATATCCGGGTTGGCCTTGAGGAAGGCCTCCATCACCTGCTTACCGCCGGACCGTGTGAAATCTCCAGTCTGCGAGGCGATCACCTTGAGATTCGGGTTCGCGCTGATCGCCTCGGCGAAGCCCTTGCTCCGATCGAGCGCGGGATCGGCTCCCGTTGTCCCCTCGAGTTCGACGATGTTGACCTGACCGGGTGCGGTGGCGAACTGCTGCACCACCCACTCCCCGGCGCGGCGGCCCTCGTCGACGAAATCGGCACCGACGAACGTCTTGTAGACATCGGTCTCCTCGGTGTCCACGGCGCGATCCGTGAGGATCACCGGGATGCCGGCATTCTTCGCCTCCAACAGCACTGCGTCCCATCCGGTTCGCACGACGGGGCTGAACGCGATCACGTCGACGTGCTGCTGGATGAACGAGCGGATCGCCGAAATCTGGTTCTCCTGCTTACCGTTGGCGTCGGAGAACTTCAGGTCGATACCCGCTGCGGCCGCTGCGTCCTGGATGGACTTGGTATTTGCGGTGCGCCAACCGCTTTCGGCGCCCACCTGGGAGAAGCCCATGGTGATGGTGCCGTCATCGGAACCGCCGCCCGGCGCTGGACCGCTACCGCATGCGGTCAATGCCGCCGCGACCATCGTTCCAAGCGCCGCTGCAAGGATTTTCTTCACCGCGTGCCCTCACTGTCTCGAATGGGGTCGGTCCGCTCGCGGGTCGTGTACGGGTGCTGGCCGCTCGTCGCCGGAGAGTGTGACCGGGGTTACAGGGCGTTGATGTTAACGCTAACAATCGTAAGCTGTCAACGGTCGTCGGTGATTGCGCCGATCCGAGACTACGGGCACCGGACCCGTCGGTCATATTCAATGAAGCCGCAGTTAAATGCCATGGAACCGGTCATGTGTTGACAATCACGTGAGGCCCATCACATACTGACGCCGCACAATGTTAACGCTCACATGTTGGTATCTGGACCGCTCGGTCCGATGACGTTTTCCGGTCAGCCGACATCGGGTGCGCAAAGTCAGGAGGATCTTGTGCGGAAATTCATGTGGGTCGCCACGCTGGCGACAGTGCTGATCACCCTGCTGCTCACCGGGTGTGGACGGGAGACCGGCGCCGGGGCAGGCGCAGCCGGTGCCGAGGGCGGTGACAAGGGCACCATCGGCATCGCCATGCCCACCAAGGCGTCGGAGCGCTGGGTGGCCGACGGCCAGAACATGGTGGATCAGTTTCAGGCGCTGGGCTACCAGACCGATCTGCAGTACGGCGACGACGTGGTGCAGAACCAGGTGTCGCAGATCGAGAACATGATCACCAAGGGGGTGAAGTTGCTGGTGATCGCGCCCATCGACGGGTCGTCGCTGACCAACACCCTGCAACATGCCGCGGATATGAACATCCCGGTGATCAGCTACGACCGCCTGATCAAGGGCACGCCCAACGTCGACTACTACGCCACTTTCGACAACTTCAAGGTCGGTGTTCTGCAGGGCTCGTACATCGTCGACAAGCTCGGCCTCGAGCAGGGCAAGGGGCCGTTCAGCATCGAACTGTTCGCCGGCTCGCCCGACGACAACAACTCCACGTACTTCTTCCAGGGCGCGATGAGTGTGCTTCAGCCCTACATCGACAAGGGCAGCCTCGTCGTCAAAAGCGGTCAGATGTCGTTCGACCAGGTCGGCACGCTCCGGTGGGACGGCGGGCTGGCACAGTCCAGGATGGACAACCTGCTCAGCCAGGCCTACACCACCGCACGGGTCGACGCGGTGCTGTCACCCTACGACGGGATCTCCCGCGGCGTCATCTCGGCGCTGAAGAGTTCCGGGTATGGCAATTCGGCCAAGCCGCTACCGATCGTTACCGGCCAGGACGCGGAGTTGGCCTCGGTGAAGTCGATCGTGGCCGGTGAGCAGACGCAGACGGTGTTCAAGGACACCAGGGAGCTGGCGGGGGCCGCCGTCCAGGAAGCCGACGCGGTTCTGACCGGTGGCACGCCGGAGGTCAACGACACCAAGACCTACGACAACGGCGCCAAGATCGTGCCGTCCTACCTGCTCGATCCGGTCAGCGTGGACAAGTCGAACTACCAGAAGGTGTTGGTGGACTCCGGCTACTACTCCGAGTCCGAGATCAGCTGATCGGCGCGACGATGACCACAACATTGCTCGAGATGCGCGGCATCACCAAGCAGTTCCCCGGAGTGAAGGCCCTGTCGGAGGTGGATCTGACGGTCCGGCGTGGTGAGATCCACGCGATCTGCGGGGAGAACGGCGCAGGCAAGTCGACGCTGATGAAAGTCCTCAGCGGGGTGTATCCCCATGGCAGCTACGACGGCGAGATCCTGCTCGACGGGTCAGGCTGTGAGTTCAAGGACATCCGCGGCAGCGAGCGGGCGGGCATCGTCATCATCCACCAGGAGCTCGCGCTGGTGCCGTATCTGTCGATTGCCGAAAACCTTTATCTGGGAAACGAACTCGCGCGGGGCGGGGTGATCAGCTGGGACCGAACGCTCAGCGAGGCCCGTGCCCTGCTCGAGAGGGTGGGCCTGCGGGAGAGCCCGCAGACACGTGTCGCCGACATCGGAGTGGGCAAGCAGCAGCTTGTCGAGATCGCCAAGGCACTGGCCAAGGATGTTCGCCTGCTTATCCTCGACGAGCCGACGGCCGCGCTCAACGACTCCGACAGCCGCCACCTGCTCGATCTCATCGTCGACCTCCGAGAGCACGGCATCACCAGCATCATCATCTCGCACAAGCTCAACGAGGTGACCAGGGTGGCCGACTCGATCACCGTGTTGCGTGACGGCAGGACCATCGAGACGCTCGCCGTGAACGACGACCTCACCGAGGATCGCATCGTCCGGGGCATGGTGGGCCGCGATCTCACCCAGCGCTTCCCGCCGCGGCCCGAGCGCGAGATCGGCGATGTTGCGTTCGCCGTGGCGAACTGGACCGTGCTGCATCCGATCGATCAGCACCGAAAGGTCGTCGACGACGTGTCCGTCGACGTACGCGCCGGCGAGATCGTCGGCATCGCCGGGTTGATGGGAGCGGGCCGAACTGAACTCGCGATGAGTGTCTTCGGCCGTACCTACGGAAAGTACTCCGGCGGAACGGTTTACAAACAAGGACTCGAGATCAGCACCAGGTCCGTACCGGAGGCGATCAGGAACGGGATCGCGTATGCCACCGAGGATCGAAAGCACCTGGGGCTGAACCTGATGGACAGCATCGCCCAGAGCATCACCCTTCCGTCGCTGCGAAAGGTGAGTCGCAGAAGGGTGATCAACGCGCACGACGAGGCCCGCGTCGCCGAGCAATACCGTAACTCGATGCGCATCAAGGCGCCCTCGGCGAGTGTCGTGACCGGCAAGCTGTCCGGCGGAAACCAGCAGAAGGTCGTACTCAGCAAGTGGCTGTTCACCGACCCCGATGTGCTGATCCTCGACGAGCCGACCCGCGGCATCGATGTCGGCGCCAAATACGAGATCTACACGATCATCAATGAACTCGCGGCGCGCGGCAAGGCAGTCATTGTCATCTCGTCGGAACTTCCTGAGCTGCTTGGTCTTTGCGACCGGATCTACACACTCAACGAAGGTCGGCTCACCGGTGAGGTGGCCAGGGCGGATGCCACCCAGGAGACCTTGATGCGATACATGATGAAGGGACGAACACAGTGACCACCACCGTCGAACAGACATCCGAGAACCCTGTCGCACCGGGTACGCCGAACGGCGTTCCGCCGCAACATCCCTCGCTGTGGAGCAGGACCAGCGCCTTCCTTTTGGCACATGTGCGTCAGTCGGGCATGGTGGTCGCGCTCTGCGCCATCGTGCTGCTGTTCCAGGTGTGGACCAGTGGCATCCTGCTCAAGCCGCTCAACGTCACCAACATCATTCAGCAGAATGGCTACATCCTGGTGCTCGCGATCGGCATGGTGATCGTGATCATCTCCGGCCACATCGACCTGTCGGTCGGGTCGATAGCCGGTTTCATCGGCGCGATGTCGGGGGTGCTGATGGTCAGCCACGGCATGCCGTGGCCGGTCGGCGTCGTGCTGTGTATTGCCATGGGCGCGTTGATCGGTGCGTGGCAGGGCTTCTGGATCGCCTATGTCGGCATCCCGTCCTTCATCGTCACCCTGGGCGGCATGTTGGTTTTCCGCGGCGCCACCCAGTATCTGCTGGAGGGTCAGTCGATTGCGCCGATGCCGCATGGTCTCGAACAGGTCAGCAGTGGATTCCTGCCCGAGATCGGTGTGAACAGCGTGTACCACTGGCCGACGGTGATCCTCGGCGCCGTGATGATGGTCGCCGCACTGTTGACCCAGATCCGGCGCAGGCGGTCCCAGATCCGGTACGGCCAGGAGGTTCTGGCCACACCGTTGTTCATCGGCAAGTGCGCGGCGATCGTCGCGGCGCTGGCGGTGGTGACCCTGTTGCTCGCAAGCTACCGCGGTGTGCCGATCGTCGGCATCATCCTGGTGGTGCTGACGCTGGTGTACGCCTTCGTCATGCGTAACACGGTGCTCGGCCGTCAGGTGTATGCCGTGGGTGGCAACGCCGCCGCGGCGCAGCTGTCGGGCATCCGCAACAAGCGGATCACGATGCTCGTCTTCGTGAACATGGGTGCGCTGGCTGCGGTCGCGGGACTGCTGTTCGCGGCGCGACTGAACTCCGCAACGCCGCAGGCGGGCATCAACTTCGAGCTCGAGGCGATCGCGGCGGCTTTCATCGGCGGCGCCTCGTCGAGCGGTGGCGTCGGGACCGTTCTCGGTGCGATCGTCGGCGGACTGGTGCTCGGCGTGCTCAACAACGGAATGTCGATCCTGGGTATCGGCAGTGACGTCCAGCAGGTGATCAAGGGCCTGGTGCTGCTGGCCGCGGTCGGGTTCGACGTGTACAACCGGCGCAAGGGCGGCAGGTGACCGGCCGCATCAGAAGAACGTCCTGATCAGCTCGACCACGCGATTGTCGTGGTCGAGCATCGGGATCATCGCCCACTTGTCGAAGACGGTGCACGGGTGTGAGATGCCGAACTGCAGCCAGGTTCCGACCTCGGCGGCATCTCGGTCCTCGGGGCCGAGTCGCAGGTAGGCGTGCTGATCGTTGAGTTTGGTGACCTGCCCGGAGAGCCCGTAGGGGATCGGTAGGTCCTGGTCGAACGACACGTCGCGCCGGCCCATCGCCACCAGCGCGAGATCGGGTTCGGGACGTGAGATCACCTGCGCCCACACGCTCAGTGCCGGGCGCAGGTGCGACGAACCGGTCAGCCCGGTTCTGGCCAGCGGCGACGTGCGCCGGTACAGCCCGTCGTCGTGGGTCAGGTAGCACCCGCTGCGCAACACCGTGCGGACGGACATGCCCTGGGGCCACTCACCGCCGAGCGCGTCGGCGACCTCATCGAAATACGTGCTCCCCCCGGCGGTCACGATCACGTGCTCGGTCTCGAACAGTCCGGCAAGGCGGACCGCGGTGGCCCGCAGCTCGGCGAGATATCCCCCGACCCGGGCAAGCGCATCCGGTGTCACGTCGTGGCCGAGCGCCGCCTCGTAGCCGGCCACCCCGACCAGCCGCAGCTGTGGCGAGGCAGCCGCCGCGCGGGCCACCGCATCGCTGGCCGCCGCTGCCCGGCAGCCGGTCCGTCCGCCGGGCATGCCGACCTCGACACACACGTCCACCGGGCGCGCCGCGCCGGCGGCCGACAGCGCGGTCGACATCAGCTCCACTCCCCGGATGGAATCGACCCAGCAGACGAGGTCGAACAAGGGATCGCGCGCCATCTCATCGGCCAGCCACCGCAATCCGGCGGGATCTACCAGCTCGTTGGCGAGTATCACGTCGCGGACCCCGAACGCCCGCAAAGTGCGGACCTGACTGATGGTCGCCGCCGTGATGGCGGTCGCGCCCGCACCGAGCTGCCGTTCGATGAGCTGCGGCGCCATATGCGTCTTGCCATGCGGGGCGAGCTCCACCCGGTGCTTGCGACACCAGCGCGCCATGGTGCTGAGGTTATGCGCGAGGGCACTGGCGTGTAGCACGCACACCGGGGACACCGGCCCGTCGTCGAACAGGCCGGGGGATCGGTGACAGATCTGCGCCGGGGTCGATCCCCACCACGAGGCGGGCAGGCCTTTGAAGCGCCAATCGATCGGTTCGTCCGCTAGCGCGGAAACGCTTGCGGCGTCAAGTCCGAGGGACATTCGTTCATTTAAGCTGGCACCTCGTGATATCAGCCGATAACGGCGGCGGGCCGCCGAATGTTGAGGGCGGCGGGCCGCCGAATGTTGAGGGCGGCGGGCCGCCGAATGTCGAGGGCAGGGCGAGCGAGTCGTCCGCCGCCGACGCCGACATCCCCGAACAGTTCCGGATTCGTCAGGCCAAACGAGAGCGGCTGCTCGCCGAGGGCCGCGATCCCTACCCCGTTGACGTCGGGCGCACCCACACACTCGCCGACATCCGGCGCGTCTATCCCGACCTGCCCGCAGGGGCGGAAACGGGTGACCGTGTCGGCGTCGCGGGCCGGGTGGTGTTCGCTCGTAACTCCGGCAAGCTGTGTTTCGCGACGCTTCAGGAGGGCGACGGCACCCAGCTCCAGGCGATGATCAGTCTGGCGAAGGTGGGGCAGGAATCCCTCGACCAGTGGAAAAGCGATGTCGACCTCGGTGACATTGTGTTCGTCCGTGGTGAGGTGATCAGTTCGCGCCGGGGCGAATTGTCTGTGCTGGCCGATTTCTGGCAAATCGCATCCAAGGCTCTGCGGCCACTGCCCGTCGCGCATAAGGAGATGAGCGAAGAGTCCCGAGTGCGGCAGCGGTACGTCGATCTGATCGTGCGACCCGAGGCGCGGACCATCGCCCGTCAGCGCGTCGCCGTCGTGCGTGCGGTGCGGTCTGCGCTGGAACGGCGAGGTTTTCTCGAGGTCGAGACGCCCATACTCCAGACGCTCGCGGGGGGCGCCGCGGCCCGTCCGTTCGTCACCCACTCCAACGCGCTCGACGTCGATCTGTACCTGCGCATCGCTCCGGAACTGTTCCTGAAGAGATGCTTGGTGGGCGGTTTCGAGCGGGTCTTCGAACTCAATCGGGTGTTCAGAAACGAAGGCGCTGATTCGACGCATTCGCCCGAATTCGCGATGCTTGAGACATATCAGGCGTATGGCGACTACAACGATTCTGCGATCGTCACGCGGGAACTAATTCAGGAGGTCGCCGACGAGGCGATCGGGACGCGTCAAGTGCCATTGCCCGATGGCACAATCTACGACCTGGATGGGCAATGGGACACGATAGAAATGTACCCCTCTCTGTCGGATGCCCTCGGTGAAGAGATCACTCCGAGCACGCCCGCCGACTACTTGTGGCGCCTCGCCGAACGGCTCGGAGTCGAGGTCCCGACGGACCGCGGATATGGGCACGGGAAACTCGTCGAGGAACTCTGGGAGCATACGGTCGGGCACGCTTTGTGGGCGCCAACCTTCGTTCGCGACTTCCCGGTCGAGACGGCCCCACTTACCCGGTCGCACCGCAGCATTCCTGGTGTCACAGAAAAGTGGGACCTATACATGCGACGGTTCGAGTTGGCCACCGGCTATTCCGAACTGATCGACCCGATAGTCCAGCGGGAGCGATTCGAGGCGCAGGCGCGCGCTGCGGCCGCAGGCGACGATGAGGCAATGGTCCTCGATGAGGATTTTCTGGCCGCGTTGGAGTATGGGATGCCGCCCACCACGGGCACCGGAATGGGTATCGATCGGTTGTTGATGGCGCTGACGGGCCTCTCAATTCGTGAGACGGTTTTGTTCCCGATTGTTCGACGTCACATCAACTGACAGAACACTCGGAGCTCGCGTTGTTGAATGGTCTGCGTTCCTATGGCACATTGGAGTTCTGGGTTCGGGCGCAACGGAGTGAACCAATGCGCGAGCAGAAGGGTCAGTGGGGAATGGCAAAGAAGGTGACCGTCACATTGGTCGACGATTTCGACGGTGCCGGCACCGCCGACGAAACGGTCGAATTCGGCCTCGACGGTGTCAGTTACGAGATCGATCTTTCCAACAAGAATGCCTCCAAGCTTCGTAACGATCTGAAGCAGTGGGTGGAGGCGGGCCGTAGGGTCGGAGGCCGCAGGCGCGGACGCACGGTGGCGCCTGGGCGGGGCCGCGGCGCGATCGACCGCGAGCAGAGCGCCGCGATCCGGGACTGGGCACGTCGCAACGGACATAACGTCTCGACGCGCGGGCGGATCCCCGCCGACGTCATCGACGCCTTCCACGCGGCCACGTAAAAGCTCGCAACTCAGAAGCCGCGCACCGCAGAACCCGCAACGAAATCGGCGGTTGCCACGGCGGGGTGGCTGCGGTAGCGCCGGCCATGGGTCTTTCGCTAGGGGCGAACTGGCTGCCCGACCTGTCAGGAAACGATTTCCACAGCCACCGCGTTGCTCTTCTCGAGCGCCGGGCCTGGGCTGATAGCGGCGGATCGAACCGCGAAGCAGCTCGGGCCCGCGCGGGGCGGAAGGACCGCCCAACCACCGCGCCCGGCGCCGCCGCCCATTACAGTGGACGGCAGGCACAGTGTGTGTCTGATATGCGCTGCGCCGTGTTACTGATGGAGAGCAGGTAACCGCCGATGTTCGAGAGATTTACCGACCGTGCCCGCAGGGTCGTCGTCCTGGCTCAAGAAGAAGCCCGGATGCTCAACCACAACTACATCGGGACCGAGCACATCCTGCTGGGCCTTATTCATGAAGGTGAGGGCGTAGCCGCCAAGTCGCTGGAGTCGCTGGGCATTTCCCTCGAAGGCGTTCGCAGCCAGGTCGAGGAGATCATCGGCCAGGGCCAGCAGGCGCCGTCCGGGCACATCCCGTTCACCCCGCGTGCCAAGAAGGTGCTCGAGCTGTCCCTGCGCGAGGCCCTTCAGCTCGGCCACAACTACATCGGCACCGAGCACATCCTGCTCGGTCTGATTCGCGAGGGCGAGGGCGTGGCCGCCCAGGTGCTGGTCAAGCTCGGTGCCGAGCTGACGCGGGTGCGCCAGCAGGTGATCCAGCTGCTGTCCGGCTACCAGGGCAAGGAAGCTGCCGAGGCCGGCACCGGCGGTCGTGGGGGCGAGTCGGGCAACCCGTCGACGTCGCTGGTGCTCGACCAGTTCGGACGTAACCTGACCGCCGCCGCGATGGAGGGCAAGCTCGATCCCGTCATCGGCCGCGAGAAGGAAATCGAGCGGGTGATGCAGGTGCTGTCCCGCCGCACCAAGAACAACCCCGTTCTGATCGGCGAGCCCGGCGTGGGCAAGACCGCCGTGGTCGAGGGTCTGGCGCAGGCGATCGTGCACGGCGAGGTGCCCGAGACGCTGAAGGACAAGCAGCTCTACACGCTCGACCTCGGTTCGTTGGTGGCCGGCTCGCGCTACCGCGGTGATTTCGAGGAACGCCTCAAGAAGGTGCTCAAGGAGATCAACACCCGCGGCGACATCATCCTGTTCATCGACGAGCTGCACACGCTGGTCGGGGCGGGTGCCGCCGAGGGCGCCATCGACGCGGCGAGCATCCTCAAACCGAAGCTGGCCCGCGGTGAACTGCAGACCATCGGCGCGACCACTCTCGACGAGTACCGCAAGTACATCGAGAAGGACGCCGCCCTGGAGCGCCGGTTCCAGCCGGTGCAGGTCGGTGAGCCGACGGTCGAGCACACCATCGAGATCCTCAAGGGTCTGCGCGATCGGTACGAGGCGCACCACCGCGTCTCGATCACTGACAGCGCCATGGTGGCCGCCGCGACCCTGGCCGACCGCTACATCAACGACCGCTTCCTGCCGGACAAGGCCATCGACCTGATCGACGAGGCTGGTGCGCGGATGCGCATCCGCCGGATGACCGCGCCGCCAGACCTGCGCGAGTTCGACGAGAAGATCGCCGATGCCCGCCGGGAGAAGGAAAGCGCCATCGATGCGCAGGACTTCGAGAAGGCCGCGGCGCTGCGTGACCGCGAGAAGCAGCTGGTGGCCCAGCGCGCGGAGCGGGAGAAGCAGTGGCGTTCCGGTGATCTGGACGTGGTCGCCGAGGTCGACGACGAGCAGATCGCCGAGGTGCTCGGCAACTGGACCGGCATCCCCGTGTTCAAGCTGACCGAGGAGGAGACCACCCGTCTGCTGCGCATGGAGGATGAGCTGCACAAGCGGATCATCGGCCAGGAGGACGCCGTCAAGGCTGTCTCCAAGGCCATCCGCCGCACCCGTGCCGGGTTGAAGGATCCGAAGCGGCCGTCGGGCTCGTTCATCTTCGCCGGTCCGTCCGGTGTCGGTAAGACCGAGCTCTCCAAGGCGCTGGCCAACTTCCTGTTCGGCGACGACGACGCGCTCATCCAGATCGACATGGGCGAGTTCCACGACCGCTTCACCGCGTCGCGGTTGTTCGGTGCCCCTCCGGGGTACGTCGGCTACGAAGAGGGCGGCCAGCTCACCGAGAAGGTGCGCCGCAAGCCGTTCTCGGTGGTGCTGTTCGACGAGATCGAGAAGGCACACCAGGAGATCTACAACAGCCTTCTGCAGGTGCTCGAAGACGGCCGCCTCACCGACGGTCAGGGCCGCACGGTCGACTTCAAGAACACCGTGCTGATCTTCACGTCGAACCTCGGTACCAGCGACATCAGCAAGGCGGTCGGTCTCGGCTTCACCCAGGGTGGCGGCGAGAACAACTACGAACGGATGAAGCAGAAGGTCAACGACGAGCTGAAGAAGCACTTCAGGCCGGAGTTCCTCAACCGCATCGACGACATCATCGTGTTCCATCAGCTGACGCAGGACGAGATCATCAAGATGGTCGACCTGATGATCGGGCGTGTCGCGAACCAGCTCAAGGCCAAGGACATGGCGATGGAGCTGTCGCCGAGGGCCAAGTCCTTGCTGGCCAAGCGGGGGTTCGATCCCGTGTTGGGTGCCCGGCCGCTGCGCCGGACCATCCAGCGTGAGATCGAGGACCAGCTCTCGGAGAAGATCCTGTTCGAGGAGATCGGACCGGGCCAGCTCGTCACGGTGGACGTCGAAAATTGGGACGGCGAGGGTCCTGGCGAGGACGCCCGGTTCACGTTCGTCGGCGGACCCAAGCGGCCCGAGACATCCGAACCGGATCTGGCCAAGACGGCAGCCGAGTAGCGACAGGTTGTTACGAAACGGGCGGACACCCTCAGGGGTGGCCGCCCGTTTCGCATCAGCTGGTGCGGGCGAGCACGTCACCGATCGGTGCAGAGCCTTGCACTCAGCTGGGCCGAACCTTCGGTTGCCGCGCAGGTCGACACCGCCGTTGTCTACGATGCACATGTAGTCCGACGGGCCGAGGAATCCGGTGAAAGTCCGGAACGGTCGCGCCACTGTTCACAGTCAGACCCGAGACCCGTCACCGCCTGATACCGGGACGCGTGATCCCCGAAAGGACCTTCGATGACATCCCCAGAAGCTCGTAAGACCCGAGTACCCGCGATAGATCTGTCGGCCACCAAGGCCGTCGTGTGGCTGACACTCACGGCGTTCCTTGCGTTGTTGGTCATCTACTTCGTCGGGATGGATCAGGGCGCCACCTCGGTCTTCGGCTCCAACACGTACGTGCACGAGTTCGTCCACGACGCCCGCCATCTCCTCGGCTTCCCCTGCCACTGACGCGGTCGACGCCACACACACAACACAATGGAAAAACACATCATCGGGCGCGGCATCCTGGCCGGCGCCCTTGCCGGGGCTCTCGCGTTCATCTGGGCCAAGGTCTTCATCGAGCCCGTCATCGGTCGTGCCATCGACTTCGAGGACGGCACCTCTGCGGCGCATGAAGCCATCGAGGCCGCGCACGGCGGCGGACACGCGCACGGAGAGGGCGGCGAAGTGTTCACCCGTGCGATCCAATCCAATATCGGCATGGGACTCGGCGTACTCGTCTTCAGCGTGGCCATGGGCGCGTTGCTGGCGGTCGTCTTCTGCGCGACCTACGGCCGCACCAGCCTGTCGGCGCGGGCGCTGTCAGCGTTGACCGCGGGCGGAATGCTCGTGTCGCTGTGGATCGTTCCCGCGTTGAAGTACCCGCCCAACCCGCCCGCGGTGAGCCTGGACGAGACCATCAAGCAGCGCACCCTGCTGTACCTGCTGATGGTGGTGCTGTCGGCGGCGTTGTTCGTCGCGGCGATCTACCTGGGTCGGCGGCTTGTGCCCACCTTGGGCGCTTGGAATGCGACGCTGGGCGCCGCGGCTGCGTACATCGTTGCGGTAGTGGTGGTCATGCTGGTTCTGCCGACCATCGACGAGACACCCGGGCCGATTCGCGACGGGGCGGGCACCATCGTCTTCGATGGATTCCCTGCCGACGATCTTTACGAGTTCCGGTTGTTCGCCCTTGGCACCCAGGTGCTGATGTGGGCGACGATCGGGCTGGTGTTCGGTGCGCTGGTTTCGCGACTCCTCGAGGGCAAGCGGCAGTCAGTTTCTGCGTGACCGAAGTCGTCCGGCTGACATTGGTGTCGCACGCGATGACCGACGCCATGTCGGCCGGACGGTTTCCCGCCGATGAGCCGTTGAACGGTCTGGGGCACCGACAGGTCGGTGCTGCGCGGTTGAGCGTCGCCGACGCAGCCGTCTGCGCACCCGAGGTCCGTGCCCGGCAGACCGCGGAGTTGGCCGGGCTTACGGCATCCGTCGAGCCGCGGTTGGCCGATCTGGATGTCGGTGCCTGGCACGGCTGGTCACTCGACGAGATCGGGCCCGACGCCGCTGCCGCCTGGCTCGCCGACCCCGCGGCGGCGCCGCACGGCGGCGAGTCGGTCGTTCAACTCGTTGCGCGGGTGGGTGATTGGTTGCAGTCGCTGACTGCGGCGCCCGCCCGTGTTCTTGGCGTCACCCACCCTGCGGTGGTCCGTGCGGCGATACTGGCGGCGCTGGACGCCCCGCCGAAGGCGTTCTGGCGCATCGACATCGCTCCGATGAGCTCGACGACCTTGCACCATCGCGCGTCGGGCTGGACCCTGCGGCTCTGACGCCGGCTTCCTCCTCCGCTTCCTCCTCCGCTCGTTCCTCGCGGCATCGTCAGCCGACGGGGCTGGATGCGCCCGCTTCCTCCTCCGCTCGTTCCTCGCGGCATCGTCAGCCGACGGGCACCAGCGCGAACATCTGCTTGATGATCGACATCAGCCACCCACCCGTCTGAGGACCGTGGAACCGCGTCCAATTCGTCTGCAGGCTCACCACCCACGGCTGGCCGGTGCGGTCGATCGCATACCAGCTGAACGTGAGCTCGCCGGGCAGATTGCCCGCTTTGGCGGCGATATAGGGCCACTGGGTGCGGTCCAGGTCGATGCCGGGGATCTCCGACATGATGTCGCGCACCGGTGCGATCACACCGACCGCGTTCTGTTGCAGGGCGGTGTGCACGCGGCAAATGTCCTCGGCGCTGCCGTACCACTCCGCGCCGTACGCAGACGCCGGCGAGTGCGTGCGCATCGGATCCGGCTCGTAGGGGCGGGTATTGGTTTCCTTCAGCAGCTGCGCCCGGACTTCCGGGGTGGCGTCCTTCCACTGCTCCCGCAGATCCGGTTCACCCCAGCCGATCGAGAACAGTTCGTGCATCGTAGGGAAAGGCACCATGCTTGCCGGGTCGTGATGGCCGGCGTCGACCAGCGCCTGTTCGACCGCCTTGCTGCCGATCCGGCCGATGAGCAGATCTGTGGCCATGTTGTCGCTGTTTGCGATCATCTTGGCCGCCGCCGTCCGCACGGAGATCTGCGATCCCTCGGGCAGCGAGTCGAAGGCCGACGATCCAACGGTTTTCGCTTCATCGGTGATGGTGAGCTGATCGTCCCAGGACAGGGTGCCTGCCTTGACGGCCTCCGCGACGGCGTAGAGCACGTACATCTTGAAAATCGAAGCCAGCGGCAAAGATTCGGCGGTGTTGGTACCGGCGACCTGTTCACACCTGCCGTCGACGACCCTGGAGACCCGGTACGAGTAGCGGGCGCCCGACTTCGACAGCGCGGCATCGACGTCGGACCAGACGTTGATTGTCGGCGTGCGGGTGGTCACGATGAACTTGTCCACCATGGTGTCGTCGTCGGTGTGCAGTTCGATCTCCTGGCGGGCACCGTACGAAGAGATCAGGTGCAGCGTCGCCGAGCCCGCACCGATCTCCACACCGGCCACGGTGTACGGGCGCTCCCACCACATCCCGTCCATGACGTGGCTGATGTAGTCGACGGTCTCGGGGGAGGCCAACGTGCTGACGCCGGGGGCGCCGATCGGCCAGTCGGAGTTGAGCATGTCCATCACCTGCTTGGCGCGCACGCCCTGCGGGGTGTTCAAGCTGATGCGTACGTCGACGTCCCCGGCGTTGGCAGCTGGGGAACGTGACGGACCGCAGCCGTTTACCAGGGTGCTCATCAAAGCGGCGCTGCACAGCAGCGCCGCCATCCGCCGGAACGGTCCTCCGCGGTTACGCTTTCGCGTCAGACCCGGCAACGTCCAACACAACCTCGAACTCCAGCAGCGAGGCCCCGGTGGCCACGGGGTTGGCGTGCTGGCCCTTGTGGGCCTCGATCGCCGGGCCGGTCGCCCAGGCCTGGAACGCCTCCTCCGACTCCCACTGCGTCACCACGAAGTAGCGGTCCTCGCCCTTGACCGGGCGCAGCAACTGGAAGCCGAGGAAACCGGGCTGGTTGTCGACGGCGTGTGCGCGGTGCGCGAACCGCTTCTCCAGTTCCGGACCTGCGTCGGGCGGAACCTCGATTGCGTTGATCTTCACCACGGGCATGACGGCCAGGTTACTCCGCGCCCAGTGCAAGATAGCAGCGTGGACCCCGCACTGCTGACCCGGCGAGGCGGTGAAGGTCCGCCGATCGTGCTGGTCCACGGCCTGATGGGGCGGGGAAGCACCTGGACGCGTCAGCTGGCGTGGCTGGCCCGTCGGGGTGAGGTCTTCACGTACGACGCGCTGTGGCACCGCGGTCGCGACGTCGCCGACTCGCAACCGATCAGCACCGAACGGTTCGTCGAGGACCTCGGCGGAGCGGTGTCGGAACTCGGGCGACCCGCCACCCTGATCGGTCATTCGATGGGCGCACTGCACGCGTGGTGTCTGGCGGCGGTCCGTCCCGAGTTGGTCAGCTCGCTGGTCGTCGAGGATATGGCGCCCGACTTCCGGGGCCGCACCACCGGTCCATGGGAACCCTGGCTGCACGCCCTGCCGGTGGAGTTCTCCACTGCCGAACAGGTCGTCGGCGAGTTCGGACCGGTCGCGGGGCAGTACTTCCTGGAGGCGTTCGACCGGACGCCTACCGGCTGGCGCCTGCATGGTCACGCGGGGGTGTGGATACAGATCGCGGCGGAGTGGGGCACCCGCGACTACTGGCAGCAGTGGCAGGCGGTCCGCGTTTCGGCCCTCCTGCTCGAGGCCGCCAATTCGGTGACTCCGCCGGGGCAGATGCGTCGGATGGCCGAAACCGGGTACCGGACAACGTATCTCCACGTTCCCGGCGCTGGCCACCTGATTCACGACGACCAGGCCGCCACGTATCGGGCGGCCGTCGAATCCTTCCTATCGGCGCTCGCCGAGCGCACCTGACGCGGGCCAGCTGGGGTGGTGCTCGAAGCGGGTGCGCACGGAGTTTGGGTCGTGCTCCGCCCACTCAAGGTCGGACACCCTCCCGGACATCGGCGCGGCGAGATGGAACTGGTCGCGACGGACGCGCAGCGAGTGCGAGCGGTACGCCGCCCAGCTCAGCGTGGCGGCGAGGAGGAATGGGATGGTCAGGATCAGGACGGCGAAGACGGTGTTCATGGCAGTAATCATTCGCCAATAAAGATTCAGCCAACAGTGGCAGGCGAGACGCCGTGGGATAAAATGCTGCCATGCTCAATAGCGTTTCGGTGATGGTTCTCGATGGTGTGGCGATGTTCGAGTTCGGCGTCGTCTGCGAGGTTTTCGGCATCGACAGGTCCAACGACGGCGTGCCGAATTTCGATTTCAAGGTGTGCGGACCGGAGGCGGGTAAGCCGTTGCGGACCTCGGTCGGCGCCCAGCTGACTCCCGACCACGACTTCAGTGCGCTGGCCGGGGTTGACCTGGTTGCCGTTCCCGCTATCAGCGGGCCGGTGGAAAACTATCCGGCGGAGGCGTTGGAGGCGCTGCGCAACGCCGCGGCGGCGGGGTCGATCATTCTCACGGTGTGCTCGGGGGCGTTCGTCGTCGGTGCCGCGGGGCTGCTCGACGGGCGCGCGTGCACGACACACTGGATGCACGCGGGCGAGCTGGCCCGGTTGTTCCCGACCGCCAAGGTCGATCGCAACGTGCTCTATGTCGACGACGGCAACCTCATCACCAGCGCGGGCACCGCGGCGGGCATCGATGCCTGCCTGCACCTGGTCCGCCGTGAGCTGGGTAGCGAGGTCACCAACACGATTGCGCGGCGGATGGTGGTCCCGCCGCAGCGGGAGGGCGGCCAGCGGCAGTACATCGATCAGCCGATTCCGCTGCGCTGCTCGGAAGGGTTTGCGCCGCAGCTGGATTGGATTCTCGGCAACCTCGAGAAGCCGCATACCGTCGGCACCCTTGCCAAGCGCGCTGCGATGTCGACGCGGACGTTCGCGCGGCGGTTCGTCGAGGAGACCGGCACCACGCCGATGCAGTGGGTCACCGACCAGCGGGTGCTGTTCGCGCGACGCATGCTCGAGGAGTCCGATCTCGACATCGACCGGATCGCCGACCGGACTGGCTTCGGGAACTCGACATTGCTGCGGCATCACTTCCGCCGCGTGATCGGGGTGACGCCGTCGGATTACCGGCGCAGGTTCTCGCGCACGGACATTCGCGCCGACAGCGGAAGCTTCGCGACCTCCGCGTGACGGCTGTGCGGTGGCCGGGTAGGGCGACCGCTGCGCAGATCTCGGCGCGGCAGATCAGTCTGCGTCGTCGCCCTCGCCACAGAGTGCGAACCGGCCGTCGCCCGCCTGCTCCACCAGTCCGTCGACGAGCAGCGAGTCGAGCGCACGATCTCGCTGCGCCGGGTCGGTCAGCCACGCCACGTCCAACTGGGCGCGGGTGACCGGGCCCCGGCTCGCGCGCAGCACGTCCAACAGGCGGCCGCGGACCTGCCGGTCTGTCCCCGCGTAGCGCTGCACGCGCCTGGCAGTGGTCGCCGGTGGGTAGCCGAGCGATCGCCACGCGCACGCGCCGAGGGGACACAGCCCGCAGCGCGGCGCCCTCGCGGTGCAGACGGTCGCTCCGAGTTCCATCAGTGCCGCCGAGAAGCGGGGCGCATGCGCATCGCCGGGCAGGAGCGCCTCGACGTCGGCGAGATCCCGCGGGCCTGCGGATTGGGCGGGGTCCGCCGTTCCGTGGACCGCTCTGGCCACCACGCGCCGGACGTTGGTGTCGACGACGGGCACCCGCTGCTGGTAGGCGAAGCAGGCCACCGCCCGCGCCGTGTAGGCACCGACGCCGGGCAGGGTCAACAACGTGTCCACGTCGGACGGCACTTCGTCGCGGTGCTCGTTGGCGATCGTGACGGCACACTCGTGCAACCGCTTGGCGCGCCGTGGATAGCCGAGTTTGCCCCAGGCGCGCAGCACGTCGGCCGCTCTCGCCGCGGCCGTCGCGGACGGGGTCGGCCAGCGCGCCACCCACGCCAGCCAGATCGGCTCTACCCGGGCAACCGGCGTCTGCTGCAGCATAAATTCGCTCACCAGGATCTGCCACGGCGTGACGCCGGGTCGCCGCCACGGGAGATCACGCTGAGCACCCGAATACCAACGAATCAGCCTGTCCGAATCGATCACAGCGCGTACCCTCCGGCATAATGTATGCCATGCCACAGACAAGTCCGCTGACCGCGTGGAAGGCCCTCAAAGAGGGTAACGAGCGATTCGTCGCCGGCCACCCGGAGCACCCAAGCCAGAGCATCGACCACCGGGCGAGTCTCGCGGAGGCACAGAAACCGACCGCCGTCGTGTTCGGTTGTGCCGACAGCCGGGTGGCCGCCGAGATCATCTTCGACCAGGGTCTCGGCGATATGTTCGTCGTACGCACCGCGGGCCACGTGATCGACGCAGCGGTGCTCGGCTCGGTCGAGTACGCCGTCACGGTTCTCAACGTGCCGCTGGTGGTCGTCCTGGGCCACGACAGCTGTGGGGCGGTCAAGGCGACGTTGTCTGCGATCGACGACGGCGCCGTACCCGGAGGCTATGTGCGCGACGTGGTCGAGCGGGTGACGCCGTCGATCCTGCTCGGGCGCCGCGACGGGCTGACCCGCGTTGACGAATTCGAAGCCAGACACGTCAACGAGACCGCGGTGCAGCTGCGGGACCGGTCCACCGCCATCGCCACCCGCATCGCCGCGGGCACCCTTGCGATCGCCGGTGTCACCTACCATCTGGCCGACGGCCGGATCGCCTTGCGGGATTATCTCGGCGACATCGGCGAAGGCTGAGCCGCGACACGCCGGGTCGGGTCGGACGACTGGGCGTGACCTGGCCTTACCGTGAAGTCGTGTTGGATCTGGAACCGCATGGCCCGCTGCCCTCGCAAATTTACTGGCGGCGCAGGGCGCTGGCCATCGGCATCGCAGTATTGGTGATCGGTGTGGTCGCCGCGGTGGTGGTGATGGTCATCACCACCAGGTCGGGTGCCGAGACCAACTCGGATACTCCGGCCTCCGCGACCGAGACACCCGCCGCGGCCCCCACCCCGTTGCCCGGTGAGAATCCCGAGGTGAAGACCCCCGTGGTGCCTCCGGCGCAGCAGGCGCCACCGCCGACGGCGACGCCGACCGCCGCGGTGACGCCGCCGCCGGTGCTCAAGGAGGGCGACGACTGCCCGGATTCGACGCTCGCGGTCAAGGGCATCACCAGCCAGCCGGAGTACGTCGTGGGAGACCAGCCGAAGTTCACGATGGTCGTCACCAACATCGGGTTGGTCGCCTGCCAGCGCGACGTCGGCGCCGCGGTGCTCGCGGCCTACGTCTACTCGCTGGACAACACCCGGTTGTGGTCGAACCTGGACTGCGCGCCGTCCAACGAGACGTTGGTGAAGACCTTCAGTCCCGGTGAGCAGGTGACCACCGAGGTCACCTGGACCGGCATGGGTTCGGCGCCGGAATGCCCACTGCCACGCCAACCGATCGGGCCGGGCACCTACAACCTGATCGTCCAGCTGGGGAATCTGAGATCGGCGGCAGTGCCGTTCGTCCTCGCCGCACCCGCGGCGGCGGACGGGGCGCACGGGCCGGCCAACGGCAACGGCCCTCTGCCGGGTCCCGTCGGCAACTGAAATCCGGCGTCAGGCCAGTCGGTCGGCGATCGTCGACTCGGCCAGCAGCGACAGCCCCTCCCGAATGTGGCGTGCCCACATCGAGCCGATGCCGTCTACGGACTGCAGATCGTCGGCGCTGGCGGCCAGCAGTCCCTGCAGCGAACCGAATGAGCGCACCAGCAGGTCTACATGGGCGAACTGCAGCCGCGGGATGCCCGCCATCGCGCGGTAACCGCGTGAGCTCATCGAGGAGTCCTGCGCCTCTGGCGTGGACGGGTAACCGAGAACCCTTGCCAGGGTTGTGAAATCGAGCAGGTCGGGGTCCGAAAGCGAGTCCAGCTCGTCGAGTGTGGCGCTCACCTGGGCGGCGGTGGGCGGTTCCGGGTAGGCGTGATAGTCGCGGACGATCAGCTCACGGGCGGTCTCGTTGTCGCCGACGAGTTCTTCCAGCTGCAGCTTGAGCTGCCTGCCGTCGGTACCCAGTTCGACGACATCGGCGTCGATCTCGAGGCTGATCCGGCGGACCATCTCGAGGCGCTGGACCACCGTCATCACGTCGCGCAGCGTGACGAAGTCCTCGATCTCGGCGGTCGACAGCTGCTTGCTGACCTCGTCGAGGCGGGATGTGTAGCGTTCCAGCGTGGCGATGGTCTGGTTGGCGCGCGACAGGATGGTCGCCGAGTCGGGCACGACATGCCGTTCGCCCGCCACGTATACGGTCACGATGCTCATCGAATGGCTGACGGACACGACGGGATAGCCGGTTTGGATCGCGGTCCGTTCGGCGGAGCGATGCCGGGTGCCGGACTCGTCGGTGGGTATCGACGGGTCCGGCACCAGCTGGACGTTGGCGCGCAGGATGTGCGTTCCGTCGCTGGACAACACCACCGCACCGTCCATCTTCGACAACTCGCGCAGGCGGGTCGGTGCGTAGCGGACGTCGAGGGCGAATCCGCCGTCGCAGATCGCCTCCACGCTGTCGTCGTATCCGAGCACGATCAGCGCGCCCGTCCGACCGCGCAGGATGCGTTCCAGCCCGTCACGCAGTGGTGTTCCGGGCGCCAGCCTGCCCAGGGTCTCGCGCAGCGTGGGACGTACCAGCTGCACCACATTGCTGCCCGCGGTGCGGTTGCCCGGCTTCACGGCCATCGTCTCTCCTTGGATCGGCCGCAGTTGACGCTACCCTCGCACATCCTTGCCGATCGCTTTGAGCACCCGCAACGCCGCGCTGATGTCCCCGGCGGCGTGCGTATGCAGTCCGGCGGGCACCGAGACGACCCCTGCGGGCACCACCGCGGTCGTGAACCCCAGCCTGGCGGCTTCGGCGAGCCGGCGATCCATCCCGCTGACCCTGCGGAGATCTCCCGCCAGGCCGACCTCTCCGATGGCCACCGTCGTCGTGGGCAGGGCTAGGTCGGAGTAGGCGGAGGCGACGGCCATCGCGACGGCCAGATCCGACGAAGGATCGGTCAACCGCATCCCGCCCACGGTCGACAGGTAGATGTCGGATGACGCGAGCTTGAGCCCGGCGCGCTTCTCCAGCACCGCGGCGATCATGGCGGCGCGGGCGGAGTCGATGCCACTGACTGCCCGTCGCGGCGTGGAGGACGTCGGTGCACCGACGAGCGCCTGCACCTCGCCGATGAGGGGACGTTTGCCGTCGAGGGTCACGGTCACCGCGGTGCCGGGCACCGGCGCAGGGCGCTGGTCCAGGAACAATCCCGACGGGTCTGCCACGCATTCGATTCCGTTGTCGTGCATCAGGAAACAGCCGACTTCGTCGGCCGCGCCGAACCGGTTCTTGACGCCGCGGACGAGGCGGAGCGCGGAGGTTCGCTCACCCTCGAAATGCAGGACCACGTCGACGAGGTGTTCCAGGGAACGCGGGCCGGCGATGGCGCCGTCCTTGGTGACGTGTCCGACGAGGATCATGGCGACACCGCTGGCCTTGGCCTGCGACGTGAGCGCAGTGGTCACCGCGCGCACCTGCGTGACCCCGCCGGTGACACCGTCGGCCTCGGCGGTCGACATGGTCTGCACCGAATCGACGACGACCAGGCTGGGAGCGACCGCGTCGATGTGGCCCAGCGCGGTCTGCAGATCCGACTCCGCGGCCAGGTATACCTCGTCGTGCGTGCAGCCGGTGCGCCCGGCGCGCAGCCTGATCTGTCCGGCCGACTCCTCACCCGACAGATACAGTGCGCGCCCGCCGGTCTGCGCCCAGCGGTGCGCCACCTCCAGCAGCAGTGTCGACTTGCCGACGCCGGGATCGCCTGCGAGAAGGGTCACCGACCCGGGCACCAACCCGCCGCCCAGAACCCGGTCGAGTTCGCTGACCCCGGTGGGGAAGTGGCGGGTGCGGCCAGGGTCGATGGAGCTGATCGGCACAGCGGGCGACACGGGAGCCACCGCCCGCCGAAGTGCCGCGCCATTGGACGTGCCGTTGACGGCCGCCAGCACCGCTACCTCGTCGACGGTGCCCCAGGTCCCGCAATTCGGACATCGGCCCACCCATTTGGCCATGACGTGGTGACACTCCGAGCAGCGATGCTGCGGACGCGCTTTCGATCCACCCCTGCTCACGCCGTGACGGTATCCGCCGCTACCGACATAGGCCTAGTGATGACCGCCCGTGTTGCCGCCGGATTCGCCACTCTTGTCGCGCCGGGGCACGTTGCCCGCGGAGATCGGGACCCCGACCGTCGCCTGGCCTGCCTTCTCGAACTCAAAGGTGAAGTCGTAGGTGAGACCGTTCGTGATCGGCTTGGTCAGCGTGACGTCGGCGGTGACGGCATCGGCCGCCTCGACGCTCTCCAGCGCGCTGATCTGGCCGTCGGGCTCGCCGACGAGGAGGGCCCCACCGGCGGGCACCGCGCTGTCGCCGCTGAGCGACACCGTTCCCACGTCGGAGGTGATCGAGACCAGCTTGTCGGGTTCGTCGGGTGACTCGTTCGTGGCGACGAAGATCAACTCCACCGAGCTGCCCGGCTGGACGTAGTCGCTCTCCTGCGGTGCGCGCAGGTGGACGTTGCGCAGAAAGACCTGGCCTGCGGCGGCGTTGACGCCGTTGACCGCGGGCTCCTGCGTGGCAACCTGGGAGATCTGCCCCGCGCCGCACCCGGCGAGAGCCAGGGCGGTCACCAGCCCGCAGGCCGCCACGCCTGTGCTGACGGCAGATCTGCGCAACTTCAAGGGGTTCACCGTGGCCTCCTGCGTCTGCTCGCCATGCTTCGACTATGCAGAGTAGTAGGTGGCCGTGTGTCGCGGTACCGGAGGGCCGGGGATCGTCGGTTCCGGTTGCGCCGCACGCTCACGCGGCCCTGAGCGGTTCCTGCGGTGCCGTATGGTTTGCCGGCCGGGTGGGTCGTCGGGACGGCTCGCGGTTGCACGAATTCGTCACCCTGTCAACCCCTACTCTTCACTCGTTGTGCCCCTGACCTGCATCGTTGTTCCACGTCTGTCCGGTGCCCGTGTTAGCATGGACTGGTGAAAGGGGCTCGAAACTGATGATTTTCAAGGTCGGAGACACCGTTGTCTATCCACACCACGGTGCTGCGTTGATCGAAGCGATCGAAACCCGGACCATCAAAGGCGAGCAGAAGGAATATCTCGTCTTGAAGGTCGCCCAGGGCGATCTCACTGTTCGAGTTCCCGCTGAGAACGCCGAGTACGTCGGCGTCCGTGATGTTGTTGGGCAGGAGGGCCTCGACAAGGTCTTCCAGGTTCTGCGTGCTCCCCATACCGAGGAGCCGACGAACTGGTCGCGCCGCTACAAGGCCAACTTGGAAAAGCTCGCATCTGGCGACGTGAACAAGGTCGCCGAGGTGGTGCGGGATCTGTGGCGCCGCGATCAGGAGCGTGGGCTCTCGGCAGGCGAGAAGCGGATGCTCGCCAAGGCCCGGCAGATCCTGGTCGGTGAGCTGGCGCTGGCCGAGAACACCGATGACGCGAAGGCCGAGACCATCCTCGATGAGGTGCTGGCCGCCGCTTCCTGACCCGCAATGACCACAGTGGCCGTCGTCCCGGCCGCAGGTTCGGGCGAGCGGCTTGCTGCCGGCGCGCCGAAAGCATTCGTCGAATTGGGCGGCCGCCCCATGCTGGAGTGGGCGTTGTGCGGCCTGCGTGATTCGGGCGTCGTCGACTCCATCGTGGTCGCTGTCCCACCGGGCCGTACCGATGAGGCCACGCTCGTGTTCGGATCCGATGCGATCATCGTCGAGGGTGGGGCCGATCGCACCGAATCCGTCCGGCTCGGTTTGAACGCTGTGAACTCGGCCGACTTCGTGCTCGTTCACGACGCCGCACGCGCGCTGACGCCGCCGTCGCTGATCGTCCGCGTCGTGCGCGCCCTTCAGGCGGGTCATCCCGCCGTGGTTCCGGCGCTGCCGCTGAAGGACACCATCAAGGCCGTCGATGCGAACGGGGTGGTAATCGCGACGCCGGAGCGGGCCGGGCTGCGTGCGGTGCAGACACCGCAGGGATTCCACTCCGACCTGCTGCGGCGCGCCTACGCACACGCAGGCGAGTTCACCGACGACGCGTCGATCGTCGAACACATCGGCGGGCGGGTCCAGACTGTCGACGGCGACCCGCTGGCATTCAAGATCACAACGCCGATGGATCTGCTGTTGGCCGAGGCCGTGCTTTCGGGGCGTGGGTGAACACGCCGCGGGTGGGGCTGGGAACCGACGTGCACCCCATCGAACCGGGCAGGCCGTGCTGGCTGCTGGGTCTGTTGTTCCAGGGTGCCGACGGCTGCGCAGGACACTCGGATGGTGACGTCGCGGCGCACGCGCTGTGCGACGCCTTGCTCAGCGCCGCGGGGCTGGCCGACATCGGTGAGGTGTTCGGCACCGACCGGCCCGAGTGGCGCGGCGTCACGGGCGTCGAAATGCTTTGCCACGTAAAGGGATTGCTGAATGCCGAAGGCTTCCAGGTCGGAAACGCCGCCGTGCAGGTGATCGGCAACCGGCCCCGGGTGGGGCCGCGGCGGATCGAGGCCCAGCGGGTGCTGTCCGAACTGCTCGACGCGCCCGTCTCGGTCTCGGCGACCACCACGGACGGGCTGGGGCTGACCGGTAGGGGAGAAGGATTGGCAGCGATCGCCACCGCTCTGGTGGTTCGCGGCGGATAGGCCGGTAAGCTGGCGCGTCGTGACGAATCGCGCCAACGGCCAGGGGTCGGACCAAGGGTCTTTGGCTGGCCTGCGGCTGCACGACACCATGACGGGTGCCGTGCGCGATTTCGTGCCGGTGCGGCCCGGCCACGTGTCGATCTATCTGTGCGGCGCCACCGTTCAAGGGCTGCCGCACATCGGCCACGTACGCAGCGGGGTGGCCTTCGATGTGCTGCGGCGCTGGCTGATCGCGAAGGGTTACGACGTCGCCTTCATCCGCAACGTCACCGACATCGACGACAAGATCCTCAACAAGGCCGCCGACGCGGGACGGCCGTGGTGGGAATGGGCCGCGACCTACGAGCGGGCGTTCAGTGCTGCCTACGACGCGCTCGGGGTGCTGCCGCCGTCGGCCGAGCCGCGGGCGACCGGCCACATCACCGAGATCATCGAACTGATTCAGCGGCTGCTGGACCGCGGACACGCGTACACCGGCGGCGGGGATGTGTACTTCGACGTGCTGAGCCTCACCGACTACGGCAGGCTTTCGGGGCATCGGATCGACGACGTGCACCAGGGCGAGGGCGTCGCGACCGGCAAACGCGACCAGCGTGACTTCACGCTGTGGAAAGGCGCCAAGCCTGGTGAGCCGTCCTGGCCAACACCATGGGGTCGGGGCAGGCCGGGCTGGCACACCGAATGCGTCGCGATGTGCGAGCGCTATCTGGGGCCAGAATTCGACATCCACGCCGGTGGTATGGATCTGGTGTTTCCGCATCACGAGAACGAGATCGCGCAGGCGTGCGCCGCGGGCGATCCGTTCGCCCGGTACTGGCTGCACAACGGCTGGGTCACCATGGGCGGCGAGAAGATGAGCAAGTCGCTGGGCAACGTGCTCGCCATCCCGGCAGTGCTGCAGCGCGTGCGCGCCGCCGAGTTGCGCTACTACCTGGGCAGCGCCCACTACCGGTCGATGCTGGAGTTCTCCGAGACCGCGCTGCAGGACGCCGCGAAGGCTTACACGGGTATCGAGGACTTCCTGCATCGGGTGTGCAACCGGGTCGGCGGGGTGGTGCCCGGCGAGTGGACCCCGAGATTCGCCGCCGCGCTTGACGACGACCTGTCCGTGCCGATCGCGCTGGCCGAAGTGCACGCGGCGCGCGCAGAGGGCAATCGTGCGCTCGACGCGGGCGACCACGACACCGCGCTCGCGCAGGCCGGGGCGATCCGGGTGATGATGGGCATTCTGGGTTGCGACCCGCTCGATGAGCGCTGGGAATCGCGTGACGAGGCGTCGGCGGCGCTGGCCGCCGTCGATGTGCTGGTGCAGTGGGCGCTTGCCAGCCGCGCCGAAGCGCGCGACCGCAGGGACTGGGCGACGGCCGATCAGATTCGCGACCGCCTCAAGGAGGCCGGCATCGAGGTCACCGACACCGCCGACGGCCCGCAGTGGTCGCTGCTCGACATCGACAGCAAGAACGTCAGGTAGGCGATGGCCGGGAACTCCAAACGCCGGGGTGCAGTGCGCAAGGCCGGAACCAAGAAAGGACCCACCGTAGGCTCCGGTGGGGTGCGCAGACGGGCACTCGAAGGCAGGGGCGCGACCCCGCCCGCGCATCTGCGGCCCAACCACCCCGCGGCCAAACGGGCGGCCAAGAAAGCGGCCCCGCAACGCCGGCCGGCCAAGAAGACCGACGACACCGAGTTGGTCCTCGGTCGCAACCCCGTGCTGGAATGCCTCCGCGCCGGGATTCCCGCCACCGCCCTGTACGTCGCGCTGGGCATCGATGCCGACGAGCGCCTCACCGAGACTGTCCGCATCGCTGCCGACACCGGTATCGCGATCCTCGAGGTGCCCCGCATCGACCTGGACCGGATGACGTCCAATGCGCTTCATCAGGGCGTGGCGCTGCAGGTGCCACCCTATGAGTACGCTCACCCCGACGACCTGCTTGCCGCCGCCCGCGGAAGCGGCGAACCGGCGATGATGGTCGCGCTGGACAACATCTCCGATCCTCGCAATCTCGGCGCCATCGTGCGGTCGGTCGCGGCATTCGGCGGCCAGGGCGTGCTGATCCCGCAGCGCCGCTCGGCCTCGGTCACCGCGGTCGCGTGGCGCACGAGCGCCGGTGCCGCCGCACGGGTTCCAGTGGCCAGGGCCACCAACCTCACCCGGACGCTGAAGGGCTGGGCCGACGCCGGACTGCAGATCGTCGGACTGGACGCCGGGGGTGACACCGCACTGTACGACCTGGATGCCACCGGACCCGTCGTCGTGGTCGTCGGATCCGAGGGCAAGGGGCTGTCGCGGTTGGTGCGCGAGAACTGCGATGCGATCGTGTCGATCCCGATGGCCGACCGGACCGAGTCGCTCAACGCATCCGTGGCGGCCGGTGTCGTGCTGGCCGAGATCGCCCGCCAGCGCCGCGGCTGACCGCCGCTCCAATCCCGAACAGCGCTCAAATGCCGAACAGCTTGATGCCCGCCCAGAGGGCGAGCACGGAGGCCGCCAGCGTCAGCGGCACGGTCAGCAACCCGATCAGGCTGAACTCCGCGAATCCCGCCGCCATACCCTCGCGGTGCACCGCGCTGCGCCACAGCAGATTCGCCAGCGAACCCACATAGGTCAGGTTGGGACCGATGTTCACGCCGATCAACACCGCCAGCACCGCGGCCGGACCGGAGCCGGCGACCAGCGGGAGCAGCACGAGCACCGCGGGCAGGTTGTTCACGACGTTCGACAGCACGGCGGCGATGCCCGCGATGGCGAGCAGCGACGGAAGGGAACTGCCCGCGGGCAGCAAGTAACGCATGGCGCCGTCGAGGCCTTGCTCCATCACGGCGTCGACCACCACCCCGAGGCACAGGACGAACGCCAAGAACGGCACGTTGAAGGATCTGAGGATGCCCGCCACGGTGCTGCGCCGATGGAGCAACCCGCGGACGCCGAGCACCACCGCGCCGGCCAGGGCAGCCCATGCGGGGGAGTGGCCGGCCAGAGACGTTACGACGAACCCGATCAGTGTCAGCATCAGCACGACGAGGACGAACACCGGGATCTCCGCAGGCGGCGGCGCGGTGTCCGGTGGGGCGGCGGTCAGATCGCGCGCGAAAATCCATCGCAGCACGATGAACTCGGTGGCGATCGCCACCAGCCATGGCAGCGCCATCAGGGCGGCGAACCGGGGGAACGACAGTCCGGCCGCGGTGAAAGCAAGCAGGTTGGTCAGATTCGACACCGGCAGCAGCAGCGACGCGCTGTTGGCCAGGTGCGCGGTGGCGTACGCGTGTGGCCGCGCGGACACCGCCAGCGTCCGTGCGGTGGCGAGCACGACGGGCGTCAGCAGCACCACCGTCGCGTCGAGACTGAGCACCGCCGTGACGCCCGCGGCGATCGAGAACACGCTAGCCAACAGGCGATGCGGGCTGCCCCTGCTCCAGCGCGCCATCGCCACGCCGGCGGCGTGGAACAACCCTTCGTCGTCGCACAGCTGGGCCAGAACCAGCACCGCCGCGAGGAACGCCACGACGGGAAGCAGGCTGTTGACCTCGGCGACGGCGTCGTCGAACGAGAGCACCCCGGCAGCGATCAGCACCCCCGCGGCGGGCACCGCGGCCACCGCCTCGGGCCATCCTCGTGGCCGCACCAGGGCGAACGCCAGTACAACGACCAGCGCCACCAGCGCCAGTGTCAACTCCACGGGTCGGTGCGCTCCCACAGCGCGGGCAGATGGAGCGAGACGCCGACCTCCTCGGCCAGCCGGCCGAGCACCCGCAGCGTCTCCACCCAGTACTCGGCCGGATAGCGCTCGGACTGCAGGTCGCGCTGTCCGACGCCCAGACACGCCACGTCGGCCTGAACGCTCGCGCGCGCGCCGGGGACGAAGCCCGCGCTGCCCACCACCAGCAGCCGCCGACCGGTGAGGCCATGATGCACCACCGCCGACCACGCCACGCCGCAACAGTAGGCGGAGGCCCGGACAGGCGGCACGACGGGTTCGACGATCGCTCCGGGAAAGCGGTCGGGGGACTGTGCGCGAAGTCGATCAGCGTGACGTCGAACCCTAGGGTCGGCGGCCTCCACGGTAGGACCGGCCGTAGCGGCGGGTGAATCGTTCGACGCGCCCCGCGGTGTCCGCATGGCGCGCCGAACCCGTCCAGAACGGATGGGATGCCGCGCTGATGTCGACGACCACCAACGGGTAGGTGTCTACACCCGATTCGGTGGCCCACTCGATCGTGCGCGTGCTGGTGATCGTCGACCTGGTCAGGAACGCATCGCCGGTGGTGGCGTCCCTGAACACCACCGGGTGGTAGTCCGGGTGAATGTTTCGCTTCATATGTCCTCTCCGGTGTCGTGTCTGCCGGCGTTGTCCGCCGCGGGGGCGGCCATGTCGCCGCAGGGTTCCTCATGCCAGTCGCCGAACGGATCTCCGTAGGTCTCCCACTCGTCCGGGCGCGACGCTTCGTCGTCGTCGAGCAGGGCGCCGTTGAGCGCGTCCAGCAGCTCGGCAGGTACGGCTCCGCAGACCAGCATGGTCATCGCGATGTGCCGGTCGCCGAACACGTCGTCCCACTGCGTTGCCGCCAGGGCCAACCGCTGGGGATCGATATAGGCACGCTCACGCGAACTCATCGCGGCCAGCCACCGCCCGGCGTTGCTGAACCGCAACCCGCCGCCCGCCGACTCGATCCACATCACGTTCTCGGGGCGGGTTGCCAGCCAGGCCCTGCCGCGGGTGCGCACCACACCGTCCAGCAGGAGGTCCAGCGCGGCGTGTAGCCGGTGCGGGTGGAACGGCCTGCGCGCCGAGAACTCGACGAGCGCCACCTCACCGTCGGGCTCCAGCGGCGGCTGCCCGGCCAGCAGTGGGTCGTGCGGCTGCCGGGCTCGTCCGCGGGAACTGTTCGGGTCCAGATGACCCAGAGCGGTCTCCAGCCGGGTCGGTCCGACGGTGATCCGCGCCCACGGTGTCAGCCGGCGCAGCAGTGCGAGGGTGGTCCGCTCCGGCTCGCTCAGCACGAGGACATCGGCGAACTCCGCCTGCCCGACGACCACCTGGGCAACCGTGCGGCCATCGTGCAGTTCCTCGTCGCCCACGGCCTGGGTGCGCCAGTTGGCCGTGTCGATACAGGTCACGACCCCGTGGACGGACACGTCGCGCGCGGCCGGGCCGTCGATGTATCCGGGCCCAACCCGAACGGCCATGTTGTCGATCGCCCAGCACACCGGCTCGGGCTCCAGCCAGGGCGGCAGGGCCACCACGATGCGGGTGACGTCGCTGCGGCGGTGCAGCCTGCGCAGCAGCACCAGCAGGTCGTCGCGGATCGTGCACGACACGCACCCGTTGGCCAGCTCCAGCGCCCACTCCGAGCGGCTCTGCCGCGTGCCGACCGTGCGCACGACGACCTGACCGTCGAAGCGGTGCCAGACCGTCACGGTTCCCGGGGCGGCGGCCAGAACGTCGACGACGTCGACTACCTCCTCGGTTTCGCTCTGACCGGCGACCAGGACGACCGGAGTCCGCATGTTTCCGCACACCTCGTTCAACTATTGAAAATGGTTGTCGTTATCATTAGACACGATACATCCAACTTCACGAGGAGGCTCATGTCCGCCCATTGCCAGGTGACCGGCCGCAAGCCGGGATTCGGCCACACCGTCTCGCACTCGCACCGGCGCACCCGGCGACGGTGGAATCCCAACCTTCAGACCAAGACCTACTACCTGCCGTCTGAAGGGCGCCGGATCACGCTGAAGGTCAGCGCCAAGGGCATCAAGACGGTCGACCGCGACGGTATCGAGGCGGTCGTCGCCGGGCTCCGCAGGCGGGGGCAGAAGATCTGATGGCGCGCAACGAGATTCGGCCGATCGTCAAACTCCGGTCAACGGCGGGTACCGGGTATACCTATGTCACCCGCAAGAACCGCCGCAACGACCCGGATCGGCTGGTGCTGCGCAAGTACGATCCGGTGGCGCGCCGCCATGTCGACTTCCGCGAGGAGCGCTGATGGCGACGAAGGCGAAGATCGCCCGCAACGAGCGGCGCGGGATGCTGGTGGAGCGGTACGCCGAGCGGCGCGCCAAACTCAAGGACATCATTCGTCGACCGTCCAGCACGCCCGATGAGAAAGCGGCCGCTGTCGTTGCACTGCAACGACTTCCGCGTGATTCCAGCCCGGTGCGGCTGCGTAACCGCGACGCCGTCGACGGCCGGCCGCGGGGCCACCTGCGCAAGTTCGGGCTGTCCCGGGTGCGGATGCGGGAGATGGCGCATCGCGGCGAACTGCCGGGTGTGAGAAAGGCGAGTTGGTGAACCATGGCACAACGGAAACTTCGCGCGGGGCGGGTGAAGGTTCAACCCGTGCCGGTGCGGCGCAAGCCGAATCCGCTGGACTCCCGTGGTATTCAGGCGGTCGACTACAAGGACGTCCAGCTGCTGCGTACGTTTATCTCCGAACGGGGCAAGATCCGCTCCCGGCGAGTGACCGGCCTGACCCCGCAGCAGCAGCGACGGGTGGCGGCCGCGATCGAGAACGCGCGCGAGATGGCGTTGCTCCCGCGGGGAGGTCGCTAGTACCCGTATGGATTTCGTGGGGGCGGGATCTCGGTTGCGCGGTGGATCTCCATGACCGGGATGGCCAATCCCGAGGAATCATGCTGTCCCGGAGGAACTGTGCCCTCGACCTCGATCCACGCACCGTCGGGGAGCCGGCGCAGCGTCGGGGCCGCGGGTCCGCTGACATGGATGCGGGCCAGTCGCGCGTCGGCCGCACAGCAGATGATCACCACCCTGGCGAGGTCGGTCTGTCCGCCCTCCTTCATCGTGAACCCGGTGACGGTGATCGTCCGCCGACACGTCGACCACCGACGGCGTCGTCGCCTGGGGGCGAATGGCGGGCGGAACGACGAAGGCCAGCAACGCAATCGGCACAATGAGCAACCAGGCGATCCCGGATCGGTGGCTGTGTGCGGCGCTATCGGTGTGATGCCGGCGTCCATGGCGGATGTCGCGGACCATGGCGATCAGCGCCAGGGCGATGAGCAGCAGCGCCGTGCAGGCCAGCCAGGGCAGCAGCGCCGGTTTGACGTAGCGGGTGTACGCGCCGGTGACGGAGATGATGGCGATGCTGAGCCCGACCAGCAGCAGGACGACGTTCTCGGTCTCGCGGCTCATCGCGGACCCATCAGGAAACCCACGCATACCGCGGCCGCCGTCGCGATTGCGAATGTCAACGGAGCGAACCGCACGGCAAAGGAGCGGCCGAACATGCCCACCTGCATGGCAAACAACTTCAGGTCCACCGCCGGGCCGACGACCAGAAAGACCAGCCGCGGAATCAAGGGCAGCATCGTCAGGCTGGCCGCCACGAAGGCATCCGCTTCCGAACACAGCGCCAGCACGACCGCCAGCAGAGCCATGGTCAGGATGCCCAGCGCCAGCTGGCCGCCCAGATGCTCGAAAACCCATGCGGGAACGGCGACATGCAGCGCGGCCGCGGCGGCGGCGCCGATGACCAGATACGAGCACGCCTGCAGGAAATCGTGCCGCGCCGCCTCGGTGAACAGGCTCCACCGTGACTCATCGGTGCGCCGCGTGTCGGGCAGGCGGCGGGTGATCCACTCCGGCCGGCCCCACCGCGACCAGAGGGCTCCCATGATCAGCGCGGTCACCAGTGACGCCACGCATCGCGCGACGACCATCTTCGGCTGGCCGGGGAACGCCACCGCGGTGGAGGTGAGCACCACCGGGTTGATGGCGGGCGCCGCGAGCATGAAGGTCAGGGCCGCGGCCCCGACCTGGCCGTCGCCGAACAGTCTGCGCGCGATCGGGACCGAGCCGCATTCGCATCCGGGCAGCACGGCGCCGCCGGCGCCGGCGACCATGATCGCCGCACCCCGGCGCCGCGGCAGCCAGCGCAGCAGCCGCTCGGGTGTCACACACGCCGCGATCACACCGCTGACCACCACGCCCAGTGCGAGAAAGGGCATGGCCTGCACGAAGATTCCGCAGAACACGGTTGCCGCGGTTGACAGCACTGGCTGGCCGTTGACGAACGAGCGCAATGTGCTGCCCAACAACGCCAGCGCCACTATTCCGACCACCAATATTCGCATTGAATCGATGCGGCCGCGTCTGATCGGCGGGTCGGCGGTCACTGGGTCATTCTGCCAGCGCCACGTTCGTCCGCGAACCGGCCAGGCGCGCCGGTACGCGTCGAACTCCGGCGAACGCGGGTGACAGTCAGCGAAGAGCCAGCGTTGGGAAAAGTAATGAAGAAACCAGCAAACCTAGCGAAACCTGTAGCGCCGCAACACCGCTACCTGCACGGTAAGGTAACGAGATGATCATTCACGGACTTCTGGCGAAAGCCGCAACGACGGTCGTAACGGGTGCGGTCGGGGTCGCGGCCTATGAGGGGATCCGAAAGGCCCTCGCGAAAGCGCCGGTCCGCGAGGCGACAGTGAGCACTACGGCCTGGGCGCTGCGCGGTATCAGGAAGGCTGAGGAGGGAGCCGAGTCCGCGCGGCTGACGGTGGCCGATGTGATGGCCGAGGCTCGGGAGCGGATCGGCGAGGAGGTTCCGCCGCCTGCCGTTGCCGATGTCCCGCATGACCACGACCACTGATCGGCGACCCTTGACCTCAGTGGCCGGGCTGACGGTGGTGTCGGATGCCGGCGGCCGGATGCGGCTGCACGCGCCGTGGTTCCGCAACGACGTGCGGCGGGCGGTGGGCATCGAGGACGCCGTCGACCAGGTTGTCGGCGTCCGTGCCGTGCACGCGTATCCGCGTACCGCATCGGTGGTGGTGTGGTACTCGCCGCGTCGGTGTGATCGCGACGCGGTCGTCGCGGCGGTGTCCTCGGCCGCCGAGGTGGCGCGCGCCTTGATCCCGGCGCGGCCGCCGCGATCGGCGGACGTCCGCAACGCCGACGTGCTGCGGATGGCACTGGGTGCGTTCGCGCTGGTGGCGCTCGGTGTCAGGCGGTACGTCTTCGCGCGGCCGCCGCTGCTCGGTCCTACCAGCCGGCTCTTCGCGACGGGAGCCGCCATCGTCACCGGCTACCCGTTCCTGCGCGGGGCACTGCGCACGCTGCGCGGTGACGGGCGCGCGGGGACCGATGTGCTGGTCTCTGCGGCGACGGTGGCGAGTCTGGTGCTGCGGGAGAACGTAGTGGCGCTCACCGTCCTGTGGCTGCTCAACATCGGTGAATATCTGCAGGATCTGACCCTGCGGCGGACCCGCCGGGCTATCGCGAACCTGCTGCAGGGCACCCAGGACACTGCATGGCTTCGGCTGGCCGACGGCACCGAGGTCGAAGTGCCCATCGATGGTCTGCACATCGGTGACGAGGTTGTCGTCCACGAACAGGTGGCGATCCCGGTGGACGGGGTGGTGACCGACGGCGAGGCGATCGTCGACCAGTCGGCGATCACGGGTGAGAACCTGCCGGTGACGGCGATGCCGGGCGCACCCATCTACGCCGGTTCGGTGGTCGTCAAAGGACGTCTGGTGGTTCGCGCCGACGCCGTCGGGCGGGACACGACGATCGGCCGCATCGTCAGCCGGGTCGAGGAGGCCCAGCAGCACCGGGCCCGCATCCAGACGGTCGGCGAGAACTTCTCGCGGCGGTTTGTGCCCGCGTCGTTCCTGCTGGCTGCGGCGACGCTGGTGGTAACCCGCGACGTACGGCGCGCCATGACCATGCTGCTCGTCGCGTGCCCGTGTGCTGTCGGGCTGTCCACACCGACGGCGATCAGCGCGGCGATCGGCAACGGCGCGCGGCGGGGAATCCTGATCAAGGGCGGCTCGCATCTCGAAGAGGCGGGCCGGGTGGACGCCGTCGTGTTCGACAAGACCGGAACGCTCACGCTCGGCCGTTCGGTGGTCACCAATGTTGTTGCATTCCACAAGGATTGGGATCCTGAGCAGGTGCTGGCCTACGCGGCGAGCTCCGAGATCCACTCGCGACACCCGCTGGCCGAAGCCGTGATTCGCTCCACGAAGGAGCGGCATATCGAGATTCCGCCGCATGAAGAGTGCGAGGTGATCGTGGGCCTGGGCATGCGGACCCGCGCCGACGGCCGAACGTTGCTGTTGGGTAGCCCGTCGCTGCTGCGCCGCGAGAAGGTCCGGGTGACCAAGCGGGCCACGGACTGGGTGGATGAGCTGCGGAGCCGATCTGAAACACCCCTGCTGTTGGCGGTGGACGGCCGGCTGGTGGGGCTGGTGGGCCTGCGCGACGAGATCCGGCCCGAATCGGTCGCCGTCATCGACGCGCTACGGGCGTCGGGGGTGCGGCGGGTGGTGATGCTGACCGGCGACCATCCCGACGTCGCGCGCGCGGTGGCCGAGCAGCTGGGCATCACGGAATGGCGCGCGGAGGTGATGCCTGAGGAAAAGCTCGAGGTGGTCCGGGCGCTCCGGGCCGAAGGTCACACCGTCGCCGTGGTGGGGGACGGGGTGAACGACGCCCCCGCGCTCGCGGAGGCCGACATCGGCATCGCGATGGGACTGGGCGGCAGCGACGTCGCGGTCGAAACCGCCGACGTGGCGCTGGCCAGTGACGATCTGCGGCGGTTGCTCGACGTCACCGCGCTCGGCGGTCGCGCCGTCGACGTGATCCGGCAGAACTATGCGATGTCGATCGCGGTCAACGCGGTCGGATTGCTCGTCGGGGCCGGTGGAGCCCTCTCACCCGTGCTGGCGGCAATGTTGCACAATGCGTCATCGGTTGCGGTGGTCGCCAACAGCGCCCGGCTGATCAGGTATCAACTCGACGAGGAGCCCTCGGCTACCCAGCGGTGAACGGCGCCAGCTCGATGCCCTCATTGTGAAGACGGGTCCGCACGCTCGCGGCGATATCCACCGCTGACGGTGAATCACCATGCACGCAAATGGATTCGACGGAGATGCGGATCGTCGACCCGTCCACCGCGACCACCCGGCCCGCGGTGACCATCGAGGCCACGCGGTCGGCGATCTCGGCCGCGTCATGCAGCACCGCATTGCGTTCCCGACGGGACACCAGCTGGCCGTCGGGCCGGTAGGCGCGGTCGGCGAACGCCTCCGGCACGGTGCGCAGACCCAGTCGTTCGGCCTCTGCGAAGAAGGCCGACCGGGCCAGGCCCAGCACCGGGAGTTCGGGGTCGACGGCGTGTACCGCCTCGGCGACCGCACGCGCCTGGTCGCGATGTGAAACAATCGAATTGTACAGTGCACCATGGGGTTTCACGTACGTCACGGCTGTCCCAGCCACCCCGGCCAGGGCCTGTAACGCTCCGATCTGATAGATGACATCGGCGGCCAGGTCGTGGGGCTCGACATCGAGGAAGCGCCGGCCGAAGCCGGCGAGATCGCGGTAGCCGACCTGCGCACCGATCCGCACCCCGCGGGCCGCTGCCGCCCTGCAGGTGCGCAAGATGAGCGCCGGATCGCCGGCATGGAATCCGCACGCCATGTTGGCGCTCGTGACGAGGTCGAGCATCGACTCGTCGTCGCCGATCTGCCATACCCCGAAGCTCTCGGCGAGATCGGCATTGAGATCCACGCGCGGGGGTGACACGGTTGCCAGCCTAATCGCGCTCGCGTTCGGCGAGTACGGTGACGTCGTGGGTAAGGCGCGCGACGCGGTGCTGATCACCGCCGACGAACTCGCCCGGCGCAGGAACGCGGGCGTGCCGACGACGATCCTCGATGTGCGATGGGAGCTGATGCGCCCCGACGGTGCCGAGCAGTACGCATCCGGGCACCTGCCGGGTGCGGTGTACGTGTCGCTGGATGACGAACTCAGCGATCATTCCGTCAGCGGCCGTGGGCGTCACCCGCTGCCGTCGGGCGGAGAGCTGCAGGCCGCGGCGCGGCGCTGGGGTATCCGCCGCAACGTGCCGACGGTGGTGTACGACGACTGGAATCGCGCCGGTTCGGCCCGTGCGTGGTGGGTGCTGACCGCCGCCGGAATCGCCGATGTCCGGATCCTCGACGGCGGCTTGCGCGCGTGGACCGAGTCCGGGTATCCGATTGAAACGGGTTCTGTCACACCGCAACCCGGTGACGTGACGGTGCTCCACGAGGACCTGTACCTGGGGGCGTTGCCGACGCTGTCCGCCGCGCAGTTGCCGGACTTCGGCGGTGTGCTGCTCGACGCGCGGGCCCCGGAGCGGTTCCGTGGTGATGTCGAGCCGGTTGACCCGGTGGCCGGACACATCCCGGGCGCACGTAATGCGCCGAGTACCGCCGGGCTGACCCCGGACGGGCTGTTCCCCTCCGATGAGGACCTGACCCGGTTCTTCGCCGGGGTGGGCGTCGGCGGCGGTGAGCCGACCGGGGTCTACTGCGGTTCCGGCGTGACCGCCGCGGTGACGCTGGCCGCACTGGCCGCGGTGGGCGTGCGGGGGGCGCTGTTCCCCGGCTCCTGGTCGGAGTGGGTCTCCGAGCCCGCCCGGCCGGTGGCCACCGGCCCAGACTGACCCAGACTGACCCCGACTGACCGGCTGGCGAGCTCAGTTCGTCGCTCGCGACCGGCGGATCCAGTCGGCATGCGTCCCCATCGTCGGGGGCAGGCTGTGCTGGCTCCAATCGCCGCGTTCCAGCCACCCGCACAGGGTCTCGATGTCCTCGCGGGCGTCGATCGGCCCCACCCGCAGCGCGGGTCCGGTCGGTTTGCGATCGGTGGAGCAGGGCTGCAGCAGCACCATCACGCCGGGGCCGGTGGGGCGCACCGCACATATGAACCGGCCGAGCATGCAGTCGGCCCGTACCAGCACACCGTGCCGACAGCGGCCGATGGTGTCACGCAGCGCTTCCAGCACCGAGGTGGCCAGGTCGTCGGCGCAGCCGGTGCAGACGACGGCGGTGAAGGCGCGCTGTGTGGCGCGGCCGGGCCGCGTCATGGCCGGTCAAGGGTCGCGTGGTGGTGGGTGGCGCCCCAGCGGGGCAGGGGATCCTCGAAGGTGCGCCACCGCCGTTCGCCCTGTGCCAACTCCGCGTTGGTCAGCAGCGCGGCCCTCAACAGGTGCCTGAGGGTGGCGCGATCGATGTTCACGCCGATGAACACGATCTCCTGGCCGGGTTCGAATTCGGCGGTCGACCAGTACTGTGCGGGCTCGATGACCAGGTTCGGCCCCGCCTGCGACCAGATCGCCGCGATATCCGGCCTGCTGGCTATCCAGCAGAAGCCCTTGCTGCGCAGCAGCCCCGTCATCCGGTCGAGCGCGTCGCACAGCCGTTTGGGGTGAAACGGGCGCGCGGACCGGAACGTCATCGACCCGATGCCGTACTCCTCGGTCTCCGGCGTGTGACCGCCGGCGAGTTCCTCATCCCAACCCGCGACCTGGGCGGCGGCGACCGGGTCGTAGCGGCCGGTCTGGAGCACCTCGGCGATATCGACGGCGCCATGATCGGAGCGGATCAGCTTGGCGGTCGGATTGAGCCGCCGCACCACCGCCTCGACCGCGCCCAGATCGCCGGGGGCCACCAGGTCGGTCTTGTTGAGCACGATCACGTCGGCGAACTCCACCTGATCGACCAGCAGGTCGGCGATATTGCGTGTGTCCCCGTCGCCGGCCGCCAGCCACCGGTCGGCCAGAGCTTCACCGCGGGCGAGTTCGGTCAGGAACGTCGAGGCGTCTACGACGGTCACCATGGTGTCCAGCCGGGCCACATCGCCGAGGCTGAACCCGCCGTCGAACTCCCAGCTGAAGCTCGCCGCCACCGGCATCGGCTCGGAGATTCCCGTCGACTCGATCACCAGCTGGTCGAAGCGCCGCTGACGGGCGAGTGCGTCGACGGCCTCGATGAGGTCTTCACGCAGGGTGCAGCAGATGCAGCCGTTGGTCAGCTCGACGAGCTTCTCTTCGGTGCGATCCAGATGGCCCTGCCCTGCGATCAGCGCGGCGTCGATGTTCACCTCGCTCATGTCGTTGACGATCACGGCGACCCGCCTGCCGTCGCGGTTGGCCAGGATGTGGTTGAGAAGGGTGGTTTTTCCCGCTCCGAGGAATCCGGACAGCACGGTGACGGGCAGTAGATCGGGTGAGGTGGCATCCACTCGGTAATGATAACCGTTTTCATTAAGGGGTCGCGTCGGGACCTTGCAACTCCCCCCGAACTCGCGCGCCGCAATTGCAAACGGTTATCGTTATCATGTGATTGCTTCTCCTGCGATCCGGTCGCTGATAGCCGGACTGGTCCTCGCCGCCCCCTTCGCCGCTACGGCATGCTCAAGTGGCGGAGAGTCCGCGCCTGCCGCGTCTCCGTCCGCGTCAGCAACCGGGGAGGCGGCGGGCGGCGCATGCCCGACCGCGCCAGTGGCCGTGTTGGTCAGCGTCGACCAGTGGGGCGACATCGTCTCGGCAGTGGGCGGCCAGTGCGCCACGGTCGCCACCGTGCTGGCCGGTTCGGCGATCGATCCGCACGACTACGAACCCGCACCCAAGGATGCCGCCCTCTTCGAGGGTGCCCAGCTCGTCGTGATCAACGGCGGGCACTACGACGAATGGGCCGCCAAACTCGCAGCGAGTTCAGCCCCGGATGCCCCGGTGGTCAACGCGGTCGATATCAGCCACGGTGGCGCGACCAACGAGGCCGCGGGCCATGGTCGCGACGCGGAGGGGTACGACCACGGCGGCGAAGACAATCCGCACGTCTGGTACAGCCCCGCCGCGGTGACGGGCGTCGCCGACGCCGTGACAGCCGAGTTGACGAAACTGGCGCCCGGTGCGGCGGAGTACTTCACCCAGCGGCGTGCCGAATTCGCCAGTGACCTCGGGCCGTACGATGCGCTCATCACGTCGATCAAGGCGAACGCGTCCGGAAAGACCTACGCGGCCACCGAGGGTGTGTTCGATGACATGGCCGGAGCGCTCGGGCTGGTCGACCGCACTCCCGAGGGCTATCAGGTGGCGTCGGCGAACGAGACCGATCCGTCACCGGCCGACCTCGACGAGTTCCTGCGTCTACTCGCCGACCGCGGTGTCGACGTGCTGATCTACAACACGCAGACGGAAGGTTCGCTGCCCGAACGGATCCGTGCCGCGGCCGAGCAGGCGGATGTGCCCGTCGTCGAGGTGACCGAGACCGTACCGCCGGGTACGGCGTCGTTCCAGGCCTGGCAGACCGACCAGCTGAACCGACTCGCCAAGGCGCTCGATGTCCCTGCCTGACTCCGCTCCCACGCTGCCTGCGCTGACGTTTCACGACGTCAGCGTCGTTCGCGGCCGCCACGCCGTGTGGTCGGGTGCCGATTTCGATGTGCCGGAGGGAGGCATCGTCGCGGTCATCGGACCGAACGGATCGGGTAAGACGACCCTGTTGCAGGTCGTTCTCGGCCTCATCCCGCGGGCGTCGGGCAGCGTCGAGGTATTCGGACATCCGCCCGGAGAGATCAACCACCAGATCGGGTACGTGCCGCAGAACTACACCTCGAACTCCGACGAAGCCATCCGCGTGCGTGACGCGGTCATGCTGGGCCTCAACGGGCACCGCTGGGGTTTCGGCAAGACACGTGGGCCGCAGCAGGCTCGCGTCGACGAAGCCCTGGCCGCCGTCGATGCCGCGGCGCTGGCGGGCAGGCGGCTGTCGCAGCTGTCCGGCGGCCAGCGGCAGCGCGTCGCGCTGGCCGCCGCGTTGGTCGGACGGCCGCGGCTGCTCATCCTCGACGAACCGCTTGCCTCACTCGACCTCACCAACCAGCGTGAGATCGTCGCCCTGCTCGACCGGATCAACAGGGACGTCGGGGTAACCATCTTCGTGGTCGCACACGACCTCAACCCGCTGCTGCGGGTGCTGACCGGCGCCATCTACCTCAAGGACGGCGTCGCCCATTACGAGCCTCTCGACCATGCCGCGGAACCAGACCTGCTCACCCGCCTCTACGGCGCGCCGATCGAGATCGCGCACCCGCACTCCGACCCGTACCTGCGCAGGACCAGTTGACCACCACCTATCTGGCCGCGGTGGGCTACCAGGACAACTGGTGGCAGATCCTGACGTCGGCGTTCATGCGCAACGCGCTCGTCGGGGGCACCATCGTGGCGTTGGCCGCAGGCCTCATCGGGTACTTCGTGATCGTGCGCAACACCGTCTTCGCCGCGCATGCGCTCGCGCACATCGGGTTGCCGGGCGCGACGGGGGCCGTGCTGCTCGGCCTACCGGTGGCGTTGGGGCTGGGCGTGTTCTGCGTTGGCGGGGCCCTGGTCATCGGCGCCCTCGGCAAGCGGGCGAGTGACCGGGAGGTGGCGACGGGCACCGTGCTGGCCATGGCCACCGGACTCGGCCTGTTCTTCAGTTCACTGGCCACCCGAAGTTCGAGCACGATGACCAATGTCTTGTTCGGGAACCTGCTTGCCATCACCCACGAACAGATCGTCACGTTCGGTGTGCTGCTGGCGCTGCTGGCGCTGTGCATGGGCATCATCTATCGCCCGTTGCTGTTCTCGTCGGTCAACGCGCAGGTGGCCGAGGCCAAGGGCGTCCCGGTTCGGGGCCTGTCGATCGTGTTCATGATGCTGCTCGGACTGTCGGTCACGATGGCGGTGCAGGCGGTCGGAACACTGCTGCTCTTCGCGCTCATCGTCACCCCCGCCGCGGTGGCGATCATGCTCACGGCGCGCCCGGCGGTCGCGATGGGAGTCTCCGCCGCGCTGAGCGTGCTGTCGGTGTGGGCCGGTCTCGGGCTCTCGGCGATGTTCAACGCGCCGCCCAGCTTTCTCGTCGTCACTATCACCTGCGGGGTGTGGGCGGTGGTCTGGGCGAGCGGGCGGGTGCTGACTCGGTCGGCCGGCCAGGTTCTCGCCACGTGAGGCGCCGCACCGGTTAGTAATCCGTGCCATCGACCGGCATCGGCTAATCTCAGAGAACATGTCCAGGATTCCCAACCCCAGACGGCGGGCAACCCTGGCCTCGTTGGCGGCCGAATTGAAGGTGTCCCGCACCACGATCTCCAACGCCTACAACCGCCCCGATCAACTTTCCGCGGATCTTCGGGAACGTGTGCTGGCGACCGCCAAACGCATGGGATACCCCGGTCCCGACCCCGTGGCGAGATCGCTGCGCACGCGTAAAGCCGGTGCCGTCGGGCTGATGATCACCGAGCCGCTGAACTACTCATTCAGCGATCCGGCAGCGCTCGATTTCGTCGCTGGGCTGGCCGAATCGTGTGAGGAGGCCGGTCAGGGGCTCCTGCTCGTCGCGATCGGCCCGAACCGCAGCGTCAGCGAAGGGATGGCCGCGGTGCTGGCCGCCGGCGTCGACGGCTTCGTGGTGTACTCGGCCTCCGATGACGACCCCTACCTGTCGGTGGTGCTGCAGCGGCACCTGCCCATCGTGGTGGTCGACCAGCCGATGGATGTTCCTGGCACCTCGCGGGTCTGCATCGACGACCGCGACGCGATGCGCAGGTTGGCCGAATATGTTGTCGGACTTGGACATCGGGAGATCGGCCTGCTGACCATGCGGTTGGGCAGGGAGTGGCCACACGACAGCCGCCAGCCTGCCGTCGCCGATCCGGAGCGTGTCCGGACACCGCACTTTCACGTCCAGCGCGACCGCATCCGGGGCGTGTATGACGCCATGGAGGCCGCGGGGCTGGACCCCGCGTCGTTGACGGTGGTGGAGAGCTACGAACACCTGCCCTCCTCGGGCGGGGTGGCCGCGGAGGTGGCGCTGGAAGCCAATCCGCGTCTCACCGCGCTGATGTGCACGGCCGACGTGCTCGCGCTGTCGGCGATGGACCACCTGCGGGCGCGGGGGATCTATGTTCCCGGGCAGATGACGGTCACCGGGTTCGACGGCATTCCCGATGCGCTGCGGCGGGGACTGACGACCGTCGCGCAGCCGAGTATGGAGAAGGGACGCAGGGCCGGGCGGCTGCTGCACAACCCGCCGCGGTCGGGTCTTCCGGTGCTCGACGTACTGGCAACGGATGTGGTGCGTGGCCGCACCTCGGGGCCGCCCGCCTAGCTCAGGGGCACTGCAGGGGACGGCCAGGGAACGCTCAGCCGGCCGGTGCCAGCATCTCCTTCCAACCACTGTCTGCCGGGTTGTCGGAGTTACTCACCGAGTACTTGACGCCATCGGGTCCCACGACTTCGCCGCTGGCCGGGTTGTAGATCGCGGTCGTTCCAGGTGCCGGAGTGTAGATGCACGGGTTGGGTTGCTGTCCGCTGCAGGTCACCGTGCCCTGCAGTGGCGGACTCAGCGGGTCGCTGACGGGGGCCGGCGTACCGGGCAGCCGGTCGGCGGGCAGCGGATTGTTGCCCGTGTTGATGGTCGGCGCGGGGATCACCCGGCCCCCGGACACGGGCTGATCGCAGCGCGCCGCCGGTGCGGGGCAGTTGCGGATCTGGTTGGGGTCGCCCAACCACGGGTTGGTGCCCAGCGGCACATACGGTTCGTCGCTGCGGCACTCCCGCGGGGTGGCCGCCCGCTTACCCGGCACGTCGGCGCACGGATAGTTGCGCGCCCCGCGCACCGCGTTGGCCTGGTAGTCCTTGGGAATCTTGCAGTACAGCCCGGACTCCAGCGGCGCGGTGCTGGTGTCGGCGGGCGAGCGCCACTCCGATGCGGGCAGGAATCCCGTCAGGCACGCAGGCGGCTGGTTGATCGACAACCCGAAGTGCAGCAGACCCTCACCGGGGAACACGGTGCCCATCTCCAGGGGCGAGGCGCCCTGAGGGAAGTAGACGAAGGCCTGCTCGAGGCCCTTGTTGTAGCGCTTGAGCATGTCGGTGATGACGGCGACGTTGGCCAGGGTCTGCGGCAGCGCCTCGCGCACCCCGCTGAACACCGCGTTGAGCTGGTCGGCGGTAGGGGCGGCCTGCTGCAGTCCGCTGCGCAGCGCCCGGTCCTGTTCGGCGGCTTGGGCGGCCAGGGTGTTCAGGTTGCGTGACCAGCGTTCGATCGCGTCGCCGGAGTTGACCTGGCTGTCCAGGATGGGGGCGGAGTTGGCGATGATGTCGTTGACGGGGTCGATGTTGTCCTTGAAATCCTGGGCGATGTTGGTGGTCGAATCGACCAGCCGCTGCAGCGCGGGCCCCAGACCACCCACCGACTCCGACGTCTCGGTCAGCAGCGCATCGATCTTCTCCCGGGGTAGCACCGCCAGGCCCTTGTAAGCCTGGTCCAGCGCGGGACCGACTTCGCTTGGCACCGTGGTGTGGGTGATGGTCTGGCCATCGCTGTAGTACTGACCCGACTCGCTCGCGGGTACCAGGTCGATGTACTGCTCACCGATGGCTGTGACAGAGCGGACGTTGGCGGTGGTGTCAACGGGTATCCGGAAGTCGTGGCCGATGCTCATCGTCGCCCGGGCACCTGTCGTGGTCGGCTCGACCGCGGTGACCTTGCCGATGGTGGTTCCCCGATAGGTGACGTTCGCCGTCGGATACAGCCCGCCCGAACGGGGGAAGTCCGCGTAGAGCGTGTACTGACCGATCCCGGCCAGCGTCGGCACCCGCAGATAGTAGAAACCCAATGCGCCGAGAGCGACCAGCGTCAGTATCGCGAAGAGGATCAGTTGAATCTTTATGAACCGTGTGAGCAACGCCGATTCACCTCACGCCGTCGAGCGGCGGAACCTGACGCACGGCCCCTCCTCGGTTGGACCCCCATAGCCGTCCCCGCTGACCACGTATCGCGAGTGACAGGACTGTATCTGACCTGGGGGCCGCGGCGCTGGGATTCCGCTGATGAAGCTGCCGAAGGCTCAGGCCGGGGTGGGCCCCACCGGCTTGGGAGGCGATGGCTTGATCCGTGGGGGGGCCGACGTCGTGGCCAGTAGCTGCGCGCATCGCAGCAACCCGATGTGGCTGTAGGCCTGCGGATGATTGCCTAGCGCCCGCTCGGCAACCGGGTCGTATTCCTCGGAGAGCAATCCGGTGGGTCCCGCGGCGGTGACGAGCCGGTCGAACAGGGCCTCGGCCTGGGACCGCTGGTCGATCAGCAGGTACGCCTCGACGAGCCACGCCGCGCACAGGTGGAAGCCGCCTTCGGTGCCGGGCAGCCCGTCGTCGCCGCGGTAGCGGTACACGGTCGCCCCGCTGCGCAACTCGGCCTCGGTCGCGGCCACCGTTGCCGCGAACCGCTCGTCGGCGGGGTCGATGAGGCCCGATAGCCCGATGTGCAGGGTGGCGGCGTCCAGGTCGGTGCCATCGTAGGCGGCGGTGAATGAGCTGACCTCGTCGTTCCAGCCGCGATTGCAGACCTGTTTGGCGATCACGTCACGCAGCGTGGACCATCCTGGCGGGGCGTCCCTGCCGAATTCCGCGGCCAGCGCGAGCGCCCGGTCGACGGTCACCCAGCACATCACCTTCGAGTACACGTGGTGCCGTGGGGCGCCCCGGATCTCCCAGATGCCGTGGTCGGGTTCCACCCACCGGCTGGCGACGGCGAACACCATCTCGCTGACCAGGTTCCAGTCCGCGTCGGTCAACGGATCGGCGGCCCCGCCCGCCTTCCGCCGGTGCGCGAGATCGGAGATGAGCTGCACCACGGGGCCGAAGACGTCGAGCTGAACCTGGGCGTTCGCGGCGTTGCCCACCCGCACGGGCCGCGATCCGGCATAGCCGGGCAGCGAGTCGATGACCGCCTCCGGCCCGAGCTGGGTGCCGGCCAGCGTGTACAGCGGGTGCAGCCGCTCGGGCCCGTGTGTGGTCTCGATGACGCGGTGCAGCCAGTTCAGGTAGCCTTCGGCCTCATCGGTCGAACCGAGCGACACCAGCGCCGATGCGGTCAGGGCGGCGTCGCGGATCCAGCAGTAGCGGTAATCCCAGTTGCGCACCCCGCCGATCTCTTCGGGCAGTGACGTGGTGGCCGCGGCCATGATGGCACCCGTGTCGGCATGTACCAGCCCGCGCAGGGTCAGCGCCGAGCGCTTCATCAGATCCGGCTTGCGCGGCGGCAGCGCAAGGCCGGCCGCCCAGTCGGACCAATAGCTCCCCGCGCGCTCGAGGCGCGATACCGCGTCAACCGGAGATTCGGTGAGATCCTCTGTGCCGCAACGCAGTTCGAGGACAACCGGGCCCTTGGACGGGTCGATGACGGCATGGGCGGTCTCGTGCACACCGTCGGGGACCACGGTCCATTCGACCCCAGGCGACCGCAGCACCATCGGCTCGTTGGTGGCGAACACCCGCAGTCCGCCGTCGTCTGCGCGCAGTTGCACCGGTGCCTGGGCGAACTCGGGACGCGGTGCGAACGAGACCACGGCCTTGGCCCGGCCACTGATCACCCGGATCAGGTCCGTGCGGCCCGCGCCGACGTCGTGGGACAGGTAGTCGGTGACAAGGAGGCTGGCCCAGCGTGTTTCGGTGGTCATGGTGCCGTCGACATAGCGCTGGCTCAGCGGCAGTGCCTGACGTTGCGGCCCGATGGAGAAGTGGCCGGAGGTGGCATCCCCGAGCAGTCGGGAGAACACCGCGGCCGAATCCCCGTGCGGGTGGCACATCCACACGACGTCCGCGTCGGGGGTGAGCAGCGCGACGGTGCGGGAGTTCGACAGCATCGTCAGCCGCTCGATGGGTGTGCTGTGCCCGCCATGCAGCCAGATGCGCCGTGCGTCGAACAACAGTTCCAGTGCGGCCGCCACGTCTTCGGGTGACTCGACCCGGAATCCCGCCAGGGTGTCGCCCGGCCCGACCTTGATCCCGATGTCCGGACCGTGCAGGCGGCGGAACGCCTTCTCGTCGGTGACGTCGTCGCCGATGAAGACCGCGGCCGACGCGCCCTCCTGATGCCGAAGGATGTCGAGGGCCTGTCCTTTGTCGGTTTGGATCACCGCGAACTCCAGGACCGCCTTTCCCTCGGTGATCTCGGCGTCCCACGCCTGCGCCGCGGTGTGGGCCTTCTGCAGCGCCTCGGCGGCGTCGGCGGCGTCGGCATTGCGCACGTGGAGTGCCACACTGGCCGGCTTGATCTCGAGCGCAACCCCGGGATGCTCGGCGGCGATCGCGCCGAGGGCGTCCTTGATCCTGCCGAGCAGGGCCTTGGCGGCGTCGTCGATGGCGCGCACGAAGCCGGTGTCGAACTCGGAGCCGTGGCTGCCGACCAGATGCACCTCGGCGGGCATGCGCGACAGCGCGGCCAGATCGCGCAGCGCCCGCCCGGAGATCACGGCGGCCGTCGTCGACGGCAGGCCGGCCAGGTCGCGCAGCGCGGCCGCCGACCCGGCCAGCGGTCGCGCGTCGTCCGGGTTGGACACGATGGGCGCCATCGTGCCGTCGTAATCACAGGCGACGAGAAGCCGTGGAACCCGCGCTGCGGTGGTCAGCGCACGCTTGAGTTCCAGGGGAAGGTCGTGCGGGCGACGCGCACCGGGGGGCTGGGTGGACACCCCTAGATTTTAGGGTGCTCGCCATCCCCGATGAGCAACCTCACAGCGAGGTCGAGGCGCTTGCTGACGTCGGTGGCCGACGCCCGCCGGGTTAGCCAGGCGAGCAGGTTGGACAGCCAGATATCCGAGATGACACGGGCAATATGGTATTGATCCTCGGTGGGCTCTCCGTCACTCATGGCCCGTGCGAACATCGAATCCATCAACCTGCCGACGTGATCAACCTCACCGGCCGCGGACGCGTCGGCGAAGACGAACGCCCGTGTCATCGCCTCGGTCAGCATCGGGTTGCGCTGCATGGCCCGGTTGAGCTTGCCGATCATCAGGTTGAGCCGCTGATAGGGCGTGCCCCCGGTCAGGGAGGTCCGGTCGGTCTTGGCGTCGATCCGTTCGAACTCCCGCCCGAGCGCGGACACCAGCAGGTGCACCTTCGACGGGAAATACCGGTACAGCGTGCCCACGGCGACGTCGGCGCGTTCGGCCACGGCGCGCATCTGAACGGCTTCGTAACCGCCCTTCGATGCGATGGCCAGCGTTGCATCGAGGATTCGCTTACGACGTTCGCGCTGCGCCTCTGAACCCAACGCGGATTCTGCGCGGACTGCCGCGTTCGTCACCTCACGCGGCCGTGCCCCAGACCCTGAGGGCGGATCGGGATGTGTTGGCGACGGCATCCGGCGGAAACTCCTTCATCGTGCGGGCTGGGTTGTGTCCAGCTCTGGTGGTCGACCTGACGGTCGAGCGCAGGCAATACTAGAACACGTTCTAGTGACTCGCATGGCTTTCTCGACACGCGCTGCCTGACCGTCTGCTCGGTCTTCCGCGCTGGTCCTTCGCGCCTCCGCGGTCGCGTGGGCCCACCCGGGTGCCCCGAAGTGGCAGGCTAGGGCCGATGGTGGCGGAGTTCCGATTGCTCGGCGACATCGAGGCCCGCATCGGCGGGCGTCGAGTCGAGATCGGGCATGCCCGCCAGCGGTGCGTTCTCGTCGCATTGCTCGTCGATGTGAACCGGCCGGTGCCGACGGCGCAGCTGGTGGATCGGGTGTGGGCCGATGACCCTCCGCACCGAGTTCGAAACGTGTTGGCGGGCTACCTGTCCCGGCTGCGCACCCTGCTTGCCGACGCAGACGAAGTGTTGATCTCCCGCGAGCCCGGCGGCTATGTCCTGCGGACCGATCCGCTCACGGTCGATCTGCACTGCTTCCGCAGCCTGGTGAGCCGAGCCCGTGCGGGATCCGAACCCGACGCCGCCGGCCTGTTCGACGCGGCGCTGGACCTGTGGCACGGTGAACCGTTCGCCGCGCTGGACACCCCCTGGGTGAGTGATGTCCGCACTGCGCTGGAGGCCGAACGACTTTCGGTCGTGCTCGACCGCAACGACGCGGCGCTGCGCGCCGGACGGCATGCCGAACTGCTCGGCGAGCTGGCCGCGGCGCTGCAGGCTCAGCCGCTCGACGAGCGGCTGGCCGGGCAGCTCATGTTGGCGCAGTATCGAAATGGCAGGCAATCCGATGCGCTCGACACCTTCCGCGCCATCCGCGAACGGCTCGTCGACGAACTCGGGGTGGACCCCGGTTCGGCACTGCGCGACGTGCACCAACGGATCCTATGCGGCGACCCGGACCGCACCGCGGCGGCCCGGGAGGTGCGCCCCGCCCAACCGCGGCCGGTCGCGGAAACCCGACCATCTGACGATCTGCCAAGGCGCACAACGAGTTTCATCGGCCGCGAGGACCACGTCGCCGACGTTGCCGCGGCCCTGCGGGATGCCCCGCTGGTCACGCTGACCGGGGTGGGCGGTGTCGGCAAGACGCGGTTGGCGCTCGAGGTCGCCGCCACCGAAGCGGCCCGGTTCGGCGATGGCGCGTGGATCTGTGAGCTGGCCCCGGTCGAGGGGGGTGACGCCGTGATCCATGCGCTGACCGCTGGTCTTCGCCTACAACAACAGCAGGGTCTCACCATCGAGGACTCCCTCATCGAGTTCCTGCGGACCCGGCACGGCCTGCTCCTCGTCGACAACTGCGAGCACGTCCTCGAGGCCACGGCGCGGCTGCTGGACCGGATCGTGCGGCAATGCCCACGGGTGGCTGTCTTGGCCACCAGCCGGGAACCGCTGGGCATCGCGGGCGAACAGATTCTGCCCGTGCCGCCGTTGTCGGTGGACGACGCGACGCTGCTGTTCGCCGACCGGGCCCGGGCCGGCCGCCCCGACTTCCGGCTGGACCACGAGCCCGCCGGCGCCGTTGCCGAGATCTGCCGCAGGCTCGACGGGCTGCCGCTTGCCATCGAACTCGCCGCCGCCCGGATGCGGGTGATGAGCTCCATCGACGTCGCCCGCCGGCTGGACCGGTTACGGCTGCTCAGCGGTGGCGCCCGCACCGCACATCCCCGGCAGCAGAACCTGATCGCGACGATCGACTGGTCCTATCGCCTGCTCACCCCACCGGAACAGGCGTTGTTCACGCGGCTGTCGGTGTTCGCCGGTGGCTTCGATCTCGATGCCGTGCACGGGGTGTGCGCCGAGGCGGACGCCACCGAGGATGACACCCTCGAAATGCTCACCGGCCTCGTCGACAAGTCGATGGTGGTGGTGCGCGGGGAAACCGGATCGACCCGGTACAGCCTGTTGGAGACGCTGCGCGCCTACGGTCGAGAGCGCTTGGGTGAGCAGGGCATCGACGGCATGTGCGCCGCGCGGCATGCCGCGTATTTCACCGGGCTGGCCGAGCGGGCGTCGGCCGAGTTGCAGGGCCCCGACGAGCGGGCCTGGGTGCAGCGGATGTTGCCGGACAACGACAACCTGCGTGCGGCGTTCGAACGCGCGATGGCAGTCGACGACACCGACCTTGCCGTTCGGTTGGTGACGTCGATACCCGAACTCGTCCACCTGCGCCTTGGTTACGAATCCGCGGGCTGGGCCGAGCGGACGATCGAGCGTACCGACCCGGGCCATCGACTCTTCGCCGCTGCGGTGGGATTTGCCGCCCGCGGCGCCTGGAACCGCGGCGACCACGCCCGCGCGGTCGAATTCGCGGACCTCGCAAGGGACCGCGTGCCAGGCCGGGGTACGGGCCGAGTGGCCTATCCCGCCGACGTGCGCGCCGACGTCGCTCTGTATGAGGGCGATGCGGTGGCGGCGCTGGACCACTACCGCGCGGAGATGGAACGCGCACGCCGAGAAGGAGATCCGATCCGGCTGGTGTGGACGTTGTTCTACGTCGCGATCTGCCATGCCGCCCTGCGCACACCCGACGAAGGCCGCGCCGCAGCGGAGGAGGCCGTCCGCGTCGCGGAGGACACCGGCAACCCCACCGCGCGCGCCATGGCAGGCTACGCGCTCGGCCTGGTACTCAAGAAGTCCGACCCGGATCGGGCGCTGAGGCTCTTCGCCGGCGCCGCCGCGCAGTCGGAATCGGTACACAACTTCTGGTGGCACGGCATCGCGCTGATGGAGGCGGCCGCGACGCGTTCGGTGCACGGCGACGCCGCCTCGGCGGCCGCCGAACTCATTGTGGTGCTTGGCCATTGGGACCGGGTGGGCGACTGGAGCCAGCAATGGCTCAACCTGCGCTACGTGACGCGGCTGCTGGTGCGGTTGGGCGCCGGTGAGGACGCCGTCGCCGTACACGGCGCGCTCGTCGCGGCGGGCAAGCCGTCGCCGCTGAGCGCGGGTCAACTCGCCGCCCTGCCCGCCCCGGAGCCCGGCGCGCCGCTGAGCGGACCCCAGGCGGTGGTGCGGGCGCGCGAAAGCCTGGCTCGTCACCTGTGACCATCGACCGACCCGGAATCGCTGGGCGGCAACGATTCCGGTGAATGTCAGACGCCCGCGGCCGTCGCCACCGCCCGTCTGGTGAGAACCCGCGCGAGGTGGCTGCGGTACTCGACGTCGGCGTTGCCGTCGGCGATCGGATTGGTGCCCTCGGCGGCGTGTTCGGCAGCCGCGCGGATCACGTCGTCACTCGCGGGCTGGCCGGTCAGGGCGTCCTCGACACCGCGGGCCCGCACCGGCACCGCCGCCATGTTGGTCAGCGCCACCCGGGCTGTGCGGATCACGCCGCCGTCGACGTCGACGGTCGCGGCCACCGCGATGATCGACCAGGCCTGGGCGATGCGGGTGAACTTCTCGTAGCGCGCGGGCCAGTCGGTGTGCTTGGGAATCCGGATGCCGACCAGGATCTCGTCGGGTTGCAGCGCGGTGGTGAAGTAGTCGACGAAGAAGTCGGCGACAGGAACCGTCCGCCGTCCGGACGGCCCGGCTATGGTCAGCGACGCCTCGAGAGCCAGTGCGGGAGCACAGAGATCACCCGCCGGGTCGGCATGCGCCAGCGCTCCGCCCAGTGTGCCGCGGTGCCGGATCTGGGGGTCCGCGACAGTGTGTGTCGCTTCGGCGAGCAATAGCGCATGCCGATGCACGAGTGAACTGCGCAGCACGTCGTAGTGGGTCGTCATGGCGCCGATCACCAAGCTGTCGCCGTCCTCGCTGACACCGCGCAACTCACCGATGCGCCCGAGGTCGACGACGATGGTGGGCGCCGCGAGCCGCAGCCGCAGCACCGGCATCAGGCTCTGCCCGCCGGCGATGACCTTGGCGTCCTCGCCGCCGTCGGCCAGGGCGGCGATCGCCTCGTCGACGGTTTTGGGGGCGACGTAGGCGAAGTCGGCGGGGATCACTTGGCACCTCCGTTGGCTGATGTCTCCTGCCGGCCTGCGTTGATCGCCTGCCACACCCGCATCGGGGAGCAGGGCATCGTGATATCGCTGACCCCCAGATGACGCACCGCGTCGATCACCGCGTTGACGACGGCCGGTGTGGATGCGATGGCGCCCGCCTCGCCAACTCCCTTGACGCCCAACGGGTTTCCTGTTGCGGGAGTCTCCGTGCGGCCGGTGGTGAAGGAGGGCAGGTCGACCGCCGACGGCACCAGGTACTGAGCGAACGAACCGGACAGCAGGGTGCCGGACTCGTCGTATTCGGCGTCCTCGAACAGTGCCTGCGCGATGCCCTGGGCCAGGCCGCCGTGGATCTGGCCGTCGACGATCAGCGGATTGACCACGTGTCCGACGTCGTCCACGCATACGTACGAACGGATCCGCACCATCCCGGTGTCGGTGTCGACCTCGGTGGCACACAGATGGGTACCGTGCGGGAACGAGAAGTTCTCCGGATCGTAGGTGGCTTCCGAATCCAGGTTCGGTTCGACGCCCTCGGGCAGGTCGTGTGCGGCGAACACCGCGCCTGCGACGTCGGCCAGACCGACCGCCTTCTCGGTACCCCGCACCCGGAACCGGCCCGCGACCACCTCGACGTCCTCCTCGGCGCACTCCATCATGTGTGCCGCAATGGGTTTGGCCTTGGCGATCACCTTGTCGGCGGCCTTCACCAAGGCGATGCCCCCGACCGCGAGGGAGCGCGACCCGTAGGTGTCCATGCCGCGTGCCGAGCTCTGGGTGTCGCCGTGCAGCACCTCGACGTCGTCGAACGGAACGCCGAGATGGTCGGCCACGATCTGGCTGAACGCCGTCTCGTGTCCCTGGCCGTGTGCGGACGAACCGGTCACCACCTCCACCTTGCCGGTGGGGAGCACCCGGATCGACGCGTGCTCCCAGCCGCCCGCGCCGTAGGACAGGGCGCCCAGCGTCCGCGACGGTGCCAGGCCGCACATCTCGGTGAACGTCGACACCCCGATGCCCAGTTGCACCGGATCCCGGCGTTCCCGGCGCTCGGCCTGCTCGCGGCGTAATTCGTCGTAGCCGAACAGGTCGCGGGCTTGCTCGGTGGCGGCCTCGTAATTTCCGGAGTCGTAGGTCAGGCCCGCGACGGTATCGAACGGGAACTCCTCGTGGGCGATCCAGTTCTGCGCCCTCAGCTCCAGTGGATCGCGGCCGAGTTCGGCGGCCAGTTCGTCCATCATCCGTTCGATGGCGAACGTGGCCTCCGGACGGCCCGCACCGCGGTAGGCGTCGGTGGGTACCTTGTTGGTGAAAACGTTGGTGCAGGTGAAGTGGTATGCCGGGAACTTGTAGATGGCGTTGAACATGAACGCGCCCAGGATCGGGACGCCCGGGGTGACCAGACGCAGGTAGGCGCCCATGTCGGCGAGCAGCTCCACCTTCAGGCCGGTCACGGTGCCGTCGCGGCGGGCGGCCAGCGTGAGCTTCTGGATCTGGTCGCGGCCGTGGTGCGCGGCGAGCATGCACTCGCTGCGCGATTCGGTGTACTTCACGGGTTTGCCGAGCCGACGCGCGATCAGCAGTGCGATCACCTCTTCGGGTGTCACCTGCAGCTTGCCGCCGAAACCGCCGCCGACGTCGGGCGCGATCACCCGCAGTCGGGTTTCGGAGATCCCCAGCGTCATGGCGAGCATCAGCTTGAGGATGTGCGGGACCTGGGTGGCCGACCACATCGTGATCTGTTGTCCGGTCGGGTCGACGACCACCGAGCGGGGCTCCATGAACGCGGGGATGAGCCGTTGCTGGCGGAAGGTGCGAGACACCACCACCTCCGCGTCGGCGATCGCCTGCTCGACGTCGCCGCCGGTCTGCGCCTCGGCCGAGTCGAACGTCCACGTGGCGTTGATGTTGGTGCCGAGGTCGTCGTGTACCAGGTCGGCGCCCTCGGCGGCAGCCGCTGCCATATCGAGCACCACCGGGAGTTCGTCGTAGTCGACCGCGATGGCCTCCAGCGCGTCATGCGCCTCGTAGGCACTGCGGGCCGCGACGACGGCGACCGCCTCACCGGAGAAGTTGACCGTGTGCACCGCCAGCGACGGCGCCGACGGTGACTTCATGTCCTCGGTGATCGGCCACGCGCACGGCAGGCTGCCCTGTTCGGCGGCCAGATCCGCGCCGGTGAAGATCCCGACGACACCGGGCATGCCGCGGGCCGCGGACACGTCGATGCCGGTGATGCGGGCATGTGCGAGCGGGCTTCGCAGAATCGCCAGATACTGCATGCCCGGCAGGACGAGGTTGTCCGTCCACCGGGTCCGCCCGGTGATGAGGTGCTCATCCTCCTTGCGGAGTCTGGCCTTCCCGACTTCCGGTTCGGCGGTGACGGTCATCGCACACCTCCGGCGAGTCCGGCTGCCGGAGCACCCGCCTCGGCCGGCGTGTCGGCGACTCGTCTGCCGCGCAGGCGCTGCGCGGCGTCCTGGACCGCGCGCACGATGTTCTGATATCCGGTGCACCGGCAGAGGTTTCCCTCCAGGCCATGGCGCACGGCCTCGTCGTCGGGATCGGGTTCGTCGGCGAGCAGGTCGAGGGTCTGCATGATCATCCCGGGTGTGCAGAAGCCGCACTGGAGGGCGTGGTTGTCCCGGAATGCCTCCTGGATCGGGTGCAGCTTCCCGTCGCGTGCCAGCCCCTCGACGGTCAGGATGTCCCCGCCGTCGGCCTGCACGGCGAGCACCGCGCAGGACTTCACGCTGTGGCCGTTGAGATGAACCGTGCATGCGCCGCAGTTGCTGGTGTCGCAGCCGACCACGGTGCCGACCTTGCCCAGGCGGTCACGCAGGTAGTGCACGAGGAGTAGCCGCGGCTCCACCTCGTCCGTGTACACCGTGCCGTCAACGGTGACTGTGATGCGCATCGAGCCTCCAATGCGGGGAGAACGTCAGGTGATGGGTTCCACTGTGCTCCGACCGGCGGTGGCGGACGCCGGAAACGGCCAAATGCGTTCTCCCGCCGGCGCGGCTGGTCACGCGCGGCGGACCTCGGCGAGCAGCTCCGACAGCGTCGCGAGGCTGTGCCCGGCCAGTAGGCGATCGGTGTACGGCAGCGCGGCCGCGATCCCCGACTGCACCGGAAGGTAGCCGTCGGCGCCCGCGTGCGGGTTGACCCAGAACACCGCGTGTGCCAGCCGGCGCAGCTGGGCCATCTGCTCGGCGAGCAGCGACGGGTCGCCGCGCTCCCAGCCGTCGGAGAAGATCACCACGACCGCGCCGCGGGCCAGCCCGCGCCTGCCCCAGCGATCCAGAAACGCCCGCAGCGTCTCACCGAGCCGGGTGCCGCCCGCCCAGTCGGGTACGGCGCGGCCCGCCGCGGCCAGCGCCAGCTCGGGGTCGCGGATGCGCATCGCCCGTGACAGCCGGGTCATCCTGGTGCCCAGAGAGAAGACCTCGGTGCTGGCGGGGTGCGCGCGGGCCACGACGTGCGAGAACCGCAGCAGCGCATCGGCGTAGGGGCTCATCGAGCCGGACACGTCGACGAGGAGCAGCACCCGTCGAGCCTTGGTGGCCTTGCGGTGGTGGCGCGGCCGGACGGGTTCGCCGCCTGCGGCGAGCATGGCGCGCACCGTGCGCCGCGGGTCGATGGGTCCGCGCCGGGACGGCCGCAGCCGGGCGGCCGGCCGGATGGGCGGGCTGGGCCGCAGCGCGCTGATCAGCTCGGCGAGGTGTGCCCGTTCGGCGGCGCTGAGTTCGGCGATGTCGCGGTGGCGCAGGATGTCGGTATCGTCGGCGGCCACCCGCAGGGCAGGTGCGTCGCCGGCGGTCTCGGCGCCGCCCGCCGGTTCCAGCGCCGCGGCGCGCGCCCGTCGCGACCGCGGGTTTCGCCGCGGTACGAACACCAAAGGCATTCCGCTGAACCAGCTTTGGAAGACGAGGTCGTAGCGCGCGGAGTCATCGGGGGTGCGGCACAGCGTCGCCCTGCCGGTCCAGTACACCTGCAGCGGTTCGCCGATGTCGATGTGGCGCAGCGCCGTGGTGTAGGTCGCGACGGCGTCCGATCCGATTGTCAGCCCGGCGGCGGACAGCGCGTGGGTGAACCCGGCGATGCCGGCGAGCGGGTCCGTGGCATCCGGCGCCGTGGTCATCGGCTCACCCCGCGAACAGGCGGTCGAGTCCCGTCCGGGCGACCCGATCGAGATCCTCGCGGTACTTGAGGACGGCGCCGAGGGTCGCCGCGGCGGTCTGCGCGTCGAGCACGTCGCGGCTCAGTTCGAGCAGTGCACGCGTCCAGTCGAGCGATTCGGCCACACCCGGCGGCTTGAGCAGTTCCATGGCGCGCAGGTTGGCCACGGCGGTGGCGACCTGATCGGCCAGTGCCGCCGAGACACCCGGGATGCGCCTGCGCAGGATCGCGACCTCCCTGGCCAGGTCCGGATGGTCGAGCCAGACGTACAGGCACCGGCGTTTGAGGGCGTCGTGGACTTCTCGGGTGCGGTTGGAGGTGAGTACCACCAGCGGCGGCGCCGCGGCCCTGATCTCGCCCAGCTCGGGGATCGCGACCGCGTTCTCGTCGAGAACCTGGAGCAGGAAGGCCTCGAATTCATCGTCGGCACGGTCGATTTCGTCAACGAGCAGCACGCAGGGCGCGTCGGTCAGCGCCCGCAGCAGCGGCCGCGCCAGCAGGAACCGTTCGGTGTACAGCGAGCGCTCGGCGGCGTCGGCCTCCAGATGTCCGCCGCCTGCCGCCTCGAGGGTGCGAAGGTGCAGCAGCTGGCGCGGGAAATCCCAGTCGTAGAGCGCCTGGGCGGCGTCGATGCCCTCGTGGCACTGCAGCCGGATCAGGGGCAGCCCGAACGCCTCGGCCAGCGCGGTCGCCAGCGAGGTCTTGCCGGTGCCGGGTTCGCCCTCGCAGAACAGCGGGCGGCGCATCCGCACCGCCAGGAACGCAGCCATGACGACACCGTTCTCGGCGAGGTAGCCGGTGCCCTCCAGCGCCGCGGCGAGTGCTTCCGGTGATTCGACGCTCGGCGTGGAATCGCTCACCACCGCGAGCCTAGGCGCCCGCCGCCGCGGCAAACTCAGCGGTAGGTGGTCTGCGCGCACGCGGACCGGCGGTCGGCCTCGACGCCAGCCACGTCGCGGTGCTCACCGCAAGGAATCCGGCCGGTCGCTTCACTCGAGTCGCCCTTCGCCTCGCGTCATCCGTCTCGCTTCGCGCTTATTCGTCGTAGGTGACCTCGACCGAATCCGATTTCGGCCGGGCCTGGCAGCCCAGAACCAGGCCGTCGTCGAGGTCGGACTGCTCGAGCACGTCGTTGACCTCCATGTCGACCTCGCCGCTCTTCATCACCACCGCGCATGCCCCGCAATGGCCTTCGCGGCAGGAGAACGGCGGGTCGAGCCCCTTGTCGAGGAGGACGTCGAGCAGCTTGGCGGTACGCGGCCACCGCAGTTCGTGGGTGACGCCGTCGAGCGTCACGATCACGTTGGCGGGGTTCTTCCCGCCCGCCCCGTCCTCTCCGTCGCTGTCCCCGGCCAGCACGACCGCTGCGAACGGATCGGACTCCAACGACTTGAACACTTCGATGTGAATACGTTCGGCCGGGGTGCCCGCCACCGCGAGCCCCTCCCGCGCCGCTGACATGAAGGGGCCGGGGCCGCAGATGAATGCCTCCCGGCCCGCGTAGGGTGCGGCCAGCGCACCGAGGGCCGCGGCGCTGGGCAGCCCCTGCACGGTCTCCAGCCAGTGCACGACCGTCAGCCGGTCGGGGTACTTGGCGGCCAGGTCACGCAGGGCGCCGGCGAAGATGACCGACTTCTCGTCGCGATTGGCGTAGACGAGCGCCACGCTGCCGGTGCCCTCGGCGAGTGCCGACTTGCAGATCGCCATCATCGGCGTGATGCCGCTGCCCGCCGCCAGCAGCAGGAAGTCGGTGTCCAGCGTGTCGGGCACGAAAACGCCCGACGGTGCCAGCACGTGGATGCGCATGCCGGGGTGGGCGTGGTCGCACAGCCAGTTCGACGCGTACCCGCCCGCGGTCCGTTTGACGGTGACGGTCATCGCCTCGCCGGTCGACGGTGAGCTGCACAGCGAGTAGCAGCGCGCCACCGAGCCGGTCCGCTCGCTGGGGATGCGCAGCGTCAGGAACTGCCCGGGCGAATAGCGCAGCCCGTCGGCGTCGACGGCCTCGCCGTCGGGGTCCTCGCGGCCCTCGGGCACGCTGAAGACCAGCGAGCACGCGTCGGCGGTTTCGTTGACGACCTCGGCGATCTGCAGTTCCACCACGTGGCTGCCCAGCGGCTCGTCCGGAACGCCCTGCGACACGTCGATACCCTCCCTCTCGTCCGTTTCGGGCCGCAACTAGAACATGTTATAAGCGTGTTCTAGGCTCTGGTCCTGCGGTTTGATCTTCGCGCAAGCGCCGATCTGGGTCATCCGCTGTCCGTGCTCTCGGGAGCGATCGGTGACGTCCATTGAACAGCGTGACGTGCGAACCGTCCCAGCGGGCGCAGGAAGACGCGTGAGGTGACGATCCGACCCGGGCCGAGCTGGCCGACCGGCGGGCTCGCGCGCCTCGTGATGGTGAATGCCGCACCACCGGGTGCCCCACGCGAATAGCATCGGACGATGACCACTGCGGACATCGATCCACGCATGTACCGAAATGTGCTGGGCCAGTTCTGCACCGGCATTACGGTGATCACCACGGTGCATGACGGCAAGCCGGTCGGGTTTGCCTGCCAATCGTTTGCGGCGCTGTCCCTGCAACCCCCCCTGGTGTTGTTCTGCCCGAGGAAGGTGTCGCGGTCCTGGAGGGCGATCGAGGCCACCGGCCAGTTCTGCGTCAACATCCTGCACGAGCATCAGAAGGACGTGTCCGCCCGGTTCGGGTCAAAAGGGGCCGACAAGTTCGACGAAATCGATTGGACGCCTTCCAAACTCGGCTCTCCGGTGATCAAGGGCACGCTCGCGCACGTCGACTGCACGGTGCATTCGGTGCACGACGCCGGCGACCACCTCGTGGTGTTCGGCGCGGTGCAGTCGCTGTCGGATGTGCCGAGGACGAAGCCGCGACCCTTGCTTTTCTATCGAGGCGAATACACCGGCATCGAGCCGGACAAGAACTCACCCGCCCAGTGGCGCGACGACCTGGAGGCCTTCCTGACCGCAACCACCCCCGACACCCGGCTCTGACCGATCGCCTTCACTGCCACGAGCGTGCGTGTCTGCACACCGACACGCCGCCCGGGCCGTACGAATCCGCACGCTCGCCGGGGGTCAGAGGTGGGATTCGACGAACTCGACGATGGTCCGGGCGACCTCGCGGTGCACGGTCTCGTTGAGGATGTCGTGGTGCGCCCCGGGGAACTCCGTCACCCGCAGCGCGTCGACCTGATCGGCGTAGGCGCGAACGGCTCCGACGTCGGCGATGGGATCGGCGGTCCCGTGCACCGCGAGGGTGGGCACCGCCAGCTTCGGAAGCAGTCCACCGAGCCGGTCCCACGCCCGGTCCAGTTCGCGCGCGAGGGCCAGACCGTCTGCGTCGACGAACGCCAGCGGGTCGTTGTCCAGCGAATCCAGGTAGAACGGGTCCTCGGAGAGCCAGAGCGGGTCCAGTTCGAAGGTCCGGTCGCGGTCGACCAATCCCGGAATCGGCACCAGCGGGGCCCCTGAGATGACGCCCGCGCGGTACCGCTCGGGCTGTGCGAACAGTTGAAACAGGGTGACGACCGCGCCGAAAGAGTGCCCCTGGGCGATCAGGGGCAGGCCCGGGATAGCGCGTTCCGCCAGCTCTGCCAGCGATGTGCCAAGGGCGGCGCTGTCCTCGATCGTCCCGAAGTTGCCGCGCTCACCGGGGCTGAGACCGTGCCCGAACTGGTCGACGGCCCACAGGTCGATGCCTGCGGCGTTCAGCGCGAAACCGTAGCGGTGGTAGACGCCGGTGTGCTCGCCGAACCCGTGCAGGAAGATGACCGCCGCCCGCGGTTCGGGTGTGGACCAGTGGCGGTAGTAGGCGCGGCCATGCGGATGGTCGATGTGGGGCATGCCCACGACTGCACCAAGACGTAGGCGTCTCCGCAAGCCTTTCGCGCGTGGCGAACGTCCTCGCTACCGCACCCCGAGCAGCACGTCGTGCAGCTCGCTCATCCTGGACCGGATCGCCTCGACGAACACCGCCACCTCGGGGCGGCGCAGCGTCTCGACCCGCGCTACAAGCCAATAGGTCAACGTGACCATGACGCTGTCGGCCAGCACCCTGACCAGGTCGTCGTGGCGGTCGGCCATGAAGCAGGGCAGCAACCCGATGCCCGCTGCGGCACGGGTGGCCTCGACGTGGACGAACACGTTGGTCGACGTCACCGATTCCCGCATGGCCGGGGCGAAACTGGCTGCGAGGTCGAGGTCGTCGACCTGGAGCATGGAGTCGATGAAGTAGACGAGCGGGTGACGCCGCAGCTCCTCGATCGTGGACGGGGTGCCGTATTCGGACAGGTAGGTGCGGGCACCGTACAGCCCGAGGCAGTAGTCACCGAGGCGGATCGCCTCGGCCCGGTGCACCTGCGGTTCACCGACGACCACCTCGATGTCCAGCCCGGAGCGCTGCTGGCTGGCGCGTCGCGTGGCGGCGACGATCTCCACCGCGATGCCCGGGTGGCCGCGCCGCACCTGAGCGGCGGCGGGGGCGGCGATGTAGGCGCTGAACCCATCCGTCGCCGAGATGCGGACGACCCCTTCAAGGGTGCGTATGCCGCTGGTCAGGGAGCGAACCGCGGACTCGACCGCCTCAGCCGCCGACAGCGCCTGCCGTCCGAGGTCGGTGAGTTCCCATCCGCCGGCCACCCGGGCCAGCAGGCGGCCGCCGATCGCCTGCTCGAGTGCGGCGATGCGGCGGGAGATGGTCGTATGGTTGAGACCCAGCTCTTCGGCGGCGGTGGTGTACCGGCCCGACCTGCCTACGGCCAGCAGAATCAGCAGGTCATCGGCGCTGGGCCGGTGGCCGATCGGGAAATCTGTCATCTCTGCATTTTTGCAGATATGTCCTGCAGACTTGGTCATTGCAGGCCCAACCATTCTGCAGGAATACTCACAAGCACATGTGGGGGGCATCACAGCGGGAAGCCGCGGTGGCCTCGGTCTCAACCTGGCCACGAAAACTGCAGTCATAACGACGACACGTCATGAAGGAGTGATTGATGAGCACGCCCAACACCGCCCCGGCTGCGCCGGGCCAGCCGGGGTCGATCTCGACCGGGCTGAAACGAGTGGTTGCCGCCTCGATGGCGGGCACCATCGTCGAGTGGTACGAGTTCTTCCTGTACGCGACGGCCGCGACCCTGGTCTTCAACAAGATCTTCTTCCCGCAGGGCACGGACCAGGCCACCGCAACCATCGCCGCACTCGGCACCTACGCGGTCGGCTTCGTGGCGCGTCCGCTCGGTGGCGTGGTGTTCGGACACTTCGGCGACAAGTACGGCCGCAAGCAGCTGCTGCAGTTCAGCCTCCTGCTCGTCGGCGTCGCGACCTTCCTGATGGGCTGCCTGCCCACGTATGGACAGATCGGATTCTGGGCGCCGGTACTGCTCGTCGTGCTGCGCTTCCTGCAGGGCTTCGCCGTCGGCGGCGAATGGGGTGGAGCGGTGCTGCTGGTCGCCGAGCACAGCCCCAATCGCAGCCGTGCGTTCTGGTCCAGTTGGCCGCAGGCGGCTGTGCCGGTGGGCAACATGCTTGCGACGCTCGTGCTGCTGGGTCTGACCTCGACGCTGTCGGATGCGGCATTCCTGTCCTGGGGTTGGCGCGTTGCTTTCTGGCTGTCGGCCGTCGTGGTACTTATCGGCTACTACATCCGGACCAAGGTCACCGACGCGCCGATCTTCATCGCCGCCCAGCAGGAGGCCGAGCGGGTCAAGGCCACGTCGTTCGGTGTGTTCGAGGTGCTGAAGCGTTATCCGCGTGGCGTTTTCACCGCGATGGGGCTGCGGTTCGCCGAGAACATCATGTACTACCTCGTGGTCACCTTCTCGATCGTCTACCTCAAGCAGCAGGTCGGGGCCGACACCGGCGACATCCTGTTGTGGCTGCTGGCCGCGCACGCGGTGCACTTCCTGGTGATCCCGCAGATGGGCCGCCTGTCCGACACGATCGGACGCAAGCCCGTGTACCTGGTCGGGGCGATCCTCGCCGGCACCTGGGGCTTCTTCGCCTTCCCGATGATGAACAGCGGCAACCATCTCATCATCATGGGCGCCATCGTGATCGGTCTGGTCATCCACGCCTTCATGTACGCCTCGCAGCCGGCGATCATGGCCGAGATGTTCCCGACGCGGATGCGCTATTCCGGTGTCTCCCTTGGCTATCAGGTGACCTCTATCGTGGCGGGCTCGCTCGCGCCGATCATCGCGGTCAAACTGCTCGACATCTACGGCTCGTCGGTGCCGATCGCCATCTACCTGGCCATCGCGGCTGCCGTCACCGTCGTCGCGGTGCTGTTCACCCGCGAGACCACCGGGCTGGATCTGGCCGAATTGGACCGGGCCGACGCCGAGGATCTGGCCCGTACGCAGGCAAAGGTGGGCGCCAAGTGAGCGACCTGACGGGACGGACCGCACTGGTCACCGGCGGAGCGAGCGGGATCGGTGCGGCCTGCGCACGGGAGCTGGCCGCCAGGGGTGCGGTGGTCACCGTCGCCGACCTCGACGACGTCGGCGCCAAGGAACTGGCCCAGGAGATCAACGGAAAGGCCTGGCCCGTCGACCTTCTCGACACCGCGGCGCTGGAGGATCTCCAGCTGACGGCCGACATCCTGGTCAACAACGCGGGTGTACAGAGCATCCATCCGATTCAGGACTTCCCGCCCGAGAAGTTCCGGATGCTGATCACCCTGATGCTGGAGGCGCCGTTCCTGCTCATCCGGGCGGCCCTGCCCCACATGTACGAACAGGGTTTCGGCAGGGTCATCAACATCTCGTCCGTGCACGGTTTGCGGGCCTCGGCATTCAAATCCGGGTATGTCACCGCCAAGCACGGGCTGGAGGGGCTGTCGAAAGTCACGGCGCTGGAGGGTGCCCCGCACGGTGTGACGAGCAACTGCGTGAACCCGGGTTATGTCCGGACGCCGTTGGTGACCAAGCAGATCGCCGATCAGGCCCGCACGCACGGTATCCCGGAGGATCAGGTGGTCACCGAGATCATGCTCAAGGAGAGCGCGATCAAGCGCCTCGTCGAACCCGAAGAGGTGGCGTCTCTGGTGGCCTGGCTGGCGTCCCCGGAAGCCGGGATGGTCACCGGCACCTCCTACCTGATGGACGGCGGATGGACAGCGCGATGAGTGATGCTGTTGCGCAATGGGTTCCGACCGAGCGTGGCATCGCGGCGGCCAGGATCACCGATTTCGCACGCTTCGCCACCGGCCGGACCGGCACGTCATTCTCCGATTACCACTCGCTGTGGCGGTGGTCGGTGGCCGACCTTCCCGGATTCTGGGCAGCGGTGTGGGACTACTTCGAACTCGGCGACCGGCCGGCCGAAGTACTCGCCGACACCGAGATGCCTGGCACCATCTGGTTTCCCGGCGTCGAACTCAACTACGTCGACCAGGTGATCCGAAACGTCCGCAGTGACCGTCCCGCCATTACCGCCGTTTCGGAGGATGGCTACACCAAGGACGTGTCGTGGGAGGAATTGATCCGGCGCGCAGCGGCATTCGCGCACACACTGCGGGAAAGCGGAGTCGGTCCCGGCGACCGGGTGGCGGGTTACCTGCCGAACATCCCCGAGGCGATCATCGCCTTCCTGGCAACCGCGAGTGTCGGTGCCATCTGGAGCGCCTGTGGCCAGGACTACACCCCGAAGGCGGCCCTGGACCGGCTCGGCCAGCTCGAACCCGCCGTGCTGGTGGCCGCCGACGGGTACCGGTTCGCCGGTAAGGCCCACGACAAGCGCGCCGACATCGACGCCGTCCGCGCCGGACTGCCTTCGCTGAAGCTCAGCGTTGTGGTGTCGCGGCTGGGGCTGGCCGACGGTCCGGGAGACGGATGGACGGACTGGAGTGAGGCCGCGCCCGAGGGTGGCGATCTGCTCACCGCCACACCGGTGCCGTTCGACCACCCGCTGTGGATCCTGTACTCGTCGGGCACGACGGGCCTGCCCAAGGGGATCGTGCACGGGCACGGTGGCGTGCTCATCGAGCATCTCAAAGCCGTTGCCCTGCAATCGGATATCGGATGTGACGACACCTTCTTCTGGTACACGAGCCCGAGCTGGATGATGTGGAATTTCCAGGTCGCCGGGCTGCTCGTGGGTGCCACCATCGTCTGCTACGAGGGCAGTCCCACCTTCCCGGACGCCGACTCGCTGTGGGCGATCGCCGAGAAGCTGGGCGCGACGGTGCTGGGTACCAGTCCGGGCTACCTGCTCGCCTGCGAAAAGGCGGGTGCGGTCCCCGGTAAGGACCACGATCTGTCGAGGCTGCGCACGGTCGGCATCACGGGTTCGTCCCTGCCGCCCGCACTGTCGCTGTGGGTGGCGGAGAACGTCGGCGCGCAGGTCCAGGTCGCCTCCATCAGCGGCGGCACGGACGTGGTGTCGGCGTTCATCGGTGCCGCGCCCACGGTGCCGGTGTGGCCGGGCGAACTGTCCGTGCCGTATCTCGGTGTGGCACTGGATGCCTGGGATGAAGCCGGGAATCCGGTGCGCGGTGAGGTCGGCGAACTCGTCGTCACCAAACCAATGCCGTCGATGCCGACCAGGTTCTGGAATGACCCCGACGGATCCCGGTACCGCAGCGCGTATTTCGAGATGTTCCCGGGCGTGTGGCGCCACGGCGACTGGATCACCATCACCGGGCACGGCAGTATCGTCGTGCACGGCCGGTCGGATTCGACGCTGAACCGTCACGGCATCCGCATGGGTAGCGCCGACATCTACCAGGTGGTCGAACAACTGCCGGAGGTCGTCGAATCGCTCGTGATCGGCGCGGAGCAACCCAATGGCGGCTACTGGATGCCACTGTTCGTGGTGCTCGCCGACGGCGTCGAGCTCACCGACGAACTGGCCGGGCGCATCAAGGGCGCGATCCGCACCGAGGTCTCGCCGCGCCACGTGCCCGATGACATCATCGTCGCGCCCGGGGTCCCGCATACGCGCACCGGCAAGAAGCTGGAGGTGCCGATCAAGAAGCTGCTCCAGGGCGGCGACGCGTCGAAAGTGGTGGCGCGCAGCGCGGTTGACAATCCCGACCTGTTGGACTGGTTCTCGACGGTGCGGCGCTAGCCGCCGCCGCGCGGACGGGTGGCTCGATTATGCGAGCCACCCGCCGATGCGGCGCACCGCCTCCTCGATGTCACCTGTCGGGCCGGCGAACGACAGCCGGACGAAGGAGTCGCCGTGCTTCGTGTCGAAGTCGATGCCAGGCGCGATGGCCACGCCGGTGTCGGCCAGCAGTTTCGAGCAGAACGACAGCGAGTCGTCGGTGAGGTCGGAGACGTCGGCGTACACGTAGAACGCCCCGTCGGTCGGTGCGAGACGGTCGATCCCGATCGCGCGCAGTCCGTCGAGCAGCAGGCGCCGGTTACCTGCGTAGTGGTGCAAGAGGCCGTCGGCCTCGGCGACCGCGGTGGGGGTGAATGCCGCGACCGCCGCGATCTGCGCGAGTGCGGGCGGGCAGATGGTGAAGTTTCCGGCCAGGCGGTCCACCGCGCGCCGCAGTGCCGCGGGCACCAGAAGCCAGCCCAGCCGCCAGCCGGTCATGGCGAAATACTTGGAGAAGCTGTTGACCACCACGGCATCTCGCGATGTCTGCCACGCGCAGCTGGCCGCGGGCGACCCGTCGTAGACCAGGCCATGGTAGACCTCGTCGCTGATCAGCCGGATGCCCGAGGCGGCGCACCACGACGCGATCGCAGACAGCTCGGCCGGCGCGATGACCGTCCCGGTCGGGTTGGCCGGGCTGGCCACGATCACGCCCTGAACCGGCGGGTCCAGCGCCTCGAGTAACTCCAGGGTCGGCTGGAACCGGGTCTGCGGGCCGCACGGAATCTCCACGACCTCACAGCCCAGCGCCGCCAGGACGTTGCGATAGCAGGGGTAGCCCGGACTGGCGATCGCCACCCGGTCGCCGACGTCGAAACAGACGAGGAAGGTCAGTAGGAAACCGCCGGACGAGCCGGTGGTGATTACCACGTCATCCAACTCGACATCGAGTCCGTAGCGGCCTGCATACCAACCGGCGATCGCGGCGCGCAGCTCCGGGATGCCCAGCGCGACGGTGTAGCTCAGCTGGTTGTGCCGCAGCGCGTCCGCCGCCGCCTCCCGCACGGGTGCCGGCGCGCCCGCGCTTGGCTGCCCCGCCGACAGGTTGACCAGGTCACCGTGAGTGCGCTGACGTTCGCCGGCCGCCAACCACACGTCCATCACGTGGAACGGCGGGATGCCCGCTCTCAGCGCGACTCGATCAATCACCCGTTCGAGGTTAGAGCACCTCGGCTTCCAGCCGGCGCAGATCGTTGCGCGGTGGACCCAAAAGCGGAGTGAGGGGATGCAGCTGTTCGCGCTGACCAGCCACGAACGTGCCTTCGCCGCGATCCGCTCGGGCACTGCCCCGACATGTCACGGTGGCACCGCCCCGACGAGGGCCAGCCCCGTCAACGCGAGCAGCCAGCTGGCGAAACTGCCGATCAGGAAGTACTCGGTGACGTCATCGATCCCGGTGGCCGGATCGCCGGTCGCCCCGTTCTTACGCTGGGCATTGATCTCGGGGAACCTGATGATGCTTTTGGCGGCGATCACCGCGGTGGAGGCGGCCAGCTGACCGGCCAGGCCGAGCCCCACGATCATCACCCGTTCCATCGGACCGAGCAGCCTGCCGCCCTTGAGATGGTCAGACGGCTGCGGCTGACCAGCGGGCCGCAGTGAACCGATCGCGGACAGCAGCAGCCGGACCAGTCGGTTGCCGGTGACGAACTGAAGGAGCACGACCCCGCACACCATCAGCGCTCGTGTCGGCTCGAGGCCGGGCAGGTCGGCCCAGCTGAACCAGCCCGCTACCACGCCGCCCACCCGAGATCCCCAGCCCGAGAGCAGGATCAGGACGGCCACCGCGACGCCGAGCGTCACCAGCGGGCGCACCTGCCCGCCGCCGCTACGCTCGGCGCGCTCGCACAGCAGCTCCCAGCACGCCACCGCCGCGATGGCGACGAGGAGCAGTGCGATGTCGCCGGGATGCCACAGCGCCGCGAGTCCGGCGAGCGCGACGACGGTGACAGGTCCGGCGGCCACCGACACCCAGACCAGGGGTACGGCCCGCCGGCAGATGTCGGCGATGCCGACGGCGATCAGCAGTACCGCGACGGCGCTCACGGCACGCTCCTCAGATACTCGGAGGCCAGCACGACCAGGTCCAAGCCGTCCCGGCCCGCCCGCTGCGAGACGGCCGAGGGGCTGATGGCCTCCTCGGCGGCGAGGTCCTTCTTGGGTTTGGCGTCCATCAGGCCCCCCAGGATTCGCATCGACCGGTCATCGAGGGATCCAATCAGATGGTCCCGACAGAGCAGGGCGGCGTTGATCGACCCGGCGTCGGCTCGGTGGCTGTCCTGTGCCCGAAAGGCGGTCCGGACCAGGGCCAGGCCGGGTTGACGCTGGGCTGCGGCCGTCCACTCGATCGCCTCGCGCGCCGCCCACCACGCCGGCCCGTCCTGAATCCCCGCGCCCGCATCGAGAATCGTGGCCTCACCCCACCCGATTCCGAACCGCATGTCGATGACCGGCGACACGGCCAGCCGCAGCGCGAACGCCGCATCGATGGCCGCACCGACGGTCGGGTAGGTGCCCTGGAACTCGTCGCCGACGGTCAACGCCGGTGGATCGATCGCGTCCGCACCGATCGTCCGGAGTGCCTCGGTGAGGCGGCGGTGCAGCCCCGCGCGGTCGGGGCTCCTGCGCGACCCGACCACATCCCCGATGAGCGCCGCGCACCACCGTGAAGCACCTGGCTTGATTCGCGTCATATGAAGACAATAGCTTCATATCAGTCGAATTAAGCAATCGGCTTAGTCAGTTTCGATCGGCGCAAGTCCGGCCGCGGCCAGGAGGTGCTTGACGGCGTCCCTGACGATGGCGTCGATCAGTTCGTCGCAGGACGGCAGATCCTGGAGAATTCCCGCGACCTGACCCGAGGGGAGCACTCCAGCATCGGAGTTGCCGTCGACCAGTCCGGCTTTGAGCAGCATCGGGGCGTCGGCCGCCATCAGAACCTGCGACCACGCGAGCTCCCTGCCGTGGCGCATCGCCAGGCCGTCGCCGATCATCGATCTGCAGCCCATCCCCGAGGGTCGTTCGAACGTATGGGCATTGCCGATGGCCGTGGCGAAACCCCTTAGGCGTGATCCGCTTTCGAGCTTGTCGACGAGCCCGGTCCGCAACACCCGGTGCGGCATACTGTCGCCCCGGGTGGGCGCGACGGTACCGATGAGGTCCGCGACCAGGTACCGCCGCTTGACCAGGTCGGATAACGGCGTCGCCGACCGGCTCGTACCCGAATCTCGCTGTCCCGCTTCGATTTCGGATAGATGACGGTCTGGATCAGCTTCTGTTCGTCACCGGTGGGGCCCAGGACACGGTGCCTGCGGCGCCAGGCCAGCGACTTGAACACCCGCGCGAACGGCATCCGGCCACCGGCGCTGCTCCCTCGGCGCGACTGACGGAGATCACTTGCTGTACCCGATGGATCGACCGGCCCGAACCTGCACACCGCGGCTTGATGATCGGCTTCGGTGCCTGCCGCGTGCGTCACCGAGGTACTCGATGATCGGCTACTACTGGCCCGAGCCGGGGCTGCCCGAGTTGGGGCTGGTGGGTGCCCAGCTGCGGGGAACGTCGGTCAATCAGGTTCCCGACGTCGAGCATGTGCTGGTGACAGCCGGTACGGGTGCGCCCACATCGGGGTTGATCCTGGGCTGATGCCGGCAGCTCACAGCTCCCTGTCGAGAAGATCGAGCAAGTAGGTCCCGTATCCCGACTTGACGAGAAGTTCAGCCCGTTCGCGCAGTTCGTCATCGGTGATGAAGCCGCGGCGCCAGGCAATCTCCTCCGGCACACCGATCTTCAGGCCTTGGCGCTCCTCGAGCGTGCGCACATAGGTGCCCGCGTCGAGCAACGAATCGAATGTCCCGGTATCAAGCCACGCAGTCCCCCGCGGCAGCACCTCGACCGACAGCCTTCCCTGTTCGAGGTACGTGCGATTCACGTCGGTGATCTCGTACTCGCCGCGATCGGATGGTTGCAGACCGGCGGCGATCTCGATGACATCGTTGTCGTAGAAGTACAGTCCCGGTACCGCGTAGCCGGACTTCGGTCGCTTCGGCTTTTCCTCCAGAGAGATCGCACGGTGTTGATGGTCGAACTCGACAACGCCGTATGCGCTGGGATCGGAGACCCGGTAGGCAAAGATGGTCCCGCCGTCAATCTCGCTGAACCGCTCTAGGCGTGATCCCAACCCAGGACCGTAGAAGATGTTGTCGCCGAGTACGAGTGCCACCGCTTCCCCCCCGATATGACGTCGTCCGAGGATGAATGCCTTGGCGAGCCCGTCCGGGACGGCCTGCACTGCGTAGGTGATGGAGATCCCGAACTGGGATCCATCACCTAGCAACTTGCCGAACGCAGTTGCATCCGCCGGTGTCGTTATCACCAGGATGTCGCGGATGCCTGCGAGCATCAACGTGGAGAGCGGGTAGTAGATCATCGGCTTGTCGTAGACCGGCAGCAATTGCTTACTGGTACCGATCGTGACTGGGTGCAGCCGGGAGCCGGTTCCGCCGGCGAGAATGATTCCGCGCATGCGATAAGTCTGACAACCTTGCGTTGATAGCGCCATAGGAAGCGCCAAAGAATTTATTTGCTGGTGCATACACTGGTTAATTCGAACAGACGAGCGACTCCACACGGATGTTGCCTGCCAGCGAACCTGGTCACGCAGCCCGTGTGACGGCAGTGACCAGAGTGTCCCAGCCACCTTACAGGTGCCGGCCAGAAACCCTTGGCGAGACCACGCCCGGCGACCGTCGTTGCGCCTAGATACGTTCGCCAATACATATACGAGCAACGTTGTTGTCACTTCGGATCCAACCGAAGCTGCTGCTAGTATCCTCCTTCTACCAGGATAGTCACGTCAGTTTGAGATAAGTCGTCCGATTTCACGACATGACTTGCAGATTATGGCAAACTTCCGCATAATGACCATACTTGCACTACAGCGTCAGGTTTACACTGTGCCAAGAGCGGGGGAGCGGCGATGGGCCACAGGGGGTTCGGCATGCGAGCGAGTGGTCCGGGACTGCTCACAACAGCAAATCGTCCTTAGGGCTGGCGTCGGCGCGATGAAGACGATGACAGCGAAGGTATCGAGCGTAAGTGTGTTGTCGGCAGTCCCGCCGAGGTCAATCGGTAGCGGCTCGGAATCTATTGAGCGAACGCAGAATGCGGAATTCGTCCAGATAGCTGGAAACCATCGTCTGATAAGAGGAGGCGCGCAGTCAGTGGGTATCAGAATCGGCGCAATCATGGCCCCGTGCGACGGGAAGTCTTACCGCGCATGAGGATCCTACTTACCGGCCACTTGGGCTACCTCGGCGTGGAGATGACGTCGTTTCTGCGCGATCAGGGACACGATGTCGTCGGGCTCGACACCGACCTCTTTGCCGACTGCGACTTCGGGGCTGCACCCGACCTGGTGCCAAACCTGGGGATCGACGTACGCGATGTCGCCCCAGAGGATCTCGTCGGATTCGACGCAGTCATTCATCTCGCCGCGTTGTCAAACGATCCCCTGTCTGATCTGAACCCGCTACTTACCTACGAGATCAACAGAGATGCGTCCATACGCCTTGCGGAAGCGGCAAAGGCGGCGGGAGTCGGGCGGTTCATCTTCTCGTCGTCGTGCAGCCTGTACGGCAAGGGCGGAGGTGAAGAGCTCGACGAGCGGGCCGATTTCAATCCGGTGACTCCGTACGGCGAGTCGAAGGTCCAGGTGGAGCAGGCAGTATCACTGCTCGCCGACGATGCCTTCTCGCCGGTGTATCTGCGCAACGCGACAGCGTACGGCCTGTCGCGCCGGCTGAGAGCGGATGTCGTCGTCAATAACCTTGTCGGGCACGCGGTTACGAGCGGCAAGGTGATGATGCAGAGCGACGGTTCCCCGTGGCGACCTCTGGTGCACGTTCTCGACATCGCGCACGCGTTCGCTCAGGTTCTCGTTGCTCCCCGGGAGGTCGTCCACAATCAGGCATTCAATGTCGGCCGTGTCGGCGAGAACTACCGCATACGGGACGTGGCCAACTTGGTGGCTGAGATCGTGCCCAACTCGACCGTCAGCTTCGCGGCCGGCGCTGCGCCCGATATCCGCGACTACCAAGTCGATTTCAGCAAGATCGAGCGCGAACTGCCTGGCTATCGGCCGCAGTGGACCGTGAGGCGCGGTATCGAACAACTCTGGGCCGCTTACACGGACGGCCGAATGACGCCGGCCCTGTTCGAGGGTCCCAAGTACTTCCGTATCCGGACCGTCAAAGAGCTCATCGAGCGGGGCGATGTCGATCGCGAACTGCGACAGGTTGTTCGCCGATGAGTATCACGTCGGTAGAGACCGTCCAGGACGGTGTGGAGGTTGCCGCAGAACGAATTCCGGTCGCCGGTCCGTGGGTAACCGCGCTCGAAGCTCGGTACGTCGCCGAAGCGGCGGTCAACGACTGGTACGGAAATGCGGGCCAGTCAGTAGACCGGTTCGAGGAGGATTTCGCCCGCTACCTAGGTGCGCAATACGCGGCCGCCGTACCCCACGGAACCTCGGGTCTTCATTTGGCCATGCTCGCTCTGTCCCTCGGGCCCGGCGACGAGGTCATCGTCCCGGAGTCCACATGGGTCGCAAGCGCCGCACCGATCATCTACACCGGCGCCACACCGGTATTCGCTGATGTCGACCCCGACACATGGTGCATCCGCGCAGACTCGATCGAAAGCTGCATCAGTCCACGGACCAAAGCAATCGTGACGGTTGACCTGTACGGCAGCGTTCCCGACATGGACTCGATCCGCGAGGTCGCCCCGGGCATTCCGATTGTCGAAGACGCAGCTCAGGCCATCGGCGCCAGCTGGCGTGGTCAACCGGCTGGACTGCTGGGCGATATCGCGGTCTTCAGCTTTCACGGGACGAAGACCCTCACAACCGGTGAAGGCGGAATGGTTGTCACCAACCGCGGGGACCTATTCGATCGTGTATCAACGTTGCGTAACCACGGACGTAGCGCATCAAATCACAGATACTTCTCCACGGATGAGATCGGCTACAAGTATCGAATGAGCAGCCTTCAGGCCGCATTTGGTAGGGCACAGCTGTCTCGCATCGACGAACTGCTGGCCAAAAAGAAGCAGCTTTTCGAGTGGTACAACGCCAGACTTTCCGATGTCGCCGGCATCCGACTCAATTTCGATCGGCCCGGCGCCACAAATACGTACTGGATGGTCACCGTCGTGGTCGACGAATCGTACGGTTTGTCAGCCAAGAAGATGATGGAGTGGTTCGACCGGCACTTGGTCGACACCCGCCCGTTCCTTCCTCCGCTCAGCTCATTGCCAGCTTTCGAAACGCACACAACATTACGTGGTGGTGCAAGCCACAATCCGGTCGCGTACGACATTGGCGCGCGCTCGATTAACTTGCCTTCGGCACTGATGCTCGAAGAGAGACATGTCGACCGAGTCTGCACTCATTTCCGAGACCTACTCAACTCATGCGAGGATCAAAAATGAAGGCCGTCATTCTTGCCGGAGGGCGCGGCACCCGGATCAGTGAAGAATCCCAGTCGCGGCCCAAGCCGATGGTCGAGATCGGCGGACGTCCGATCCTCTGGCACATCATGAAAATCTACGGCGCGGCCGGCATCACCGACTTCGTCATTCTGCTGGGCTACAAGGGATACATGATCAAGGAGTATTTCGCCAATTACTTCTTGCATTCCTCGGACGTAACGATCGATCTGCGAACCGACACGATGACGACACTGCAGTCGAATATCGAACCGTGGTCGGTGACGCTTCTCGACACCGGTGCGGCGACGATGACCGGCGGTCGCCTGCTGCGCGCAAAAGACCACATCGGGGATGAAGACTTTTCATTCACTTATGGCGACGGGGTAACCGATTTGGATGTGCGAAAAGTCGTCGAATCTCACCGGAACTCCGGCGCTATTGCGACGATTACGGCCGTCCAACCGCCCGGCCGCTATGGAACTCTCGATTTCGATGACACCAGCAGTAGGGTGCATTTCGCGGAGAAACCACGCGGCAGCAGCGGTTGGGTCAACGGGGGATTCTTCGTCGCGTCACCGGCGATACTCGACTATATCGACGACGACGAGACGATTTTCGAACAGACCCCGCTGAACCGTCTGTCCTCGGACGGAGAATTGTCCGCATACCGCCATTCAGGGTTCTGGCTCGGAATGGACACACTCTGGGACAAGATCAATCTGAACGAGATGTGGAACAGCGGCAAAGCGCCTTGGAAAATTTGGTCTGATGACCCGACCGTGAGATCGGATGTGTGAAGATGAACTGCCGTCATTGCGGATTGCCGCTGAAGCATTCATTCTGTGACCTCGGTATGTCGCCGTTGGCGAACTCTTACCTTACCCAGGAGCAGGTGGATCGGGCCGAAGTATTCTATCCGCTCCACGCGTATGTCTGCTCGGACTGCCTGCTGGTGCAGGTCGGTGAATTCGAACCGCCCGACTCGATATTCAGCGACTACGCATACTTTTCATCGTATTCGCAAAGTTGGCTGGATCACGCTCGAGCCTATGCACTCGAGGTGATGGCACGCTTTTCCCTGGATGGCTCGAAGCAAGTGATCGAGATCGCTAGCAACGACGGCTATCTCCTGCAGAACTTCGTTTCGGCCGGAATTCCTTCGCTCGGCATCGAGCCGGCGGCCAATGTTGCGGAGGTGGCCCAGCAGCGTGGGATAGCCACTGAAGTGGCATTCTTCGGCGAGGCGTTTGCACGTGGATTGGCGGAACGGGGGACTCGTGCCGATCTGCTGATCGGCAACAACGTCCTTGCGCACGTGCCCGATCTGAACGACTTCGTGAAGGGTATGTCGGTCGTGCTCGCCCCCGACGGTGTGATCACGATGGAGTTCCCCCACCTCCTTCAATTGATCCTTCAGAATCAGTTCGACACCATTTACCACGAGCACTTCTCATATTTCTCGCTCCTGACAGTAGAACGTGTCTTCGCCGCCCAGAATCTGCGGATTTTCGATGTCGAACAGCTTTCGACCCATGGCGGTTCATTGCGTATCTTTGCTTGTCACACCGGCTCGTCCAGGCAGGAGACGGGGCTGCGGGTGCAGGATTTGAAGGACGTCGAGCGCGCGGCGGGCCTCGATAGCCTGGCTGGCTATCTCGATTACCCACTGCGAGTGCAGCGGGCCAAGCGGATGCTGCTGAAGTTCCTGATCGATGCCCGTGAACGCGGGCTCAAGACCGCCGCATATGGGGCCCCGGCCAAGGGGAATACCCTGCTCAACTACTGCGGCATCCGGGATGACCTGATCGACTACACCGTCGATCGAAGTCCGTACAAGCAGGGGCATTTCCTTCCCGGGACGCACCTTCCGATCTATCCGCCATCGCATATTCGCGAGACGCGTCCCGACTACTTGCTGATCCTGCCCTGGAATTTGAAGGACGAGATCATCGGCGATATGTCGTTTATCCGCGATTGGGGCGGCAAGTTCGTAGTCCCGATCCCCGAACTATCAGTCATCGATTGACAATACGAGAAAGGTGAGTCCCATGCCGTGGGTAGTTTCGACGGAATCTAGCGTGCCGGACGATGAACGACGCCGGCGACTTTACGAGGGCGAGGTTTTTTGCATCCCGCCGCGCGAGTCGGTCAAAGCGCTGTGCGACTTCGCCTTTGAAATGATCGTTGACGCCTTCGGCGGTCGCGATCCACTCACCGCGCACGACGAACTGTCCGTCGATGAGTACGTGGCAATCCTCAAGCCCTTGAAGCCCGGGTTCACTCATCACCCGAGGTCGAAGGAATTGCTACGTAACATCCTCACCGACCTCGGTGCCGATCCGACCAAGACATACTTCGATGTTCCGAAGCTGCGAGTGGTTCCACCGTCTGCATACTTGTCCGCTGGACTGGGCTATAACTACAAAGCTCATCGCGATACGTGGTACTCGGCCCCGCAATGCCAAAACAATTGGTGGACACCGATCGCGGGTAATTCGGCGGTGACCGGTATGCAGTTTCATCCCGACTATTGGCAGCGTCCGACGTCGAACTCGAGCGATGACTTCGACGCCTACGAATGGAACCTGACGTCCCGACGGGATGCCGCGAACTACGTGAAGGACGATCCCCGCCCGCATCCGACATTGAGGGCAGGAGATCCCGGAGCAAAGGTTCGAATCGTTGGCGATCCTGGGTCGATTCTGTCCTTCTCTGGTGCACAGCTTCATTCGACGGTCCCGAACGCGACCGCAAAAGCGCGTTTGAGCGTCGACTTCCGCACCGTCCATATCGACGATCTGATCGGCCAGATCGGGCCGGAGAACGTTGATTCGCTGGCGACCGGAACCTCCGTTCGCGACTATCGCCGTATCGATACGGGTGATTCGTTGCCCGATGAGGTCATCGAACTCTATGACCAGGCCGGCAGCAAGGACGGTGTCCTTGTATTCGATCCGTCTGTACTGAACATCTGATCACGGACTCGGACCGAACCCCAGTGACGAAGCTCAGCGTTTGCATACCGGTGTACAACGGCGCGGACACCATCGAACGAAGCATTGAAAGCGTGCTTTCGCAGTCGTACAGCGACTTCGAGTGCGTAGTGGTCGACAACGATTCGACCGACGCCACTGTGGAGAAGGTCTCGGCGGTCACCGATCCACGCGTTCGGCTGGTGCGCAACAAGACAAACGTCGGCCTCGTCGGGAACCACAACAGGTGCGTCCAGGTTGCACGGGGCGACCTTATCCAGTTCGTCCACAGTGACGACTGGTTGCTTCCGGGCTGCCTTGAGAAACTGGTGCCCGTATTTGACGCCCCGAATGTGGGAATCGCATTCGCCCGGCGGCGCGTCGAAACGACGGACGCGTCGTGGAAGGCAAGTTACGGCAGGCTCGATGGACCCCTCCAGCCGTTGGCACCGGTCAATGACGGCCGCGAGTTGGTGCGGAAGTACCTCGCCGCCGGCGGGTACGGGAATCCGATCGGCGAACCGACATCGGTAATGGTTCGGCGGGAAACTCTGATCGCTGCGGGGGGGTTCCGGCCCGAAGTGCCGCAGCTGCAGGATGTCAACGCCTGGATGCGGGTGTTGAGTCATTGCGACGCCGCGTTCATCGACGAAGAGCTTGCGGTGCGATGGCATCATGCCGGTTCGGCGACGGACCACTACGCGGGCTCGGCAACCCTCGACAAACTCTGGGTGCTCTCCGATCTCGTGCGCAGCCCCGAACTCAGCCGTTCTGTTCGTGCCCGAGCGCTGGCACTGTGGTTGCGGGCTTTCGCGCGCTGCCCGCAGCCGATTTTCCAGGCACCTCGTGTTCAGCGTTGGTCACAGGTCAGAAGATTCATCGGCCAAGCACGCTATCTCGCGGCAGGACCGCCGCTCCGGTTCCCGGCGGACGACATTGCGTAACCTCCTCCGTCGCGCGCCGGTCGAGGCGCACCCCGGTGATTCGCGAAATGTCGCCGGGGTGCAGTCGCTCAAGATCGGAGCGATTGCGCAGACCCTGCCATTGATCGCCGGCTATGGCGTGAACCTGCTCGCGACTCCGTACGTCGTGAGTGAACTCGGCCTGCACGACTTCGGCATCTGGGCGATCACGGGTGCGGTCGCACAGTATGCCGCGCTGTTCGATCTGGGGGCATCGCGAGCGGCCAACCGATACGTCGCCCTGTTCCACGCTCGCGGAGAATCGGACAAAGACCGCGCGGTCGTCGGCATCTGCTTGACAGCGATCCTCGGCCTCGGCGCTCTGCTTTGTGCGATTGCTTATCTGTTCGCTGGTGCGGCCGAAATCGTGCTGCGCACAGGCGATGTCGAACTGGCGAGGTACTTGTTGCTCTGTGTGGCGGCGATGCTCACTTGCGGACTCCTGGCCAGAATGTTGGCTGCGGCGTCCTTCGGGCGCGGTCGGCAAGTCCCTGCGAACATCGGCCTCGCGGTACTGGGGACGGCACAGGTCGTCGGCGGTCTCGTTGGGCTCGGCGTCGCTCCGACCCTGCGCAACTTTGCATTCGGAACTGCGATGGGGGCGGCCCTCGGTTTGTGCGCGGTCGTTGTCGCCATTGTCGTCGACGAAGGTCGGGTGACGATGGGCCGCCCGAACGGCGCCCTGGCTCGTGAAATCATGGCTTTCGGAATAAAGGGCCAAGCGGTCAGTGCGGCCGATGTCGTCCTGTTCCAATCGGGCAAGCTCATCGCCGGAATCGTGATCGGTCCCGCCGCTGCTGGAGTCTACGAACTCGGAATCCGGCTGGTGCAGGGAGTTCAGGCGTTCGGCTCGGTCGCATCGGTTGCGATCACTACCCATTTGACCCGCGCATACGCGACCGGCGGGATGAGTGCGATCCACACGCAGTACGCGCGACTCACCCGACGAAACGCGGCGGTAGCGATATTCCTGCCCTTTCTCCTCTTGTCGACGGGCTCCTCGGCTGTCCCTCTATGGCTCGGCGCTCGCCATGACGCTGTGGTCACCGTGGTCTCGGCTCTATCTCTGGGGATTGCGGTAAATGTGTCGACCGCCGTCTGTGTCGCAACGATCTTCGCCACGGGCCGGTCCGGAATCATCGCGGCGACTGCGGTCGCATCGGCCGCCATGTCGGTGGCCCTGGCGATTCCGCTGGCGGTCACGCTCGGGTTCAACGGTCTCGTCGCCGCTTACGGCGGCTGGCTGATAGTCGAGAATCTTCTCGGCGTGTGGTTCCTGCAATCGCGGATTGGGATTCCGATGAGGAGATTCCTCGGCGCCATTTCCGGGCCGTTCGCGGTCGCCGTACTTGCGTCAATCGTGGCATTGCCGATCAGTTTGATCGCGGCGCCGCATGACCGCGCCTCGGCTGTCGTGCCGTTCTTGGCGTCGAGCGTGGCGTTCTGCCTTCTCTATCTCGCGCTTGGGTGGCGGCTCGACTATCTGCCTCGCATCCGTGGTCTCGCGCCGATCGATGCGTCAACGAACGGAGGAGTTGCTCAGCCGGAGACCGTTCCGCCTGGAGATACGCATTCAGGTCCTCAAGCCGCCGTGGCGCTGTCGCCCGTTTCGTCGCGAAGCGGCCCACAGGACTTCGAGGGGTCGTCCGGCGACTGCCAAAGCCACCGTAGGGAGAGGTAGAACCTTGCCGATGCCGTCTTGTCGCCTCTGCGCCAAGAACTCGGGGACCATCGTCCTCGACCTTGGCGACCAGCCACCGTCCGACTATTTTCCGCTGGTCGATGATCCCGGACCGGACGCCACGTACTCATTGCAAATGTGGCAATGCGCCGAATGTGGGTTGCCACAGCTCATGGACGACCCCACCGACGCCGAAGAGCCGCGGGGTGTAGAGCCCGCAGTTTCGGTGCTGCAGTCGGCGGACGCAGTGGAGCGCCTCGCAGCTGCAGGATGGTTGCGTCCTGGTACTAAAGTCGCGGAGTATCGAAGTTCTCATGGTGCGTCATGGTTGAAGTTGATTGCCGACCGAGGGCTCGACATAGCCGCAGATGACGAACTTGCGGATGTGGTCATCGATTCTTTCGGTCTGATGCATTTCAGAGACCAGGCCGCCGCAATTGCGGAACGCGCGCACCGCGTATCCGACGATGGGGTATTGCTGCTGCAATATCATGAGCTGCGGGCGATGGTCGAGCACGGACAATGGAACATTCTCCGGCTCGGTCATTACGCATATCACTCGTTATCCACGCTGGTCGAGAGTCTGGCAGACGTGGGTTTTCGTCCGCGAACGGCTTGGACGTTCGACCTCTATGGCGGAACAGTGTTGCTGGCAGCAACACGTGATGGTTCACCGGACGAGACCGTCTTGCGGATCCTGCGCGAAGAAGAAGAAGTTGGCGTTCGTGAGCCCGCATACGTCGCTCGGCTCCAAGATAGGGCCAAGACCTCTGTTGACAGCCTCAGAGCATGGCTTATCTCCCAGAGGGAAGCCGGACACACCGTGTTCGGTTACGGCGCGGCATCCCGAGTAGTCGCGACGCTCGCCATGGCGGACGTCGATCGCGCAGAAATCTCTGGTATCGCGGACGCATCTGCAGCGAAATGGGGGCGCCGTATGCCTGGCACGAACATTCCAATTATCAGCCCGGCGGAATTGATAAATTCGCGGCCAGATTACGTGGTGACCTTGGTCCCATATCTGATGGACGAAGTGCGTGCGCAGTTACCCGAAATCGAGTTGAACGGTGGTAAATGGGTGAACATTGAGAGCATCGATGCGGCGCATTAGTCCCATGACGGTGAATTCAGATATACCGACGGTACGAATTCTCGGAACGCACGGCGTGCCCGCGGCGTACGGGGGCTTCGAAACTGCCGCGGAGAACGTCGGGCGATATCTGCGTGATCACGGGTGGCGGGTGATCGTGTACTGCCAGATACCTGGTACCGGCCCCATCGAGACGGACGAATGGCAGGGTCTGGAACGGGTCCGCATCCCCGAAGCGCGTGACGGTTGGCTCGGCACTTCGTCGTTCGATCTAAAGTCGGTACGTCACGCGATGCGCCATCGGGGTCCGCGCGAGGCATGGTTGACCTTCGGCTATAACACCGGGGTCTTCGACATCGCTCCGCGGCTCCGCGGCATCCCCAACGTCATAAACATGGACGGGATGGAGTGGACCCGGGCGCGCTGGGGTCTTGCCAAGCAGGGAATTCTGCTTGGCAATGAGCGCATCGCGGGCGCCGTCGCCGACGTATTGATCGCCGATCACCCCGAGATCGCCAAATATCTCAAGCGGCACTTCGGATCCCGCCGGGTGACGACGATCGCCTACGGCGCTCACGAGGTGAACTCGGCATCGACCGCGCCGGTCGTTGAGCTCGGTCTTGAACCGGGCAAGTACGCGATGGTGGTTTGCCGGCCGATCCCGGAGAACTCGATCTTGGAGATCGTGTCGGCATGGTCGCAGCGAGAGCGCGGTAGATCGCTGCTTGTCGTCGGTCCGTACACCGACACCGATGCCTATCATCGCGAGGTTCGCGCTGCGGCCTCAAGCGAGGTCATCTTCCCCGGAGCGATTTTCGACACGGAACGACTGGGGGCGCTGCGGTTCCATTCCGCGCTGTATCTCCACGGGCACACCGTGGGCGGGACCAATCCGTCACTGGTCGAGGCGATGGCCGCTGGCAACCCGGTTGTCGCACACAACAACTCCTTCAACCGCTGGGTCGCTGGTACCGGAAACGCTTATTTCACTGGGGAAGACGACCTGGCGTCGCTCCTGGACGGACTGCTCGACGATCGGCAGCGACTTGACGCGATGGGCAGATTCAGCCGCAGCCGATACCGCGCCGAGTTCACGTGGGAGCACATTGGCGAACAGTACGAACGGGCGCTGCGCTCCGCCATGGCCAAAGCGGACAAGCCGCGCAGGTCTCTGCGGAGTATGCCGCCGGCCACCCCGTCCACCACGTCGGCCGAACGTCCATCCACGTCGGCCGTACGCCCGTCCACGTCGGCTCAACGCCGCCCCGATCGAGAAGGTTTGTCCGGCGTGATCGATGTCGCGGTTGTCGGGCTTGGGAAGATGGGCCTGTCCCATCTGTCGATGATCAAGGCCCACCCAAGTGTGCGTGTGGTGGGCGTCTGTGACGCCACGAAGTACATGCGCGATGTGCTGAGCAAGTACACGGGTGTACCGACGTACGCCGACTTCACGGGAATGCTTGACGAGGCCAAGCCGGCTGCGGTGATCATCGCCACGCCGACTCACCTGCACGCAAGTATGGTCCGTGAGGCCCTCGAGCGTGGCATCCACGTCTTCTGTGAGAAGCCGCTTTTCACGGACCCGGCCGAGAGCGCGGCCCTCACCGCGTTGGCCGCCGAACGCAACGTGGTGACCCAGGTCGGCTACCACAACCGCTTCGTGGCTTCCTTCGGTGAGGTGCGGCGGCTACTCGAGCTCGGCGCGATCGGACCGGTCAACACTGCCTTTGTCGAGGCTTACGGGCCAGTCGTGCTGAAGGAATCGGGCCAGACCTGGCGCAGCCAGCGGACCACCGGTGGCGGCAGCCTGTATGACTACGCGGCCCACCCGCTGAACCTGCTCACGTGGTATTTGGGCGAGCCGATCGGGGTCGGCGGAGGTGCGCTCACAAGCGTTTTCTCCGCACAGATCGATGACGCGGTGGCGGCCACGCTGTACTACCCGAGAGGTACCGCCCAGCTGTGCGTGAATTGGTCCGACGAGTCGCAGCGCAAGATGACAACCAAGATCACCTTGTGGGGCCCCAACGGCCGGATCTACGCCGACCGGCAGGAGATCCAGGTCTATCTCCGCGACACGGCACCGATACCACAGGGGTACCGCGCCGGCTGGAATGTCCGCTACACCACCGACATGACCGAAGCCCCATGGTTCTATCTGCGCGGCGAGGAGTACAGCGCGCAGCTGGATGCCTTCGTCCAGCGGGCCCGCGCCGGCAAGACTGAAGGGGAGAACGACTTCGCTTCTGCAACAGTCACCGATCGGGTGATTGCTGCGATCGTCGACGACGCGGCGCGGGCGGTCGTTCCGATCGGGTCGCCCGACAGTGGCGTGGCGAACCGTGCGGGTGTTTCTGTACACCAGCCGAGGCAGGCAGGCCAGGTTGCCCAGTTGCTCAAGCAGAGCGCGTCCGCGACGGTTCGCGCCGTACGAGGAAGGATCAGCACATGACTATCGCGACCAGACCACCGGTCATGGATCGGTTGCTGTTCGGGGACAATCAGTTCTTTGGTGTCAACCACATGTCCGAGGAGAAAGCTCGGAGCCAGCAGATGCGGTTCCAGAACACCGCCGCAATCATGAGCGTCCTCGATACGGCCTACGAGGAGGGCGTGACCACATTCATGTGCACCACGCACGACCGTATCCGCGATATCTGCGACATCGCCCGGGCCCACCCGGAGCGCTACGCAGACCTGAAGTTCTATCCGTGCATGCCGTATGCGCATAAGTACGCCAACGCGATCACCGACGACGGCTTCATCGGCGCGATCCGCCGATTTCTGCCGCAGGAGGGTCTTCTCGACAGCGTCGTGCGGGGCACGAAATCCCTTGCGGGTAAGGATGTCGAGGGCATCTCCACGCTGCTGATCGACGCCGAACTGAAGATGTTCGCGGACCTGCCCACCCCCGTGATCTGGATGCAGAACGTCATTGTCGACCTGCTGCTCGGACTGGGTTTCGACGAGGCGTTTCGGGTCTTCGCCACTCACGTTCGCAATCGCTACGGCGCCGAACCGGCCTTCATCACGATGAATCTGCCGCGGCTGCTCGATGCGCTGGACAGGGTCGGCCTGGACAACCCGATCGTCTGCTCGAATATCAACAAACTGGGCTTCCGCATGTCAGGCGGCGTCGACGCCTACGTCGACGCGCTGGAGACGCGCCGGTTCCGTGCCGTGGCCATGTCGGTGTTCGCCAGTGGCGCGATTCCGCCACGCGAAGCAATCGAATGGGTATGTCAGCTGCCGAATATCGAATCAATAGTGTTCGGTGCCTCCAGTCGCGGCAATATCGCCTCTACCCGGGCTCTGGTGGATGAGTACTGGCCGGTCAGAACATGACACCCGGCCGACTGAATCACAAAGTGCAGCCGATAGGTCGGGGTGCTGGCGTGCTGTTGCGCGATCCGTGTTCAGCAAACGTCCGCAGGAGCCGCGGGCAAACGATTAGAATTGCCGCCGTCTACGGTGGGAGGCCTACGTGGGGCAGGCTCTGATGCCAGGCGACGACGCCGTCGCAGACGAGTCGCGCGGTCCACGCAAGGATCCCGGCTCGCCGTACGTCAGCGTCTGCATCCCGACCCACAATCGCGCGACGACCATCGGTCGGTGTATATCGAGCGTCCTCGCTCAGACGTACCAGGATTTCGAATGCTTGATCGTGGACAATGCGTCGACGGACGCGACCCGCGAAGAAATTGCACGGTTTGACGACCCGCGGATCCGATACATCAGGAACCCCACAAATATTGGGGTTATCGGTAACCACAATAAGTGCCTGATGGAGGCCAGGGGCGAGGTCGTGCAGTTCGTCCACAGTGACGACCAGCTCCTCCCGGAATGCCTCGCAACCCTCGTTCCACGCTTCCGCGACCCCTCGATCGGTCTCGCGTTTGCGCCGAGGCGTATCGAGACGAACGATGAGGACTGGCGCCGCCGGTGTTCATCACTGCACGGTCCACTCGAGCCACTGTCTGAAATGAACGATGGTCGATCGATCATCTACCGGTACCTGCGCTCACACTCCTCGGCAAACTGGATTGGCGAGCCAACGTCTGTGATGGTCCGCCGCGAAACGATCATCGCGGTCGGCGGGTTCAACTCAAATGTGCAGCAGTTGAACGATATGGAAGCCTGGATCCGAATCCTCGCCGAGTCTGACGCCTCGTGGGTCGACACCGAACTTTCGATCAGGTGGCACCACGACGATTCCGTTACTGGGGTGAACCGACACAGCGGAAGGGCGTGGCTCGATAGCGCGTGGCTAGCCGCGGGCATAGCCAAGAACGACAAACTCGACAAGAAGCTCCGCAACGCCGCTCGCTGGCTGTGGGTTCGTGAGATGGCAAAGGCGGCAAGGACCGTCGTCGTGTCTTCGCCAATACCCTTGCGTGACCGGACTTCTGAGCTCAGGCGACATCTGTGGAGCGTCTGCACGACAAAACCGCTGCGTCCGATGATGGGCTGTTGAGTCGTGACCGAAACGCGAACTCGTAAGATCGGCACCAGCTCACTGAAGGCTGGTGCAACGTCTCAACTCATTCCGCTGTTCATCGGCTATATCGCGTACTTCGCCACGGTTCCCTTTGTCGTGAATAAGCTCGGGTTCCGGCAGTACGGGTACTGGGCGATGACCGGTGCAATCGCCCAGTACGGTGCAATGTTCGATCTCGGGGTATCGCAATCGGTGACGCGGTTCGTAGCGCTTTTCCATGCGAGGGGGGACCGGCACGGCGAACGTGCAACGCTGGGTACGAGTTTGATGGTCCTCGTAATCCTCGGTGGAGCGCTGTTGCTCGTTCCGTTGACCTTTCCGTCGTTTCTGGAATCGGTCATCAGGACCGGGGACGAGGCCCTCACCCAGTACTTGTTCCTATCCTCGATCTGCATCCTGATCGCGGGATTGATCGGGAAAGCTTTCGCTGCCGCCTCGTTCGGGCGAGGAAGTGTCCTACCGTCTGGACTGGGAATCGCTCTCTACACCAGCGGTGTCGCCATCGGGGGCGTTGCCGGCCTCCTCATCGTGCAACCGTCGCTTCGTGGGTTCGCAACGGGCAGCGTCGCGGGTAGTGCAGTCGGTCTGCTTGTCATCCTGGTGTGCGTAGTAGCAGATGAACGAGCTATCCATGTGGGTCTGCCCCGGTGGAGCACGTTGTCTCAGATCCTGCCATTCGGACTGAAGAGTCAGTCGATCGCAGTCGCCGACATCATTCAGTTGCATACGGGCAAGTTGGTAGCAGGAATCGTGGTTGGCCCAGCGGCGGCAACGGCTTACGAGCTTGGAAACAGGCTGGCGCTCGGTACACGTTCTGTTGGCGTCGCGACATGCTCTGCGATGACTGCCAAGTTCACGCGATCATTTGCCGCCGACGGTCGGGACGCTATTCGCAAGCAGTACGTAGAACTCACCACGAAAAACGCAGCAGTCAGCGTATTTCTTCCCTTCCTCCTGGTGGCGGTCTCCGCAAGTGCCATCCCATTCTGGCTGGGAATCCCTCACTCGGATGTGCGCACGGCGACTATCGTACTTTCGCTGACATTTGCGCTGAATGTAGCCACCGGAGTTCTCACCTCGACCGTCCTCGCGATCAACGAGATGGGCGTCATCGTGGTAGCGGCGGGAATCACGACTGTATTGGTTGTGGTCCTGTCGACGTTCCTTGGTCATGCGTTCGGGTTCTTCGGAGTGCTGGTCGGCGTTGCCGTCGCGAGCGCGAGCGGCCAGATAATCGCGGTAACGCTGATTCATCGGGTACTGCGGATCCCGCTACGGGACTTCTTCGTTCCGGTCTGCGGGCCCTTCTGCATCGGAATCGTTGCAGCCGCTTTCGCCGCACCGATCAGCTTCATTTCATCGCCGGCGACGCGCGGGGAGGCTCTGGTTCCGCTGTGCACCGGAGCGGCAGTGTTCATGGTCGTGTACGTTCTTCTCGGATCGCGCCTGAAATACATTCCATCGGTAATGCCGGCGCTCGCCGCATTCCGCCGGCGAGTCACCCTTCGAGGCGAGGGACGCCACAGACTTCGGGAACAACGCGGTTCGCGGTGGCGCGGCGGGGTGAGCCGCGAAATGATCCTGGCTCGAGATTCTCGAGATAGTAGTCGATCGACGGCATCCCAGGATCCGGACGCGTTCGATGCGCGCAGAGAAGGTGAACGCAACGGATCCGGATACGTGACTACTGATCTTTCAAAGCTCGGTAACGAATAAGAAAGCTGACACGCATGAAAATCGACGCCTACTTTAAGATACTTCGTGACCGCTGGATAACGGTCTTGGCGACCACGTTTGTCGTCGCCGCGTTGGCAGTTGCTTATTCACTTAACGTGACGCCAATATATTCGGCATCCGCGAGGCTGTTCGTTGCCACCCCCGCAAATTCACTCAACGAAGCGTATAACGGGAACCTGTTCTCCCAGCAGCGAGTCGCGTCGTACGCGCAGCTCATCATGGGAACCGACCTGGCCCAGCGGACTATCGATCACAATGGCTTCGACATAAGTGCGCCGGATCTCGCGGCGAAGGTGACCGCAGTGTCCAGCCCCGAGAACGTCTTGATCGATGTCAGCGTCCGGGATACCTCGGCCGAGCGGGCCGCGACATTCGCAAACGCACTATCGGAAGAGTTCGTCTCGATGGTCACAGAGCTCGAGATACCGCCGTGGCAGCCACCGAGTGCATCGTACGTACAGGTCGTCGTGGACCAGCACGCTACGGTCCCCGGCGCTCCGGTCACGCCCCAGACTGATCGCAATATCGCGCTTGGGATAATTGCCGGCTTACTCCTTGGCATCGCATTGGCCGCCCTCCGCCAGCAATTCGATACGCGGATACAGAGTAGGGAAGCAGTTGAAGAATCAGGCGACCTCCCCGTCCTCGTCGCGGTCCCGGTCGATTCCGAAGCCCGCGCATCCCACGTCGTGAGCCTGGATCCGCCCACACCCAGCGGTGTCGCGTACCGGCAACTGAGGACCAGTTTGGTTCTCCTGAACTCCAACGTGCCGCCGAAGGCGATCACCGTTGCGAGTCCTGGGCCCGGCGCAGGCACAACCACGGTCGTGATCAACCTCGCCCGATCGTTGGCGCGGGCGAATCTGGCGGTCGTCATCGTCGACGGCAATCTGCAGGCCCCAGCGGTAGCCCGTTATCTGGGCATTCCCAACGACTCGGGCCTGACCGACATTCTGGATGGACGAGCGGACCTGGCCGAGGTGCTGCAAACCACAGCTTTCGATGGAGTGAGTGTGCTTCCTTCAGGCATGCCCTCATCGGCCGTCGCCAGCGAACTGATCGGCTCCAACAGGTTCAGAGGTCTGATGGACGATCTTCGCGACAAGTTCGATTACGTACTGATCGACGGCGGCGCACTATCGTCCGGATCCGATACACAAGTGTTCGCACACGAATCCGATGGCACGCTGGTCGTGGCCCGCTACAAGGACACCAAACAGGCGGAGCTTCGCGACGCGGTAAAGGAGTTGCGCGCGGTTGGCGCGAACCCGGTAGGCGTCGTCGTCAGCAACACTCCAAAGTCGCGGCGGTTCTAGTCGTATTTCTGCCAGTCGGCGAAGCACCTTCCGCCATCGTCATCCAAATCGACATCGTCATCCAACATTCGTAGCTGAGAGGAGCGCAGTCATGAGTATTTTGCTCTTGGTATGCGCCCTATTGGCCGTGCCTATCGTCCTTGTCTGTGCGTGGCGATACCCCATCCAGACGTTCATCTGGTCGATGGTCGTATTGCCGGTCTGGGTCGCGCCGGCAGTTCCAGGCGCGGGACACCTGTACCCGCCGTGTGCGATTGCTCTTATCGGGATCGTGTCTGTCATATGTCGCGGGCGTGCCGACATACGGATTGACGCGCCATTGGTCGCGGTCGTCGCCGGATTGTTCTTGACCTTTACCGTCGGCGGCTACGTCCTCGGTGGAATCGCGGCCGCGTCGACCGTTCCGGTCGGTTTTTGGGCTGTGCCGTTCGTATTCGGGCTCCTCGCGCAGCGCGAGCACAATTCTCCAGCCAAGATCCTCGACTCTATTCGGTGGGGCGGTCTCACGCTGGCTGTGTTCGCAATATTCGAAACCCTGTTGAATGGCACATCGCGTTGTACCGGTCCAGGCGCAAGTGAGATTGCCGCCCTCACGCCCGCGCAGCGTACCGGTTACGACGGGAAGACAGCGGACACCTGCATAACTATTGGCAAATTGTTCCCCATCCTGAATGAGGGATCAGGATCTCTTCAGGACGTACAAACTCGCGGTGGCATGCTCCGGGCGGAGGTAACGTGGGGGCACAGCATCGCATTGAGCGGAATCCTCGCGGCGGCACTATATCTATGGTTAACCTCGCACAGCCGGTTTAAGTATCCGGCGGCCGCATTGTGCACCGCGGCAGTGTTCCTTTCCGGCAGTAGGTCGGGATTGATATGCGTCGGCATAGCAATGGGACTGGCGATACTTCGGTGGTCGTATGGCAGCGCTACACGGCAGTTGATATTGCCGGCCGCGTTCGCCGTGGTCGGCGTGTCCGTATATGCCGTCTATTCGGCCAAAGTCGATATGCAGACGCAGACCGACTATTCAGCTTCGAGTGCGTATCGTGAACGATTGGTCGCGGCAGCACTCGACGGATCGAATCTGTGGGGTCCGGCGGATCAGTACAAGATAACCGAGGCGGGCGCCCGCTTCATGAGGTTCCTTTTCCTGGACAATTCTCTGATTCAGACGCTTGTCGGCGCGGGCTGGGTGGCGGCCGTGTGTTTGGCGATCCTATACGCCGTCATCGCTATAAAGTCCGTCTGGAATCTCCGGAATCCGATGTGGAGCGTGCTCGTTCTGCAATTGCCAGGATTGCTCAGTGCCGGCTTCTTTACGCAACATCAGATGCTGTTCTGGTTTGTCGTCGGAGCCGCTTGCTACCAATATCGTGCTGGCGTCCCAGAAGATGATGTGCCAGTCCGCTCCGGGCTGGCCGAATTCAGGCTTGAAGCTCGTTAATCAGGGGAGAGTCGGTTTCCAACATGCTCGTGAGTATGAATTCAAATCAGGCGGGACGCGCCGGTCGGCACTTGAGTGTGGCGCAGCCGGGCTATGTGCTGGCGATCGTCGTCACTTACAAATCGGCGACGACGTTTCGGAATTTGCTTCCGGCACTACAAGAGTGGTTGGCCGGTGACACGGTGAACCGGTTGGTGGTTCTGGACAACAGCGACGACGCGCAGCTGGTGAAATTCGCTGCTGAGGAGTTGTCCAATCACGCCGATCGCGCGATCAGCCTGGTCAACAAGTTCAACTCGGGCTTCGCCCTTGGTGTCAACACGGGGTACTCGCTTGCGGTGGCGAAATGGGGCGCCCCGAGGGTCGTGGTGCTGCTGAACCCCGATGTGGCAACGAGTTCGGCGACCATCGCTGGAGTGGTCAGCGCTCTCGAGGTGACTGGCGTGGGTGTGGCCGCTCCAAAGTTGGTGACAGGCGAGGGGGTGGTCGAACGCGGAAGTATGCGTCGTCGCTGGAATGCGCGACGGCTGATCGCCGATACGATGGGCACGCCGAACGCCGCCGCGCTGATGTTGACCCGGCGACGGAACATCGAGCCCCAGGCTGACGCTGCACTGATCGACGTCGATATCACCAGCGGCGCATTCATGGCGATTGCGGGCGAGGTGTTCGGTAAGGGCCTCGACACACGCATGCCGATGTACCTGGAAGACCAAGAGATCTGCCATCGGGCCCGTGTCAACGGCTACCGAGTCGTGGTGGATCAACGCCTGGCTGCTGAGCACGTTGGCGGCGCAAGCCGGAAGAAGAACGACGACTCGCAAAGATGGTTACGTATCGCCGAGCTTGCGCTGGCGCCGAGCATATCGATGGCTGATTGGAGTGGTTCGGAATCCATTCGGCGTGGTCGGCTCGCCGTTCTGATCGGCGGAATTCTGCGGCTGATCGCGGCGTCGTGCGCTTTCAGTGCATCCGCACTCCGTCGGGGCGGCCGTGGTTGGGCTGTCGAACAGATTCGCTTGAGCGTATGGCTCATACAGTGGGCATTGCGACCGTCCTCTATTGAAACCGATCGGGGACTTACCTAGTATTTAGTAAATTTTCGCGCTCGGGGAGGTGTGCGCTATACGCCATCGCGTCCCGGCAGGAGGGCGATGTTGCAGGACGATGCAGGCATTAAAACCGGGTTAGACTTGCTGATGTGAGCCGATTTCAGAATATGAATCGCCGATCCTTCCTACGGATATCAGCCGGTGCGGGGATCGTCACCGCGGTGACGGTAGGTGCGGTCGCCTATAAGTTCGAATCGGGTCGCGATTACTTCGTCTCGGCATCTGGCAATGACAGCAATTCCGGCGTCACACGCGACGATCCTTGGCAGTCGATTGCCCGTATAAACAATGCAATTGCCGATGGCACAATACTGTCTGGCGATACGATCAAATTTCGCCGCGGTGACGAGTTTTTCGGAAACATCAGAACTGAGCGTCCCGCCGGCCAGCCTCCATCGCGACTCGGTATCACCGGCTACGGCTCAGGTGCGCGGCCGATCATCAGCGCATACAAAGTGGTCGACCGCGCGGATGCGTGGACGCCGGTTGCGCCGCGTATATGGCGCGTCGACCTCGTGGACACCGCCAAATTGGGCGGGAACACGGAAAATCGTTCAGGAAATGTCGGCTTCCTACGAGTGGATGGAAGCATCGAGGGCTCCAAGAAGTGGGGCATACACGAACTCAGGTTGGAATGGGATTTCTATAGTGATGGAAGGCATCTATTCGTATATCTACCGGAGAATCCTACTAGCGCAACAGAGGACCTGCGGATAGCGGTCGACGGCCCGATAATCGGCGCGACCAGTGACTTATTGATAGCCGGTCTCGACATCGTTGGTTCAGGGGGCAGCGGCTATCAGCAAAATGGCGCATATAATACGGAGATCGTTGATTGCTTCATTCACGAGATCGGTGGCGCCGAATTGGCTGCGGGCCGTCGATACGGCAACGCCATCGACTTGGCCATGGGCGCATCGTCTGCGCACGTGAGGTCTAGTGACATCTTTGATGTTTATGACACTGCGTATTCGGTGACAGACGGCATTCACGGGTCGGTAGTCGCGGCCTCAAGCTGCACATTTGAGTACAACAGGGTCTGGAATACGGCACGGGTCTTCCGATACGGCGCATATGGCCCTGTTCGCAGCCCGGAGGGCGCGTCGATCGGATGCAGCGTTAATAGCAACTTCTGCATGAACACCGGACGTCCATGGGGAAGCTCGACGGTACCGGTCCAGCCTGGAATTGGTAGCGTCATCCTTATAGACGGACAGCATCCTGCCGGAATCGATTTCTCGAGAAACACGATCTTCAATGCGTACGACTCATACATAGCAACTCCCGCCGGCGGGCACGACAAACTCAGCGGATACACGATGGACCATAACGTGATCGTGCTCCGGCCGCAGACTCGCATTCAATTCCCCGGTCGATATACGGTCGATAATGCTCATGCGTGGGCTGCTGCCACCGGCCAAGACTCGAACAGTGAGTGGTTTCAGACACTGGCGTTCTTCCCGTCGCCGCACGATGCGATGAAGTACGTGGCACGGCACTCAGATACGGCTGAGGACCGCCACAGGCTCCTCACTTCCAACCGGTCCGGGCGCACCTGCGCTTATTAGCCCCGAAGGGAGAAGCCGGCATGGTCAGTCCCTGCAATCACGCCCGTCAAATGGAGATTTGTGCATGAAGATCCTCATTGTAAATAAGTTTCTCCATCACGTTGGCGGGGTGGAAACGTACATCGATTGGCTTTCGCGCAACCTCGAGAACGCCGGTCACGAACTGCATTTCTTCGGAATGTCGCCTCCGCCGGGTTCTCAAGTGTTGGACTCGATAGCTGGCCGCGCCACCTTCACTCCAAATCGAGACTTCTCCGGACACGGGGCTCACGCGGCCATCAGTGCAGCGAGTTCCGTCTACTCTCGGACAGTCGCTCGCAAGCTCGAGAAGGTCGTCGGCGAGTTCAATCCCGAAATGGTCCACTTTCACATGACTTGTCGACAACTCACCCCGAGCGTGGGGCACGTCGTACGGGTCAATCGCATACCGAGCGTAACGACAGCGCACGAATACAAGTTCGTATGCGCAAGCCAACGACTTTGGAACGACCATGATCAGACAAGATGTACGGCCTGCCTACACCAAACTACATTGAAGCGCGCTTCGAATATTCTGGTTAAGCAATGCGTTCGCGGTTCGATTGTTCCGAGCGCCATCGCCGCAGTGGAACTTCCGATATCCGACAAGGTATGGCGTCGCTCGGGCACTGTCATTCACGCACCGTCGCAATTCATGGCGTCTACACTGCGCGCGTCCCCCTGGATTGCAGGGCCGATCGAATACCTCGATCTCTCTTGGGGTTCGGAGGTTGCGCGGAATGCGGCAGACGGTTGGGAGAACACCGTGGCGTACACCGGCAGATTGTCCCGCGAGAAAGGCGTCGACACACTTCTGAAGGCGTGGAAACTTGTTCAGGTTGGAATTCCGAACGCTCGACTTCGGATCGCTGGTTCCGGAAACGCGGCGGGGGAGTTGCGGATGTTGGCATCCGAGCTTGCACTTCGAAATGTTGAGTTCTTGGGACGATACGAACCGAGCGAGCTAAAGCAGATCCTCGATGGCGCAGCAGTTACGGTTCATCCTTCTCGTTGGGATGAGAATAGTCCCTACACCGTGCGGGAGAGTCTTCAGCACGGAGTTCCGGCGATAGTAAGCAACCGCGGGGGGCTTCCGGAGATGGTTTCCCCTGACACCGGTACGGTCTTTGCGGCTGAGGATGTGGAGGGCCTCGCGGGGGCTATCCAGAGCGAACTCGCGGTCCATCGAGCTGGAACGCGTGAGTTCAGGCAGGCGGTAGCGCGCCGAATCGTTACTGACGGCGATCATCTGGATGGGCTTCACCGCATCTACGATCTGGCACTTCTTCAGCGCCCGTAGGAACAGCGCACTCTCTGAGGCCGCAGCAGCCCGGGACAGCGTGCTCGGTGGGATGGGGCATCCGGGCGGCCCGGTAGCGGGGACTGCGACGTCCTGCTGAGTGTGGGGGCTCTCTTCTGCGTAGTCGTGGGTTCATGGCCGAAGTCGATGCTTGTTTTGCCACTAAGTGATCTGTCGATGCAGTTTTCGGCGTGGGTAGGCCGCGTCGCCGCCGAATCAGCGGCGGGCTCCGGATGGCCGGGGCATGTTCGACTAGAGATTGCTATGTACGGCACCGTGGTGCACGCTGCTCGCCCGGGTGCGATTGTCGGGGCGCAGTGTCGGTGCGGTGATCACACTGTCTGTAGTGCATATAGATGCCTGATCAGACAAGATCGAAGTCTCCGCCCACCGTTGATGTCAAGTCTCGGTATCAATTTGCCAAAAGTGCATTGCCGCGCGCGCAACGGGATGGTAGCTTCGTGGAACCCGGGGATGCGATCTCGGGCCAACGTTGTCAATGAAGCTAACAAGCAGAAATTTGCGAGTTAGATCGTCGGGGGGATCGGAGCAGGAATGCCGTGTACGAATCCATTCAGTCTCCGAACGTTTCACCTCAGTCAGGCTCGGCTGAGAATCCAGTGGGGGACAGACGCTACAGGCGCCCCCGCGGCTGGCCGTGGCACGCGGTGGACACGCGTGTCGCTAACACCGGATTTGGAGGGTGGTCACACGTGAAAAGGGTCATTGCTCGGGGTGGCGCTGTCGTCGGTGCTGCGGCGGTGTCGGCGGCCGCACTCGGCAGTGGCGTCGCCATGGCGGATTCCCTGACGGGCAAGACGTACGCAGATGCCCGAACGCAGATTGGCGCGTGGAGTTCGACCCCTGTCATCGCGACCGTTTTTGGCACCAGGCTGCCGATGGACGAGTGCATCGTTACCCATTGGCAGAAAGACAGCAACGATAAGAGCAGGTTCCTGCTCTCCCTGAACTGCAATGCAGGGTTGGCATCGGCCACCGAAGTTGGCAACTCGGCGGCAAGTCCAGAAGGCCGGGCGGCCAGGGAAGAGAAGAACATGGAGTACTGGAGGAGTAGCACGCCCGAAGGCCAGGCCTGGTGCTCCGAGAGTATGAAGTCGCATCCCGAATGGGAGGCCCACGGCTTGTTCCAAGGATGTCCGTAGCGACTAGTGCCGGTAGTGATCCGTCACGAGCTTCATGAGGGTGCGTGGATCGGCGCGCGGCGGTCCGGCGCCGGTGGAGGCGCGCCCTTATGAACCGTCGAATACCGTAAAGGTTGAATCGAACTCAACGGCTTCTCGCAATGCCCACGACTGTGCGTCATTAATCGTGTCTGGCTCGAGGAATTCCATCCTTGTGCCCGATGAGAGTCTTATATCGTTGCGTTGACATATCAAGCCGACAGGCCGATGCGGGTACGAAAATCGGTAGAACGAGAAGGCCTGGTTGAAAGTGTTCCCCTGCACCTTGATGTCAGTCGGCAACTCCCAAAAACCCGTCCAGATCTGGCATCTCAGATCTTGATTCGGACGCACCGGGCCACCCCAGCCGTATCCACCCCACGAGAATATGTTCGACTCAACGAGGATCCTGAAAAAGCCAGTTCCATCGATGGTTGGGTTTCCCGACGACCAAAACTCGATACTCTGCGAATTATGGTGACAAATGTTGCGCCTAAACGTAATATCGCTGATCGTCAAGCCGTACGTTTGGTTGCCCTGACACGTTAGCGCTACGTCGTAGCATTCATAGATGAGATTGTCCTCGACAATCCAACCGTTCGACGGTATCCAGGCTTCCACGCCGTTTCCATAGCGCACGTTTCCCTGATCTGTGAGCACCGAACCGCCAACGTGGTGAATCGTGTTTCCGGCTACTCGAACGTTGTCCACAAATTCACCCAGGCTCGTGATCGCTGTCCCGCCAGTGCCTGTCAGGGTCAAGTCCAGGATTTCGGTATTGCTTCGGACGTTGATCAGAGGGCCGTCGGGGGCAGCGCGGAGACCTCCCGCTGAGACCGCCGCGACGGTCGGATTCTGCGCGGAGTAGACATACAGATGTGGAGCGGCGCAATGGAACTCCCACTGGCCCGTCAGCGCCGATGTCGATTCCCGCAAGACGCCGAAAACATCCTCTCCGACCCGGAGATGACCGATGTTCCAGCTGGTGTTGGACGTGTTACCACTGAATGCGGCGGGCTCCGTGATATCGATTCGCCAGATGTTGCCGCCAACGGCCTCCCACCGGGCGGCTTGATCGAGGATCTTGTAACCACTCACAACGGGCTGTGGTCCCGATCCGTACGCTCCGATCGTCCACCGCAAGCCCGTACTCGGCCTTGGTGTCTTTCTGATCTGCCCAAAGAATGTGCCACCACGCTCAAGCAGCAGTAGATCCCCCGCGGCAAAATCTTCGTTCATGGCACGCCCAAGGGTTCTCCACGGAGCGTCGGCGGAAGTCCCGAGATTTCCGTCGTCTCCGTGCGCCGAAACGAAGAACGTGCTGCCGTTCGGCGCCCGCTCGCCGCTGGATTGTGGATAAGGTAGGAGCGGTACTCCGTCGTCGGATTCTGTACTTGTCACGCTTGCTCCGCTCGCTACTCATCACAGGCCTGTGATACCCCCCGACGCCACGACCTTATTCTGCCTGGCGTGGTCATTGGCGGGTCAGAGTCCGCCGGCGGTGCTGTGGCATCGTTGGCTCTACAACGGCGAGGACCACTTGGTACCACTTCTCTTATCTCGAACACTATCACGGAAGATGTTGTGGCACAGAATGTCCCGCAAGGGTACGGAGATATGCCCCTCAGACGTGGGACCGCTACGAGGCTGATCGCGGATTGGTCGGCGTCGCGGAACGGCAGCGAGGTCGGGTTCGGAGGCGGTCAGAACAACGGCGGATCTCCACGATGGGATGTGCGAAGCGGACGAATCTCTCAACACCCCAATTGGTTTGGATCTCGATGTAGTGGCTGAGGCAATGACGCTGAATCACCGCTGCCACCCAGTCTTACTCAACGTGCTCGATGTCCACGCCCAGGGCAGCCGGATGACCGGCCGCGGCCGACATCCCCCGAGCAGCACGTCTCGGGGGCGGTGACGGACGGCATGCCGGCCTACGCGGGCTGCTGTGTGATCTCATTGACGAGTGCGGCCCGTCACACCGGACATGGCGACCTGCTCCGCGAGGCCGTTGACAGGCGCGTCGGCGAGTATCCACCACCGGGTTGGCGGCCGCAGTCCGTGCAGATACGAGCCCCGCCCGTGTACGGCAGTTGGAGAGTCAGAAGAGTCAGCGCTGGAACCGTTTTCAACAAACGGCGGCGTCCGCCCAGTCCGTGTCATGGGCACACGTCCCTCATGAAGTACGAGAGCTAAATCGCTTCTGCCATTCGTGAATCGACAGGTCTATGCTGGGCGGTCCGTCGTCAGAACTCCGAGGCCGCCCAACCCGCCGAGCTTCGATTCGCACCCTGGTCCGGGCCGTAACCACACGTACAACGTTCGGGTGTTGAGGCCAAGCTGCGATCGGTAGGTCCGCGTCGTCAGGGGCTCTGCACCGGGATCAGGTGGTGAATTGCTGACGACGAAGCACCGGTGTGCCGGGAGCCAGAAGCCGGTGTAGTACGGATCCGAGGGGTCGATCGCCAGATTGTGGGCTGTGTCCAGATTCGCAATGGCCGGCGAGTGAGCGCCCTCCCATTCCAGCCCGCCGTCAACGTCACGCGGCGAAGCACCCGCGTCGACCAGCCCCTGAGCGGCCTCCCAGCGCGCAGCATCGTAGGCGGCCGCATCCTGATTCAGGGCAGTGCTGGTCACGAGAAGCACGAGCAATGGCGCCACCGCGAGCCATGGGGTGCGCAGCTTCTCTTGGTCGACGACAGGGCGCTGTGTGCGCCCGATGATGATGATTGCGACCGGTAGCACCAGTGGCCAGATGTATCTGTCGTCGAGCTGGTTTGCGACCGTCCCGTACACCACGATCCCGATCGCGTAGGCGACGGCAAAGGCCTCCAGCAGCAGGAGAGCATCGCGCCCGCGCTTCTGTCGTCGGCGCCTGCCGAGATCTAGTAGGACCACAACGAGGCAGATTCCGCCGACAAGCGCGATTGCATGGAGCACCATCCACTCGGGCCGCGGAAAGAGCATCGGCCGTGTGCCGCTCAAGACGGCTTGTCCGCTGACGCCCCATCGTCCGAGCATGTCGTCGAGAAAGAGTTGATGACTGACGGCGAGTGCGGGTAGTGCCAGCACAGCCGCGGTGATTGCGCCGGTGATGGTGAGTCGGCTGGGGGCGCGCAGTAACACCAGTGCCGGCCGCAGCGTCGCCGGCAACACATAGAAGCCCAGTGTGAACAGTGCGCGTGGGGGCAAGACGAGCCCATGGGGGTGCAGTTCGAACGCCGTCGTCTGGAGGCCGGGAAGGTGTTGGTGCCATTCGTAAAAGGCCAAACATGCGATGACGACCGCACCCGCTACGCTGACCGCGAAGGCCCGCGAGACCCGGTTCGTGACAGCAAAGACTGCGACAATCGTGAGGGGAGCGACTATCCCGAACTCGCGAACCGTGAAGCTGGTGAGTCCGAGGACCGCACCAAGAACCAGCCAGTGCCGGGCGTGGCTCGATGATCTAAAGCCGACCACACCGGCGAGCAGAGTCCCGACAATGAGGCACAGGAACGTCGGCTCGGTCATGTATGTGGGCGTCGTGTTGGCCAGGCCCGGCGTGAACGCCAGGGTGAGTGTGGCCAGAACCGCAAGCCCACGTCGCAGAAAACACCGAGCGAGTGTGTAACTCAGAAGAATCGCCATCGTCATCATGACGATGCCGAAGATGTTTCCCGCGACCTCGCGATCATCGATCTGCCCGAAGAATGGTTGCGCGAGGGCGATGTGGCCGACTAGCGACATCTTCCCGTATCCGACCAGGTGGATCGTGCCCTCGTCGGCCAGCGCCTCGGCGATCCTGCTGTACGCGAACGCGTCGTTGCGGGGAATCGTCAAAGGACAATTGAGCGTTGACACCAGTACAGGCCAGCCGATACCCCAAACGACGACGAACAGCGCCGCGGCGAGGTCACCCTGCCTCGGGAACGACCGCTCCTCAACTGACGCCGGCTGAAGCTTGATGTCCGGACTCAGCAATCAAACTCGTACGCGGCGGAGGGCCTGGCCCGTTCCTGGAGAAGCCGCCATTGCCCGGCCTGAGGAGATATCACTAGTAAGCGCCAGTGCGCTGGAACACTGCGCGCATCGTCTTCCCGATAATCAAGATATCTCCGACCATCGACCAGTTGTCGACGTACGAGAGATCCAGGCGGACGGAGTCATGCCACGAGAGATCGGATCGGCCGCTCACCTGCCATAAACCGGTGATGCCCGGCTTCACGAGCAGCCTTCGCTGTACGTCACAATCGTAGGCTTCCACTTCCCGCATCAGTGGCGGCCGCGGTCCGACGACACTCATATCTTGCCGCAGCACGTTGATGAACTGTGGTAGTTCGTCCACGCTGAAGCGTCGAAGTACGCGGCCGATAGGTGTTACTCGAGGGTCATCTCGAATTTTGAAGAGAAGACCATCACTTTCATTCCTGTCCAGCAGCATCTCCAGCTGTTTATCAGCGTCTTCAACCATGGTGCGGAACTTCAGCATCGAAAACCGCCTGCCGTCTATTCCAATGCGCTCGGAGGCGTAGAAGACGGGACCCTTGCTACTCAACTTGATCGCGATGGCAGTGATAACAAGTATTGGTAGGGTGCCGATGAGGGCGGCCATCGCGAAGCAAAAATCAAAGGCGCGCTTCTGAAAGCGCTTCGCCCCGTGATACTGAGGTTTCTCGATGTGCAACAGCGGAAGACCGGCAATCGGTCGCATCACAAGTCGATTGAGCGCCACATCCATCACTCCGGGTGAGACGACGAGATTCACGCCCATCGGCTCGAGCTCCCAGATAAGCCTGCGGAGTCCCAGTACCCCGAACTGTCCCGTGTCGGCGACCGCCACCGTATCGGCGCCGCATGTGTGGATCGCGTTCAGCGCATCGGTCTCCCCGCCAACGATAGGAACGGATTGACCGTTGACCATCAGGCTTTCGCCACGTGACGGACCGTAGCCCGGTATCCCGATCCCCACGACCTGATATCCATCGGTGGGGTTTCGCGTGATCTCGTTCGCGAGGTTCTGGACCGCTTCGCGTTCACCGATGGCCATGACGGCGGTTCGGTATTGGCCATCGACGCGCTTGCGCATCAAATATTCGCGCCACATCCACCTGCTCAGCACCAAGCCGAGTACGCCCACCGGAAGTGCCACCGCGAGATAGCC